>JARGPL010000015.1 GCA_029210175.1 Minwuia sp. | reverse complement strand
AACACGAAGAACTGACGGAATGGGCAGGCGGGGCATTCGATCCGCGTGTCCCCGACGCAGATGAACTTCGCCTCGACGTCCTCAAGCTCGCAAAGAAATGGAAAACGTGGAAGAAGTGAGCGGCACCACCGGACGCTTACTGTGACGATCACGCTGGGGACACTCGACGATCCGTCGGTCTTCACGCCGGAAGTCGTGATCCATGCCCGGTCACGTCCCCACTGGGATGCAATGGACCCGGACCTGCAGACCTTCGATACACAGCCCGCCTGGACACCGGATGCGGGCGAGAGCTGTTGACATGATCCCTTGGCTGGACGGTACGCACGTTTCATGAGCGGGCGCGGTTCGGCCTCCGGCGGGCATGCCGAAGGCCGACTGATGCATCCGCGAAAGCCTACCGGCCCTTCCAGACAGGTGCGCGTTTCTCGATGAAGGCGCGCGGGCCTTCCTTGAAGTCCTCGGTCTCCGACATGGCCTTGCTCGCTGCGCCGCTCATCTTCCACAGTTCCGCGTCGTCCAGCTTCAGCGCCTGGCTGGCAATGGCTCGGCTGGCACGGACGGCGAGGGGAGCGTTGACCACGATCCGCTCGGCCAGGTCCAGCGCTGCCTGCGCCAGGCCGTCCAGCGGCACGACGTGATTGACCAGTCCCAGCTGATAGGCGCGGCTGGCGTCGATGGGGTCGCCGGTCAGGATCATTTCCATCGCCGGACCCATGCCGACGGCACGGGGCAGGCGGAACAGGCCACCAGCGGCGGCGGCGAGGGACCGTTTCACTTCCGGCAGACCGAAGCGGGCGCCCTCCGCCGCGATCACCATGTCGCAGGACAGGACGATCTCGCAGCCCCCGGCGACGGCGGCACCATTCACGGCGGCAATCAGCGGCTTGGTCCGTTCACGCTTCACCAGACCGGCGAAGCCGCCCTTTTCGGTTGAAAGCGCACGACCGTTACCGGCAGAGATTTCCTTCAGATCCGCCCCGGCACAGAACACCGTGCCACTGGACTGCACGATGCCGACCCAGAGATCGTCGTCGCCTTCCAGCTTGTCGATTGCTGCTTCCATGCCTGATGCAACAGCGCCGTTGACTGCATTGCGCGCGTCCGGACGGTCGAGCGTGATGACCAGAACGTGGCCTTTGACTTCGGTTTTCACCGCCATGATGTGCCTCCCCTTGAATGACGACCACCATCATTCCGGTCTGTCATGCCAGAGTCCAATGCCAAGGCGGACTGGCGCTATTCGTTGAAGGAATGATGCCCGAAACTGTCCTTCAGAATCTCGGCCAGCATTGCGGCACCGGGTGACACCATTCGGGTCTGGCTGGTAGCGAAGACCATCCGCTGCACAGGCATGTCCACTTCATGCCGGAACAGGTGGTGGCGCTTTCGCATCCGTCCGAAATCCGGGTTGAGGCTGGTCACCGGCGCACAGGCATCCGTGCCGTCAACGATGTCCTGAATGATGTCCAGGCCATCAACGACGTAATGCGGGTTCAGCGGCGGCAGCCCGTTGCGCGTGTAAAGCGTTGCCAGATCGGTCTGCAGCGGCTCCACCGATGCGGGAATGATCATGGGAAGCGACAGGATATCGCGCTCCGAGACCTGGGCCTTTTGCGTCAGCGGGTGGCCACGGCGAACGATGAAGGCACTGTGGAACGACGCCAGAGGCTCAAGCTGCAGGTCGGGCCAGCGCTTCAGCCAGCCGCGATGGCCGATGATCCCGTCAAGGTCCCCGCTTACCAGCCGTGGCACCAGATCGTCTGTCGCGCCCGATGTCATCTCCAGCCGCAGGCCGGGATGA
Organism: Minwuia sp.; assembly: GCA_029210175.1. Taxonomy (GTDB): domain Bacteria; phylum Pseudomonadota; class Alphaproteobacteria; order Minwuiales; family Minwuiaceae; genus Minwuia. The sequence continues at coordinate 427,877 of JARGPL010000015.1, read as the reverse complement.
CGGGACGCCAGATCACCGATGGGACCGGAGATATAGCGCTGATAACCGGGGGGAGAGACGCCGAGCCGCAGCCGACCGGTCTGCAATTCGTTATGGTCATCGATGTCTGCCAGCAGGTCATCCATGTCGCCGATGATCAGCCGGGCACGGTCAACGAACCGGCGCCCCTGTTCGGTAAGGCGCACCCCGCGCGGCAGCCGCACGAACAGGGGCGTGCCCAGTTCAGCCTCGACGTCCGCCAGGCTGCGGGTCAGGGCGGACTGCGTGATGTACAGCGCCTCCGCCGCCCGCGTGACATTCTCGAACCGCGCGGTCTCGACGACGTGGCGCAGTTTCCTCAGGTCGATGGCGATGATGAAGCTCCATTCGTTGCCGGAATGGTTCCGATTTTCAAAGGAATTGGACAGGAATGCAAACGTGGGCACACTTGCCTTGGTCCTGAAGGGGCCAAGCTGGCTCGAAATCTGGGGAGGATGAAGAATCATGCGTTCCGCCGTGACTGAAATGCTGGGGATTGAATTCCCTTTGATCGCCTTTTCGCACTGCCGTGACGTGGTGGTCGAAGTCTCCAAGGCCGGTGGTTTCGGCATATTTGGCGCCGCAGGTATCGGCCCGGGAAAGCTGGAGGCCGAACTGGCCTGGATCGATGACCACGTCGACGGAAAACCCTATGGCGTCGATCTGATCGTCCCCATGCGCTACGAATCGAAAGGGGCCAAGGTCAGTCGCGACGACCAGGTATCGAAGGTGCCGGAGGGGCATCTGGACTTCGTTACCAGTGTCTTCAACCGGCACGGCATCGAAGGTGAAGCGCTGGATCCGGGAAGCCTGAAACGCGGCACCCGTCTGGGCACCAATATCCGTGACGATGGCGCAAGCGCGCTGCTGGACGTGGCCTTTGCCCATCCGATCAAGCTCATCGCCAATGCCCTCGGCACCCCGCCGGCCTACATGATCGACATGGCACGCACGCATGGCGTGCCGGTTGCGGCCTTGGTCGGGGCACGGGAACACGCCATCAAGCAGGTACAGGCCGGCGTCGACATGATCGTCGCGTCGGGTGGGGAGGCCGGGGGGCACTGCGGTGATGTCTCCACCATGATCCTGGTGCCGGAAGTGGTGCGCGCGGTGCGGGAGATTTCGGATATTCCGGTCGTTGCTGCGGGCGGCATCGTGACCGGCGAACAGATGGCGGCCTGCATGGCCATGGGTGCACACGGTGTCTGGACCGGGTCGGTCTGGCTGACCACGGCGGAGGCGGAGACGTCGCCGGTGGTGAAGGAAAAGATGCTGGCCGCGACCAGCCGGGAAACCATCCGCACGAAATCCCGCACCGGCAAGCCATCGCGTCAGCTGCGATCAGCCTGGACCGATGCCTGGGAAGAACCTGATGCGCCGAAGCCGCTGCCCATGCCGCTGCAGTCGATCATCACCGAACCGGCCATGGCACGCATCACCCGCCTGGCCGAGGGCGGGCATGAGGGGGCGAAGGACATGGCTTCCTATTTCGTCGGGCAGGGCGTTGGCCTGATGACCACCGCACAGAGCGCCAGAGGCGTGGTCTATCAGTTCATGGAGGAGTTTCTGGAAGCTTCCGACCGTCTCCGTGGCGTGATGACCGAGGATTGATGTCCGTGGCGATCACCATCGGAAACGTGCAGGAAGCGATTTCGGACGTCCTGCCGGATCGTGCCGCCATCATTCAGGATGATCGGCGCATCAGTTATGCGGACCTGACCCGGCGGACCCGACAGTTGGCCAACCTGTTGCTGTCCCACGGGATCACCATCCACCGGGAACGATCGGGCCTGCGGGGGTGGGAATCCGGACAGGACCACATCGCTGTCCTGATGCACAATTGTGCGGAATATCTTGAGGCGCTTCTGGGTGCCTACAAGGCGCGGGCGGTACCGTTCAACGTCAACTACCGCTACGTGACGGAGGAACTGGCGTATCTGTTCGGTGATGCGCGACCCAGGGCGATCATCTATCAGGCCAGGTTCGCGGAGATGCTGCGCCCGGTGCTGGCGGACCTGAGCGGTGATCTTCTGCTGCTGCAGGTGGCGGACGGCACGGATGTCGATCTGCTGCCTGGCGCGCTGGATTACGCGGGCGCGGTTGGTGCGGCATCCGACACGCCACCTGACGTGACTGCATCCGAAGACGACATCTACTGCATGTATACCGGCGGCACGACCGGCATGCCGAAAGGTGTGCTCTGGCGTCAGGCGGACTGCATCGCGGCCAATCTGGACGGCAGGGGCCGGGATGGGCGGCTGATGCCGACGCTGGAAGATTTTGTGGCCCGCGCCCATCGGCGCAGCCACAACACCGTACTACCTGCACCGCCATTCATGCATGGTGCCGGTTGTCAGACTGCCCTGTCAGCCTTCTGCTCAGGCAATACCGTTGTCATTCCGGGCGTGCCGGACCGGCTGGACGCCCTTGATCTGCTGGCCACGATTGCCCGGGAAAAGGTGACGATGCTGTTGATCATCGGCGATGCCTATGGTCGGCCACTGGTGGAGGCTGCGCGTCAAAGCCCCGACAGCCTGCTCAGCCTGACCGCCATTTACAACAGCGGTGCCATCCTGTCCCCGGCGATCAAGACCGGCCTGCTGGCATGCGCGCCGAATGCGCGGCTGATCGATGCGCTTGGTGCGTCGGAAAGCGGGCCGCAGGCGCATCAGATCACCAATGCCGATGGAAGCAGTGCCGCGCCGTCGTTCCGTGTCGCGGCAGGCACGGCCGTGCTGAATGATGACATGACGGCGGAATTGTCGGCAGGGCATGACGGCTTCGGCTGGCTGGCCAACAGGGGCACCGTGCCGCTCGGCTATCTGAACGACCCGGAAAAGACCGCCAGGACTTTCCCGACGATAGACGGGGTACGCCATGTCGTGCCGGGGGATCGGGTGCGGTTGCTGGTTGATGGAACGCTGGAATTCCATGGCCGGGAATCCTTCACCATCAATTCGGGTGGGGAGAAGATATTCGCCGAGGAAGTGGAGCAGGCCATCAAGAACCATCCCGGCATTGCCGATGTGGTGGTCACAGGGCGGACCAGCGAACGTTGGGGGCAGGAAGTCATTGCCATCGTGCAGCCCGCCGAAGGATCCGCGCCGACACGGCAGGACCTGCTGGATGAAGCGGCACGCCATATCGCCCGCTACAAGCTGCCCAAGGCATTTCTGTTCATCGATGCGATACAGCGCGGTCCCAGCGGCAAGACGGACGCGAAATGGGCGCGTGCCAGGGCAGGAGATGCAACATGATCCGTGATGACACGCCCGTCCTGATCGGCGTTGGTCAGGTCACCGTTCGCGATGAACCACTGGACGCGCTTTCAACGCCCATGGATCTGATGATCGGTGCTGCAATCCAGGCCGCTGATGATGCGGGCATACAGCGTCGCACTCTTGCCAGCCTGGACGCGGTTGTTGTCGTGAAGAGCTTTCGGGAACCGATGCGCAACTCCCCCGCGACGCTCGCCCGGCATCTGGGTGCGACGCGGGCCGAGACCTGGCTGACGCCGGACGGCGGTCAGGCACCGCAGGCGCTGGCCAACCGGTTCGCGGCGGAGATCGCGGCGGGGCGGAAACGTTTCGTGCTGCTGGCCGGGGCGGAGGCCATGGAGAACGCCCGGCGGCTGATCAAGTCAGGGTGCAAGCCTGACTGGAAACAGCCAGCCGACAGCGACCCGAACCTGATCTGGCCCGACAGGCCGATGGTGACCGATCATGAACGCGCCCACGGTATCTGGGTGGCGACCAACAATTATGCCTTGCTGGAGAACGCTTGCCGCCATCACATGGGCCGCACCATCGAAGAACATCAACTGGCCATGGGGCAGCTTTTCGCGGGCTTCACGGATGTGGCAGCGAAATCTCCGCACGCCTGGTTTCCGGTGCAGCGAACTGCTGAGGAGATTGCCACGCCGGGGCCGAAGAACCGGTTTGTCAGTTGGCCTTACACCAAGTTCATGAATGCGATGAACCAGATCAACCAGTCCGCCGCCCTGCTGATGACCTCGGTGGGGGAGGCGCGGCGGATGGGCGTGCCGCAGGACCGCTGGTTGTTCCTGCACGGCTGCGCTGACACGACCGAACTCTGGTACATGCATCAGCGGCAGAATTACCATTCATCCCCGGCCATGCATCTGATGGCTGAACGCGCCTTCGCCATGGCGGGCAGGGGGCTGGACGACATCGACCTGATCGACATCTATTCCTGCTTCCCCAGCGCGGTGCAGATCGGGCGCGATGCCCTGGGGATGGCGGCGGACGACCCGCGCCCCCTGACGGTGACCGGGGGGCTGCCCTATCACGGCGGGGCCGGAAACAACTATTCGATGAACGCCATCGCCACCATGGCCGACCGCCTGCGCGCCGCGCCGGGCAGATTCGGGCTGGTGACCGCCAACGGCGGCTACATCACCAAGCACGCTGCCGGTATCTGGTCCACGGAGCCTGTTTCATCGGACCGGCAATGGCAGCGCGAAGACCCCGCCAGCTATCAGTCGCAGATCGACAGCCTGCCGCGACCGCCCTTCACTGAAACACCGTCCGGTGAGGGCGAGATCGAGACCTGGACCGTGCTGTTCGGGCGCGATGGCGCTCCGTCCGGCGCCGTGATCATCGCCCGCCTGGGCGCGCACGATGATCCGGCGGCGACGAGATTCATCGCCAATGCCCCGAATGATCTCGATCTGCTGTTGTCGATGACGAAGCGGGACATGGTGGGCGTGAGTGGTGTGGTCGCAGCAGGTGGTCAGGACAAGAACATCCTGGCGCTGAACTGACGGGTCGCCAGACTACTTTTCCTGCACGCCCAACTGAGCAAGTATGCGCCTGAACTGGTGCACCTGATTGCGCAGGTGATAGGTGTCCATGCTGTATTGCAGTCGTGACGCGATGCCTTCGTACGATGGCTGGGTGGCATCTGTTTCATCATTGTCGCGGTCGACCTTGCGTTCAATCGAGAACGGTGCGGAGAGCTTGAAGTCCAGACGCTCTTCTTCGCTGTCGAAGCTGAAGGACTCGATATTGCGCCATGCGAAGATGCCCGTGTCAGGCTGAAAGGTCATGTGGTCGCGGATATTGGCCTCATCGATCGTCAGCAGGTCGCCCTGTTCCAGGCCGATCTGGAACTTGATCGCGTTCCGCTTTCGCAGGAAATAGATGGCGACGAAGATACCGCCAACGTAGAGACCGTGGATGACGGCGGGTTCTGTCGAGAACAGGGCGTCGGTTTCACTGAATGCCGCGAAGATCAGAAAGCCCAGCGCAGCCAGAAATCCCATGTTGGCCTTGCGCAGTTCCCCCCAATGCTCCCCTGCATCCGACAGGAATGAGATGGGGAACGTCAACTGGTCGATCCGGGGGTCTTCCTGACTGGACACGGCTGTCATAACTCCCGGGTGGTATGCACTTCGGCATTGTTCAGGAACCGGTCCATGACCATGAAGAAGAAGGTTCCGTGCCCGACCACCGCAATGTGTTCCTCCGGGCGGCTCGCGATCCAGCCCCGGAAACGTTTCACGCGATCCATCAGGACATTCTGCGGCTCGATGGCGAAGGGCTTCTCGCTGGCATCATGCCCGTCCTGATTGTGCCACCAGGGATCATCCAGGTGATCGAACGACAGATGCGGGAAGTCACCGACCAGTGCGTCGGGGGACCGGCCCACGTCACAGCTTGCCGCCAGATGCTCGCGATGGATGGATTCCACCACCATCGGCAGGTCGCGATGGCCGAAGGCGGCCATGCTGGTCTGGATCGCCCGCGTGAAGGGGCTGGTGACAACCAGGTCAACCGGCACATCCGCCATCTGGTGGCGCAGGTCCGCCACCTGCTGCTGCCCCAGGTCGGACAGCGGCGCGTCGAACAGCATCGGGTCGATACCGGTCAGCGACATCTGCTTGTTGAAAGTCGATTGGCCATGGCGAATCAGGTGGACGGTACGTGCCACGGGTCAGCTCCTGCGCGATTGTCGGTATGCGTTGGGGGACTTACGTCCGGTTCTCAGCCGCGGATCAGGCGTCCCGGACGGTTGCCCGTCAGTTCACCGTTCGCCAGCGTCTCGATACCCGACACGAACGTGTGGCGATAGCCCGCCGCACGCTGGATCAGGCGCTTGCCGCCAGCGGGCATGTCATAGACCACCTGCGGCTGCAGCGCGCGCAGGTTTTCGAAGTCGATGACATTGATGTCCGCCTTCATTCCCGGAACCAGCATGCCACGGTCGGTCAGCCCATAGGTCAGGGCCGTGTCGCGGGTCTGCTTCTTCACCAGATGGGGCAGCGGAATGCCTTCGCCCCGCGTCCGGTCGCGACCCCAGAGCGTCAGCAGGGTGGTCGGCGCACTGGAATCGCAGATCAGGCCCACATGGGCGCCCCCGTCGGCAACACCACAGACCGTGTCGGGGTCCATCAGCATGTCGCGGATGACGTCCAGGTTGCCTGCGTTGTAGTTCTCGAACGGGTAGAGCAGGATGGCCTTGCCGTCGTCCTGCAGCATCATCTCCAGCGCCTTGGTCCAGACATCGACGCCTTCGCGTTCGGCGATCGCGGCGACGCTGTTGGCAAGGTCGGGTTCATAGTTCAGCGGCTCTGCCAGGCGGCAGGCGCGTGTCAGGCCGAATTCCATCCATTTGGTGTGACCGTTGGACGGGCGTTCATCAACCAGGCGCTGGCGCAGATCGGCATCGTTCTTCAGGCGCTGATAGCGCTCTTCCGGTGTCAGGTCGGCCATCGCGCGCCATGTGCGGTGGGTGATGAAGGGGTGCACGGATGTTTCCAGCCCCATCAGGATGCCGATCGGACGGCTGGAGACCTGGCCGTTCATCTTCTGCCCCGCCGCATTGGCGGCATGGATGCCTGCACGGGTGTCGCGCCAGCGGTCGGGTGCATTGTCCACCTGGATCAGCAGCACCGACATGGGACGCCCCGATTCAGCCGCCACGCCGCGCAGGGTCTCGAAATCCCCGGGTTCGCAGTCGGAGTTCACCTGGATGATGCCGCGTCCGGCGCGTTTCATGGCCCGGGCGATGCCCACCAGTTCCGGTTCCCGTGCTGTCAGCGATGGGGTGTAGCGGCCATCAGCAGCCTTGTGCTTGATGGTGCGTGACGTGGAAAAGCCGAGCGCGCCCGCGCCCAGCGCTTCCTCCAGCAGCACGCCCATCTGCTTGATCTCGTCTTCGGTCGGTGCAGAGCCATGGTCCGCGCCCCGGTCGCCCATGCAGTAGAACCTGAGCGCCGCATGCGGCACCTGGGTGCCGATGTCCATGGTGCGACTGGTTTCCGCCAGCACGTTCATGAAGTCGGGGAAGCTTTCCCAGCGGAAATCGATGCCTTCGGACAGCACGATCTCGGGGATGTCCTCCACCCCCTCCATCAGGTTGATCAGATAGGGCTCGGAACCCGGTTTCACCGGCGCGAAGCCGACGCCGCAGTTGCCGAAGACCGTGGTTGTCACACCATGCCAGGAACTGGGCGTCAGATCGGCATCCCAGGTGGCCTGTCCGTCGTAGTGGGTGTGAATGTCGACCCAGCCGGGTGTGACCAGCGCGCCGTCTGCCATCACCTCACGGGTGGCCGGCCCGGCCTTGCCCTCGACGGAGACAATCACGCCATCCTTCACTGCCACATCAGCCGTGCGCGCCGCGCCGCCCGTGCCGTCGATTACCGTTCCGCCGCGAATGACCAGATCATGCATGACCGTCTCTCCCCCATTTGATCAGGCGATCATAGGGTGGGTGGCGGCAAGGCTCAATCAGGCATGCAGCGGGATGGGGGCGCGGTCCGGTGCCACGAAACCGGCGCGGGCGTTGTCGGAGAACAGGGTCTCATGCGCGTAGTGGGTCAGCATGATGTCCTTGTCCAGCAGGCGCGGGTTGGCGTCGATGAAGGCATCGGCAGAGGTCGCTGGGGTGGCGTCGCGGTGCATGAAGTGGTCAACGGCCAGCACCCAGGCGCGGGTCATGGTCTCGTGATACTTCGCCGCCGGATCGACACCGATGTGGTGCAACAGGGCTGTAATGGTGTCCCGAACATGGGCTGTTGCCGCGTCTGGGCCATGGTTCACCAGACAGACATAGGCCAGACGAATGTGCTGCCTGTGCCGGAATTCTGCCGGATCAATCCTGAACGCCGCGAAGTCATCGCGAAACCGGATGTCGGCGGCGGAGGCCTTGTGGCCGGTTCTGCGCTTCACAGGGGGCTCCCGATCCTGCCGGGCACCATGCGGACCTTGCGCGGTGCGGCAATCCAGATGCAGGCAATCGAAAGGATACATACGCCGATGGCGATGAAGAAGGCCAGCTGGTAGCTGCCGGTGGCATCATGCGTGATGCCCGTGACCCACGGTCCCGCTGCACCGCCGCCGATCAGCGCCACGGTCAGGATGCCGAAGATGGCGCCATAGTGCGGCCCTTCGAAGATCTCCGCCACGATGGGGCCGAGCACGGAGGTAATGGCATAGCCAAGGCAGCCCTGGGCGATGACCATGACATAGAGCAGCAGATGCGATTTCTCGTGCTCCAGGGCGATCAGCGCCGCATAGCAGATGATGAAGCCCATGCAGCCGAAGGACCAGACGGATTCCCGCCCGATCTTGTCCGAAAGGGCACCCAGGCCGATCTGGCCCGGTATGGCGACAATGCTGACCAGGCCCAGTGCCCAGGCGGCGAGGATCGGGTCGAAACCGGTTTCGATCAGGAACGTCGTCTGATGCACCTGCACGGCGTACCAGGCATAGGTGGAGCAGAAGAATCCGACGACGAGCCACCAGAACCGGGGCGTGCGGATCGCCTTCGACACAGTCCAGTCAATGCCGGCCCACACCGGATCGACGATGTTGGTCGGCATTGCGGAGCCATCTTCGCGGAGGGGCAGGGGCTTGCCATCCGGGACCTGACCGATATCGGCGGGGCGCAGACGGACCAGCAGGTTCAGCGGTGCAACGACGACGATGACCAGCAGGCCCATGGCCCAGCAGGCCTCCCGCCAGCCAGCAGCACCACGCCGCATTCGATGACAATGCGGGGCCCGTACCTGTCCATTGCACGCCCGACGAGAGGGCTGAGGACGGCGGACACCAGGAATCCGAAGGAAAACGCGCCGGCAACCAGACCGCGATCCCAGCCGAATTCACTGATCAGCGGCGACAGCATCAGGGAAAAGCCGGTGCGGGCGCTGACCCCGACCGCCATGGTCAGGAACGCAATACCGACGATGATCCAGCCAAAGAAGAACGGCAGTCGGGCTGACCAGTGCAGGGCTGATCCATCGTTCGGGGTGGTCATTCGGGAAGCGCGGGCGCGGCACCCGCATTTGGGTGCCGCGCCCTGTCATTCTGGTTCATCGGGTGACTTCGTCCAGACGGTTGAGGGCCGACACGATGGCCTTCATGGATGCGGTGGTGGTGTTCTCGTCAATGCCGACGCCGAAACGCTGCTCGCCATGGGAATTCGCCAGGCGGATGAAACACACCGCCCGGGTCCGCGATCCGCGTTCACTGGCGTGGATCGCATGCTCCCGGTAGTCGGTCAGGTTGGCGTTGATGCCGAACCTGGCCTTGGCCCCGGAGAAGAAGGCGCTGATCGGGCCATTGCCTTCGCCGGAGACTGCGATGGTCTCGCCACCATGGCGGACGATGGCATCGACAACCGAATTGCCCTCCGTCTTCGATGATGACGCGACCTTGTAGGATTCGAGGCCAAACGGGCTGTCGGTTTCCAGATAGGTCTGCTGGAAGGTCTCGAAGATGTCGTCAGCCATCATCTCCTTGCCGGATCCGTCGGTGACCTTCTGCACCACCTGGCTGAATTCCACCTGCAAAAGGCGTGGCAGTTCGATCCCGAAATCATTCTCCATGATGTAGGCGACGCCGCCCTTGCCCGACTGGCTGTTGACCCGAATGATCCCTTCATAGGCGCGGCCGACATCCATCGGATCGATGGGCAGGTATGGCACTTCCCACAGGCCATCGTTGGAGCTGCGGACCGCCGTCATGCCCTTCTTGATCGCGTCCTGGTGGGAGCCGGAAAACGCGGTATAGGCCAGTTCACCCGCGTAGGGGTGGCGCTGATGCACAGGCAACTGGTTGCAGTGTTCGGCCACCGCGATGGATTCGGTGATGTTCGTGAAGTCCAGTTGAGGATCAAGCCCTTGCGTGAACATGTTCAGCGCCAGGGTGACGAGATCGACGTTGCCCGTCCGCTCCCCATTGCCGAACAGGGTGCCTTCGATGCGGTCCGCACCGGCCATCACACCCAGCTCCGTCGCCGCCACGGCGGTGCCCCGGTCATTGTGCGGATGCAGGCTGAGGATCACGCAGTCCCGGTCGCGCAGGTTGCGGTGCATCCATTCGATCTGGTCGGCGTAATAGTTGGGCGATGCCATCTCCACCGTTGCGGGCAGGTTGATGATGATCGGGTTCTCCGGCGTCGGCTCGAACACGTCCATGACCGCGTGACAGACGTCGCGGGCATATTCCAGTTCGGTGCCGGTGAAGCTTTCCGGGCTGTACTCGATGCGGACATTCTGGCCTTCCAGCGTCGGGATCAGGCTCTTCACCTTCTTCGCGCCTTCGACGGCGATATCGGTGATGCCATCCTTCTCCAGTCCGAAGACCACCCGACGCTGCACGGTGGAAGTCGAGTTGTAGAGGTGGATGATCACGTTCTTCGCCCCCTTCACGGCCTCGAAAGTCCGCTCGATCAGGTGATCGCGTGCCTGTGTCAGGACCTGGATGGTCACGTCATCGGGGATCAGGTTGTGGTCGATGATGTGGCGCACGAAATCGAAATCCGTATCGGAAGCGGCGGGGAAGCCCACCTCTATCTCCTTGAAGCCGACAGCGAGCAGGTGGCGGAAGAATCGCAGCTTCTTGTCGCCGTTCATCGGCTCGATCAGGGCCTGATTGCCATCACGCAGATCGACGGAACACCAGACCGGTGCCTTGTCGATGGTCTTCGTCGGCCACTGCCTGTCAGGCAGGTCGATCTGGGGGAAGGCGCGGTACTTGTGGGTGTTCGGCATGCTGGTCATGGGCCTGGTCTCCGATTGCTTCACGCAGTGTGTGTCTGATCCGACCCGGCGCGCCCCGGCATATCAGGGACAGGGCAACGGTCACGGGTCGATGAATTGTCTGTTGGGTAAGGGGGGAGCCAGGAAAACCGGACTCGACGCAACGGGGCTTTACCCGACTCTAGCGGAGAGCCGGGATACCTAGGGCGAGACCAGATAGAATATGGCGGGCCATTGCGTTCATGTGGCGGAGGGTAGCCAGAGGGTGGTTAACGGTCAATTACGAAATCACGCCTTGTTTGTCTGATCTGCTTGGCTTCCCAATCGCGAACGACTATCAGGAACGGTACACGTCGGGTCGGAGACATCGTGACTGCACTGTCATTCCAGAATGTAATCCATCAGTTCGGAGATTTCCGCGCCGTCGATGACCTGTCGCTGGATGTGGCACCGGGGGAGATTGTCTGCCTGCTTGGTCCGTCCGGCTGTGGCAAGACGACCAGTCTGCGTCTCGCCGCCGGGCTGGAGACGCTGCAGGCCGGACAGATCAGCATCAATGGCACTTCGGTGGCCGTGCCGGGACACAGCGTCCCGCCGGAGGCCCGGCGCATCGGCATGGTGTTTCAGGATTATGCGCTGTTTCCGCACCTGAGTGTCGCTGGCAACGTCGGCTTTGGCCTGAAGGGGGACATCCGCCAGTCCCGGGTGCGCGAAGTGCTGGCCCGGGTCGGCCTGGAAAGCAGTGCAGACGTTTTTCCACATCAGCTTTCGGGCGGGGAGCAACAGCGTGTCGCGCTGGCCCGTGCCCTGGCGCCGGCGCCTGGTCTGATGCTGATGGATGAACCGTTCGCCAACCTGGACGTGACCCTGCGCAACGCAGTGCGCGACGAGACGCTGGCCTTGCTGAAGCGTCTGGGTGCAACCGTCATGCTGGTGACGCACGACCCGGAGGAAGCCATGCGGATGGCTGACCGGATTGCGGTCATGCAGGCGGGGCGGCTGGTTCAGTTCGGTCCGGCAACGGACGTCTATCTGAAGCCTGCGAACCGTTTCATGGCCAAGTTCTTCGGTCCGGTGAACGAATTGTCGGCGATGGCGGAGGGGGATCGTGTCACCTCCGCGCTTGGCACGCTGCCGCAACCGGCTGACCTGCCGTCCGGCCCCCTGGACATGCTGATCCGACCAGAGGGCGTGCGTCTGGGCGGGGAACCGGCTGGCGGGCTGTCGTTGCAGATGACAGTCACCGATTCACGCCTGATCGGCCCCTATTGGCGGGTGCAACTCACCAGCGCCGGCATGCCGTCCTTGCGCGCACGCACCACCAGCCGTCCACCGGCAATCGGTGAGGAGATCGGCGTCTCGATCGATCCTGAGCGTGTAATCCTGTTCCCATCTGGTATGGATGGCCTATAAGGTCCACATGAAGGGTTCCCCGGTGCTGCAATGCCGGGGGATGTAGCATTCTAATTCAAGGGAGATTCCCGATGGGTTCATTCAGCATCTGGCACTGGATCATCGTGCTGGCGGTCGTGCTCATCCTGTTCGGCGGCGGCGGCAAGATCTCGCGCCTGGCCGGTGACCTGGCTGGCGGCATCAAGAGCTTCCGCAAGGGTATCAAGGAAGAAGATGGCACCGCCAAGGATGACGCCACTCAGACCAAGGTTGCCGATGACAAGGACAAGGCCGCACAGGGCTGATCCTCGCCCTGATCAATCTGCCCGACTGGCGTTCTGCCGTCGGGACAGTGTGATTTCCGTTTCTGCAACCCTGAACCTATGGCTGGGCGGCACGCATGCTTGATCTCGGCTGGACGGAACTGCTGGTCATCGGCGTTCTGACCATCCTCATTTTTGGTCCCAAGGAATTGCCGGTTGTCTTCCGCACGGTCACACACTGGCTGGGGAAGGCCCGTTCCGTTGCGCGCGAATTCCAGCGCACGGTGGAAGACATGGCCCGGGATACGGAGCTGGATGAGGTCCGCAAGGCGGCGAAGAATGCCGCGTCCGACATGAACAGCATGGTCGACCCCTCGGGCAGCCTCGACGGGCTGTTCGACGACCCGGACAAGCGCAAGGCCGGTCAGCCGCAGAGCATGCCTGACGCGCCGCGCGATTCGGCATCCGACAATGACGACCCGACAGCCTGGGAAAGCCCGGCGCCCGCGAGTGACGCACCCGCTGCACAGCCATCTCCCAACGCGATTGGCGGCACGGACGCACCGCGCCAGATGGACGACGCCATGCAGCCTGCCGCGCCGGAACCCGCGCCTGCACCTGCGCCCGCGTCGGACACCGCGACTGAGACGCCCAGGCGGAGTGACGGCGCATGACCGACAGCGCGAAGATCGGTGGCCCGGACGAGGATGCCTTCGATGCGGTGGAGGAGGGCAAGCAGCCGCTGCTTGTCCACCTGATCGAGCTGCGGAACCGTCTGCTCTATTCCGTTGCCGCAATCTTCTTCGCCTTCATCTTCTGCTTCATATTTGCCGAGGACATCTACGCGGTGCTGATGCAGCCGCTTGTCGATGTGCTGGGGGCGGATTCCGGTCGGCGGATGATCTTCACCGCCCTGCATGAAGCATTCTTCACCTACATCAAGGTGGCGTTCTGGGCCGCTTTCATCCTGGCGTTCCCGATCATCGCCTCGCAGATCTACATGTTCGTGGCCCCGGGATTGTACGAGAACGAGAAAGGCGCGTTCCTGCCGTTTCTGGTGGCGACCCCGATCCTGTTCCTGATCGGCGGCAGCATGGTCTACTTCATGGTCATGCCGCTGGCGTGGGAGTTCTTCCTGTCGTTCGAGACGCTGGGATCTGACGGTGATCTGGCAATCCAGCTGGAGCCAAAGGTCAACGAATACCTCAGTCTGGTGATGAAGCTGATCTTTGCCTTCGGCCTCTGCTTTCAGCTGCCGGTGCTGCTGACGCTGCTGGCCAAGGTCGGTCTGGCCACGTCATCGGGATTGAGGGCAAAGCGGAAATACGCGATCGTCGGTGTCTTCGTCGTGGCCGCAATCGTCACGCCGCCGGACCCGATCAGCCAGCTGACCCTCGCCATACCGATCATCATCCTCTACGAGATTTCGATCTTCTGTGCGGTTTACGTCGAGAAGAAGCGTCGCCAGAAGGAAGCGGCAGCGGACGCAGCAGCTCAGTAAGTCATAACCCAGTAAATCACAGCCCGGTAATTCACGGCCCAGCAGGCAGCAGCCCCGTCGGGATCAGACCCTCGGCTTGACGGGCTGCTTCGTGATCAACTCATGCAGGCTGCGCACGATCTCCTGACCTGTCGGATTGTCACTGCCTTTCACGTTGAACCGCAGGATGGCGCTCAACGCCTCCGTATGGGCGGCCATGACGGGCAGATGTTCGCTGTTCAGCTCGTTCTGGCGGTCCAGGAAGTTGCAGAGGTTGTCTGCGACAGATGTCAGCAGGGTATAGCCGAACGTGCTGCCCTGACCCTTCACGTTGTGGCTGATGTCGTAGATCCGCTCCCGCTCGTCGACCACGTGCAGGGAGCCCGCGCTGCAATCGGCGATGATATCGCGCATCTGCGCGACATCTTCCATGGCCCAGATGCGAAAATCGTCTGCCATGCCGAGGACGGCCTTTTCGGCGGCCTTGATCCTCTCCGGATCGACCCTTTCCCCGGAGCCGGTCTTGGCACGCAGCGTATTCGGCACATGTATGACCTGATGCTCGCCCTCGACCAGTTCGCCCATCGGGTCAGTGTCATCGATGTCGGTATCCAGAAGGGAAGCGGACATGTTTTGCTCCGGCGGTGCGGGTAACGTTGAATTCACTGCCTTCAGTCTTAACCATTGGCAGGTAAAGATAGTCATAATGGACAGCCTCACACATGCAGCGGGAGATACAGGGTGCGGATATTCCGAACGGGATTTGTTCTTGGCATCCTCGCCATGGTGACGGGAGCTACAGCAGCTCAGGCTGACCTGTCCGGCGTCCGGCATTTCACCTATTGGCTGGCCAACCCGAACCCGGCCCTGATCGCAGCCAGTGACTTCGACATGGCGATCGTCGACTATTCCCGTGACGGCTCGGGCGATCGGGCCTTCACCCGCGCGGATGTCGCCATGATGCAGCGCAAGCCCGATGGCGAACGCCGCATCGTACTGTCCTACATGTCGGTGGGGGAGGCGGAGGACTATCGTTTCTACTGGCAGAATTCATGGGCGAAGAAGCCTCCGAAATGGCTGGAGGCGGTGAACCCGGACTGGGCAGGCAATTTCAAGGTGCGCTATTGGGATCCGGACTGGAAGCGGATCATCTTCGGGAACCCGGATGCCTATCTGGACCGGATCATCGCGGCCGGCTTCGACGGGGTCTACCTCGATATCATCGATGCCTACTGGTACTTTCAGGAAAAGGGCCGCAAGACCGCCGCCAAGGAAATGACCGACTTCGTGACGGAAATGGCCGCCTATGCCCGCGCACGGGTCCCCGGGTTCCGCTTCGTGCCGCAGAATGCCGAGGACCTGGTCGTGGATGCGGATTATCTCGCCATCATCGACGGATTGGGCAAGGAAGATGCCTTCTTCGGCTGGGATGGGGAAGGCGTGCCCAATCCCGACGACTCCACGGCCTGGGTCATGAAGCATCTCGACATGATCACGGCAGCCGGAAAGCCCGTGTTCCTGATCGAGTACCCCACACAGGTCAAACGCATCAGCGAAGCCTATGCCCGAGGCCGGGAAGCAGGCCTGATTCCCTACGCCACCGTCCGCACGCTCGACCGGATGGCGATCAACCCCGGTTACGACCCGACAGTGCCAGGTCTGCTGCAGCGGTAGGACTGCCTGAGCGCACGGCAAGTTGAGGCAGACCGCACCGGGTCTTGCGGTAGCATGCGCCCATGAACAGGATCTTCGGCACAACCATCTCCTGGGCGGGGCCGTCGACAGCCATCATCGCCTTCCTGGCGGCGGCCTGTTGTGTGCTGCCAATGGTGTTTGTTGCGCTCGGGCTTGGCGGTGCCTGGCTTGCGGTGCTGGACATGCCGCTTGTCATGCAGAGGCTGGATCGAAGCGGTCAGCGCACGCTGCTGATCCTGGTGATGGGCAGCCTTGTCATTGCGGCGTCATTCGCTGTCTGGGAGCATCAGGACTGGATACGCGGCATGATCATGGAGGCGAGAGGCTGATGAACGAGGTCGCTGTCATTGCTGAATCGACGCTCACCTGTCCTGAATGCAACCATTCCGTCAAGCACGTGATGCCGGACAATTTCTGCCAGTGGTTTCTGGAATGTGACGGCTGCGGCACCTTGCTGAAGCCGAAACCCGGCGACTGCTGCGTCTTCTGCAGCTATGGCGATGTGCCGTGCCCACCCATTCAGGCAGGCGATTCCTGCTGTGCCTGAGCCTTGCTGGGCTTGGCCTTGCTGACCTGAGCCTGTCTGGCTGAAACCTGCACCAGCAAAGGCGCCAGCAGGGCGTCGAGCATGTCCGGGCGCTGGAATTCAAGATGGATGTCCACGGTCTGAAACAGGTCCCGCGCCTCCGCAGGCAGGCGCACGTGGTCCTTTGCGGTCATGACCGCGACAGCATCCCTGGTTTTCGCGCGGTCGAGCGCGCGCAGGATGTCGTCACCGCTGAAGACGTGGTGATCCGGATGGGCCAACAGGTCGGTCACCTCAGCGCGCATCTCTGCCAGTGTTTCGGTGAATTTCTCCGGTCGCCCGATGCCGGTCACGGCCACGACACGCCTGCCCGCCAGATGCATGGACGATGAATCAGGCACCACATGCGCCTTAAGTATGGGAAGGGTTGTCTCCTTGATGGGCTTGGGGACGATGCCGTTGCCGATGGCAATGACGGCATTGGCGCGGGCCAGTCCCTCGGCGGCGGTCTCGCGCAACGGACCGGCGGGCATGACGCGGCCATTGCCGAGCCCGAAACCGAGGTCCACAACGATGATCGACAGGTCGCGGGCGAGGCTCGGGTTCTGGTGACCGTCATCCATGATGATCAGATCCGCGCCTGCCGCTGCCAAGCGTGCTCCGGCCACACGATTGGCGGCAATGAATGTCGGTGCGATGCGGGCATGCAGCAGCGCCTCGTCACCGACATCCGCGACGCCGTGGCTATCCGGGTCAACCCGATGCGCGCCAGCGGCGGAAAGGCTGCCGCCGTGGCCGCGCAGCAGGATGTGCACCGCAATGCCCCGCGCCTGAAACCACCGGGTCAGGGCGGTGACCGTGGGGGTCTTGCCGGCCCCACCGGCGGTCAGGTTGCCGACGCAGATGACTGGCACGGGCGCGACCCAGGGTGTCGTCCGGGCGCGCCTGATCCGTGCCGCGCTGCGCCACGCCCAACTCGCCGGGGTCAGTAGCATGGCAAGCAGCGAACTTTCCCGACCCTGCCAGAACTGCGGCGCCTTCACGTCCATTCTCCGTGCGGCAGATGCGGCGAGATCTCCGCCATGACCTGATCCAGAACATCATCGTGGATGCCGGTGACCGCGCGACACTGTGCTTTTGCCCTGGCGCGCCCGTCAGGTGATTGCAGCAGGTCGAGCAGGGCGGAGGACAGGCCGTCAGCGTTCTGAACCGGTATCATCGCGCCACTGGTCGACATTTCGTCGGCGATCTCCCGGAAGTTGTCCATGTGCGGGCCACAGATCGGCACGCAACCGAGCCGCGCGGCCTCCAGCAGATTCTGGCCCCCATGAGGAATGAAGGATCCGCCGATGACTGCCACCTGCGCCAGACGATAGAACAGGCCGAGTTCGCCCATCGTGTCCGCGACATGCACTGCCGTGTCCGGGGTGGGGTCTTGCCCGGCGCTGCGGAATCCTGTGCCGATGCCCTGCGCCGTGAAGGGGTGCAGCATCTCGTCGGCGCGCGCCGGGTGCCGTGGCACGATGATCAGCAGGGCATCAGGCACCGTGGCGGCGATGCGTTGCTGCGCGGCCAGCAGGGTCAATTCTTCGCCCGGATGGACGCTGGCAGCCAGCCAGACCGGGCGATTGCCGATCAGGGCCTGTAGACGTGTCAGTTCCCCGGGGTCTGCCGAAAGAGGTTCGGCAGCGTGTTTCAGGTTTCCCGCCTCCACCACGTTTCGGGCGCCGAGCACCCTGAAGCGATCGGTGTACTCGGCCCCCTGGGTCAGCACCTTGGTGAAGCAGCCGAGCAGCCCCGCGATAACAGGGCGCAACCGCCGCCAGCGCCTGAAGGAGCGCGCCGACATGCGACCGTTCAGCAGGACGAGGGGTTTGCCGGTGCTGTGCATGGCGCGTATCAGCCCCGGCCAGAGTTCACTCTCCACCCAGAAAGCCGCGTCGGGTTTCCAGTGTTCCATGAAGCGCCTGGTGGGTCCGGGCAGGTCGAGCGGCACGAACTGGTGAAATGCGCCATCGGGCAAGTGTCTGGAAATCAACTCGGCGGAGGTGACGGTTCCGGTCGTGACCAGAATGGCGATGTCCGGTCGCTTTTCCCGCAGCCGTCCGATCAGAGCCAGAACCGACTGGGATTCGCCCACACTGGCCGCATGTATCCAGATCAGCAGACCCTGGGGGCGGCGACGGCCAGGCTGGCCCAGCCGCTCACCCAGCCGTGCCGGATCTTCCTTCCCGGCCCGCAACCGGCGGCGCAGCAGCAAGGGTGCCAGCGGCGTCAGTACCGTCCCGAGGCCATGATAGAGGATGGCACCATCCACAACGGTCAGTCCGCGCCGAGTGCGGTCTTGGGCGGGTCGGATTCCATCACCCGGGGGGCGTTGCCGGTGCCTTCCGCATAGAGGTCGGCGTAGCGTCCGCCCCGGGCCAGCAGTTCCGCATGGCTGCCGCTCTCCGCCACTTGCCCATCCTCGATCACATAGATCCGGTCGGCATTGACCACCGTGGTCAGGCGATGCGCGACCATGATCGTCGACCGGCCCCTGGCCAGCTCCGAAAGCGCTGCCTGAACCTTGCGTTCCGATTCGGTATCCAGCGCCGATGTCGCTTCATCCAGCAGCAGAATCGGCGCGTCGCGCAGCATGGCGCGGGCGATGGCGACCCGCTGGCGCTGACCACCGCTCAGGCGGAACCCTGCCGCCCCGACGACCGTCTCATAGCGGTCCGGCAGTGCATCGATGAATCCATGCGCATTTGCCGCCCGTGCCGCAGCCTCCACCTGTTCCGCCGTTGCATCCGGGCGACCGTAGGCAATGTTGGCGCGGATGGTGTCGTCGAACAGCGCCGTGTCCTGCCCGACAAAGCCCATGGCGGCGCGCAGGCTGGCGGCACTGACCTGATCCACCGCCTGGCCATCGATTTCCACCGTGCCTGCGCTGGTGTCATAGAATCTGGCGGTGAGGTTGAGAATGGTTGACTTGCCACCGCCGGATCCACCGACCAGCGCAATGGTTTCACCTGGATTGCAGACCAGATTGATGCCGCGCAGCGCCTCTGTCCCGTCCGGATAGGCAAAGCGGACATCACGGAAGCGGACCTCACCGCGATCGACCTTCAACTGGCGACCGTTGGAGCGATCCTCGATTTCGGGCAGGCCGTCGATCGACTGGAACAGCCGGTCCGCAGCGGCCAGGCCGGACTGCAGCGCCGCTGTCAGCTTGCCCAGGCGGCGGATCGGCTGCGCCATCATCAGCAACGCCGTCAGGAACGCGAAGAACTCGCCCGGGGTCATGTTGCCGGCAAGGACCCGATGGCCCCCGAAATAGATGATCGCCGCTATGGCGATGCCGACGAACACCTCGATCAGCGGGGTGATCAAGGATCGGGCGCGCAGGTTCTTGATGAACATGTTCTCGCGCTCATCCATCACCTTTGTCGCGCGCTCCACCTCATAGGCTTCCCGGCCATAGGCCTTCACCTGGCGCACACCGGACAGGGTGTCGTCGAGGAAGGAGGACAGCGAGCCGGAGGTCTGCTGAATGCCTTCCGACGATTTCCGCGACAGGCGCCCGATCCGCAGCATCGGCAAGGCAGTTGCCGGCAGGATCAGCGACGCGATCAGCGCCATCTGCCAGTCCTTGGTGAACATGACGATGATCAGGAACGTCGCGGTCAGCATGTCCTTGCAGAGTGCCACGGTGGTCGTCGCCAGGGCTTCACGCAGGACAACGGTGTCTGTCAGGAAACGGCTGATGAATTCCCCGACCGTCTCCAGGTGAAAAAACCTCAGGTCAGCGCTGATCAGCCTGCGGTACAGATGCTTCTGGATATCCGTCACCACCCTGAAGCCGACGGCGCGAATTGTGAAATGCTGCAGATATGTCGACAGGGCTAGGACGGAGAAGATGCCGATCATGACCAGCGGAATAATGACCAGCTGGGTCTCATCGCCCTTGATGAAGATATCGTCGATCACCGGTTCCAGCTGGTGGACGATCAGCGCGGTGCAGGCGGCAACCAGCACGACGGCAATGATGCCAATGGTCAGTTCGGGCAGGTAGTTGCGGACATAGACCGACCAGATGCGCCGGATCAGCACACCGGAGGCGGCCCTGGCACGTTTCTGTGGTGGTGCCGTCGTCGCATCGGCGGTCGCGCTGTTATCGGTCTCAGTCACCTGTCGCTTGTCCTCAGCTGATCTTCTGGCTGCCAGTTGGCTGTTTCTGCGGGCGTTCATGCGGGCTTTGCTTTGCGCCCGGAGGCGAAACATAGCAGCATCGGCTCGGGGCGTCCGCCCCTCAGCCACAGCGGGTTCCACTTGGCCCTCGCCTTGGCTATGTACAAGAGCAGGGCGGCGCATGTCATGTGTGCCGTTGCCGGGATGTCGATTGAGGGGACGGGCTGGGATGAGCGAGCATATTGTCATTGTCGGGGCAGGGCATGCCGGTGGCACGCTGGCTGTCCAGCTCGCACGGGCCAAGGACCGGTTCCGCATCACCCTGATTGGTGAGGAGGCCTGGCCGCCCTATGAGCGTCCGCCGCTTTCCAAGCAGTTCCTGATGGGCGATGTGCCGCTGGAGAAGACATTCCTGCGGCCTGAAACATTCTATGCCGACAAGGGTATCGACCTTCGCCTTGGCACTCAGGTCACGGCGATCGACCGGACGGCCAGATCCCTGACGCTCTCTGGTGGTGAAACACTGTCCTACGACAAGCTGGCGCTCTGCACCGGCACGCGGGTGCGCGAGATTCCGGTCGTCGGGCGCGATCTGCCCGGCGTGCACTACATCCGCACCATCGATGACACGCAGGCGATCCGGACCGTGGCCCGCGAAGGGGCGAAGGTCGTGATCGCCGGCGGCGGCTACATCGGACTGGAGGCGGCTGCAGCCTTGCGCAAGATGGGTTGCGAGGTGACGGTGATCGAGATGATGGACCGGGTCATGGCCCGTGCTGTGGCGGAGCCGGTCTCGCGGTTCTACGAAGCCGCGCATCGGGCCGAGGGCGTGAACCTGCTGCTGGAAACCGGTGTGGCGGAGATCGGCGGTACCGACCGCGCCACCCATGTCGTCGACAGTCACGGTCACCTGCATCCGGCCGATCTGGTTCTGGTCGGTATCGGCGTGGTGCCGGTGGTGGAACTGGCAGAGGCCGCGGGTCTGGCGACCGATGATGGCATCATCGTCGATTCCCGGGCGCGCACATCCGACCCCGACATTTTCGCGGCCGGCGACTGCACGCGGCATCCCAACCGCATCCTGGGCCGGGATGTGCGGCTGGAATCGGTCCAGAACGCGGTGGATCAGGCGCGCTGCATCGCCAATGAACTGAGCGACAAGGGCGCGGATTATGCCGAGGTGCCCTGGTTCTGGTCGGACCAGTTCGACCTGAAGATGCAGATGGCGGGACTGCCCGCGCCGGACGATCAGGTTGTTGTCCGCGGGGAACCTTCGACCCGTTCCTTTTCCGTCTTCTATCTGCGCGATGGCCGTGTTACCGGGGTCAACGCGATCAATGTCGGCAGCGACTATGTTCGTGGCCGCAAGTGGATCGGGGAGGGGCGGGACGTGGATTCAGTCCGTCTTGCCAACACTGAAATTCCCATCAAGGAAGTCTGACAACCAACGCTTCAAGGAGGCCCCGGACAAATGCCGGTCATTCACATCACCAACCGCGCGGGTACGGAAACAACGCTGGAAGCCGAAAGCGGCATCTCCGTCATGGAGAACCTGCGCGACAATGATTACGAAGTCGACGCGATCTGCGGCGGTTCCTGCGCCTGTGCGACATGCCATGTCTACATCGATGCGGCCTGGCAGTCGAAGCTTGCACCGCCGGAGCCCGATGAACAGGGACTGGTGGAGGATGAGCCGACTTTCAAGCCGACATCGCGCCTGTCCTGCCAGATCGAGATGACCGACGCGCTGGATGGCCTGAAGCTGACCATCGCACCCGAAGCCTGAACAAAACCCACGGGGCGTGGGCCAGTGATGCAATCCTGCAGCGGATTGACCTAACACGCTAAATCATGATGCAATATACTCTAAAAATCTATCGGTTGCGTGGGAATATATCAGAAGATTTACTAAATAATGGCATAATATGACAGCCGCCAAATTGCGATATGCGGCATAAAATAGTGTGAATGGAATAGCTATCAGAAAGGCTTGGACGAATATGGCTGGACCTGATGGAATGTGAACAGAAGAGAATATAAAAATTGAAAAAATACAATAGACATATCTATTTTTAGTGATGGAGTTAAAAAAGTCATATGACAATTTGCGGAATGTCCACTCTTCGGATAGGGCAATCAATGCCAGACCAATAGTTAGATCAAAGAGCATCACGAAATTATCAGAATATTGGATATTTAGATCGACATTTCCTTCTTCTTCTAAAAACTGCCCAAAAATCAAAATATGAAAAGCCATGGCAGTGATGAATACGACAAATGCAAAAAATGGGATCGCTGAATTTGATTTGATATCTGCGATGTCACGCTCGATGATTTGGCGAATTGTTTGGCCGAATTTCACGTAAGCCAGCACCAGTATTGTAATGTTTAGTGCATGAACAAAATAATCAGAGAAAATTGGATGAACTCCGAAATCGGAGATGATCTCATCCGCCAATGCAATCAAAAATGTGCCGGCGGCATATGCCGCCAGCATCAGGATTATCGCTGGCCCCCGCCCAATCGAGTGGATTGATATGTTGCTCATTCGATTCTGCGATGCCCGTATCTCAAATGAAGGGGAAGTCGTTTGAGTTCAATGAAGATGACGACGTACCCAAGAGCGTCAGGTATTCTGTTGTTCCCCAAGGCACTATCACGTCTGCGGCCACTTGGTCTACGGTCAGATCGCTGAACTGGCTGGCGGCAGTCCCAACATCAAGCTCAATGTTGTCGCTGCCTGCATCGAAATCTGTGACATGCATTCCCTCATCGCCTTGTGAGAACACGAATATGTCGTCGCCTGTCCCACCCTTGAGCGTGTCATTTCCGCTATTGCCGACAAGGAGATCATCGTCGGCGCTGACCTTCTTCGATCACCCGACGCACCAGTATGGCTCGACTGTGGGGTGTCAAACGGGCATTCTTTTGGATGTTCATTCGGGCATCTCCGGTTCTTCTGAAGTCTCGCAACTCCAGCTTCCCGGATACCGCGCGGATGGACAATCCAATGAAACCTCACATCTAGCGCTTGCGGCTCTTGACGCTGGGGCGGGCGCCCGGGCGGCCTGACTTGGTGCGGCCCTGGCCGAACTTGCTCTTGCCGCCACCCTTCACCTTGGCTTGCCCGGTCTTGGTGGCGCCGGGGGCATAGGACGCCATGGCTTCCGCCAGTCCTGTTGGTCGGGCCATGGGATCGGCCATGATCTCCAGTTCCGCGCTTTCCAGCCGCTTGATGGCATCGCGCAGGCGGGCGGCTTCCTCGAACTCCAGATCGGCGGCGGCGTCGCGCATGCGGGCTTCCAGATCGGCAATGTGCGTCTTCAGGTCCTTGCCGGTCAGCATCTTCTGATCGTCGTCCACATCGACCGTCAGGCTGTCGCGCGCATAGACCGACTGCATCACGTCGGAGATGTTCTTGCGAATGGATACAGGCGTGATCCCATGCTGTTCGTTATATGCCTGCTGCTTGGTGCGCCGTCGCTCGGTTTCTGCCAGCGCCCGCGTCAGGCTGTTGGTCATCTTGTCGGCGTAGAGGATCACGCGCCCTTCAAGGTTTCGCGCTGCCCGCCCGATGGTCTGCACCAGGGATGTTTCGGAACGCAGGAAGCCTTCCTTGTCTGCATCCAGGATGGCGACCAGGCCACATTCGGGGATATCCAGCCCCTCCCGCAGCAGATTGATGCCGATCAGCACATCGAAGACGCCGAGGCGCAGATCGCGGATGATCTCGATACGCTCCAGCGTGTCGATATCCGAATGCAGATAGCGGACGCGAACGCCGTTCTCGTGCAGGTACTCGGTCAGATCCTCCGCCATCTTCTTGGTCAGCGTGGTGACAAGCACGCGCTGGCCCTTCTCGGCGCAGATCCGTGCTTCCGCCATCAGGTCATCGACCTGGGAGGCGACGGGACGGATGAAGCAGGGGGGATCCACCAGCCCGGTCGGGCGAATCACCTGCTCGACGATCACGCCCTCCGTGCGTTCCAGTTCCCAGGCCCCGGGTGTTGCCGAGACGAACACCGTCTGCGGCCGCATGGCGTTCCATTCCTCGAATTTCAGCGGGCGGTTATCGACGCAGGACGGCAGCCGGAAACCGAACTCGGCCAGGGTCCACTTGCGACGGAAGTCGCCTCTGAACATGCCGCCGACCTGCGGCACGGTCACGTGGCTTTCGTCGATGAACAGCAGCGCTTCCTCTGGAATGTATTCGAACAGGCTGGGCGGCGGCGCACCTGGCGGACGCCCGGTCAGATAACGGGAATAGTTCTCGATCCCCGGGCAGGACCCGGTGGCCATCATCATCTCGATATCGAACAGGCTGCGCTGTTCCAGCCGCTGGGCTTCCAGCAGCTTGCCTTCGGCATGCAACTGTTCCAGCCGCACCGCCAGCTCCACCTTGATCTCCTTCACCGCCTGCTGCAGCGTCGGGCGCGGGGTAACGTAATGGCTGTTGGCGTAGAGCTTCACATTGTCCAGCGCCTGCGCCTTCTCTCCGGTCAGCGGATCGAACTCGACGATCTCCTCCAGCTCGTCGCCGAACAGGGAGAAGCGCCACGCCCGATCCTCCTGATGGCTGGGGAAGACTTCCACGGTATCGCCGCGCACGCGGAATGTTCCACGCTGGAACGCCGCGTCATTGCGCTTGTACTGCAGCTCCACCAGCCGGCCGATCAGGGCGCGCTGATCCACACGTTCGCCCTTGGTGATGGACAGGGTCATGTCGGAATAGGTCTCGACCGAGCCGATGCCGTAGATCGAGCTGACGGAAGCAACGACGATGACGTCATCGCGCTCCAGCAGGGACCGGGTCGCGGAATGGCGCATGCGGTCGATCTGTTCGTTGATCGACGCATCCTTCTCGATGAACGTATCCGTGCGGGGGACGTACGCCTCCGGCTGATAGTAGTCGTAGTAGGAAACAAAATATTCCACGGCGTTGTCGGGGAAGAACGACTTCATCTCGCCGTAGAGCTGCGCCGCGAGTGTCTTGTTGGGGGCCATGATGACCGCCGGGCGCTGCACTTCCTGGATCAGGTGAGCCACGGTGAAGGTCTTGCCGGAGCCGGTGACGCCGAGCAGCACCTGATCGCGATCTCCCTGCCGCACGCCTGCAACCAGTTCGGCGATCGCCTGTGGCTGATCGCCTGCCGGTTCATAGTCCGACACGATCTTCAGGGCCTTGCCGCCTTCGGTCTTCAGCGGGCGATCTGCGCGTTCAGGCAGCCAGATCGGGGCCTCCGCCTCATGCAGCGCATGCTTGAAGGTACTGTCGAGTTCTCCGAGTGACGTCGCCATGATTTCCCTACGTTCCACGGTCGCTGCCGGTTCATCGGAACCGTTGGACCACAACGTGAACATCTGTCGGCAATATGCGTCAGGGCCCCGCCGAAGGAAAGGGCCGCCGCACAAAAGCAGACGCGCCCGCCGCACAGGGCAGCGAGCGCGTCAGATCAGCAGCCTTCAATCAGGCCGGGTGATCAGGCCTTAACGGTCGGGATCGTGAAGTCCGGGCCGATCTTGTTGCCGCCGGGCCAGCGGCTCGTGACCGTCTTGATCTTGGTGTAGAACTTCACGCCTTCCGGCCCATGCTGGTTGGTGTCGCCAAAGGCCGAATTCTTCCAGCCGCCAAAGGTGTGGAACGACAGGGGCACGGGGATCGGCACGTTGACACCGACCATGCCCACCTGCACCCGGCGGGCAAAGTCGCGTGCGGCGTCACCATTGTGGGTGAAGATCGACACGCCGTTGCCGAACTCATGATCGGATGGCAGGGCCAGCGCCTCGTCGAAGTCGTTGGCGCGCACGATCGACAGCACCGGGCCGAAGATCTCTTCCTTGTAAATGCGCATGTCCGGCTTCACATTGTCGAACAGGCAGCCGCCCATGAAGAAGCCATCTTCGTAGCCCTGCATGCGGAATTCGCGGCCATCGACCACCAGGTCAGCACCTTCCTTGATGCCGAGGTCGACATAGGACAGCACCTTGTCGCGATGTTCGGCAGTGACCAGAGGGCCGAAATGGGCATCCGGGTCGGTCGACGGACCAACCTTCAGCGTCTCGACCTTCGGGCGCAGGCTGGCCATCAGGGCCTCGGCGGCTTCCTCACCCACCGGCACGGCGACGGAGATCGCCATGCAGCGTTCGCCAGCGGAACCATAGGCGGAACCGATCAGGGCGTCGGAGGCCTGATCCATGTCCGCGTCAGGCATGACGATCATGTGGTTCTTGGCACCACCCATCGCCTGGCAGCGGATACCGGCGTCAGCAGCCTTCTTGTAGACGTAGTGCGCGATCGGGGTCGAGCCAACGAAGCTGACCGCCTGAATGCGTGGATCTTCCAGAATGGCATCGACGGATTCCTTGTCGCCGTTGACCACATTCAGCACGCCCGGGGGGGCACCGGCTTCCAGCATCAGTTCGGCGAGGCGCATCGGCACGCTCGGGTCCTTCTCCGACGGCTTCAGGATGAAGGTATTGCCGCAGGCAATGGCCACCGCAAACATCCACATGGGCACCATGGCGGGGAAGTTGAAAGGCGTGATGCCGGAAACGACACCCAGCGGCTGGCGCATGGAATAGAGGTCGATGCCGGTGGCAACGCTGTCGGAATACTCACCCTTCAGCAGGTGCGGGATGCCGCAGGCGAACTCCACCACTTCCAGGCCGCGCTGAACCGAGCCCTTGGCATCCGGCACGGTCTTGCCGTGTTCCGATGCCAGCAGCTCACCCAGCTCCTGCATGTTCTTCTCGATCAGTTCCTTGTACTTGAACATCACGCGGGCGCGATGGATGGGCGACTTGGTGGCCCAGGCAGGAAAGGCTTCCTGCGCGTTGCTGATCGCCATGTCCATTTCCGCCCGGGTAGCCAGCGCCACCTCGCGGGACTGTTGCCCCAGCGTCGGGTTGTAGATCGGGTGGAAACGTCCCGATGTGCCGGCGACATGCTTGCCGCCTATGAAATGTCCGACCTGATCCATGATGTTCTCCCCCAGAATGTCTGCGCCAGTTGACTGTCCCGCAATCTATGCCGACGGCATGGGCGCGGGCAAGACAGCAGGGCAGGGCATAGGCGCAGGGTGGTCGTGCAAGGGGTGTCTGACCGGCCTGCTCAGCCGCCGATATGTGGTTCGATCAGGCCTGGTGGGTCTGCATCGGCGTTGCGCCGCCCGAGTCCAGCACTTCCTTCAGGGGGATGTCGAAGGTGTGGCGTTCGCTCTCGATCGATGAATCGACGATGTCCTCCAGACCCTGAACCACGTTGCCTGCCACCATGGGCTGGCTTGTCTGAACCCTCAGAGCGAGCATCAGGTCATAGAGTGTCAGGCCATCCAGGTCGCGGGCCAGAATCCAGCGGCCCCGGCGCGTCTCCGCCAGGTACCCCGTCTTCTCAAGCCTCTCCAGCATGGTCTCCATCAGGTTCGGTGCCGTCCGGATCTTCCGAATGAAGGCCTGGGTGCGCACGGATTCACCTGTCGGATGGGCTTTCTTCACCAGGCGCAGGATCTCGACCGCCATGGCCAGGCGGCCAACACGCGGCGCGCGTTCCAGATCCACACTGCCGCGCCCCTGCCATTCCGGCATGGCGGCGGTGATGGTGGCACCGGCCAGGGTCACGATCCAGACCAGCCAGATCCACAACAGCAGGATCGGCAGCACGGATATGGCACCGTAGATCGCCTGATAGGTCGGGAAGGCAGTGACATAGAGGCCGAACCCCGCTTTCAGGGATTCGAACATGACGGCAGAGAATGCTGCACCGACAGCGGCGTCCCGCAGCAATACCTGCCGGTTCGGCATGATCAAGAACAGGGTCAGATAGCCGCCGAACGCCAGCACCAGAGGCACCAGACGCGCCAGCCGGTTTGCCACCATGCTGATTTCCTGCGGGCCCGCCGTATTTGCCATGGCAAACAGCGCGCTGGTGAGCGTCAGGCTGAGCAGGAACAGGATCGGGCCGACCGTCAGCAAGGCCCAGAACGACAACAGCCGGGTGATGATGGCACGTTGCCGGATGACACGGAAAATCCGGTTCAATGTGGTTTCGATGGTGACCAGCAGCATCACCGCGGTCACGGCCAGACCGATGATCGCGACTGCGGACAGCTTGCCCACATTCTGGCGGAAGGTGCCCAGATATTCCCGTACCACTTCGTTGGCATGCGGCACGAAGTTCTCGAATATGAACGACTCCAGCCGGGCCTCCATGCCGCCAAAGGCCGGGAAGGCGGCCAGAATCGCGAAGCACATCGCCATCAGCGGGACGATGGCCAGCAACGTCGTGAAGGTCAGGGCGCCAGCGACCTGCGTCAGATTGTTGTCGCCAAAGCGGCTGATGACATAGCGACTGAAGCCGCCAGCCTCCTTCAGGGCGAAGGTCGCCAACCGGATGGCCTTTTCACGATTCACTGCGTATAAATCCCCGAAGTCGTTAACGAACACGTCTCGCGCTCCGCCGGTGCATTCATGCACATGGGTGGCCCGCGGGAAAGAGAGCGGATACCTTGCAGTCCGCACACCGATAGTCGAGGGGCTTGGTCATCATGAGTAACAGCAATGGGCTGATGGTCGGAAAGAGGGGCCTGGTGATGGGCGTCGCCAACGACCGTTCGATTGCCTGGGGCATTGCCCGCGCAGCCGCTGATGCCGGTGCTGATCTGGCGTTCACCTATCAGGGTGAGGCGCTGAAGCGCCGTGTCGTGCCGCTGGCCCAGTCGATCGGTTGCGACTACGTCATGCCCTGCGATGTGACGGACGAAGCCAGCATGGATGCCGTCTTTGCCGACATCGAGCAGAAATGGGGCAAGCTTGATTTCGTCATCCACGCCATTGCCTACGCCGACAAGGATGAGCTGAAGGGTCGCTACGTCGATACCAGTGCCGGTAACTTCCGCAATTCCATGCTGATCAGCTGTTATTCCTTCACCGCCATCGCCAGGCGTGCGGAGCCGCTGATGGTCGATGGCGGCAGCATGGTGACGCTGACCTATTACGGTGCCGAGCGGGTCATGCCGCATTACAACGTCATGGGCGTCGCCAAGGCAGCGCTGGAGGCGAGCGTGCGCTATCTGGCGGTCGACCTGGGGCCGAAGAGTATCCGTGTCAACGCGATCTCGGCCGGACCGATCAAGACCCTTGCAGCATCGGGCATCGGGGACTTCCGCCAGATCCTGCGCTGGAACGAACTGAACGCGCCGCTGAAGCGCAACGTGACCATTGAACAGGTCGGCAATTCGGCGCTGTTCCTGATCAGTGATCTGGGTGAGGGCGTCACCGGTGAGGTCCTGCACGTGGATTCCGGGTATCACGTGGTGGGCATGAAGGCGGTTGATGCGCCCGACCTGACCGCCTGACGTCCGCACCAGACCATGTCACACAACAGCTTCGGACATCTGTTCCGGATGACGACCTGGGGGGAGAGCCATGGCCCCGCCCTGGGCTGTGTCATCGATGGCTGTCCGCCGCTGATCGAACTCGACGAGAGTGATATCCAGGGCTGGATGGACCGGCGCAAGCCCGGCCAGAACCGGTTCACGACGCAGCGACGCGAACCGGACACCGTGCGCATCCTTTCGGGCGTGTTCGAGGGGCGTACCACGGGCACACCGATCAGCCTGATGATCGAGAACGTGGATCAGCGCTCCAAGGACTACTCCGACATCAGTGCCAAGTATCGTCCCGGCCACGCAGACTTTGCCTACATGGCCAAGTATGGCATTCGCGATTACCGCGGCGGGGGGCGTTCGTCGGCGCGTGAAACGGCCTCGCGGGTTGCAGCAGGCAGTGTTGCACGCAAGGTTCTGGGACCCGACGTGCGTATCCGCGGTGCGCTGGTCCAGGTGGGGGAGATCGAGATCGATCGCGCTGCCTGGGACTGGGACGTCGTGGACCGCAATCCGTTCTGGTGCCCTGACCCGCAGACCGCAGAGCGTTGGACAACCTACCTTGATGGTATCCGCAAGGCCGGCAGCTCGGTCGGTGCCGTGATCGAAGTTGTGGCGGAAGGGTTGCCTGCGGGTCTCGGCGCCCCGATCTACGGCAAGCTGGATCAGGACCTCGCCGCCGCAATGATGTCGATCAACGCCGTGAAGGGCGTGGAGATCGGGGACGGTTTTGACGCGGCGGCACTGACCGGGGAAGCCAATGCCGACGAGATGCGGATGGTGGATGGCGCACCTGCGTTCCTGTCAAACCACGCAGGCGGCGTGCTTGGGGGTATTTCCACGGGACAGCCAATTGTCTGCCGTTTTGCCGTGAAACCAACATCGTCCATCCTGCAGCCGCGCAGGACGGTTGATATCGACGGCAATGATACCGAAATCGCCACCAGGGGCCGCCACGACCCCTGTGTCGGCATCCGTGCCGTGCCAGTGGGTGAGGCGATGATGGCCATCGTGCTGGCCGACCATCTGCTCCGCGCCCGTGCCCAGAACGCCGCCAGTGACCGGAACACAGATCAACCTCAAGGGGAGTAGGGAAATGTCCCAGCCAGATTACGTTCATGCCCTGGATATTCCGGTGCCGACCGATGACCAGTTGCCGGAACGGACCCGGAAATACTTCGAGATCTGCCGCGAGAAGCTTGGGATGGTGCCCAATGTGCTCGCCACCTATTCGTTCGATACGGCCAAGCTCGATGCCTTCACGGCCATGTACAACGACCTGATGATGGGTGAGTCAGGCCTGTCGAAACTGGAGCGGGAGATGATCGCGGTTGCCGTCAGTTCGGTGAACAAGTGCTTCTATTGCCTGACCGCGCATGGTGCTGCCGTGCGCCAGCTTTCCGGCGATCCGGCGCTGGGGGAACTGATGGTGATGAATTATCGCGCCGCCGATCTGCCGCCGAAACAGCGCGCCATGCTCGACTTCGCCACCAAACTGACCGAGATGCCGCAGAAGATGGAAGACAGTGATCGCCAGACCCTGCGCGACGCCGGGTTCAGTGACCGCGACATCTGGGATATCTCGGCGACGGCGGCCTTCTACAACATGACCAATCGCATGGCGAGCGCCATCGACATGATGCCGAACCCGGCCTACCACAGCCAGGCGCGGTAATCGAAAATGGGGTGGCTCTTCAGATTCTTGCGCGGGATATGGCTGTTCGCGAAGGCGGGTGTCTTCGTGATCGGCCTTCTGGTCATTGCCGGTATCGTCGCGGCCCTGATCTTCGCGCCGTGGGAGCCGCAATTTGACGATCTGCCACCAAGTGCAGTGCTGGATCTGGAAATCGTCGGCGACCTGCCGGAGAAACCGTCGAACGCCGACTTCGCACAGTTCGTGCGCGGCGATTCCATGACAGTCTCGCGGCTGGTCCGCGTGCTGGACCGGGCGGCGGCGGACAGCCGTATCACCGGGCTCGACATGGACCTGTCGCTGGCAGATCTGCGTCTGACTGACGTGGAAGCGCTGTTGCCCGCGATCGCCGCCTTCAAGGCCAGCGGCAAGCCGACGCGGGTCTTTGCGGAAAGCTATGACCTGGCCCGTTATCGCCTCGCCAGCGGCTTCGACGAGATCTGGATTTCGCCTTCGGGTGAGTTTGCGGTAACCGGCGTCGCGCTGGAAATGCCCTTTGCCGGTGAACTGGTGGACCGCCTGGGCATCAAGCCCGCACTGGAGCAGCGCAAGGACTTCAAGACCGCTGCAGATGTGTTGAAACGCCGGAGCATGGAGAGCCATGTCCGGGTCGCCTTTGCCGAACTGGTGCAGGATATTCACCGCTCGGCCCTGAATGATATTGCGGAGGGGCGCGGACTGACTTTTGCCCAGGTCCAGGCGGCTCTGGAAACGGCCCTGCTGAACCCGGAAGCAGCGTTGCAGAATGGTCTGCTGGACCGGGCTGCCTACGCGACCGCGTTTCATGATGCGGCCGGCAAGCCGAAAGTCGGTTTCGCTGGCTACCTGCCGGAATTGCAGGACCCGCTGGATGGCAGTGCGCCGACCATCGCCCTGATTGTCGCATCCGGACAGATCAGCGGTGGCAAGGGAAGTGGCTTCGGCAGCAATGTCATCACCGATGGGGCGCTCATCGAGGAACTGCGGGCCGCTGACGAACATTCGCAAGTCGACGCCATCCTGTTGCGGATCGACAGTCCGGGGGGCGCCTATGGTGCCTCCGGTGCAATTCGTGCGGCCATGGCTGACATCGACAAGCCCATCGTGGCATCGATGAGCGCGGTTGCGGGATCCGGGGGCTACATGATCGCACTGGGTGCGGATGCGATCGTTGCGCACCCCTCCACGATCACGGGCTCCATCGGCGTCATCAGCGGCAAGATCGTCGTGGATGAGTTGCTGGACGACTATGGCGTCCGGTTCGAGATCATCCGCAGCGAGCGCAATGCCGCAATCTTCTCACCCTTCGCGGACTTCACGTCCGATCAGCAGGCGCGCCTGTCCCGCCGGGTTGATGCAATCTATGACGCGTTCACGGGGATGGTGGCAGATGCCCGCAAATTGCCGCCGGAACAGGTCGAGGCTGCGGCGCAGGGACGTGTCTGGACCGGAAGTCAGGCGTTCGGGCTGAAGCTGGTGGATGCGACGGGCGGTTTCGGGACCGCGTTCGATCTGCTGCGTCAGCGCCTTGGAGTTGCCGCAGGGCGGGAATTGCATGTGGCTGAATTTCCGGGCGGCTCGGCTCAGGACCGTTTCCTGGAGGTCATCCAGGATGGCTTTGCCGGTGCGCGTGCCGCAATGCATGGGCCGGAAGTCAGCATCGACAGCATGCGCGATCATCTGGCTGCAGAGGCCGGCATTCAGCTCATGGCACCGGATCTGACCCTGCGCTGAGGATCAGGTTTCGATCTGTTGACGCATGATGCGGAACGCCTCGGCAATGGTGTCCTGGCGGATCGCGCTGCGCCCTTTGTCCGTGAACAGGTGGCGCTGATGCAGGGTCGGCTTGCCACGACGGGCGCAGGCAATGTGCACCAATCCCACGGGTTTGGTGTCCGTGCCGCCGCCGGGTCCCGCTACGCCTGTGACTGAAACTGTCACATCTGCCCGGCCATTGCGCAGTGCGCCCTCCGCCATGGCAATGGCCACAGGCTCCGAAACCGCGCCATGTTCACGTATCAGGGCAGGGGGCACCCCCAGCATGTCCTGCTTGGCTTCGTTGGAATAGGTCACGAAGCCCCGATCCACGACATCGGACGATCCGGCCACTTCCGTCAGCGTGCCCGCGATCAGGCCGCCGGTACAGCTTTCTGCGGTCGCCACTGTCAGCCCGAGCTGCCGGAAGGCTTCCAGAAGTTCAGTCGCGTCCGCGATCAGTCGATCCGTCACCATGCTATTGCTCCTCTGCCATATTGTAGCAGCAGCACGCACAGGGCAGCAAACACACCGGCGAAGATGTCGTCAGCCATGACACCCAACGCACCCTTCAGGCGCTTGTCCGCCCAGCCAATGGGCCCGGGCTTCCAGATGTCGAACAGGCGGAAGGTGATGAAGGCTACGGCATAGCCCAGCGGGTCAAAGCCGGCCAATGGCAGCAGCGGAATCCATTGACCCGCAGCTTCATCGATCACGATTTCGGAAGGGTCATGCATCGTCCGGCGGCTGTGCATGTGCACCCGGGCCGCCCAGAGGCCGATGAAGAAGGTGGCAATGATCGCGGCTGCCAGTACCAGCGTGCCGCCAAGCGACATGATCAGCCAGCCAACCGGCAGGGCTGCCAGGGATCCCCACGTGCCGGGTGCCGGGCGAATGAAGCCGGAATAGCCAAACGTGGCCAGAAAGGTTGCGATACGCTGCATCATCTGACGTCCAGCGTAACCGGTTCGGCAGGCAGCGCAACGGTTGCGATGGCCTGTGCGGCAATCCCTTCCGCGCGACCGGTGAAGCCAAGTTGCTCGGTCGTCGTGGCCTTGATGCTCACCCGGTTCGTGGATGTTTCCAGAATGTCGGCGACCCGCTGGCGCATGGCGTCCCGATGCGGCCTTATCTTTGGCGCTTCGCAGATGATCGTCAGATCAACTGACGTGACATGGCCTGACCTGAGCCTTACCAGTCCGACCGCATAGCGCAGGAAGATATCGGAACTGACACCGCGCCAACGGTCATCTGTCGGCGGAAAATGATCGCCGATATCACCCTCTGCAATTGCCCCGAGGATGGCGTCGGTCAGCGCGTGCAGGGCAACGTCCGCGTCCGAATGCCCTGCCAGACCATGGCTGTGTTCAATCGGCAGACCGCAGAGCATCAGGGGCCGACCTGGCACCAGCCGATGCACGTCAAAGCCCGAACCTGTCCGGGTTTCCATCGGGCCTCCAGTGTTCCGGGTCAAGATGTCTTCGGCGCGCCTCAGATCATCCATGACGGTGATCTTGAAGTTGTCATCCGAACCCGGGACCGTGACCACCGGGACGCCTGCCGCAGCGGCGACGGCCACATCATCGCTGAGGTCCGGGCCGGTCGCCTGTTCGTGCGCCGAGAGGATTGTCATGAAATGGAAACCTTGCGGTGTCTGTGCCCGGACCAGACCGGATCGGTCCACCAACCCCTCCACCCTGTCACCGGTTACACGCCTGAGACTGTCGACGACAGGAACTGCGGGCAGAACGGCCGGATGGTCATCCAGTGCGTGACAGACCCGGGTGATCAGGGTCGCATCGACCAGCGCCCGCGCGCCATCGTGAATCAGCACACGATCGATGCCCTGATCCTTGAGCGCGGCAAGACCCCTGGCCACGGATTGTTGCCGTGTATCACCGCCGGTCACTGGCGCGGGCAGGTCCAGGCCCTGTGTTGCGTCGAAATAAAGATCATCGTGTTCCGCCCCGATGACTGACTGGACAAGGTCGATTTCGTCATGAAGAAGAAATGCCTCGATGGTGCGGCGCAGGACCGGTTTGCCCAGCAGGTCCAGATACTGCTTGGGCGTATCGGCACCCAGCCTGGTTCCACGTCCGGCGGCGACGATGAGGGCGGCGGTGCGCATGGGATCCTGTCGTACTGGTATGTCGGCGCGTTCAGGCTGATGCCCGTTCAGGCAGGCGCATATTCGCGTGTGCTTCTTGGATTACCCTGAACATGATTGGGCCACAAGGACAGCAAGCACTTGCGTGACGGGCGAAGGTGCCGCATATTTGATCACAAGTTACGCACATTCGGTAATTGAGTGATTTATGAGCATAATTGTCGGGCCGCACGAAATCAGCGACCCTGTCTTTCTGGCACCGATGTCGGGTATCACCGATGCGCCGTTCAGGCGCATGGTGAAACGTTTTGGCGTCGGGATCGCCTTTGCCGAGATGGTGCCTGGAAGGCATGTGCTCAGCGGGCAGGACCGCGCAAGCCGCATGCTCAGACACGACGGCAGTGGTATTCAGGCTGTGCAGATCGCAGGGCGTGACCCGGCGGTGATGGCGGACGCCACGCGTTTCCTGATCGATCACGGTGCTGACATCATCGACATCAACATGGGCTGCCCTGCCAAGCAGGTGACCGGTGGCTACGCGGGTTCCGCACTGATGCGCGATCTTGATCAGGCGCGGGCAATCATCGCGGCGGTTGTGGGGGCCGCAAGTGTTCCGGTGACGCTGAAGATGCGGACCGGTTGGGATGACGACAGCCGCAATGCACCCGAACTCGCCCGCATGGCGGAAGGGCTGGGCGTCCGGATGCTGACCGTGCACGGTCGCACACGCTGCCAGTTCTACAAGGGCCAGGCGGACTGGTCGTTCATCGCCGAGGTAAAGCGGGCAGTGTCCGTGCCCGTGATTGCCAATGGTGACATCCAGACCGTTGCGGACGCGCGGACATGCCTGGCGGAGTCAGGTGCAGATGGCGTGATGATCGGTCGTGGCGCACAGGGGCGCCCCTGGTTTCCGGCGGAACTGATCGCGGCGCTGCGCGGACGGGCATTCCGGGTACCAGCGGTGCCGGAAATCGGTGCGCTGTTGCTGGCGCACTACCAGGACATGATCGACAGTGGTGACACGTTCCCGATGATGCGGATCGCCCGCAAGCATCTTGGCTGGTACGCCATGCATCTGGATGATCCGGCTGCATTCCGTCGCGACGTGATGACGGCGGAAGACCCGGCGACGGTCCTGCAGGCAATAAGGCACCATTTCGCGACTGCCGATGACCCGCTGGTCGCCGAACCGCGACCGCAGGCAAGGGCCGCCTGATGGAGAAATTTGACGCCGCCGCCATTCTGGACGCCATCCCCGATCCCATTCTGGTGGCGGGTGAAGGCGGCATCATCCTGCAGGCCAATCCGGCAGCGGAAGAATTCTTCGACATGGGTGAGGCTGCGCTGAAGCGGAATCGTCTGGAAGACATTGCCCCTTTCGGCAGCCCCATGCTGGCCCTGTTCAACCAGTTGCACGAAGGGTCCGGAACGGTTTCCGAGTATGGGGTGTTGCTGGGGAGCGCACGCACCGCGGTGCGAACCGTCAACATCAAGCTTTCGCCGCTGCCCGACCATCCCGGTGTCGTCGTGATCCAGATCGAGGAACGGTCCATGGCATCAAAGATGGACCGGTCACTGACCCATCGCGGTGCCGCGCGTGCGGTAACCGGCATGGCGGCCGTTCTGGCGCACGAAGTGAAGAACCCGCTGTCGGGCATTCGTGGCGCCGCGCAGTTGCTGGAAGCCAACGCATCGGACGACGACCGCGATCTGACCAGCCTGATCATCGACGAAGTGCAGCGGATCGTTGCGCTGGTCGACCGGATGGAAGCATTTTCCAGCCCGACGCCGCTGGAGCAGCAAGCGGTCAACATTCATGAGGTTCTGGAGCGCGTTCGGCGTCTGGCCGAGAATGGCTTCGCGTCCCATGTGAAGATCATCGAGAATTATGACCCGTCCTTGCCCATGGTGCTGGGGAACCGCGACCAGCTGATCCAGGTCTTCCTGAATCTGGTGAAGAATGCAGCCGAAGCCGTGCCCCGCACGAAGGGTGAGATACACCTGAACACGGCCTATCGGCACGGCGTCAGGCTGGCATTGCCGGGCAGCACGGAACGTATCCAGCTGCCTCTGGAGGTGACGGTGACCGACAATGGCGGCGGCATCCCGGAAGACTTGCGGGCCTATCTGTTCGATCCGTTTGTTTCGACACGGCCCGGCGGCACGGGCCTTGGCCTTGCCCTGGTGGCGAAGATCATTGGCGACCATGGCGGCATAATCGAGGCCGATACCATGACCCGGGGTGCACGGTTCCGGGTCCACCTACCCGTCGTTCAGAGTGGAGTGAAGAAACGATGACGCCAGCATCCATTCTTGTAGCGGATGATGACCGCGGCATCCGTACCGTGCTCAATCAGGCACTTGGCCGCGCCGGTTATGACGTACGCTCCACCGGCAACGCATCCACGCTCTGGCGCTGGATCTCCGATGGTGCGGGCGATCTCGTGATCACGGATGTCGTGATGCCGGATGAAAGCGGGCTGGACCTGCTGCCCCGGGTGAAGAAGCTGCGACCCGACCTGCCCGTGGTGGTGATGAGCGCGCGCAACACCCTGCTGACGGCCGTCAAGGCTACGGAACGCGGTGCCTATGAATACCTGCCGAAACCGTTCGACCTGAAGGAACTGCTGGCCATTGTCGCCCGCGCCCTCAGCACGCCGGCATCACCCAGTGGCGATGCGGCGCTTGAAGGCGAGGATGCGATGCCGCTGATCGGGCGGTCATCTGCAATGCAGGAGATCTATCGGGTCATGGCCCGGTTGATGACCACTGACCTGACCGTGATGATCACCGGCGAGTCCGGTACGGGCAAGGAGCTGGTGGCCCGCGCGCTGCACGAATACGGCAAGCGCCGCAACGGGCCCTTCGTTGCCATCAACATGGCCGCGATCCCGCGGGAGCTGATCGAGAGCGAGCTGTTCGGCCACGAAAAGGGCTCCTTCACTGGCGCCCTGCAGAAAAGCAGTGGCCGTTTCGAGCAGGCGGATGGCGGCACCCTGTTCCTCGACGAGATCGGAGACATGCCGCTGGAAGCGCAGACCCGGTTGCTGCGCGTGTTGCAGCAGGGCGAATACACGACCGTCGGCGGGCGCACGTCCATCCGCACCGATGTGCGCATTGTCGCCGCCACCAACCGCGATCTGCGGGTGCAGATCGGGCAGGGGCTGTTTCGCGAAGACCTCTACTATCGCCTGAATGTCGTGCCGATCCGTCTTCCCGCCCTGCGCGAACGCTCGGAAGACATTCCTGATCTCATCCGTCATTTCCTGGGTCGCGCGGCGGAGGAGGGTTTGCCGTCCAAGTCCGTGGACCGGGATGCGATGAACCGCCTGATCAGCTACCGCTGGCCCGGCAACGTGCGGGAGCTGGAGAACCTTGTCCGGCGTTTCGCCGCCCTCTATGCCGATGAGACGATCACGGTCGATATTGTCGAACGCGAACTGGCAGACCCGCTGCCGACCCCGGCGGAGGAGCACAATCCCGCGTCCGAGAGCCTGGGTTCGGCCATCGAGTATCATCTGGCGCAGTATTTCACCGCGCATGGCGACGATCTGCCGCCCGCCGGGCTGTATGACCGGGTGCTGCGGGAAATGGAAAAGCCGCTGATCAACCTTTCGCTGGCGGCGACCCGCGGGAACCAGTTGCGGGCAGCAGATCTGCTGGGACTGAACCGCAACACGCTGCGCAAGAAGATTCGCGATCTCGACATCCGCGTCGTGCGCGGTGCCGGCTTCGACTGACGTCAGGTTCATCGGTGCAGGCGACACCTGACGTCCGGGATGAAGCTGGCCTATAGTCGCGACTGCGATCCGTCGGGCCGATGATCAGTCCGACCCGCGACGAAGCCCGGACCCGGAACCCCATGACCGCAACCGCAGACGATGACAGAACGTCGATCCTGATCCGCATGCGCAACCGCATGCTGGACCTGGAGGTTGGTCGTCTGGGTGCATTCGGTCTGGCGGCGCTGGCCCTCGCGGCCGGTGCGGCGACCTACGCGACGCTGTTCCAGACCGCCGAACCGGTTCAGAGCATCGTGGAACTGCCACCTGCGCTGATCTTCTTCGATGTCTTCGTGCTCGCCCTGCTGGTCGTTGTCATCGTTGCCAGGGTCTGGCGTATCTGGCGTGCCCAGCGGGCAGGCAATGCGGGTGCGGCACTGCACATGCGTCTCGCCAGCCTTTTCGCAGCGGCGGCGGTGGTGCCAGCCCTGCTGGTGGCAGGATTTTCCACCCTGTTCTTCGACCTGCGGCTGGAAGGCTGGTTCAGCGAGCGCGCGCAGCTGGCTGTGGCCGAATCCGTGGCGGTTGCCGAATCACTGATCACCGAACACAGGGCCACCATTCGCGCGGATGCGCTGGCCATGGCCCAGGATCTCAATCGCGTCGCACGTTCGGTCCAGGACAACAGGGTCCTGCTGAACCGCGTCGTCAGCGCGCAGGCTGGTGCGCGCGGTCTGAGCGAAGCCATCGTGTTTGACCGGTCGGGGACGATCCTGGCGCAGACCAGCCTGTCAGCAACCGGCCTTGCCGATCAGGTGCCGCTGGCGGCGATCAACCAGGCCGAGAATGGCGACGTGGTGATGCTGTTCGACGCTGCCGACGGCAGTTCGCCGAACACGCTGACCGGTCTGCCCGATGACAAGGCGGCGGCGCTGATCCTGCTGGACGGGTTTCTGGGGGCCTATGAGGTCTATCTGTATGTCGGGCGGTTTGTCGAACCCAGGGTCGCCGCCCAGGTGCAGCGGGCACGACAGGCCGCGACGGATTACGAGCGATTGGCGGCGCAGAGATTCGGGTTCGAACTGACATTCTTCCTGATGTTCGTGATCGTGACCGTGCTGTTGATGCTGGCCGCGATCTGGCTGGCGCTGACGTTCTCGACGCGCATGTCCCGGCGGTTGGGTGGTGTCGTCATTGCAGCGGAACGGGTGCGGGAGGGCGATCTGGCCGCCCGCGTGGTGAATACCGGGGAAGATGACGAGATCGAAACCCTGGGCCGCACGTTCAACCGCATGGCGCGACAGATCGAGAATCAACAGGCGGAACTGCAACTTGCCAACCGTACACTGGATGAACGACGCCGGTTCATGGAGACGGTTCTGGCGGGCGTCACCGCTGGTGTTCTGGGTCTTGATTCGCGCGGAATCATAGACATACCCAATCGTTCAGCCAGTCGACTGCTGGATCTGGCCCAGTCGGATCTTGTTGACCGGCACCTGGATGAAGCGGTGCCGGAAATGGCTGATCTGTTGCGGGACGCGACCGGGCATCCCAACCGCCTGGCGGAGGGCGAGGTCATCATCAGCCGTGACGGCGTTTCGAAGACGTTCTTCGTGCGCGTCGGGGCTGAGCGCAGGGACAGTGAAGTGCTGGGATACGTGGTCACGTTTGATGACATCACGGATCTCGTCTCGGCCCAGCGGATGGCGGTCTGGGCCGACGTTGCGCGGCGGATCGCGCATGAGATACGCAACCCCCTGACGCCTATCCAGCTTTCTGCCGAGCGCCTGAAACGCAAGTATCTCAAGCAGATCGTCACCGACCCTGAGATCTTTGTTCAATGCACCGACACCATTGTGCGACAGGTTGGGGACATTGGTCGGATGATCGAGGAATTCTCGGCCTTTGCCCGCATGCCGGCACCGGTGTTCAAACCGGAGAGTCTGCCTGACCTGTTGCAACAGTCGGCCTTTGCCGCCTCCGTCGCCAATCCCGAGATCGAATATGTCCGCCACGTGGAGCCACCCGATGACCCGGTGGTGTGTGACCGGCGTCAGGTGGCGCAGGTGCTGACCAATGTGCTGAAGAACGCTGCGGAGGCGATTGGAGCACGCATCAATCCGCCTGATACGGGTGTGATTACTGTGACACTAAAATGCCACAATGATGTCGCGGTGATAACAGTCACGGACAATGGTATTGGACTGCCTGAGACCGCCCGCGAACGCTTGACCGAACCGTATGTCACCACGAGAGATAAGGGGACAGGTTTGGGACTGGCGATTGTGCGCAAGATCATGGAGGAGCACGCCGGTGTCCTCCAGATCGGTGACAACCCGAATGGTCCAGGTGCTGAGGTTCGGCTTTGCTTTCCGCTTCATCTGGCCAGTCAGGAAACAGACAACGTCGGCTCAGCCGGCAACGAACAGGATTTGAAGGTTTTCGACCCAGATGGACATACTGATCGTCGATGATGAAGCCGACATCCGGGAACTTGTTTCCGGTATCCTGGAAGATGAAGGCTATGTCACGCGGGTGGCTGGCGGCGCGGATGAGGCCCTGGCGGAAGTCAGTGAGCGGCCGCCGTCGATGGTCATCCTGGACATCTGGCTGCAGGGCAGCAGGCTCGATGGCCTGGAACTGCTGGATGTGATCCAGCAACTCGCCCCGGGCACACCCGTGGTGATGATCAGTGGTCATGGCACCATTGAAACAGCCGTCGCAGCCATCCAGCGCGGGGCCTATGATTTCATCGAGAAACCGTTCAAGGCGGATCGGCTGACGCTGATTGTCGAGCGCGCGCTCGAGGCGACGCGCTTGCGGCAGGAAAATGCGGATCTGCGCAGCCGGGTGGGTCCGGTCGCGGAACTGATCGGTAATTCCAGCCCCATGAATGCGCTGCGGACCGAGATCGAGCGGGTCGCCCCGACCAACAGCCGTGTGATGATTTCCGGTGCACCGGGCAGCGGCAAGGAAATCGTTGCGCGCCGCATGCACAGCCTGTCGCGCTGTGCCGGGGGCCCCTTTGTCGTGGTCAACGCGGCAACCATCGAACCGGACCGCATGGAACTGGAACTGTTCGGTGAGGAGGCCCAGCAGGACATGGCCGGGGGGCCACGCAAGATCGGTCTGCTGGAACGTGCCCACGGTGGCACATTGTTCCTGGATGAAGTTTCCGAAATGCCTGTGCAGACCCAGAACAAGATCCTGCGGGTCCTGCTGGATCAGACGTTCCAGCGCATTGGCGGCAGCCGCCCGGTAAGCGTGGACGTGCGGGTCATTTCATCGACCAGCCGCGATCTGCCGGAAATGGTGGCGGAGGGCGCATTTCGAGGCGACCTGTATCACCGCCTCAACGTGGTGCCGGTCAATGTGCCGCCTCTGCGGCGCATTCGCGAAGACATCCCCGACATGATCCGCCACTTCATTCAGCGGACAGCCGAGAGTTCCGGACTTGCACCGCGCGTGGTGGATGATGCGGCCATCGCCGCCCTGCAGGCCTGTGACTGGCCCGGCAACGCCCGGCAGTTGCGCAATGTGGTGGAACGCCTGTTGATCATGGCGCCAGGGGATCAGCGCACACCGATCACTCTCGACATGCTGCCGCAGGACATCACGAATCCGGCTGCGGCCACCATGAAGGCGGAGACGGGACAGGAAATCATGTCCCTGCCACTGCGTGAGGCGCGCGAGATATTCGAGCGTGAGTATCTGCTGGCCCAGATTGACCGCTTTGGCGGCAATGTCACCAAGACCGCCAATTTCGTCGGCATGGAGCGTTCTGCCCTGCACCGGAAGCTGAAGCTGCTCGGGGTGACTTCCGACCGGGGGCGGTAGCTTCACCCCTGAACGTCCTGCACTGTAGATTTCATCCGGCACGGAAAGACACTACAGTCACCTCAGGCGGGGCAGTGGTCCCGGCCCGAGGGCATGCGTTTTTCAGTTACAGGTTGGCATTGAATGAAGGTCATTGTCTGCGGGGCGGGGCAGGTCGGCTCCAACATCGCGCGTCATCTGGCGGCAGAGCGCAATGATGTCACCATCATTGACCAGTCACCGGAACTGATCCGCCGGATCAGCGAATCCTACGACGTGCAGGGACTTGTCGGATTCGCATCGCATCCGGACATGCTGGACCGTGCCGGTGCGCGGGACGCCGACATGCTGGTTGCGGTCACGTTTGCTGATGAGGTGAACATGGTTGCCTGTCAGGTCGCGCACTCGATCTTCGACGTGCCGACCAAGATCGCCCGCATCCGGGCACAGAGTTACCTGAAACCGTCGTTCTCCAACCTCTTCACCCGCGACCACATGCCGATCGACGTCATCATCTCGCCGGAACGGGAGGTGGCGGAGGCGGTCAATCGCGCGCTGCACATGCCCGGTGCCTTCGACATGCTGCCGTTCGCCGATGACCTGGTGCGGATGATCGGTGTTCACATCGACAGCGAATGCCCGATCGCGCATCAGCAGCTGCGTCAGCTGACGGAACTGTTCCCCAACCTGAACATCATTGTCACAGGCA
The DNA here is from genome assembly GCA_029210175.1 of Minwuia sp. GTDB lineage: Bacteria > Pseudomonadota > Alphaproteobacteria > Minwuiales > Minwuiaceae > Minwuia. Next base: position 384,155 of record JARGPL010000015.1, on the reverse strand, counting down.
TCGTGCGGGCAGGGAAACTGTTCGTGCCGACCTCAGTGGATCAGATGCTGCCGGGCGATGACGTCTATTTCGTCGTGGATACCCAGCATGCGGCCCGTGCCATGCCGCTGTTCGGGCATGACGAGAACGAGGCGCAGCGGGTTGTCATCATCGGCGGGGGCAACATCGGGCTCTATCTCGGCAATGCGCTGGAGCACAATGAGTCCAAGGTGAACCTCAAGATCATCGAAATGGATCGCGCCCGCGCCGAACTGGTGGCGGAGCGTCTCGACAAGACCGTGGTGCTGTGTGGCAGCGCGCTGGACACGGAGATCATGGAAGAGGCCAACATCGCGTCCGCCCACGCCGTGGTCGCACTGACCAATGACGACGAGACCAATATCCTGGCGTCCCTGATGGCCAAGCAGCTTGGCTGTGACACTGCCATCACGCTGGTGAACAACCAGGCCTATCAGTCGCTTGTCGGATCGCTGGGTATCGATGTTGCCATCGATCCACGCCAGACCACTGTGTCGAGCATCCTGCGGCATGTGCGGCGCGGGCGGATCAAGAGCATCTATTCGCTGCGCGATGGTGCGGCGGAGGTGATGGAGGCCGAAGCGCTGGAGACTTCCGGTCTGGTGGGCAAGCCACTGCGGGAAGTCGAACTGCCGGAAGGGGTCATCATCGGGGCCGTCGTGCGTCGGAAGAACGTGCTGAGACCCCGTGGCAGCATGATCATCGAACGCGATGACCGGGTGATCTTCTTCGCCATACGTGAAAGCGTGAAGAAGCTGGAGAAGCTGCTGTCCGTGGGGCTCGACTTCTTCTGACGGGTGATGTTCACAGGTCCCATCGCAGGCGCGGCGGGCAGCACGAGGGTGCGCAATGGCGCTGACGGCGGTCATATCCATTTTCGGCTGGGCAACGGTGATCTTTGCCGGGGCCATGCTGCTGCCCATTCCGATCGGGCTGCTTTACGGGGAGGCGGGGACGCCGTTCATCTTTCTTGTCTCCGCGCTTCTGACCGGCATGTTCGGTGGTGCACTGACCATGGCATCACTGAACCTGACACGGCGCCGTACAGGCCGACGGGAAGCGTTTCTGCTGGGTGTTCTGATCTGGGTCCTGTTGCCCGTCTTCGGCGCGCTGCCTTTCCTGTCGCTGGTTGCACCGCTGGATGCGTTCCTGGAGGCGATGTCGGGGCTGACCACGACCGGGTACAGCGTCTTCGATCAGCCGGAGGACCTGCCGCGGTCCATCCTGTTCTGGCGGGCGACGATGCAGTGGCTTGGCGGACTGTCCACGATCATGCTGGCGGTCGTGTTGCTGGGTTTGTTCGGACTCGGCGGGCTGGCTGTCTATCGCAGTGCCATTCCGGCAGGTGACAGCACGGCGCTCTCCGGGCGTCTGAAGGACACGCTGTCCGCCATCTGGTGGGTCTATTGCATCCTGACACTGGTTTGCGCACTGCTGCTCTGGGTCAACGGCGTCCGGCCATTCGATGCGCTCTGCTATGCCATGAGCACCATTTCCACCGGCGGGTTCGTGACAACGTCCGACGGTGTGGCGGACTTTTCCTCCGGGGCGAAGGCTGTGCTCGCTGTTTTCATGTGGGCGCTGGCGCTGAATTTCACGCTGCACTGGGCGGCATTTCATGGCCGCTGGCGGGTCTATTATCAGGATCCCGAATTCCGCGCCTTCGGGCGGCTTTGCCTGATCTCGGCAGCACTGATCACCGTCGTGCATTTCGACGCGACGGGGCGTGACTTCCTCGAATCCCTGGGTATCGCCCTGTTCTCCATCGCAGCCGTGGCCTCGACAACGGGTTTCATCGGTCTGCCAATGGAAGCAGGCGTGATTTCGGTGCCCTGGCCAACGGGGGTGTCTGTCCTGTTGCTGATGATCATGATGATCGGTGGTGCAGCAGGATCGACGGCCGGTGGTTTCAAGCTGATGCGCTTTGCCTTGCTGATCCGACAGGGGGGGGCGGAACTGGCCCGGCTGTCGTTCCCGAGCGGTATCAAGCTGGTCAGCTATGGCGGTTACAGGGTTGAATCCTCTGTCTTGAGAGCAGCATGGAACTATCTGATCCTGTTCATGATTTCCGTTGCGGTTCTCGCATTGCTGATTGATCTCGACGGCCACGACCTGCCGACGGCCCTGGCTCTGGCAGTCGGGGCGATGAGCAATGCCGGACCGGCCGCGACATACGTGACGGTTGAAAGCATTTCCATTGTCGGTCTCGACCCCATATCGAAAACAGGTATCGTGATCGGCATGCTGGCCGGTCGGCTGGAACTGCTGGCGCTGCTTGGTCTGTTCATGCCGTCCTTCTGGGGGCGGTGAGGCGACGTCGCCAGACCAGTCTGGCGCTGGGATGAAACACGGGATACGGGATCTGAACCATGGGCAGAGTGGCATTCGTGAACGGTCAGTATGTTCCGCACGGCATGGCAAGCGTGCATGTGGAAGATCGTGGTTATCAGTTCGCTGACGGCGTCTACGAAGTCATTCCGGTGATTGCCGGACGTCAGGTGGATGGCATTGGCCACAGGGAACGGCTGGCGCGCAGCCTGCGCGAACTGCGGATCGATCCGCCCATGACCGACCGCGCCCTGGGTCTGGTCGTGTCGGAGGTGATCCGCCGGAACCGTGTGCGCACCGGCCACGTCTATCTGCAGATCACCCGTGGCGTCGCCCCTCGCGACCACGCATTTCCCGCTGACCCGGAATCGGCCATCGTCGTCTATGCAAATTCCAAGGCCGCAGGCGGGATCGGCAAGCAGGCGGATGAGGGCGTCCGCGTCATCACCGCGCCGGACCAGCGCTGGGCGCGCTGCGATATCAAGACGGTGGGGCTGCTGCCCAACTGCCTCGCCAAGCAGGCCGCGCGGGAAGCCGGTGCACACGAAGCCTTCCTTTACGACGAGGACGGTCATGTCACCGAAGGCAGTTCAACCAACGCGTGGATTGTCGATGCCGAGGGTCGGTTGGTCACCCGGCCGGTCAGCCATGAGATCCTCAATGGCATCACACGCTTGTCCCTGATGGAACTTGTCGCCGATGCCGGGATCGAAGTGGTGGAACGCGCTTTCACCGTGGAGGAACTGCTGAACGCACGCGAAGTGTTCCTGACCAGTGCCTCTGCCCTCGCAACGCCGGTGATTCAGGTGGATGACCGGGTGATCGGCAATGGTCGCCCGGGAAGTGTCACATCGCGGCTGGTGGAGATGCTTCGGGCCTATGTCTCTTCGGACGGGGTTGACGCTGCCGCGGGCAAGACCATCTGAGACTCTGATCGGTGGAATGGTGCGGCTCATGTCATAGGCATTCACTATCGGCTCTGAGCGTTTTGCCGCTATGCAAAAAGGTTGCTTGTGCATCAAGCAGCAACTGCCCATTTCTATTGACAGCGTATCTTTCCTGAGCCGCTGGTTTCGCGTACCGAAATCGCCTTGCGGGTTCAGGAACAAGAAGAAGGAACGGCGCAGATGGCAAGCGAACGTCCGCAGAATGTCCAGGATGTATTTCTCAACCATGTTCGGAAGAACAAGGTCCCCGTTACCGTGTTCCTTGTGAACGGGGTCAAACTCCAGGGCATGATCAGCTGGTTTGACAATTTCTGCGTACTGTTGCGTCGTGATGCCCATGTCCAGCTGGTCTACAAGCACGCCATCTCGACAGTGATGCCTTCTCAGCCCGTCGACCTGTTCGAAGGCATTCCGGTGCAATCTTCTTGATCGTCCGGTCGGCGCTTCTGGAAAGACTGACATTTGATTGAGCGGGAATCTCCGGACACCACGGGTGCCCGAACGCTGCTGATTGATCCCTGGTTGCCCATGGAAGCAACGCGTGAAGCCACCGTTGCCCTGGATGAGGCGCGTGGTCTCTGCGATGCCATCCAGCTGGATGTGCGTCATGCGGAGTCCGTGCGGCTGGATCAACCGCGCCCGTCCACCCTGCTGGGGGGCGGCAAGGTTGCCGAAATCGCGGAGATCGTCGAAGCGCAAGAGCTGGAGCTTGTGGTGGTGGACGCGACCTTGTCGCCGACCCAGCAGCGCAATCTCGAACGGGCCATCGGCGCGAAGGTCATCGACAGGACAGGTCTGATTCTGGAGATTTTCGGCGCCCGGGCACGCACGCGGGAAGGCCGGCTGCAAGTTGAACTGGCGCATCTGCAGTATCAGCGCAGTCGGCTTGTGCGGTCATGGACGCATCTGGAGCGCCAACGCGGTGGCGCCGCCTTTCTGGGGGGCCCCGGTGAATCACAGATCGAAATCGACCGCCGCCTGATCGATGAGCGGATCGTGCGCCTGAAAGCTGATCTGGAGCATGTGAAACGAACCCGCGGCCTGCACCGCAAGCCCCGCCAGGATGTGCCATTTCCGGTCGTTGCCCTGGTTGGCTACACGAACGCGGGCAAGTCGACTCTGTTCAATCACTTGAGTGGTGCGGACGTCTATGCCCGCGATCAGCTGTTTGCGACCCTGGATCCGACCATGCGTGCGGTGAAGATGGCTGACGGTCGCCCCGTTATCCTGTCCGACACGGTGGGCTTTGTTGCCGATCTGCCAACGCAGCTTGTCGCGGCATTCTCCGCCACCCTCGAAGAGGTGGTGGAGGCGGACATCATCCTGCACGTTCGCGACGCGGCGCAGCCTGACAGCGCGGCGCAGGCCGCCGATGTTGCGGGTGTGCTGGCGGGGTTGGGAATTGATCCCGGCGACACACCGCGCATCGTGGAAATCTACAACAAGATCGACCTGCTGGATGCGGAAGCCCGCGCCAGTCTGCGCGCCGAAGCCGCAAACTGCGAGTTTCCGGGGGTGCTTGTCTCTGCCATCACGGGGGAGGGGCTGGACGACCTGGCGGCAGAGGTTGCCCGGCGCATCGCCCGCACGAAGGTGGACATCAGCGCCAGCATTGACCCGGCTGACGGTGCCGCCCTGGCGTGGCTCTATCGCCATGGCGAGGTGCTGGACCGCAACGACGGTGAAACGGCAATCGATCTCACGGTGCGCATGTCACCGGCTGATGCCGGACGTTGGGAGAAGGAATCCGCGCGGTGATCAGCCTGCGTGCCCTGCACCCCCGCTTCGGCGTTGAGGTTCAGGACGTCGATGTTCGCAGCATCACGGCGAACGACGGATATGCGGAGATCAGGGCTGCGTTCGAGGCGCATTCCCTTCTGCTGTTTCGCGATCAGCACCTCGATGACGCTGCGCACCTGCGCTTCGGTGCCCTGTTCGGGCCGGTGGAGGACCGATCGATGGGGCGCAACGGGCCGGAACCGCGCATGGACAATGTGACCAACCTGCGCGAGGACGGCGCGGTCGCCGCCGCCGACAGCCTGCATGCGCTGAACCTGACAGCCAACCAGCTCTGGCACACCGACAGCACGTTTCTGCCGGTCCCGGCGCTGGCCAATCTGCTTGCCGCCCGTGTCTTGCCGTCGATGGGGGGCGAAACCCAGCTGGTATCGACACGCGCGGCGTGGCGTGACCTGCCGGACGAGCTGCGGGCGCGGGCGCGCACGGCAGTGCTGCGGCATCGTCTCTCGCATTAGCGCCAGGGCATCTCAGCGGAACTGGCCGCCATGCCCGCCATGAACCGCTGGGACGACCAGCTCTGGCGTGCTGTCTGGCCCAATCCGGTAACAGGTGAAGATGCCCTCTACATCGCGTCACACGCCTGCGGTGTCGAAGGTATGGATGACGCGGCAGGGCAGGCGTTGATCAACGACCTGATCGCCTTCGCCACCCGTCCGGAGATGATCTACAGCCACAATCGGCGAGCGGGGGACCTGCTGGTCTGGGACGAACGGGCAACCCTGCACCGGGGCCAGCCGTGGCCCTATGCGGAGGAGCGCACGCTCGACAGTATCTGCATTTCAGCGCAGGACAGTGACGGTCTTGCTCAGGTCAGGCCTTGAGGCTGTCAGTCATCATCCCCCCCATGCCGCCCGAAGTTGGGGGCATCGGTCTCCTGACCGGCGTCAATGATGGCGCGGCGGATTTCGCGGGTGCGGGTGAACAGTTCGAACAGGGCGTCGCCGTCGGACCAGCGGATCGCGCGCTGAAGCGCCGCCAGGTCTTCGGTGAACCGCCCGAGCATTTCCAGCACCGCCTCCCGATTGTTCAGGAACACGTCACGCCACATCGTCGGGTCGGACGCGGCAATGCGGGTGAAATCCCGGAAACCGGCGGCGGAGAACTTGATCACTTCCGACTTGGTGACGGCCTCCAGATCATCGGCAGTGCCAACGATGTTATAGGCGATCAGATGCGGGATATGGCTTGTGATGGCCAGCACCTGATCGTGGTGGCGGGTTTCCATCAGTTCGACCATCGCGCCCATGGACTTCCAGAAGTCGCTGAGGCGCTGCGTGGCGTCCCCGTCACCGCCGGGCAGGGGCGTCAGAATGCACCAGCGCCCCCGGAACAGGCTGGCAAAGCCGGCATCCGGGCCGGAATTCTCCGTCCCCGCAATCGGATGCGAGGGCACGAAGTGGGTGGCCGCAGGCACATGCGGCGCAACGGCGCGCACCACGCCGTCCTTCACCGACCCGACGTCGGACAGGATGGCACCGGGTTCGAGCAGGTGACCGATCTCGGCTGCGACCGCGCCCATGACACCCACAGGCGTGCACAGGATCACCAGGTCGGCACCGACGACCGCTTCACCATTGTCGGCAAACGCCTTGTCCACCAGACCGGAGCGCAGGGCGCGGGCGCGATGATCGGCATCCGGTGAGGCGCACACGATCTCATCCGCCAGCCCTTCGACACGGGCGGCGCGGGCGATGGACGAGGCAATGAGGCCGATCCCTATGAGGGTCAGTCGCCGAAAGGCAGGAAATTCACTCACGTGTCGGCCAGAAACTGTTTCGTCGTATCGATAACGGCATGGTTGTCCGCCTCGGTTCCGATGGTGATGCGCAAGGCTTCCGGCAGGCCATAGCCGCCCATCTGACGGACGATGATTCCCTTCGACCGCAAAAACGCATCTGCCGCATTGGCCTGATCCGGGCCACCGGGAAACCGCGCCAGGACGAAGTTGCCGATTGACGGCGGGCAATCCAGGCCGAGGTCGGCCAGGGCTGCCGACATCCAGGGCAACCAGCGGTCATTGTGCGCCCGCGCCGCATCCAGATGCGCGGTATCCTCCAGCGCCGCAATGGCGGCAGCCTGCGCCATGATGCTGGTGTTGAACGGCCCGCGCGCCCGGTGCAGCACATCAATGATGTCCGGTGCGCCGTAGGCCCAGCCCACCCGCATGCCGCCAAGGCCGAAAATCTTGGAGAACGTGCGCGTCATGATGACATTGTCATGCGCCGCGACCAGCGACGCACCGGAATCATAGTCATTGCGGCCGACGTATTCCGCATAGGCTGCATCGATCACCAGCAGGATATCGTCGCGCAGACCTGCACGCAGACGTGCCACTTCATCGCGCGCCAGGTAGGTGCCTGTCGGGTTGTTCGGGTTGGCCAGAAACAGGATGCGGGTGCGCGGTGTCACAGCCGCGAGCAGCGCGTCCACATCAGCGCAGTAATCCGTCTCGGGTGCCGGCACCGGCGTTGCTCCATGTGCCATGGCGGCAATCGGGTACATCAGGAAGCCATGACGGCTGTACAGTACCTCATCGCCTTCACCGGCGTAGCAGGACGTGATCAGGCCAAGCAGTTCATCGGAACCATTGCCGCAGATCAGCTGACTGGCCGGCAGGCCGAACCGCTTGCCCAGCATTTCCCGCAGCCGGGTTGCGCCGCCATCGGGATAGCGGTGCGCCGCCTCCGCCATTTCGCGCATCGCGGCAATGGCACGCGGGCTGGGGCCAAGCGGGGATTCATTGGCCGAAAGCTTGCGAACGTGATCCAGACCCTCCAGTTCCGATTCACCGCCCTTGTAGGGGGTGATCGACATCAGACCGGGCTGCGGCGTGGGCGTGGTCATGGCGCGGATCCTCTGAACTGCGGGACTTGCGGGCGGGGCTTGTGGTCGACGCCGGCAACAAGGACTTGGCCGATAGCATTGGCACGCCGTCGGGTCCAGACCTGCGTCGTATGGCGCTCGGGTGTTCGGACCGGTCAGCGGGGGCTATTCGTCCAGCATGCCCACTGGGCGGGCGGCTGCGCCGATGGGAATTGCCCGATGGATCAGACCTTCGGACTGCTGTTCCAGTGCCGCGATCCGTTCATCGTCACGGCTGATGAAACCATCCATCTCCAGCAGTTGCTGGAAGTCGTTCTCCCGCCCACTTGTCGCGATGACATGTCCCGAAAGTCCATGGCGGTCCAACAGGCCACTCAGGCGGGTGCGGCTGAGTTCGGGATCGGTCTGCACCACGATGTAGCTGGTGTCGTCACCCGACTCCTCTGCCGGATAGGTCGCGACAACCATCAGGCGACGGTTCTCGAAGTGGCCCACGGCACTTTCGAAGAAGGGCAGGGCGGTAACGATGTTGGCGGAAACGTCGGATGTGGCCATGTGTGGCCACCAGGGTGTCGGGGCATCGTGATCGGGCCAGGGCAACACGCCGATCGTGCCGGGTTTCTCCAACTCCTGCAGGACCCGCTGGGCGCTGCCGCAGAGCGTGATCGGTGCAATGGTGCCGAAGTGGTTGCGGACAACGTCCCAGTGGCTGATGGATCGTTCGGGGGCATGAAGGGCAATACGAAACGGGGACTGCATCTGGCAGGCGTCGGCGATCAACTCTCGCCAGATCCGCGCAACGGATGCCACGGGCATGGCCCCGTCATGGCGTTCCACCAGGGCGCGGATCACATTGGCCTCGCGCCCCGGGCGGACGATCGGCGCCGCGACGCCACCCGATGACCGCTTGGCCAGCCCGATGCGCTTCACGACCGCGGCACGTTCCCGCAAGAGGGTATGCAGCTCCCGGTCGATGCGATCGATATCGGACCTCAGCTTGTCCAGGCTCGCTGTGGCTTCATCAGCCATGCACTTGGTGCTCCCTCACTCTTCACCCGCACGCCATTCCCGGTGCCGGTCCCCTGCGGCGGCGGAGGATAATGGCAAGCATGGAATCCGAAAACAGAATTCGGTGCGGCATGTGACAAGCACACGTCCGCGACTGGCTCGCGGTGATTGCTGGACAAGGCCTGGGGCCGCTGATACTCCACCGTTGAGTGCCGCATGCCACGAGGCCGCATCGTACGAGGATTGTCGATAATCATGCCCAACACCAAGAAGCCGCTGGTCATTGTTACCCGGAAACTGCCCGATCCCATCGAGACCCGGATGATGGAGCTGTTCGACACACGGCTCAATCTCGACGATTCCCCGATGACGAAGGCGGAGCTGATCGAGGCCGTGAAGGTTGCCGATGTTCTGGTCCCTACCGTGACGGACCGCATCGATGCGTCGATCCTGAGCCAGGCGAACCCGAACCTGCGGTTGATCGCAAGCTTTGGTACCGGCGTCGACCATATCGACCTGGCCGGTGCCCGCCAGCGCGGCATCACCGTCTGCAATACCCCGGGTGTGCTGACCGAAGACACCGCGGACATGACCATGGCGCTGCTGCTGGCCGTGCCCCGGCGCCTGACGGAAGGCGAGCGCAAGCTGCGTGAAGGTGACTGGCAGGGCTGGTCGCCGACGCAGATGCTGGGCCACCGCATCTGGGGCAAGCGCCTCGGCATCATCGGCATGGGCCGCATCGGCACGGCTGTTGCCCGCCGCGCCCGCGCGTTCGGCCTGTCGATCCACTATCACAACCGTCGCCGCCTGCATGAAAGCATCGAGAAGGATCTCGAAGCGACATACTGGGAAAGCCTGGACCAGATGCTGGCGCGCATGGACATGATCTCCGTCAATTGCCCGCATACGCCTGCGACCTATCACCTGCTGTCGGCGCGGCGTCTGAAACTGATGCAGCCGTCGGCCTATCTGGTGAATACGTCCCGCGGGGAAGTGATCGACGAGAATGCGCTGACGCGCATGCTGCGCGCCGGTGACATTGCCGGTGCCGGTCTTGACGTGTTCGAGCATGAGCCTGCGGTGAATCCGAAGCTGGTCGAACTCGACAATGTGGTGCTGCTGCCGCACATGGGATCGGCGACCATCGAAGGCCGGGTGGACATGGGCGAGAAGGTATTGATCAACATCAAGACCTTCGCGGACGGCCACACCCCGCCAGACCGGGTGCTGCCCGACCTCTGATCCGTTCCGGCCAAAAGGGCACCGGCAGCAAACACGGGACAGCCAGGATGAATGACCTGAAACTGCTTGCCGAGAAGATGGACGCCGATGACCCGCTGGCAAGCTGGCGGGATCGCTTTGTCATTCCCGACGGCCTGACTTACCTCGACGGCAATTCCCTCGGCGTGCTGCCTGCTCACGTTCCGCCCCGTGTTGCGGATGCTGTGACGAGTTGCTGTTCATCATTCAGCACCAGACTTCCGAACTCTGGATGAAACTGGCATTGAATGAACTGCACAGCGCCCGGGACTGCATTGCCGACGATGACCTGCGCCCGGCCATGAAGATGCTGACGCGTGTCGCGCGGATATTCGAACAGCTGAATTCAGCCTGGCAGGTGCTGCGCACCATGACCCCCAGTGAATACACCACGTTCCGTGATGTCCTGGGGCCGTCATCGGGTTTCCAGTCCTGGCAGTATCGGGCCATCGAGTTCATGGCCGGCAACAGGCAGAACAGCTTCATCAAGCTGCATGCTGACCGACCGGAGGCCCAGGCCATGTTGCAGGAACTGGTGACCCAGCCCAGCATTTACGATACGTCCATCGCGCTGCTGGCCAGGCGCGGGTGATCGGCTTCAAGCGCGGCACCGGCGGCACCGAATGTGTTTCCTATCTGCGCCGCATGCTCGACGTCGTGCTGTTCCCCGAACTGTGGGACGTGCGCACGACGCTTTGAGGCGTTTACAGCATCACCCGAGACCCTATCTTGAACGGTACAATGCACTTTGGGAGGAGACGAAGATGGCGGAAGCATTTGTGTGTGAGGCGGTGCGGACGCCGTTCGGTCGCTTTGGCGGTGGTCTGAAGACCGTACGGGCCGATGATCTGGCGGCGCATCCGCTGCGGGTGCTGAAGGAACGCGCGACCGGGGTCGACTGGGATGCGGTCGATGACGTGATCTATGGCTGTGCCAATCAGGCAGGTGAGGACAATCGCAACGTGGCGCGCATGGCGTCGCTGCTGGCCGGATTGCCGGAAAGCGTGCCGGGTTCGACGATCAACCGCCTGTGCGGATCATCCATGGATGCGGTGGGCACCGCAGCCCGTGCCGTGAAATCAGGTGAGGCCGAGTTGATGATCGGCGGCGGCGTTGAAAGCATGACACGCGCGCCATTCGTCATGGGGAAGGCCGACAGCGCATTTTCCCGCTCTGCGCAGATGTACGACACCACGATCGGCTGGCGCTTTGTCAATCCGTTGATGAAGAAACAGTACGGCGTCGATTCCATGCCGGAGACGGCAGAGAACGTTGCTGCTGACTATCAGGTCACCCGTGAGGACCAGGATGCCTTCGCGTATCGCAGCCAGCAGCGCGCTGCCAAATCGCAGGCCGAAGGCATCTTCGCGGAGGAGATTGCGCCCGTGACGATCCCGCAGCGCAAGGGAGATGCGATCGTCGTGGCCGATGATGAGCATATCCGTGGCAACACCACGCTGGAGGCGCTGGCCAGGCTGCCTGCACCGTTCAGGGAAGGCGGGTCGGTAACGGCTGGCAACGCATCTGGCGTCAACGACGGTGCCTGCGCCATGTTCGTGGCGTCGGAGGCGGCTGCTGCCCGCAATGGCCTGACCCCGCGCGCCCGCATCCTCGGCATGGCAACGGCTGGTGTCGCGCCGCGCATCATGGGCTTTGGCCCGGCACCGGCATCCGAGAAGGTCCTTGCCCAGGTCGGTCTGACGATCAGCGACATGGATGTGGTGGAACTCAACGAAGCCTTTGCCGCGCAGGCGCTGGCCGTCACGCGGCAACTTGGTCTTCCCGACGATGCGGATCATGTGAACCCGCATGGCGGCGCGATTGCGCTGGGACACCCGCTTGGTGCCAGTGGTGCGCGCCTGATCCTGACGGCGGTCAACCAGCTGCATCGGACAGGCGGCCGCTATGCTCTTTGCGCCATGTGTATCGGCGTGGGGCAGGGGATCGCAGTGGTCGTGGAGCGGGTCTGACTTGACAGGCTGAGGATCACGACCAGCAGGACAACCAGACCAAGGCAGCCCCAGGCACGGCGGGGAGAGAGCAGCCCCGTCAACCAGTTGCTCCATCGGCCCGCATGCTGAATGGAGGAGTTGGTGATGAAGTGCTCCACCTTGCCAGGCTTGTAGTCGTCGAAGTCCGGAGTTTCGTCCAGCAGGCTGTGGCGGAAGGGCCTGGTCACGGTGCGATAGACCGCACTGTTCATGCGTTCCAGCAATGTCTTCGGCTGCTCGGAATGTTCAGGCCGGCTCATGGTAGATCCCACACACAACGACGTTTCGGATTCCCATTCATGGTTCCGTGTTGTGCAGATGGCCATCTGGAGCATGGAACACTTGTTTCCTGTATTGCACTCATGAATGCGAACGATTATCATTTGCATATTGAGGTGCAGCACAGGGGACGACCATGGGTGCCATCGTGGCCATGCAGCCGCAGAACACGGAAGCGGTGTCGGGCGATCTGGGAGAGGCCGAGAGGCTCTTTCTCTGGCTGATCCGGACATGGGTTCAGGGGCTGAACCAGAGCATCGATATTGATCATGAGATCCAGACGGGTCTGATGGCGCATGGAATCCCGGACGCCGCGACAGCGGTTGATGGTCTGATGATGGCGATTGCCACCTGCGCCAGCCGCAATCTGGATATCCGTCGCCGGCGCACATCTGCAATCAGCAGCGACGAAGTGATCCTGCTGCGTGCCTTTGGTGCCATGTCTGCTGAGCTGCGCCCCTTGGCGGAGGCTGTGCTGGCACTGATGGTTGATGGGACCGGCAGTCGGATCGCCGCCGAAAACCTGCAACGCCTTTCAGATCGGTTCGCCAGTGCGGCCCTGGTGCCAATGCCATTCCAGCCCCTGATGCCGGATTGCTGGAAACAGGTGTCGCAAAGACAGTTGCCCCAGGCGCAGGCATCGGTACCCGCCGTTGATCGTCTGCCGTCCGCGGGGAGGATGCCTGATGCGTCATGATCGGACAGAAATTTCCAGTTGCCCGTTCGCCTGGCTGGTGGCGCGTCTGCTCAGCAAGAACTGAGGCCGGTCAGTCGATGAACAGTCGGTGCCAGTGTTCCAGTGCCATCATGGCACGGACCTCACGGGTATTGTTGCGGCTGCCCTGAATATGGCTCTCCAGCAGGTTTCGCACCGTGTCCGGCTGGAACAGGCCCCGGTCGTTGAAACGGTCTGTCAGCAGCATGTCGCGGGCGTGCCCGGCCAGATCCTGTTTCAGCCACTCGCCCACCGGAACAGTGAACATCTGCTTGGATCGGTCGGTCAGGGCACCACCCAGCAGCGGCCGCACCGTATGTTTCAGAACGTGCTTTGTCTCGCCATTGCGCAGCTTCAGATCGGCGGCCATGCGGAATGCCAGTTCCACGACCCGGTAGTCGAGGAAGGGTGTTCGCGCTTCCAGCGATACTGCCATGCCCATCCGGTCAGGTTTCACCAGATTGTTGCCCGGCAGCAGCAGCAGCGTGTCGAGATACAGCGCGCGTGTCAGATGGTCGAATTGCGGCACATCGGCCAGGTGGTCCGCGATCAGGTCGTGCGTCGAAAGTCCGGACACGCCACGCGACGCCCCCGGACTGTAGATACTGTCATGCAGTGATGTTTCGGGAAACAGGGTCAACGCACTGTCGGCATAGCTGCGCGCGAAGGCAGCATCATCGGCAAACACAGCATCGGCATGGAAGAAATCGCGATACTTGTCATAGCCCGCGAACAACTCGTCACTGCCATCGCCGGTCAGCACCATCTTGGTCTCGCTGGCGGCGAGTTCCGCGACGCGCAGGGTAGGCATGAACGACACGTCACCGTGCGGCTGTTCCAGGTGGCGCAGCACGTCAGGCCATCGGTCCAGCATGCGGGGGGAGACGATCTCGTGGCGGTGATTGGTGCCGAAACGCCGGGCGACGGCTTCTGCATGCCGGGTCTCGTCGAAGCGTTGATCCTCGAAGCCAATGGAGAAGGTATCTACTGGCCGCGACATGTGCATCGACATCACGCCGGTAACGGTGCTGGAATCTATGCCACCGGACAGGAACGCACCGAACGGCACATCGGCACGAAGACGGATGCGAACAGCATCATCCAGCAGCGCCAGCAGTTCCGCCGATGCGTCCGCAAGCTTCATCGGTTCGGGTTCGATATCGGCCAGCCGCCACCATGCGTCTTCGATCATGCCCGTCGGGCTGATGGACAGCCGCCCCCCGGGGGCGACATGGCGAATTCCCGCGAACGCGGTCAGCGGTGGCGGCACATAGTTCAGCACGAGGAAGTGATGCAGGGCTTCCGGGTTGGCGACCGGGCGGACCCCCGTGGCGAAGATCGGCTTGATTTCCGAGGCGAACACCAGCCGCGTGCCATCATCATGGACATACAGCGGCTTGACACCCACACGGTCGCGGTAGAGGTGAAGCACAGGCTGGTCGCCGCGGCTGTCGTGCACGGCGATGGCGAACATGCCGTTCAAGTGACGTACGAAATCCACTCCGTCCCGCAGGTAGAGCGCCAGCAGGACTTCAGTGTCCGAACGTGTCCGCAGGTGAATGCCGTCGCGGCGCAGCATCTCGGCCAGTTCGACGAAATTGTAGATCTCGCCGTTCTGCACCACCGAGACCTGGCCGTCGGCGGCGCTCATCGGTTGGTGTCCGCCTTCGATGTCGATGATCGAAAGGCGGCGATTGCCGATGGCCCCATGGCTGAAGTGCAGATGCCCGCTGTCGTCCGGTCCACGATGGGTCAGCAGACGGTCCATCTCATGCAACGTACCTTCGGGCAAGGCGGCACCGGAGCGGTCGAAGTATCCATAAATGCCGCACATCAGCGTGGCCCCTGTTTCTGATCGGCGGTCTTGCGCCGGACGATCTGATCAACGGTGGCGACGAGACGTTGTCTGTCCGCTTCAGCCTCCGCCTCGCTGCGTCGGGCGAAGCGCTTTTCCGCTTCCCGAATGCGTCCGATCTCGCCGCTCCAGTCGAACGGGCCGGTTGCACGGTCCTTGAACTTGCGCGACAGCATCACGGATGTGGAGCCGAGGCGCACATGTTCCGCAATGATCAGCTCCGCATCCAGGTCGCCATGGCCCAGGCGGGCAATCCCGCCAAAGCCGAACGGGACCCCAGCCGCCAGCGCGATGGCGGCGAGCCGCGCCACCGTACCGTCCGCCAGGGGCTGAAACATAAAACTGTCGCCCCGGTCCAGGTGCAGGTCGTTCAGGCCGATATCGATCTCGTCGACACCATCAAGCGCGACGATTTCGGCGAGTAGGTCAGCCGACGCCACGGTCTCGATCAGCGGCAACAGGGGCATCCGGCCAGCAATGGCATCGCGCATTGCGGCCACATCCGCGAAACCGCTGATCATCGGCAACATGATCTGGCTTGGCGCGATGGCGATCACCTGTTCAAGGTCACTGATCTCCAGCGCCGACCAGGGATCGGTGCGAACGATCATGTCCGCGTCCGGAAAGGCATCGCGATAGCGCCGCACGTCGTCCAGGTTCTGGGCGCTGATCCAGGTGCCCGTACCCTGGCGCTGCTGCTTGCCTGCGCGTTCAAGGTCCAGGAACAGCCGGTCCACCCCGGCGTTCAGCGCATCGCGTGCCATCTCGATCGTTTCCGGAATGAGCATCAACCGGATCATGCGCCGAGAACCTTGCGAATGGCGGCGATGACACGGTCCTGATCCGCCGCCACCATGCCTGTTCCCGATGGCAGGCAAAGACCGGTGAGGAACAGCCGGTCGCTGACGGAATGATCCTCGTCATGGGCGTAGTAGGGGGCATCACGGAACAGCGGCTGCATGTGCATGGGTTTCCAGACCGGACGGGTCTCGATCTCGTGCTGCTGCAATTGGCGCATGATGGCATAGGGATGCAGGCCGACCACATCCGGATCGAACGTGCAGACAGACAGCCATCGGTTGCTGCGGCTCCAGTTCGGTTCCGGCATCCAGTCCATGCCTGGCACATCGTGCAGGCCGTTCCGATAGCGATCGAAGATCGCCCGCCGCTGTTCCACGCGCGCGGGCAACAGGCGCAACTGCCCCAGGCCGATACCGGCCAGAACATTCGAAAGCCGGTAATTGTACGCCATCTCGCTGTGCTGGTAATGCGCTGCCGGGTCACGACCCTGCGTCGCCAGCCACTTGGCCCGGTCCAGCGCGGCCAGGTCGTTGCTGACCAGCGCGCCGCCGCCCGATGTGGTGATGATCTTGTTGCCGTTGAAGGAATAGATGCCGAACCGCGCAAATGTGCCGCTCGCCTTGCCGCCACAGGTCGCCCCCAGGCTCTCCGCCGCGTCTTCGATGAGCGGCACGTCGAATGCATCACAGATGCGCCCGATGGCGTCGTAATCGGCGCTTTGCCCATAGATGTTCACGCAGATGACGGCTTTAGGCAGCTTGCCGCGCTTGCGGGAATCCGTCAGGCCACGTTCCAGCGCGCCCGGGCTCATGTTCCAGCTTTCCGGTTCGCTGTCGATGAACACCGGGGATGCACCCTGGTACAGGATCGGGTTGCAACTGGCGACAAAGGTCAGGGTGGAGCAGAACACGGTGTCGCCCGGTCCCACGTCCAGCAGACGCAGTGCCAGGTGGATCGCGGCGGTGCCGGAACTCAGCGCCACGGCACCGTCCATGCCCACCAGATCGGCGAGCTCCGCCTCGAACGCGTCCACATGCGGGCCCACCGGGGCAATCCAGTTGGTCTCGAAAGCTTCGGCAACCAGCTGCCGTTCCTCCTGACCCATGTGCGGGGCAGACAGCAGGATCGGCGCATCCATCGATGGCAGATGGAACAGCCCGACAGGGCGGTTGTCGGCATTGACCACAGGCAGATGCACGACCTTTGCGCGATTCATGACCTGTCGAGCTGTCGCAGCGGAAGTGTCTTCCGACGCGGTCAGCGGCGTGACCGGCGCCAGACCGGCCAGCGACTGATCAAGATCGTCAGACGCCAGAATGGCGCGTCGCAAGTCTCCATCCGTAACCACCCGAACAAACCTTTGATCGCCGTCGACAAGCATCACGCAGCCCAGGCCACCTTCATTCAGGGCGGTCAGGGCCTGCCGCAGAGGTGTCTGCTGACCAACCAGAATTACCGTGATTTCACGGATCATTGCGTTTGCTCCCGATCGGCGTCCCGCGTGCCTGCGATTGCCAGAATGGTGAGAATGATGAACAGGCAGATCCACCATCCGAGCCAGATCGAATGGGCAGCACCAAATGCTCCGACTGCCATCGCCGTCAATGCGGCAACTGCGGCCGCACCCGCGCGTGTCAGGGACAGTGCAGCCAGGTGAATGGCAATCAGCATGGCGCAGGCTGCAACGACGCCAGCAAGCCCGATATCCTGCCAGAGTTGCACGAACAGGGAGTGCGGGTGCCAGAGGTGATCCAACTGGTAATAGGTTCCCGGCCCGGTATAGACGGCTTTCAGTCGTTCATATTCCAGACCATAGCCAAGCAGAGGGCGATCCAGCGCCGTCTCGGCGATGGCGGCCCATATCTCGAAGCGTTCCAGCAGCTTGTATTCCAGCAGGCTGGAGCCGTCGATCGATGCCAGCAACAGGTTGTTGATCGCGGGAAACAGGACTGGCGTGGCAACCAGGACACCAGTTGTCACCAAAGCCATGACAATGACGCCTGTCTGTCCGAGAACGCGACAGAACACGAACACAAGGATACCTATCACGCCAATCAGCTGCGATGTCTCGCTGATGGTGAAGAACGACATGGTGAGCATGGCCAGCAGCGCCAGCACGAACAGCCAGCCAGGGCGGGCGCAGGCAATCACCAGTGCAACCGACGAGGTCATGATGACCCAGAAGTCATTGAAGCGACTCATGAAGACATCCGGAGTGGTCAGCCACGCGGCGGCCAGAACGCCGTCCGGGGTCGGCAGATTCTTCGCGAAAACGGTCCGGATTCTCAGGGCCAGATGATCACTCAACAGGTCGAACAGGGCGATCGCCACGCCGATGGCGATGCCTGCGATCAGGGCGCGGACGATGATCTGCCGCGCACCGGGCAGACGCAGTGCGACAAGCAGCAGCGGAATACCGGTGACCAGCGCCAGCGCACTGCGCCAGGCCAGCACCTGCATGCGGGGGGCATGTTCCGCATCGGCCCACATCGGGCTGAGAAGTCCCAGCGCCGTGATGCCGACAAGTCCGGCAAGGCCAAGCCATGTTGCCCCCGGCAGGTCCCTCAGGGCCGTGCGCCCGTGGGCGATCAGCCAGGGCAGCCCCAGAATGGCCGCACCGCCGGCCAGCCATGCCAGGCTCCGGTCAGAGAAGAAGGCGATCCAGGGCAGCAGGAAGGCGATCAGGCCAATGCCCAGCAGGGCGAGGGTGCGTGTCATGGCAGGCGATCAGGCTTCCGGCGGCAGGGCGTACGTGCCCGTCACATGCGCCACGGGATCGGCCATACCGTCGGAGAACAGGGAAACCTCACCCACCGCCAGCCGCCGTCCAAGCTTCAGCAGCTTGACCTCGGCGATCAGGCCCGCGGTGCTGGGCAGGCGCAGGAAGTTCACGGTGATGGATGTTGTAACAGACTGGGTCTTGGGCCCGACCATGGCCATGACCGCGACATACAGGCCAACATCGGCCAGCCAGAACAGGGTCGGCCCCGACACGGTGCCACCGGGACGCAACTGTGAATCATTGATCGGCATGCGCAGCCGCGCAGTCATGTCGCCCGCCTGTTCGATCTCCAGATCAAGATGGCTGGACTGTGGAAACTCCCGGACCAGTATCTGTTCCAGTTCGGCGGTTGTCAGGGCTGCGGCCATCATGAAGGCTCCAGGACGAGAAAGGCTTTATCGTGACTTGCCCGAGGGGTTGGGTGTCGTCAAGTGTGACGGCTTCGTCGCACAGCCTGTCAGGACCGGTTTTCCGCCGATGGAAAACAACCTATATGCACCACATGGAAACCGAGATTGATCTGGATCTGAATATCGCCAAGCCCCGCGCGGAGACCCGTGTGGTGGTTGCCATGTCCGGGGGTGTGGACTCATCGGTGACGGCGGCGATGGTGAAAGCGGCGGGATATGACACTGTTGGCATCACGCTTCAGCTCTATGACCATGGTGCAGCTGTCGAACGGAAAGGCGCCTGTTGCGCCGGGCAGGATATTCTCGACGCCCAGCGTGTGGCGGAGCGGATCGGCATTCCGCACTATGTGCTTGATTACGAGAGTCGGTTCCGGGATTCGGTGATCGATGATTTCGCCGACAGCTACATGCGTGGCGAGACGCCGGTTCCCTGCATCCGTTGCAATCAGACTGTCAAGTTTCGCGACCTGATGCAGACGGCCCGCGACCTGGGTGCCGATGCACTGGCAACCGGCCATTACGTGCGCCGGGTCGGCGGGGCAGACAGGGCGCAGCTTCACGCCGCCGTCGATCACAGCCGCGACCAGAGCTATTTCCTGTTCGCCACGACGGGCGTGCAGCTGGATTTCCTCCGTTTTCCGCTTGGTGATCTGCCGAAAAGCGAGGTTCGGCGGCTTGCGGCGCAGTTCGACCTGCCGGTTGCGGCAAAGCCCGACAGTCAGGACATCTGCTTCGTGCCCAATGGCGATTACCGCCGGGTCATCGAGAAACTGCGGCCCGACGCGCGCATTCCCGGCAACATCGTGGATGTGTCGGGCAAGGTGCTGGGCCAGCATGACGGCATCATCGGTTTCACCATCGGGCAGCGCAAGGGCCTGGGACTGGGGGGGGAGACCGGCACCGACCCACAGTTCGTGCTGCGCCTCGACCCGGCGCGGGCTGAAGTGATCGTTGGTCCGCGGGATGCGCTCGCCTGCCGCAGTGTGACCGTCAATGAACTGAACTGGCTGGGTGACACACCGTTGTCCGCCACAGGGCGGGCGGTCATGGCGAAAATTCGCAATACCGCGCCTGCCGTTCCCTGCCAGCTACTGCCTGCGGGGAATGGCATGGCAACGGTATTGTTCGGTGCGCCGGAGTTTGGTGTCTCGCCAGGACAGGCCTGTGTCTTCTACGATGAGGGTCGGGTTCTGGGGGGTGGCTGGATTGTCGAGGCGGAAAGCGCCCTCGCTGCCTGATCCACTGTCTGGCAGCCGTTGACCGTCGGGGGCCAGCAGACATGCGTTTCACGTTTGACCAGATACGGACCTTTCTCGCCATCGTGCGGGAAGGGGGCGTACGCAGGGCCTCGCAGTCGCTGCATCTGACCCAGCCCGCGATCACGGCCCGCATCAAGAACCTGGAAGAGGCGCTGGGGGTCGAGCTGTTCGACCGCAAGGCCACCATGGCCCTGACCAAGGATGGCATCGCGCTGGTCAGCTACGCCGAGCAGTTCCTGAAACTGAATGACCTGATCCAGCGTGACGTCGGGCGCGCGGACAGCATTGACCAACTGTTTCGTGTGGGTGTTTCGGAAACCATCGTCCAGTCATGGCTGCCGGACTTCATTGCCGAACTGCGCAGTGTCTTTCCGCGTCTGACGGTAGAGATCGATGTCGACATATCACGCAATCTGCGTGACAGGTTGCTGACCAGTGCCATCGATTTCGCGATCCTGATGGGGCCAGTATCCAACTATCGTGTCGAGAACGTGCATCTGCCGGACCATGAGATCGCATGGTTCTGCGCCCCGGGCCATGTGCAGGGCCTGGAACCGACTGAAATATTCCAGACCTGTCCGGTCATCTCCTTCGCCCGTGACACGCGACCGTTCCGCCTGCTGAAGGAAGCCTTTCTGGAACGCTATGGCCCTGGCGTGGTGCTGTTCCCCTCATCATCGCTGTCCGCATGTTTCCGCCTGGTCGCGTCCGGTCTTGGTGTCGGCGCGCTGCCACTGGCCTTGGCCGAACCCTATCTGACGCGCGCAGAGATGGAACGCTTCGACCCTGGCTGGAGCCCGGAACCGCTGGCGTTCACGGCGTCCTATCTGGGGTCGCCGGAAAGCGTCGTCGGTGCCCGGGCTGCCGAGATCGCGCGGACCGTGGCTGAGGCGTATGATCAAAATAGTTGATCGATAGTGATACAAATTCGAGATTGGTTTTTTGTGCATCCGTCCCCTAACGTCGCTTACGCAACGTCAAGGGAAGTTACGCAATGCCGGACGCCACCTCATTCGAGATATTGAAGACCCGCGATATTGTCGATGTACGCGCGGTGATCCGCGCCGGCGGCTATCAGGGGCACACGGCTGGACTGGCGCCCGGGCGGTTGCAGACCAATCTGGCGATCCTGCCGCAATCAATGGCCGCAGACTTCGAACAATTCTGCCGTCTCAACCCCCGTCCGTGTCCATTGGTCGGCATGACGGAGCCGGGCAGCCCGATGATGCCTGGTCTGGGCGACATCGACCTGCGCACCGATGTGCCGACCTACAACATCTATCGCGATGGGGTTCTGGCGGAAACGGTTGCCGATATCACCGAATACTGGCGCGATGATCTGGTGGGCTTTGCCCTGGGGTGTTCCTTCACGTTCGAGCAGGCGTTGCTGGAGGCGGGCATTCCGATGCACCACATCGCCGCCGACCGCACCGTCCCCATGTACCGGACCAACATCGAAACCATGCCGGTCGGCCCGTTCAGCGGCGGCATAGTGGTGTCCATGCGCTATGTTGCGCCGGATCAGGTGGCGCGGGTGACAGAGATCACCTCCGCCTTCACCTGGGCGCATGGCGCGCCCATCCATGTGGGTGACCCGGCAGCAATAGGGATCAGCAACATCGAGGCGCCGGATTGGGGTGACCCGCCGTGCGGCCCTGCCGACGTACCCGTCTTCTGGGCGTGCGGTGTCACACCGCAGAACGCCCTGACCAACGCACGACCCCCGATCTGCATCACCCATACACCGGGCCGGATGCTGATCGCGGATATCGACGACAGGAAGAACGCTACAATCAACTAGAATCTCAAACAGGGAAGCTAACAATATGAAAAAAATAGCAATGATTGCTGCCGCTCTGGCAGTGACAGCGACCGCCGCGCTGGCCGAAGGCCCCGTTGTGGTAAAGGGTGTCGGAACCTGGGGTGGCTTGACCAACTACAAGCAGCACGAAGGCCCGTTCTGGAATGAACGGATTGCCAAGGTGTCGAACGGCACCATCATCGGCGATATCAAGCCGCAGACCGAATTGGGTCTGAAGGGCTTCGAGATCATGCGTCTGGTGAAGAACGGCGTGTTCGATTTCGCCTTTGGCCTGCCGGGCTATGTCGCTGCCGAGAATGCGGTTTTCGAAGGTGGTGACCTGTCATCGGTGACCCAGGACATCGAGACCCAGCGGAAAGTGGCGGATGCCTATTTTCCGACCCTGGAAGCGGCATTTGCCAAGTACTACAACGCCAAGCTGATGATGCTCTACCCGTTCCCCAGCCAGATGCTGTGGTGCAATGCGGAGGTCAACAGCATTGCCGATCTGAAGGGCAAGAAGATCCGCGTCTATGCCACCACGCTTGGTGATTTTGTCGAGGGCGTAGGCGGCACTTCCGTCACCGTTCCGTTCGCGGAAGTCATTCCGGCGCTGGAAAAGGGCGTTGTCGACTGCGGCATCACCGGCACCATGGCTGCGTACCAGGCCAAGTGGCACCAGGTTGCCACCCATGCCTTTACCCTGCGCGTTGGCTGGGGCCTTGCCTTCGGTGCGATGAACATGAACAAGTGGAACTCCATGTCCGCAGACCAGCAGGCCCTGCTGACCAAGGAGATCGCGACGCTGACCGATGAGATGTGGGCGAACACGGCTGCGGAAGACACGATTGCTGTCAGCTGCATCACCGGTGGCAAGTGCGATATCGGTGAGCCTGGTGCGATGGTGCTGGTCAAGCCGTCCGCTTCGGACATTGCCCTGCGTGACAAGATTGCCAATGAAGTGGTCCTGGCCCGCTGGGCAGAGCGTTGCGGCGCAGAGTGCGCGTCCAACTGGAATGACACCGTCGGCAGCCTGTTGGGCCTGACGGCGAAAGCCAACTGAGCAACCAGTTCGGCGAAAGCCAACTGAGCAACCAGTTCGGCGAAAGCCAACTGAGCAACCAGTTCGGCGAAGGCCAACTGAGCAACCAGTTCGGCGAAAGCCAACTGAGCAACCAGTTCGGCGAAAGCCAACTGAGCAACCAGTTCGGCGTAAGCCGACTGAGACGAACAGCACGGTAATTGCCGGCTGAGAATGGGTCCGGCCATCCTTTCGCCTGAAGGGGTGGCCGGGCACTTCATCCAAAACAATTCTGGGGGACGTGTCATGCAGCGCCTGGTCGACGCTACCCACCGCCTTTCGCGCCTGCTTGTCTGGATTGGCGGAGGCATGATCCTGCTTTCCGCCCTGCTGGTCACGCTGGAGATTTTCCTTCGCAAGTTCGCGAACATCAGCCTTGGCGGTGCAGACGAGGTTTCCGGATACGCGTTCGGCGTAGCCACCACATTGGGCCTGGCCTACGCGCTGTTCGAGCGCGCACACATTCGCGTCGATGCCCTTTTCATGATCCTGCCGCGACCGGCGAAGATCGCCCTGAACTTCTTCGGTCTGGCCCTGCTGACCGGTTTTGCAGCTGTCATCGCCTCGATGGGCTGGGACATGGTGGCCGACACATTGAACCACGGTTCCCGTTCCATCACGCCGATGCGGACGCCGTTGGCCTGGCCGCAAGTACCCTGGCTGGCCGGTTGGCTGTTCTTTGTCCTCTGCGGTTGCCTGCTTTTTCTTGCCGCACTCGTCAGCGTCCTGCGCGGCGACAGTGCCAGCGCTGACCGTCTTATCGGCATGAAGAGCCTGGACGAGCAGATAGAAGACGAGAAAGTCTGATGCTTACAAAAACCCTGCTTATCCTGCTTGGACTGATCGCGCTTGCGGTACCCGTTGCCGCGGCCCTTGGCTGGCTCGGCCTGTCACTGCAGTACATGGACAGCCCGATGCCGCTGCATCGCGCGCTGGGTGACATGGTCTGGCAGACCGGCACCGACTTCATCCTGGTCGCCATTCCGATGTTCGTGCTGCTGGGGGAAATCCTGCTGCGGTCCGGCATTGCGGAGCGGATGTACGAAGGCATCGTGAAGTGGCTTGGCTGGTTGCCCGGTGGTCTGATGCATGCCAACACCGGCTCGTGTGCGCTGTTTGCCGCGACTTCCGGGTCGTCGGTTGCCACGGCAGCGACCATCGGCACTGTCGCCATCCCGCAGATCGAGAAACGCGGGTACAACGAACGCCTGTTTCTCGGCACCATTGCCGCCGGGGGCACCCTCGGCATCCTGATCCCGCCATCGATCAACCTGATCCTCTATGGCCTGCTGACAGACACGTCGGTGCCGGAGCTGTATCTTGCGGGCTTCATCCCCGGGTTCATGCTGGCAGCGCTGTTCATGCTGACGGTCGTGGTCCTCTGCCTCTATCGCCGTTCCTGGGGTGGGGAGAAGATCAGTGTCACGTGGGCGGAGCGCATTGCCGCCCTGCCGTCGCTGCTGCCGCCCATCGGTATCTTCATCGTGGTTGTGGGATCGATCTACACCGGCCTCGCCACGCCGACCGAAGCCGCATCCCTTGGTGTCGTCGCGGCGCTGATCCTGTCGGCATCGAACGGCACCCTGACCCTGCGGATGCTCAGAAGCGCGCTCGAGGGGACGATGCGCACGACGTCAATGATCATGCTGATCATCTTTGCTGCCGTGTTCCTGAACTTCGTGCTGTCGATCATCGGCCTGACCCAGGCGCTGGCGGATTTCGTCACCGGCCTGGGGCTGACGCCGATGCAGACCATGCTGATGCTGATCGCCGTGCTGGTCGTCATCGGCTGCTTCATGGAAACCCTGTCGATGCTGCTGACCACGGCCCCGCTGATCACACCCATCGTGGTGGCGCTGGGGTTTGACCCGGTCTGGTTCGGCATCCTGCTGATGGTGCTGCTGGAGACGGCGCTGATCACGCCACCCATCGGCATCAACCTGTATGTGGTGCAGGGGGTACGCGAAAAGGGACAGCTTTCCGATGTCATGATCGGTTCAGCGCCTTTTGTCCTGACCATGTTTGCAATGATTGCAATGCTGCTGATCTTTCCCGAGATCGCTCTCTGGCTGCCCGGTCTGTTCTACTGATTCCCGGCACCGAGAGTTCATCAAGTACCAAGCGCGCGACAACGAAGGAGACGAGATCCATGTGGCAGTTCTGGGTAGATCGTGGCGGGACCTTCACAGATGTCGTCGGGCGGCGTCCCGATGGGGCGGTGGTGACGCACAAGGTGCTGTCGGAAAACCCGGAACGGTATCGTGACGCCGCCGTGCAGGGCATTCGCGACCTGCTGGGTCTGAAACCTGGTGACCCGATCCCGTCGGATCAGATCGATGCGGTGAAGATGGGCACGACGGTTGCCACCAATGCCTTGCTGGAACGCAAGGGCGACCGGTGCCTGTTCGTGACCAATCGCGGATTCCGCGATGTGCTGCGGATCGGATATCAGAACCGCCCGGACCTGTTCGCCCTGAAGATCGAACTGCCCGAGATGCTCTACGACGGTGTGATCGAGGTGCCGGGTCGGGTCGATGCTGCCGGTGCCGAGCTAGAGCCGCTGGACCTGGATGTCGCGCGCGAAGGACTGCAGGCCGCATTCGACGATGGAATCCGCGCCGCGGCGATTGTCTTCATGCATGGCTATCGCTTTTCCGATCACGAAAAGGCCGTGGCCATGCTGGCGCGGGAAATCGGCTTCACGCAGGTGTCCACCAGCCACGAAACCAGTCCGCTGATGAAGATCGTCAGCCGTGGCGACACCACCGTGGTCGACGCCTATCTGTCACCGATCCTGCGACGATACGTTGATCAGGTGTCGCAGGAACTGGGCGATGTGCGCCTGATGTTCATGCAGTCGAATGGCGGCCTGACCGACGCGCGCCTGTTCCAGGGCAAGGATGCAATCCTGTCCGGCCCGGCTGGCGGCGTGGTCGGCATGGTGCGCACGGCCGAGATGGCTGGCTTCGACAAGGTCATCGGTTTCGACATGGGCGGCACGTCCACCGACGTTTCCCATTATGATGGCACGTTCGAGCGGGCTTTCGAGACCGAGGTTGCGGGGGTGCGCATGCGGGCGCCGATGATGCTGATCCACACGGTTGCCGCCGGTGGAGGTTCGATCCTGCATTTCGAGGATGGGCGCTATCAGGTGGGGCCTGACTCAGCGGGGGCAAACCCCGGTCCGGCCTGCTACCGCAAGGGCGGGCAGCTGGCAGTTACCGATTGCAACGTCATGCTTGGCAAGCTGCAGCCGGAACATTTTCCCCATGTCTTCGGACCGGATGGGGATGCACCGCTGGACGTGGATGCGGTGCGGGAGAAGTTTGCGGTTCTGACCGACCGGATTGCCCGTGAAACCGGCGACATGCGCACACCGGAAGAAGTGGCGGCCGGGTTCCTGGAGATCGCGGTCGAGAACATGGCCAATGCGATCAAGAAGATCTCCATCCAGCGCGGCTACGACGTGTCCAGGTACGTGCTGAACTGCTTTGGCGGGGCAGGGGGGCAGCATGCCTGTCTGGTTGCTGACAAGCTGGGGGTGGAGACCGTGTTCCTGCATCCGCACGCCGGTGTCCTGTCTGCCTATGGCATGGGCCTGGCCGACACCCGCGCGCTGCGCGAACGGGCCGTGGAATTGCCATTGGATGCGGATGGTGTGGCTGAAGTCAGCCGTATCCATGCCGAACTCGGCGCCGAGGCGGAAAAGGAACTGCTGGCACAGGAAATCGATGCTGACGTGATCCAGATGAAGCATGGGGCACTTGTCCGCTACGACGGGTCCGATACCGCTCTGGCCATCGACTTCACCAATCTCGAGCAGACACAGCAGGCGTTCGAGACCGCGCATCAGCAGCAGTTCGGCTTCACCAGCCCGGAAAAGACCATCATTGTCGAGGCTGCGACCGTGGAAGCCATGGCCCCCGGTGACGTGATCGACGATCCGGCGACCGACGGCGCGGCCAATACGCCGGAGTCGGTGGCGACCGTCGAATCCTGGATGGATGCGGAGCGGTGCAGCACCAACGTCTATGACCGCGATACCATGCAGCCCGGTGCCACCGTGAACGGCCCGGCCATCATTCGCGAGGCGACATCAACGACCGTCGTGGAACCCGGCTGGCAGGCCGAACTGACCGCCAAGCGTCACATGGTCGTGCGCCGGGTGGAGGCCCGCCGCGACAGCCGCGCCATCGGCACCGAGGCTGATCCGGTGATGATGGAGATCTTCAACAACCTGTTCATGAACATCGCCGAGCAGATGGGCGTGGTGCTGGAACGCACGGCCTATTCGGTCAATATCAAGGAACGGCTGGACTTCTCCTGCGCGGTCTTCGATGCGGCCGGCGAACTGATCGCCAATGCGCCGCACATGCCGGTGCACCTGGGCTCCATGTCGGAATCCATCAAGACCGTGGTGCGGGAAAACGCGGCGACCATGAAGCCCGGCGACGTCTACATGCTGAACGCGCCCTACAACGGCGGCACGCATCTGCCCGACGTCACCGTCATCGCCCCGGTCTACAGCGAGGACGGGTCGGAGGTGCTGTTCTATACCGCCGCCCGTGGTCACCATGCCGATATCGGCGGCAAGACGCCGGGTTCCATGCCACCTGATTCCACCACCGTCGATGAAGAAGGTGTGTTGCTGGACAATGTGTTGCTGGTCGATGGTGGCAAATTGCTAGAACAGGAAACGATCGCCCTGTTGAGTTCCGGCACCTACCCGGCGCGCAATCCGCACCAGAACATGGCCGACCTCGCTGCCCAGATCGCCGCCTGCGAGAAGGGTGCGCGGGAACTTCGCCGCATGGTCACGGACTTCGGCCTGCCGGTCGTGAAGGCCTACATGGGCCATGTACAGGACAATGCCGAGGAATCCGTCAGGCGGGTCATCGACGTGCTGCATGACGGCGCGTTCACCTATCCGATGGACGATGGCTCGGTCATCAAGGTGAAGGTGAGTATCGACCACGAAGCCCGGTCAGCCACGATTGACTTCACGGGCACGTCCGAAACCCACCCGACCAACTACAATGCGCCCACGGCGGTGGCCTATGCCGCCGTGCTGTACGTATTCCGTTGCCTGGTGGATTCGGAAATTCCGCTGAACGGCGGCTGCCTGAAACCGCTGAACGTGATCATCCCGCAGAAATCCATGCTGCGGCCGGTCTATCCGGCGGCGGTCGTGGCGGGCAATGTCGAGACCAGCCAGTGCATCACGGACTGCCTCTTCGGTGCGCTTGGTGTGATGGCTGCGGCGCAGGGGACGATGAACAACTTCACCTTCGGCAACGACCGCCATCAGTATTATGAGACCATCTGCGGCGGGGCAGGGGCCGGACCCGACTTCGATGGAACCAGCGCGGTGCATACCCACATGACCAACACCCGGCTCACCGACCCGGAGGTGCTGGAATTCCGCTATCCGGTGATTCTGGAGGACTTTCACGTCCGCACCGGGTCCGGCGGCAAGGGCGCGCATTCGGGCGGTGACGGAACGGTGCGTCGGATCAGGTTCCTGGAGAAGATGACCGCGTCATTCCTGTCCAGCCACCGCAAGGTCGCGCCATTCGGGCTGGAAGGGGGCGCAGACGGGGCCGTCGGTCGCAACTTCGTCGTCCGCGCCAATGGCGACACCGAACAGCGTCCTGGCTGGGCCATCGCCGAACTGGAACCCGGCGACGCCATCATCATCGAAAGCCCCGGCGGTGGTGGCTTCGGGAGGGTCTGACGAGCAACGCCGAACCAGCTACGCAGATCCTCCAGGTCACGGCAAAATTCATCGAAGCCGAACGTGCCTTCAGGGCGGACAAGGATGTCCACACAGATGGTCTCGCCCGGGCGGTTGATGGATCGGATGGCCGTGTTTGTGATGGCCATGGTCAGGCGTGTGCTAGGCCTTGCGGCATTCCATGGCGACTTCCCTGAAGTCCGGGGTGCCGAACCTGTCGGGGTCTTCGACCTCGGCGAACGCGGGGTCCGGGTTGTCGCCAAACGCGCAGGGGCGGATATCGACAAATCCAGCCAGTTCCAGTTCCTGTCGCATGGATGCCTCATCGTACATCCACAGGTGTGCGCTGTTGCCCAGCATGGCGTAAAGGCGGCTCTTCATGCCTCTGCGGCTGCCGCGCTGGCCCAGGTCGCACATTTCCAGGAATCTGCTGGCAGCGTCCGGTTGCCCCAGCTTGCCGACGTACATGCGGGCGCGGACCGACAGATCCGGCACGATCAGGCGAAAGACACCGCCCGTTTCCAGCATCATGTGAATGTGTTTCAGGCTGTTGCGCATGTCTTCCTGTGAGACATGTTCCAGCATGTGGGAGCAGAAGGCCGCTGAGACGCTGTTCGGTGCGCC
The DNA here is from genome assembly GCA_029210175.1 of Minwuia sp. Taxonomy (GTDB): domain Bacteria; phylum Pseudomonadota; class Alphaproteobacteria; order Minwuiales; family Minwuiaceae; genus Minwuia. Next base: position 354,639 of record JARGPL010000015.1, on the reverse strand, counting down.
GATCGGGCCGCGTGTGATATCGCCGTACATCACTTCGCTCGGAAAGCGGTTCTTGTTCTTCTTCACCAGCTTGCCGAGGACGGGCAGACGTTCCAGCCGCAAGGTCGGGCTGGCGTCGTAGTTTTCCCATCCTGCACCGACACTGTGGCCACAGCCGATATTCACGTAGCGCGTCATCTGTCGGGCCTTCTCCAGGCTATGAACGGCGGGCAGCATCTGCAACAGCCCGTGGACCCGATTTACCGCACGGCCCCGGCAGGGGCAATTGAATTACCGATCCGACACACCGGCAGGCTATCGGAACTGCTGCGGCAGCCAGACCGCGATTGCCGGGAACAGCATGAGGAACACGAGCACCAGCATCTCCAGTCCGATGAAGGGCAGGGCGGCGGCATAGATCTGGGTCAGCCGGATCTCTGGCGGGGCGACGCCCTTCATGATGTAGAGCAGCAGGCCGAAGGGCGGCGTCATCAGGCTGATCTCCATCGCGATCAGCATCATGACCATGACCCAGATCGGGTTCATGCCCAGATTGTCGGCGATGGGCAGGAAGAACGGCAGTGTCAGCAGCGCCATGCTGACCTGATCCATGAAGGCCCCGAGAAAAAGCAGGATCAGCATCATCAGCGCCATCGCCGTGATCGACGTCAGATTCAATGTTCCCACCAGTGCCAGCAGCCCGCTGGTCGCGCCGGATATCTGCAGGATCTGGGAGAAGGTGAGGGAGCCGGGGATGATGAACAGGATCATGACGTTGATCTTGGCGGTCTCGGTCAGCGCCTTCTTCAGCCGCCCGAGGGTCAGTTCGCCGTAGCAGATGCAGACCAGCAGGGCGGCAACGCAATCCGGTGCAGGCATCTCCGGCAGGGCAAGGATCATGTGCCTCACAGTCCCTTGGCCTCTGTCATGGCGGCTTCCGGTGCTGCGCCGCCACGAATGAGGCGAAACAGGAATTCGATGAACAGCAGGACGAAACAGCTGACAAAGACGCTCAACAATACCCATTCGGGCATCACGAAGTACTTGTGCTGCATGGACTGGAACATCCAGGCGGAGCTGAGGCTGACCCAGCCGTAGTGAATCAAGAGGCCACAGATGATGCAACCAACCAGATCCAGCGCCTTGTCGAGCCAGCGCGCCAGACCCGTGGGCAGGTTGCTGACCAGCAGATCAACCCGCACATGCGACCCCTGGCGCAGTACCCACGGCGCCCCGACGAGGGCATAGGCTGCGCCCAGGGCGCGGTCGATGGCTGTGAACGCCCGCATGGAATTTCTTCAGTTCCGGGGAGATGCCGGGTGAGGGGACACATGACGCACCGCCTCACCCGGCGGGATCGCTATTCCTTGGCGAACAGGGCACGCAGCTTCGGCCCCGTTACCGGGCTTGTCTCGGCAACACCCTTCCAGCCGGCGTCGCGGGCGGTATCCAGCCACTTCTTCCGGTCGGCGCCTTCGAAGGTGACGATCTTGTACTGATCTGCCTGCTTCTTCATGGCATTGACCACGGCCTTCTTGTCGACATCAACCGACTTCTTTTCCATCTGCATGACGGTGGTGGAAATCAGCTTGCGGGCCTTGTCACTCAGGCCGTTCCAGCAATTTCCAGGCGTCCGATTCCGGCACCACGTTCTGGTAATAGGCACCGGTGCAGTTCACCAGGTCATAGACGCCCCGAGCCTGCTTCTGAACCATCGTGAACGGGCTGCCGATGGCCGGTGCGCCACCCAGACAGTTGATCTTGACCGTCTTGCCGCCTTGTTCATTGATCTGCTTCACAACGCTCTCGACGCGCTTGGAAAAGAACGAACCTTGCGGAAAGCAACTGGCGGCGACCAGTTACGTCTGGGCCATGGGGCGACGGCTGGGATCAGGGACAGGGGGCAACACCAGCAGGAATCACAGCGTGCAATGGGAACGCTGCATATGAAGGGGCAGGCGCGGGCCGCGTGGTTCAGGCCTCCAGCGCGCAGCCTTCCAGGGTGATCCGGTGCATTTCCCGCCGCGCCCCGTGGTAATCGTTCAGGGCATAGTGCCAGGTGGCGCGGTTGTCCCAGAACGCGATGGATCCCTCGGCCCAGGCGAAGCGATAGGTGTGTTCGGGCTTCGCGGCATGGGCATAGAGCATCTGCAGCAGGGGTGCGCTTTCGGCATCCGTCCAGCCTTCGAACCGCAATGTGAAGGCATCATTGACGTAGAGTGACGGACGGCCACTGATCGGGTGGCGGATGACCACCGGATGCACCGCATCCTGCGTCGCGGCCTCGGCATTGCCCAGCCGACCCTTGAACTGGTCGCGGTTCTGCGCTGAGGCACCAAAGCGATGGCGGCTGGAATGCACGGCACGCAGGCCGCACAGGGTTTCCTTCAGGCCGTCCGAGAGGCTTTCGTAGGCGGTGTACATGTTGGCAAACAGCGTGTCGCCACCACGTGGCGGCGTTTCGCGCGCCAGCAGCATCGACCCCATCGCCGGAATCTGGTCGTAGGTATGATCGGTATGCCAGCCACCACCGATATTGCCGCGCTGTTCCGGCTCCTTGACCACCAGGGCGATCTTGTCGTGGGTCTGCAGGCGGGAGAAGAAGCGGTTGACGTTGATCTCACCGAATTGCTCGGCCGCCGCGATGTGCTGATCCGGCGTCAGATCCTGATCGCGGAAGAACAGCACACCATGATCACCCAGCGCCTGACGCAGCACACCGACCGTGTTGCCGTTCAGATCATGCGCCAGATCGATGCCATGCACGAAAGCGCCAACACCACCGGGTGAGGGCTCGATATGCAGGGATTGCCGTGCTGCGGTGTCCGCCATGATGTTCGTTCCCCAAAGGTGCCGGTCTTCTGGCCGACGCTTGTCATGGCGATGAGATTAACACGGTTGCATTAAGTGGCCCAGCGGCACGATGGCATGGGCCAACTGCGAGAAGCGGATTGGTGCGAGGCCGGAGGACGGGAGGGAGCCGCTTGTCGGTGCTTCGTCTGGTGATCATGAATACCGTATAATCAATATTATGGTAAATTATTGGCGCAGGTGGGCTGGGGATGGCCCGGTTGGCCAGCCCACCGTCTCTCAGCACCTTCGGCGCAGAAACCATCAGCCAAATCCGCCAACGACACGCAGCCTGTGCCGCAAACCGACATCACTCATCCCCAAGCTTCCGCCTCAGGTCATCCAGCCGCCATCGCGTGATCTCATAATCCCGTTGCAATCCCGGATGCGAAGGATTGCTTCTGGCCAGTATGTCGGCGATCGGCAAACTCCGCTCGTACAGCGCAACCGCAGCGCCAGGATCTCCGCTACGCTCTGCCAAATCGCCCAGCCGTTCCAGGCTGACCGACAGGTCCCGCTGCGCCGCAGCCGACCCCGGGTTCGACGCCGCAAGCGCCTCATCGATTTCCAGTGACCGCGCATGGGCCCGCCGCGCCGCAGCAAGGTCCCCCGCCTGAACCTCCACATCGCCCAGCTTGTTCAGACTGACCGACAGGTCACGCTGCGCCGCCGCCGACCCCGGGTTCGACGCCGCAAGCGCCTCCCTGACCTCCAGTGACCGCGCATGGGCCCGCCGCGCCGCAGCAAGGTCCCCCGCCTGAACCTCCACATCACCCAGCCGTTCCAGACTGACGGACAGGTCACGCTGCGCCGCAGCCGACCCCGGGTTCGTCGCAGCAAGCGCATCCATTACCTCAAGAGACCGCGCATAGGCCAGCCGCGCCGCAGCAAGGTCCCCCGCCTGAACCTCCACATCACCCAGCCGTTCCAGACTGACGGACAGGTCACGCTGCGCCGCCGCCGACCCCGGGTTCGACGCCGCAAGCGCCTCAGCCATTTCCAGAGACCGCTGATAGGCTGCGCGAGCAACTTCAAACTGGCCAGATTCCAGGAAAAGCAGACCCGTTTCACTACCAACAACTGACCGGTCCCGTTCCGTTGCGGCGGCGCTGTCCATGCACGGCACCAGTTCAAGTGCGCCCTCAAGGTTCCCGGCCAAACGTCGTGCGCGAGCAAGCATCACGATGGTCCAGAAATCATCCGGGTCCAGGCGAAACGCCTGTTCGTAGGCATTCAGTGCCGTGGCGGTGTCGAAGCCCGCGACCAGATCGCCGATGCGGCGCCACTTCGCGGCGGCGTCGGCTGTTGCGGCCAATGCCCTGCTTTCAGAGGCACGTGCCTCTCTCTCAAGCCGTTCAACCGCATGGTCGATGTTACTATCTTCGCTGGTGATTTCCTCGACAGCGGCCCGGGCATCCGGATCCGGATCGGTGACAAGATCTCGCGCGGCTTCATGCCGGCGTTCGCGCTGTTCTGGGTCAGGGGGGTGGCCACCCTCCAGTTGATCAAGCATCGCCTCAATGCGTTTCAGCTGGGCCAGAACCTCGGGCGTCATGGGTTCTTTCGCAGCGGGATTCGCGGCTTCGGCGATTGCTTGCCTTGGATTGGAAACAAACTTGCTCGCCCAGCGCCAACCGCTGACCATGTCCGCGATCCACCGCCTCACGCGCTCGAAGAACAACAGCATAGTGACGAGGACAACAACGATCAGGACGATGACCAATACCCAGTCCGGCAGAATCTGGGTCAGGAATCCCAGCACCCCCTCCGAATTTCCGGTCTCGTCAGTCATCAGTCTGCCCGCATCTGGTGCCCTTCCCCCATCCTACAACCAGAATCCGCCGCGCCACCATCCGGCTGTCCATCCCGCGCCCGTCCTGTAGATTTCACGCCCGACCAGAACCGCACCAGAACCCACGTGAGAAACCCATGCCCATCCAGATCCGCCGCGCAGGACCCGCAGACGTTCAGGCATTGGTTTCATGCATTGATGCGGCCTATGCGCGGTATGCGGCGACCATCCCGGACCTGCCTGCAGTGTCAGAGGGCGTGGCGGAGGAGATTGCCGAAAACCTCGTCTGGATCGCAGTTGATGATGGTCAGGCCATCGGGGCGCTGTTTCTGATGCATCAGGGCGAGACCATGAAGCTCGCCAACGTGGCGGTGCATCCCGCGCATGCGGGCAAGGGTCTGGGGCGCAGGTTGATCGCGCTGGCGGAGGCAGAGGCTGCGGCGCGGGGCTGCACGGAGATGCGGCTGAACACCCATGCGGCGATGCCGGACAATGTCAGACTCTATAGCCAGCTCGGCTGGGTGGAGACGGGGCGGCAGGGCAACAGTGTGTCGATGCGCAAGCCCTTCGGGGCCTGAGCCCCCCTCACCCGCCGCGGTTCCTTAGTCTCGCCTGCAGTTCGCTCAGCCGTTCCCGGGTGATGGTCAGGTCGTTGCGCAGACTGCTGTCTTCGGGGTGGGTGGCGGCGAGGGTTTCGGCGATCCGGTGGCTGTCGATATATCGGGCAATGGCGTCTTCGATGCGGCCCTGGACAGCCAGCAGGTCGCCCATCCGTTCCAGACTGATCGACAGGTCGCGCTGGGCGCTGATGGAGGTGCGACCCGCCTCCGCCGCCAGGGATCGCGACAGCCGCACATCGCGCTCGAACGCGTCGCGCGCGGCAGCAACATGGCCATTGGCCAGCAGCGCGTCGCCCAGATGCATGTAGGTCAGGGCCAGTGCGCGACGGTTGGCGCGGGAATCAATCGACCCGCTGTCATCGCCCGAAGCACTCATGTCCCGGTCAACGGCTGGCTGCAGGATCGCGATGGTGCGCTCGCAGCTGTCGATGGCCTGGCTGTATGCCCCGGCGGCGAGGCGCGCGTCGCACATGTCGCCGTGGGCCTCGGCAAGATCGATCCTGGCGTGTTCCGGTTCCAGGCTGCTGGACAGCAGGGCCTGTCGCAGGCTGATCACGCGACCGAGGTGGTCCTGTGCATCGTCATGCTTGCCCAGTTGATGAGCCAGCTGGCCGCGGTAGGAAAGCGCCACGGAAAGCTGCCAGTCGTCCTCGGCATTGCGGACGGCGATCCGGGCGACCCGGGCGGCGCGCCCGGTCTGGCCTTTCTTGCGCAGCAGCCGCAGCAGTTCGACGGCGGCCCAGAAATCCTTCGGCGCCAGCCGCCGCGCATTGCGATAGGCATAGATGGCACGGTCCAGGTCTGCGTCGGCGGCCAGTTGGCCGATGCGCATCCAGCGCCGGGCCGAGGCCGCAAGCAACTCGCGGGCGCGCTGTACGGTTGTTTCAGACTGTGGCGGGACGTCCCGCGTGACCTGTGGCGGTTCGATGGCGTGGGCAAAATCAGGGGCGACGATCGTGCCACCGGCCAGAATCAGAGCGAACAGCCCGCCCGCCGCGATCACCCGGCGCGCCGAAGCGGTCCCTGATCCGATGCGCGCGCCCTGCCCGTTTCCCTGAGTCATTTGAACAGGGTAATGCCAATCATGGCGTTCTGTCAGCCCCGACGGATCATCCGGTGGCTCAACAGGCGCGCTCGGGACACGCCGCGCATGCGCCTGCCCGTGCATCGGAACCCGGCACGGGCAAAGACCGGCGCGGACACGCGGCTGGCATCCGTATCGAATCGCCGGATGCCGGTCGCGCGGGCCTGCGCCAGTCCACGATCCAGCAGGGCTGTCGCGATGCCCCTGCGGGTTGCGGTCGGGTCGGTGAACAACATGCGGACGTGTCCATTCTGCATGACCTCGCAAAACCCGAGCACCCTGCCGGCCACATCGGTGGCGACGAACGTCCAGGTCGCGAGCAGGCGGTTGCGAAGGAAACTGATGCCCTGGCGAGGTGTCGCCCAGGCAATCAGCGCCGTGCGGGGATAGGCATGGGCGGCGCCGATGCGGACCGCACGCCGGTACAGGCATGCAACTGCCGCCACATCTGCGGCCCGGAACCGCCTGATTTCGAAGGAATGTTTGTTCATCACACAGCAAGACCCCGCCGAACTGGGGATGTCGACGGGGTCCAGCATAGGCCTTGCGGCCTGTTGGTGTCGCTGTCCTGGTTGCCTTTGCGGCGTGCCCGCACTTCAGGGGATCAGCGGCAGACTGGTGGGAAAGGCGATAGCCAGTCAGCCCGGGTTCCTGCGTGGGGTCGGTGACAGCATTCACTGCCTTGCAGTGGGGCCGGTGATTTCTCCGGCCAGTACGCGTCGGGTGCAACATGTTGCAGCCGCTTGTCCGACGCTGCGTTTCGGTCGGCGATGTGAGCGGTTGATACCGCCTTTCACATCCAATGTTCAGATCGTGTCTGTACAGTTCGGTGGCGTCATTTTTCTAGCCTCCGCTTCATGTGATTTACGCTACGTAAAGTATCATGTTTCATGCCCGTCAGCCAGCGGTTTCGGAGATATTGCGACTCCCGCCGCCAGCAGGCCCGGTTGCAACGCTTGAAACCCGCGCAGGCAGCCGCTATAAGCCGCCGTTCACCGGTCTTCCGGCAGGGCATGCCGTGTCGACCGTTCAGCAGATGCGGGCAGCACCGAACAGGTGCCGATCGCATCATCCATCGAGAGAGGAAGCAAATGCCCAAGATGAAGACGAAGAGCGGCGCCAAGAAGCGGTTCCGCCTTACAGCCACCGGAAAGGTGCGCATGCAGCAGGCGGGCAAGCGCCATGGCATGATCAAGCGTACCCAGAAGCAGATCCGCAATCAGCGCGGGACAACGATCATGTCCGAAGCCGATGCGAAGATCGTCAAAAAATACATGCCTTACGGCTGACCTGAAGGAGACGCAGAGAAATGGCACGTGTAAAACGTGGCGTCGCCAGCAGGGCGCGTCATAAGGATATCCTGGAACAGGCCAAGGGCTTCCGGGGTCGTAGCAAGAACACCATCCGCATCGCCCGGGAACGGGTCGAGAAGTCGCTGCAGTACGCCTATCGCGACCGGCGGGTAAAGAAGCGGAATTTCCGCGCGCTCTGGATTCAGCGCATCAACGCTGCCACGCGCGAACACGGCATGAACTATGGCCTGTTTATCGACGGTCTGAAGCACGCCGGCATTGAAGTGGATCGCAAGGTCATGGCCGACATCGCCGTGCGCGACCCGGCCGGCTTCAAGGTTCTGGTCGATCAGGCCCGGGCCGCCCGCGAGGCAAAGTACGCCGGCAAGGATGAGTCCGCCGGCTGACGCCTCGACTGATCTGGTGGAACAGGCCCGTACCTGAAGACGGTTCTGGCCTGTTCCCGCCGGACCAACAGCGAGCAGCGTTATACAATGGATATCGAGAGTCTTGAGGCCGAGCTGACCGGCCAGATTTCAGGCGCGGCCAATCTGGTTGACCTGGAAGCCGCGCGTGTTGCCACGCTGGGCAAGAAGAGCCGCCTGAGTGAAGTCATGCGCGGTCTGGGCAAGATGGACCCGGTGGAGCGCCAGACCGTGGCACCCCGGCTCAATGCCCTGAAGAACACCCTCAATCAGGCCATCGATGACCGGCGCAGCGCCCTGAAGCGCGAAGAGCTGGAATCCCGCCTGAGTGCCGAACAGATCGACATCACCCTGACCAGCCGCCCCGAAATCGAAGGGCGCATTCACCCGGTCAGCCAGGTGGTCGACGAGATCACCGAGATCTTCGCCGACATGGGCTTTGCCATCGCCGAAGGTCCGGACATCGAAGATGATTTCCACAACTTCACGGCCCTGAACTTCCCGCCTGCCCATCCGGCGCGGGACATGCACGACACGTTCTTCTTCGACCCGAAGGCGGACGGGGAGCGGATGCTGCTGCGCACCCATACCTCGTCCGTGCAGATCCGCACCATGGAAACCCAGGACCCGCCGCACCGGATCGTCATTCCGGGCCGCACCTACCGCTCCGATTCCGACATGACGCATACGCCGATGTTCCATCAGATCGAGGGGCTGGTCATCGACCGGAACCTGCACATGGGACATCTGAAAGGCACGCTGGAAGCGTTCAGCCGTGCCTTCTTCGAACTGGATGAAGTGCGCATGCGCTTCCGCCCGAGCTATTTCCCTTTCACGGAGCCGTCGGCGGAGGTCGATATCGGCTGTTCCTTCGACAAGGGACAGATCCGGATCGGTGAAGGCACCGACTGGCTGGAGATCCTGGGCTGCGGCATGGTGCATCCGAACGTGCTGCGCGCCTGCGGGCTGGACCCGGAGGAATGGCAGGGCTTTGCCTGGGGCATGGGCATCGATCGCATTGCCATGCTGAAATATGGCATCCCCGACCTGCGCGCATTCTTCGAATCCGATGTCCGCTGGCTGCGCCACTATGGTTTCCAGCCGACCGATGTGCCGTCCCTTGGTGGAGGGTTGAGCCGATGAAACTCACCCTCGGCTGGCTGAAGGAGCATCTGGAGACGGATGCTCCGCTCGACAAAGTGCTTGAGACCCTGACCGCGGTCGGGCTGGAAGTCGAAGGCGTGACGGACCGCGCTGCCGAACTGGCGGATTACACGGTGGCTCACGTGATCGAAGCCGTGCAGCACCCGGATGCGGACCGTCTGCGGGTCTGCAAGGTCGATACGGGCAATGGCATCGAACAGGTTGTCTGTGGCGCCCCGAACGCGCGTACGGGCATGAAGGGTGTCTTTGCCCGCTCCGGTCTGACCATACCCGGCACCGGCCTGACCCTGAAGCCGACGAAGATCCGGGGCGTCGAGTCCAATGGCATGCTGGTGTCCGAGCGGGAGATGGGCATGTCCAACGAACATGACGGTATCATCGAACTCCCCGCTGACGCGCCGGTGGGGCAACCGTTTGCGGTTGTCATGGGCATGGATGACCCGGTTATCGAGGTTGCGATCACGCCGAACCGTCAGGAATGCCTGGGCATTCACGGCATCGCGCGGGATCTGGCGGCGGCGGGCCTGGGCAAGCTGAAACCATTCAACCGCGAACCGGTAACGGGTGCATTCCCCTCCCCCATCGGGGTCAGGTTCGCATTCGATGACGCGGCGACTGCGGATGCCTGCCCCGTGTTTCACGGCTGCTACGTCCGCGGTGTCAGGAATGGCCCCAGCCCGGAGTGGCTGCAGCAGCGTCTGCGCGCCATCGGCTTGCGCCCGATCTCGACCCTGGTGGATATCACCAACTTCGTGACCTATGACCTTGGCCGCCCCTTGCACGTGTTTGATGCCGACAAGGTGCAGGGCGACCTGCAGGTGCGCCTGGCACGGGCGGGCGAAAGCTTCGAGGCTCTGGACGACAAGACCTACGAGATGGCGGGTACGGAATGTGTCATCGCCGATGACGCTGGTGCACACGGTTTCGGCGGTGTCATGGGCGGGGCTGCCAATGGCTGTTCGGCGGAAACGGTGAATGTCTTCGTCGAAAGCGCCTGGTTCGACCCGATCAGGACCGCACAGACTGGCCGCCGGCATGGCATTGATTCCGATGCCCGCTATCGCTTCGAACGCGGTGTTGATCCTGAGAGCGTTGCCTGGGGCATCCATGTGGCCGTCCGGCTGGTCATGGAACTGTGTGGCGGTGAGGCCAGCGACATTGTCCAGACGGGAACAATCCCGGACCAGAGCCGCACCGTACGTCTGCGCCAGAGCCGTATCGCCTCGCTCGGCGGGGTCCAGGTACCCGAGGCGGAGACCCGGCGCATCCTGACAGATCTCGGCTTTGGTGTTTCCGGTGACGGTGAGGCCATGCAGGTCAGCGTGCCGAGCTGGCGCATTGATGTGGATGGGGAGGCGGACCTGGTGGAAGATGTGGTCCGCATCTTCGGCTATGACCGCATCGAGACTGTCCAGTTGCCGCGCGTGAGCGATGTGGCGACACCGTCCCTGAGCGTCGGTCAGCGCAATGTGCGCACCACGCGCAGGGTTCTGGCTGGTCGGGGCATGTTTGAATGTGTCACCTGGTCGTTCATTCCGGGCGCACAGGCGGAGCTGTTTGGCGGTGGTGATGCATCATTGCGCCTGGCCAACCCGATCTCGGCTGATCTTGACTGCATGCGGCCTTCGCTGCTGCCGAACCTGATCACGGCCGCAGGTCGCAATGCGGCCCGGGGCAATGGCGACATCGCCCTGTTCGAAGTCGGTCCGCAGTACCGCGATGACAGCCCCACAGGTCAGGACACGCTTGCCAGTGGTGTCCGGCGCGGGCGCATGGGCGCCCGTCACTGGGCGTCTGCGCCCCGTGCCGTGGACGCGTTCGATGCCAAGGCCGACGCTGAGGCCGTCCTGCGTTCCCTGGGCGTCGATACGACCAAGGTTCAGGTCGCCCGTGGCGCACCGGAATGGTTTCATCCGGGCCGGTCGGGTGTCATCCAGCTGGGGCCGAAGTTGCGACTGGCCCAGTTCGGTGAGGTGCATCCGTCCATTCTGGAAGCGCTCGACATCAAGGGGCCTGTGGTTGCGTTCGAGGTGTTCGTGGAAGCCATTCCACAGCCGAAGGCGGGCCGCAAGACCACCCGTCCACCGCTGATTGTTTCGGATTTCCAGGCGGTTTCGCGTGACTTCGCGTTTGTCGTGGGGCGTGACACGGCTGTTGCCGACATGATCCGCGCGGCGCGGGGGGCCGACAAGAATCTGATCACCGGTGTCGAGATCTTCGACCTCTATGAGGGTGAGAACATCGGTGCGGACGCGAAGTCCGTTGCCATGTCGGTTCGGATGGAACCGGTTGACCGGACCCTGACGGATGAAGAGATCGATGCCGTCGCTGCCAGGATCGTCGCCAATATGGCCAAGACAACCGGGGCAACGCTGCGCGGCTGACGGATCGGATCAGGCAACGCCTCTTGTCTGATCCTCGGCAGGGTCGGGGATGGGGAAGGTGATCGACACCTGCGTCCCCTCCCCATGCTGGCTGTCTATCTGCATCGCTGCGCCATGCAGACGTACCAGCAAGCTGACAATCGACAGGCCAAGGCCCCAACCAGGCTTTGACCGCGTGGTGACGCCCTCCACCTGTTCAAAGGGGCGGAGAATGCGTTCCATTTCCGAATCGGGGATGCCAACTCCTGTGTCCTGAACAATCACGATGCCCGCCCCGTCCGGCGTACGGTTGATCGTGATGTCAATCTGCCCGCCCGGATGCGTGAACTTGATCGCGTTCGATGCCAGGTTGAGCAGGATCTGTCGTACGGCCCGGTCATCGGCCAGCACCATCACCGGTTCTTCTGCCGTATGTACCGAAACTCGTATCTGCGCGTCGATCGCCTGTGGGGCCAGCATCCGGGAAACTGCATTGGCAATCAGGCCCAGATCGAGCCACTGCAGCGTCAGCTCCTGCCTGCCGGCCTCGATCTTTGTGAAGTCCAGCACTTCATCAATCAGCGACAGCAGATGGCGGCCACTGGTGCCGATGTCGTTGGCATATTCCTCATAGCGGCTGTTCCCCAGTGGCCCGAATACCTTGTGGCTCATCATCTCGGAAAAGCCGATTACCGCGTTCAGCGGGGTCCGCAGTTCGTGGCTCATGTTGGCCAGGAATTCGGACTTGGCGCGATTGGCAGATTCGGCCTCGGTCCGGGCGGCAACAAGCTGTTCCTCGGCGAGGTCGCGCTTGTGGAGTTCCAGGAAATTCAGCCTCTCCGCCCGATTGAGCTGCCGCGCCGTATAGAGTCCCAGAATCAGACCTGCTGTTCCCCAGATCGTCATGCGGCCCAGTTCGGGGTCCGCAAAGGTGTCCTCACCGCTGAAAATCATGATAGAGATCGCGAACAGCCCGAAGACCACCGGCGAAACAAGCCTCAAGGGCAAAGGATAGTAGATCAATGCAAAGATGCCGACGAGCAACTGCTGCAACAGGACGCTTTCCAGAATGTGCTGATAGAGCATCGCGTTGATCAGGGTCTGCACGAAGACTGCCATGCCAAGCGTGAATACCAGTACGAAAGCGGCACCAGATCGCTCCTGTTTCCGCGTGACCCAGAACAGGCCAACGGCAGACAACAGTTCAACGCCTCTGGTGCAGCAGATCAGGATGAAGGTCGATGAGAAACCAAGGTTCAAGAAGTCCACGAACGTCAGTGGCCAGGTCACGGTCATTATGGTGACCGCCACAAAGCGAATCTTGCGGCGCACCGTCGGCCATCTGTTCAGATCGAAACGCCGCTCGATCTCCGGATCCCGGAAGGCGCAAAAGACCTTGGTAAGCGCAGCCCTGTGCCGTTCAACGATTTCCTGTTGGGACTTCAAAAAACGCAGCCTTCGAACGCCGTCTTGGTGTCCGCTGACCCTATCAGTCAAATATTTTCTTTTCCCTTAACGGCGGGCGACAGCCCTGTGGGATCAACGAGCATGCCGTGCACCTGCATGTTGTGGCTATGGGCAATGTGATGCAAGGCAAAGGCTGTCTGCATGGCATTCAGTCGACCAGAACAGTCCTGCGCGGCATTGACCGCTTCCTTCGCCAGTTTCAGCGCGAACAGCGGCTTTGCGGCGATGCGTTCCGCCATCGACATGGCGAAGTCGGACAATTCGGCGGCGGGCACCACGTGATTGACCATGCCGAGCGCCTTGGCGTCTTCAGCACTCAGCCAGTCGGCGGTAAACAGCATCTCCTTGGCCTTGCGGGCACCCACTTCCCACGGATGTCCGAAGTATTCGACACCACCGACGCCCATGCCGACGGTGTTGTCCAGGAACATGGATCCTGCCGCAGCGATGATGATATCGCAGGGCCAGATCAGCATCAGCCCGCCGGCAATGACCTTGCCCTGTACCTCGGCGATCGTCGGCTTCGGGATATTGCGCCAGCGTTCGGAGAACCCGATATAGATTTCCTTCTCCCGCGCCATCTGCGCTTCGGCCCCGGCACAGTGCCAGCCACACCAGGTGCCGACAGTGTCATGGTCATCCATGTTGTCGTAGCCGTTCGCCTCCCGCAGGTCATGACCGGAGGAGAAATGCGGGCCATTGCCTGCCAGCATGATCACCTTCACCGCATCATCCTGCGCCGCACGGTCGAACGCGGTGTTCAGGTCATAGAGCATCTGGGTGTTCTGGGCGTTGCGGGCATCGGGCCGGTTCAGCACGATCCGGGCAATGTGATCCGACGGACGCTCATACAGGACTGTTTCAAGGTCACTCATTGTTCAAGGCCCTCCCCGGCCGACAAGCTGTGATGCCTGATCTTAGACCGAACCCCGATGGCGCGACCACGCCCGTGTGCACCCGCACGCCAGCGATCATCTGCCAGGTGTCGGGTATCTGTTCCTGGCCTTCCCGGAAGACCACCACTGTTCCACCTGTTTCGGATGCGGGCACCAGCAGGCAGGTCAGAGGCTGGGACGCCGGGCAGGACTGTCGAGAAATTCTCCCGATGAATGATGTCGATCCGATGTGTGCCGACACTGAGGTGGATGCCGGATTGGGACGCCGACACGGCTGACTTGCCAAGGATCCGCTCCCACTGCGGTTGAACGGTGGTCGCATCGTCGGCGACACCGAATAGGCCGACCACACGCGTGACACCGTTGGCATGTGTAAGCCATTCGGGGCGTCGGGTGATCTCCGGCGTGTCGTGGTAGCAGATGAAGCCGTTCAGCAACGGCATCTCCCCGCCATCGAAATGGATCAGGCGAAACCGGGGTTCCACCTCCCCTTCCGGCAGTTCCAGCGGGCGGCGCAGTTCCAGCGGGCCACGGGTCTTGAACCCGGCCTCCGACAGGGTGGCGACAGCCGCATCGACATCCGCGACGGCGAAGGCACACCGGTCGAGACCCTCGCCCTGAACCGCCATGCGATCGCGCAGGCCCCGGTCCGGCTTGTCCGGCGCAACAATGCCCATCAGTTCGATATAGTCGTCGGGGAACATGATGCAGTAATTGCCGGTGGCCATGTTCCGGTGCCGACCACGCGGGGTCAGCGTGAATCCAAGCTTGCGGAAGGCGGAGGCGCAGGCCTCCAGATCATTCACCGCATGGACCAGATGATCGATGCCGCGCAGTACGCCTGAAACATCCTTCGCGTCTGACGTTCGCTTACTCCCCTTCGAAGGCACAGAGTGCCATGACACTGAGACCCAGGTCCTGCAGTCGTTTCATGCCGCCCAGATCCGGCAGGTCGACGATGAAGCAGCAGCCGACCACCGTGCCTTCCGCCTGGCGGATCAGTTTCACGGCAGCTTCTGCCGTGCCGCCGGTGGCCAGCAGGTCGTCCACGACCAGCACATTCTCGCCCGGTGCAATGGCATCCGTGTGTATCTCCACACGGTCGGTGCCGTACTCCAGGTCATAGTCCTGCCCGATCGTGGCCCCGGGCAGCTTTCCCTGCTTGCGGATCGGCACGAAGCCGACCGAAAGCTGATGCGCAACCGCGCCCCCGAGCACGAACCCCCTGGCCTCTATCCCGGCGACCTTGTCGATGCGGACGCCGGCATAGGGCTGTACCAGCCGGTCAATGGCCGTACGAAACCCGCGCGCGTCATTCCACAGCGTCGTCACGTCCCTGAACATGATGCCGGGCTTCGGATAGTCGGGGATCGTGCGGATATGGTCGCGAATCTCGTCATTCATTGCGGGCAAGGTCTCCGATGACTTCAGGAAAGAACGCGGCCAGCCACGGCATCCAGGCGGTTGACGATGGCCTCGTCACGGGCGTCCGGCGGCGTGATCAGGGCGACTTCCAGCGCCCGGTCACACCCGACGGTGCAGGTATCCGGACGGTTGGCGAGCTTTGGCACGACGGTCGACAGCAGATCCTGCGCCTTGCTTGCGTTGCCGTGCAGGACTTGCAGGACAGCCTCCACATCCACAT
Organism: Minwuia sp.; assembly: GCA_029210175.1. GTDB lineage: Bacteria > Pseudomonadota > Alphaproteobacteria > Minwuiales > Minwuiaceae > Minwuia. The sequence continues at coordinate 339,062 of JARGPL010000015.1, read as the reverse complement.
GGGCATCGCCTGCGCGCCAGCAGTCATAGTCCGTCACCATCGCGACCGTCGCGTAGCAAAGCTCTGCCTCACGCGCCAGCTTGGCTTCCGGCATGTTGGTCATGCCAATGACGGAACAGCCCCAGTCGCGGTAGAGGAAGCTTTCCGCCCGGGTCGAGAACTGCGGCCCTTCCATCGCCAGATAGGTGCCACCGCGTGCATGGTCGATGCCGCATTCGACGGCTGCCGCCTCCAGCGCATCGCCCAGGCGAGAACAGACCGGATCGGCCATGGAGACATGGGCCACCAGGCCCGATCCGAAGAAGGATTTCTCACGCGCAAAGGTGCGATCAATGAACTGGTCGATGATGACGAAGCTGCCTGGCGCCAGTTCCTCCCGAAACGATCCGCAGGCGGATACCGAGATGACGTCGGTGCAGCCAGCACGTTTCAGGACGTCGATGTTGGCGCGGTAGTTGATTTCCGTCGGGCTGATCCGGTGGCCGCGGCCATGTCGGGGCAGGAACACCATTCGCACGCCGTGCAGGCGGCCGGTCAGCACCTCATCCGACGGTGTGCCGAACGGACTTTCGATGCGCTTCCAATCCGTGTCCTGCAGGGCATCCATGCCATAGATCCCACTGCCACCCAATACGCCGATCACGACTTCCGATTGTTCCGTCATCTGTCCCCTCACACTCCGCATGTACCGTACGGCGCAGAAATTGCCCGCTGCCAGTGTCCTATCTCATTGGCCCGTTGATCGCCTGCACATCGGCCAGCACCTTGCGGCGCAAACGGCTTGGCACGCCCACCAGTCGCTCAAACGCCAGCGACAGGATTCCCACGGCGATCGTGTAGAGCAGGATGCGCGGCAGGATGGCAAGAACCATGTTCAGGAACTGGGCGTCCGAGGTCCCCCCGCTGGAAAGCACGACCTCCGGCGGGTCGAACAGGAACGCCAGGCCGAACGCAGGCAGGCTGGCCATCAGGTAGGCCATGATCAGCCGAAGCCCCTGCCCCCGGGTGACAGATGCCGACTGGGAAAAGCTGAACGGCAGCCCCACCGCAGCGGCCGGCAGGACCAGGAAGAACCGGGCCACCAGAAACCCGACGATGACCGCGACGGCGGTCCAGTGCACAACCGCCGGGCCGTAGGTGGATATCAGCCCGCCGACGTCACAACCCTCCCGCGCGGCCCAGAGCAGCGGGCCGCCGATCAGCGGACCATAGAGCTGTTCCACCAGCAGGCCGATGACATACCCCAGGCCATAGAGCAGCGCGGCACCGCGCAGATAGGCCCATTCGGCCTGTCCGACACGATAGGTCACGCGCGCTTCCGGATTGTCGGACCCCAGCAGGATCATCCGGTGCCAGGCCGTGATCACCGGGATGACAACGATCATGGCGACCAGCGTGTAGAGCATCGTCGTCAGGTCAACGCCCAGGAATGGCACCAGCTCGACGGCACAATATGCGGCCAGTGCCGTGATGGCGAACGGGCGCCACATCAGTGCAAGAAAGACATCCAGATTGGCGAGGAACAGCCGCCACGACTGAAAGATGAGCGCCCAGGGTGAAATCCGGCCCGTGACCGTTTCGGGGCTGGATACCATACGGACAAGGGCGTCCTGACTGGCATCGGCACGCAGCATCGGCGCGCCACCATGCGCGACCGGTCGGTCATCCCGGTCAGCCCGCATGTCGCCCACGTCGTTCGATATCGTTCCCGGCGGTGCGATTCTGGTTTCGTCAGAATTCATCGGAAGACAATGCCACGCCCGTACCGTACCAGAAACAGGAAAGGGGCGACGGCCAAACCGTCACCCCCTGATTTCCTGCGCAGATTGATGGTCCGCGCTCGTCCAATGGTCGAACCGAAAGCGCGATCAGTGCAGGCGGGCCCAGATCCGGCGCTTCGCGGCATAGAGCAGGCCAGCCATGATGATCAGGAACACGATCACCTTGAAGCCCATCTGCTTCCGCTCTTCCATCTTCGGCTCGGCGGTCCAGGTCAGGAACGCCGAAACGTCCTTCGACATCTGTTCGGTGGTCGCCGGGGTTCCGTCGACATATTCGATCAGGTCATCCAGCAGCGGCGGCGGCATGGCGAGGCAGCTGCCCGGAAAGTACGGGTTGTAATAGGTGCCCGTGCTGCATTCGTGACCATGCGTGTCGTCGGTATACCCACTCAGCAGGGAGTAGAGGTAATCCTCACCCCCGACGCGGGCCTTGGCCGCCAGCGACAGGTCGATCGGATAGGCCCCGCCGTTGGATGCCTTGGCGGCATTGGCGTTCGGGAAAGGTGACGGAATCTTGTCCGAAAGGCGTGCAGGCCGTTCGAACATGTCACCACTCGCGTCAGGTCCGTCTTCGACCGTGTACTCGCCGGCAATGGCCTTGGCCTGATCTTCGCTGAAGCCGATTTCCATCAGATTGCGATAAGCGATGTACTTCAGACCATGACAGGACGCGCAGACTTCCTTGTAGACCTGAAATCCACGCTGGACCTGTGCCCGGTCATAGGTGCCGAACGGGCCCGAATGGTGCCAGTCGACGGTGCGCGGTGGCTTCACTTCACCGGCGGCCAGTGCGGCACCGGTGGTGAGGCCCAGGCCGACAAGAGCGGCGGCAAGGACCTTGATGCTACGATAGACCATCAGGCTTTCTCCCCTTCCGACGTGCTTGTCTTGCCTGCCAGAACCGCCTCAGCGATGGAGGTTGGCAATGGTTTTGGCCTCTCGAACCAGCCGAGTACCGGCATCAGGATCAGGAAGTGCGCGAAGTAGTAGATCGTCGCGATGCGCGAGATCACCAGCATCAGGCCCTCAGCGGGCTGGCTGCCGACATACCCCAGAACCACGCAGTCGAGAGCGAAGATCCAGAAGAACCACTTGTACTGCGGGCGGAATGCGGCGGACCGGACCCGGCTGCGATCAAGCCAGGGCAGGATGAACAGCACGCCGATGGCAGCAAACATGGCCAGCACACCCATCAGCTTGTCGGGCACGGCACGCAGGATCGCGTAGAACGGCAGGAAGTACCATTCGGGCACGATGTGCGCCGGTGTCACCAACGGATCTGCGGGGATGTAGTTGTCCGCATGCCCCAGATAATTCGGGAACCAGAAGACGAACACCGCGAAGACCGTACCGAAGACGGCGAAGCCGAAGAAATCCTTCACCGTGAAGTAGGGATGGAAGGAGATGTAATCGGCCGGGCCCTTGATCTCGATCCCCAGCGGGTTCGTTGAACCCTTCTGATGCAGGGCGACCAGATGCAGGAACACCAGGCCAAAGATCACGAACGGCAGCAGGTAATGCAGGCTGAAGAACCGGTTCAGGGTCGGATTGTCGACCGCAAAGCCACCCCAGAGCCAGGTCACGATGGGATCACCCACTATCGGCAGGGCGCTGAACAGGTTGGTGATGACCGTGGCACCCCAGAAGCTCATCTGGCCCCAGGGCAGGACGTAGCCCATGAAACCGGTGGCCATCATGACCAGCAGGATGACCACACCGATCATCCAGATCATCTCGCGCGGTGCCTTGTACGATCCGTAATAGAGGCCGCGGAACATGTGCAGGTAGACAGCGATGAAGAACATCGATGCGCCATTCGCATGCATGTACCGGAGCAGCCAGCCATAGTTCACGTCGCGCATGATGTGTTCGACGGAATCGAACGCCATCGACGTATGCGCCGTGTAATGCATGGCCAGGACGATACCGGTCACGATCTGCAGGGTCAGCATGACGCCAAGGATCGAACCGAACTGGTAGGCAAAGTTCAGATTGCGCGGATACGGGTGCTGCACGAACGTGTGATGCATCACGGTGACAAGCGGCAGACGGTCGTCGAACCACTTGATCAGCTTGTTATCGGTCTGAAAGGACATGTGTCAGTTACCTCAACCGATCTTGATCTGGGTGTCGGTCACGAAATCGTACTCCGGCACTTCCAGATTGGTGGGTGCGGGACCCTTTCGGATCCGTCCGGACGTATCGTAATGCGAGCCGTGGCAGGGGCAGAACCAGCCGTCGTACTCACCCTGGAAACCGAGCGGAACGCAGCCGAGATGGGTGCAGATGCCAACAAGGACCAGCCATTCGGCCTTGCCTTCCTTGTGGCGCACGTCATCGGTCTCCGGATCCGGCAGATCGGAAAGATCGACGGCCGTCGCGGCTTCGATCTCGGCCTCGGTCCGACGGCGGATGAAGACCGGCTTGCCACGCCAGCTGACGGTAATGCTCTGACCAGGTTCGATCGCCGAGATATCGACCTCGGTCGACGACAAGGCCAGAACGTCAGCGGACGGATTCATCTGGTCGACGAACGGCCAGACGAGGCCGACCGCACCGACACCGACAAACGCGCCTGCCGTGATCACGAGGAAGTCGCGGCGTTCGACGCCATCTTCCCCATGGGAAGCTGCACTCATGGGCTCTAACCCTCTTGTTCATTCAACTGGACATCGGACTTGCCAACAGCAATCCCCACCCGATGCCGGAACTACCGTAACAATCAGGAATGACGGGCCAAGTCCAGAAATCGGAGATCGTTGCGACAGTGAGCCGCATCGTTGCCGGCGTCCCCAATCCCCACCGTTCCCTGGTTGGGTCAGCAGAGGAAAATCCATGAGACTGGCGATGTTTCAACCCGACATCCCGCAGAATCTGGGGGCCACGATCCGGCTGTGCGCCTGTCTGGGCACTGGTCTGGATGTGATCCGACCGGCAGCCTTTCCCCTGGATGACCGGGACTTGCGTCGGACGGCAATGGACTACACGGACCGGGCGGACATCGTCCTGCACGCCGGATGGGCGGCATTTCTGGATACCCGCCGCGGTGCACGCCTGATTCTCTGCACGACGCGCGGGGCGGAATCGCTGCACGACTTCGCGTTCCGCCCGTCGGACATCCTGGTGATGGGCCGCGAAAGTGCCGGGGTTCCGGATGAAGTGCATGACGGGGTGGATGCGCGAATCATTGTCCCCATGGTTGCCGGTGCCCGGTCGTTGAATGTCGCCATGGCGGCGGCAATGGCGCTGGGTGAGGCAACCCGGCAACTGGGCCTGCCGCAGCTTGGCGATTGACCTTGATCAAGGTGCTGGCGTTCAGTGCAGGCCACAAGGTCGCGACAGACAATGCTGAAGGGGAGACTGAGGGAATGACGGACAGCGAGGAAACTGCGGATCAGCACAAGGCAGCCGCACAGACATGGTTCAGGGAACTGCGGGACCGGATCTGCGCCGCCTTCGAATCGATCGAGGATGACCTGACCGGCCAGATGTCCGATCTGCCCGCGGGCCGGTTCGAGCGCACGGCGTGGGATCGCCCGGGCGGCGGCGGCGGTGTCATGTCGGTGATGCGCGGGCGGGTGTTCGAAAAGGTCGGCGTCAATATCTCCACTGTCGACGGCACATTCTCAGATGATTTCGCGGGCCAGATTCGCGGCGCCGCCGAATCGGGCGGAAAGTTCTGGGCCTCCGGCATTTCCCTCGTCGCGCACATGCGATCCCCGCGTGTGCCCGCCGTTCACATGAACACCCGCCACATCAGAACCTCCGTCGGCTGGTTCGGCGGCGGCGCTGATCTGACCCCGATGGTGCCCGATGATTCGGATACAGCCGCCTTCCATGGCGGCCTGAAGGCCGCGTGCGATGCGCATGACCCCGACTACCATCCGAAGTTCAAGAAGTGGTGCGACGAGTATTTCTATCTCAAGCATCGCGATGAACCGCGCGGCGTCGGCGGCATCTTCTACGACCATGTCGACACCGGCGACTGGAACGCGGACTTCGCCTTCACCCGTGATGTGGGCCAGGCATTCCTGGACACCTATGTGCCCATCGTCCGCGCCCACATGAATGAGCCATGGACGACGGAAGAGCGTGAACACCAGCTGGTGCGTCGGGGGCGTTACGTGGAGTTCAACCTGCTCTATGATCGTGGAACGACGTTCGGTCTGAAGACCGGCGGCAATACAGAAGCCATTCTGATGAGCCTGCCGCCGGAGGTGAAATGGCCCTGAGAACAGGGGCTTGCAAGGGGGTAGCTTGAATGAGGAGCAGGGTTTTCGGCGGCATGCTGCTGGTCGGACTGGTGCTGGCGACAGCCCCGGCCACGGCGAAGGATCTGTCCATCAAGGCCTTCTTCGGCCTCTGGAAGGGCAGCGCTGTGTCGGAGAGCGAGATCAGTTCGCAGTTCCGTGTCACCGCCCGCGATCTGGATGTGGAGATCCGCCCTTACGCTGTCGGCGGCTTCACGCTCCGCTGGGCCACCGTGCTGCGCCAGGAAGGCAACCCGAACGCCCCCAGCGAAACCCTGAAGCAGGCGGTCGTCGAATTCATCCCCGAAGCAGGCCGGACAAATGTCTGGCGTGATACCCGGCAGGTCGATCCGGTGAGTGGAGAGGCCTATTACTGGGCACGGGTCGAGGACCAGACCCTGACCGTCTACAGCCTCGGGGTGAGCGAGACCGGGCGCGCCGACCTGCAGATCTACCGCCGTACCCTGTCGGCGCTGGGCATGAAGCTGGACTTCAGCCGTACCGTCGATGGTGCCGAAGTCCGCTCCGCCCGAGGGCAACTGGTGAAGCACGCGAATTGAGCCCGAACAATTCTATGGCCCGATCATTTCAGGCAAGATCTTCAGTGCGTCTACCAAGGGTCTTTGCCGTCAATAAACCTCGTGTCCATCGACCAAAGTAGTGCCTGAGCAGTCAAAGCAAATGCGCTATTTTACTGCAATCGCTTTATCTCATCGGCCAAGTAGAGTGCGAGTTCCACAATCGTATATGTGGGATTAGCATACCCCCCTCTCGGAAAGGTGCTCGATCCGCAGACAAAGAGGTTATCATGCCCGAAGACTCGACAGCTCATGTCGACAACACCATTGCTTGGCGATGACCCCATCTTGGTCGTGCCAATGTGGTGATGACCGTAAAGCTCGTGAGTGGTTCGACCGGGCCAATCCATGGATAAGTCGAGCACCCATGGTTCAACCTTGATGCGCCCCAGATTATTGCGGATGAAAAATTGCGCTATCGACACTGCGGCGTGATTATAAGTGTGGCGATCAGCCTCGTGAATTTTCCAATGGAGATCGACCTTCCGTTTTCCAAATCGGTCGAGTTGGGTTCCCAATGAAACCCGACTTTCAAAATCTGGCATGCATTCAGCGACCAAGCGCAACCTGCCGACGGTGGGGCGCTTTATGCGACGACAAAAGATGTCCCGGCCAGTCAGACGGGTCAGATCCCGAAAGATGCTGCTGGCGCACGCTATCTCCTTGAAGTCAGCAACAATATGATCAGCAACGTTGTGGGGAAAGGCCGGTTCCGCTTCCCAGCCGAAATTCAGAAGACTGCCGTTCTCGAGCAACAACGGAACGGGTTCGATGAACTTGCCGTTGCTCAAACCACTTATCCGATCAGGGTCGAAGGCGACATACCATCCAAATTCCAGATGCAAATGATCGGCGAAATACCTGCCAACCAGATCCCGTTCATTTCCCAGGCCGTTCTCGATCACTGAATTCGAATTCAGAAGCATTCTCGGATTCTCGATGCCGCCCAAGCAAATCGAAAATACCTCTGCACTCACCCTGATGCGTAATCTTCCATCCAGGCTCGCCAATTCAGCGGAGACAATCCGTCCTGTTTCGGGTGCAGGAAACAGCTCAACCAAGTTGGCTCCCAAGACCAGATCTATGTTCTTGGATGACCCGATCTTATCTTTGTATTTTTCTCCGAAATTGACCCTGGAACTTCCCCCGAATGCAACACGGAAGAGGCCATCTGAGCCAGGCAGAATTGACTTGTCGGAGTCTCGACCAAAAACGGGTAGCTCCAGAATATCCGACGCTTGTCTCGAATATCTGCGAATCTGATCGCTGCTAATTGGCCAGGGATCGATTCCATCTAGTTCGTCCCGGTCGTAGTCATGATCAGATAACGGCAAGCAGTAGCCTGACCAATGATTGGAAGACCCCCCTAGCTGGCGCAAACGAGTGGCATCAAGATCGGCATATTCCCGCCCGGAACTCGATCCAGTGTACAGTTCCTGAGATTGGTCGTCGAAGTCTTCCCGACCTCCTTCAACCAAGAGAACTCGTTTTCCTGAGTCCCCAGACAAGGCAAGGGCCAAGGTTGTGCCAGCAGGGCCAGTACCGACGACGCAGTAGTCGTAGCTTGGTTGGTTCTGGTTTAGGAGTTCAGCGAAGCTCAGTATCATTCAGGCGACCTGTTGATGTCATTGCTATCAAGCAGCCACCCATTTGCTACGACGATTGTCGTGAGGGGAAACATGCCCACCCTCCGCAAAAGACCAACACTGACCAAGCCGACAAGGAAAAACCTACGATTCATACCAAATCCCCTATCGATTGCATCTGCACTATTCCGAAATATGCCTGAATCGCAAGCAAGCACAAAAGCACGGCGGTTCCGCAAGCAGCGGACTTCCGTATTGAATCCTGAATCCCATCGCTCGGTCCACCGAAACGGACGCGACTCATTGTGAAGCGGATGATTGCGCCCAGTAAAAGTGCGGACAAAAAGGTCAAAATGACCCTGTATGTGAAAACGTCATAGTGAAAATTTGAGGTGCGGAGTTCCCAGGCTGCTGGAGTCAGCGATACCGTAGCGCTCTGGTGGGATAATAGGGCGTCCACAAACACGATCTCGATCGACAGCAACAAGCTTGCTAAAAGTACGATAGTAGTTCTGAGTTTCATGTCGTCTTCTCAGGTTGACACCATTTGCAGAGCTTGCGCTGAACAATGCGGAAAAAGCATTTTAGCCGATATCTGCAGCATGCTCAATCGCACCGCCCATTTGTACCGATTCTTCCTACTGTCAGATCAATAGCGAGAACCAAAGAAGAGATGGTGGGGCAGTCATTCGTGGAAAGCGAGATCAGGCGGGCTACTCGTCGCCCATCCGCAGCGCGGCGAGGAAGGCTTCCTGCGGGATCTCGACCTTGCCGTAGGTGCGCATCCGCTTCTTGCCGGCTTTCTGCTTCTCCAGCAGTTTCTTCTTGCGGGTAACGTCGCCGCCGTAGCATTTCGCGGTCACGTCCTTGCGCATGGCAGAGATGGTCTCCCGCGCGATGACGGAGCCGCCGATGGCGGCCTGGATCGGTATCTTGAACATCTGGCGGGGGATCAGGTCCTTCAGCCGTTCCACAAGCTGGCGACCCCGCTCATAGGCGCGCTTGCGGTGAACGACCATGGCCAGGGCGTCGACCGGTTCGGCATTGACCATGATCGACATCTTCACCAGGTCACCTTCGCGATATTCGATGATCTCGTAATCGAAACTGGCATAGCCCCGACTGACCGATTTCAGACGGTCGTAGAAATCGAACACCACCTCCGACAGCGGCAGCTGGTATTCCACCATGGCGCGGTTGCCGACATAGGTCAGGTTTGACTGGATGCCGCGCTTTTCCTCGCAGAGCTTCAGAATCGGCCCGAGGTATTCATCGGGGCACATGATCGTTGCCTTGATCCACGGCTCCTCGATCTGGTCGATCTTGACCGGGTCGGGCATGTCGGCGGGATTGTGCAGTTCCTGCAGCACGCCATTGGTCATGTGCAGCTTGTAGACCACGCTTGGTGCGGTCGTGATCAGGTCGAGGTTGAATTCCCGTTCCAGCCGTTCCTGCACGATTTCCATGTGCAGCAGCCCCAGGAAGCCACAACGGAACCCGAAACCCAGCGCGGCGGAACTCTCCGGTTCGAAATGGAAGCTGGAATCGTTCAGCCGCAGCTTGGCCAGACTGTCCCGCAAGTCCTGATAATCGTTGGCATCGATCGGGAACAGGCCGCAGAACACCACCGGAATGGATGGCTTGAAACCGGCCAGCGGCTCACTGGCGGGCTTGCTCTCGTCCGTCACCGTGTCACCGACGTCGGTTTCCGCCACCGTCTTGATGGAAGCTGTGAAGAAACCGATCTGGCCCGGACCCAGTTCTGCAACCGTCGCCATCTTCGGTGTGAAGATACCCACCCGGTCGATCTGGTGCGTCGCACCGCTGGACATCAGGCGGATCTTGGATCCCTTCTTCATCGCACCGTCGAAGATGCGAACCAGCACGACGACACCCAGATATGCGTCGTACCAGCTGTCCACCAGCAAGGCCTTCAGCGGCGCGTCCCTGTCGCCCTTTGGTGCGGGCAGCCGGGTGACCAGCGCCTCCAGCACATCGGGGATGCCGAGGCCGGTCTTGGCGGAGATCATCACGGCATTGGAAGCGTCGATACCGATCACATCCTCGATCTGTTCCTTCACCCGGTCCGGTTCGGCGGCGGGCAGGTCGATCTTGTTGAGCACCGGCACGATGTCGAGATCATTGTCGATGGCCAGATAGACATTGGCCAGGGTCTGCGCCTCCACCCCCTGACTGGCGTCGACCACCAGCAGCGCGCCCTCACAGGCGGCCAGGCTGCGGCTGACTTCGTAGGAGAAATCGACGTGGCCGGGGGTGTCGATCAGGTTCAGTTCGTACATCTCCCCATCGGCGGCCTTGTAGTTCAGCCGCACGGTCTGTGCCTTGATGGTGATGCCGCGTTCCCGCTCCAGATCCATGGAGTCGAGCACCTGCGCCTGCATCTCCCTGTTTTCAAGGCCGCCGGTAGCCTCAATCAACCGGTCGGCAAGCGTTGACTTGCCGTGATCAATATGGGCGACGATAGAGAAATTTCGGATGTGCTTCTGGTCCATGGCGGCGGAGTATTAGGTGTGCCCGCCTGCCCTTGCAAGCCCGCTGTTGCCGCGGGCTGGCGCAGCGATCCGATCCGCGAACGCATCAGTCCGCTCCGGACACATCCAGTTCTTCCAGCAGACGCCGTGCATCCTCGGCTTCCGGTGCTTCTGCGTCCTGATTGATCACGGCCAGCAAGTCGGCCCGTGCCCCATCAAGATCGCCGGATGCGGCCTGTGCGCGGGCGCGTTCGATCAACGCATGCGGCTGGTCCGGCTCCAGCGCCAGGGCGTTGGCGATGTCACTGTCCGCACCTTCCCGATCCCCTTCGCGGCGGTTGATCATGGCGCGCAGGGCATAGGCCGCTGCCGACAGCTCATCGATACTCAACACGACACCCACCGCGTCGCGCGCTTCCCTGAAACGGCCCAGCCCGGCGAGCACATGGGCGCGGTCGAGATGCAGCAGTGAACTGTTGCCGCGCCAGACGAGTGCCCGGTCCAGTGCCTTCAGGGCCAGCTCATCCTCCCGCGCCAGAACCCAGAGCGCGCCTGCCTGACCCATGATCTCGGCGGCCATGTCCGGGCTGCCGACCCCGAACCTTTCTGCCAGTTCCTGCATGCGCACGGCGGCCAGGCGACGGCTGCCGGTCGCGGACAGCGCCAGCGCAGCACAATGTTCAGCGGATGTGCCACCCCCCAGATCCCGCCACTGCAGTGCGGCGGTCAGTCCCTCCCGCGGGTCGCGCTCCACCGCGTCCAGGCATTCCGCGTAGGTTTCCACCTCTGGAACGGCAGCCTGTGTAGGCAGGCAACCGAGCATCAGGGCGCAGATCAGCGGCAGGAATCCTTGACGCAGTGTCGAGCCGGGGTTCAAGTGCCGCCACCTTCTGTCAGGGACTGTTTTGTCATGATCGCCTCGCAACGCCATCTGTTCGACATGCCGGACGATATCGCCTACCTCAACTGTGCCTACATGTCGCCCCTGATGAAGCCAGTGGTAGAGGCCGGAGCCGTCGGCATGGCGCGCAAGGCGCAACCATGGACGGTCTTTCCGCAGGATTTCTTCACCGACAGCGAGACCGCGCGCGGTCTGTTCGCGCAGCTGATCGGCGCGACGGCCGACGATGTCGCAATCGTACCCTCTGCCAGCTATGGCATCGCCAGCGCTGCCGCCAATGTGGCGGTCGCAAGCGGGCAGGAAATCCTGATCCTGGCTGAACAGTTTCCGTCGAATGTCTACAGCTGGCGCGAACTGGCACAGGAAACGGGGGCGACGCTGCGGACCTTGCAGAAGGGTCAGGATGACGACTGGACGCGGGTCATCCTGGACGCGATCACGGACAGTACGGCCATGGCTGCCCTGCCCCACAATCACTGGACCGATGGCAGCCTGATTGATCTGGTCGCGGTGGGGGCGAAGCTGAGGTCGGTCGGCGCGGCGCTGGTGCTGGATCTGACGCAATCGCTGGGCGCGATGCCGTTTTCAGTACCCGCCATCCAGCCTGATTTCATGGTCTGCGCTTGCTACAAGTGGATGCTGGGTCCCTATTCCATCGGCTTCATGTATGTCGCGCCGAAGTGGCAGGCCGGGCGTCCGTTGGAACAGGGCTGGATCACCCGCGCCCGATCGGAGGATTTCGCCCGGTTGCTGGATTATGCCGAGGACATGCAGCCCGGTGCCCGGCGCTATGACATGGGGGAGCGGTCGAACTTCGCACTCATGCCTGCGGCGATTCAGGCCATGCAGCACTTGCTCGACTGGTCGCCCGAGGCGATTTCCGAAACGCTCGGCGCCCGGACCTCAGACATCGCCAGGCGTGCGGCGACCCTGGGCCTGCAGGCCCTGCCGGACAGCGCCCGCGCGCCCCATTTCCTGGGCCTGCGGTTTCCTGGCGGCGCGCCGGAGGGGCTGGTTCAACGGCTGGCGGCGGAACAGGTGCATGTCAGCCAGCGCGGGGACTCGATGCGGGTCACACCGCACCTCTACAACAATGACACCGATACGGAACGGCTGATCGATGCCTTGCGCAGGCTGGTCTGAGGGGGGGAGATGACAGAATGAAGATTGCAATCGCAGGTGCCGCAGGCCGAATGGGCCGCATGTTGCTGACAGAGATCAACACGACGGAAGGTGCGGAAATCGCAGGCGGACTGGAACGGACAGAATCCCCGGATGTTGGCGCAGACCTGGGCGGGCTGATCGGTATTGCACCGCTGGGCATCCTTGTCAGCGATGACCCCGATGAAGTGTTCGCCGCCGCCGATGTGGTGATCGATTTCACCGTACCTGATGCCACAGTGGCAAATGCTGGCCACGCCGCCCGTCACGGGACCGCCATGGTGATCGGCACCACGGGCATGGAAGCCAGCCATCAGGCGGAGGTCGACCGGGCCGCGACGAAGGTCGCCATCGTGCAGGCGGGAAACATGTCCCTGGGCGTCAACCTGCTGGTCCAGATCACGGCCCAGGTCGCGGCTTCCCTCGGCATCGACTGGGACGTGGAAGTGATGGAGATGCATCACCGCTGGAAGGTGGATGCCCCGTCCGGCACGGCACTGATGCTGGGCCAGGCGGCGGCAGAAGGCCGTGGTCAGGACCATGACAAGGTGGCCATTGGCGGCAGGCACGGCATCACAGGGGAACGGCAGAAGGGGGAGATCGGCTACGCCGCCCTGCGCGGGGGCAATGTGGTCGGTGAACACTCCGTGGTCTTCGCGAGTGACAATGAACGAATCATCATGAACCATATCGCAACCGATCGGGCGCTTTTCGCCTCCGGCGCCGTGCGTGCAGCGCTCTGGTGTGCGGGGCAGAAGCCAGGTCGTTACGACATGATCGACGTGCTGGGCCTGCGCTGACGGTCGTCACGGCACGCAGCCGTCAGTTCTCCGCAGGCTTTTCTCCAACCGGCTGATCCGAGGCGGCGGCGGCGATCTGGCGCTTCTGGTCTTCCGTCAGTTGCGGAACTGCGCCCTCCTCCCCTTCATTGAGGCGGACACGCACTTCGCGGCGGGCGAACTGGATGCCGTTTTCGTCGAACAGTTTCTGCACCCGGTCATAGATGAACTTGCGAATGGTGAACTGGGTGCCCGGTTTGGCCATGAACTTGCCGCGCACGACAATGCCCACATCGTCGACTTCCAGCACGCCCTGGCTCTTGAAGGTTTGTATCACGTCACCTTCAAATTCAGGTATTTGTAAAATTTCCTTGCCGATTTGCTTGAAGATGTTCTTGACCTTCTTCAGGTCGGTGTCGAAGGGCACGGTGAACTTCAGCTTCATGATCACCCAGTCGCGGGAATAATTGGTGATCTTCGGTACCGCGCCAAACGGGATGGTGTGGATGGACCCGCGATGATGGCGCAGCTGCAGCGACCGGATGGAGATGCGCTCCACTGTGCCGACCGTGCTCTCGATCTCCACATACTCGCCGGTGCGGAAGGCATCATCGATCAGGAAGAAGATGCCCGATACGATGTCGGCCACCAGCTTCTGCGCGCCGAAGCCGATGGCCAATCCGACGATGCCTGCACCAGCCAGCAGCGGCGTGATGTCGAGACCGAGATTGCCAAGGGCGAGCAGCCCCGTGATGGTGACAATCGCCGCTTGGGACGTCCATCGCAGCAGGGGCAGCACGGTGGACAGGCGTGATCCGCCGGCACCGCCGCCTTCCGAACCCACGTCCTCCGAATTCAGGTCAATGCCAAGCGCTGTCTGCTCATTGGCGAGTTTCCGATTGATCCACAGTGTCATTGCCTCGAACACAACAAAGCCGATACCCAGGATGACGAACACGCTGATCAGGGATGCGGCTGCCCGCGCACCAAAGCCCGCACTGGCCAGATTGTGGAAGTCGATGTTCCAGATCCTGGCGATGATCAGGATGATGATGGCGAATGTGATGGCCCGACCGATGCGCAGGTAACTGCGATGGGTGGCCACATGGGCCTCCATCGCCACAACGCCTTCGCCCTTCATGGGGGGCGCCAGGTGGCGCACCAGTCCACGCAGGATGGTATCGAATGTCGGGCACGTGATCAGGATGAACAGCGTCCAGTATGCCTGACCATTCGCCAGAAGATGGAACATCCCCTGCCCGGCAAGGATCTCCACCAGCAGCCAGGTCAGAAAACAGAGCGCGATTACGATAAGGGGAAACCAGTCGAAAATGCGACGTTCGATGGGGCCGAGTTCCACGTCGCCACCGCGCATCATCATGCGCAATCCATCCCGTGCCTGCCAGGAAACCCAGGCGACGTAAGACAGAATCAGCACGTTCAGCCAGAAACCGATCCGGGTTTCACCTATCGGCACGCCATGCCTGGCATTGAAATCCAGGATCGCGAACTGAAACCCGCAGATGATCGCAAAGATGATCTGCCGCCGGTAGAGATAGACAGCAGTGTCGTTGTCAGTATGAACCAGACGCAATTCCGGCCGTTTCGGGGCGAGCAGGAAGCTGATCACCGCAGCCATGGTCATTGGCGCCACCACAAGGCTGATGACGAAGATACGGGCGATTTCGCGATCCGCTTCGTCCATGATCAGACCCAGCACCGTGCGCGTCACCAAGGCAAATACCAGCACACCAACCAGGTCCAGCAACAGACGCTGCCCCAGAATTCTGACTGTTTCCCCCAGGCCTTCCGTGCCCTTTGCCTTCGCAATACGCGCCCGCCAGCTGCCGGCCGCGCGGGTGGCGGCCCATGACGCCAGAAAGCCCAGGGCAACCCCCACCGCGAGCAGCGCGAAGAAGGAGGACAGGCCCCCGGCTCCGCGTTCCTCGGCAAAACGCCCGAACGCTTCGGCCTGGCTGCGCCCCAGTGTGGGCAGGCGCACGACGGCCTCAGTCACCGAGCAGGCGATGTCCGACGCCGCGCGCCCGATGAAGTCGATGATACTGCCGCGCTCGGCCGTTGTGCCTTCGGCTTGCGCCACGGCGTCCAGCCGCTGCAGCAGCAGTGCGCGCACCTGTTCGTCTGACAGGCGCGAAACCATTTCCCGCGTTTGTTCGGGTGTGGGGTTTTCCGGCAGGGCAGCCTGCTTTGCCTCACTGCCGCCACCGCCCATGCCGGGGATCTGCGCCGCAACCGGGACCGCAAAGGCCAGAACGAACAGGCCAACGGCCATCAGAAGACTGCGCATGGATTGGGCTCTCCCCTTCACCCGTGTGCCCCCGCCACAGGTTCAGTCGTGATCATGCAGGACGACGTCGTTTGCCGATAGCGCCGATTTCATGGTGACGCGGCCTTTCCATCACGACAGAAGCGATGGACAATGACGGCGGCACAACGGACTGGGGAGGAAGCTGGCCATGGATCAGGGCTATATCCGATCAGGCGATCGGGAGATGGACCGCGACACCTTGAACGCGCGGGTGGCGAAAGCTGCGGGTGGGTTCCAGGCACTCGGCGTCGGGGAGGACGATGCGGTCTGCCTGATGCTGCGCAACGACTTCGCGTTCTTCGAGGCTTCCATGGGTGCAACGATGGCGGGTGCCTATGCGGTGCCGGTCAACTGGCATGGAACGGCGGAGGAAGTCGGATACATCCTCGATGACTGCGACGCGCGGGCGCTTGTCATTCATGCGGACCTGTTGCCAGCGGTCGTCGCAGGCATTCCCGATGACTGCCAGGTATTTGTGGTGCCGACGCCTGTGGAGGTCATGGAAGCCTACCGGATCGCACCCGATGAATGCGTTGTGCAGGCAGGCAACACCAACTGGAACTCCTGGCTGGAGGCGCAGCCCCCGATCACCGGCGAACCGGCGACCACGCGCAGCAACATGATCTATACCTCCGGCACCACAGGCAATCCGAAGGGCGTACGGCGGGAGCCCGTGACGCCCCAGCAGCAGGAATGGCAGTACAAGACATTCACCCATGTCTTCGGCATCAGTCCGGACCCGTCAATCCGCACGGTGATCACCGGCCCGATGTATCATTCGGCCCCGAACGCTTATGGCCAGTTCGCCGCGCTCTGCTGTGGCCTTGTCATCCTGCAGCCGCGCTTTGATGCGGAGGAACTTCTGGCACTGATCGAGAAGGAACGGCTGACCCACATCCACATGGTGCCGACCATGTTCGTGCGCCTGCTGAAACTGCCGGAGGACGTGCGCAATCGCTACGATCTCTCGTCATTGAAGTTTGTGGTGCACGCTGCCGCCCCCTGCCCGCCAGACATCAAGCGACAGATGATCGAGTGGTGGGGACCGGTGATCAACGAGTACTATGGCGGGACTGAAACGGGTGCCGTGTTCTTCCATGACTCCGGGGAAGCCCTGGCCAAGCCAGGCACCGTTGGCCGCCCCGTCCCTGACGCCGAGGTACGCATCGTCGATGACAACATGCAGGCCCTTGGTCCGGGGGAAATCGGAGAAGTCTACATGCGCGTCAGTTCATGGCCCGACTTCACCTACAACAAGAACCCGGAAAAGCGGGCGGAGGCCGGGCTGGACCACCTGATCACCTGTGGTGACGTCGGCTACCTCGACGAGGACGGCTTCCTGTTCCTTTGCGACCGCAAGAAGGACATGGTCATTTCCGGTGGTGTGAACATATATCCGGCCGAGATCGAGGCAGTGCTGATCGGCATGCCCGGTGTCAAGGATTGCGCCGTCTTCGGTATTCCCGATGAGGAATTCGGTGAATCCCTTTCGGCCCACGTGGAACTGGCGGACACGTCGATCACCGAAGCCGACGTGCGCAGCTATGTCGCCAGCCACCTTGCCCGCTTCAAGGTGCCGAAGGATATCGTCTTCGCCCGGGACCTGCCGCGAGAGGACTCCGGCAAGATCTTCAAGCGCAAGCTCCGCGCACCTTACTGGGAGGCTGCGGGCCGCCAGATCTGATGTTTCCCGGACGGATCAGTCATCCAGGCTGCGGATGTAATACAGCAGATCGATGCTCGGGGCTGATCCGGTCAGGCGGGTCAGGATGTCATGCGCCTGCCCCCGGTGATGGGTCTGGTGATTGAAGAAGTGTGCCAGAACGGCGTCCAGTTGCTGGCTGAACGGCTCACCGGAGGTGGTGCGGTAACTGATGGTGCCGGCATAGTCTGATTCCTGCCGCGTTCCGACAAAATCCATCACCCGATCATCCTCGACCCGACGGGCGGCGCGGAGCTTGGCCATGTCGTGGCTGACAATCCGGTCATGCTGTGTTTCCTCCGGCCCGTCACCGCGCAGGCGACGCAGCCAGATCCTGTCGGCGATGATGATATGATTCAGGGTCCCCGACAGCGACCCGAAGAATGCACCCACGTCCTCGGTCTGCTGATCCTTCGGAACCTGATCCGCAGCGTCGTAGAGCAATCCATTGGCCCAGATGTTGTAATTCGCCAGACGCATGAAATACGGTTTGAACATGGTTGTTCCCTTCCTGTTCCCGCTCCCTGTCGACTTAGAGCTCCTGCGTCGATAGACAATGCCATCATGGACATTCGATGGTCCTGACGCCATTGTCCCGCCGCAGCACCGCGTGTGCATGAACGGACTGTCACTTGAGGGTTTGAGAGCAGATGCTGCGACGGCTTTACGACTGGACCCTGGGCCTGGCTGGCCACCGTCGCGCCGGGCCCGCTCTGGGCATCATCAGCTTCATCGAGAGCAGCATCTTCCCCATCCCGCCCGACGTGATGCTGATCCCGATGATTCTCGCTGATCGCCAGAGAGCCTTTCGGCTGGCATTGATTGCCACCATCTGCTCCGTGCTCGGCGGTCTGGCCGGGTACGCCATCGGCGTGTTCCTGTTCGACCAGTTTGCCGAGCCGATGATCGCATTCTACGGATACACCGAGCCCTTTGACGCGTTCCGCAAGGGGTATCAGGAACATGGAGGCTGGGCGGTGTTCGTCTTTGGCGTTACCCCCTTCCCCTACAAGGTGATCACGATCGCGAGCGGTGTCACGCGTCTGGACCTGCTGGTCTTCATCGTGGCCAGTGTGGCCGCTCGCGGGTTGCGGTTCTTCATGGTGGCGACCCTGCTCTGGTATTTCGGCGAGCCGATCCGCAGGTTCATCGAACGGTATCTCGGGCCGCTGTTCGTCCTGTTCGTGATCTGCCTGATCGGCGGTTTCGTGGCCATACGCTTCGTCTTCTAGCGCGGCCCCCTGACAGACCGGTCCATCAAACGACGAAATAGCTCCTGCCCGGAACAACCACGCCTTCAGCCAGAGAGATTGGTCTTGGTGTCCTGCAGCAGGGCAACAAAGGCGTCCTGGCGGTCCTTCGCCATGTTGCGCGTCAGCTCCCGATGCATCACCCGCGCACGCTCCGTCATCTGCAGGATCAGGGGGCGGACATCGTCAGTCAGGAAGATACGCTTGGCGCGGCGATCCTTCGGGTCCGGGCGTCGCTCAACCCAGCCCTTGTTCTCCAGACGGTCCAGCAGGCCGCCGAGCGCGACCTTGCCGATATCGAGCAGGTCAGCCAGCTCCGTCTGATTCACCCCGTCATAACGGATCAGATAGACCAGCACCCACCATTGCGACCGGGTCAGATTCAGGTCCTTCACCCTGCGGTCATATTCCCGCGTGATCAGGCGCGCGACATCGGTGATGAGGAATTCGAGGTTCCTGTCGAGGGGGTCGTCTTCCGCCATGGCCTGATGGGTCCGATTCTGAACTTTATGTGTTCCATACTATACGGAACCAAGATCAGTCTTGAACCCGCCGCTGTCTTCTCACGCGGCCATGTTCAGCAGGGTCATGATGTCGTCGATGCCGTTCACCTTGCGCGGATTGGTATGCAGCCAGCGGTCATGCAGGCTGTTCTTCGCCACCAGATCGAACTGATCCGGCCCCACACCCACGGCGTTCAGGGTGCGCGGCAGACCAAGACCGGCGATGAATTCATGGACCACATCACCCGCAGCTTCGCCAGGTTTGCCAAAGGCTTCGGCGATGATCTTCTGACGCTCGCGGTGCACGTCTTCTTCAGCATTCCAGCGCAGAACGGTCGGCAACATGATGCAACTGGTATAGCCATGCGGCACATCGCAGGTGCCCCCCAGGATATGCCCGATGGCGTGGCTCGCCCCCATCGGCACACCGGCAACGACAGCGGTCATGGACAGCCAAGTGCCCTGAAGGCATTCAAGCCGCCCCGCCATATCCATCGGGTCGGCCTTCACCTTCGCCAGCCCTGACGACAGCAGCCGCAGGGCATGCAGGGATGCGCCATCACAATAGGCATTGGTCTGGGGGCTGCAGATCGCCTCAACCGCATGATCGACCGCGCGGATGCCGGTGGACAGCCAGACCCATTCCGGCGTGTGAACCGTCGGCGCCGGATCCAGGATGACGGACACGGGCACCAGAGACGGATGGCGATAGCCCTGCTTCACCTTGATGCGCGGGTCGGTACACCCACCCAGCGGATTGAATTCGCCGCCCGAAAGCGTTGTCGGCACGGCAATCTGGCGCACCGTGGATGGACGCAGATCCGGCATCGACACCTTCCCGTCCGCTGTCGTGCCGATGCAATAGTCATCCAGCTCAGCCATGTCGGTCACGCCATGCTCCAGGCATACCTGCATCACCTTGCCGGCATCCGTGACGGATCCGCCGCCGAACGTGACCAGCAGGTCTGTTCCGGCTTCCCGTGCTGCATTGGCAGCCTCCACCACCTTGTCGCGGGGCGTATGCGGCGGAATTCCGGCGAAACGCCCGGCATAGCGGTCACCCAGGGCCGTCGCGACCCGATCCACTTCATCGGTCTTGGCATTCATCGTGCCACCGACAAGCAGAAAGACCTTCTTCTTGTCCAGCCGCTGGGCCTCTGCCTTTACCGCGTCGGCTGCGGCCTGGCCGAAGATGACCTGTTCCATCTCGGAAAACCGGATCACACCACCACGCATCACTTACCTCCCCAGGACAAACCGTCGTCAAGACTGCTGCCCCGAGTTTGCCCTGACTTGTGCTGAACAGCCAGCCGTCAGGCGCCTGAGGGCAATTTTTCCCTTCTCATCGAGATGAATGACAGTCATATCGGGGGCATGTCACAACCCATCAGACGACAGCCAATGTTCAACGCCCCGCCATGGTCCCTGCGCCTGGCCGGTCTGTTGCTGCTGATCCATCTTGCGGTCTTCCTGGCCCCCGACGATCTGGTCAACCAGATCGGCAGCATGCTGGTGTTCCAGCCTGCCGCGCTGGAGGCGGGCTACCCGTATTACTGGAGCCTGCTTACCTATGCCCTGCTGCATGCCGACTGGTTTCATGTCGGCTTCAATGCGGCCCTGTTGCTGGCTCTGGGCAGTTATGTGGAGCGGTCGGTGGGGGGGCTTCTGTTTCTCGTGATCTTCGCGCTCTGCGCCATTGGTGGTGCGCTGGCATTCTGGCTGGTCGACAGTCAGGGGGTCATGCTGGGCGCGTCCGGGGGCGTGAATGGCCTGATGGGCGCCGCCGCGGTACTGCTCTATCGCGACCGGGAAGTGGATCCCAGAGCACGCATGATGATGGTCATGGTCTGCATCGTCGTGGTGATGAACCTGTTCATGGCGTTCGCGGGCGGCACCGGCGTTGCGTGGGAGGCGCATCTGGGCGGCCTGCTGTGCGGGCTGCTTTATGGCTATGCCGTGCTGGGGCGGGCGAAACCTCGCCGCAGCCGCTGATCAGCCCCCGCCGTCGATTACCACCAGTATTTGACCGGCATGATGAGGCTGATGGAAATGCTCTCGGATCCGGGGTTCTGTTTCCCCAGCCCGGCGTTCGAAATATGGTTCAGATTGATGCCGAGCCGTGTTCCGCCATCGAACCGGTAGGCGAATTCGATCTGCGACCTGAACTGCAGCAGATACCCCAGGTCCTTGCTCTGACCCTTCATGTAGAGGCCGGGTGCAAAGCTGGGCGTGATGACGAAGCTGTCACTGACATACCAGTCGATCAGCACACCAGCGTACAGGTGGGCCGCCGATTCATCGTTGACCATGAACCCGCCGAAAGGCTTCAGGAAGCCCAGTCCCTTGTCATGGCGGTATTCGACACGGACCTGAAGCGCTTCCTCTTCCAGCTGCACGGAATCGAAGAAGCCGAGCGAAACGCTGTAGAGCGGACCGTCCAGGGACGGGTCATCAGCGTTGGCAGGGCTGGCAAAAGCCGCGACAATCGCCAGCGGAAGCGCGAGCACCCTCAGCGATCGCAGGAACAGACCGATTTTCATGAAGACCCTCCTCAGTCGTCCATCATTGCCCGACAGTCCTAGGGTCAAATCCGGTCGGGTGCAATCCGACAGGCACCGTGAAGCTGTCATCGGCGTGATGGCGGTTGCCATTCTGATGCTGACCCTCGCCCTCGCGTCCGGCAATCCGGCGGTTGCAGCACGCCCAAGTGATCTGCCTGCGGGGAAGGCAGGCGACGTGGTGACCGTCGTCGACGGCGACACCGTGATTCTGGATACAGGCGTGGAAGTCCGCATGGTCGGGATCCAGGCACCAAAGCTTCCATTGGGACGCCAGGGGTTCAAACCTTGGCCGTTGGCGGATGAATCAAGGGCCACGCTGACGGCGCTGGTCCGGGACCGGCGTTTCACACCGCATTTCGGCGGCCAGCGGATGGACCGCCATGGCCGCGCTCTGGCCCACCTTGTATCGGACAAGGGTGTCTGGCTGCAGGGGGAGATGCTGCGCCTCGGCATGGCCCGGGTCTATTCCTTTCCGGACAACACGGCACTGCTGCCGGAAATGCTGGCGTTGGAACAAATAGCCCGGGTCGGGCGTTTTGGTATCTGGTCCCAGCCGTTCTATGCAGTACGCATGGTGGATGAAACCCCTGCCCTGATCGGCACGTTCCAACTGGTGGAGGGCAGGATCATGGACGCTGCGAATGTCCGGGGAACGATCTACCTGAATTTCGGCGCGGACTGGCGCGAGGACTTCACGGTCATGATCGATCGCAAGGCCGTGCGGCGCTTCACGAAGGCTGGTCTCGATCCTGCATCCTGGACGGGCAAGAACATCCGCGCCCGTGGCTGGCTGCGGAATCGCAATGGCCCTATGATCGAGGCAAGCCACCCGGAACAGATCGAACGGTTGCCCGAAACATCCGAAACGGAGTGAGAATAGTCGCGTGAGAAAGCTTACCTGGAAATCACTCTTTGTCTGGCTGCCGCTGGCCGTCATGACCCTGACCGCCGCCTGCACCAGTGTGACGAACCCGGCGACAGGTGAAAGCGAACTGTCCGCTGTATCGCCAGCGGAAGAACGCGCCATTGGCCAGCAGGAACACCCGAAGGTTCTGGCGGAATTCGGTGGAGAGTACAGCGATCCGGTTCTGAGAGAGTACGTCAATACAATTGGCCAAAACCTTGCCAAGAATGCGGAATTGCCCGCCGATACCTTCACCTTTACCCTGCTGGACACGCCGGTCGTCAACGCGTTCGCGCTGCCCGGGGGATACGTCTATGTCACGCGTGGCCTGCTGACGATCCTGAACGACGAGTCGGAACTGGCCGGCGTCATGGGGCATGAAATCGGACACGTCACGGCGCGCCATGGTGCCCGTCGCCAGACCCAGGGCATGATCGCGAACATTCTCGCCGCAGGTGTCGGCATCCTGAGTGGCAATCGCCAGGTCGCACAGCTGGGTCAGGCCGCGGCGCAGGGCTTCCTCGCCAGTTACAGCCGCGACAACGAACGCGAAGCTGACCAGCTTGGCGTGCGTTATCTGTCGCGAACCGGTTACCAGACCCTCGGCATGGCCCGATCGCTGGAGGCCATCGGACGCCACAGCGCCATGCTTTCGCAGGTCAGCGGTCAGGAGGCGCAGGAATTCAATTTCTTCCAGACTCACCCTCAGACGCCGGAGCGTGTGGCGAACACCGTGTCCCTGGCGCGGCAGTCCTTTACCGCGCAGAACGCTGTTGTCGGACGCGACAGCTACCTCAACACGGTTTCCGGCATGATCTATGGCGACACGCCCGAGCAGGGCTTTGCGCGGGGGACACGCTTCGTGCATCCCAACATGCGCTTTGCCTTCGATGTGCCGGACGGATTCCGGCTCGACAATCTGCCGAACGCCGTCCTGGCATCGGGACCGGACGGAACGCGGATCTCGTTCGATCGGGAATCGGATCGAAAGGTCGTTGCCCAGTACAGCAACATGGCGAACTACATCAGTCGGCAGTGGGCGAAGGGCGCCCGTGGGCGCGACTTGAGGAGCGTCACCATCGGCGGTTTTCCGGCGGCAACGGCCATCGTGTTCATGACCGCACAGAATGGCCAGCGCTTCGAGGCTAGGATTGCCGCAATACGCTTTTCCGACACTCAGATATTCCGTTTCATGATGGCGGCGCCAGCAGAAGTCGCCGATCGCTATGCCCGCAGTTTTGATGACGCGATCAACAGCTTCCGGGGGTTGAGCCAATCCGAGGCGGCCGGGTACAAACCGCTCAGGATTTACGCCTACACGGTGCGACGTGGAGACACGATCTCCGGCCTGGCCGCGCGCATGAACATCGACCGGTTCGATGAAATGCGGTTCAGGACGGTCAATGCGCTTGATGAGGACGCCGTGCTGCAGGTCGGCCAGAAGGTGAAGATCATCAGCGAATAGGCCAGTCAGCCAGCCGCTGGAAATCGATGGGTCCTGCCTTGCGTATCCGGTGGAGCGCTGACAACGGATCCCCTACCCCCACGCTTGCCCAGTGATCACCCCGGACCGGCGAACAGGAACCGAAACATGACCGTGCAGAGCACTGCTGGCCCGAGCAAGGTCGAGGCTACGGCGCTGATGATCGCCCTGCTGGCCGCCCTGATGGCGATTGGTCAGTTTGCCACCAATGTCTATCTGCCCTCCCTGCCCGCCATTCGTGACGAATTCCTGTCCAACGACACGATGGCGCAGCTGACGCTGACCACCTATCTGATCGGCTTCGCAGTCATGCAACTCGTCTACGGGCCGATCTCCGACCGCTACGGGCGTCGGCCGCTGCTGATATACGGCATTGCGGTGTTCATGCTGGGGTCAGCGGTCTGCGTGCTGGCCCCATCCATGCAAATGCTGATCGCTGGCCGCATCACGCAGGCGGTGGGCGCGGCGGCCAGCCTGGTTGTGGCACGTGCCGTGGTCCGCGACAGTTTCGATGGCGACCAGCTGCAACGGGTCATGGCGCTTGTCAGCGTGTTCTTCGCGCTTGTCCCCGGCCTGTCACCGTTCATCGGTGGCATCGTGGAACAATATGCGGGCTGGCGATGGATCTTCGTGCTGACTGGCGGCGCCGGGGTCATCGTCCTTGTCTGGATGTACCGCAAGATCCCGGAAACGTTGCATACGCCCCTGCCCCGCCTCGACATGGCATCGGTCTTTGCAGGCTATGGCATGATTCTGCGGTCGGCGCACTTTCGCCGCTATGCCTTCGCCAATGCCTTCATCTTTGCGGCCATGTTCGCGTTCTTTGGCGGGTCTCCAAAGCTCTACATCGATGTCCTGGGGGTGACGCCCACGGAATTCGGGTTCTATCCCCCGCTTGCCTCCATCGGCTTCGTGATCGGTGGCATCACGGTCAGCCGCCTCACCGGCAAGGTCAGCAGTGTCGGCATCTGCAAGCTGGGTCTGGTGGTGCTGATTGCCGGGCCTGTGATCAGCGTGGTCCTGCCGCTGCTGGATATCGTGCACAAGCACGGCTTCAACCTGGCTGTCATCATCTTTGTCACGGGCCTCGGCATCTTCCTGCCAACCGCCATGGCGACGGCCCTGCAGGCTTTTCCGGAACGCGCCGGGTCGGCTTCGGCAATGCTCGGTTTCCTGCAAATGGCTGGTGCCGCAGCAGGCAGCGCCCTGGTCGGCCTCTATCAGGAACAGGAGCCGGTTCTGACCTACCCGCTGGTCATGCTGGCGGCGACGCTGATGGCCGCGGCCGTGTTCATGCTCGAAGGCCGGGAAAGGGCGACACCCACCTGAACCGGAGGCGCAGACGCAATCGGCGCGACCGGGTCACCCCAGCCGCGCCGTCGTTCGTCTTGTCGATACATGCTCCGGGTCACGCAACCCGCGACCCGGAGTGATCCCGTCGGCTCAGCGCGGGGCCATGCGGATAGCGCCGTCCAGGCGAATGGTCTCGCCGTTCAGCATCTGGTTCTCGCATATGTGGCGGGCCAGGCGGCCATATTCGGAAGGTTCACCAAGACGCTTGGGGAACGGAACCGTTGCTGCCAGGGCTTCCTTCACGTTGTCGGGCAGGCTTTGCAGCATCGGGGTGCCGAACAGGCCGGGTGCGATGGTGCAGACGCGGATGCCGTCATTCATCAGATCACGCGCGATCGGCAGGGTCATGCCGACAACGCCACCCTTGGATGCGGAATAGGCGGCCTGGCCGATCTGGCCGTCATACGCGGCCACGGATGCCGTGTTGACGATGACGCCCCGGTCGCCGTTCTCGGTCGGGTCCTGCGCGGCCATTTCGGTCGCCGCGATGCGTATGCAGTTGAACGTGCCGATCAGGTTGATGCTGATGACGCGCTGGAACATGTCCAGGGCATGCGGCTCACCCTTTGACGTCGTCTTGGCGGCAATGCCGATGCCAGCGCAGTTGATCAGGATGCGTGCCGGGCCGTGGGCTGCCTTGGCGGTTTCGAACGCTGCCACGACGGAGGCCTCGTCAGCCACGTTGCACTTGGCGAAGACGCCACCGAGTTCCTTCGCCATCTTCTGACCCAGGTCCTCGTTCAGGTCCAGGATAGCGACCTTTGCACCAGCTGATGCCAGTTCACGCGCCGTCGCTTCGCCCAGACCGGACGCACCGCCGGTCACGACTGCTGCCATACCATTGAGATTCATCTGTTCATCCTCCCTCTCGGATTCATGCTGGCCAACCTGTAGCTGACGGCGGGCCGCTTGTCAGCCACCTGCGGCGTCAGGGTCAGCGGACCTCCTGATGCACGGCGGTCGTACCTGTTCCGGCGGGGCCGTCGAAAGTGGCTGCTGGCCTGGCACTGCCGGGTTTCATCTTCGCCTCCCGACGCGCGATGTAGATGGTCGATCCGACGATCACCAGCGCACCGACCACCGTCCATGCATCCGGCACCTCGAAGAATATCAGGTATCCGAAGACGCCTGAATAGATCAACCGGGCGTAATCGAACGGGGTAACCGCCATCGCCTCCCCCGCTGCATAGCCCCGGATCAGCATGGTCTGGCCGATGGTGCCGCATACCGCGAGCGCCAGCATGATGATCAGCACATCCGTGCTCGGCATCTTCCAGAACCAGAGTGCGGGACCAAGAGTGCACAGGCTGAGGATCACACTGGACCAGAACACCAGTGTCGTGGGTGAATCCAGCCGCGACAGGATCTTCATCATGATGGTGATTCCGGCGATCAGCGCAGCCGCGAACAGGGCGACGAACGCCACCGGATCGGTCTCCCCCGCTGGCCGCAGCATGATGATCACACCGATGAAACCGACAGCAGTCGCGATCGTGCGGCGCATCTTCACCTTCTCCCCCAGGAAGATGACAGCCAGCGGAATCAGGAACAGGGGCTTCGTGAAGCTGAGCGCGGTGACATCGGCAAGCGGCAGGTTGGCCACCGCGTAGAACATGCACAGCATGACCACGCCACCGATCAGGCCGCGGATCAGATGCAGCGTCGGGCGTGTGGTCCGGACCGCACCAAAGCCATGGCGCAGCGCGAAGGGTGCGACGATGCAGAGTCCGAGAAACGCACGAAAGAAGGCGATCTGGAACGGATGCAGTTCCTCCGCCGCCATCTTGATGAAAACGCCCATCGCAGACAGGAATATACCAGCAACAAGCAGCCAAAGTGCGCCACGCACATTGCCTGGCAGTTTCTCGAACTTCTCTATCACAACGGGTCCGATTTCTGCGCCAAACAGGCGCGATGCGAGTGCAAATGACATTGACCGAGGGCACCCTGAAGCATCTTCATAAACCACAAAGTCCCTTACACGCCATGAACATGGCCCATGTCCTGCGTGCATGCCTGAAACACGCGGATGCGGCGTCACGGCGTTGCTTCCGCACCTGCCCCCCTTGTGACAGTCGCCCCGACGCGCCTATATGACGGTCAGCAACAGATCAGGAATCCTCACGCATGACCAATCGCGACACCGCTGAATCCCGGGCCCTCGAAATGCTGGATGATCTGCTGGGCCGGGCCTTGAAGGGCGGTGCCGATGCGGCTGACGCCGTTATGGTTGAGAGCCGGTCCCTTGGCGCGTCCTATCGTCAGGGCAAGCCGGAGGATATCGAGAGTTCCGAGAGTTTCGACGTCGGACTGCGTTGCCTGATCGGCAAGCAGCAGGCTGTTGTCTCTTCCACCGACCTCAAATCCGACATGATGGATGAACTGGCCGCCCGTGCCATTGCCATGGCCAAGGCCAGCCCGGAAGATCGCTGGTGTGGTATCGCCGACGCGGACCAGATTGCAGCCAGCGTGCCTGATCTGGACCTTTATGATCCAACGGTTCCTGACGTCGAGAGCCTGATCGAAAGTGCCCGCATTGCCGAGGAGTCTGCGCTGCAGATCAAGGGCGTGAAACAGTCCGAAGGGGCGTCGTCCGGATATGGAGCAGGCTGTGTAGCGCTTGCCATCCGTGGTGACGGTATTCGCTTCGGCGCCGCCTATTCCACTTCCAGCTTCAGCCTGTCCTGCTCGGTGATTGCCGAAGACGGCGAAGGGCATATGGAACGGGACTACGATTACAGTTCCGTGCGACACATGTCGGAACTGGGCGACGCGGCTGGCATTGGCCGGACCGCCGCCGAAAAGGCCGTGCGACGCGTCGGCGCGCGCAAGATGGCATCGGGCAAGGTGCCTGTGGTGTTCGATCCGCGCGTGGCCTCCAGCCTCGTCGGTCATCTTGCCGGTGCCATCAACGGGTCAACCGTGGCCCGGGGCAGTTCGTTCCTGAAGGACAGGATGGGCGATCAGCTTTTCGCGAGCGGTATCCGGATCGTGGATGATCCGCTGCGCGCGCGCGGGATGCGGTCGCGCGCCGTCGATGGTGAAGGCATCGCTGGCAAGGAACTGGCATTGATCGAGGATGGACGCCTGCAAAGCTGGATCCTGGATTGCGCCACCGCCCGGCAGCTCGGGCTGAAAACCACTGGCCATGCATCACGCGGAACCGGTGGCCCACCGTCTCCGGGCACGTCTAATCTTTACCTTGCCGCCGGCCAGACAGCCGTGGCCGATCTGATCCGGGATGTTGGCACTGGGTTCTATGTCACTGAACTTATTGGTTTTGGTGTGAATGGAGTCACTGGCGACTACAGCCGTGGCGCCGCCGGGTTCTGGATCGAGAACGGGGAGATCGCTTTCCCGGTGTCCGAAATGACGATTGCCGGAAACCTGAAGGACATGTTCCTGCAGCTGACCCCGGCAGATGATCTGACGTTCCGTTATGCCACGAATGCACCGACCTTGCGGGTGGATGGCATGACCGTGGCAGGCAATTGACGATGGCAAGCATCCCTGCCGACCTGCGTGATGACCATAGCCTGCTGCTCGACGCCGTACGTCGCGGCGGTGCCGTGGCACTCGACTTCTTCGATACCGAGCTGAAAACCTGGGACAAGGGCAATGACCATCCGGTGACGGAGGCGGACATTGCCGTCGATACCCTGCTGAAACAGCGCCTGACGGAGGCCCGGCCCGACTATGGCTGGCTGTCGGAGGAAACGGCGGACGACCCGTCGCGGATGGACCGGAAGCGGGTCTGGATCGCTGACCCGATCGATGGCACCCGCGCCTTCATGCGGGGCGTGCCTGAATTCACGGTCTGCGTCGCTCTGGTCGAAGATGGCAAGCCGATCCTCGGCGCTGTCTACAATCCGGCCAAGGATGAGTTCTTCGAGGCTGCACTGGGGGCCGGTGCGCGCCTCAACGGCCAGCGCATCACACCCAGCCAGGTCGCCGACACGGGCGAAGCCCACTACCTGACAGCCAAGCGCAACATGGAATACTTCACCTGGCCAAAACATGCCGATGACATGCTCTGCACCTGGATGAACTCCATCGCCTACCGCATGGTGCTGGTGGCGTCAGGCCGCTTCGATGCGGCCATTTCGATGGCGGGCAAGCATGACTGGGACATTGCCGCCGCCGACCTGATCCTGACGGAGGCAGGCGCGCGTTGCACGACAAACACCAACGAAGGCTTCACCTACAACCTGAAGCGCCCCCGCCACCGCAATGTCATCGCGTCCGGCCCGAACCTGCATGACGACCTGCTGGACGTGCTTTCTTAGACAGGGATAACAGGCCGCCTGCTGGCCTGATCGACGTGCCCGGCATTTCAGCGTTCGAGTGCGCCGTTGCATCTGACAGCACACGCAACACTGTCACGCCGGGCGAAGTCCCGGTGTCCATGCTTTGCTGATGTTGCGGCGCACTCGCGCCTGTGCGCCCGCCCACGTCTTCAGTCGAATGTTCGCGCGTCCTCGACCACGATGCCGTCGTTCGGCAGGCTGCCCGGTGCCACGATCTCGACCTCGCCACGCAGCTTGGTGACAGTGGTGACCGACTGCTTCAGGGCGTCCAGCAGGGCGGCGTCGCCCTTGCCGGCCTCGACCTTCAACAGCATCTGATCGCGGTTGTCGGGGTTGGTGATGACAAAGCGGGCCTTGGCGACCTCGGCGTGGCGCCCGACGATCTCGCCCACCAGCTTGGCATGAACGAACATGCCCCGCACCTTGCACGACTGGTCCGCGCGGCCCATCCAGCCCTTGATGCGGGTACTGGTGCGGCCACAGGCGCTGGTGCCAGGCAGCACAGCCGTCATGTCGCCGGTGCCATAGCGGATCAGCGGATAGATCGGGTTGAAGGTGGTGACAACGATTTCGCCGACCTCCCCCTCTTCCACCGGTTCGCCGGTGCCGGGGCGGCAGATTTCCAGGATCAGGCCTTCGTCAAGCAGCATGCCGTCAACCGGCAGCGACTCATAGGCAATCAGGCCGACATCCGCAGTACCGTAACCCTGTGTCGTCTGGATGCCCCGATCCTCGAACCACTTGCGCAGGGACGGCGGCAGTGGTTCGGCCCCGACGGACGCCTTCTTGTAGGATGAGGTATCGCGGCCCATCTCGTCGGCTTTCTCCAGCAGGATCCGCAGGAACGACGGGGTGCCCGCGTAGGCGGTGGGCTTCAGCCGCTCGATGGCATCAACCTGCATTTCGGTATTGCCGACACCGCCGGGGAAGACCGCGCAGCCAATGGCGCGGCAACCGGTTTCCACCAGCATCCCCGCAGGTGTCAGGTGGTACGACAGGGTGTTGTGGACAATGTCGCCACGGCGGAACCCGGCGGCATAGAGCGCGCGGGCGTAGCGCCAGTGATCGCGTTGCGCGCCATCGGGTTCGAAGATCGGTCCGGGCGACATGTAGACATGCGCCATGTCCCCCACTGGCACCGCATTCAGACCACCAAACGGCGGTTCGGCATTCTGGGCATCCTGAACATCGGGTTTGCGGATGACAGGCAGCTGCCTCAGCGCTTCACGGGTCTTGATCGCCATCGGATCGATGTCCGCATACAGCTTGCCGAAGAACGTGCTGTTGGTCCTCGCCAGCGCCACCTGTCCCGGCAGGGCAGCCATCAGGTCTTCTTCTCGCTGCTGCGGATCGCGGGTTTCCAATTCGTCGAAATGTTCAGCCATGTGTCCCTCCCCAGAAACAGAAAGTCGTTCGGTTGCCTGTACCGGCCACCGTCATGTCGTCCCTAAAGCGTCATCGCGCGGGCACGGGCACCGCGTTCGATGGCTGCGGCGGGCAGCCGACCGACACCCAGCGTCTGGCGCACGATCATCAGGATTTCCAGCTCCACCTGGCTGACGTCCCCATCGGCGGCGGCGACGTCACAGGCGAGTGCATAGGCCGTTTCGGCGAGGCGAGGCGGCAGGACATCGGCCACGTCCTGCATCAGCAGATCGACGCCGTCTTCCTTTTCCAGATACCCCAGGCAGCTTTCCGCGTCCCGGGCCAGTGCGTCGTCCACATCGTAGTTGCGGAAGACCGGCAGGATACGGATCATCTCGCTCATCAGAATGACTTCCTGCTCGGCCATTTCCTTGTCGGCGCAGGCCACCAGAACCATCACGTGGATCAGGGCGCTGTGCGGGCTCATCTTGTCGGGCATCTGGTGCAGGCTCCATCTTCGTCAGGTCAGCAATGTTCGCTATGCGTAATGTGTCAGGTGACGCTGCCGTCGTCTATGTTCGCGTCATCTGGTGTCGTGGCATCCGCCTCTGTCTGTCGTGACAGGAATGCGCGCGTTGTTGCCACCGCCTCGGCCAGGCCAACGCGCTCCACCGTGACATCGGACGGGAAAGCATCACAAAGCCGGGTCGGCAGCCGTGAATCCAGGATGACGAAGACCCCGCGATCACTGTGCCTGCGCAACAGGCGACCGAACGCCTGTTTCAGTTTCAGTCGTGTCAGCATGTCATCATGGACGCCCTTGCCAAATGCCTCCCGCCGGGCCTTGTGCATGATGTCGGGTCGCGGCCAGGGCACCCGGTCAAAGACGATCAGGCGGAGCGACTTGCCTGGCACGTCGACGCCGTCACGCACCGCATCCGTGCCGAGCAGGCACGAATCCTCCTCCGCCCGGAAGATATCGACCAGTGTTGGCGTATCGATCGGGTCAACATGCTGCGCGTAGAGCGGCAGCCCATGATCTTCCAGCGGGCCGACCAGTCTTTCATGCACGGCACGCAACCGACGAATTGCGGTGAACAGGCCAATCGCACCGCCATCGGATGCCAGGAACAGTTCCCTGTAGGCGGCAGAGATCTCATCAACCCGGTCGCGCCTGACGTCCGTCACGACAAGAATGCGTGTCTGCTTGCCATAATCGAAGGGCGACGGGACGCTGATGCGCTCCGCCGGTTGCACGAGATGGTTCAGGCCCGTCCGTGCTTCCGCCGTGGCCCAGTCATCCCCATCGGAGCGGTCACGCAGACTGGCAGACGTGATCAGGACGCCGTGGGCAGGTTTCAGTACAACCTCGGCGAAGGCGCGCATGGGGTCCAGCATGTGGCGATGATAGGCCACATCCACTTCCCGCCCCCCAATGCGGCGCAGCGCGAACCAGTCGATGAAACCGTCAGCACGCGGCCCGCCAAGCCCCTGCAGCATCGAAATCCAGGCCGTCAGCAGATTGCCGGCGCGATAGTCCAGTCCGCTGACTGCGGCCTCGATCCTGACCCGTTCGCCCGTCGGCAGTTCGTCAGCTTCATCATCCAGCCGGTCCAGCAAGGTCTGCTTCAGGTCCTTCAGTGGCACCCTGATGTCCTCCAGCGCCTGTACCAGGCTGCGCGATGCGGCGACCAGCCCGTCAACCAGCGGGTCGGTTTCGCATTCCAGGCCATAGGCGTCATCGGGATATTCGGACCTGGCCCGAAGTTGCTGGCGCAGAATGGCCAGAAAGGCTTCCGTCGCGCCGTTCGGGTTCTCGCCGCGCAACCGTGTCTGCCAGTCAAAGCCCGGCAGGATGCGCGCTGCATGTGTGGCCCGGTCCAGGGCCTCGGTTGCCTTGTCATCACCGACAATCAGGTCCTGGATCCGCCGCGTCAGTCCACGCGCCCTGCCCCGCGCGCCGTCTTCCGCGCCACGGATCCAGCGCCGCAGCTCAGCGGTTTCCTGCCCTGAGAGTTCTGCCGCAAACGCCGCATCCGCCGCGTCGAACAGGTGATGCCCCTCGTCGAAGACAAAGCGGCTGGCACGCTGCTCATCTGCGGATTGCTGGACCGCGCGGATCAGCACCAGTGCATGGTTGGCAATGACGATCTCCGCGCGTTCCGATCGTCTACGCGCATTCTCGATGAAGCACTTCCGATAATGATCGCAGGCGGAGAAGACGCATTCGCCCCGCCGGTCGGCCAGGGCCACCGTCTTCGCGGTTCCGAACAGGGTGACAAGCCAGGACGGGAAATCGCCACCGCCCAGATCACCATCCCGCGTCGCCTCGATCCAGCGCGCCATCAGTGCCAGGGGCACGATGTCGGCGCGCCTTGCGGCGCCGCCCTGCACGGCCTCCTGAAAGTTCAGCAGGCAGAGGTAATTCTCCCGACCTTTCCGGATCACCACTTTCTCCGCCTTGCGGACAGGATCCGCATGCAACCGGTCAAGTTCCTGATCCAGCTGACGTTGCAGGTTCTTCGTGTAGGTCGACAACCAGACCGAGCCGCCGTTCTTTTCGGCCCAGACAGATGCCGGGGCAACATACCCCAGCGTCTTGCCGGTACCCGTTCCGGCTTCTGCGAGCACCACGTGCGGCTCATCGATCCGTTCCCTCGGCGCGAACGCACGGGCAGCGCGGGCGGCGTAGTCGCGCTGTTCCGGTCGTTCTTCCGCATCCGCGTCCAGCATCTGGCGCAGACGGTCCAGCGCCTCGATGGGTTCAACCGGCGCATGGCCGGCCGGAGGCAGCGGCGCGACATCGGGAAAATCCGCCACCTGGGTCCAGGCATCCAGTCCCCGATGACGGCCACCGCCTGCGGCAACGCCCAGCGCCCGCAGTACCGGTTCCGCCCAGGGCCAGCCGCCGTCCGCCATCGCTTTCGCCAGCGCAGAAGCCCGATCCTTCTGCGCCGCCGGGGTCAGGGACAGATCGTGCAGCAGGGTCGCCGCCGCTTCAAACAACTGCGACGGATCTGGCGGATGGCCCAGATCGGGAAGGGTCAGTGCGCGCATCAGGCCGTCTGCGGTCGGCAGACAGAAGGTGGCTGGTCGGGCAAAGGCGAACAGCTCCAGCACGTCATAGGCCGCGAACGATGCGACCCCCAGCCGCCGCGCCACATTGGGCATGTTCACCAGCAATGGCGGGTCACCACGCAGGGCCGCGCCCGCTGCCCTGGAGTCCAGGTTTTCGATCTCACCGTCTGTGGTGACGCGCACGATGCCGCGCCCGCTCAGGGCGACGGCGGGGCAGTCGGGCAGCATGATTTTCGAATCGGGCGGGTTCATCGCAGGACTATATCCATGTCCGCCGGTTGGGGGGACGCGCGGAAGCCTGATTGCCGCCGTGCTTGACCTGCCATGCGACGACACATAGAGCTACCCGCGCGCAGGCTGTCCCCGACTGGCCGCCATTCACCGGATTCACGATATCAGACAGAAGGTTCGGCCATGCTGGACAAGACCTATCAGCCCAAGGATGTGGAGCAGCGGCTCTATGAAAGCTGGGAACAGGGTGGCCTGTTCAAGGCCGGGCGCGTCGATGGCGACCCGTTCACCATCGTGATCCCGCCGCCCAACGTGACCGGCAGCCTGCACATGGGCCATGCGCTGAACAACACACTGCAGGACATCCTGATGCGCTGGCAGCGCATGAAGGGCCGCGACGCGCTGTGGCAGCCTGGCATGGACCATGCGGGCATCGCGACACAGATGGTTGTGGAACGGATGCTGGCCGCCGACGGCATTGATCGCCGCGACATGGGTCGGGAGACGTTTGTCGACAAGGTCTGGGAGTGGAAGGCCGAATCCGGCGGCATGATCACCCGCCAGTTGCGTCGGCTGGGCGCGTCCTGTGACTGGAGCCGCGAACGCTTCACCATGGACGAAGGGCTGTCGACCGCCGTCACCAAGGTGTTCGTCGAACTCTACCGCGACAAGCTGATCTATCGCGACAAGCGCCTGGTCAACTGGGACCCGAAGCTGCTGACCGCCATATCCGATCTGGAGGTCGAGAGTACGGAGCAGAAGGGCCACATGTGGCACTTCCGATACCCCATCGAAGGGCGCGACGGGCAGTTCATCACCGTGGCCACCACCCGTCCTGAAACCATGCTCGGGGATACCGGCGTCGCCGTGCATCCGGAGGACGAACGCTATCGCGATCTGATCGGGACCAATGTCGTCCTGCCGCTGGTTGGCCGCCTGATCCCCATCGTTGCCGACGAATACGCTGACCCGGAACAGGGTTCGGGCGCGGTGAAGATCACCCCGGCGCATGACTTCAACGATTTCGAGGTCGGCAAGCGCTGCGATCTGGAGATGATCAACATCCTGGATGCACATGCGCACCTGAACGAGAACGTCCCGCAGGCCTATCAGGGCATGGAGCGTTTCGCAGCACGTGAGAAGGTAATCGCCGACCTGGACGCCCTGGGGCTGCTGGAGAGGGTCGAGGAGATTACCCACACGGTGCCGTTTGGTGACCGGTCCGGCGTGGTCATCGAACCCTGGCTGACAGACCAGTGGTACGCAGATGCGGAAACCCTGGCCCGCCCGGCGATTGAAGCCGTGGAGGACGGACGCGTCGAGTTCGTGCCGAAGAACTGGGAAAACACCTATTTCGAATGGATGCGCAACATCCGTCCCTGGTGCATTTCGCGCCAGCTCTGGTGGGGGCATCAGATTCCGGCCTGGTACGGCCCGGATGGTGAAGTCTTCGTCGCCTATGACGAGGCAGAGGCACAGACAGCGGCAACGGCCCATTATGGGAAGACGGTCGAACTGACCCGCGACTCGGATGTGCTCGACACCTGGTTCAGTTCCGCACTCTGGCCGTTCTCGACGCTCGGCTGGCCGGATGAGACGCCGGAACTGGCGAAGCATTATCCGACGGACGTGCTGATCACCGGTTTCGACATCATCTTCTTCTGGGTTGCCCGGATGATGATGTTCGGCATGCACTTCATGAAGGAAGTGCCGTTCCACAAGGTCTATATCCACGCACTGGTCCGCGACGAGAATGGCCAGAAGATGTCGAAGTCGAAGGGCAACGTCATCGATCCGCTGGAACTGATCGACGAATATGGTGCCGACGCGCTGCGTTTCACCCTGGCCGCCATGGCCGCGCAGGGGCGCGACATCAAGCTGTCGGAGCAGCGGGTTGCCGGATACCGGAACTTCACGACGAAGATCTGGAATGCGGCACGGTTCTGCGAGATGAATGAATGCGTCGTGACGCCCGACTTCGATCCGGCCAACCTGCAGCAGCCGGTGAATCGCTGGATTGTCGGGGCACTGTCGGATGCCGCAGCAGGCATCGACCGGGATCTGTCGGCCTATCGTTTCAACGATGCGGCGAACGGAATCTATCGTTTCACCTGGAATCTGTTCTGTGACTGGTATCTGGAATTCGCCAAGCCGCTGCTGCGGGCTGATGATGCGAACATCGTCAGTGAAACACGCGCCACGGCTGCCTGGGTGCTGCAGCGCATCCTGACGATGCTGCATCCCTTCGCGCCCTATATCTCGGAAGAGCTGTTTCAGAAGATGGGTGGCGAAGGCTCCATCTCCACCAGCAGTTGGCCTGCACAGGACCAGTCGAACCCCGAAGCCGCGCGCGAATTCGGCTTCATCATCGACTTGATTTCCGAAATCCGGTCGCTGCGCGCTGAGTCCAATGTGCCAGCAAAGGCGCAGCTGACGGCACATTTCCCTGATCTGGATGCGACACGACGCGGCTGGATTGATGGCAACTGGGACCTTGTGTCCCGCCTGGCACGTCTGTCGGGGCTGAGTGATGAGATGCCGGGGGGCAATGATGCCGCTGAGGTTGTTGTCGACGGTGCCCGGGTGGTGTTGCCGCTGGCCGACGCCATCGACGTGGACGCCGAGAAGGCGCGGC
Source organism: Minwuia sp. (assembly GCA_029210175.1). Taxonomy (GTDB): domain Bacteria; phylum Pseudomonadota; class Alphaproteobacteria; order Minwuiales; family Minwuiaceae; genus Minwuia. Next base: position 301,833 of record JARGPL010000015.1, on the reverse strand, counting down.
TGACGAAGGAAATCGGCAAGCTGGATACCGAGATTGACCGGATCACGAAGAAACTGGGCAACGAGAAGTTCGTATCCCGCGCACCGGAACATGTCGTGGCGCAGGAACGCGACCGCCGCACGGACGCCGAGGCGGCGAAGGTGAAGCTGCAGGATGCCCTCGACCGGCTGACGGCGGGCTGATCACATGTCCCCTGCCCGGTTCCTTGTCGCCCTGACACTGCTGGTACTTGCGGCCCTGCCAGGCGGGCGGGCCGCGATGGCCCAGGTCGATCAGGAATGGTCGGAGCCTTTCAGGATCTTTCTGAAGGACCAGAACTACGTCGATGCGCTGGGACAGCAGATCAATCTGGTGGAACGGCAGATTGCACCGGAATGCGTTCAATTGCTGACTGGTGCGGATCGCAAGCAGGTGCGCCTGCGGGTCAAACCCGTATTCAAGGCAGGCACGGCCTGGCCGATCTGGGGGGAATGGCGCGAGCAGATCCAGATCAACCGGTGTGGGATCGACGTCCTGCACAACGTCCTTGTCGTCGCCCGCCCAGATGGCGCCCCGGAATTCACGTCCCTGCTGCCTGGCGATACCCGTGCCAGCGCGGAGCTGCAGATGGATGCATCCCTGCCCGTCGTCACGATTGCCAACGCACGCATGGGCAAGGACTGCCCGTCAGGCCAGCGCGAAATCATCGAAACAGCCTTTGTCGGCTATCGCGACGGGACCGAGGCACTGCCACTGGCCGAGCGCAAGTGGCGTGAGTACTGGCAGGTCAGGATGTGCGGTAATTCCATCACCGTGCAGGTTGATTTCCAGCCGGACGGCAAGGGTGGATTCACCCACATCGTTGACCTCGCCGACTGAGCTGCACATTTGCAGCCAGCTGGCGGGTCAGTGCGTCGCTGAGGCCGAAAACAGGTGGATCGTCAGAACACCGGCGATGATCAGGCCGAGACCGATGAGGGCCGGCGCATCCAGCCGCTCGCCATGCACAGCCCAACCGAAACCGGCGATCAGAACAATCCCGAGACCTGACCACACGGCATAGAGCACGCCGATGGAAAACCGTTCCAGCGACAGGCTGAGCATGAAGAATGCCACCCCGTAACAGGCAAGCGCGAAAACCGTGGGCAGCGGCTTGCTGAACCCCTCGGTCGCCTTCAGTGCGGTGGTGCCCGCAACCTCCCCCACGATGGCGATGAACAGATACAGGTAGTGCATGGGCGGGGTCCCTGATGCAAGGCAGCGGTTCCCGGCTGCGGTTTTTCGGTTGCCTGCCGGTGTGCGCCTGAACTACCCCTTGTGGCAAGAGCCCCTGTGGGGCGCGTCAGGTTTTCTGGTACTGAAGGGAATGAGTGTGATGGAGCGCGGCACCAGCTATCCGTTTCGGGGCACGAGCCCGAAGATCGCCGATACGGCCTTCATCGCCCCCGGTGCGCAACTGATCGGCGATGTCGAGGTCGCGGACCGGGCAAGTGTCTGGTTCAATTGTATTCTGCGCGGTGACGTCTGCCATATCCGCATCGGTGCCCGGTCCAATATCCAGGATGGCACGGTCATTCATGTGAACAGCGGCGACTTTCCCACCCTCGTCGGTGAAGATGTGCTGGTTGGCCACAAGGTCATGCTGCACGGCTGCGAGATACAGGATCGCGCCTTTGTGGGGATGAGCGCGGTTGTCATGGATACATGCGTCGTCGAGACCGGTGCCATGGTCGCTGCGGGCGCGTTCCTGCCGCCGGGAAAAGTCGCACGCAAGGGCGAACTCTGGGCTGGCTGGCCGGCAAAGCCCATCCGTGCCATGACCGATCAGGAAGTGGCAATGGTGGCCAATGGCCCCGCGAACTATGCGGAACTCGCCGCCGAGTATCGGAAGCTGCAGGGCTGAACTGCACAGGTTGATACGATGCCATAGTGGTACTCGATGGCCCCGACAGGCCTGGACTGGAATTTCCTTCCCCGCCGCGCCATGTTGCGGGGGTCCCTTTTCCGGAGAAACCCTTGCGCAACAGTACGTCGAGCGACACCCCCGGCCCGCTAGAGTGGGCCGTTCTGATCCGTCTGTTGCCCTATCTCTGGCCGAAGGGGGAACGTGGCCCGAAAATCCGCATTCTCGTTGCCGCTTTCTGTCTTGCCTGCTCCATCGCCGCTGGCGCCGGTGTGCCGTTCCTGCTGAAGGAAGCGGTCGATGCCCTGGACGGTGCAAGCCAGACCCTGTTCGTGGCGGTTGCCTTTGTCGTGGCCTATGGCACGGCACGCGTGGTGCAACAGGGCCTGGCGCAGGCGCGGGATGCCGTGTTCTCCGCTGTTGGTCAGCGGGCGGCGCGCAATGTCGGGCGACAGGTGTTCCGTCGGCTGCACGAACTGTCCTATCGCTTTCACACCGAACGTCGCACAGGCGCGCTGCATCAGGTCATCGACCGGGGCGCGAAGGCCATCGATTTCCTGCTTCGGATGGCGCTTTTCAATGTACTGCCGACCATTGGTCAGGCCCTTATCTTCTGCACCATCCTGGTGATCCAGTACAATGTCTGGTTCGCCATCGCGACGTTTGCGACCGTGGTGGGCTACATCGGTTTCACCTTCATCGTCACCGAATGGCGCATCGGCATCCGTCGCGAGATGAACAAGCGCGATGAACAGGCAAACGGCAGCGCCGTCGACAGTCTGCTGAACTTCGAGACCGTGCGCTACTTCGCCAATGAGGACTTCGAGGTGAACCGGTTCGACGGACGCCTCGCCCATTACGAGACCGCAGCCGTCAAGTCCCAGGTCAGTCTGGCGTTCCTCAACACCGGCCAGGGATTCATCGTCTCCCTCGGGCTGGTCATCGTCATGGCCATGGCAGCACAGGGCGTTGTTGCCGGCACCATGACCATCGGTGACTTCGTGCTGGTCAACGCCTTCCTGATCCAGCTCTACATGCCGCTCAACCTGCTGGGCATGGTCTACCGCGAGGTGAAGCAGAGCCTGACGGACATGGAGAAGATGTTCAACCTGCTGGATCGCAACGTGGAGGTGGAGGACCGCCCGAACGCCCCGACCCTGAGCTTCACCGGCGGGAACCTGCGGTTCGAGGACGTGCATTTCGGCTATGACACGCGCCGCACGGTGCTGACCGGCATCTCCTTCGATGTGCCCGCGGGCAAGACGGTTGCCGTGGTCGGGTCATCGGGCGGCGGCAAGTCCACCCTGACCCGGTTGCTGTTCCGGTTCTTCGATGTCAGTGCAGGTCGCATCACCATCGATGGCACCGACATTCGCGACGTGACGCAGAAGTCCCTCCGTCGCCACCTCGGTGTGGTGCCGCAGGACGTGGTGCTGTTCAACGACACGCTGGAACACAACATCCGTTACGGCGATCTGGACGCCGATGACGCGGCACTCGACCGGGCCATCGATCAGGCCCAGTTGCGCACCCTGATCGGCAACCTGCCTGACGGTCTGAAGACCATGGTCGGCGAACGCGGGCTGAAACTGTCCGGCGGCGAGAAACAGCGCGTCGCCATCGCCCGCATGATGCTGAAGGATCCCGGCATCATGATCTTCGACGAGGCCACATCTGCTCTCGACACAGCCACGGAGCGCGAGATCCAGCGGGCGCTGAAAGCGGTATCTGCAGGCCGCACCACCCTGATGATCGCGCATCGCCTGTCCACTGTTGTGGAGGCCGACGAGATCATCGTGCTGGATCAGGGGCGCATCGCGGAGCGGGGCAACCACGCAACCCTGCTCGGCCAGAACGGCCTCTATGCCGCCATGTGGCAACGCCAGCAGGCGGAGCGGGAGGAGAAACAATCGATTGAAGCACCGGGCGCCCTCCCCGACGCCATCGCAAGCTGAGGCAGTGGTGGCCTATCGTTCCCCGGGCTTCTTCAAGGCATTGTTGGCCGACCGGGCAATGGATGCTGAGTCCAGACCGAAGTGGCGGTAGAGGTCGGCGACGGTGCCGGTTTGGCCAAAATGTTCCACGCCCAGCGGGATTGTCCGGTGACCGCCAACCGCGCCCAACCATGAGAGCGTTGCCGGATGGCCATCCGTGACGGTCAGGACCGCGCAGTGGGACGGCAGGGCCGAGAACAGGGTTTCCACATGGCTGCTGGCACTGCGGTTGCCCCGGCTGCGGTCCCGTTGTGCAGCGGTCCAGCCCGCGTTCAGCCGATCGGCGGAGGTCACGGCCAGCACCGCCACATCGCGGTGATGCTGGGCCAGCTTGCCGGCGGCTTCGATGGCTTCATTCGCCACCGCGCCCTGATAGGCCACGACCAGTTCACAACCGGGACCGGGCGGGCGCATCCAGTAGGCACCATCGATGACGTTCTGCGCAAAGTCCGGGTTGGGCCGCCTGCCCGGCTGTTCCAGCGGGTTGGTGGTCAGGCGCAGATAGACGGAGCCGCCGGTCTCATCTCGCAGCCAGGTGCGCTCGTCCGGGTCGCCCTCCCCATCATTCTGCATGTATTCGAAGGCCCAGCGCATGATGATGGCCAGTTCGTCGACGAACGCAGGCTCGAACGCGGCCAATCCATCCTGCGCCATGCCGATCAGCGGTGAGCCGATGGACTGATGCGCCCCGCCCTCCGGCGCCAGCGTGATGCCCGATGGCGTGCCGACAATCATGAACCGTGCATCCTGGTAGCAGGCATAGTTCAGGGCATCGAGACCCCGCGCGACGAAAGGGTCGTAGACCGTGCCGACAGGGATCAGCCGCTTGCCGAACAGGGAATGCGACAACCCCGCCGCGCCCAGCAGCAGAAACAGGTTCATCTCCGCGATGCCCAGTTCGATGTGCTGGCCTTGCGGTGCGAATTCCCACTTCGCGGTGGAGGGAATGTTCTCCGCAATGAAGGTGTCCGCCTGTTCTGTCCGGGCAAACAGCTTCCGCCGGTTGACCCAGGGGCCGAGGCTGGTGGTGCCGGTCACGTCCGGTGACATGGTGACGATGCGGTCCGCCAGATCGCCGTTGCCCTTGGCCAGCTGGTCGAGAATCCTGCCGAATGCCGTCTGGGTGGAAACTTCCCTGTCAGAGGCGACATCGATGGCCGGTGAGGCAATGGTGGCGTCCGCATACCGGCGCCGTCCCCGCGCAAAGAACGCCACACCGTCAAGGAATTCCTGCAGCGCGCCGGGGTCGCGAACGGTCGAGAATTTTTCCCACTCCTCACCTTCCGGCACGCCCATGTGCTTCTGCCAGGCCGCCATCTGGGTCTTGTTCATCAGGCCACCGTGGTTGTCCTTGTGGCCGGCAATCGGCGTGCCCCAGCCCTTGATCGTGTAGGCCAGGAAACAGACCGGGCGGTCGTGATCGATGGCGTCGAAGGCGTCGGCCATGGTCTGCACGCAATTGCCGCCCAGGTTTTCCATCAGGGCCGCGAGTTCCGCATCGCTGCGCCCGTTGATCAGCGCGGTAACATCGCCCTGATCCCCCAGCGCATCCATCAGCCTCTCGCGCCAGATCGCGCCGCCCATGAACGTCAGCGCTGCGTAGAGCTGGTTCGGACAGGCATCGATCCAGTCCCGCAGCTTGTCGCCGCCCGGCTCCTCGAACGCAGCGCGCTGCAGGTGGCCGTACTTGACGCGTACCACGTCCCAGCCAAAGGCCTCGAAGATCTTCTCGATCCGGCTGAACAGCCCTTCCCGGACTATTCCGTCGAGGGACTGGCGGTTGTAGTCGATGATCCACCAGGTGTTGCGCAGGTCGTGCTTCCAGCCTTCCTGCAGGCATTCGTAGACATTGCCCTCATCCAGTTCGGCATCACCCACCAGCGCCACCATGCGGCCCAATGGAATGTCCGATCCCCAGGACTTCGCCGAAACATAGTCCTGCACCAGCGATGCAAACGACGTGATCGCGACGCCGAGCCCCACCGAACCGGTGGAGAAATCCACGTCATCCACGTCCTTGGTGCGGGATGGATAGGACTGCACGCCGCCATAGCCGCGGAAGTCCTCCATCCGCGCACGCGTCTGCTGCCCCATCAGGTACTGAATCGCATGGAAGATCGGCGACGCATGCGGCTTCACCGCCACGCGGTCCTCCGGCCTCAGCGCCGAGAAATACAGCGCCGTCATGATCGACACCATGGACGCCGACGATGCCTGATGCCCGCCGATCTTGATGCCGCCCTCCTTGGGCCGCAGGTGGTTGGCGTTGTGGATCATCCAGTGAGACAGCCACAGCAGCCGCTGCTCAATGGTCTTGAGATGAGTGTCTCTCTCGCTCATGGCGCATGTCCCCGTACCAACAATCTGGCTGATGTCACCAGCGATCCGCTCAGACGGTCAAGGGTAACACCACAGGGAGAGTGGCTTGTCTGCTGAAAAAGAGAGAAGTGTGCCGGAATGCAGCGGAACCGGTGTCAGGCCCTGATCCCGCCCTCGGCCTTCGCACCCGACGCCAGCTTGAAGACTTCGCCTTCGCGGGCCTTGGCGCGGTGGACGACGCGCTGAATGCCGGGGATGGCGCGCAGGCTTGGTTTGACGATCTGTTACATGGACAGCAGCGAATAGGGACAGTTGGAACAGCTGCCGACGAAGCGCACGCGCAATTCACCGATGCTCTCGTCGATTTCCAGCACGTCGAGGCGGCCGCCGTCGTTGGCCAGCACCGGGGCGATCACCCGCTCCACCACGCGGCCCACCCGTTCCGACAGGGTTCCGGCGTAGAGCTGATCGGGGTCGAACAGGGCCGGTGACGGGGTATCGCGGTCCGGGCAGGTGCGAATGTCCTCGATCGCCTTCGCGTCCTTGGTGGCATCGATGATGCCAAGGTCGCTGAAGGCCTGAGCCAGGTCGGGCGAGATATTCTGATGCACCAGATACTTCACGAAACCGGACTTGTTGGCGGGGGAGAAGGAAAGCTTCTCGCGATATTCCTCCCAGTCCAGCTCGACGGGGCCGGATATCTCGAAGTTGGCGTCGCCGGTGCGGACGTAATCGACGATCAGTTCCCCCAGCCGGTCGAAGAAGCGGCAATGCTCCTTGCCCGTCGCGGCGCGCTTGCGGTTGATCACCAGGCCGCGCAGCTTCGTCAGTTCGCGGTCCTTGGGCAGCACACCGGTGATCACATCCAACCGCACGGCGCGGTTGGTGGTGCGGTTCACCATCAGCAGCGCGCTATTGCCGATGGCGCGGGAATGGACAAGCAGCGCCGAGCCGATGTCGGCGGGCGAGATGCCCAGGAAATGCGCCGGCACATCGCCTGCACAGGGGATCGCGACGCCGCCGACGAAGTCGGACAGGATCGGGTGCATGATGCTCTCGTCTTTTCCTGACCCTGCAGGCCGGGGAAGACGGCGCCTTCGTCCTGATCGGTGCTGTAGCGGCCATCGCCGCCCCACTGCACGCCCATGTCGGCGTTGGCGCGCAGCATGTCGTGGCTGATTGCCTCCCCTTCCGCATTGTGGAGGCGGCAGTAGAGGTCCAGATCGCGGCTGACCTGCACCAGATGGTCAAACACCCGGTCGGGCATGATCTTGTCGCGATTGCGCAGCCGCTCGGCAATCTTCACGGCCAGCCGGGCGAGGATTTCCGCATCCGCCCAGGCGTTCTCCGGCGGCACACTCAATTGCTGCTGCAATTGCAGGGTCCGGTCACCGCGCTGGATGACGCCTGTCCGCTCCACATAGGTCATGGACGGCAGCAGCACGTCCGCATGCTCCAGCACGCCTTCGCCCAGGAAGCTGTCGATGACAATGTTGAACGACCGGCCCATGCGCCGGGTCCAGTGACCGACGCGGGGCATGTTCTTGGTCATCTGGGTGCCGACGAAGATGAAGCAGCAGATGCGGTCATCCTCTGACATCTGTGATACCGGCGTGCCCTTGTGGTCGGGAATGTTCTCGACCGGAATGCCTAGAATATCGGACAACGCCTGCCGATGGGTTTCCTCTGCCGGGTCATGGTTGAACACCAGCTTCCGCCCGTTGAAGCCCATCATCAGCTCGCTGGTGGCATTCGACTGCCCGGCAATACGCATCGACCCAGCACCCTTGCGCCCGACATTGCCGGTCAGCAGCAGCAAGTTCAGGTTGGTGGAAAAGCCATAACTGCCCGTCGACTGGTTGACGCCCATGCTGGAAACGAAGGCGACCTTGGGCCGGTATCCGCTGGCATCCGGTCTGGCGCAGAGTTCCGCATAGCGTCTTATCGTGGCCGCAAGTTCAGCCGTGTCCTGACCCGGCAACGAAATCAGCGGCGCTCATTGCCAGTACTTCGGTCTCGGTTGGTGTCGACCTAAAGGTATCTGCAGCCATGACTGGTGCCCTCGTGTTCTTCAAAGAACCTGTTCCACAGGTAGAACTGTTTCCTGTCATGGTCGATTCTTGATTGGGCGATGTTTGATGAATACTTTCGCTCATGATAATCAGTAGCAGAATTCCACTGCGCGTCTGCGGCGGTCGCCATCATCTCTGGATATGCCGTCAGCAGCAGGCGGTTCGGAAATCTTCGGTCAAAGGCATCCGGCGCTCACTACCAGACCCTTTCCCTCCATGCCGACCTCGCGTAGAAGCGCGACCATGACAACAGCTTCTGACAAGACTGCTTCAGGCAGCGGTTCCGCCGCGCCGAAGATCGGCATCGTTTCCCTCGGCTGCCCCAAGGCGCTGGTGGATTCGGAACGGATCATCACCTCACTGCGTGCCGAAGGGTACGAACTGTCCCCTGACTATGCGAACGCCGACGCGGTTGTCGTGAACACCTGCGGGTTTCTGGACAGCGCCAAGGCAGAGAGCCTGGAAGCCATCGGTGAGGCCATGGCCCAGAACGGGCGGGTCATCGTCACCGGATGCATGGGTGTCGATGAGGCGGCGATCCGCCAGTCCCACCCTGGTGTGCTGGCCGTGACCGGTCCGCATCAGTACGAACAGGTGGTGGAGGCGGTACATGCCCATGTCCCCCCTGCCCATGAACCATGGCTCAACCTGGTGCCCGAAGCAGGGCTGAAACTGACGCCTCGGCACTACGCATATCTCAAGATTTCAGAAGGTTGCAACCATTCGTGCAAGTTCTGCATCATTCCTGACTTGCGCGGCAAGCTGGTCAGCCGCCCGGCAGCCAAGGTGATGTACGAGGCTGAGCGACTGGTGGAAGCGGGCGTGCAGGAACTGCTGGTGATCTCGCAGGATACGTCGGCCTATGGCGTTGACATCCGCCATGCTGCGACCCCCTGGCATGGCGAGCAGGTTCGCGCCCATGTGGTCGACCTGGCTGAGGCGCTGGGGCGCTTCGGCATCTGGGTTCGGCTGCATTACGTCTACCCCTACCCGCACGTGGACAAGCTTATTCCGCTGATGGCGGAGGAGAAGATCCTTCCCTACATCGACATTCCGTTCCAGCACGCCAGCCCGTCCGTGTTGCAGGCCATGCGCCGTCCCGCGGCGCAGGAAAAGACACTGGACCGGATCAAGAGCTGGCGCCGCGATGTGCCGGATCTGACGTTGCGGTCGACATTCATCGTCGGTTTTCCGGGGGAAACCGAAGAGGACTTCCAGTTCCTGCTCGACTGGCTGCAGGAAGCGCAATTGGATCGTGTCGGCTGCTTCCGCTACGAGCCAGTGGCCGGAGCCGCTGCCAACGACCTGCCCGATCCCGTCCCCGAAGAGGTGAAGGAAGAACGCTGGCACCGCTTCATGCAGGCCCAGCAGACCATCAGTGAAGCCCGGATGAAGCAGAAGATCGGCTGGGAATACGAGGTCCTGATCGATGAGGTCGATGAGGACGGTGCCATTGGCCGCTCAAAGGCTGATGCCCCGGACATCGACGGCTGTGTCTTCATCAATGGCCAGACCGAACTGGAACCGGGCGACATGGTGCGGGTCGAGATAACGGAAGCCGATCATTACGACCTCTGGGGCCAGCTGGTCTGATCGGACTACTGCGCGGCTGAAGCCGACAGCAGCTCATACCCCTTGAAGCCGCTGTCCAGCTCCGCGTAACAGGCTTCATGGTATCGATTGAAGCCCCCGCGATAGACCATGTAGCGGCGCGGCTTGCCGGGAATATTGGCACCGTTGTACCAACTTTCCGTGGTCAGGGCGCCGGGGACACGCTTGGCGAAGCGCAGGGTTTCGTCGCGCCAGAAGTCCTGTGAATCCGACGAAGGGTGCAATCCGGCCTGATCGTTGGAATCGAGCCATCTGATCGTGTCGAAGATGAAATCTATCTGTTGTTCGGCAAGCGTTGCCATGTTCGACAGCACTGACGGGGACATGGCACTCGATGGCAGGAACAGGTTCGGAAAGCCATGGACCATGGTGCCCAGGTAATTGACCGGCCCGTCGGCCCAGATGTCGCCCATCGAAACGCCATCGATGCCGGTGATGTTCAGGGCACGGACAGGTCCGGAAAGTGCGTCGAACCCGGTCGCGTAGACAATGACATCCAGCGGGATCGTCTCAGCCGAGGTCACGATTCCTTCGGGCACGATTTTCTCGATCGGAGTCTCGCGCAGGGCGATGAGGCGCACATGTGGCTGATTGTAGGTCTGCAGGTAGACATCGCTCTGGCAAGGCCGCTTGCCGCCATAGGGATGATCCCAGGGGACCAGCTTGTCTGCGGTCCACGGATCCTTGACCACTTCAAGCATGCGCTGGCGAATGAACTCGGAGATGGCAGCGTTCGCTTCCGGCAGATGCGAATCCCAGAACGCGAGCGCGACTTCCCGCTGCTCCCAGGCGTGCCAAAGTGCCTTCTCGCGTCCCGCCTCATCCAGATCATTGAACCGGTCGGGTCCGATATAGAGCGGCTGGTTGCCGCCATAGGTGCTGCGAAGTTCCTTGCGCACTGCCCCTGGATCCTGCCGCATGGTCTCCACCACCTCGGGGTCCATCGGACCAGACAGGGTCGGAGTGACAAAGTTGGCGGTGCGCTGGAAGACAAAGACGTCGCTCGCGACCTTGGCGATTTCGGGGACGCACTGCACGCCGGAAGAGCCGGTGCCGATCACACCAACCCGTTTGCCTTTCATGTCGACCACGCGATCCCGCGGCCAGCTCGACGTGAAGTGGGCTTCTCCGGCAAAGCTGTCCACGCCCTCGATGTCCGGGGCCTTGGGCTCCGACAAGGCCCCGACGGCCAGGACCACATAACGGCAGACCACCGTCTCCCCGTCCGCTGTCTGGACCGTCCACAAGGCCGATGCCGCGTCATAACTTACGGCCTCCACCCTGGTGTCGAATGTGATCAGCCGGGTGACGTTGCACTTCTCGGCGACGAAGCTGAGGTACCGCTGAATCTCCTCCTGATTCGAGCAGACATCGGACCAGTTCCACTCCCGCACGATCTCGTTGTCAAAGAAGTAGGCATAATTGTAGCTGGCGACATCACAGCGCGCGCCCGGATAGGCATTCCAGTACCAGGTGCCCCCCACCTCCGAACCGCGCTCGAACCCCCGCACGGTCAGCCCGCGCTGTTCAGCCTTCCACAGCGCATAGATTCCGGCGAAACCGGCGCCGACCACGACCACATCACAGTCAGCGACTGCCCCGTTGGTGTCATTCCCCATGATGATCGTTCCCTTTCAATTTCGCCGGTTCCCCGGAACTTTGCGGCATCCCGCAGCGCATCAGCGATCCGCAGGAATGCATCTTCGCCCCCTATCGACCAGGGGATAATTATACCGTTTTGCATTTTTTTCTACTGATGCGTATTGTAAGCGCCAGATTCGTCCTGGGGAGGATAGATGCGTGCTCGACACTTCGCAGGTGTTCCACATCAATATCAACTGCACCGACCTGGAACGCTCCCTGCCGTTTTACAGGTTGCTGGGTTTCCGGGATGTGATCGACTTCAATGCTGGCAGCGACGGGGATGCGTCCGACGTTCTGGGTGATCTGGTCCTTGGTCCCGCTCTCGGGTTGCCGAGCGGTTCAAAGGCTCGGGCCCGCATGCTGATGCTGGGCGACAATCCGCGCTCCGCACGCATCGACCTGATCGAGTGGATCGAACCCAAGGCCACAGGCCAGGCCTATCCGCACCTTGCCCATGTCGGAATTGCCCGAATCTGCTTCCGGGTCGGCGATGTCGCCAGTGCATGGCAGCAGTTGACGGACGCCGGGGCGGAACCGTTAACTGAACCGGTGCTGATCGACATGGGCGGGTCCCGCCAGAAGTTCTTCTGTGCCAAGGATCCTGACGGCGTTGTTGTGGAGTTCATGGAATTTCTCAAGGATTGAAACCCTTGCTCGATCTCCGGAGCCACTGACCGGAGCAAAGCCCGAACGGGCGTAACGTTCAAACTAGAAGGAACCAGGATGCTAGGAAGAAAGACAGTTCTCGCGGCCACAGGTGCCGCAATGCTCGTGTCCGCAGGCGCGGCACAGGCAGCAGAAACGTTGAAACTCGCGGTCGGCTTTCCGACAGGCAGTGCTGCGGTCTACGCGCTGGAGAAATTCGCCAGGAACGTGGAGGCAACCAGCGACCTAAAAGTGAAGGTATTCTCGATGTCGCTGCTGAACCTGAAGGAGACGCCGCCGGGCATCCGTGACGGCATTGCCGACATGGGCTACGTGCTGCCGCCCTACTATCCCGCCGAGTTTGCGGAACTCAATCTGGCAGCCAACCTTTCGATGTTGTCCACGACCGGCAAGCAGATCGAAAGCCCGGGCACAGCCATGGGTGCGGCGATGACGGAATACGCCTTCCTGCATTGCCCGGAATGCCTGGTCGAACAGAAGCGCCAGAATCAAGTCTATCTGGGGACCGGTGCCAGCCCGACCTACATCCTGCATTGCACGACGCCCATCCGCTCGATGGCGGACCTGGAGCGCAAGAAGTATCGCTCGGGCGCTGCCAACTTCGGTCGCTGGGCCGAGGCAGTGGGTGGCACCAAGGTGTCCGTACCCGGCAATGACATCTACGAGGCGATGGCGCAGGGTGTCGTCGATTGCGCCATGGTTTCCGCCACCGAGTTGTCGAACCTGCAGCTCTTCGATGTGACCAAGTACATCACCACCAGGATCCCCGGTGGTGTCTTCGCCGGTGTGGCGACCAACAGCATCAACCGCGATGTCTGGGGGGAACTGACCGATGACCAGCGCAAGGCCATCTTCAAGGCTTCTGCCCAGTCTTCGGCTGACTTGACCTGGAAGTACTATGCCGATGCTATGCGCAATCTGAATGATGCGCCGGGCAAGGGCATTGAGGTCATCGAACCAACGGCTGAAATGCTGAAGATGTCCGAAGAGTTCGTGAAATCGGACCTGGCCGTGATCTCCGAACAGTTCGCCAACGACTACGGTCTGGAAAATGTCGATGCGAAGATCGCCAAGATTTCCGAACTGGTCGAAAAATACAAGGGTCTGACCGCTGGCATGGCAGACGACCCGGACGCTCTGGCCGATCTCTACTGGAACGAGATCATGTCCAAGGTTGACCTGTCGACCTACGGCAGGAACTGAGCGATTTCAGTGGCGCGGCGGCCCCTGTGGATGCATGTCTGCAGGGGCCGCCGTCTTTCATGCAGTCTTCCAGACAGGACAGGTTCGGATGGATTTTGTTGATCGCTGGCTCGGAAGGGCCGTGAATTTGACCAGCGTCATCGGTTCGATAGCCGTTGGCCTGATGATGGTACACATAACAGCGGACGTGGTGGGGAAGTTCGTCTTCTTCGCGCCCGTTCCGGCAACCATAACGATGGTGTCAAACTATTACATGGTGGTGGTTGCGTTCCTGCCGCTTGCTCTGGCAGAGCGGCGCAATGCGCACATTTCGGTCGAGGTGCTGACGGAACTCTTTCCGTTGCGCGTGCAACACCACATCAACGGCCTGACCTACGTTCTGTCGGGCCTTGTCTTCGGCCTGCTGGCCTATCGTGGCTTCAATGATGCCTACAACAAGCAGGACCTGGGGTCCTTCATCATGGAACAGGGCACAAAGGTTCTGATCTGGCCAGGGCATTACCTGCTGCCGATCGGTGCCAGCCTGATGGTGCTTGTGCTCGTGTTCAAGTTCATTTCTTACATCACCGGTCGCGCGCAGCCTGGCGCACCCGGTCAGACATCTGAATAGGAGGCAGCCCTGTCCGACGTACAGATCGGTTTCACTGGGATCGGAATCCTGCTCACTCTCATTGCACTTCGTGTCCCGATCGGAGTCTGCCTGATCGGCGTGTCATTCGTCGGTATCTGGGTCCTGGCCGGCGAACGCGCCGCCTGGGGTTCGATCGGCGTCATCCCCTACAGCTTCGCGGCCACCTGGCAGCTCAGTTCGGTGCCCATGTTCCTGCTGATGGGTTTCCTCTGCTATCACGCCGGACTGACCAAGGGCATGTTCGATGCAGCCCGAATGTGGATGTCACGCCTGCCCGGTGGTCTCGCCATCGCCACGGTCTTCGGTGCTGCAGGCTTTGCCGCGGTTACCGGTTCGTCGGTTGCCTGCGCTGCCGCCATGGGCCGGATCGCCGTACCGGAAATGATGCGCCACAGATACGACGCTTCCCTGGCGACGGGGACTGTCGCAGCGGCTGGCACCATCGGGGCGCTGATACCGCCCTCCATTCTGATGATCCTTTATGGCATCATTGCCGAAGTGCCCATCAGCGCGCTTTTCCTGGGTGGTGTAGGGGCCGGTCTGCTGACCGCATTCGGCTACATCGCCGTCATTCTGATCCGGGTCAAGCTGAAGCCGGAACTTGCACCAACGCTTTACGAGGAAATCCCCCTCGGCGAAAAGGTAAGCGCCCTGAAGGATACCTGGCCGGTGCTGCTGCTGATGGCTGGTGTCTTTGGCGGCCTGTTCTCCGGTGCCTTCACCCCGACCGAGGCGGGTGCCGTCGGTGCCGCGATCGCGACCATCATTGCTGCCCTGAAGGGTTCGCTGACCTGGGTGAGTTTCCGCGACGCACTGACGGAAACCCTGCTGACATCCGCGTCGCTGTTCATCATCGCCATTGGCGCAAGCATGCTGACGCGTTTCCTGGCCTTCAGCGGTTCAGGTGACTACCTGTCGGATGCCGTCACGGCCATGGGCGCAGACCCGCTGATGCTTCTGATCGGCATCTCCCTGATCTATCTGCTGCTTGGCATGTTCCTGGAGCCTATCGGCGCCATGTTGCTGACCTTGCCGATTCTGCTGCCGATCATCGACACGGCAGGCTTCAGCCTGATCTGGTTCGGGGTGCTGCTGACCAAGTTCCTGGAAATCGGCATGATCACACCGCCCATCGGATTGAACGTCTTCGTGATCAAGGGGGTGGTCGGCGATCTTGCCTCGACGGGCCTGATCTTCCGCGGCATCGCCTGGTTCCTGGTGGCGGATCTGATCGTCATCGTCGCACTGATCGCCGTACCGGAGATCGTTCTCTACTTGCCGTCGATCGTGGGCTGAAGCCCCGATCGCAGGGCTGGTCATTGAGGATCAGCCGGGAACCCAGGCAGGATCAGAGGCGGATGTCGATGCTCTGACGCTGGGCGGAAAGGCCGGGCTGAAGGTCGGCGCGGGCACGCTGACTGTCCGTCTGGCTCAGGAATGCAGCGAAGTCGCGCGATGTCTGATCATCGCGGCGCTGCGCCAGACCGGCATCCTCGCCGTCGCGGTCATCGCCGAAACGGCTGCCGCCACGCGGCTCACTGCCGCTGTCACTCCCACTGTCACTGCCACTGCGCGCAAACGGATCGATCATTCCCGGGCCGAATGCTGGCGGCCCGTCAGGGCGACCACCGGGTTCCGGTCGCCCTTCAGCTCGCCCGTCCGGGCGCGACGCATCCGGTCCGATCACCGGGGCGGCATCTGAAGCTTCCGCCTCCCGATCACCTTCCAGCGCGGCCTTCTGTTCCTCGGCGCGCATGGCTGTCAGTTCCGCTCTGGCGTCAGCGCGTTTTGCATCGGCATCTGCCGCGACACTGCGATCCGCCCCGGATGGTTCAGCGGGGGCAAGTGCGGCACGTTTGACGACGTCCATCTTGGCAATGGTCGCCTGAGGGTCACCGGCAATCGGGCTGGTGCTTATGGACACATGCCCCCCGACCGCATAGCTGCGGCCGTCAGGCCCCTGTTCCATCTCGTATTCGGGTGATCCTGCATATTGTCCCCCAGCGGTCGCATGCGCCTGCTCATGGGTGCGCACCTCCCGATCGCGGGCCTGCAGTTCCTTGACCTGCTCGCGTTCCTGCGCAGTCAATTCCGTGCCGTCCGTAATGGACTGTTTCGGATCAGTTCCCGTCCGCTCGAGCGGCTGCTTTTCAGCACTTGCTGCAATCTGGGCAGCAATCAGGGTGCCCGCAGCAACTGACGTCCCACGCGTTTCCTGAAAGGCCGCCGTTCCGGAACTGTTGCGCGCGTCGCCTGCACGGGAATCGCCACCACGCGCATTGGCCGCCGCATTGCCAGGCAAGGTTCGGGCAGCCTGCGAAAGACTGTCCGTGCGCGGACCCTGAAGAGCGCCGATCATCGGGCAAGGCCCCGGTTGATGAAAAGAACCAACGTCATGCTGCCAGTGAAGCACGCAGAAGTTAATCAATCGTCAACGCCCGGCTTGACGCGGTGGCTCTCAGGGCTATCAGCCTGTTCGATCTCCATGCATCAGGAAAAATGCATGATGGCCATCACATTTTTTCGAATAAATCCCGAACTGTGCGTGTTTTGTGTTCGGGACCGCAAAATTGGCCCCGGTATCGACCACCAACGACCGGGCAGGATATGTTGAACAAGGCACGCGAGCCGGAGATCAGGGACGCGGTGAGTGAAGTCTGGGAGCAATTGTCTTCCGACGTCACACGCGGAACGCTGAATTACTGGGAATCCATTCGTGGGGAAAGGATCTGGCCATTGCGGCAGGATCTCAACCCCATGGCGATTGTCGAATTCATACCCAATCTCATGATTCTGGGGGTGGAACGTGATCCGCTGGATTTCGTCTATCGTCTGACCGGAACCCAGATCGACGAGAACATGGCGGGACCGCTGAAGGGACTTCGCGTCAGCGAACTGCCGCACCAGATGGGGCCGGGCGAGTATTGGGAATTGCTGCGATCCACGGCTGAACGCGGACTGCCCTGCACCCGCCCGATGCCGTATGTCGGGCAGTACAGGGACTTCAAGCGCTGTGAACTGGTGGCCCTGCCCCTGTCAACGGACGGTTGCTCCGCCGATCAGATCCTGGTGACGGCAGATTTCATGGCCATCATTGATGACTAGAGCACCTTCATTGAACGCAGAATCGGATTCGGGATTCACCTGACGGCTTCTGGCTGATTCACTGGTTTCAGTGATTCGCTTGGAGGTTGGGATGACCAGAAGCCTTGGTGTCGATCTGCGTTGGCGTGTGATTGAGGCGGTGGAAGAAGGTGTTTCGGCGCGTGAGGCGGCGAGGCGCTTCAGGGTAGGTATCTCTACGGCGATCAAGTGGCATCGCCGTTATCGGGAGACCGGTGAGACGAGGCCACGCAAGCAGGGCCAACCATCGCGCTCCCGGCTGGATCCGCATGAGGGGTTCATTCTGGCTCTGATCTCCGAACAACCGGACATCACGCTGACGGAGATCGGTGAGTGCCTTGCCGAGAAGCACGACATTCACGTCGTTCCATCGACAATCTGGTACTTCCTCGACAAGCGCGGCGTGACATTCAAAAAGGACGGCGCACGCCGCCGAGCAACAGCGCGCGGACGTCCTGAGCCGCCGCGAGGCCTGGTTCGACGCCCAGCCCGATCTTGAGCCTGAGAAGCTGATCTTCATCGACGAGACCGCCGCCTCAACGAAGATGGCACGGCTTCGGGGGCGTAGCCCGCGTGGCGAGCGGTGCCGCGCCGCGGTTCCCCACGGTCACTGGAAGACCACCACCTTCACTGCCGGTCTGCGGCTGGGCGGCATGGCGGCACCGATGCTGCTTGATGGCCCGATGAACGGCGACGCCTTCAGGGCATATGCCGAGCAGGTGCTTGCACCCGAACTACGGCCCGGTGATGTGGTGGTGATGGACAACCTTCCATCTCACAAGGTCAGCGGCATCCGCGAGGCCATAGAAGCGGCGGGCGCACGGCTGCTGTTCCTGCCGCCCTACAGCCCCGACTTCAACCCCATCGAGATGGCCTTCTCGAAACTCAAGGCCCTGCTGCGGAAAGCTGCAGCACGAACCATCGACGAGCTTTGGGACACCGTCGCCAACTGCATCAAGGCCTTCTCACCCGACGAGTGCAGAAACTACTTCCAGGCCGCCGGATATGAACCCGAGTAGATTGAATCTGCTCTAGATTGCTGCATCCGTGATGGCATGACCGACGGCTCTCACTTCCGGCTCATTGGTTTCGTGTCAGACCACACGGCGGCGACGCGATGAGATCACGCCCGTGTTCACGCCGAACCAGCCGATTTCTCCCGACAGGCGCCCATACTCGATCTTCGGGCAGCGATTCATGACAACCTTCAGACCGGCGGCTTCGGCCTTGGCCGCTGCCGTGTCGTGGCGGACCCCCAGCTGCAGCCAGAGGACCTTCGCGCCCAGCCGGATGGCGTCATCCGCAATCGGGGGAATGGCGTCCGAATTGCGGAAGCAATCAACCATGTCGATCGGCACACCGATGTCGTCCAGCGTCGCGACCGCAGGTTCCCCCAGGATGACCGTACCGGCGGCAGCTTCCTTCGGGTTCACCGGAATGACCCGATAGCCCTTTTCCTGCATGTACTTCATGGCAAAGAAGCTTGGTCGGTTCCAGTTCGCGCTGGCCCCCACCATGGCGACCGTCTTCACGGTGTGCAGGATCTCGCGAATGTAGGCATCGCTGTAGCTGTCGTGGATCATCGCCTCACCTGAGGTCCCGGTCATGTTTCAACGGTCCTCCCAGACCGGGTCGCGCTTGTCGATGAAGGCCTGGATTCCTTCATTCGCGTCGTGCGCCACCATGTTCTGCAACATCACACCGGCGGCATAATCGTAGGCGTGGTTGAGGTCCGGCGCTTCCATCTGACGATAGAAAGCTTCCTTGCCGATCTTCAGCGTATAGGACGATTTGGACGCGATCGTTCCCGCCATCGCCATGACAGCATCATCCAGTGCATCGGCAGTCACGGTCCGGTTGATCAGTCCAAACCGCACCGCGTCATCGGATGACATCAATTCCCCGGTCAGCAGCATTTCCATGGCGTGCTTGCGGCTGACATTACGGCCCAGCGCGACCATGGGCGTATGACAGAACAGACCGATGTTCACGCCCGGCGTGGCGAACTTCGCGCTGTCTGCAGCAATGGCCAGATCACAGCTCGCCACCAGCTGACAGCCTGCTGCCGTGGCAACACCATGCACCCGCGCGATGATCGGCTTCGGGTGGTTCACGATGGACTGCATCATGGTGGAACACTGATCCAGCATCGCCTTGATGAAGGGCTGATCCTGCTGATGGCCGCGCACTTCGCGCAGGTCGTGCCCGGCGCAGAACCCCCTGCCCGCGCCTGCGATGACAATCACCCGGCACGACCGGTCGTCGGCCAGCGCATCAAGTTCGGTCTGAACTCGCGTCATCAGATCCGTCGACAGACTGTTGAAGGCATCGGGGCGGTTCAGGGTCAGCCAGGTGACCGGCCCGCGATCCTCCCGCAGCAGGATGTCTTCATTCGCAATGGCATTTTCAGCGGACATTGGTTTCTCCCCCACATTCATGCTCTCGATCATTCTAGAGCGCCCGGTGCGCCAACAGAAGCGTCAACGGCGGCGGTCTGGGCTGATCCTTAGAAAAGGTCAATTCAGTGCCCGTTGCAACGATGGCCCCATCAGGTCCGCGAAATTGGCCGAGAAGAACTGCTCCCGCGTTGTCTCGGACGCGTTGGCCAGCGAAGCCTCGAACCGGCCCAGCGGATTCCGCCCGCCCTCGACGTGCGGATAGTCCGACGAGAACAGGCACACCGCATCCCCGGCCTGCGCCGCGATCCAGCCCACGTCCTCGGTTGGGTAAGGCGTTGCCCGGATCTGGCGCCGCACATATTCGGACGGGCGCATGGAAAGTTTCTGCAGGCGCTGTTCGTGGCGCAGGAAAGCGTCATAGGCGCTGTCGAGATAGCGCATCCAGCTGGGCAGCCAGCTTGCTCCCTGCTCGATCACGCCGAACTTCAGCCTCGGGAACCGCTCCATCACCCCGTCCAGGATCATGGTGGCAAGGGTCTGCATGACCGGGTTCGGGATCGCCATGTAGTCGATGGAGCGGAAATTCTCGGCCCCGCCATGGAAGTCCTTCTCCATCGGCAGGCCGTTGGCGAAATAGCTCCGATCGAAGAAATGCCCGCCCGAGCCGACGTGGAAGACGATCGGCACGCCAGCCTCCTCCGCCTGCGCCCAGACCGCGTCCAGCGCCACGTGGCTGGGGCTGTGATCCTTCGGGCAGGCGGCGGCGATCATCAGCGAATGCGCGCCATCCCGGATCAGTTGCCCGGCCATGCCAGGTGCCCGTTCCAGATCCATGATCGGCAGGTAGGCGGTTGTCAGCAGGCGCCGGTCGACGCTGCAGAAATCGAACATGCCCCGGTTGTGAGCGTCTGCCATGGCATAGGCGTAATCGCCATCCTTGCCATGCTCCGCTTCCTGCATCGGCTTGTTGGTGAAGGTGTTGAAGACCAGTTGCGACGCGAACCCCAGCAGATCAAGCGCCTTTGGCCTGTCCTGTTTCAGGGTCGCGCCAATGGCCCGCCAGTTCTTGCGGTTCATCAGTTCCGCCTCGTCCTCGGCGCGGAACGCATCGTCAGCCTGCAGCGCCAGGTCGTCCAGCACACGCTTGTCCTCACCCGGTGCAAGAAGGCCCGTGGTGATGTCGGGCAGCCGGTCGCGGAAACCGGGATCGGCATAGTCACGCAGCCAATCCGCCGTCTCCATGATGTGTGCGTCCGCATCATGATAAAGTCGACCTGTTGCATAGGGCATTGCGCTTCCCTCCCCCGACCTGCCAATTGAACCCTGAACCTTATCAGCAAAGCGGCGGGCCCCGGAACAGCCCGCACGTTCACTGCGCCCATGCAGAGGATGCGCATCCGTGACCGAACCCCGATTGTTCGTGGATCAGGACCTGTTGGCGAACCAGCCCCTGACCCTGACGGGCAACCAGCATCATTATCTGGCCAAGGTGCTCCGCCTCGGCGCCGGGGCAACCGTGAAGCTGTTCAACGGGCGGGACGGGGAATGGCGCGCAGTCATCGACCACATGACCCGCCAGGGTGCAGAGATGGAACTGACCGAGCAATTGCGCCCGCAGACGCCGGAGCCTGACCTGTGGCTGCTGTTCGCGCCCATCAAGGGCAAGCGGGTGGACACGATTGCCGAAAAGGCGGGAGAGCTTGGGGTGTCACGGATCATGCCGGTCATCACACACCGGACGGTGGTCAGCAGGGTCAATGTGGATCGCCTGCGCGCAAATGCGCGTGAAGCGGCAGAGCAGTGCGAACGCCTGAGCGTACCGGAGGTGACCGAGCCATTGGACCTCAGGTCCGCTGTCGGGGCCTGGCCGCGTGGCCGGACACTCTTGTTTGCTGATGAGCGGGCGTCCGCGACCCCGATAGCACAGGCCCTGCAGTCACTGGCCCGCGAATCAGCCCGGCCCGCTGCCGTTCTGATCGGTCCGGAGGGCGGTTTCACGAATGAAGAGAAGGAACTCGTGCGCAGCCTGGCCGACTGTGTCCCTGTCAGTCTGGGGCCGCGGTTGTTGCGTGCCGATACGGCGGTTTTCGCCATGCTGGCCCTTTGGCAGGCGCACCAGGGCGACTGGCGCGGGGGTGACGCGGGCTGGCCAGACTGAGCCGCATGGGCGCATCCCTCTCGTGCGCCCTTCCATCCGTCTGCGCTGCGCCCTAAGTTCGCGTCAAACAGAACAAGCCTTCGGGGAGAAACCGCCCATGTCGACCATGCTGGATAGCGAGGAAGCCCGCGCCCATTCCACAACCACCGTGGAGGACCGGGCGCAGCTTGTTGATTTCCTCGCATCCGGCTGCAAACCCGCTGACAAGTGGGTCATCGGGACGGAGCATGAGAAATTCGGTTTCAACCTGGAAACCCTGGCCCCCATTCCCTACGAAGGCCCGGCGGGGATCAAGGCGTTGTTCCAGGGCATGGAACGGTTCGGCTGGGAACCGGTCATCGAAGGTGGCTATGCGGTCGCCATGTACATGGACGGTCAGGCCATCAGCCTGGAACCCGGCGGGCAGCTGGAACTTTCCGGCGCACCGCTGCCGACCCTGCACAAGACCTGCGGCGAGGTGAACACCCATCTGGAGCAGGTCAAGGAAGTTTCCACCGAGCTCGGCATCGGCTTCATCGGCCTTGGGCATCACCCGCTGGCGCGCCGCGACGAGATCGCGATGATGCCGAAAGCGCGCTACGACATCATGCGCCGGTACATGCAGATCAAGGGCAACCTGGGCCTCGACATGATGTTCCGCACCTGCACCATTCAGGTGAATCTGGATTTCGCATCCGAAGCTGACATGGTCGAGAAATTCCGCATCGGAATGGCTTTGCAGCCGATCGCGACGGCGCTGTTCGCCAATTCGCCGTTCAGGGAGGGCCAGCCGACGGGCATGGTCAGCAGCCGCAGTCACGTCTGGACCGATACCGACCCTGACCGCAGCGGCAACCTGCCCTTCGTCTTCGATGAAGGATTCGGGTTCGAGCAATATGCCGACTATGCCCTCGACGTGCCGATGTACTTCGTGTTTCGCGACGGAAAGTACATCGAGGCGGCGGGCCAGTCGTTCCGCGACTTTCTGGCTGGTAAACTGCCCGCCCTGCCCGGCGAGAAGCCGACGATCAAGGATTGGGACAATCACCTGACCACACTGTTCCCGGAAGTGCGCATGAAGCGGTTCCTGGAAATGCGTGGCGCGGATGGCGGACCCTGGCGCAGCATCTGCGCCCTGCCGGCATTCTGGGTGGGTCTGCTGTATGACGATGCAGCGCGGGGCGAAGCTTCTGCCCTGATCCGTGACTGGACGGCTGCCGACATTGACGCTCTGCGCGATGCCGTGCCGACCCATGGCCTGAAGGCTCCGGCCCCCGGCGGGCGTACCGTGCTGGATATCGCCCGCGATGCGGTGGCCATTGCAGAACGCGGACTGATCAATCGCAATCGCGAAGACGCCATGGGCCAGGATGAGCGCCATTTCGTCGGCCCGCTGAAACGCATTGTCGAGTCGGGCCAGACCCCGGCGGAGGAACTGCTGGCCAGGTTCCACGGTGCGTGGAACGGCGATGTGCGCCATGTGTTCCGCGAATTCGCTTACTGATCGCGCGGGATCATGCCTCGCCCCCTGATCGTCGCAGCATGGATGCTGTTTGGCGCGATCGGCTTTTCCCTGATCATGGTCATTGTCCGGCATCTGTCGGCGAGCCTTGATCCCTTCGTCCTGAATTTCTGGCGCAGCATCTTCTCCATCCTGATGTTCGCGCCCTGGATCATGCGGGTCGGCTTCGGTGCGATGAAGACAGCGCGCCTGCCCCTGTTCGCCATGCGCTCGGTGGTGATGGTGGCCTCGTCCCTGATGCTGCTCTGGTCGGCTGTATTGATCCCCATCGGCGAAGCCACGGCGATCACCTTCACGGCGCCCCTGTTCACCACCCTGCTCGCCGCCGTGATGCTGAAGGAAAAGGTTGGTCCACGGCGGATCGGTGCCCTGCTGGTGGGCTTTATCGGCGTGCTGGTGATGCTGCGGCCCGGCCAGGAAGCCATCAGCCTTGGTGCCATCCTTGCCATCGGGTCATCGATCCTGTTCGGGTTTGTCGTGATCTTTGGCAAGAAACTGTCAGCGACTGAAGAACCCGCCCTGGTCATCCTGATGCTGTCGATCTTCAATCTGCCGATCTCGCTGGTGCCCGCTGTGATCTTCTGGCAGGTGCCACAGGGTGAGGAATGGCTCTGGATCATCGGGCTGGGCATCGCCGCCAACATGAACATGTACGGCATCCAGCGCGCGATCTCTGCCGGTGACGCCAGTCTGGCGCAGGTGTTCGACTTCGTGCGCCTGCCCCTGTCGGTCGCGCTTGCCTGGTGGGCGTTCTCAGAGATCCCTGATCCGTGGATGTGGGCCGGTGCCGCAATCATCTTCGTCGCTACGGTCTATACCACCCGTCGGGAGGCCCAGATGGCCAGACAGGCGCGAACCTAGATCTGTCCATCAAATGATGGAATCGCACCAGCCCGTTCCCCCGCCCGGCCACCCACTGGATCATCCTGAATGGGTGGCCGGGCGGGGGAACGGGCTGGTGATGCAATCCAACAGTGGAACGATCAAGGTCCTGGGTCGAGCAATCGATCTTGCAGCCTGTTCGCATATTCGCATAGTCTTCGCATATGCGAACAAACCTTGCTCAGCGACCTGATGAAAGCGCCAGCAGACGCGCAGCACCGCAGTCCATCGGGCGGATCCTGCTGATTCTGGAACGGCTGGTCGCTGCACGCGCCGGGGGAACGCAGAGCGTCAGCCTGAGTGACATGGCGGACGCCACAGGCACCCCGAAGTCCAGCCTGCTGGGACTCTTGCAGGGCTTGCGACAGGAAGGCTGCGTTGTTCGTGATGCGGATGGTGCCTATGCGCTGGGGGATCGTTTCCTGCGATTGGCCACCAATGCCGTGTTCAGTGAACAGATGGTGGGGATCCTGCGGCCTGTGCTGACGGAACTGGTGGCCGCCACGGGTGAGACTGCGGTCCTCGGCGCGTTGTCCGCCGACCAGCGCATGATCACCTATCTGGATCGGGTGGAGAGCCCGAACCCCATTCGCTACGCGGTGGAAACAGGAGTGCAGCGTGAACTGCACTGCACTGCGGGCGGCAAGCTTCTGCTGGCGTTCATGTCCCCTGCCCGTCTCGAAACTGTTCTTGATGGCATCGAATGCCAGAAGTTCACACCATCCACTATCACGGACAAGCACGCATTGCGGGCTGAGCTCGGTCGCATCCGCGCTGACCATCTGTCGCGCACGGCAGATGAACGCGTTTCCGGCGCCAGCGGCCTGGCCGTGCCTGTGTTCGGACCGAATGGTACCGTTGCCGCGACAGTGTTGATTGCGGGCCCGAGCGAGCGGATGCGGCGAGCGGCTGTGGACAATGAGGCGGCGATCCAACGTGCTGCCGCCCGCTGCCAGTCCTTCGGCTTCCTGCCTGCGCCGGACGCCACCAATGAAACTGAGCATTAACGATCGCTGACCCTGGGGAGGGGCATTTTCATGAGCATCGATTTCACACCGGAACAACTGCAGATCCGTGACAGCGTTGAACGTCTGTGTGCCAATTTCAGCGATGAGTACTGGCTGGCGCGGGATTCGGACGGTGCGTTCCCGGAGGATTTCTGCCGTGCCATCGCCGATCAGGGATTCATGGGCATCGCAATGCCTGAAGAATATGGCGGATCCGGCCTGGGCATCACGGAGGCCGCGATTCTGATGCAGGCGATTTCGCAGTCCGGTGCGGGCAATGGCGGTGTTTCCTCTGTCAGCCTCGGTATCTTCGGTCTCAACCCTGTCGTGCGCTATGGCACCGAGGATCAGAAGCGGCGGATGCTGCCACCCGTGATCAAGCGCGATGACATTGCCTGTTTCGGCGTGACCGAGCCGAATACCGGCCTCGACACCACCCGTCTGAAGACCCGGGCCGTGCGCAAGGGCGACCGATACGTGGTGCACGGCCAGAAGACCTGGATCAGCACCGCCCAGGTGGCCAACAAGATCATGCTGATCGCCCGGACCACGGATGAGGAAAACACCGAGAAGCCCATCGACGGCCTCAGCCTGTTCTTCACCGACCTGGATCGATCAAAGGTGGAAATCCGCGAAATCGACAAGATGGGCCGCAAGTGCGTCGATTCCAATCAGGTGTTCTTCGATGGCATGGAGATTCCGGTGGAGGACCGCATCGGTGAGGAGGGCAAGGGATTCCGCTACCTGCTGCATGGCATCAACCCTGAACGCATCCTGATCGCTGCTGGCCTGGTGGGCCTCGGTCGTGCCGCGCTGCGCCGAGCCACCAACTATGCAAATGAGCGCGAGGTGTTTGGTCGACCGATCGGCATGAACCAGGCCATTCAGCATCCACTGGCGGAAAACTGGATGGAGCTTGAGGCTGCCAACCTGGTGGTATTCCGCGCCGCCCAACTCTACGACCGTGGCGAAGACAGTGGTGCCTATGCCAATGCCGCCAAGTATCTGGCGGGCGAAGCCACATTCAAGGCCTGCAACGCGGCAATCCTGACCCACGGCGGCATGGGCTATGCCAAGGAATATCACGTCGAACGCTACCTGCGCGAAGCCCTGATCCACCGGATCGCGCCCATCACGCCCCACCTGATCCTCTGCTACGTGGCGGAGCGGGTGCTGGGTCTGCCGAAGTCCTATTGACGTTGACCACCCCCGCAGCAACAGCAGTCAGCGGCGCCCGTCCGCTGGCCGGCATTCGTGTCATAGACCTGTCCAACATGCTGATGGCCCCCTACACCAGCCAGATCCTGGGGGACATGGGCGCGGACGTGATCAAGGTGGAGGCACCGGGCGGTGATCCCGTCCGTGGCATCGGCCCGATGCGCAATCCCGGCATGGGCACCATCTTCCTGAACGTGAATCGCAGCAAACGCAGCATCGTGCTGGACCTGAAACAGCCTGCGGGTCACGCCGCCATGCTGGACCTGCTGCGCACGGCGGACGTGCTGCTCTACAACCGCCGCCCGCAGGTGATGGCCCGCCTCGGACTTGGCTGGGAAACCGTGCAGGCCCTGAATCCGCGGTTGATCTATGCCGGTCTGTTCGGCTTCGGGCAAGCTGGCCCCTATGCAACGAAACCGGCCTTTGATGACCTGATACAGGGGGCCGTCAGCATTCCGGCACTCAGCCACCGGGCAAACGGTCAGCCGCCTGCTTATGCGCCCACGGCACTTGTCGACCGGGGGGTCGCGCTGTGGGCCGTCGGGCAGATCAATGCAGCCCTGGTCCATCAGTTGCGGTCCGGTCTGGGGCAGCGCATCGACATGCCGATGTTCGAGATGATGGCCAGCTTCGTTCTGGGTGATCACATGGGGGGTGAAACCTTCGTCCCGGCCCTTGGACCCAGCGGCTACAACCGCATGCTGGTGCCGGATCGTCGCCCCTTCCCCACCCGGGACGGGCATGTCTGTGTCATGCTCTACACCGACAGGCACTGGCGTGACTTCTTCCGCGACATGGGACGGGAGGCCGAGTTCGATGCCGACCCGCGCTACGCCAGCATGACCAGCCGCACCGAGCACATCGGCAGCCTGTATCGCGAACTTGCCGAACTGCTGACCACCCGCACCACAGCGGACTGGCTGGACATCTTCGACAGGCTGGACGTTCCGGCAATGCCGCTGAATGATCTCGACGCACTGATTGCCGATCCGCATCTGGCCGCGGTCGGGTTCTTCGGCACGGTCGAGCATCCGACGGAGGGCACGCTGCGCGAGATGGCGGTGCCCGCCACCTGGTCGGAAACACAACCTGCACCGACGCGCCCGGCCCCAAACCTTGGGGAACACGGGACCGAAATCCTGAACGAACTGGGTTATGATGCCGCCCGCATCAAGGCAGCGCTGGAAAACTGAGGCAATACGGCGAATGATGGTCGCTGCTGATCACGCCATTCAACTCTGGGGAGGAAACAACGATGGCCGGACTGTATTACGAGGAATTCGAAGTGGGCATGGAATTCAATCATGCCCTGACCCGCACGGTCACGGAGATGGACAACATCATGTTCTGCGCCATGACACACAATCCGCAGCCGCTGCACCTGGACGAGGAATTCTCCAAGGGCACCGAATTCGGCCAGCGGATCGTCAACAGCCTGTTCACGCTGGGCCTCGTCATCGGCGTGACGGTCAATGACACCACGCTGGGCACCACGATTGCCAACCTCGGCATGACCGATGTGCGGTTCGCCAAGCCCGTCTTCCATGGCGATACCGTCCGTGCGGTGACCAAGGTGCAGAGCAAGCGCGAGAGCAAGTCGCGCCCCAACGCCGGCATGGTCGTGTTCGAGCATTACGGCTTCAACCAGCGCAATGAGGAAGTCGCCTACTGCGTGCGCACCGCTTTCATGAAGAAAAAGGCATGAGGCTGAACCGGTCCTGGCTGTTCGTCCCCGGAGACAGCGAGCGCAAGCTCGCCAAGGGGCCGGACAATGCCGCAGATGCGCTTATCCTGGATCTGGAAGACGCCGTTTCCGACGACCGGCAGGATATCGCACGGGAAATGACCTGTGCTTTCCTGAAGGCGCACCCTGACCGGTCGCGTCAGGAACTCTGGGTCCGGATCAATCCGCTGGATACCCCGCTGTCCCTGCCCGATCTGGTCGCTGTCATGCCAGGTGCGCCGAACGGCATCGTGTTGCCAAAGGTCTACTCGGCGGCGGACGTGAATACGTTGGCAACCATGCTGTCCGCGCTGGAAACCCGGGAAGGGCTGGAGCTTGGTTCCACCCGCATTCTCTGTGTGGCGACGGAGACTGCGGCGTCGCTTCTGACCTTCCACACCTATCTGGACAACCCGTCACCGCGCCTGACGGCTCTGACGTGGGGTGGGGAAGACCTGGCCGCCGCTTTGGGGGCGAGCACCAACAGGCACCCCGACACGGGCGATTACGATACCCCGTTCCAGCTCGCCAAGACCCTGTGCCTGACCACGTCACGCGCCATCGACGCGCAGCCGGTGGGCGTCGTCTTTGTCGATTTCCGTGATCTGGAAGGGTTGGAGAAGGAATGCAGCCGTGACCGGCATTCAGGATTCATCGGCAAGATCGCCATTCACCCGGCACAGTCGGAGGTGATCAACCGGGCATTCACCCCCACGGAAGATGAAGTCGCCCACGCCAGACGGGTCATTGCCGTGTTCGAGGACAATCCCGGCCTCGGCACCGTTGGTCTGGACGGCAAGATGCTGGACATGCCCCACCTGAAACAGGCACGCAATCTGATGGCCCTGGTGGAGCAGTTCAGTGACTGAGCTTCTGACGTTCGATGTTGCTGATGACATAGCGACCATCACGCTGGATGACGGCAAGGCCAATGCCTTCAGTCACGCGATGATGCGAGACCTTTCCGATGCCCTCGACCAGGCGACAACGGCGGCAGATATCACTGTGATCAGGGGCCGCAAGGGTATCCTTTGTGGTGGCTTCGATCTGAAGGTCATTCAGGGCGATGCCTCACAGGTTCCCGCCCTTGTGCAGGCCGGTGCACGTCTGCTGATGAAGGCATGGATGCACCCGCAGCCGCTTCTGATCGGCGTCACCGGTCATGCCGTGGCGGCGGGCGCCTTGCTAGCGCTGACCGGCGATCACCGCATCGGCGTGACCGGTGATTTCCGCATCGGGTTGAACGAGACGACGATCGGGTTGGAACTGCCGGTTTTCGCCATCGAACTGGCATCTGCCTGCCTCGACCGCCGGGCGCTTTCGCAGGCGACGATTGGTGCCCGGCTCTACAGTCCGCATGAAGCCGTGGAGGTCGGGTATCTGGATCAGGTGGCCGTTCCAGGCAGCTTCGATGACGCACTTCAGGCCGCCGCGACCCGCCTGAAACAGCTGGACGGCCCTGCAGTCGCCAAGGTCAAGCAGAGGCTGCGTGGTGCGGCGGCCCGACGCTCCATCGAAGCTCAGAACGCAGGATCGCCAGAGCCTTACAAGGCGTCGATGTAGAGGACACAGGACGGGATTGATGCGTTGCGACCGCAGCAGTGCAGCCTATTCCGGCAGCACCGAGCGGCCGGCATAGATCGCGTCCGGGCCCAGCATGTCTTCGATCCGCAGCAGCTGATTGTACTTGGCGGTGCGGTCGGAGCGCGCAAGGGAGCCTGTCTTGATCTGACCGCAGTTCGTGGCCACGGCCAGGTCGGCGATGGTTGAATCCTCGGTCTCACCGGACCGGTGCGACATGACAGCGGTGTAGGATGCGCGGTGGGCCATATCCACAGCCTCCAGCGTCTCGCTCAAGGTGCCGATCTGGTTGACCTTCACCAGGATGGAATTGGCAACGCCACGGGCGATACCATCCGCCAGACGTGCCGGGTTGGTGACGAACAGATCGTCGCCGACCAGCTGTACCTTGTCGCCTAGGCGTTCCGTCAGCATGGCCCAGCCTTCCCAATCGTCCTCGGCGCAACCGTCTTCGATGGAAATGATCGGGAACCGGGCACAGAGATTGGCGTAGTAATCCACCATCTGGCCCTGATCGAGGGTCTTGCCCTCCCCCGCCAGTTCGTAGCGTCCGCCCTTGTAGAATTCGGTCGAAGCCGCATCCAGCGCCACGAAAACGTCCTCGCCCGGCAGATACCCGGCCTTGGCGATGGCGGCCATGATGAACTCGAGCGCTTCCTCGGCGCTGTTCAGGGCCGGGGCGAAGCCGCCCTCGTCACCGACGTTGGTGTTGTGCCCTGCATCCTGCAGCCGCTTCTTCAGCGCCTGGAAAATCTCCGCACCGCAGCGCAAGCCTTCGGAAAAGCTTGATGCGCCCACAGGCATGATCATGAATTCCTGGATGTCGATGGGGTTGTCGGCATGGGCGCCGCCATTGACGATGTTCATCATCGGTACCGGCAGGGTGCGGGCTGAAATACCACCGACATAGCGCCAGAGCGGCTGGTCCAGTGCATCCGCGGCTGCCTTTGCCGCGGCGAGACTGACGCCCAGGATCGCATTGGCCCCAAGGCGCGCCTTGTTCGGCGTGCCGTCCAGTTCGATCAGCATCCGGTCGATGGCCAGCTGATCGCTCGCATCCATGCCCGACAGGGCCTGAAATATCTCGCCATTGACGGCCTCGACCGCCTCCAGCACGCCCTTGCCGCCATAGCGATCATCATTGTCACGCTTTTCCACCGCCTCGTAGGACCCGGTTGAAGCGCCAGAGGGCACGGCCGCACGACCGAACGCGCCGCTGTCCAGCAACATGTCCACCTCCACGGTCGGGTTGCCCCGGCTGTCCAGGATCTCACGTCCTACAATGTCGATGATGGCGGTCATCGGCGCCCTCCGTCAGGTTTGTCGCTCAGATGCGTTGAAGTTCAGAAAAATTGACCCGTTCGGGAACAGGTAGACCAGGACGGCGTAAAGCACAAAGGCGATTCCTGTCGCACACGCAGCCCTGGACGGTATCGGTCGGCCTCAAGTGGTGGATTTGGCAACCGCATCGAAGGCCATCAGGCGCCGCAGCAGGGCTTCCATTTCGTTGATGGGCACCATGTTCGGACCGTCCGATGGGGCATTGTCCGGGTCCTCATGCGTTTCCATGAAAACAGCAGCGATTCCCACGGCAACCGCCGCGCGGGCCAGCACGGGCACGAACTCCCGCTGGCCGCCGGAACTGCCGCCCTGCCCGCCAGGCTGCTGCACCGAATGGGTCGCATCGAAAACCACGGGACAGCCGGTCTGTTCCGCCATGATCGGCAAGCCACGGAAGTCGGTCACCAGGGTGTTGTAGCCAAAGCTCGCCCCACGCTCACAGACCGAGATGTTGTCGTTACCGGTGCTGCGCAGCTTGTCGACGACATTCTTCATGTCCCAGGGGGCGAGAAACTGGCCCTTCTTCACATTGATGGCACACCCTGTTTCACCTGCGGCCAGCAGCAGGTCCGTCTGGCGGCAGAGGAATGCCGGTATCTGCATCACGTCGACTGCCTCTGCCACGATGGCGCATTGTTCTGCCGTATGCACATCGGTCAGGACAGGCAGCCCCGTGGCCTCACGGATTTCGGCAAAGATCGGCAGGGATTTCTCCAGCCCCATGCCACGCACACCGCCGACACTGGTCCGGTTGGCCTTGTCATAGCTGGTCTTGTATATCGCCCTGATGCCAACGCGATCCGCGATTTCCTTGATGGCGTGGGACATTTCCAGCGCGTGCTGGCGGCTTTCCAACTGGCAGGGGCCTGCGATCAGCACCAGAGGCAGGTCATTGCCGATCTGAATGTCACCAACGGTCATCACGCCGGTCCCAGTACTTCTGACGGTATCGGCCATGATGTGATTCTTTCCTAAGTCGGTTGCGACTGCGCCCGGCAGTCCTGTCGCCACTATACCAGACGCGACTGCTTGATCGCGGCTTCGATGAAGCTGGCAAACAGGGGATGTGGCTCGAACGGGCGGGATTTCAACTCCGGATGGAACTGCACGCCAATGAACCAGGGGTGATCCGTGATCTCGACAATCTCCGGCAAGGCCCCGTCGGGCGACACGCCGGAGAAGACCATGCCCGCAGCTTCAAGCTGCTCACGGTAGTTGATGTTGACTTCATAGCGGTGGCGATGGCGCTCGCTGATGTCGCGCGCACCGTAGATGCTCTCCACCAGGCTGCCGCTCTTCAGATGTGCCGGATAGGCACCAAGCCGGAGCGTGCCACCCATGTTGGACCGGTCGTCGCGAGTCTCGCGAACGCCGCCCTCACCTGCCCAGTCGGTCATCAGGCCAACGACCGGAATCGGGCAATCATCATCCAGTTCGGTGGACCCGGCACCATCAAGACCGATCAGGCTGCGGCAGGCTTCGATGACGGCCATCTGCATGCCGAAGCAGATCCCGAAATAGGGAATGTTGTGCGTGCGGGCGAAACCGGCTGCGCGGATCTTGCCCTCGGTCCCGCGTTCACCGAAGCCGCCCGGAACCAGAATGGCGTGCACGTTCTCCAACCGGTGCATCGCCTCGGCATCTTCCTCGAAGATCGCCGAATCGATCCAGTCGATGTCCACATCGACATTGTTGGCGATGCCGCCATGGCGCAGGGCCTCGGCCAGGGACTTGTAGGCGTCAGGCAGTTCGATGTACTTGCCGATGATGCCGATCCGCACGCTGCCTTCCGGATTTCTGACCCGCTCCAGGATGCGCAGCCAGCGAGTGAGGTCAGGTTCCGATTCGTGGTCGAGGCGGAAGTGGCGCATGACCTCCACATCCAGACCTTCGGAATGGAACATGATCGGCGCGGCGTAGATGCTGTCGACATCGGGGGCCTGAATAACCGAATCAGGGCGCACGTTGCAGAACTGGGCGATCTTGCGCCGCTCCCCCTCCGGCACGGAGGTCTCGCAGCGGCAGATCAGGATATCGGGCTGAATGCCGATGGAACGCAGTTCCTTGACCGAATGCTGTGTCGGCTTGGTCTTCAACTCTCCCGCGGCCTTGATGTAGGGCACCAGCGTCAGATGCATGAACAGCGCGTTGTCCCGCCCCAGTTCCTGGCCGAGTTGGCGAATGGCCTCCAGAAACGGCAGGCTTTCGATATCGCCGACGGTGCCGCCGATCTCCACCAGCACGAAATCATGGCCGTCGGTGCCAGCGCAGATGAATTCCTTGATGGCGTCCGTGATGTGGGGAATGACCTGCACGGTGGCGCCCAGATAGTCGCCGCGCCGTTCCCGGTCGATCACCGTCTGATAGATCCTGCCCGTGGTGACGTTGTCACCCTTGTTCGCAGCAACGCCGGAGAAGCGTTCGTAGTGACCAAGGTCGAGATCGGTCTCCGCCCCATCCTCCGTCACATAGACCTCACCATGCTGGTAAGGGCTCATCGTTCCCGGGTCGACGTTGATGTATGGGTCCAGCTTGCGCAGACGGACCTTGTGGCCACGCGCCTGCAACAGCGCTGCCAGTGAAGCGGAAGCCAGGCCCTTGCCAAGTGAGGAGACCACGCCGCCAGTGATGAAGATGAACCGCGTCATGGACCTTCCCCTTAGTCGAAAGCGCGCACGTGTGTAAGCGCCGAATTTGCAATTCAGCGGGAAGCGTTGATTTTGCTGGGATCAATCAGACAGGGGAACGACTGGACCGGTCGGTTCCGCGGGCGCATTGATGGCGGGAGCGGAAATAATCGAATCGGGCTCGCCCCGATTACCTGTCAGAATCGCCAGCAGGATCGACGTCGCAAAGAACGCCACCGCCAGCATCGCCGTCGAACGGCTCAACAGGTTGCCTGCACCCCGTGTGGACATGACGCCGCCGCCGCCGCCAATGCCCAGCGCGCCGCCTTCGGAACGCTGCATCAGGATCACGCCGGTCAGCGCGATGGCGATCAGTACATGGATGACAAGAACAATGATGATCATGGGTGTTGCCGTTCAGCCCTTTTGAGTGTCGCCGTCTCTTACACGAGCCTTGGCAGGAACGAAAGCCCTGCCTGCAAACCGGTGCATTTCCAGCCCTTTTGCCGCCCTTGCAGAAGCCATCTGCAGGTCATGTTACTTGATCTGTTCGAGCAGCCCTGCAATGTCCGCCCGGCTGTTGCGCCCATGATCGGCCAGCGCCCTGCGGCCGCCCGCTGCATAGACCGCCACCGCCGCCAGCAGTTCCTTCAGCCGGTCAGCGCTGGACGCATCGAACGGGCACCAGGCACCGCCCGAAAGGCGTGCCATCTGGCGGAATACATTGGTCGCGTCCGCATCGTGCCCTTCCTGAAACAGGAACAGCGGCACTTTCAGAAGCCCGAGTTGCCCCGCCTGGTGGCAGAGTGCATCGGCGTCTTCCTCCATGCTGTCACCAACGAAGACAACCGCCTGCACCGGCTTGTCGCGGGTCTCCCTGAGGGCGCGGGAAAGGATACGACCGATCTGCGTCCTTCCGCCAAGGCACTGAACCTTCAGCATTGCATTGCGCAGGGCCACGGCGTCGCTGAACCACGTGCTGGCCTTGCACTCGCCAAACCCCCGATAGAACAGCAGTTGAATATCCAGCCCACCAAGTGACCGCGTGGTCTCGAACATTTCCGCCTGGATATGCAGGGCCTGGTCCCAGCTGCGCTGTCGGCTGGCTGTGGCATCCATGGCAAACATCAGCCGACCACGCCGTGCGGTCCCATGCCCTGGCGGGGGTGTGGCCGCGACCTTGGCCAGAAACGCATCGACCTCCCCACCTGCCCCTCCGGCAGGAGTTTGACCGGTGCCATTCTGAAGGTCGCGTTTCACCCCGTCTCCTGTTCGATCCTGTTCCTGATGTCCGGCGTTCAGCTGCCGGGCTGCGGTTCCGGTTCGATCCCGCCCGGACCCTTCTTTGGCGTTTCCTCACCATGGCCATCCGTCTCCGGCACGGCAGAGGCAGGGGTCCCGCCTTCACCACCGGTGGATGTCGTCTCATCGGGGCGTTCCAGAACCTCACCACGCTTCAGGGCATTGATCTCTTCACCTGTCAGCGTTTCGAATTCCAGCAAGGCCTTCGCAACCCGGTGCAGCAGATCCATATTCTCGGTCAGGATACGACGTGACGTTTCCATCGCATCGTCCACCAGACGACGCACTTCCGCGTCGATCAGCTGCGCGGTGTCTTCCGAGATATTCTTCTGCTGCGTCACGGAATGACCCAGGAAGACCTCTTCCTCATTCGCGGAATAGCGCACCTGACCCAGCTTGTCGGAATAGCCCCATTCGGTAACCATCCG
Organism: Minwuia sp.; assembly: GCA_029210175.1. Lineage (GTDB taxonomy): Bacteria > Pseudomonadota > Alphaproteobacteria > Minwuiales > Minwuiaceae > Minwuia. Next base: position 266,521 of record JARGPL010000015.1, on the reverse strand, counting down.
CCGGGCCAGGTTCGTGGCCTGCGAGATGTCGCTGGCGGCACCGGTGGTGATCTGGTCCTTGCCGAAGATCAGCTCTTCGGCGATGCGCCCCCCCATGGCCACGCCCAGATGCGAGATCAGCTGCGTGTAGCGCATCGACAGCTGGTCCTTTTCCGGCAGGCGCATGACCATGCCCAGCGCACGGCCACGCGGGATGATCGTCGCCTTGTGGATCGGGTCCGACGCCGGCATGAACATGGACACGATGGCGTGGCCGCCTTCGTGATAGGCCGTCAGCTTCTTCTCGTCGTCGTCCATGACCATGGAACGCCGCTCGGCACCCATCATCACCTTGTCCTTGGCTTCCTCGAACTCCGCCATGGTCACCAGACGGTTGTTCTTGCGTGCAGCCAGCAGCGCCGCTTCGTTGACCAGATTCTGCAGATCGGCACCGGAGAAACCCGGTGTGCCCCGTGCGATCACGCGGGCATCGACGTTCGGGCCCAGAGGCACCTTGCGCATGTGGACCTTCAGGATCTTCTCGCGGCCAAGGATATCGGGCAGCGGCACCACGACCTGGCGGTCAAAACGACCCGGGCGCAGCAGCGCAGGGTCCAGAACGTCGGGGCGGTTGGTGGCAGCGATCAGGATCACGCCTTCATTCGCCTCGAAGCCGTCCATTTCGACCAGCAACTGGTTCAGCGTCTGCTCACGCTCGTCATTGCCGCCGCCGAGACCGGCACCGCGATGACGACCGACCGCGTCGATTTCGTCGATGAAGATGATGCAGGGCGCGTTCTTCTTGCCCTGTTCGAACATGTCACGCACGCGGCTGGCACCAACACCGACGAACATCTCGACAAAGTCGGAACCGGAGATGGTGAAGAAAGGCACGTTCGCCTCCCCCGCCACCGCGCGGGCAATCAGCGTCTTGCCGGTGCCAGGCGACCCGACCAGCAGACAGCCCTTCGGGATACGGCCACCAAGGCGCTGAAACTTCTGCGGATCGCGCAGGAACTCGACGATCTCGTGCAGCTCCTCCTTCGCCTCATCCACACCGGCCACGTCCTCGAACGTCACGCGGCCCTGGCGTTCGGTCATCAGCTTCGCCTTGGACTTGCCAAATCCCATGGCCTTGCCGCCACCGCCCTGCATCTGGCGCATGAAGAAGATCCAGACCGCGATCAGCAGCAGCATCGGGAACCAGGACACGAAGATGGTGAACAGGCCGCTGCTCTCTTCCTGCGGCTTGGCATCGATATCGACGCCCTTGCTGCGCAGGTTCTGGATCAGGTTCGGATCGGAAGGTGCGTAGGTGCGGAATTCCTGCCCCCCGGACATGTTGCCGGTGATGGAGCGGCCTTCGATGGTCACGTTACGCACGTTGCCTTCATCCACCCGGTTCATGAAATCCGAGTAGCTCAGGCTGGTTCCGGTTTCCTTCACCGACGGGCTCTGGAAAAGGTTCACCAGCGCAAGCGCCAGGACGACAATGATGATCCAGAACGCGATATTCCTGCCGAAAGGTGCCAACTGTTCGATGTCCTTGAATTCATGGTGACCTGTTGCAACAGGTCTGAACGTCAATGAAAGATACTTCTAGCGCCGCATGGTTTCCACCGCAAACCGGTCAGGGCATGTCGTTCAGATAGTCCCGTTTCGTCGCATCACAAGTCACGACACTGAAACATGTTTCATGCCGACAGCAGATGCAGGGGCATGGCCCGCACGTTCACATCCCCCGGAAGCGCGACAGGACCCGTCAGCGGGCAGCCCAGCAGCGTCTGTTCCAGATAGAGGCAGGGCAGCAGCGCGTCCTCTGCGCTGCCCGGACCAACCGTCAATGATTGCGTGATGTCGGAAGATGCCTCCAGCCGGAACCGACCATCCCATTCGAGGACTCTTGCCGCGGCCGGCCAGGAAAGACGTGGCAAGTTGCGCCGTTCCCGCGTGATCACCAGTTCCCCATCGATATGGCGAATGACGGCATGGCCCAGGGTCAGCGCCCCCGAGGCACTGATCCGGTCGAGTGCACGCTCGGCTGCCGACAGGCCGGGTTCGATACCCCCCGCCTGCGTAACGGCGCGGATCAGCAATCTCAGCCGGATCTCTTCGGGCACCACAGCGAACGCAGACAGGTCGATCTGCACCCCGCCGCAGGTGCCTGACCGCGCGTGGACCTGCCAGACACTGTCCGTCATGTGCGACAAGGCGTCAGCTGCGCGTGCAGCACGATGGCTGAGCTGGTGCAGCCGCGCCGAATGTCGCTCGCGGTTCGGATGGTCTGCAATTGCCGCGTTGGTCCGATTGCGTTCGTAGCGCGGATCCCGGTTGGTTGGATCCTCTTCCCAGGCGACATCCTGATCCTGCAGGAACGCAAGCAAGGCCGACTTTGGCGTGTCGAGCAGCGGGCGGAACAGGTGAACAGTACCACCGGGCATGACACGGGGGGCGACACGGCGCATTGCCGCCAGTCCGTCGATGCCGCTGCCATGATCGATCCGCATCGCAACGGTCGCCGCCTGATCATCAGCATGATGGCCGAGAAACAGGCTGCTGACACCATGTGCCCGGCACCAGTCCAGCATCAACCGGTAGCGCGCGTCGCGCGCAGCCGCCTGAATGCCGGTCGTCGGCTTGTTTCCGTCCCAGATCAATACCCTGGCCGTGATCCCCATGGATCGCAGGCGCGCGGCGACCCGTGCCGCCTCATCATTTGAGTTCCGCCGCAAGCCATGATCCACGATCAGAGCCGTCAGATCCCGTGCCGAGGTCGTCGCCCAGTCCCGCAGCAAGGTGACCAGCGCCATGCTGTCAGGGCCACCCGAAACAGCGACAGCCAGCGCCCGACCGGGATCAGGAAGACCCCGCATCGCCTGATCGAAATGTGCCCGGAGCTCGGTCATGGCAGTCAGCAGCCCGCCTTGTCCTTTTCCCGCTGCATGCGGCGCTTGATGCTGCTCGCCGCTGTGGGATAGCGATCCGAAAGTTCGTTGAAGACCGCACAGGCATCCGGCTTCTGATCCAGAATGACCAGAGTGATGCCGAGCTTCAGCAGGTTGTCAGGGGCTTTCGTGCTGGTCCGGTACTTCTGGTACCCGGTAAGAAAAGCCGATGCCGCCGCCTCATAGTCCTGGCGCACATAGTGGCTCTCTCCCAGCCAGTATTGTGCGTTGCCTGCCAGTTCATGTTCCGGGTGTTGCGCAAGAAAAGCAGTGAATGCCTGTTCCGCTTCGGCAAAGCGCTTGGTCTGCAACAGGCTGAAAGCCTGGATGTAGGCGTCGCGCGGTTCCCCCGACGGAACGGCCTGGTTGATCGGCGCGGCAGGCGTCTGAGCGGTGGTTGCTGCGGCAACGCGGGTGTTGTCGGTGGTTTCCTGCACCGTGACACCTGTACCGGCCGGGGCACTGCCCTGCGGCAGACGCGCCACGTCTTCTGGTGTTACCTGACCGAGGACCCGCGTGCCCTGGGGGGTCGAACCCGATGCCTGACCATTGCCGCTGGCAGCCACATTGCCGGAACCGGGCGGCGGCGCGGCTGCCATGTTGCGTTCGATGGATGTCAGGCGGAAGTCGACATCCTCCACCAGCTTGGTCATGCGGCTGTCGATCCGGCGCAGCTTGAAATCGAATTCCTCGATGCGGTTGGTCAGGATCCGCATCTCCTGTTCCAGCGCGTTGATCTTGACGGTCAGGCCTGCAGCATCGGCCCGCTCCGACACCTGGCCCGATGGCGGCGGTGATGCGCTGCCCGACGGTGCATCCGGCAAGGGGCGTCCGCCAAGCACATGGGCCTTCAGATCATTGACCGACCGTTCCAGCCGCTGCACGCGGTCATTCAGGGGCGCAATGTCCTGCGCCATGACAGCCGAGGCAGCCGGAACCAGTATCCCGATCGCGGCCAGCAGTGAAAGAAATCGTCCTGAACGGTGTCCTGCAATCATCGAAATCTCCCGCACCGGGTGGAACCTCACCTTCATTGTCGCAGAAATGCGACGAAAATGCGGTTCATGGTCCCAGAACGCAAATCGCCCGCCGCCGTTCCGGTGAACAGCGGCAGGCGAGTGCAACATTTCTCGTCAACAGGCCCTGTGACAGGCCACCTGACGATGCATCAGTTGGCGATGACAGTAACCGAACGACGGTTCTGCGCCCAACCGCTCTCGTTATGGCTCAACGCAACCGGGCGTTCCTTGCCATAGGAAATCGTGGCGATGCGCGACGGTGCGATACCGAGGCTGACAAGATATTCCTTGGCGGAATTGGCACGACGCTCACCCAGACCCAGGTTGTATTCACGGGTGCCGCGCTCATCGGCGTGGCCTTCCACAACAACGGTCTTGGACGGGTAACGGGCCAGGTAAGCGGCCTGGCGGCGCAGCACAGCCTGGGCATCGGAGTTCAGGTCATGGCGATCAAAACCGAAGAAGACGCGGTCACCAACGTTCAGCACGAAATGTTCCTGAGAACCTTCCTTCGGGCCGGATGGCGTGGCAACAACCCTGGGCGCCGGGGCCGGAGCGGGAGCCGGCGCAGCGACCTGGGTGTTGCCACCCGAACCGGCGTCAGACGCATCGGTTGCCGGCGGCTCGTCGGCGCAGGCGGCGAGAAGAACCAGTGCGGCAACCATGCTGCCAGCCTTGATCAGAAACCCGTGAGGCATGATGAATCAGCTCCTTGCTGCGCCGTTATCCCTGTCAGACAGATCCCTGCGGGAACGACAGATTTTCAAAAAAGGCGCCAGAGCGAGCCACGAGAGAGCGGCCACCCTTTGACCTTGATACTGCTGCATATCATCAGGACGGCTGAATCGGAACCATGCATTGTGTCATGGATGTGTCCTTTTCACAGCCTGTCCGGTCATTCCTCCAGCGGCGTCAGCGGCGACCATGCAGGATCCGAGGCATCTATCGGCGTATCGATTTCCCGCAGATTCTGTCCTGTCAGATCGACGGACCACAGCCGTACCGAGCCGCCGCGGCCATTGTCATCGCCGGGCACCTGCCGGAAGAACATCAGCACCCGTCCGTTCGGTGACCATGTCGGTCCCTCATCGAGGAAGCTTTCCGTCAGTATCCGTTCACCAGTGCCGTCCGGTCGAATGACGCCGATGAAGAAGCGCCGGTTCAGCAGCTTGGTAAAGGCGATCAGGTCTCCACGCGGCGACCATACGGGGGTTGCATAGCGCCCCTCCCCGAAGCTGATCCGCTGCACGTCGGAACCATCCGCATCCATCGTATAGATCTGCTGCGTGCCGGAACGGTCTGAATTGAAGGTCATCCGGTCGCCGTCCGGGGCGAAGCTGGGTGACGTGTCGATTGCCAGATGCCGCGTCAGGCGGGCTGTCACCCGGGTGCGCAGGTCCATGACATAGATGTCGGAATTACCGTTCCGGGCCATGGAGATGACAACCTTTTCGCCATCCGGCGCAAAGCGCGGCGCATAGGTCATGCCCGGGAACTCGCCCAGGATTTCCTGCTGTCCCGTGTCGATGTCGTACAGGTAGACGCGCGGCTGGTTGCCCACATAGGACATGTAGGTCACGACCTGCTGCGTGGGGGAAAAGCGCGGGGTCAGCACCAGGTTGCGGCCATCGGTCAGATAACGGTGGTTTGCCGAATCCTGGTCCATGATCGCCAGGCGTTTCACGCGACGGTCCGGCGGGCCGGATTCGGCGACATAGACAATCCGCGTGTCGAAGTATCCTTCCTCCCCCGTCAGGCGCTTGTAGATGGCATCGGAAATGATGTGGCCGATGCGGCGCGCATTCTCCGGGGTGGTGCGAAACACCAGGCCGGTCAGCTGACTGCCGCCAAAGACATCCCACAGCCTGAATTCCGTCCGCAGTTGCCCGTCGCTTTCGATCCGCACGCTGCCCGTGGCCAGTGCCTGCGCGTCAAGGGGCCGCCAGTTGGTGAAGTTCGGCCGAACCAGAACATCTTCCGGCCCTTCCAGGTAGGCCGCAGGATTGATCAGGCGAAAGATGCTGGTACGCGAAAGGTTGCCCCGCACGACCTCCGCAATCTCACGCCCCAGTTCCCGTGTGGTCTGGGTCTCGCCGTGCAGGTCGGTCACCGCGACAGGCAGGGGATCAATCGACGCGCTGGTAATGTCGATCCGCAGCTGTGCCTGTGCCGGTACGAACGCGCCAAGCAGGAGCGCGAGACTGAGCAGCAATGGGCCGAGCGGGTTGAAGTGCTTCATTTCCTGGAATCTTCCTTCAGGTTGAAACGCAGTTCCATCAAACGCCAGAGCGCATGTTCATCCGCCGCCAGCGGAAAGGGCTCACTGCGTGTGATCGCAAGCCGAACACTGTCCACGTACGCCTGAACTATGGCATCAGTTTGGCCACCGTCATTTTCGACAGTCAGGTCGGGGGCGCCATCAACGGTTCCGTCCTGCTTCAATTGCAGCCGCGCCATGACCACGATCCCCGCCGGGTCCCCGGAATAGAGATCCGGTGTCCAGTGACTGGTGACGTGTGACTTGACGGCTTGCTCATGCGACAGCGTGGATTTCTTCTCCGCGCCACCCGGACCAATGGCGCTGCAACCGGCAAGCAGGATAATGCCTGCGATGAAACCGGTGACCTGTCCTGCCCGACGGGCCAGTGGCTGTCTTGCTTGGTCCCTGGTCATTGTCCGTAGACCTCCTTCAACGAGAACGTGAACACCATCTCGCGCCATTCCTCGAACTTCGCCGGCGGCATCGGCAATGGCTGTGCCTTGTAGACTGCGCGGACGGCACTGTCGGTGAACGCCCGCACGACGCGGCGGTTCTGTCCCGCGTCAAAAACCTCCACGATCTTCGGTTCCTGCGCCAGTGTGCCGTCCGGGTTCAGGAACAGATGCACATCGGCGCGCATGTCCTGAATGCCCGGTGCGCCGTGGTTCGGGCTCCAGTTGCGCGCCATGTGGCTGCGCAGCAGGTCGCGTTCGGTCACGGTCAGAACCTGGCTGACGCGATTGCGCGCGGCACCCCCCTCACCGATGCGGATATCGGATATTCGCCGTTCGGTCTTCTCCACCGGTGGTTTCGGCTTGTCCTTGTTCAGACGGTCCAGCTTGGCAGAAAGACGATCGAACAGGGCTTCCTCATCCTGCTTCGGTGTCGGCTCTGGAACCGGTTTCGCGACCTCCGCCGGGGCCTTGGCGATCGTCTCCGGTCTCGGTTTTGGAACAGGGGGCGGAGCTGGCTTCGGTGCCTCGACCGGCTTGGCCACGGGCAAGGGCAACGGCTCCAGCCGGGCCATCCGCTCAACCTTCTCCTCCACCTGCTGGCGCGGTGCCAGGGTCCCGTCCGGTTCCAGCTCGACGGTCGGGCGCGGGGCTGGCACGGGAGGCTCGGCGACCGGTTCCGGGTCCGGCAGCGGTGGCGGCGGTGCTTCGGCCACGTCATCTGTTGACGGCGCGGGCGGCGGCGGCGGCGGTGCTGCGACCGGTGGTGGCTGGCGCTCCTCATCAGGTGCGCTGATCGGCTCATCCGGCACCGGTTCGTCAGGTGTTCCTGCAGTTCTCTGGTTGGTTGTCTCCCCGACGTTCTCGAACGTCACGGTCACGATGTTTTCCGCGATGATCGGGGCGGGGTCATTCCAGAACGGCAGGTCGAGCACCAGCACGCCTGCAACGGCGAGGTGAAAGACGACCGACACTGTGACGGAACGGATCACGACCTGTTCTGCCTACCCCTGTTCATGTCAACGAGAGCCGGACAAAATTCCGGACCAACTTACTTTGCGTCAACGCGCCCCGGTGCCTGCGCGACCAGAGCAACACGCGTGAAACCCGCCGCATTGATCGTGCCCATGACTTCCATCACCCGGCCATAATCGATGGTCCGGTCACCCCGGACAAAGATGCGTCGATCCTGTGCCGCGTCCGTGATGGCGGTCAGTTTCGGCACCAGATCACCCAGCTGGACTTCCTTTTCCTGCAGGAATATCCGTCCATCCTTGTCGATGGTTATGGCCAGCGGCTCATCCAGTCCCTGAAGTGTCGGGGCCACGGCCTTCGGCAATTCAACAGGTACACCAACGGACAGCAATGGGGCGGCGATCATGAAGACCACCAGCAGTACCAGCATGACGTCAACGAACGGCGTGACGTTGATCTCCGACATGAGGGTGTGGCGCTTGCGGCGCTGAAACCGGCCCCCCTGAAGCTGGATCGACATCAGGTATTCTCCCCCTCGTCCAGCTGCCGCGACATGATCGCGGAGAATTCACCCGCAAACCCTTCCAGGCGCGTGGCGTAGCGACCGAGATCGTTGGAGAACTTGTTGTAGGCAATGGTCGCTGGAATGGCGGCAACAAGGCCAAGCGCCGTGGCGAAGAGCGCTTCCGCAATACCCGGCGCAACAACTGCCAGCGACGTGTTCTTGGTCGCCGCAATCGCCTGGAAACTGTCCATGATGCCCCAGACGGTGCCGAACAGACCCACGAAGGGGGCCGTGGAACCAACTGTTGCCAGCACGCCGAGATAACGTTCCAGACGCTCGATCTCCCGGTCGATGCTGATCCGCATGACCTGACCGATCCGGTCCTGCAGGCTGGCACGAAGGTGATCCTTGCCCGTCAGCCCCCGCTCCGCCGTGCGTCGCCATTCGCGCATGGCCCCGGAGAAGATCACAGCCATGGGATGGTTCGCCTTGGCCCCGATCTCGTCATACAGGGTTTCCAGACTACCACCCGACCAGAATTCCTTTTCGAAACTGTCGGCCTGGCGCGAGACCCGGCGATAACGGACCCACTTCTCGAAAATGATCGACCAGCACCAGATCGAGGCGCCGAGCAGCACGACCATCACCAATTGCACCACGATGTCCGCGCGCAGGAACAGCGCCCACATGGACAGATCAGCGGCATCGAAACCCGTGATACCCGCCGCGATGACTTCCTGATTCATTGTTTTTCTTCTCCGCCTCGTGTCGTCAACGCTGTCAGCCGGTCACGGACCAGCGGCGGAATACGCCGTGGCCGTCCGTCCAACCCGATAAATGCCGCGCGGACCGTGGTCCTGACAAGCATGTCGCCCTGCCGCACCACATCCTGCGACAGGGACAGCGTTGCCCCCTTCAACTCGGTGAGCCGCGTTTCGACGACAAGATCGTCATCAAGACGCGCCGGGGCCAGATAACTGGCCTGTACATCCCGGACAGCAAACATCGCGCCAGATTCACGCTCCATCATGGCCCGCTGATCGATGCCCAGCACACGCAGCATGTCGGAGCGTGCGCGTTCGGTGAATTTCAGATAATTCGCATAGTAGACGATGGCCCCGGCGTCGGTGTCTTCCCAGTAGACGCGGATCGGCATCAGATGCGCGTCTGCCACTATCCGGCCCATGCCGCTGCAGGTGTCAGTATCAGTGTCAGTCATGGCTTGTATCCGGCAGGTCGAGCAGCGGTTGCTCCCCAGCCGCCGGCTTCGGCGCAGCAAGTCCCAGGTGAGTCCAGGCAGCGGGTGTCATCATGCGACCACGCGGTGTCCGGACAATAAGCGCCAATTGCATCAGATAGGGCTCGATGATGTCCTCGATGGCATCGCGCGGCTCCGACAGCGCTGCCGCCAGATTGTCCACCCCCACCGGCCCCCCGCCATAGGACCGGGCCATGCAGGTCAGATAGCGCCGATCCATGCCGTCCAGCCCCAGGGCATCGACCTCAAGCCGCGTCAGGGCAGCATCAGCACGTACACGGTCCACCATGTCCGCACCGGCAACCGCCGCAAAATCGCGGACCCGGCGCAACAGCCGACCGGCAACGCGGGGCGTGCCACGGGCGCGCTTGGCAATCTCCGAACAGCCATCCGGCGTCAGACCCATGCCCAGAACCTCCGCCCCGCGGCGCACGATCCGTTCCAGTTCAGCGGGCTTGTAGAACTCCAGACGGCAGGGAATGCCGAAACGGTCGCGCAACGGGGTGGTCAGCAGGCCGGACCGCGTCGTCGCCGCAACAAGCGTGAACGGCGGCAGGTCGATCTTCACCGATCGGGCTGCCGGTCCCTCCCCGATGATCAGGTCCAGTTGGAAGTCTTCCATCGCCGGATATAGGATTTCTTCTACGGCAGGATTAAGGCGATGAATCTCATCAATGAACAGCACATCACGCTCTTCCAGATTCGTCAGGATCGCGGCCAGATCCCCTGCCCGCGCAATCACCGGCCCCGATGTGGCGCGGAAGTTGACCCCCAGTTCCCGGGCCACGATCTGCGCCAGGGTGGTCTTGCCCAACCCCGGTGGCCCAAAGAAAAGGACGTGATCCATGGCCTCCGCCCGCCCGCGCGCAGCCGAAATGAAGACCTCCAGATTGCCGCGGACCTTTTGCTGACCGATGAAATCATCCAGAACCTGCGGGCGCATGGTGGCTTCGCCCAGATCCTCGTCGCGCCTTTCACCGGTGATCAGCCGCTCTTCGCTCATGAAGCAAGCGCCTTCAGCCCGGCAGTGATCAGGGTGGTGGCATCCGCACCCTCACCAACCGAAGCCTTTGCCCGACGCACGGCCACTTCCGCCTCTGCTTTCCTGTATCCCAGATTGACCAGCGCGGAGACGGCATCGGCTGCGGCCTCGACTGGCCCTGTCATGGCAATCACGGGGGCACCGGCGGTTGGCGCAATGCCGCCCATCTTTTCCTTCAGTTCACTGGCGAGGCGCTGCGCCAGGCGCTTGCCCACACCGGCGGGCCGGGTCAGCAGCGCGACATCACCTGTCGCGATCGCCGCCTGAATCTCCGCGACGCTCAAGGCGGACAGGATCGCCAGCGCCACCTTGGCCCCCACGCCCTGCACGGTCTGCAGGAGAAGGAACATGTCTCGTTCCGCCAGTTCGGCGAAGCCGTAGAGATGGAAATGGTCCTCGCGGACATGTGTCTCGATCTCCAGCACCGCCGGGTCACCGATGTTGCCCAGTTGCTGCAGCGTCCGGCCCGAACAGAACACCAGATAGCCCACGCCGTTCACGTCAATGATGACGTGTTCGTCGGCCAGTCTGTCCACCCTGCCCTTCAGCCGCGCAATCATGCCCGTTCCGCCCATGGTCCTGTCGTCCGCAGGCCGTTCCGAATCGTCCGGCGCCCACCCCTGCTGAATAGCAGATTTGCCGCAGACCGTGGCTTCGATATGCTGTGAACAGCACGATGGGGGAGGACCAAAATGCTGAGCAAAGCAGACAATGAGCTGCTGACCCTGACGGGACCAGGCACTGCCATGGGCAACCTAGTTCCGTCAGTTCTGGCATCCCGTGGCCCTGCTGGCGGAAGTCGCAGAGCCGGATGCAGCACCGAAGCGGCTGAAGATCCTGGGTGAGGACATGCTGCTGTTCCGTCAGACGGACGGGAAGATCGGTCTGGTGGAACCGCGGTGCCCGCATCGGGGTGCGGACCTGTTCTGGGGCCGGAACGAGGAATGCGGCCTGCGCTGCATCTATCACGGCTGGAAATTCGACGCGGACGGAAGCTGTGTCGATATTCCGAACATGGTGCCCGGTCGCCTGCGCGACAATTTCATGAAGACCGCGCGCATCCGCAGTTTTCCCGTACGTGAATGGGGTGGGATGGTCTGGGCCTGGATGGGCGCCCCCTGAATGAAGAGGAACTGTTCCGCTATACATCCGGGCGCAGCGTGCACGCGGATGTCGATGCGGACTACGTGCCGTTGCGGCGGCGCGCCAACGACTATCTGATCGACCGTGAAGCGCAGAAGACCCAATCGTTCACCGGGATCACGGGGCTGTCGGAGCAGGATGCCTGCGTGCAGGACAGCCAGGGACGGATCGCGGATCGGACGCGGGAGACGCTGACCCCCTCGGACGAAGGTGTTGTGCGGTTCCGCAAGCTGATCATGGGGCTGGCCAGGGATCTGGCCAACGGCAAGCAACCCGACGCGGCAGGCAAGCCCTGCGCATACACAACCCGCAGCGGCGGCGCCATCGCGGCGGAGGGTATCGGACTTGCCGATGTCATGCAGGCCCGGTTCGGGGACCCGCGCGGCGTCATTGCAAAAGCGCCCTGACCCCGAAAGCACGACGGGGTGCCCGCGATTTGCGGACACCCCGTGCGTTTCGTTCAGCGTCCAGAATTCAGAACGCCTGATCCAGTCGGATCAGCTGGCGGCGCGACGCGGCTTGTTGCTCGCCGGGCGTGCACCTGCGCGACTGGCGTTGCCACCGTCACGTGACCCGCCCGGTGCGCCATTGCGGCCACGGGGGTTGCGGCTGCCTTCGGTGCTCCGCTTCCACGGACGGGTGGACGCGTTGCCACCAGGCTTCCTGCCACGACCGGCACCGCCGCCGCCCTTCTTCTGTTCGATGCGGGCGGGCAGCACGACAACCTCACCTGCTTCGTCCGTCTTCTTCAGATCGAAGGCGATCAGGCGTTCGATGTCCCGCAGCAGGCCGCGTTCCTCTGAATCACAGAAGGCGATGGCCACACCGCTCTTGCCCGCACGGGCTGTACGGCCAATACGGTGAACATAGGATTCCGGCACATTCGGCAGTTCGAAGTTGATCACGTGCGTGACGTCATCGATATCGATGCCGCGTGCAGCAACATCGGTTGCAACAAGCACGTTCACCCGCCCGTCGCGAAACTGACCGAGCGCCCGATCACGCTGTGACTGATTCTTGTTGCCGTGAATGGCGACAGCGCGGATGCCTTCACGTTCCAGGTGCTTGGTGATCTTGTCGGCACCATGCTTGGTACGGCTGAAGACGATGGCACGCGCCGCTTCCTCTTCCTTCAACACGTTCACCAGCACGCGACGCTTGTCGCCGGCCTGGATCATCATCACGCGCTGGTCGATCAATTCGATCGGCTGGGCAACCGGTGCCACGGCGATCTCGACCGGGCGGTTCAGGAAATCCTGAGCCAGAACGCGGATCGGCTTCGGCATGGTGGCCGACAGCAGCGCGGTCTGACGTTCCTTCGGCACCGCGTGCATGATGCGACGGATCGCAGGCATGAAGCCCAGGTCCAGCATGTGATCGGCTTCGTCCAGGATCACGGTTTCCACCATGTCCAGCTTCACGGCGCCGGTGTTCATGTGGTCCAGCAGCCGGCCCGGCGTCGCGACAACGATGTCCACACCCGGCTTCAGCATCTTGATCTGCGGATACGGCTTCACGCCGCCGACGACCAGCGCCACGGTCAGTTTCATGTGACGGCCATAGGCACGGATGCTGTCGCGGATCTGCGCCGCCAGTTCCCGCGTCGGGGCCAAGATCAGCGCACCGCAATGGCGCGGCGTACGCTCAACCGGATGCAGCGCAAGCCGCTGCAGCAGAGGCAGCACGAAGGCCGCCGTCTTGCCGGTGCCTGTCTGGGCGGTGCCCAGAATGTCGCGATCATCCAGCATGGCCGGAATGACCTTGGCCTGAATGGGTGTAGGTGTGGTGTAACCTTCGCCCTTTACGGCACGAAGAAGGCTCTCGGCGAGGCCGAGTTCATCAAAAGTTTTCAAGTCGATACTTTCCTGTGGCCCACCATCGGTGGGCGCATTCCAACCGGAACCGACACATCAGGGGCACGATGGCCCGTGAAACGGTTCCGGCACGCATTGTTCGGAAGAGCTTGCGTAGATCAGCCGCCGATGTCTGGCGCCAGTGTGCCTGGATCAAGCCCAAGGCGCCGTTTCGAGGCAACGATCTCACGAATAAAATCGCGCATTACCACACTGCAAGCGAACAGAATCGCCCTCTACGCACAGTGCGTGTACGAACGCTTAGAACACATTCCCCTCGCACACGCAAACAATTATCCACAGGATGCCGTGGCGGGGATACAGATCGGGATCAAATGCTCTATGTTCGCGTTCACCCGTTCAGATACCGAGGCCCGAGCAATGACGCAGACCGCTGATCCATTCGCGCTGTTCCAGGACTGGCTTTCCGAAGCCAGCGAGAAGGAACCCAATGACCCCAACGCCATGGCCGTCGCCACGGTGGATGAGACAGGCATGCCGAACGTGCGGATGGTGCTGCTGAAAGGTGTCGATGATCGCGGCTTTGTCTTCTACACGAACTTTGAAAGCGACAAGGGCAAGGAACTGCTGTCGGCGCGCAAGGCCGGGATCTGCTTTCACTGGAAGTCGCTGCGTCGCCAGGTCCGCATCCAGGGGCCGGTCGAAGTGGTGGACGATGCGGAGGCAGATGCATATTTCGCGTCGCGCCCGCGTGACAGCCGCATCGGTGCCTGGGCATCGGATCAGAGCCGTCCCATGCAGGGGCGTTTCGAATTCGAGAAGCGGATCGCGAAGTTTGCCGCCAAATATGCAATTGGCGATGTACCGCGCCCGCCGCACTGGTCCGGGTTCCGCATCGTGCCGTCGCGGTTCGAGTTCTGGCGCGACAAGCCCTTTCGCCTGCATGAACGCAACATCTATCACCGCGCCGATGATGGCTGGGCGACCGAGATCCTCTACCCCTGACCTGAACGCCTGACTTCAACGCCTGACTTCAACGCCTGACCCGCACCCTGGAACGAGCAGAAACCGACCATGCCCCCGTCAACCGACAGCACAAAGCGCCTGATGCGTCTCGCCACCTACGCGTCGGCAGGGACAGCGTCCGTACTGATCGTGATCAAGGCCTTTGCCTTTGTCATGACCGGATCGACAGCTCTGCTGGGGTCCCTGCTCGATTCGACGCTGGATCTGGCGGCTTCGCTGATCAACCTGTTCGCCGTCCGCTACAGCCTGACCGAGGCAGATGCCGAACATCGTTTCGGACACGGCAAGGCCGAGTCCCTGGGTGCCCTGGGCCAGGGCGCTATCATAGCCGGTTCAGCCGTCTTCCTGGTGTGGGAAAGCATCGCCCAGATGGCGAATCCGCAGCCCGTCACGGCCGGAAACATCGGCATCATCGTCATGCTGGTATCCATCGGCCTGACGTTCCTGCTGGTGCTGTTCCAGCGGTTCGTGGTCAATCGCTCAGGTTCGGTGGCCATCGGCGCTGACCTGCTCCACTATGCTGGCGACCTGGCGATGAACGCTGGCGTCATCGTTGCGCTGGTCCTGTCTGGTGTCTTTGGGCTGCATGTGGCTGACCCGATCATCGGTCTGATGATCGCCATCTGGCTGCTGCGCGGTTCGTGGCGCATTGCGATGACAGCCTTCGATCAGCTGATGGACAGGGAACTGCCGCCCGAAGAACGTGTGCGTATCAGTGAGGCGGCGGTTGCTGTCCCCGGCGTCGATGCCGTGCATGATCTGCGCACCCGCCAGTCCGGCGTCGATACGTTTGTCCAGATTCATGTGGAGCTGGATGGCGGCATGCGCCTCTATCAGGCACATGTCATTGCCGATCTGGTGGAAGCGGAAGTACAGCAGATTCATCCCGGCACGGAAGTCTTCGTCCATCTTGACCCGGCGGGGGCAGAGGACTTTGCTGATACACTCGACCGCGTCACGTGGGCCGAAGTGGATGCTGCGGACACCAGCGGCAGTTCCGGCGCTGACAGTACGAATACCGATCAGACCCCCTCTGACGGTCAGAAAACAGGTAGGATCGACGCATGACAGATCGACAGCGGACACTGATCCTCACCGGTGCCAGTCGTGGTATCGGGCACGCCACGGTAAAGCGCTTCGGTGCAGCCGGCTGGCGCATCATCACGGTCTCCAGGCAGGCCTTTTCCGAGGATTGCCCCTGGGATGGCGGGCTGGACAATCATGTGCAGCTGGACCTTTCGAACGTGGACGGCATCCGGCAGGGCATCGAACTGCTGCGGTCGAAGCTGACCGACGGAAAGCTGGATGCCCTGATCAACAACGCCGGAATCTCGCCCAAGGGCCCGGAGGGGGGTCGGCTGAACACCCTGAACACGGAAGCGGATGACTGGCATCATGTGTTCAACGTCAATCTGTTCGCGCCGGTCCTGATGGCACGGGGCCTTTTCAACGAGCTGAAGGCCGCAAAGGGCTGCATCGTGAACGTGACGTCCATTGCCGGCAGTCGCGTGCATCCCTTCGCCGGATCGGCCTATTCGAGCTCGAAGGCGGCGCTGGCCGCCCTGACCCGTGAAATGGCCGCCGACCTGGGCCCGCACGGTGTCCGCGTCAATGCCATTGCACCGGGCGAGATCGACACGGCGATCCTGTCACCAGGTACGGAAAAGATGCTGGAAGACATTCCGCTGCACCGCCTCGGCACGCCGGAGGAAGTGGCTTCGACGATCTATTTCCTCTGCTCTCCGCAAGCCAGCTACGTGACCGGCGCCGAAGTGCACATCAACGGTGGACAGCACGTCTGAGCCGAACTGGCGCTGCTTCAGTCAATGGGATCGAAGTGATAGACGGACAGCAAATGGGTGACCACACGGTCGGCCGGTTTCCGATCGCACAGGGGCAAGATCATGATGCTGCACCTGCGTATCGTTTCCTTCACCGTCAGATAGGTCAGTGACACGATTGCCGGCGTCGCCTCCGCCACGACACGCTGGTATTCGGGATAGAGAATCCTTGCCACCGGGCGCGTTTCGCACAGATCTTTCAGTGTGCGTCCCGTCGGATCGAATCCCCCGTTCTGGCTCAGGAAATGCTGGCCGACAATGCGGTGACGCATGTCGTCACCTTCTATCTGAAACAGCATTGCCGAACTGATCAGGCGCCCCACCCAGCCAGGGTCAACCAGCGAGCGGGACGTCAATGCCTGTTCAGTGCACGCATCTGCCCAGCGGCGGAAGACTTTCGCATAGTCAGGTCCAAGTCTGGTCGGATCGATCTGGCCGAATTGCCGTGAAGTGATCTCGTTGTCGCCGGGTCTCATGCTTATCAAGTGTTGCTTGTCCCTTGTTCTCTATCGTCCAGATCAGTCTGACAGTGACTGAACGAATGACCAGCACAATATTAGCATACGTAGAATGCAGAGAAATCCATTTAACTTGCAGTTGCTCGTCACATTATTGCTGTGAGATGTCCGCAGCGGCTCGACAAAGCATGGAACAAACAGGAAACTGAGTGTCATGCACCATGTTCATGCCACCTTCGCCCGCCGTGTGCTGCTGGACCGTCAGCAGCTGACCGGAAATCCACGTGTCCGGATGGACAATGACGGATTGCAGAGCCTGATAGACCGGCTTGGATTTGTTCAGATCGACAGCATCAGCACGGTGGAACGTGCGCATCACATGATCCTGTTTGCGCGCAACACGACCTATCAGCCAGCGCAGTTGCAGACCCTGCTGGAGCGTGAGAACAGTCTGTTCGAGAACTGGACGCACGACGCGTCGGTCCTGCCCTCGCGGTTCTTTCCCATCTGGCGACGGCGGTTCCTGCGCGACGGCCCGCGGATACTGGCGCGCTGGCGGAACTGGCGGGAAGAAGGTTTCGAAGCTCAGTTCGAACAGGTTCTCGACCACATTCGCCAGAATGGCCCGGTGAAGGCGCGCGATCTGGCCCCAGGCGGGCGTCCAAGCGGCGGCTGGTGGGACTGGCATCCATCCAAGACAGCGCTCGAGTATCTCTGGCGAACCGGCGCGATCTGCGTCCGGCACCGGGAAGGCTTCGAGAAGGTCTATGACCTTACAGAGAACGTCATTCCTGCCGCACACCGTGAAGAGACATACGACGAACCGGCCTTCATCGACTGGGCCTGCCGGTCAGCAATTGAACGGCTGGGCCTTGCGACGACGGGCGAGATCGCCGCGTTCTGGGGTGTCATCACGCCTGCAGAGGCAAAGAGCTGGAGCGAAACCAAAGCCGGGGACACCTATCCCAGAGTCACCGTGGACAGCGTCAACGACCAGCGCCCTCGGGTGGCGCTGGCCGATCCATCGGTGCTCGATCTCCATCCCGATGACATGCAACCCCCGACGCGACTGCGTGTGCTCAGTCCTTTCGATCCGGTGATCCGGGACCGGAAACGTTGTGAGCGATTGTTCGGGTTCGACTATCGGATCGAGATATTCACGCCCGCCGCGAAACGCCAGTACGGATATTACGTTTTTCCGCTGCTGGAGGGGGAGCATCTGGTTGGACGCATCGACATGAAACGCCAGGCAGATACCGGGACACTGGCTGTCCGTCGCATCTGGTGGGAACCGGGCGTGCGGCAGTCAAGGCAACGCGATGCGCGGCTGATGGCGGAGCTGGATCGTGTTCGCCGCTTCGTCGGCATGACCGATATCCGGTTCGCCGACGGGTGGCGGGGTTGACGAAACCCCTGTCTCGCAACATATAGCGGCCTTGGTCACCGACACCTGCCGCCTGCATGCCTTTTTGGCAACGGTGAAGTCGGGAACGAACTGTCTACCTTTCAGCACGCCCTGATCGGTGGCAACGCAGGCCCCCACTATCCTTTGCAGCAGGTGTGCGAGATCGGAGACAAGCCATGTCTGGTATCCAGCAGACAGACACCATCAGCATGAAGCAGCAGGCCAAGCGTCTGCGCAGCGTTCTGGCCGAGACCGGTCAGAGCATGAGCCACGCCCAGGCACTGGAGGCCGTGGCCCGCCAGCACGGGTTCCGTGACTGGAATACGGCTGCGGCGACAATGCCCTCAGCACCAGCAGCCAAGGCCCCTGCCCCCAATGCGCTGCGTCTGATGCCGGGGGATCGGGTCCAGGGCCTGTTCATGGGCCAACCCTTCCGTGGGGAGGTTCGGGCGGTGAACATGCTGTCCAGGGACCGGCTTGCGCGCGTGAGCATAGAGTTCGATGCGGCAGTCGACGTCGTGACGTTTGATAGCTTTTCATCGTTCCGCAAACGCGTGGCCTGTCAGATCGGACCTGACGGTATTTCACCGCAGAAAAGATCAGACGGCACGCCACACATGCGGCTTGGCCGCGAAAACGTGGCGTGATTGCGAATGAATTGGCGGGATGGGCGCCGTGCCGATGGCATGGCCCTATCTCGTCAGATCGCCCCAGTGCGTACACAGGTCGACGTCGATGACGATGATCGGTCGGCTTTCCAGGTCCATATCGGCGTATTGGTGATACCGCACCCGAAGCAGTTGGACAGCTGTATGAACCTCGGCGGCAACCATCTCGACCCTTGCCTTGCCGCGCAGCATGACCCAGCCAAGTTCAGCCCAGTCCTCGGAGTAGCGATCGACCAACAGGCAGACCTTCTCGTTCTCCATGATATTGCGCAGACGCTTCAGCAGGCGCGGGTCGCCTGTCTTTTTCTTCTCGTCGATCGGGATGAAGACCGTGTCGCCAGCCAGGGCGAAGCACACTGGCACGACATGCGGAAACCCGTCGCCGCTCGCCGTGCCCAATCGCCCGACAGGTCGCCGGCTGAGAAAGGCGCGTTGCTGTTGCGAGATTATCATGGGTTCTCCCGGCGCGGGCAGCGCCTTATCGTTGGTCATTCAGAGCTGTACGCAGGGAGGTACAAGATGGAATTCGGATTTGCCTGGTTTACCCGTGGACCGCTTGCCAATCCAGCGGATTTGCGGACCATTGCCACGACCGGCGAAACACTCGGCTTCAGTCATGTCGTCGTGCCGGATCATGTGGTCATCCCGGTCTCCATCGACAGCACATATCCCTACAGCGCCGATGGCTCCTTCCCCGGCACTGCCAATGGGGAATGCATGGACACACTGGTCGCCCTGTCATTCGTGGCCGCCATGACGACCCGGCTGCGGTTGCTGACATCCGTCATGGTCGTACCGCATCGCCCGGCCCTGCTGACAGCCAAGATGGTCGCGACCATCGATCAGCTGTCCGGTGGTCGCATGGTACTGGGCTGTGGTGCAGGCTGGATGGAGGAGGAGTTCGAGGCACTGGAACTGCCCCCCTACGCCGAACGCGGGGCCGTGACGGACGAATACATCGATGTCTTCCGCAAGGTATGGGCGGGCAAGACCGTCAGCCATGCGGGCCAGTACGTGAATTTCAGCAACGTCTCGGTGCTGCCCAATCCGGTGCAGAAACCTGGTGTGCCGATCTGGACAGGCGGGGAAAGCGCACCGGCCCTCCGACGCGCGGTGCGCAAAGGCGATGCCTGGTATCCGATCGGCAACAATCCGAAATTCCCCATGGACACACACGCGCGCATCGCCAAGCGGCTTGATCGGCTGAAAGGCATCGCCGATGAAGAAGGACGTGATCTTGCTACCCTGGACCTGGCGTACTGGAGCCACTGGTACAATCTGGGCGACGAGGTGCAGAACAAGGATGGCGACCGCATGATCCTGACCGGGTCCGCCGATGCGATTGCCGATGACATAGGTCGGATGAAGGAACAGGGGTTCGGCAGCCTGATGCTCAACTTCACGGCCCCTGACGCGCAGGCGACCACGGACCGCATGTCCGCCTTCATGGCAGATGTGGCACCGGCGATCCGCTGAGAAGACAAGGAACACGATGGAAACGACAATACCTGCCGGGTTCCGCCCGGCCCGCTTGCCTGCGCCCTTCATCGAAGGCAATGGACCGCTCTATTGGCGTGACGAGGGCGGTCATCTGATTCTCGGGTTCCGTGTCGAAAGCAGGCACACGAACGCGGGCGAAACCCTGCACGGCGGCATGCTGATGACACTGGTGGACATGCAGCTCAATTCCTCGCTGAACTACCAGCTGGACACGGGTCTGTTCATCCCCACCGTATCGGTCAATGTGGACTTCCTGGCCCCTGCTGTCGTTGGCGACTGGGTGCAGGGCAGGACGGAAGTGCTGAAACGTGGCGGCAGCACGATGTTCACCGACTGCCGCATCATCAAGCAGGACGGAACCCTGATCGCCCGCGCCGCTGGCATCTTCAAGCTGCCGCGCAACGGTGATCCCAATGCCCTTGATCCAAAGGAACTTTTCCAATGACACCGGAACAGGAACACGATGCCCCCAAGGGATTCAAGGTCTTCGGCGATACCGAAGGCATGTTCGGTCTCGTTGGTCCCGTATTCGGCCGTATTGTCGATGGGGAGGCGCATCTGGGATTCCGCGTGGCAGAGAAGCACCTGAACCCGTCAGGCAGCTGTCACGGTGGCATGCTGGCTACCCTGGTGGATGTCCAGGTCGCCTTCGGCGCCACAGTCGCATTGAAGCTGCGGAAGTTCCTGCCCACCATCAACCTGAACTGCGATTTCCTCGTCCCCGTCATGGTCGGGGAATGGGTCGAAGGGCGCACGGAGGTAATCCGTGCGACGCCGCGCATGGTGTTCTGCAATGCCACATTGAACGTCAACGACACGCCAGTGCTGCGGGCCAACGGCATCATGAAGATCCCGCGCGACCGCGACGACCGGTTCACGATGCGTCGCGAACAGCTGCCGCTGTCAGGCTGAATGGCCCCCGTTGTCCACTGTCAGATCGACCGGATTACGCGGTTTCTGCAGTCTTTTCAGGGGCGGCGGCAAGCTCATCCCTGAACAGGGTCAGGGCAGCAATGGCAAAGCGGACCATGTTCGCCGGACGGTCACTGTCCCCGGTCTCCAGCGTGCGGGTAACCGTTGCAGCCGTTGCAGCCGTTGCAGCCCCTGCAACAGCGCAGCAACTGTGCCCTGCGGCATCCCCGTAGCCATTACCCGTCGGTCCCGCAGCGCCTGTTTCGGAAAGCCCCCAGTCCCCGCGCATGTTGGTCTTCACCGCCTCTGCCAGACAGGCCGCGAAAGGCTCCGAACTGGACCGGATGCCGGTCTTCATCAATGCCTTTATGTCCAGCCCTGTCAGTTCCCTGATGGACATGCGGTTGTAGATGACAGCCCCGCCACGGTAATAGGCAGAGGCACCGGGCACAGCCAGCAAGGCGGCGGACAGCAGACCGCCGGATGATGACTCGGCGACCGCGACCCGTTCCCCGCGCGCCGTCAGCATTGCCCCGACTTCCACACCAAGCGCCAGCAGTTCATCCATTCCCGCACCCGACATTTCCAGACCTCCCAAAGAATAACCAGTTGAAACATCAGTGTTCCCGCGCCAAAGCTTCCCGGTCAAGCCTTGCCGCAGGCGCGGGACCCCGGCGCGGGACCCCGGCGCGAAACGATCGACGCCATGCCGTCAGTCCATGCGCAGGCCACCATCCACATTCAGGGTCTGCCCGGTGATGTAGCTGGCATCATCGCTGGCCAGGAACGCCACGGCGGCGGCCTGTTCGGCGACATCCCCCTGGCGACCCATCGGCACCTGACGGCGGACGCCCTTCTTGATCCTGTCGAATTCCGTGCCGACGTGGCCTGCCACGCGCCGGAACGTGCCGTCCATCATGTCCGTGTCCGTGGACCCGGGGCAGATGCAGTTCACCCGGATCCCAGCCGCGGCGAGTTCAGCCGCCATCTGCTGGGTCAGACCGATCACCCCGAACTTGGTGGCTGAATAGGCACCATAGTTGGCCATGCCGACGCGACCGGCAGTGGACGACAGGTTGACGATCGCGCCGCCATTGCCAGCGGCCAGCATGGCCCGCGCACCGGCCTTCGACACGTGATAGACGCCGTTCAGATTGACATCGACGGTGCGAAACCAGTCGTCATCGTCCATGTCGATGATCGGCGATGCGCCTGCACCGCTTGGCACGCCGGCATTGTTGATGATGATGTCCAGCCGCCCGAACGAAGCGACGACACCATCGACCATTGCCGCCACCTGCTGGCGATCGGTCACGTCACAGGCAACCGCTTCGACCCTGCGCCCCAGCGCCTTGATCTCCGCAGCCAGCGACGCGGTACCGTCCCAACCCATCTGCTGTTCATGTTCCGGCGCAGGCCCGGCCTGCCCGCGCGCTGATACCACCATATCCGCGCCATCCTGCGCGAGCCGCAGCGCGATGGCCCGCCCGATTCCCCGGTAACGCGCCGCGCCCGTGATGATCGCCACCTTGCCTGTCAGATCAGCCATTGCGTTGTCTCCTCCCTCTTCCCCAGCTGACCAGCAAGGGGCCGGCAACCGCACAGACCAGTCCCACCATGAACAGTGGTGTGATGATTTCATCCAGCAGCAGCGCACCGAACGCCGTCGCGGCAATGGGGCTCATGGGCACCCAGATTGCCGCGCGGGTGGGCGACATCTGCTGAAGGCCCCAGTTGAACAGCAGCATGCTGGCCGTGCCGCCGAAGACAGCCAGATAGACCCCCAGCCACCAGTCCTTCGTCGTGTACCCGGGCCCGGTCGTGAACAGCCCCTCCGCCACCGCGAAGGGCAGCAGGGTGATGACGCCACCCAGCATGGCCAGCATCGACACGGCGGCGACCGAATAGCGTTGGTAGAGCCGCGCGGAAAAGGCGTTGTAGGTCGCACCACAGCAGACGGCGAGGAAGAACAGCCCCTCCCCCCACAGGCTGTCACCCCCGACGGACGGGCTGAATGCCTTTTCACCGACGACCAGGGAAACGCCGGCGAACGACAGCGCGGCGGCGACGGTCATGATCCACGACAGGCTGTCGCGCCCGCCAGCGGCAGCGATCAACATGGTGAGAATGGGCACAAGTGCGAAGATCACCGCCCCGCGCGCAGCCGGAATTTCCTGCAAGGCCGTGTTCACGAAAAGGTGAAACAGGCCGAACTGCAGCACGCCCAGCCCCAGCGCCAACCCGACATCGGTGCGACGCATCTGCCAGTGGGCCCTGCGCAGAACCAGTGGCAACAGGCACACCGCAGCAAGGATGTAGCGCAGGAACCCGAGCGTCGCCGGACTGTCCGAATGGTCCATGATTGCACGGGCCGCAACGAACGAACTGCCGAGCAGCACTGCAGCGACCAGCAGCGCGAACTGGGGCAACAGGTCCGACGACCTGGAAGCCCCTGCACCGCCACCTGTGTCCGGCTGTCGAATATCCACGCTCAAGGATGCCGCCTCCCCACGTCACGCCTGTGGAAGGGAACGTCGCACGGCAGCAGGATGGGCGCAAAGATTCAGGCGCTGGTACCGGCCATGCGCGGGATCAGTAGCGGCTCTCCCAGCCACCGATCAGCTGGCCCCGGGCGTAGCGAATGCCCAGATCGGCAATGGTCTGCTGCTGTTCGGCCTTGTTGACGCTTGTGGCGATGAGTTCGATCTGCCGCCCGCGCCAGTTCTCGACCAGCCCACGTACCAGAAAGCGTCCGTCCTTCTGCGCCAGAAGGCCCATGATCCGATCCGCTGCGATCTCGATGTAACCCTGAGTCTTTTCCACCATCTCGATCGGACGTTCCCGCCGGTCAGCATCGCCCGCGACAAAGGCATAGAAGTCAGGCACCGAGAGGCACCATGGGGCATCCGTGCTCTCATCACCCACCAGCGCGCTCCCCTTGCCGTTCAGGTTGCCGCTGAGTGGCTCGTAAGGGCGCAGGATCAGGTTGGTACGGTCGATGCCGCTGGCCTTGGCCAAAGACGCTATCCGCTGGCGCACATCCTGGCGCAGCAGGTAGTCCTGACGGATCGACACCAGCGCCCGGAACGAAATCGACTGCCACGTCTTGGCCTCCAGATGATGCTTGATGGCCTGCGCCACGCAAGCGGTCTCGAAATCGCATTGCACATCATCGCTGTCGACCAGACCAAAGATCTGTTCGGGGGCGACCAGTTCCCCATTCAGTTGCAGGTCGGCACCAATGCCATGCATCGCCACCTTGTTGCGCTTCAGGCTCAGGATGGGGCGCATGCGACGCACAAAGGCACCGTCCTTGATGGCCTGGCGCACATCGCCCAGCATCTTTTCGGCGGCGGTCAGGGCTTTCCCGTGCGCTTCCCGCAGGTTGGAACGCTTGAAGCCCCGGGTCAGACCACGCCGCAGCCCCCCCAGCATGTGGCTCAATGTCCCGCGCACCGCATCGGCAGAAACACTGGTCGCATCCGCGACCACAGTCTCGGCAGACAGACTGTCCGCATCCTTCAGGATGCCGCGCGAAGCCGCTTCCTGTCCCACATCGCTGACCAGGCGCGCGCCATCATAGTCATCCCCGTGGATAACCCCGTAAGCGCCATCCGACAGGTCGGCTGTGCCTGTTGCACCCAGGCTGCGGGCACTTGCGTCCACGATCCGCCGGAAGTGCATCGCGGCGTCCGGCCCATTGAAGGCACCAAGCCCGCCATCGACAGACATCAGCGTGATACCCTGCCCCGCCTTGCCATCCGACATCAGACCCGCCATGCGATCCAGACTGCTGCCTGCATCATCATCCGTTCCGACGAGAGCCGCATCGGTGGCGGCAGGCTCCCATGCGTCAGGTGCACGCGTCGGTGCGAGACGGACCAGGTATCCATCCCCTGGCACCTTGCCAGCCGGACCAACGCGAAGATCAAAGTGGGTCTGTTGGCCGTCGGGGCGATCATAGGCGATGACACGGCGTTCGGTTGCCTTGCCCTGTGTCATGTCACCAAGCGCCTGGCTGAGCGTGGCGCTCGCCTCCGCGCTGAAGATGTCCGAAACGGGCCGACGCCAGAGGTCGACACTGGACCGGCCCAGCAGACGATCGGAATCACCATTCAGTTCACCGATTTCACCAAAGGGATCCAGACGGAGGGTCAGACCGGTGGTCTCTGAATTGTGCTGTTGCATGGTTCGGTGTCTCCCGGAAGTGGATCGGTATCGTTGCGGCGCAAGATGCAACCAAATCCATCAATGAACAGTTAAGCCAACGGGTTGTCAGATCGCCGGATCTGATCGACCATCCGGATCGGGGAGAATCATCAAATGACTGATTTCACGATTGTGGCCGAAGGACTGCGTTTTCCTGAGGGGCCGATTGCGTTGCCAGATGGCGATGTGCTTGTGGTGGAGATCGCTGCCGGTCGACTGACGCGCGTGCATCCCGACGGCACGAAGACGGTCGTCGCCACACCAGGCGGCGGACCGAACGGGGCAGCGATCGGACCGGACGGCAAATGCTACGTCTGCAACAATGGCGGTTTTCGCATTCTGGAAAGCAAGGGGCGGCTGTTTCCACTGGATCAGCCGGACGATTACTCAGGCGGCAGGATCGAGCGGATCGATCTCGAAACGGGTGTGGTCGAGACGCTTTACACCCACTGCGATGGCCATCCGCTGAAGGGACCGAACGATATTGTCTTCGACCGGTCCGGCGGGTTCTGGTTCACCGATCACGGCAAGATCCGCGAACGGGACCGGGACGTGACCGGCATCTACTACGCGCAGCCTGACGGATCACATATCGAGGAAGTCATCTTCCCCTCCGAGGCGCCGAACGGTGTCGGCCTTTCACCAGCCGAGGACGAGCTTTATGTCGCCGAGACACACACAGGCCGTGTCTGGGCCTATGGCTTGAGCGGACCAGGCAAACTGTCCGCAAGAAGGCAGCCAATTCGCGGCCATCAGGGCCGCCTGGTTGCCGGATTGCCCGGCCATCAACTGCTGGATTCGCTCGCCATCGACAGTGAAGGCAATGTCTGTGTGGCCACGATCCACAATGGCGGCATCACGGTCATCTCACCCGACGGGGCAAACATTCGCCATGTTGCGATGCCGGATGTGGTCACAACGAACATCTGCTTTGGCGGGCCAGACATGAAGACGGCGTGGATCACTCTCAGTTCCACAGGCAAGCTGGCACGGATGGAATGGCCAGTGCCGGGGCTGAAACTGAATTTCCTGAACACCTGACAGGCCAGCCGCCTTCGCGGCGATGATCAGGTATCCGGTCTTCCTGGCATCCGGAACACTCACAACGTGGACCCCGGGTCTTTCACCCGGGGTGACGGCCGTTTTCGCGGTTGCGCAGCCTGTCAGTCCGTCAGGTCTGACCAGAATTCCTTCACCTTGTCGAAGAAACCTTCGGTCTGGGGGTGGTTCTTCTTGCCCCGTCCATCCCTGCTTTCGGTGGCAAATTCCTCCAGCAGTTCCTTCTGGCGGCGGGAGAGATGCACCGGCACCTCGATCTCGGCCTGGATGTAGAGGTCGCCGTAGGACCCACCACGCAACTGCGGCATGCCCTTGGCCCGCAAACGGAACTGCTTGGCGTTCTGGGTACCCGCCGGAATGGTCACCTTGGCGCGACCGCCATCGATTGTCGGCACCTCGACATCGCCGCCCAGTGCCGCCGTGGTCATGGGAATGGGAACGGAGCAGAACAGGTTCATGCCCTCCCGCTCGAAGATCGGATGCGGGTTCAGCGACAGGAAGATGTAGAGGTCGCCATTGGGGCCACCGCGGCCCCCCGGCGTGCCTTCACCTGACAATCGGATCCGCGTGCCGTCCTCGACACCCGCAGGCACGTTGACGGAAAGCGTCTTTTCGCGCTGCACCTGACCGTTGCCGTTGCAATCGATACAGGGATCGCTGATCACCTGGCCCTGGCCGCCGCAGGACGGACAGGTGCGTTCGATGGTGAAGAAGCCCTGTTGCGCGCGGACTTTGCCCATGCCGTTGCAGGTGCTGCAGCCGATGGGGTCCGTCCCCGGCGTTGCGCCGCTGCCGCTGCAGGTATCACAGTTGACCGCGGTCGGGATGGTGATCTGAGCCTGCTTGCCGATGAAGGCGTCTTCCAGCTCGATCTCCATGTTGTAGCGCAGGTCGTCGCCACGGGCGGGTCCGCCGCGTCGGCCGCCACGACTGCCGCCGACAAACTCACCGAACAGGTCTTCGAAGATGTCGGAGAACGAATTGGCGAAATCAGGACCAGAGGCCCGCCCGGCGCCATTGAAGCCACCGTTTTCAAAGGCCGCATGGCCAAAACGGTCATAGGCCGCGCGCTTTTCAGCGTCGCGCAGCACGTCATAGGCTTCCGATAGTTCCTTGAAAGTCTGTTCGGCCTTGGCGTCACCCGGATTCTTGTCGGGGTGATATTGCATCGCCTTCTTGCGATAGGCCTTCTTCAGTGTCGCCGCATCAACGTCGCGCGATACACCCAGCATCTCGTAGTAGTCGGTCTTGGCCATCAGTCGTCCCCGCCTCTCACGTCAGTCGGAACGAACGGCACCGGCCTGTCACTGGGACATGGCCGGTGCCGTCATATTCGCTCCGTTGCCGATCAGGCAGACTTCTTCTTGTCGTCGTCGACTTCCTCGAAGTCGGCATCGACAATGTCGTCGTCGGCGGGCCTGGCACCGGCATCCGCGCCGGGCTCCCCACCTGCTTCGGCATCACCGGCTGCAGCCTGTTCGGCATACATCTGCTCGCCCAGCTTCATGGACAGCTGAGCCAGGGCTTCCGTCTTCTGCTTGATGGCGTCGCCATCGTCGCCTTCCATGGCGGTACGCAGATCGGTGATTGCGGTTTCGATACCGGTCTTCGTTTCGGCATCCACCTTGTCACCCAGGTCGGCCAGCGTCTTCTCCGTCGTGTGGATCAGACCCTCTGCCTGGTTGCGCGCCTCGACAGCCTCACGACGCTTCTCGTCCTCGGCCTTGTTGGCTTCCGCTTCCTTGACCATGTTGTCGATGTCGGCGTCCGACAGGCCGCCGGAGGCCTGAATGCGGATCGACTGTTCCTTGTTCGTGGCCTTGTCCTTGGCCTGAACATTGACGATGCCGTTGGCGTCGATGTCGAACGTGACTTCCACCTGTGGCACGCCACGCGGCGCCCCCGGAATTCCGACCAGGTCGAAGTTGCCAAGCAACTTGTTGTCGGCAGCCATCTCACGCTCGCCCTGGAAGACCCGGATCGTCACGGCTGACTGGTTGTCCTCCGCCGTCGAGAAGACCTGGGACTTCTTGGTCGGGATCGTCGTGTTGCGGTCGATCAGGCGGGTGAACACGCCACCCAGTGTCTCGATACCCAGCGACAGCGGCGTGACGTCGAGCAGCAAGACGTCCTTGACGTCACCCTGCAGGACACCGGCCTGGATCGCGGCACCGATGGCCACAACCTCATCGGGGTTCACGCCCCGGTGCGGTTCCTTGCCAAAGAATTCCTTCACCGTCTCGATGACCTTGGGCATGCGGGTCATGCCGCCGACCAGGACCACTTCGTCGATTTCGGCTGCCGACAGACCGGCATCCTTCAGTGCGGCCTTGCACGGGGCGACGGTGCGCTGCACCAGTTCACCCACCAGGCTTTCGAACTTCGCCCGGCTCAGCTTCAGGGTCAGATGCTTCGGACCGGATGCGTCGGCGGTGATGTAAGGCAGGTTGATGTCGGTCTGCGTCGACGAGGAAAGTTCCACCTTCGCCTTCTCGGCAGCTTCCTTGAGGCGCTGCAGGGCCAGCTTGTCACTCCGCAGATCGACCGAGTTCTCTTTCTTGAACTCGTCGGCGAAGTAATTCACCAGAACCATGTCGAAGTCTTCACCACCCAGATAGGTGTCACCGTTGGTGGAGCGCACTTCGAACACGCCGTCGCCGATTTCCAGCACGGAAATATCGAAGGTACCGCCACCAAGGTCATAGACCGCGATGATCTTGTTCTCGCCGGACTTGTCCAGACCATAGGCCAGGGCCGCAGCAGTCGGCTCGTTGATGATGCGCAGCACTTCCAGACCGGCAATCTTGCCTGCGTCCTTTGTGGCCTGGCGCTGGGAGTCATTGAAATACGCCGGAACGGTGATCACGGCCTTGTCCACCGTCTCGCCCAGATAGGCTTCGGCGGTTTCCTTCATCTTCTGAAGGATGAAGGCGGAGATCTGCGAAGGCGCATACTTCTCGCCATTCGCCTCGACCCAGGCGTCGCCATTGTCCGCCTTCACGATCTCGAACGGAGCCGTCTTGGCAATCTCGTTCGCCACATGGTCACCATAGGGACGACCGATCAGGCGCTTGATCGCAAACAGGGTGTTGGTCGGGTTGGTCACTGCCTGACGCTTGGCAGCCTGTCCAACAAGGCGCTCGCCATCCGGGGTGAAGGCCACCATGGACGGCGTGGTACGCGCGCCCTCAGCATTCTCGACAACCCTGGCGTTGCTGCCATCCATAACGGCCACACACGAATTCGTGGTGCCCAGGTCGATACCGATTACTTTCGACATCAGCTTCCTCTTTTAATGTGGCCGACGCGGTTGGCCCTTACAGGCACCGCCCGCGCCCCCTTGCAGTTTGGTTCGCTTGTGCGTCACGGATGGTCCGGGAACCGGTGCAACCACTGTCACAATCACCCTGACGCGAACTGCTATATAGGGGGGTGCCCCATGCCCCGCAACCCGAGCACCCATGCGAATTTTCCGATGATCCGTATCGCCACATTCAACATTGGCATGGCCCGGCTGCACCTGCTGGGCCGCACGCTGCGTGAAGGCGTGCCCCATCAACGGACCCGATTGCCTGCGATTGCTGCATATCTGGCCCGCAATGCCGAACAGGCCGATGTCTGGCTGCTGCAGGAAGCCTATGGACGCGATGTGGCCCGCCTGCTGGCCCGAACGCCGGGGTTTCGCGCCGTCGCAGCGCGGACGCAGGGGCCGGATTCCGGCCTCGTGATGCTGGTGCGCAAGGGTATCAAGGTCAGCCACGCCGCCGCCCTGCTCTTTCCCGCAATCGACTGGGTCGAGCGATTTGTCGCCCGCAAGGGCATGCACTGCATAGAGATCTCGGTCGATGACCAGCCGTTTCGCATCGGCAACATGCACACCAGCTATGACGGACGCGGAAGGGCGGATGTCGCTGCGCGCGCGCCGGAGACCCGGCAGCGCCAGATCACGATGGCGCTCGATTCGATGGAACGCGGTGCCGGTGACCGGGTGCTCGTCCTTGGCGGCGATTTCAACGCAGCGGCGGCCCTGGAGCCGGAGACATTCGGCCTGGGTGCCCTGCGGGGATGGCTGGATGCCCGCATCGATGCGGAAACCCATGATTCCAGCGGGGTGACAACCTGGTCCAGACAGAACCCGATCATCAATGGTGACGACCCGGATCAGGACATTGATCATGTCTGGGTGCGTCCGTCGTCGCATGGGCTCACCATGGCGACGCACCATGTCGCCACGGCGCATGACCTGATGGCACCGGATGGCAGCATGATCCCGCTATCCGATCACTATGGACTCGCTGTGGAGATCAGGCAGACGTTACCCTGCACATCAAACCCCGAGGGAGAAGACAGCCAATGACTGCTCCGATCGATGATCTGCTCGACAATCCTCCAGACCGCGATACGGCAGCGACAGAGGCTGAATGGCGGCAGATCTGGATGCAGCATGATCTGGGTCAGCATGCCCCTGTGGCGATGGCCATCATGGGCGGCCTGCACGCCGACCGCCTGGCATGGGTGTTCGTCAGCGGCTATCAGGCCGCCATGGCGCATTGCTTCCCCGAACTGCCGGTGGCGGGCTGGTCGGCGCTTGCCGGCAGCGAGGACCGCCATGATCCCGTCAGGCATCCGGGTGTCCGCATGACGCAAGAAGGCGACGGCTGGCGGGTCAACGGCTTCAAGTCCTGGGTTGCCCAGTCGGCCCATCTGGATCACCTGATCATCACGGCCCGCAAGCCGGGTGAGGAAGACAAGGCGCGGCATGCCGTCCTGCTGGATGCGCATGCACCGGGCATCACGCTCAGCCATCGCGATGACCCCGGATACATCGTGGAGATGAGCCAGGGCTTCGCCCAACTGGACAATGTGGACGTGCCCGAAGGCGGGCAGTTGGGGGATGATCGCCTGCGCCCCTTCACCCGCGCCGAGCCGGCGTTCATCCTGCTCGCCGGGGCGGCATTGCTCTGGACCCATGTGAAGGCCGAACGCAATGACCTGCGCGAGGAATTGCGCGGCCTGATCCGCGGTCTCGCACAGGTCGCCGAGGACGCCTTGAAACATCCGAAGGACATGGCACGGCTGGACACAATGCTGCAGCACATTCTGAAGAACGAACCGGAAAATACTGAATCCATGTCTATTCCCGGTTGGAAAACGGACAAGCAATTGTTGAGTATCTACAGTCCCGTGCTGCAGCGGCGCGCGGCCCGTGCCTGACAGCGATCCCTGTGGCTGACCGGTCAGCGACCTTCGACCTGATCGCGGTTGTCGACTGGTCAGCAGCGGCAACACCCGGTCCGGCACGCCCGACGAAGGATCGCGTCTGGATTGCCTGGGGTACTGCGGATGACAGGCCCGATCCCGTCTATTGCCGAACCCGCAATGCGTGCTTGGATTACCTGGAGCGGCTGGTGCGCAGTGTCGATGGCAACGCCATGATCGCCTGGGACTTCCCCTTCGGTTATCCGTCGGCTTGCGGTCTGGGGGGCGGGCGCAGCATCGCCAGGCGGCTGGCCGGACTGGTGGAGGATGGCCCGCAGGACAGCAACAATCGGTTCGACGTGGCGGATGCCCTGAACCGGGACCTCGGTTCCGATGCGGGACCGTTCTGGGCGCGGCCGCGAACACGCCCGGTTGCCACCGTGCCGGAGAAGAAGCCTGACTTCAGCCAGTTCCCCTTTCCCGAATGGCGCATCGCCGAACGCCATGCCCGTGCCGCCGGGTTCCCCGGCATACAGAGCGTCTGGAAGCTCTACACGACCGGCTCCGTTGGCTCGCAGGCCCTCATGGGACTCGCCGCAATTCATCGGTTGAATGAACGCCTTGAACCTGCATCTCCAGCATTCTGGTGGCCCTTCGAGACGGCTTGGGCAAGCCGCCTCAGCGGTCTCGTGCACGTCGAATGCTGGCCCAGCCTGTTTGACCTTTCCGGCAGCCCGTACCCGATCCGCGATCAGGCGCAGGTGGCTGTCACCCGCGACCGGATCCTGCAGTGGCAGGCCGAGGGAACCCTGCGCCAGTATCTGTCAGCCCCGGAAGCACTGACAGCGGCGGAACGTGATGCGGTCATGACCGACGAGGGCTGGATTCTGGGTCTGTCAGCCCACTGAGGATTTCAGGCAGCTCACTGAGAACTTCGGGCAACCAGCCGACGCATGTGTCACGCGAAGCCCGGAAATCATCCTGCAGCCAGCGCCGCTCCAGCGCCTTGAGCGCCCGTCCCAGTTCAGGCCCTGGTGTCATTCCCGCCTGTATCAGATCCCTGCCAGTGACGGGAAAGACAGGGGGCGCCCAGACGTCGATCTCGGCCAGAACCGGTGATGAAACGGGCTGCCCCGCCAGGTCGGCAAGTACGGCGCGGTCGGTTATGGCCTGTCGCCCATCGCGATAGATCGCGTGGCGGACACTGCGGACCGAGGCAAAGGCATCTCCTGCCGGCCTCTTGGCCCTGCTCAGACGGGACGCGTCAGCCTTCGACAATTTCCAGCGCCGCGCCAGCGCATCTGCTGCGTCGCGCGTCTCGATCAGGGCAGCGAGGCGCAGGACGGCATCAGGCTGTACGGGCAGCGGACGCTGCGGATCGATTTCCGGTGCAACCACGTTCAACACCCCCCCGGTTCGCATCGCCTGCAGGATCTGCAGGGGGGCGGGGGCTGACAGCAGCAACAGCATTTCCTGCCAGACACGCTCCACAGACAACTGCCGCAAACCCTCCGCCTCTGCCGTGCAGGCCGCAAGCCCCACCGCATCGCGGATCGGCCAGCCCAGTTGCGCGTGAAATCGGAAGAACCGCAGGATTCGCAGGTAATCCTCCCGAATGCGTTCTGTGGCGTCGCCAATGAAGCGGATGATGCCCGCGCGGGCATCTGCCTCTCCCTGCCCCAGCGGATCATGCAGCACACCGTGCGGATCCAGATAAAGCGCGTTCATGGTCAGGTCGCGCCGCCTGGCATCCTCTGCCCAGTTATCGGTGTATCGGACAACCGCATGGCGGCCATCCGTCTCCACATCCGCGCGGAGGGTCGTTGTCTCATAGGTCTGGCCATTGATCACGAAACTGACGGTGCCATGATCCATACCGGTGGGAATGGTTCTCAAGCCTGCCTGCGCCGCGGCCTCGATCACCGCATCCGGTTGCAGGGTGGTCGCCAGATCAACATCCTTGATCGGCCTGCCGAGCAGATGATCGCGTACAGCTCCGCCGACCACGCGCACTTCGCCCCCCGCCGCCGCGATGGCCGCAAATATCTGCTGAAGATCACGCGTGTTCAGCCAGGGTGCGTCGGTATCGATGGTCTCTCTCCTGCGCTTGCGATTTGCAGCGATTGCGCCGAACAATAGTCGACTGAGCCAGCAGTGACAGCAGCCTGATCACCGGGAGCGGGACCATGAAGGACACCGAAGCACACCTGAAGGATGTCTATGCAGCGGACGGCGACACTGGCGCGCTGAAGCAGAGCTATGACGGCTGGGCCAGGGATTATGATGGCGACATGTCCCGTTGGGGCTATCGTCATCCGGCCATGATCGCGGGGTTGATGGGACGCCACGCGCCCGATCCGGCGGCCATCGTGCTGGATGCGGGATGCGGCACCGGGGTGCTGGGTGAGACGCTGGCGGTGCTGGGGTATGATCAGGTGGACGGCATCGACCTGTCGGAGGGCATGCTGCAGATCGCGGGATCCAAGGGGTGCTATCGCCATCTGAGGCAGCAGATGCTGGGGGCGGAACTGGATTTTGCCAATGACACCTATGACGCGATCATCAGTTCCGGCGTCATGACACCAGGCCATGCGCCCGCCAGTTGCCTGCATGAACTGGCGCGTATCGTCCGGCCTGGCGGCCACATGATTGTGACCATCACGGAAGCGGCATACACAGAAAGCTACGCGGCGGTGATCACGCAACTGATTGCAGCAGATATTCTCTCACCCGCAGACGAGAGCCGGAAGTATGTCGGCCTGCCCGGCGCCCCGGCGGCGGAGCGCCTGCTGGCCCGCGTCCATGTCCTGCGCCGGATCTGAACAGGGTGTTCAGTGTAGGCACAGGACGATGGAGGCCGGGCGGAGCCGACTTATTCCGTCGGCGCGGCAAGCTGCTGTTCAACCTGACGCCAGGTCTCGGACAGCTCAGGCTTGTCCATGCGGCTCATGTGATCGGCCCATGAACCGGCGATATCTGCTGCGATGCCGCCCAGGGCAAGCGTCAGGTGCTGGGCTGCCCAGTCGATCTGGGACTTTTCGATGGCGGTGTTCATTGACATGATCGTGCTCCAGTTGGTTTCACGGCTTGCGATGCACATGTGGTGCCAAGATAAAACTGAAAAAAATCAGCATGTTGGCTGAAATCGATGCCTGGCCGAGCAAGGATTGCCGGGTCAGTTCTGCCGGGGGAGGCATGAGGTGATGATCGAGACCAAGGAATTTGCAGTACGCGGCCTGCGCTTCACTACTGATGTGGCCGGTGCCGGAAAGGCGCCCGAGAAGGTGCTGTTCCTGCATGGCTTCCCCAATTCACGCCACAGCTGGACCGACATGCTGGAAGCGGTGGCGAAAGCAGGGTTTCGCGGGATTGCGCCGGATCAGCGCGGGTATTCCTCCGGCGCACGCCCTGAAGGCATTGATGCCTATCAGGTCGAGGAGATGGTGGCGGACGCCATCGCCATTGCCGATGCTGTCGGGGCAGAACGATTTCACCTCGTGGGACATGACTGGGGCGGGCAGATTGCCTGGGCCGCAGCCGCATTGCATCCCGAACGGCTTTTGAGCCTGACCGTGCTTTCGCGCCCGCATCCGGCGGCCTTCGCCAGGGCGTTCAGGGATGACCCGGCCCAAGCCAGCCGGTCCCGCCATCACAAGGCATTTCAGGATCCGGCCATGGCGGACCGGTTGCTGAAGGACAGCGCGGCTGCATTGCGCAACACGCTGTGTTTCGAGAATGCCGCCGGACTGTTCGGCACCGAGGACCCTGCCGCGCCAGAGCGAAAACGCCGGATGTCGGACGCCCTTGCATCCTGCCACCTGTCGGTGCTCGGCACCCGCGCTGCACTCGACGCGGCGCTCAACTGGTATCGTGCCGCATTTGCGGGCGGGTCGACGCTGGCACGCAGCGACTTCCCCGCCATTCAGGTGCCGACCCTGTATGTCTGGGGCCGCGAGGACATGAGCGTCGGCGAGATGGCGGCCAGCCTGACGCCGGAGCATGTTGCGGCCACCTGCCGCTTCGAGGCACTGGATGGCGTCGGCCATTTCGTGGCGGAAGAAGCACCGGAGGCCACCGCGCGGCTGCTGATCGAACACATCCAGGCGCATGGCAGCGAGGCTCAAGACAGCAGGGCCCAAGACAACGAGGCAAGGACCGATGGCTGACCACCCGATCGCGTTTCATTTCGATTTCATCTCTCCCTACGCCTGGCCCGGCGCGGTGGGAATTGAGAAACTGGCCGCCATGCATGGGCGAAGCGTCGACTGGCAACCGATGCTGCTGGGGGTCTCGGTCATGAAGACCATGGGGCTGCCGCCACTGATGGAGACCCCGCTGAAAGGCGACTACATCCGCATGGATGTGCCCCGGATCTATCGCTTTCACGGCATCGACTATCGCCCGGCGGTCCCGGATTTCGTCACCTCGCCGTTCGTCCCCGCCCGCCTGTTCTGCTGGATGCGGTCCATAGACCCGGTACGTGCCACCGATGCCGCGCGCGATCTGCTGCGGGCGCACTGGTCTGAAGGCATCGACATTTCCGACAAGGCCAACGCAGTCGCCATCGCCGTCCGGCATGGCTTCGGCGAAGCTGACGCCCGGGCCGCCCCGGACGACCCGGCGGTGAAGGAAATGCTGAAGGACGCCTGCAATCAGTCCGTCGCGACCGGCGTCTTCGGCAGCCCCAGCTTCATCGTTGATGGCGAACTGTTCTGGGGCGCCGACCGCCTGCCCCAGATTGCCTGGAAGCTGGATCAGGCCTGAGGCGACGCAGCGGGCGGTTTCGGGGTCATCTGCACCCGTTCCCGCCGCCGGCCCCAGTCCCCGGGCAGGCCATTGAACCGGCCAGGCAGCAGTGTGCCGCACCAGAGGCAGCCGCCGTGATCATCCAGGTGCCAATCCGACAGCTGATGCCAGTCCCGGCCAATCAACAGCCCGCCACAGCCTGAACACCAGGTGGACTGCGCCTGCTTGTGATGGATGTTGCCGACATAGGCATGCCGGACGCCGGCGCGCAGGGCGATGCTGCGCGCCCGGAACAGGGTCTCGGGCGGCGTGCGTTCCTTGTCGAGCATGCGAAAGTCCGGGTGAAAGGCGGTGAAATGCATCGGCACGTCGGGCCCGAGCCGCTCCACCACCCAGGCAGTCATCGCCTCCAGCTCCGCGTCCGAATCATTCTCGCCCGGGATCAGCAGGTTGGTGATCTCCACCCAGACATTCGTCTCCCGCACCAGATATTCCAGCGTCTCCTTGACGGCACCAAGCTGCGAGCCAGTGACCCGGCGGTAGAAATCCTCGCTGAACGCCTTCAGATCGACATTGGCGGCATCCATGTGGGCATAGAACTCGGCGCGCGGCTCGGCACAGATGTATCCGGCGGTGACAGCCACGTTCTTCACCCCCACCTCATGGCAGGCGATGGCGGTATCGACCGCATATTCCAGAAAGATGACCGGGTCATTGTAGGTATAGGCCACCGACGTGCAGCCCAGCCGTACTGCCGTCTCCGCCAGCATCGACGGCGGCGCGGCGTCGGCCAGGGTGTCCATCTCGCGGCTCTTCGACATGTCGTGGTTCTGGCAGAAGTGGCAGGTCAGATTGCAGCCCGCCGTGCCGAACGACAGCACCGGTGTGCCGGGGTGGAAGTGGTTCAGCGGCTTCTTCTCTATGGGGTCGATGCAGAACCCGGAGGAGCGGCCATAGGATGTGAGCACGATTTCGTCGCCCCGCCGCGCCCGCACGAAACACAGGCCGCGCTGCCCGTCGTTCAGCTTGCAATAGCGCGGACAGACCTCGCAGCGGATGCGCCCGTCATCCTGCTTCGAGTAATATCGCCCGGAGACTGTACCGACCTGCATGTTCATGTGGCCATGGTGCCGCAAGCAACGCCGCCTGTCACAGCAGAGTTCGGATCGCAGGCAGCAGCGGGTCGTCGGCGGGGGGCATGGGGTATGTTTCAAGCTCTGCTGCGCTGGCCCAAGCGAGGCGTTGCCCTTCCCTGCCCGTAAGCTCGCCCTGCCACGCGTGGCAGGCGT
Organism: Minwuia sp.; assembly: GCA_029210175.1. Lineage (GTDB taxonomy): Bacteria > Pseudomonadota > Alphaproteobacteria > Minwuiales > Minwuiaceae > Minwuia. Next base: position 228,817 of record JARGPL010000015.1, on the reverse strand, counting down.
AAAGCGGCATCAGCAGGTGGAATGTTTCATAAGTGTGACTGGCAAACGTCAAAGGCGTCAGATCCTGCTCTCTGACCGTGATCCCGAGTTCCTCCAGACATTCGCGGGCGAGGCATGTTTCAGGGGTTTCGCCCGCCTCCACCTTGCCACCGGGAAACTCCCAGAGGCCAGCCAGACTCTTGCCCGTCGGACGTTCGGCCAGCAGCACCCTGGCGTCTCGGACAAGCGCAATGGCAGCGACGAGGATGAGTTTCATGTCCGCGCGCTGCCCTCTCAGGACCGGTAGTCGGCGTTTATGTCGATATAGCCGTGGGTCAGGTCGCAGGTCCAGATGCGCGCCATCGCGTCTCCCAGACCAAGCGAGACCTCTATATCGATCTCCTGCCCCTTCATGTGGGGGATGATGTCGGCTTCGCGGTAGTCCGGTGACAGGCCGCCGTCTGCCGCAATCGTGACCCCGCCGAAGCGGACGCCCAGCCGTTCGCGCTTCACCGGCTGACCGGACTTGCCGACCGCCATGACAACACGGCCCCAGTTGGCGTCTTCCCCGGCAATCGCGGTCTTGACCAGCGGCGAATTGGCGATGCAGAGCGCGATGCCGCGGGCAGAGGCTTCCGTTTCCGCACCGGTCACATCGACGGTGATCAGCTTGGTCGCCCCTTCCCCGTCGCGGGCGATCAGAATGGAAAGCGTCTGCAGCACATCCTGCAGCGCGGCCCGGAATGCGGCCAGCGCCGGATCATCCGCAGAGGTGATGGTCGGCTGTCCGCTGGCCTGCCCTGTGGCGAACAGCAGGCACATGTCGGACGTGGACATGTCGCCATCCACGGTCACGCAGTTGAAGGTGCGGTCGCTGATGCCAGGCAACAGGTCACGCAACACATCGGCAGGCAGCGCCGCGTCGGTCACGACATAGGCCAGCATCGTCGCCATGTTCGGCGCGATCATGCCCGACCCCTTGGAAATGCCGTTGATGGTGACCTGGGCATCACCGATCGCGACGGTGGCCGTGGCCCGCTTCTCGAACGTGTCCGTGGTCAGAATTCCGGCCGCTGCCTCCGCCCAGCCATCGGCTTTCACGTTGGCCGCGGCCTGCGGCAGCGCCGCAGTCAGTTTCGCGATGGGCAAGAGTTCCCCGATCACGCCAGTGGACGCGGCGAAAACTTCTTCGGCCCCGCATCCGACCAGCGCCGCCGCAGCTTCCGCCGTCGCCTGCACGTCGTCTTCGCCGCGCTGACCGGTGAAGACGTTGGCGTTGCCCGCATTCACCACCAGCGCCCGCGCCTGACCGCCGGGCAGATGCCGGGCGTTCCAGATCACCGGCGCGCCTGCGGTCGTCGACGTGGTCTGCACGCCTGCCACCGTGGTGCCCGGCGCAAAGCGGAAGAACGTCAGGTCCGGACGCCCGCTGTAGCGCAGGCCAGCGGCAATGCTGCCAAGCTCACAGCCCGCAATCGGCGGCAGGTCGGGTTGCGTCGCCGGGGCAAGCGGCGAAACAGGCAGGGAAGCGGCCATGGGAATGTTCCTGGTCGAATGGGCGTTGGGACGGCGAACGGATCAGATGCTGGGACGGTCACCGGCAACGGTGGTGCGGTGCAAACGACGGCTGAAACCGTCATAGTCATTCATCGCATTGTGCTGCACACAGCGGTTGTCCCACATGGTCAGCGTGCCCGGCTGCCAGCGCACCCGACAGGTGAACTCGTCGCGCGTCGCATGGTCATTGAGGAAATCGAGAATCGGGCGGCTTTCACGTTCCGTCATGTCCTCGAACCGGATCGCATAGACCGGGTTGATGAACAGCGCCTTGCGGCCTGTCTGCGGGATGGTGCGCACCGCCGGATGGGCGTACTCCGCATGCGCTTCCTCCGTATTGATGATGGTCATAGACCGCTTTGCGGTGCCGAACAGCTTGTTGTCGATGCCATAGGGGCGACGCGCGGAATGCATGACGCGCATCCCGTCGAGCATCCGCCGCATGCCAGATGAAAGCGTGTCGTAAGCCATGTACATGTTGGCGAACAGCGTATCACCGCCATAGGGCGGGACTTCCTTGGCATGCAGGATCGTGGCGCGCGGCGGGGCTTCCTGAAAGCTCCAGTCCGAATGCCAGTTGCCGCCGAAATTCTTGACGCCAATCTCTGATTTGTCCTTCACAACCTCAATGACCTCAGGGTGATCGGGCATGGTCTTCACATATGGCTCGACGCCGAATTCACCGAACATGCGGGTGAACCGTTTCTGGTCTTCCGGCTGTATGTTCTGATTCCTGAACACGATCACGCTGTGTTGAGCGAAGGCGTGTTCGATCTCTTCCACCACCCGGTCGCTCAGGCCGGATGTCAGATCGATCCCGTCGATCTCCGCGCCCAGCACACCGGTCAGTGGTGTCACGTTGATGTGGCTGCAGTCCTGTTCGGTCAGTCCGCTCATGTCTGCTTCCTCCCGCATATTTTGCCGGATTGTCCCGCCGCACCGCGCAGAAGGCAAGCTCTCGCACGGTCCGGGAACGGGGAGGCTGTCATGCGCCCTTTTCCCAGCCGCGTTCGCCCTGTTTCCAGTAGGTGACGCTGTGACCGGCACCGCGTGCCGCACGCCAGCGGTCCCGCGCGCCGGCCACCGCATCGTCGTCGCGCCCGTCAAACAGGTCGAGACACCGGTCGAATTCGTCAAGATCAGCCGCCGCCACACCATCCACGAGCAACAGGACCCGGGCACCAGCCGGATTGTCCGTGCCACGCGTCAGCCAGATCGGCTGCTGTTCACCATTGCCGTCTTCGGCCGAGCCATGGGGCAGGAACGCATCCTTGCGATAGGTCCAGAGCAGTTCGTTCAAGGTGGCTACACGTTCTTCCGTCGCGGCCCGCACCACGGCCTTCAGGCCGCGTTCCACCACCTTTTCCAACAGCTCTGGCAGGGCTGTTTCCAGCGGCTTCCGGGTCAGATGATAGAAGGCGATATCGGTCATCTCGGCATGTGGTCTTCCATGAATGGGGCCGCAACGCAATCCGCCCTCCCCCGGCAAGAGGAAGGGCGGAAACCGTGGCCGTACCGATTGCCGGCCAGCCTGGCCGTGATCAGCTCTCGTAATTGCGCCGGACAAGTTCGTCCAGCAGGCGAACACCATATCCGGTGCCCCCCTTCGGTGCGGTCGGCGAACCCTTCTGCGACCAGGCCACACCGGCGATGTCCAGATGCGCCCAGGGTACGTCATTGACATAGCGCTGCAGGAACTGGGCAGCCGTGATCGACCCCGCACCACGGCCCGTGCCGATGTTGCGCATGTCGGCGATCTGTGACTTCAGATCGGCGTCGTAGTTCTTGTGCAGCGGGAAGCGCCAGAGCTTTTCCTCAACCGTCTTGCCCGCATCAAGCAGGCGCTCGGAAAGCTCGTCATTGTTGGAAAACAGACCCGCATGTTCCGACCCGAGCGCAACGATGATCGCGCCGGTCAGCGTGGCCAGATTGACCATGAACTGCGGTTTGAACCGGTCCTGCGTGTACCAGAGCGCATCTGCCAGCACGAGACGCCCTTCGGCATCCGTGTTCAGGACCTCGATGGTCTGGCCGGACATGGATGTCACCACGTCACCGGGACGCTGCGCATTGCCGTCAGGCATGTTCTCGACCAGGCCGACAACGCCGACAGCGTTGACCTTGGCCTTGCGCCCGGCCAGCGCGGCCATGGCACCGATCACGGACGCGGAGCCGCCCATGTCCCACTTCATGTCTTCCATGCCGGCAGCGGGCTTCAGGGAGATACCGCCGGTGTCGAACGTGACGCCCTTGCCCACGAAGGCAATGGGCTGGCTGTTCTTGCGCCCGCCATTCCACTGCATGACGACCAGCCTGCTTTCACGCACCGACCCCTGACCGACACCCAGCAGCGACCCCATGCCGAGGTTCTTCATCTGCGCCTCACCCAGCACTTCGACCTTCATGCCGAGCTTGGTAAGTTCCTGACAGCGGTCAGCCAGGGTCTGCGGGTACAGGATGTTGGGCGGTTCGGAAACCAGATCACGGGTCAGGAATACGCCGTCTGCCACCTTGTCCAGATCGGCGAACACGTCACGCGCCGCAGCGGCGGAGCGGGTGCCAACGGTCAGGGTCTCCAGAGTAGGCTTGTCTTCGTCCTTCAGCTTCGTGTGGTACTTGTCGAAGCGGTAGCTGGCGAGGCGCGCACCAACGGCAATGTGTGCCTGTATCGCGCCCTTGGTCAACTTGGTGCCACCGGCGAGGTTGTCAGCGTCGATGATGATCTTGCCAACCTTGACGCCGGTCTTCGCCCAGGCATTGAACGTGCGGCCGCCAATGGCCTCCAGATCGGTCTGCTTCAGGGCAGCCGGATCACCGAGTCCGATCAGCAGGATCCGATCCAGCCGAGTACCGCGCGGAGCCAGAATTTCGGCGTGCTGCCCCTTGTTACCGGCAAAACGCGTGCTGCGCAGGACCTGCTTGATCGCGCCCTCGGTCGTCTTGTCCAGATCCGTCGCCGCAGGTGTCATCTTGCCGCCCTTGCAGACAGCAACTGCAACCGCGCCACGTCCGGGGATTGCGCCGCCCTTGATATCGATTTCCATCTGTTTCCGCCCGTTTTCGGTCCACTTTTCGGGACACCAGATCGATGTCCTTTTCATGCAACATATATTGCAGCGTTTTCCGGGGTGCGCAAACGCCGCGAAAAGTGAGGGGTCGGGCATCTTTCACATGGCGGCGTGACGGGTATACTCCGCGCCCATGCGATCCCTCAGCAAATACATGATCCGCGCGGCCATCGGCCCCTTCATCTTTGTCACCATGGTCCTGACCGGCGTGATCTGGATCGTCCAGGCCCTGCGCTTTGTTGACGAGATCATCAATTACGACATGACAATCGGCGCCTTCACCTACATCTCGGTGCTGCTGCTGCCGCAGCTGCTGCCGGTCACCATGCCGATCGGACTGTTCTGCGGCATGCTGTACGCCTATTGGCGGCTGTCGACGGACAGCGAGCTTGTGGTCATGCGCGCTGCGGGGTTGAGCCGGATGCATCTGGCGCGGCCCGGGATCATGCTGGGTGTTGCCTGCGCGGTCATTGTCGGGTCCATGACGTTCTATTTCATGCCGCTGGCGAACACGACCATGCGCGACACCAGATTCGCCTGGCATTACATCTATTCGACGCTTGTCCTGCGCGAACAGCAGTTCACCCCGCTGCAGACCCGCCTGACCGTTTACGTCAGGGAGCGCCATCCCGGTGGCGAGCTGCGCGGTCTGCTGATCCAGGATGATCGCGACCAGACAAAGACCGTGACCATGATGGCGGAGCGGGGCACGATCATCCGCAGCGATGATGGTCCGAAGATCCTGCTGCTGCAGGGCAACCGTCAGGAACGGGATCGCAAGACCGGGGATGTCAGTCTGCTGTTCTTCGACAGCTACAATGTCGAAGTGAACATGTTCGGCAGCTCCGTCCCCATCCGCCCCAAGAAACTGGAAGAGCTCAGCTTTCTCACCCTTTTGCGGGCCGGTGATGGGCTGACGGGCGATGCCTACTGGCGCCAGCAGGCAGAGGCACACAAACGCGTGGCCCTGCCCCTGCTGGCCCTCACATTCAGCCTGATCGCCATCGCGGCCATCCTGTCAGGTGAATTCGACCGACGCGGCCTCGGGCGACGGATTTTCGTTGCATCGGTATCTGCGGGATTGGTCCAGGGGGCGGCACTTGCATTGGTGCAGGCGGGCGGCAGTTCTCCATTCGCACTGGTGCTGCTCTATCTGCTCATCCTGGGTGGCATGGGTATCAGCCTCTACCTCATCCGGCCTGGCGCGGGCGGCAAGGCACCGCCCATCGACACCCGACCTGGCCCCATGGCGGGTCAACCCGCCGGGGGAGACTGAGGTCATGCTGCAGACCCTTGGCGTCTATATCGGCAGACAGTTCCTCGTCGGCGCGGGCATCGTTCTCGGCCTGCTTGTCGTGGTCATGTTTACCGTTGAAGTGATCGAACACCTGCGGAAAGCCGGGGACAGACCCGACGTGACCATTCTCGCCGTCATGCAACTTTCCCTGATGAAGCTGCCGTCAACAATCCAGAAACTCTGGCCTTTCGTGTTTCTGTTCGGTGCCATGCTGTCGCTGACCCGCCTTTCCAACTCCAGTGAACTCGTCGTCGCCCGTGGTGCCGGGGTTTCGATCTGGCAGATACTTGCCCCGTTGCTGCTGGTCGCGACAGCCGCAGGCGTGTTTCTGGTCACGGTGGTCAACCCCGTGGGTGCCGCCCTGAGCGGTCGCTATGACCAAATGAGCAACCAGTACTTCAAGGGCGAAAGCAGCCTGATCAGCGTATCCGTCCGCACCGGCCTCTGGCTGCGCGAAGTGAGTGACAGCGGCCATCAGGTGATCCACGCGACCAGCGTGTCAGGCAATGGCGATGTCCTGAACGACGTCACGATCTTCACGTACGGTCCGAATGACGCGTTCGAACGCAGGACAGACGCAGAGACCGCGCGGCTGACCCGGGGGGCATGGCTGATGCAGAACGCACGCATCACGTCGCCCAGTGAACCACGCCGCCTGCTGGAACAGACCCGAGTCCCCACGACCCTGACATTCGCGCAGATTGTCGACAGTCTCGCCGCGCCCGACACGCTTTCGTTCTGGGAACTACCCAGCTTCATTGGCCTGCTGGAGAAATCCGGCTTCAACGCCCTGTCGCACCGCCTGCACTGGAATTCCCTGCTGGCGCTGCCGCTGCTGCTGTCTGGCATGGTGTTGCTGGCCGCAACGTTCTGCATACGGCTTTCCCGTCGCAAGGGCGGCACGGGCTGGGTGTTCTTCCTCGGGGCCATGTCCGGGTTCGCGGTGTTTTTCATCACCGACCTGGTGGAAGCCTTCGGTTCGGCCGGAAAACTGCCGGTCATCCTTGCCGCCTGGACACCGGCTGCAGTCACATCCATGTCCGCCGTCGCAGCCATGTTCCACCTGGAAGACGGATGAGAATTCCATTCCCGATACGCAGGGTACTTGCACCACTGGTTGGCCTGTTGCTGTTCGGTCTGGCTGCCCCCTTGCTTGCCCAGGACAGCGCGAACCTGCCTACGGAACTCGAGGCCGATGAGATGGTCTACGACCGGACGCTGGGTCTGGTCACGGCGCGTGGCAGTGTCGAGATATCCCAGGGTGACCGCATCCTGTTCGCCGACACGGTGACCTACAACGAACGCGATGACATCGTCACGGCCAGCGGCAATGTGGTGCTGCGGGAGCCGAGCGGCGATGTGGCATTTGCCGAGTATCTGGAACTTTCCGACAGCTTCAAGCAAGGCGTTATCCGGGAAATTCGCGTGCTGCGGGCCGACCGTAGCCGCCTGTCAGCGCGCGTCGCCCGACGCGAAGGCGAGGATCGCACGGTCCTGGAGCGCGCGGTCTACACCCGCTGTGAAGCCTGCCCCGATCATCCGGACCGGCCACCCATCTGGCAGATCAAGTCCGGCACGGTTACCCGCGACCTGTCGACGGAGATCGTAGAGTACGAAGACGCGATGTTCGAGATGTTCGGTGTGCCGATCTTCTACACGCCGTACTTCTATCACCCGGACCCGACAGTGAAGCGCAAGACCGGCCTGCTGACCCCGATCATCGGATCTTCGACGGAACTTGGCGGACAGCTGACCCTGCCCCTGTATGTCGTGCTGGATGACACCAGTGACCTGACGTTCAGCCCCCGCATCACCACCAAGGAGGGGGTCGTCTTCGGTGGTGAATACCGCCAGCGCTATGACACAGGAAAGTTCGATACAACCGGCAGCATCACCTACGTCGATGAAGTCGACATCAACAACAACAAGACCGGCGCAGAGGAATTTCGTGGCCACCTGAGTTCGGCTGGCGAATTCAGTGCTGGCAATGGTTTCGTCACTGGCTTCGATATCAACCGCGCCAGCGACGATACATACCTGCAACGATATGACATCAGTTCGGCTGATGTCCTGACGTCCGATGTCTATCTGCGAGGTATCGAGGGAAGGCATGCAGCGTCCGTTGAATTTTTCGCGTTCCAGAGCCTGCGGCAGAACGACAAGGACGGTGACACGCCCTTCGTCCTGCCCCTGGCAAGCTATACCGCCAGCGGCGAACCGTCGTTTGGCGGACGGCTGGATGGCACGGCGAGCATGGTGGCGTTGCAGCGCACCGGTGGCCGCGATACGCGGCGCGTATCACTGGAGGGTGACTGGTCGACGGACCATATCGGGTCCTTTGGCGACCTGATGACGTTCGGTCTGCATCTGCGCGGTGACGGCTATTCGGTATCCGAAGCGCAGAGCACCGACATCACGGCCACGAACGATGATGAACTGACCGGGCGGGTCTGGCCCATGGCCAGCATGCTCTGGCGGCTTCCCATGGCGCGCCAGGATGGCCGCCTGATGCAGACGTTCGAGCCTTTGGTCCAGATCATCGCGTCCCCCGCCGGAGGCAACCCCAGCGCCATCCCGAATGAGGATTCGCAGAGTTTCGAATTCTCGGAGGCCAATCTGTTCGAGAGGAACCGTTTTGTCGGCTTTGACCGGATCGAGAGCGGCAGCCGTGTCAATTACGGCATTCGCCTGGGCCTGCACGGCGAAAGTGGCGGACGAACGGATTTGATCGTCGGGCAATCGATCCGCCTGAACCAGACAAGTTCGGCGGCAGTCGGAACCGGGCTGGAGGACAGGCTGTCGGATTTCGTGGGCCGCCTGAGCATCGCCCCTTCCGACCTGGTCAATTATTCCCTGCGGTTCCGCTTCGATGCGGACGGTCCCACCATCGAACGCCACGAACACCTGCTGGAGGCCGGTGACGAGCGGTACAAGTTGAAGCTGGGCTATGTCTCGCAGTCGGCCATTGGCGGCGGTGTCGCAGCCGGTGATGTCGAGGAACTGAACACGGAAGCCTCCGCCGCACTGGCCAAGGACTGGCAGATATTCGGTGCCTACCGCCGCGACCTGACCCGATCCGGTGGGTCGTTGCGGGCAGAAATCGGGCTGCACTATCTGGACGAATGCTTCGATTTCCAGATCGGCGCCGTGCGCGACTTCACCAGCGACCGCGACATCAAGGAGTCAACCTCGGTCTTTGTCCGCGTGAAGCTGCTGGGTCTCAACTGACGACGCACTCCCCCGCCAGACTGACCCTGTCTGAACAAGGCAGGGCGGGTTGCAGAACCCCTGCTGCAAGCATTGCCTGCCGCCAGCCGGATATCAAAGACACGGTCGCATCGCAGTCCCGGTTGGAAAGCGCCGAGCAATCCGCTAAGCCATGGAACAGACGTGAAACCCGGAGCGAAGCTGTCATGCGTGCCTTCCTCATTGCCTTGATCGGGCTGTTGATCCTGACCAGCCATCCCCGCGAGGCTCAGGCCCAGCAGGTGTTTGGCATTGCCGCTGTCGTAAATGACGAGGTGATCTCGGCCTTCGACCTCGAAGAGCGGCTGAATCTGGTCATTGTCAGCGCCAACCTGCCCCGGACAGCAGACACCCGACGACGGGTTCGCGCCCAGGTGCTGCGCAATCTCATCGACGAAAGCCTGCAGATGCAGGCCGCACGCAATATCGGGGTCGAAGTCACCAACGAACAGATCGACAGGGAAATCGAGGCTCTTGCGCGGCGCAACAACCTGAGTGCGCTGGCCCTGTCGTCGCGACTGGAAGGGGCCGGGGTCGACCTCTCCACCCTGCGCCGCCAGTATCTGGCCAGCATCGCATGGGAACAGTATGTCAGTGCCCGACTGCTGCGGACCGTCGATGTTTCCGATGAGGAAATCGACGCAGCCGTTGCCGAGCGGGCTGCCAGCAAGGGACAACCGGTGTTCCTGGTCAGCGAGATCGTGCTCGGCGTTGATCGACCGCAGGATGAACAGGATGTTCTGGACGCTGCGGAGCGGCTTGTCCGTCAGGTCCGCACCGGTGCCGATTTTGCAGCACTGGCCAGACAGTTCTCCATCGGTGCCAATGCGGCTGAGGGTGGATTTGTCGGCTGGGTACGTCCGGCACAGTTGAACGATGACGTCGCAGCCGTGCTTGGCAGCCTTTCCGCCGGACAGGTATCCGACCCCATACCGACCCCCCTTGGCTTCACCATCGTGTCGGTGCAGGGGCGCAGGGTCATCGGTGAAGAAGCGGTCGACGGTATCGAAGTCGAACTGGCACAGCTGCTGATCCCGCTGGGCCGCAATGCCAGCGATGCATCGGTCGTCCGCGCCCGCAGCGATGCCGAACAGGCACGCGAACGCATTCGCAGCTGCGCGGGGCTGGAGCAGGTCGCAGCAACCATCGAGAATGCCCAGTCCGCCCAATTGGGAACGCTGAAGATCGGCGACCTGCCAGATGATTTCGGCAAGGCCATTGCCCAGCTGAATGTGGGTGAGAGCAGTGCGTCCCTGCGCACGGCAGCTGGTATACACGTGCTGGTCATCTGCAATCGCTCGGCACCGGTCAATGCGGAGCCGGATCGCGAGCAGGTGCGAACCGACCTGATCCTGCGCAAGCTGAATCAGCGCGCGCAGAGTGCCATGCGCGACCTCCGCCGTGATGCCATCATCGACCTGCGTTGAACATGACGGATACCCCGCTGATCCTGACCATGGGCGAACCCGCCGGGATCGGGGGGGAGATCGCCGTCGCCGCGTGGGAGGCACGCGCGCGAGGCGCCCTGTCGCCATTCTGCCTGCTGGATGATCCGGCGCGCCTGCGTCGCCTGACCAATGCCCCCCTGATGGAGATCGCACGGCCAGCGGACGCAAGTGCATGCTTCGGTCGGGCCATTCCCGTCATCCCCCTGTCCAGTTCGGTGCAGGGGCATCCGGGACGTCCACATGCCGCCGATGCCGCACTGGTGATCGAGAGCATCAGCCGTGCGGTGACCGCGTGCATGGATGGTTCCGCGGCGGGCATGGTCACCAACCCGATCAACAAGGCGTTGCTGTATGACGCCGGTTTTCGTCACCCCGGCCATACGGAATTCGTGGCCGAGCTGTCGGGCGGTGACCGTCCCGTCATGATGATTGCCGGCCCCAGCCTGCGTGTTGTCCCGGCAACCATCCACCTGCCGCTCGCCGAAGTGTCCGGCGCGCTCCGCACCGACGAACTGATAGCCATCGGGCGCATCGTGCTGGCAGCCCTGACGAGAGACTTTGGCTGCATGCCTGCGCGGGTCGCCTTTGCGGGCCTCAACCCCCATGCCGGAGAAGGCGGTGCATTGGGCACCGAAGACGAGGCGATCATCCGCCCGGCGGTGGAAGCACTGAATGCTGAGGGCCATCACGTGGTTGGTCCCCTGCCCGCCGACACGATGTTTCACGCCCCGGCACGCGCGCGCTTCGACGCGGCGATCTGCATGTATCACGATCAGGCGCTGGTTCCGGCGAAGACGCTGGATTTCGATCAGGGCGTCAACGTCACCCTGGGCCTGCCGATCGTGCGGACGTCGCCCGACCATGGCACGGCGTTCGATATCGCGGGCAAGGGTATCGCGCGACCCGACAGCCTGATTGCAGCCATCCGACTGGCCGCCGATATTGCCAGACGCCGCAGCACCCGATGAGCAGCGCCAGATGAGCAGCCTTGATGATCTGCCCCCACTGCGTGATGTGATCCGCACCCACGGGCTGGATGCCAGGAAGGGGCTTGGGCAGCATTTCCTGCTTGATCTGAACCTGACCGGGCGCATTGCCCGCCTGGCCGGTGATCTCAGCCAGTGCGACGTGCTGGAGGTCGGTCCCGGCCCGGGTGGCCTGACACGCGGGCTGCTGGCAGCCGGCGCCCGCCGCGTGGTCGCGGTGGAGAAGGACAGCCGCTGCCTCGCCGCGCTGGAGGAAATTCGCGCAGCAAGTGACGGGCGGCTGGAGATCGTGGAAGGTGACGCCCTGACATTCGATGATGTGGGGACCCTGGCCCCGGGTGCCCGCGTCGTGGCCAACCTGCCCTACAACGTCGGCACGCCGCTGCTGTTTCAATGGCTCGACCGCCTGGACAATTTCGCCAGCCTGACGCTGATGTTCCAGCGTGAGGTGGCAGAGCGCATCGTCGCCAGCCCGGGCGACAAGGCGTACGGTCGCCTGGCTGTGATGTGTGGCTGGGCAGCGGATTGCCACATTGTCATGGACCTGCCCGCCCGTGCCTTCACGCCACCGCCCAAGGTTGCCTCAGCCGTCGTCAACCTGATACCCCGGTCAACGAAACGGGGTGCTGCAGATCCTGAGATCCTGTCGAAGGTCGTGGCCGCTGCCTTCAATCAGCGTCGCAAGATGCTGCGCCAGAGCCTGAAGTCGATGGGTGGTGACCCCATTGCCGCACTGGCGGCGGCTGGCATCGACCCGACAAGGCGTGCGGAAACACTTCAGATCGAGGAGTTCGCGGCGCTGGCGCGGGTCTACGAGGCTTCTGCTGCGTAAGGACCGCTCAAGCCGCGCACGAATGCAGGAAGATTGACCAGCCTTTGGCGGCGCGCCCGTTCGGCATGCAGAATCGCCCGTACCTGGCCCAGACACCGATCAAGGTCGTCATTCACGACGATGTAGTCGTAAGCGTCGTAGCGGCTCATTTCATCCGCCGCCTTGGCCATGCGTTGCCGCACCACCTCATCGGGATCACGCCCGCGGGTCGTCAGCCGTCGCTCCAGCTCTTCGGCATTGGGGGGCAGGATGAAGACAGACACGATATCGTCGACACGCCGGGCTCGCATCTGCTGCGCTCCCTGCCAGTCAACGTCGAACAAGACATCCTTGCCATCCTGAAGCGCCCGATCAACCGGTGCGACCGGCGTCCCGTAGCTGTTGCCGAAAACAGTAGCGTGTTCGAGCAGGCCGCCATCTTGGACCGTCTGATCAAATGTCGCCTTGTCCACGAAGAAATAGTCTCGCCCCTCCACCTCACCCGCGCGCTGCGGGCGGGTCGTCATCGACACCGACATTTCCAGTTTCGGTTCATTGTCCAGCAACTCACGTGCAATCGTCGTCTTGCCAGCCCCCGACGGCGAGGAAATCACGAACATCAGTCCCTTGCGTGACATGCCTGCAGACATCGTGCTCTCCCCCGTCATTCGACGTTCTGCACCTGCTCGCGCAGGCGGTCGATGGTGGCTTTCATGGCCATGCCGATCCGTGTCAGGGCCACGTCGCCCGATTTCGAACAGAGCGTATTCGCTTCACGGTTGAATTCCTGCGCCAGGAAATCCAGACGCCTTCCCACCGGCTCCTCGCTCGCAGCGAGATCCCGGGCCTGGGCAACATGTGCGATCAGGCGGTCGATCTCCTCGCGGATATCGCCCCGTGTCGCCAGTATCGCGAGTTCCTGCGCCAGGCGATCCTCCGTCACCGGAGGATCCAGATCGAGCAGTTCCCGCAATGCTGTTTCCATGCGCAGCCTGCGCTGGTCCGGCCTCGCTGCATCGGTCGTGGATGCAGCCGCGATCTGCTGCTCGATCTCAGCCACCAGATCGCTGGTGATCCCCGCCAGGCGCGCGCCCTCCTCGGCCCGGGCGCGGGCGAGATCGACCAGCAACTCGCAGAAGTCTGCGCTGATGAGCGCGTCACGGGCTTCTGTAGCGCCATCATCATCTTCGGGATCAGCCACATCGACGACACCGCGTACCGCCATCAGAGCGCTGACATCAACCGCCCCCCCGCCCGTTTCGGCAGCAACGGCATGTGCCTGGCGGGCCAGTTCAGCCAGCCAATCGACATTGACCGACAGATGACTTTCCTTGCGGTCCCGTTCCAGGTTCAGCGTGACATTGATGTTGCCGCGGGCGAAGGCCGCCTGCACCTGGCGTTTCAGTGCAGCATCATCGGTGCTGAACGCCGAAGGCACACGAAACCGCACATCCAGGCCCTTGCCATTGACGGACCTGGCTTCCCAGATCCATTTCCAGTCATCCAGAGCGCCCTCGCGACGGGCAAATCCGGTCATGCTGTTGATGGCCATGCGCAATCCTTCGAATCATCTGTCCGACGTCAGGCAGTGTTTCCTGCACCTGACGGGTCCGCAAGCGGCAGGGTTGTCTGGGTGATGATGCGGTCAGCGGGCAGCCAGATCGTGACGCTGGTTCCCTTGCCCGATGTGCTTTCGATATCCAGCGTTCCGCCGTGCAACTCCACCAGCGAGTTGACGATGGGCAGTCCCAACCCCGTGCCCTTCTGTTCCGCCACCATCTGATTGGCGATCTGGCCGAAGGGCCTCAGCACGGTTTCAAGATCCTCTGGCGCAATGCCAATCCCATCATCCTGCACGGTGATCCCCACGCCGCGCCTTGTTTCCTCGACACCGCGGATTCGCACCGTACCGCCAGCACGGTTGAACTTGACCCCGTTGGAAATCAGGTTGACCAGGATCTGCGTGATCACGCGTGAGTCGGCGCGGATGACGGGCAATTGCCGCATGTCGACCACGTCAACGGCAACTTCCAGCTTTGTCGATATCGGACGCAGGAGATCGACGGCACGTTCCGCCAGTTCAGCCAGATTGACCGTCTCGTCCTGCAATTCGACCGCCCCCGCTTCGACCTTGGCCAGATCGAGCAGATCGTTGATCAGGTCCAGCAGATGCTCGCCGCTGGCGAGTATGTCGTTGGCGTATTCCGAGTATTTCTCATGTCCAAGGGGCCCGAAGATTTCGTTCTTGAAGATTTCGGAAAAGCCGATGATGGCATTCAGTGGCGTCCGGAGCTCGTGACTCATCTTGGCCAGGAACTGCGACTTGGCCTGGTTCGCGCGCTCGGCCTCATCCTTCGCGGCAATCAGTTCCCGCTGAGACTGCACCTGGCTCGTGATGTCGCGGACAGTGCCTTGATAATACAGCAGTTCGCCATCCGCATCGCGGACGGCGAAAGCATTCTCTGAAACCCAGATCCGCTCCTTCGTGCGAAGGCGACGTACTTCCGACACGAAATCGGTCACGCGGCCATCACGTTCCATCAGATCGACGAATTCCTGTCGGCGCCCCGGCTCGACATACCATTGTTCCGATACATCAGGCACAGCAGCCGTCAGTTTCCGCTCGCTCTCGTAGCCATTCATGGTGACAAGTGCCGGGTTGGCCCTCAGCTGGATACCCTCCCTTGTCGAGCGATAGATTCCTTCGGTCGCATGTTCGAAGATGTTGCGGTATTCCGCTTCCGCGCGCTTGCGTTCCTCGATCTCGACGATCGCGACCTGCAGGGCAGGCTTGCCTTCCCATTCGGTCACGGAAACGAACTGTTCGCCCCAGAACAGTGACCCATCCATCCGGCGGTACTGCATCTCGAAGCGATCCGGCGATGTCTCGCCCATGATGCGGGCATCCGCCATGGCCATGAGTTTCTGCCGCTCATGCGGGGCGATCATCGTGCCCACATCCTTGATCTGGCGCGCCGCCTGCAGGGACGGCAGATGGAACAGCTCCAGGAATGCCGGGTTGGCAAACAGGATACGGTGGTCCCGGTGGATCATGATGCTCTGGATCGATCCTTCCACGAGCTGGCGCAGCTGGCTTTCACTTTGTCTGAGCCGGTCTTCTGCCACAGACCGCTCTTCGATGACCGATTCGAGCTCGGCCTTCGCCCGGGCCAGGGAATTCGTGCGTTCGCGCACGCGGTCTTCCAGGTGGTCGCGCGACAGGCGGAGTTCGTCTTCCCGTGCCTTCAGGGCCGTGACGTCTGTCCAGACGATCAGCGTCGACCCATCCGGTGTCTTCTGTGCGCGAATCTCGAACCAGTAGTCATTCAGCCGATGCAGATAGGTTACCGGATCGTGGTCGCGACCTGCCGCCGGCTGCTCGACCAGGGTAAGCATCGCACTCTGCACGCCCATCTGAGCCGCAAGATTACCGGGGCGCTGATACAGCGATGTGAGCCTGCTGAGCGGCAAGCCGGTATCAAGCTGCAGGTCGGTCGACCTCAGAAACCCCTCCAATGCTTTGTTCCACAGGATCAGCGCTTGCCGATCATCGAACATGGCGTAGCCCTGTTCGGTCGTGTCAATCGCATGTCGCAGCCAGCGCTCGGCGGTATGCGCACGCTCGCTCGCGCGCAGCAGCGCGGTCTCGTCGATCGCCGTTCCGCGATAGCCCGCAAAGACCCCAGCCCGGTCAAATATCGGCGTTCCGCTGATCCGGACATGCCGACGGGTCCCGTCGTCCTGCTCGAAGTCATAGCGAAAATCGCGGAACGGCTTCTTGCGCCAGAGCGCTTCGCGATGTGCATGCCATTTGGGATCCACATCCGGGTCGATGCCAAGGGCTTCCCAGCGGGTCATGCCGAGAAAACGCGTGAAATATGGCCCGGTTCCGATACCGGCATTGGCTTCCGGATTGACGAAGCGCAGGGATTCGTCGATCTGCCAGACCCAATCAGCAGTGGCGAGCGCGAAATCGCGCAACGCCTCCTCCTGCGCCTCTGCCAGGTCCGCGGCAACCTTCTCTTCGGTCACGTCCGACACTACGGTCAGCAGTCTGTCATCCAGCTTGCGGTTTCTGAACCGAAGCCAGCGACCGTCGGCGGTGCGCCGATCAAATGGTGTATTGAACGTCTGGTGCTGATTCAGGGCGTACGCAAGCCAGTCAGCCCGACCATAGCGTTCATCAGCCGGCACCAGGCCCTTGTCCCAGATGCTCTCGACAACATCGCGATAGCGACGCCCGACCTGAATTTCTTTCGATATCTCGGGCCATATCTTCAGGTAGGTACGGTTGAAGAACATGAAGCGGTCATCGGCGTCGAACAGCGCCGCCGCTTCGCCGACCATGTCGAGGGCGAGCAGCAATGCGTCGTCATTTGACCGCTTGGCCTGATCGGGATCAGAAATGTCAGTTTCCTTGGTCACGGACGCAGCATAGCGCAAGGCCCGGCTATTCGCCTTGCTTCCTGATGAGCTGCCGCCAACGCCGGACATTACTGTTGTGCTCCTTCAGGGTGCGGGCGAAAGCGTGACCGCCACTTCCGTCTGCAACAAAGTACAGTTCATTCGTATCAGCCGGGTTAAGAACTGCTGCAATCGCCGCACGTCCGGGGCTTGCTATCGGTCCCGGGGGCAGACCGCCATGTCTGTAGGTGTTGTAGCGTGAATCGTTGTTCAGGTCCTTGCGCGTCAGTGCACGGTCGAACGGCACCTTGCCCTCCGTTACCGCATAGATGACCGTGGGATCGGACTGCAGTCGCATCCCCTGGCGCAACCGGTTGATGAACACAGCCGCCACGCGCGCGCGCTCCCCTGCGACACCGGTTTCCTTCTCGACAATCGACGCCAGAATGACGGCGTCTGCCGGCTTTTCCAGCGGCAGGTCCTTCTGACGTTGTGGCCAGAGTTCACGCAGGGTATCGCGCATCGCGATACGCGCCCTGCGGATGATTTCCTGCCGGTCATCACCAAGTTTGTAGTGATAGGTCTCCGGCAGGACCGCGCCTTCCGGTGGCACGTGCGCCTTGCCCTCCATGCCGACAGTGGCATTCAGCACATCGGCAACTTCGACTGCCGTAAGCCCTTCCGCCAGTGTCACGCGTCGGACGACGGTATTGCCGGCCACGACCTGTGCAATGACGTCATTCAGGCTCTGGCGGGCCGTGAAGGCATATTCACCTGCCTTCAACCGGGTTCCGAGATCGCGCACCTTGAGCACGGCCAGGAACAGCATGCGGTCATCGATGACGCCGTTCAGGACCAGCTTGTCGGCGATGGCACGCGGGCCTGTACCCCGATCAATGACAACGGTCTCGGCAGCGGGCAGAGGGCCGGGCGCATCAGCACCCTGCCACCAGTTCCATGCCACCACACCGCCAAGTGCGATGCCCACCACGACGACGAGCAGCAGCAGCCGCAACGCCGCACGCATGGCAGATCAGTCGTCCAGCTGACGGAAGATCAGGCTGGCGTTGGTGCCGCCAAAGCCGAACGAATTCGAAAGCGCGACCTTGATCTTGCGCTCCGTCGGGCGCAGCGGCGACAGGTCGAGACCTTCAGCAGCCGCATCCGGGTTCTCCAGGTTCAGCGTTGGCGGTGCCACACTGTCCCGCATGGCCATCAGGCAGAAGATCGCCTCTACACTGCCTGCCGCACCAAGCAGATGCCCGATGGACGACTTGGTCGAAGACATGGTCACGCTGCTTGTATCGCTGCCAAGCAACCGGCGGATGGCCCGCAGCTCGATTTCGTCACCACGCGGTGTCGAGGTACCGTGCGCGTTGATGTAATCAATGTCGGAGCTGTTCAGGCCCGCACGCTTCAAGGCAGCGGCCATGCAGCGATAGGCACCGGAGCCATCTTCCGACGGGGCGGTGATGTGATAGGCATCGCCCGACATGCCATAGCCGATGACTTCGCCATAGATCTTCGCACCACGGGCCCGCGCGTGCTCCAGCTCTTCCAGAACCACGATGCCCGCGCCCTCACCCATGACAAAGCCGTCGCGTCCCTGATCCCAGGGGCGGCTGGCGCTTTCCGGCGAATCCTTGTAGCCGGTGGAAAGCGCCTTCGCAGCGGCAAAACCCGCAATTCCGAGGCGACTGAGCGCGGCCTCGGCCCCGCCTGCCACCATCACATCGGCATCGTCGAGCGCGATGATGCGCGCGGCATCACCGATGGCGTGGGCGCCCGTCGAGCACGCGGTCACAACAGCGTGATTGGGGCCCTTGAACTGGTTCTCGATGGAGATGTGGCCGGAAAGCAGATTGATCAGGCGCCCGGGAATGAAGAACGGCGAAATGCGACGTGGCCCTTTTTCGGCCAGGATACGCGCACCTTCCTCGATGCCCTGCAGCCCGCCGATACCGGAGCCGACCAGCACACCGGAACGGAACTGCTGTTCTTCAGTCTCCGCGACAAAGCCGGAATCCGCCAGCGCCTGCTTGGCGGCAGCGAGGCCGTAGACGATGAACCCATCGACACGGCGCTGTTCCTTCGGCTCAACCCATTCGTCGGGGTTGAAGCCGTCCGCGAAGGCATCCGTCTTCGGCTTGATCTCGCACGCATAGTTCGTCGCGAGATCCGATGTCTCGAACTTCTGGATGGTCGCGGCACTCGATTCGCTGTTCAGCAATCGGGCCCACGTCTCCTCGGCTCCGGTGGCCAGGGGCGTCACAGCCCCCAGCCCGGTAACGACTACACGACGCATGATCTGATTTCCTGACCAGGTCTGAGGATCAGGAGTTGGCGGAGATGTAGTCGATCGCGTCCTTGACCGTCTGGATCTTCTCAGCGGCGTCGTCCGGAATCTCGATCCCGAATTCCTCTTCGAAGGCCATGACCAGCTCAACCGTGTCCAGGCTGTCGGCGCCCAGATCATCGATGAAATGCGCGTTTTCCTTCACCTTGTCCTCTTCGACACCGAGGTGTTCCACGACGATCTTCTTCACGCGGTCTGCTGTATCGCTCATGTCCAGTTTCCTTTGTCCCTGAAGGCTCAATCAGTAATCTTGGTGTTGTCGTCCCAGACGCAAGGTCCGGACAACTGCGTTCGACTGTTTCAACTCGGCACCGCGACCCGGCGGGTCACAGCAAAACGGGCGCGTCCTAACATACTTCAATTGGCAGGGAAAGTGAGCGGAACCACCCGAAGCCCGCCCCCTGCCGCACTCAGATCATGGCCATGCCACCGTTGATATGCAGTGTCTGACCCGTCACGTAAGCCGCCTCGTCAGAGGCCAGATAAACCACCCCGGCGGCAATGTCATCCCCAACGCCCATCCGACCTGCCGGGATCGACTGCAGCAACGCCGTCTTCTGGTCGTCTGCAAGGGCGTCCGTCATGGCGGTTTCAATGAATCCAGGGGCCAGGCAATTCACAGTGATGCCACGGCTCGCGATCTCCTGCGCCAGCGATTTGGTCCAGCCGACCGTACCGGCCTTGGATGCCGCATAGTTGGTCTGCCCGCCATTTCCGGTGGTACCGACGATGGACGTGATGGAAATGATGCGACCGGTGCGCCGTTTCATCATGCCGCGCATCAGGGCCTTGGCCAGCTGAAACCCGGCGGTCAGGTTGACGTTGATCACCGCATCCCAGTCATCATCCTTCAGCCGCATGGCCAGATTATCGCGGGTAATACCGGCATTGTTGACCAGGATGTCGACACTGCCCATTGCCGCCTCTGCATCCTTGGCCAGGGCTGCCGGGCCACCCGGCTCCCCCAGATTCGCGACCAGCACATGTGCGCGCTCACCCAGCGAGGCCTTGAGCTCCGACAAGACCGCTTCCCGCGTGCCATGCAGGCCCACGGTCGCACCGGCTGCATACAACTGTTCGGCAATCGACCGTCCGATTCCACCTGATGCCCCTGTCACCAGGGCCGTCTTTCCCGTCAGATCAAACATCGTCGTCTTCTCCCCTTGGTTCCGAAACCAGGTCCGTCTGCACCCCCGGGCATCAATGCGAACCCGGTTCAGATCGTGCCCAGAAAGGCCTCGATATCATCAGGCGTGTTGATCGCCTTCGCGGCAACCGCGCGGTCAATGCGCCGGGTCATGGTTGCCAGCACCTTTCCGGCCCCGATCTCCGCCAGTTCCACCACATCGTTGTCGCGCATGAAAAGCACCGATTCGCGCCAGCGCACCATGGACGTCACCTGCTGCACCAGCAACGCCCGAATGCGTTCCGGATCATCCACGGCAGCGGCGGTCACATTGGCCACCAGCGGCACTTTCGGCACGACAATGCGCACATCGCCCAGAGCTTCGGCCATCTCGTCGGCGGCTGGCTGCATCAGCGGGCAATGGAATGGTGCGGAGACCTGCAGGCGCATCGACTTCTTCGCCCCCTTCTCCTTTGCGATATCGACAGCCCGGTCAATGGCGCCGGATGATCCGGAGATGACCACCTGCCCGTCCGCATTGTCATTCGCAGCTCGGCAGATCTCTCCCTGCGCTGCTGCTTCGGCCACCTCGGCGGCATCTTCAAGGCTCAGCCCCAGGATGGCGGCCATGGCGCCCTCCCCCACCGGCACGGCGCGCTGCATCGCCTGCCCACGGCGTTTCAGCAGCCGGGCAGTATCGGAAAGCTCTATCGCACCGGCGGCGGCAAGCGCGGAATATTCACCCAGGGAATGGCCCGCAACATACTTGGCATGGGCGGCGAGGTCGAAACCGCCTTCCTGCTCCAGCACCCGCATGACGGCCATGGATACGGCCATCAGGGCCGGCTGTGCGTTCTCCGTCAGCACCAGATCGCCTTCCGGTCCGTCCTTCATCAACCGGAACAGCGGCTGCGACAGGGCGTCGTCAACTTCTTCGAACACCGCACGGGCGGCGGCGGATGCTTCCGCCAGCGCCACACCCATGCCAACTGCCTGTGATCCCTGACCCGGAAATACCAGAGCCTTTGCCATCCGTTCCCTCCCTCACGATGGATTGCGGCAGGCCGCTTGCCGCCACAATCCGGCTGGATTCTCCTGCGCTGTTCTATCGGGCGCTTTCGACCTGTCAAGCAGACCGCCATGGCGATAGCGGGTCAATGTCCAAGATCGCTTGACAGCCAACGCACGCAGTCCTAGACCAAGCGCGCTCCGGGATGCCCCGCCTGAGACGGCGGGTCCAGACATCCCAAATGGTGGGGGCGATTAGCTCAGCTGGTAGAGCACTGTGTTCACATCGCAGGGGTCACTGGTTCAAGTCCAGTATCGCCCACCATTCCTTCTCCTTCGAACCCGAGTTCCAGCATTGTCAGAGCAATCCAACCCCGCCGCAGCAGAGCTGTATCCGGGTGAGGTCGGATTGCCAACTGTCGCCGTTCAGCAAGAGCCGCTGTAAGAACGCAGGCGGTCGGTGGCGATGGTGCGTGGTGAGCAGAAGCGTTTCATCACCCGCCTGAGGAAATCCGGCGCAGCCCTGCGATCCCGCGTCTTCGTGACATGGAATTCCAGTCCCTCACCGTCATGACCAACGGCCCGCCAGAGATAGCGCCGCTCGCCGTTGACCCGGACGAAAACCTCATCCACGTGCCACCGCCAACGGATGTGCGGGCGAGCCGTTCTCCGTTGCCGTTTTCGAAGTTCGGCGGCGAAGATGGGTCCGAAGCGGTTCCACCAGAACCGGACGGTCTCATGACTGATGTCGATGCCCCTTTCGTGCAGCAGGCCTTCGACCTGGCGCAGCGACAGCGGGAACCGGATGTAAAGCAGGACCGCAATGCGGATCACCGCCGGCGCGCTATTGAAATAGTGGAAAGGATTACGCATCCGCCCAGCTTACCGGGAACGGACTGGATCCGCTCCGAATTTGCTCTGACAATGCCTCGCAGTAGGATCGCTCACTTTCATGATGCGTCTTTACAAGTAATGTTGGCCACTATCGGATAATATGTACCGAGCATTTGGCGTGGCGCACAACCATGGATGCGGTGGATCCCAGAAAAAAGTCGCTGACGCCCGGCCAGTGCGATGCCATGACGATGCAATCGATATCGTTTTCGCTAGCGTAATCCACGATGGCTCTTCCAGCATGTCCCGATATCAACTTTGTTTCTGCATTTGGCAAGGCCTTTGCAGATTGCACCAAAGAACTTTCAACCTTCTCGCGTGTCCGTATCAACACTTCATCGGGAATTTCAGCGGTGACATAAGCTGGAATAAATTCCATCACATGGATCACCGAAAATTTCGCTCCTTCAACTGCCAGGATACGGGCCGCCATAAAAGAAGCTTGAGTATCGTGTTGTTCATCAAGGATAACAGGCACAAGAATTCGCTTATACATGACACCATCTCCAAACCAATTGCCTCAGATGTTGGTAGGCAATCCTGCACTTGCCACCTCAGAAAATATTTGATTTATGTCAAATGTTCTTTGCCGCGAGAAACTCGGTACCTTCGCGCTGTTGGTGGGCCGTGATCACGCCCATGACCTTCCGGCTCATATCTGCCACCAGATGAGCGAATGCCGACGGTCCAGACAATGGGCTCAGTGCAATGGCATGCTGTCGTTCTACATAGACCTGAAGGCAATGGAGGGCTCGCCGCGGGAAATGGGGGACAGTTTCGCAGCGGAAGTTCTGGACTACCTGGCGTTTGTGAAATCCGCAGTACCGACCACGCCCGGCGGGGAAATTCTGGTTCCGGGTGAGCCGGAACGGCGGCTGATGGCCGAACGTCTCGCCAGCGGCCTGCCTCTGGCGCGTCAAGCCTGGGACGATATAGTCGAGACCGCACGAGCTTCAGGTCTCGACCCGGATGCTCACCTCGCCTGAACTGAGCCAGAGACAGGGTGAGTGACGCTTGGAGTTTCCTGAAAGTACAGGCGAACGGCTGACTGAGTAGTCCCTGGAATCATAGACGCCTTCTTTCCCAATTTTGAGGCAAGGAGGCCATGATGGGGCATTGTCAGAGCAATCTGGCCCAAGCGCGGCAGAGCCATATCTGGCAGAGGTCCGATCGCCAATTGTCGCCATTCAGCATGCGCCACATCACGGCGCAGCCTGAAGTCGATCCGACGGATGAGATGGCGATCGCCGTTGGATTGATTATGGATCGCAGTGTGAATGGAGACCAACTTCTGAAGCGTGACATTGCTTCGGAAACGTTGCATGGATCGCTCTCGTCGTCGGAATGGCTGGTGGGAATTTTCCGCCCGGTTGTTCAAATAGCGGAAAGGGTTAAGCATCCGCCCAACTTGTCGGGAACGGGCTGAATCCGCTCCGCATTCGCTCTGACAATGCCTTCGGTCGGGCCCTGTCGAATGGCAGGGCCCGATCCCGTTCAGCCAGCGACCACTCCTGAAATGACGCGGGCCGACCGTGCCTGCCGACCCGCGCTCTTACCAAAAACCATGGGCTCGGGATCATTTCCCGAAATCGAACACCGTGTCATTCACGATGTGCACAGACAGTTCACAGGGCCCGAAATTGAACCCCTTGAGATCGGCGGTTCCAATCCCGCTGGCCGTGGTTACGTCTGCAACCGTCAGACTCGGCGGCGGCATGTCGGCACAACCAGATGTCATGGAGGTGGAGACCGCAACGGAAGCATCTCCGTAGATCTTCATGGCCTTTGTGAACGTGACCTCACCCATCTTGCGGAACGCCGTTTCGCCATCTGGTCTTACTTCAGCAATCCACGTCATGTGATCCGCCGAAGCGCTGCGGAACCGGTATTCGTAGGCAAGCTCGGCGACTGTAGCCATCGGGAACCTGCACACCCGCCATTGTCCGCCCTGCGCCTCAGGTGAAAGCGGGTAGCCCCAGACGGGGCGCAAATTACACCCGCTGGCGGTCGCACCAGCGGGGACCGCCAAGACAAGTCCCGGACGCCCGATGATGGACCAGGGGAAGTAGGTGATCCTGTTCGGGTTCATGCTGTCCTTCTTGCCGATACGTTCGAACAGCCGGGTACCGAAGCCGAGGAATACCTCGGTGCTCTCAAAGGCACTGACAGGATCGCGGTCGTTCATGTTGAACAGCATTCCGCCGAAAATCAGCCGGACATCCTTGTTGTTCGTCAGCGTGAACGACACCTGTTCGGCTCCATTGTCCTTCAACGCGACATTCAGTTCGGCAAGATCGCCGACGGCCTGTTTCAGCTTCATCTGCTGCCTGACGTCAGAAGGATCGAAAGCGTTCATCTGGAAGGTATCCGACCAGTTGTTCCGAACAACCTTCTGATAGTCGAAGATCAGGTTGTCCTGCATCGTGCTGCGCAGGGCCTGGTCCGTCAGCGCGCCATTCCTGTACGCCCGGATGACATATCGCTTTGGAACCGAAGGATGGGCAACAAGCATCAGGACGGCTGTCTTGGTGTAGATCTCCGCTTCTCCGATAAGCGACTGATCGGTAATGCTGTACCAGGCCGGTTCGCCAGCGGGCAGAGTCAGCCGGGTGATGTTGCCTCCAGCATCCTTGGTCTCTTCCGTGGTGAACGCCTGATGGGTCAGCGCGAGCAGCGCATCGCCGCCGTCAGAACGCCGACGAATCTCGTAGCAGGTTGTCGGACAGTTGACGTTGGCAACACGCAGATAGGTTTCTGGGACATTGTCGAAGGACTGCGCACCCAGGCGCATGACATTCACATAGGCGAAGTTGCGCAGGCGCTGCTGTGGAATATTCGCGTAGTTGCGCTCGGCTCCCAATACCTGCTTGCCGTTCGGCGCGACGATCTGGAAGAAGGTTCCCTCCCGGGCCGTCATGGCGGGCGCGTCGGCAAAGGCATCGAAAAGCGGATTCTGTTGCGCCGACGCCATGTTGGCGACGGACAGCAGGCCAGCAGCGGCCAACGCACCGGTCAGGCGCCGTACTCGGTCATTGATCATTCTCGAAGTTCCCTCTTGCAGTGAAATCGACAATCCGACGCCCGACAGACTGTCACTGGACTGATTGCGCGATCAGTTGGCGGCTTGCGAGGCAGGTTCGCACCTTGCAACCGTAGCGGGCCACCAACTCTCTTTCCATGAGAATTGTCATGGAACCATTTCGATCAACGTGAGCAGAAGCGTTTCAACGCGCGCTTCAGGAAATCCATCGCAGCGCTGCGATCCCGCACCTTCGTGACATGGACTTCCAGTGCCTCACTTTCATGATCCACGGCCCGCCAGAGATAGCGTCGCTCGCCGTTGACCCGGACGAAAACCTCATCCACATGCCACCGCCAACGGATGTGCGGGCGAGCCTTTGAAATAGCGGAAAGGATTTCGCATCCCGAAAGCCTACCGCGATCACATCAGATTTGCTCTGACAATGCCGTCCCGGGCCTTCGCAGCCTTGCTGAAAGGCGGATCAGGTCGACGATGTCGGCTAACGCTTGCCACAACCGGGTTTGCCGCTGCACCCTGAGTGTCACGGGATCAGAACTGCGGAGAACATCAATGCCGGACAAGTCAGTGAGCTACTGGAGCGATTCCAAACAGGGCCTGCGCGCCGTCGAATTGCGGGCGGCAGGGTTCGATCCTTCGGAAGCGGGCCAGACCAACGCCGTCGTCACCATCGCCAATGCCTATACCAACGCGCATCGCTGCAACAATCGCGTGCGCCGGATTGCCGATCTGCTTGTGGATGCAGTCTCCGCAAGAGGCGGCCAGGGTCTGCTGGTCGGGGCACCGGCGGTGTCGGATGCACTGACCCAGGGCACGGAAAACGCAGGCTACAGTCTGGTGTCGCGCGATCTGATGGCGGACTGCATGGAGACCGGCCATTACGCGCACCATGGCAATGCGATGATCGTGGTTTCGGGCTGCGACAAGACCGGCGCTGCCGCCCTGATGCCCCTGGCGCGGACCAATGCGTTCGGTCTGGTGGTCTATCCGGGAACGAGTTCCCCGGGCCGGGTTGATTTCGAACCCTGGGCCAGCAAAGGCAACAACCTCACCATCATGGACTATGTCGAAGGTTCCGCCGCCCGGGAAGCGGGCCGCATCTCCGACGATGAACTGTTGAGCCTGCAACGCTGCGTCATGCCGGGCAGCGGCACCTGCGGCGCGATGTTTACCGCCAACACGATGAGCAGCATCGCCGAGGCCATTGGCATGATGCTGCCCCGTGGCGCGTCACATCCGGCGGACTACGACGCGGCCAGCGATATCCATGACGACGTCAAGAACCAGGCTCAGGCCAGTGTCGAGGCGCTCTATGGCCTGATGCAGAAAGGTATCCGGCCCCGGGACATCATGGTGCGGGAAGCTTTCGAGAACGCGGTGACCACCGCCTATGCGATGGGCGGTTCAACCAACCTGTACCTGCATGTTCTGGCCATCGCCCGGGAAGCCGGTGTGGCCTTCACCATCGAGGACATGCGGCGGATCGGCGCGCGGGTGCCACTGATCGCCAACCTGCAGCCACATGGCGCCTATGCCATGGTCTCGCTGCACGACGTCGGCGGCGTTCCCGTGGTGATGAAGGCCTTGCTTGAGGCCGGGCTGCTGCACGGTGACGTCATGACAGTGACGGGCAAGACACTCGCCGAGAACCTGGCTGACGTCCCCCTGCCGGAAGACATGCCTGACCAGGATGTCGTCTTTCCGGTGGCAAGGCCGCTGGCGGCACCTGGCAACCATATCAGTGTCCTGTCCGGCTCCCTGGCGCCGGAGAGCTGCCTGTTGAAGCTGTCGGGCAAGACGCTTGAGCATGGCGAGTTTCGGGGTCCGGCGAAGGTATTCGAGAGCGAACAGGCTGCGATGGCGGCGATACGCGACGAAAGCGTGGTTGCAGGGGACGTGGTCGTCGTACGAAACGTGGGCCCCGTTGGCGCACCCGGCATGCCGGAGATGGTGCATCTGACCATCCAGCTGCAGGGGCGCGGTCTGGGCAAGGACGTTGCGTTGATAACGGACGGCCGGTTCTCAGGCGTCTCCCACGGTATCCTCGTCGGGCATATCTGTCCGGAAGGCGCAAGGGGCGGCCCGATTGGCGCGGTTCGCAACGGCGATACCATCATCATCGACCCCAGGACCCGTCGGCTTGACCTGGATATTTCGGCCGAAGAGATGGCGGCGCGCATGGCGCAGTTACCCGCGCCAGCGCTTTCTGCCGTGCCGGAAGGGTCGGTGTTGAGCAAGTATCGGCGGCTGGTTTCCAGCGCGCACTATGGATGCGTGCTGTAGCAGACCTCTGCCAACGTCATCTGATAACCGGATTCAGAGCCCTGCGCTGGGACGGGCCTTGATGCGGGCGTACCAGTCTGTCGCGGCGGTCAGCTCTTCCGGGATACGCTGCTTGATGATGCGGGCGAAGTCCACGAACACGAACGCGGTGATGTCGGCGTAGGTGAAGTTGTCACCGGTCAGGAAGTCCCTGCCCTGCAGCTGCCTGTCCAGCGTTCCGAAGAACAGCTTGACCCGCGCCAGGCCACGATTGGCCAGTTCGGGGATCTGTTCGAAGTTGGCCGGGCCGGGCAATGCGCGTCCCTTCATGGCCGGATTGCTGTTGCGCAGGGTTTCTGCCACCGGTGCACCGCCCTGCCCCTCCGCAATCGCACTCCACATCATGATCTGCGCCTCTTCCGAGGGCGTGGTGCCCAGCAACGGCCTGTCGGGAAACCGGGCATCCAGATAGGTGGCAATGGCGACGTTCTCCGTCAGGGTGTCACCTTCATCCGTCACCAGCACCGGCACCGTGGCGCGCGGATTGATCGCCAGAAAGGCATCCGAGAGCTGTTC
This sequence comes from Minwuia sp., assembly GCA_029210175.1. GTDB lineage: Bacteria > Pseudomonadota > Alphaproteobacteria > Minwuiales > Minwuiaceae > Minwuia. The sequence goes on along the minus strand of JARGPL010000015.1, from coordinate 200,759 downwards.
GCGATCGGCGATGCTGATCTGGCGGGTTTCGATCTCGAGCCCCTTTTCCGCAATGAACATGCGGGCGCGGCGCGGGCTGGGTGCTGTGGCGCAATCGTAGAAAATCATCTCTTCCTCCGGTGCGTTGATCTTCACCCGGGCGGGCCGGGTACTTCAGGGGGTGTTGCAGGTGGTGAGCATGGCCGGTGTCAGACGGTGCGCGCGGGCCGAGGTGCGGTTGCTGGCCGACATCACTGCCACCACCTGCGGCCCGTCCGCCGTGTCCACAAGAACGGGGGCGCCGGATGTACCCGGCCTGACCGGACACGCGATATGGATGCGCCCGCCCTTCGCCACCTTCCACGTCTTGCAACTGTGCATCTGCAGGATATGCGCGCGGGGTATCGGATAGCCCGGAATGCCCAGCATGTCGCCGGGTGCAACGCGTTGCGTCGTGATGCGAAGCGGGGCAACGTCCGGCACGGCATTGCACAGCATGGCAATATCGCTGTTGTTCACCTTGCGAAAGGTCGCCCGCTGGCCCTTGTGGTGACTGAGATCTTCACCACGGTCATAGCCGCGCTGGAAATGCACCATTTCCTCTTCCCACTCCGGCAGGCAATGGGCCGCTGTCACGATATGGCCGCCAGTCACGACGAAGCCCGTGCAATGGGCGCGGCGACGGAACCCAGCGTGGTTGATCCGGCCCACCACGCTGGCCGTGCTTTCGGCGATTTCGGTGCTGACGGCGGTTTCCGCCCGTGCCCCCTGCCCCGGCAGCAGGAACATGCCGCATGCCAGCGTGAGGGCAAGGCCCAGGAGAATCCCATGGCTGGAAATGTCTGCCACCCCCTTCAAAGCTTGATCGTCAGACCACCATCGACCATCAGGACATGGCCATTGACGTAGGATGCGGCCTCGGACGCCAGGAAGATGGCAGCACCGGCAATCTCCTCCGGTCGGCCCCATCGGGCGACAGGCGTCCGCCCTTCCACCATTGCGGTGAATTCGGCGTCTTCCATCAGTGGGCGATTGAACTCCGTGCCGAAATATCCCGGCCCGATGCCATTGACGCAGATGCCCAGAGGGCCGAGTTCCACTGCCAGTGCCTTGGTCAGGCCAGCAACCGCATGCTTGGTGGAGACATAGGACACGATGTCGGGCCGCCCGATCTGCGACATGACGGAACCGATGTTGACGATACGGCCATAACCACGGGGCACCATCAGCCGCGCCGCCTCCCGCGAGAGCACGAACAGCGAAGTCAGGTTGGTGTCCACCACCTGGCGAAAATCCTCGGTCGTCGCGTCCAGCAATGGGGAGCGGACGATCGTGCCGGCATTGTTGATCAGGATATCCAGGCGGCGATGGTCGGTAACGATGGAGGCAAGCGCATCCTTCGCGGCCTCCTCGTCCGTCACGTCAAAGCACCGGTGATCGGCCTGGCCGCCCTTGTGCTCGATCTCCGTCACCACATCCCGCAGGGCGTCTTCGTTCCGGGCGTTGACGACAACCCGGGCGCCAGCGGACGAAAGACCCAGCGCCATGGCGCGGCCCAGCCCCCGGCTTGCGCCTGTCACAAGCGCAATCCGGTTATCCAGCCTCATCTGATTGAACATGGCCCGTCGGTTCCTTCATCCTCAAACCCGGCAGCAAGGACAGCAGACCGGCGTCACACAGACAAGGACACTACTGCGTCCACGCCCCATTGTCCTGCAGGAACCATGTACCACGCGGCGCGGATTGCCGGATCTCGCGGGCATAGACGCGACCGACCTGTTCTGGCGATACGCCCTGCGCCGTCGCCCGTTCACGATAGATGTTCAGACGCTGGGCGTTGACACTCTCCACGAACTGGCGCGTGCCGGCGGTATTGTCGCGCGCCGCCAACAGCCCGTCATAGCGTTCACCGACAGCGCCGGAACTGCGCAACGCATCCAGCGACTGCGCGGTGGCCGGGCCGAGACCCAGCGCGGTGACCAACAGCATGGATGCGGCAAGGGTCAGAAAGGTGCGACGCAGCATCAGAATATCCCCGGGTTGGTTTTGATGTCCTTCTTGGCGGCTTCTTCCAGCCGGACACGTACATCTGCATCAAGCTTGATGTTCAGGTTGATCGTGATCGGCTCCTTTGGCGCAGCCACCTGGACTGTCGGTGTGCAGGCCCCAAGCAAAGCCAGGACGGCAATCATGGTGCCAATGGCCGTCCGCGCCCGCAGGCCGGAATATCGTGTCATGTACCGTTTCCTCTTATCCAAGATGCACATGGTGCGGTCTGCAACGACCTACTGCAAGGACTTGATACCCTGTTCAATCACACCACCCGATGCCCGATACACCGTCAATATGGTCTCAAGAAGGCGATCCGCATTGCCCTTGACCGAAACGTTGAAGCGGAACGGATGCCCGTCAAGCACAGCCGGGTTCTGGCCACCAAGGGTGACCCGCATGTCCGCGTCCCCTTCCAGCGCTTTCTCGATGGCGATCTCGAGGACGTCGTACCTGAAATCCTCCAGGGCCTGGATCATCAGATCGAGTTGTTCGACGCCCTGCTGCCCCAGAACACCACGCAGGCTTGCGCCGTCCAGCCTCAAGGTGCCAGGCGCATCTGCCTTCAGCAAACCGCCACGCACGGCGACCTGACTGTCCCCGACGATGGTCACCGGCAAGGTTCCCGACAGGGTTCCGCTCAGGGCAAACCCGGTCAGCCCTGTCAGTTCGACGATCTGCGACATGTCGATGCGGCGCAGTGCAACATCCACGGCACGGCTGGTTTCATCCGGTCGCAGGGTGAAGGGTTCCAGTGCCAGTTCACCACCAAAGACGCTGCCTGCCATGTGCGCGATCCGGGCAACCGTTTCATCACCGTCCTGCGACAGTCCGAACCGCAACAACAGGTCTGTCATCTCCGCTGGTCCGGCAAGCCGCGCGATGCGCACTTCCTGCATCGCTGATGTGGATGGCGGCAGAATGTTGTCCAGACGAATATCGGTATTGATTCCGGACAGCGTCGCCTCCGGTGTGGCGACTTCACCGCCTTGAATTACTACATTCAATTTCCCGGACAAGGCGTTGTCAAATATCAGATCAGTACGTACTGAGACAGTGCCATCGGGCATTGCCATTCCTTCGGGAAGAATGGTCCCGCGCAGGTGATCTGACAGCAGCGACAGGGCCGTCGGGTCCAGCGCGATCACCGCGTCGGCAGTCCCGGTCTCGGGCTGAAGGTTCCCGCTCATCAGGACGCGGGCCGGACCCGAGACAGCCGTTCCGTGCAGGTTCAATTGCTGCGGATCAGCCGTTACCTGAACCTCGACGTCGATCGCCGGTATACCTTCCATCAGCGACCGGTCGACCTGGACACGATTGCCCTGCACAATGGCCACAATGGTCTCGCCCACCAGTTCAACTTGCCCCTTGATGCTGACTGCGCCGGTTGCGGCCAGTCCCGGCACGGTGACACTGGCTGTGTTCAGCGCGACTGTGCCTGTCAGGGCTGTCGCCTCTGCACCTGCAAGATCAAGCGTGATCAGTTGCGGGTCGGCTTGAATCATCCCTGCGGTGCCCACGGACGCCAGTCGCAGGCCGGACTGGTTCATGACGGCCTCGCCTTTCAGGGACATGCCCCCTTGTGGCGACGCGGCGATCACCAGGGAACCGAGCTTCAGCGTCGGCTGAAACACTTCGACCGCACCATCAGCCAGCGAAAGGCTGGCCGCGCGCAACGTTCCCTGCAACTGGCCATCCATGTCTGAAACGCTTCTGGCCTGAACATTCAGATCGAGCCGGAATTCAGGCGCACTGACGACATGCTCCCTCTGCTGCCATTCTGCGCCGGCGCCGGATAAAGCGCCTTTCACAGTGATACCGCCAATGGTCCCGATGTCGCCCCTGAACGCCAACTGGTCGAGCGCCAGTCCATCCCAGACCAGTCCCTTCAGATCAATCACGGCTCCCGACCCCTGAATCCCTTCGGGCAACAGGTCCAGGGCGTCGAATCCTGCGGCCAACGCCAGCGTACCACTTGAGGCCGTGAACCCGCCGCGCATCTGCGCCGTACCCGCCTGATCGCGTGATACCTGAATGCGGAAACCGGGTTCCACCGCAAGTGCTGCGGTCGGCCCCAGCAGACGCGCGATGTCTTCCGGTATACCGGCAGGCTTCAGACCTTTCACGCCTGCCCCTGCCTTTCGGACCAGCAGATCAATCGAGGCCGGGTCGAATGCGCCATCCAGTTCCAGTTCGAGGTCCATGGTCTGCGCCTGACCGCCAGTCGCTTCCGGTGCAGGTGTGACTGTCACCTGACCAGTCAGGGTCAGTTCACCGCGCGCATTCAACAGTTGCGTGGCAAGGTCTGGCGCTTCCGCGCCGGTGCCGCTGAGCGCCAGCGACAGGTCGATTGCAGCGTCTGCAAGCGGCAGGTCACCGGTGAACGGCACAAGCAGTGGCAGCAGTGGCGCCAGCGCTGGCAGATCGACCTGCACGCCCAGATCCAGGGTGGGTCGATCGAACGGGCCGACACCCAGAAGACTTGCCGAAACAACACCGTCGGCAATGTCAGCGGTCAGGTCCGCAGACGCATGCTCGCCACTTCGGTCCGCGCGCAGGCTCAGTTGAGGGATCACCAGAGGCCGGGACAGCCAGGGCGGCCCGATGGTCACATCACGCGCAGCCAGCGTTCCGTGCCCTGTAAGGTCTGGCTGAAGCGCAAGTTGCAGATCCCCTGCCCCCTTGCCGCCGGGACCAGCGACCTGAAGCTCTCCATCGCCTTTCAGCACCCCGCGAACGAGCCTGAACATGCCGGAAAAATCGAGACCCAGATCGCCCTGTGGCCCTTTGAGGGCCAGCCGCAAATCGGTGAGGGTCAGATCAGGCAGTGCCACGGGCAGACCTGGTGGCGCTGGTTCTGCGGCGGAAGGCTCTGAGGCAACGAGTGCCATCACCGGCCCGATATCCGGTCGCCCATCGCGCAAGGTGCCGACAATTGCGACACCTTCCACGCTTAGCGTCGATACCTCGAAGCCATCAAGCCTGACGATCAGCTGGCGAACGGACACATGCGGGGCGTCCGGCGCTCCGATCCGCAGATCTGCGATCTCGGCCCCTTCAAGATCCAGCCGCGTTACCGAAAGACGTGCAGGTTCAACCCCACGGCTCGCCAGATAGGTCGTGGCAGCCCAGGCAACCAGAGGTTTGCGGGCCAGCACGGTTGCGACGACCAGCACCCCGAGACCGAGCAGCAGCCATATCGCGAATTTGGTGGTGCGCCTCAAGGCAGATCACTGACGGGCGGCGAGATGGGCGGCCTGCCCTTCCCTGATCGTCCATTCGACAATATCCCGCAGCACCGCCCCCAATGCGGCATCGAATGCCCGTACGGCCAGCGCGATTCCCGGCCCGGTCGGTTGCGCCGTTGCCTCGAAGCTGGCGGAGTTCGTGATGGTCTGACGCGCCTGGCGGATCAGTTTCGCGTTGACCCGCACCCGAACCTGACCATTGCGATAGGATTCAACCTGAAACTCCCGCAGCTCGGTCTTCAGGCTGAAATCCGCCCGCAGGCCAATCGCCTGCCGCCCTACGGCGATGATCGTGCCGCTGTTCTCGAAACTCTCCACCAGCAGGGTCTGGATCATCTTTGGCGCGCGTTCGGTCCAGCGCGTATCCGCAAAGTATTTCATTTCCAGATCGTTCGGGCGCACGGCGATGCGCGCCCCTTCCAGCCCGCCTGACGCCAGCGGCTCTTCGATCACCAGTTGCCAGTCGACGCGCGGCATGCCCGCTGCGAACGTGCTCTTCGGGGTCAGGGTATAGATGTTCGATGCTGCACGCGGCACACCGAGGAAGTTCCCACAGGCTGCCAGCGACAGCGTCAGCGGAACGGCGACGATGGCAAGTCGCAGGAATCGTCTGATCATCCGTTTCATTGTGCGTCCACCTCAGCCCCTTCCACGCCCAGCAAGGTCTGGGCACCACCTGTTTCAAGACGTTCAGTCAGACGCGAGATGGCCGCCACCATCAGCCGTGCTTCGGTGATGAAGCGCTGTGCCTCACCCAGCCCGTCTTGCGTGAAACCGACAAGCGGTTCCTCAGCCCGCTGCACGATGCGGTTGGCCGACGCCATGACCCCGGCCATGTCCTGGTTGGTCGCGCGCAGTTCCGCGATCAGTGCCCCCAGGTCGCGCGAAACGGTCTGGTCGATGCCGATCATGGCACCCCGCGCCACCGACATGGTCTCCGCCATGTCATCAATCAGCGCATCTGCCTTCGATGCCGCCGAGGCAACGCTGGCGGCGCTTCGCTCCATCGCCTGCAGCGTGTTCGCGATACCTGCCTGCTGGCTGGCAAGGGTGCCGGTCAATACCTTCAGGTCCGCCAGAATGCCTGCAAACTGGGCCTGATTGTCCTCACCCAGCAGATCGGCGAGCCGTTCTGTCACGACAATGGCACGGCCAAGCAACTCCGGTGCGCCGGAAAACAGCTTCTCCAGCTCGGATGGTGCCGACGGGATGATCGGACGCTTTGCCAGCGGCGGGGTTCCGAGCGGCGGGCTGCCAGCCACGGCACCTTCGATACTGACGAATGCCACACCGGTAATGCCCTGCAGCTTCAGTCGCGCGACATCGCCTTCCTTGATCACCAGATTGTTGCTGATCTCGACAGTTGCCCTGACCTGACTGGGGTCGTCCGAATCAATCTCGATATCGCCGACGCGCCCGATCCGGATGCCGCGATAGCGCACATCGCCACCTGTCGCCAAACCGCTGACGGACCCGCGGAAGTAGATGTCATAGCTCCGGGTCTCGTCATCCAGGTCGCTGCCGGATACCCAGATCACCAAGCCCATGAACAACAGGGTGAACAGCAGGACAGCGCTGCCGATCAGGATGTGACTGCCACGGGTTTCCATCTACTGCCTCGCTTGACGGGCGGCGCGCGCCCTGGGTCCGTGAAAATAGGATTGAAGCCACGGATGCGGATGCTTCTCCAGCTCCGCAACAGGCGCCACGGTCAGTACCTTGCGGTCCGCGAGTACGGCCACACGGTCGCAAATCGCGTAGAGACTGTCCAGATCATGAGTGATCATGACAACGGTAAGCCCCAGCGTGTCCGACAGTTCCCGGATCAGTATGTCGAAGTCCGCCGCGCCAACGGGGTCCAGACCGGCAGTCGGCTCATCCAGGAAGACGATTTCCGGGTCCAGCGCCAGGGCGCGGGCGAGCCCGGCCCGCTTGCGCATTCCGCCCGACAATTCCGAAGGAAACTTGGCACAGGCATTGTGGGGCAGACCGACCATGGCGATCTTCAGGCCCGCCAGTTCATCCATCAGCTTGCGAGGCAGGTCCGCATGTTCGCGCATCGGTGCCTCCACGTTCTCGGCCACCGTCAGCGAACTGAACAGCGCCCCATCCTGGAACAGTACCCCCCAGCGCTGTTCGACAGCACGTCGCGCGGCTGGTTCCAGTTTCGCCAGCTCTTCGCCGAACACCTCAATCGTCCCTGCGGCAGCGCGGTTGAGACCGATGATGGTCTGCATCAGCACCGACTTGCCGGTGCCTGATCCCCCGACAACACCCAGGACTTCACCCCTGAAGACTTCCAGATCAAGATCCTCGTGCACCACCTGCGGGCCGAAACGCGTGGTCAGACCGGCAACCCGGATGATCACGTCATCGGATGCCGGGCTCGATTCCCTTGCTTGATCCGTCATGGCAGATCAGAACCCTATGACATTGAAGAAAATGGAGAATGCCGCATCGACAACGATGACGATGAAGATACCCTGCACCACCGCAATCGTGGTCTGACGGCCCAGCGAATCCGCACTGCCCTGTGTCTTCAACCCCTCATAACAACCGACCAGCCCCACCAGCGCACCGAAGAACGGTGCCTTGATCAATCCGACAAGCAAGGTCGGCAGGGTCACGGCAGCGGCCAGCCTGTCCACATAGAGCGCAGGCGCGATATCCAGCGCGACCCAGGCCATCAGACCGCCACCGATCAACCCCATCAGATTGGCGAACAGCGCCAGCGGCACCATCATCAGGAACAGCGCCAGCACCCGCGGCAGAACCAGAACCTCGATGGTGTCGAGGCCGAGCGCGCGCAGGGCGTCCACTTCCTCATTGACCTTCATAGACCCCAGCTGCGCGGCGTAGGAACTGCCTGAACGTCCGGCAACAACGATTGCGGTCAGCAGGATCCCGATTTCCCGCAACATCGAGACGCCGATCAGATTGACGACGAAAATCTCGGCGCCAAAGCGCTGCAGCTGGGCCGCGCCCTGAAACGCCAGCACGATGCCGACGAGGAACGAGATCAGGCCGACAATCGGCAGTGCATTCAGTCCGGCCTGTTCCATGTGATGGACAGTTGCCGTCAGGCGCAGGCGCCGGGGCCGGCGGACAACACCGACAAAGGCCTCCACCACGGCACCCATGAAGCCGATCATGGACCCGACTTCGCGCATGGCGGCAACAGTACCGCCACCCAGGCGGATCAGCATGGCGACGAACGGGTTGTCGCCGGGCGGCTGTTCTGCCGGCTCACTGCGGGCGGACGATACGCGACTGACCAGTTCGGGCACGCCATGTTGCGCGCCGGTCATCCCATCAGGCAGGGTGATTGACAGCCGGTCGGCCAGTTTCAGCAACAGCCACGCACCAGTGGTGTCAAAGGCCGACACCGCGCCGAGATCCAGCTGCTGCACGGCACCCGGTTCGACGCGCATGTCGCGAATCAGGCCGTCAATCCGGCGCGCATTGGCGACCGTCCACGCGCCGGAAAGCTGCATTGCGGCGCCGTCACCGAAAGTCAGCCATGGGCCTTCGGCACCGCTGTTGCCAACTGTGGATGCACCGGAAATATTGGACACGTCACGAAACACCGTTCAGGAGGGACAGGGATGCCCCGGTTCGACGCCAACATAGACCTTCTGTTCACCGAACGGCCATTCCTTTCCCGGTTTCAGGCGACGGCTGACGCTGGCATGGATGCGGTGGAAATTCTCAACCCCTATCCGCATGGTGCACCCGCGATCCAGGAAGCGGCGGGCGCTGCGGGTACGGAGATCGTTCTCATCAACACACCGGTCCTCAACCCGGAAGCCGGCATCATTGGCTGTGCCGCGGCCCCGGCACGCCGCGACACCTTCGAATCCTCGGTCATTGCGGCACTCGATATGGCCAGCGCCATCGGTGCACAGCGTATCCACGTCATGGTTGGAAACGGCGACCCTGATAGCCAGGCAGCCAACGACTGTGTTGTCGCGAATTTCCGGCAGGCCGCCGTCGAGGCAAGGACACGAAATGTGACCCTGATGCTGGAACCGCTGAACCTCGTCGACCGTCCGGGATACTTTCTCAGCACGAATGCGCATGCCTGCCGCCTGCTGGACCGGATCGCAGCGGAAAACGTGCAACTGCAGTTCGATGCCTATCACACGCAGATCATGACGGGCGACCTGACCCGCGCATTCCGGGGGCTGCGGGAAAGAACAGGTCACATCCAGATTGCCAATCCACCGGACCGACACGAACCCGGCCATGGTGAAGTGGATTTCAGCTGGTTCCTGAGTATGGTTGATGATCAGGGATACGACGGACCTGTCGGGCTGGAATACATGCCCTCCGGCACGACGGAGGCCAGTCTGCAATGGTTTCGCCTGAACGGGTTTCTCTGAATCACGCCCCGTTGAATTGCGCGGATGCCCGGAAGGCGATCAGGTAACGGGCATGACCACCATTCGCATGTTCCTCACCCTTCTCGTTCTGGTTCTGCCCGTCACTGGCTGGGCAGCGGCCGATGATGCCCTGCTCTCCCCGCCCGACGCCTGGGCCGAGGCCCGGGCTGGGTCCGTGCTGATCGTCGACATCCGCAATTCCCCCGAATGGGCCTGGACCGGCGTCGCAAGAGGTGCTGCCCGTGCCAGCTGGTGGCAAGTGCAGGGCGAGAGCGGATTTCTCGCCGACATCCTGCAGATTACAGGTGATGACCGGACAAAGCCGATCGCCCTGATCTGTGCGCGCGGTGTCAGGTCCAGCGCGGCCACGGCGTTTCTGAAGGCGCAGGGGTTCACAAATGTGCGCGATATTGGTGAAGGCATGCTGGGCAGTGCCGCCGGTCCTGGCTGGCTGCAGCGCAAATTGCCTCTGGAGTGATGAAGACCATTGATCGACAGGTGCCTGACGCCGGATGATCGGCGGGCAATCAATTGTCGTTCCAACAATGGCGGGAAAGCCCAAATGCGCTCCTTCATCAGGCACCTTTCAGTATCTGCCCTGCTGACCCTCACCCTTGCGCTGCCAACCGGCGCAGCCATGGCAGACGGTGACCCCGTCAAGGGTGAGAAGACCTTCCGGAAGGTCTGCGGCCAGTGCCACATTCCTTTGCCTGGTGATCCGCTCGCCGCGCCGAACCTTGTTGGCGTCGTGGGTCGCCCCATCGCGTCTGCGGACGGCTATCGCTATTCCGATGCCTTCCTGGCCCGCAAGGCTGAAAGCATGATCTGGACGGAGGAGAACCTTTACGCCTTCGTGCGTGACCCGCGCGGTTTCATACCGGGTACGGTGATGCAGTTTGTCGGTGTGAAGCGCGGCAGCATGCGCAAGGACTTGATTGCCTATCTCAAATCCACCGAGTGACTTAACCTTTCGGGCATGAAACGGATTGCATTGCCCGAACAGGGAACGGATTGGCCGATGCTGTCACAGCAGATGACGGCAATGGCCCGCGACGATACGGACTGGCGGGGCGGCCGCGTGCCGCTGTTCGTGTTCAAGGCCACCGACAGCGTGCAGGATGTCGGTCAGGCCGCCTACAACCAGTTCTTCAGCGAGAACGCTTGTCTTATGGTTTTGTCAGTCTTTCGGCTCTGATCTGGATCAGGGATGATGGATTGCCCCGGGCGGGTGGCCACCCGCCCGGGGTGTCGGGGATGGATCGACGGAACGATGGTCTTGCAGGACCGAGCTAGAGTTCGATCACCGAACTCTCAGAGGTCGCGCTGGCCCAGGACGTCTGGCTGCACGTGGATGCGTGTGTCGGTGGTTACGTGCTGCCCTTCGCACGGGCCAATGGTGCGCGATCTGATGGATAATGCCAAAGCCTATGCGGACGGAATCAGGGCGATACAAGGCCTGCAGCTGCACGCCGAACCCGACCTGACGATCATCAGTTTCGGCAGTTCCGAGGTCGATATCTTTCAGGTGGCGGACGAGATGGCAGCACGCGACTGGCTGCCTGGCCTGACACAGGCACCAAAGGGCATGCATCTGATGCTGTCGATGCTGCACGCGCCAGCGCGCCCGGCCTGGCTGTCGGACCTGGCCGGGGCAGTGCAGACGGCGCGGATGTCCAGCGCTAGTCAAACGACCAGCACAAAAGCCAGCTACTGAGTTGTCGGCAGCAGGTCCTCAGACCTCGCTGTCGATTCCCAGTCCCTGGACCTTGGCCATGCGTTCCAGCCGTTCCAGCACATCAGCTGCCGGAAACTGCTTCACGACTTCGCCGGAATCACGATCGACAGCCTTGTAAACAAAGCTGCCCGTTGCGTCGGCTATATCGATTTGCAGGTTGGTGTTGGCCGGAAAGTCATTGCGCAGGGCAGCGGTGATCGTATCCGTGATCCTTTGCCTGTCCACCTTCGGGTCTTCTTTCCGTGCGGCGGCTTCGGCTTCACGCTCTGCCTTGATGTCTTTCTTCTCGACCGATTTGTCCGGTTCAGTCTGCCGGTCAGCCACAGCCCTTGCAGGCGGCGTACGACCGATAGCCTGGGACTGATCTGTCACCAGGTTGTTTATCATAGTGCCATCCCCCGATGGGCGAGCCCCGGTTCAGGATGCAACACGGACGACGTTTGTTTTGCTGCCGTTCTCGATTGCTGCAACCGTGGCGGGGCGCGCGGGGGATATGGGGGCCGGAGCCCCCATATCCCGGTTACGCGGTCCCGACTTAGAAGAGACCGAGGATCGACTGCGGAGCCTGGTTCGCAATGGACAGGGCCTGCGTACCCAGCTGCTGCTTGATCTGCAGCGACTGGAGGCGAGCACTTTCCTTCGCCAGGTCAGCGTCGACCAGGTTACCGATACCGACAGTCAGCGTATCCTGAACCTGACCCACGAAATCCTTGTGGATCTCGAGGCTCTTCGCGTCGGTACCCAAGGAGGCGAGACGCGAGTTGGCCGTCTGGATAGCTGCATCAACCGCGCTACGAGCAGCCGCAGCACCCGTTGCCGTGGACAGATCCACCGACGCAACACCCAGACCGGTGTTGGCAGACAGATTCTGAGCGGAAACGGTGATCGTGGAACCTTCGTCATTCGCCAGGACGGCGATGGACGAGAGGGAACCATCGATCAGGTTCACACCGTCGAATTCGGCATTGCTGACGATGGTCGAGATCTGATCCCGCAGAGCCGAGAAGTCATTGTTCAGGGCGTTCCTGCTTGACGTATCCAGGCTCGCATCGGTCGCCGCAACCGCCTTCTCCTTCATTTCGATGAGAAGATCGGAAATCGACTGACCAGCCGCGATGGCTGTATCCGCAGAAGAAACACCGCGATCAAGGCTTCCCTTGACGGCGTCGAGACCAGCGACAGTGGAACGAATATTCTGGGCAATGGCGAAAGTGGCGCCATCATCCTTCGCGGTCGCAACCTTCAGACCGGTGTTGATGCGGGACTGAACTTCGTTCATCTGCTTGTTGGTCGAGCTCAGATTCTGAAGGGCGGCCATCGCGCCACTGTTTGTGTTCACTGACAGCATTTCAATTCTCCATTCTGGATCATTTGGGTTCGGAGGGCGTTTTGCCCGGTTCCATCAAGAGCAACCGTCAGGCCAGTTAACCAAACCCGATAACCATTTGAAGAATATGAAATTTTTCAGGGGAACCGTTAACCAGGGCAAAATTTGCCGGGTAATTCATGCCGACCGGGCAGCAATGACCCGGCAAATTTTGCCGGACTCGCCCGTCTGGGCCCCGATCAGCCGAAAAGCCCGGTCAGCTGAGCAACAGGCCGTTGCAGACCTGGCGCAGGTGATCGGTCAGGGGTGTGGGGGTCGCGCCATCCAGCAGCACGACAGTGCCGAGAGCAGTCGCCACGCAGGCGTCGTCCTTGAAGATGCCCTGCCCCACGGTGATCGACGTCCGCCCGATCCGCGCCACACCGGTGCCGATACGCATCTCGCCGGGGTAGTGGCTTTCGCGCACGTAATTGATCGTCACCGACGCAGCGATGAACCTCAGCCCATCCGGCATTTGCGGGCGGATGACACCATGCATGATGTCCAGCCGCCCGGTCTCGGCATAGGCGGCATAGGCCACGTTGTTCACGTGGCCAGCCATGTCCGTGTCGCAATAGCGGATGCGGTCGGTGATCCAGTGCCGGTAGGCTTCGGCACGTGTCAGATCAGGCAGATCATTCCCCAAGGCAGATCAGTCCACCTGCCAGGTGGCACCGGACCGCAGCAACTGATCAATCGTGGTGATCCTGGCTTCGGCCTTCGCACTGGCATTCTGCGCATGGACCGCCTGATCGTAGGTCACATCTGTCGGATTGTTGTAGATCACGCCCACGGCGACGGGGAAGTCCGGGCGATCCATCGCGGCGAGCATCTGGGCAAGCGCCAGGTTGGTCTCATCATGCACGATGACGTCGTCTTCCGTGACGCCGTTCTCACCGACGGTCGCGATTTCCAACCGCATCGCCTTTGCGTTGAACGTCAGCCCCTTGGCATTGTCAGCCCCGAACAGCAGCGGCTGCCCGTGTTTCACATGGATCTGGGCTTCGGTCGCGACACTCTTGTCGACCACACCATCGAAAACACCGTCATTGTAGACGATGCAGTTCTGCAGGATCTCGACGAACGAGGCGCCCTTGTGCGCGTGCGCGCTCTTCAGGATGCCCGGCAGGTCCTTCTGGCCCCGGTCGATCCCACGTGCCACGAACCGCCCCCCGGCCCCCAGCGCCAGCCCGCATGCCGATACGGGCGCATCGATGGATCCCGCAGGCGTGGACGGCGAACGTGTGCCGAGGCGCGACGTCGGCGAATACTGCCCCTTGGTCAGGCCATAGATCTCGTTGTTGAAGATCAGGTAGTTCACATCGATGTTGCGACGCAGCAGGTGCATCATGTGGTTGCCGCCGATCGACATGGCATCGCCGTCACCGGACACCAGCCAGACATCCAGATCCGGGTTGGCCAGTTTCACGCCCGTCGCCACAGCCGGGGCACGGCCATGGATGGTGTGGAAGCCATATGTCTCGATGTAATAGGGGAAACGCGCCGCACAGCCGATCCCGGAAACGAAGACCACGTTCTCCGGCGCCGTGCCGATCTCGGCCAGCGTCTTCTGCACGCCCTTCAGGATCGCGTAGTCACCGCAACCGGGGCACCAACGCACCTCCTGATCGGTGGCGAAATCCTTGGGCTTGTATTCGATCGGGGCCTGCTGGTTCATGGTTCTGTCTCCCTCAGGCTTTCAAGGCTGCCTGGATGGCCGCCTCGATTTCCCTGATCTTGAAGGGCATGCCCTCCACCTTGGTCAGGGGGCGAACGTCAATGAGGAACTCGGCGCGCAGCACCGTCGAAAGCTGCCCGTTGTTCATCTCCGGGCAGATCACAGTGTCATAGGATGAAAGCAGTTCACCCAGATTGCCCGGCATCGGCCAGATATGGCGCAGGTGGACGTGCGAGACATCCATCCCCGCGTCGCGCATGTTGGACACCGCACGACTGATCGGGCCATAGGTCGACCCCCAGCCAACGATGGCCAGCTTGCCGCCCGCTTCACCCTGATCAACGGTCTGTTCGGGAATGTACCTGGCGATGTTGTTGATCTTGGCGTGACGCACGTCGGTCATGCGCTGGTGGTTCTGCGCGTCATAGGAAATATGGCCGGATGTGAAGTCCTTCTCGATGCCACCCACACGATGCTGCAGACCCGGCGTTCCAGGCACCGCCCAGACACGCGCCAGGGTGTCGGGATCACGGTTGTAGGGCTCGAACCCTTCCGTTTCCGTATGCTGGGTAACCGGGAACTTGTCGAATGACGAGAAATCAGGAATCAGCCAGGGCTCCGACGCATTGGCGATATAGCCGTCGGTCAGCAGCATGACGGGCGTCATGAATTTCGTGGCCAGCCGGACCGCCTCGATCGCCGTGTAGAAGCAGTCACCCGGACCGTTCGATGCCAGCACCACAAGCGGGCTGTCGGCATTACGGCCATAGACAGCCTGATACAGGTCCGACTGTTCCGTCTTGGTCGGCATGCCGGTCGAAGGGCCGGCACGCTGGGAGTTCACGATGACCAACGGCAGTTCCACCATGATGGCCAGGCCAATGGCTTCCGTCTTCAGCGCGATGCCGGGTCCGGAGCTGGATGTGACGCCGATCTGGCCGGTGTAGGACGCCCCGATGGCCGCACAGACCGCCGCAATCTCATCCTCGGCCTGGAACGTCGTGATGCCGAACTGCTTCAGTCGCGCAAGCGTGTGCAACAGGGACGACGCTGGCGTGATGGGGTAGGAACCGAAGAACATCGGCAGCTCTGCCAACTGCGCGCCCGCGGCCAGGCCCCAGGCAAGCGCCTCCGCGCCAGCGACATTGCGGTACAGGCCACTGTCGATCTTTGCCGGACCCACCGTGTAGCCCAGGATCTCGCCCGGCAGTTCCACGGTCTCGCCATAGGCATGCCCCGCGTTCAGCGCAGCCACATTGGCCGCAGCAACATCCGGAAGCGCCTTGAACTTGTTGTTCAGCCAGTCGATCGAAGGCTGCCGGTCGCGGCCATACAGCCAGTACACAAGACCCAGCAGCCACATGTTCTTGCAGCGCAGGGCGTCACGGGTGCCCAGGCCGAATTCCTTGACCGCTTCCACCACCATCTTGGAAACGTCGATCTCGACCACCTGATAGGGGTCGAGGCTGCCGTCTTCCAGCGGATTGGAGTCATACCCGGCCTTGCGCAGGTCGCGTTCCTTGAACGTGCCGCTGTCAACGATGACCAGGCCACCGCGACGCAAATTGTCGAGATTGACCTTGAGTGCGGCCGAATTCATGGCAACCAGCACATCAGGCTGATCCCCCGCCGTCATCACTTCCCGCGCGCCGAAGTTTATCTGGAAGGCGGAGACACCGAATGTCGTGCCCGTAGGCGCGCGGATCTCTGCCGGAAAATCCGGGAAGGTGGCAAGGTCGTTGCCTGCCAGCGCCGTTGACTGGGTGAACTGGCTCCCCGTCAGCTGCATCCCGTCACCGGAATCTCCGGCGAAGCGCACAACAACCGACTCGAGAACCTCGCGATGGCCTCCGCGAGGTTCAGTAATCTCTGCAGTATTGGTCATTTAATCTGATACCCGGTTCCGCAAGTTTTCTTTCGTGCCGTCGGCGCCGAACTCCCCAAGAAACGATTGCCGTACGCTGATCGACGATCAACATAAGGCTCTGCTGTTCGCTCGGCAACGGCGGTTGATGTCAAAGCGACGTGTCATGCCCTTGTCACATGAGACTCTGCCGCCGGTGGACCATCACAGCCCCAAGGTTTACGCGCGCTTAACCCATGCTGGCCTAATCTCTACAGGGATCCTGAATATCTGAGGGGTGGTGCCCGTGGCACTGGTGGCAGACAAGGCAATGGCGGCAGCTGATCGCGAATCGAAGAGCGGCATTCTTGGCCGTCTGGCTGCGTGGTGGGACTCTGAAACACCGCGTCGGTCCGGCACGCATTCACCGTTCGACAACGACAAACAATCTGCGGACGACCCTGTCTGGCCACACGACCGGGTCAAACTGGTGCAACGCCTTTTCGGCGACGGACTTGTCTGGCCCGGTGGCGAAGCGATGGTCGAGCGCATGCTTCGACCGCTTGAACAGGACATGGACGTCGATCTGGACAAGGACTCACGGATCGTGGAGCTGGGTGCCGGTCTTGGTGGCATCGGCGCCCGTCTCTCCATGCAATCCGGCGCCACCGTTACAGCTTTCGATGACCGGGTGGGCCTGATCGACCACGGCGTTGCCTGGGTGGAGAAATCAGGTGCATCGGTGCGGCTCGACCGGCGGGAACTGCATGACACCGGTCTGCGGCGCGGCTTTGCCGACGCGGTGATCGCCCGCGACAGCTTCATGGCCGTACGACGCAAGAAGCATCTGTTCGACCACATCTTCCACATTCTGAAGCCCACGGGAAAACTCGTCTACACGGACCTGTTCCTGACCGGCGATGACCCGGAATGCCCGGAAGTGGCAGTCTGGTCGGCCATGGAACCGCGGCCCATGCATCTGATGAACCCGCAGGCCGCCCGCGACATGCTCTATGACATCGGTTTTGCCATGCCGGACTTCGTGGACATCACCGACGCCTATCTGGCCGGAATCCGCGAAGCCTTTGGCCAGGTCGGGACAATCCTGCAGGAAGCGGGCTCTGACGCACCGACCCTGCAGCCCCTGCTGGTGGCAGAGGCTGAGTACTGGACCCGACGCAGCACCCTGATGGAAAGCGGCGAGGTCAGGGCTTTCTGTGTCACCGCCAACATCTTCCAGGGCGGTGACGTTTTCTGAGGCCGGTAACCGGCAGATCAACAGTCTGGTGCGCCTGATCGCGCCCTGCGCCAGACGGTTGCGATATACGCATGCTTGGGCAGCGCATGGGCGATGTATCAATAGGCCATGAATACTAACCCTCCCGAGCCGACCACATGACCCTCACGAATGACCAGCCGCATCCTTCGGCGGCCAAGACCGACGTCTGGCAGCCCAAGGTGGTGACCGGTATCCTGTTCATGTGCCTGGCCATCGCCATGTTTCCGCCGATGAACGCGACCGTGAAGTACCTGGGCGCGGAGGGTTATCCCTACGGTCAGATCGTCTGGGCGCGCTATGCGGGCCATTTCGTGTTCATGGTCATCGCCTTCGCGCCGCGCTTTGGCCGATCGCTGTTCGTCACCCACAGGCCCGGCGTGCAGGCCATCCGGTCGCTGCTGCTGTTTTCCTGCACGGCGCTGTATTTCTACGCCCTGCAGTTCGTTGACCTGACACTTGCCGCATCGATCAGCTTCACCAGCCCGATCCTGCTGACCGCGCTGTCGGTTCCCTTTCTGGGTGAAAAGGTCGGCATGCGCCGCTGGGTTGCCGTCATCATCGGTTTCGGTGGCGCGCTGATCATCATCCGGCCAGGGGGCACGGAATTCCACTGGGCTACCCTGCTCGTGGTCGCCAATACGATCTGCTATGCCTTCTACCAGGTCCTGACGCGCAGGATTTCCGCCGCCGATACGCCGGAAACCACGATCACCTATACAGCGCTGGTTGGCTGCATCATTGCCAGTGTGTTGCTGGTCAACGGCGTGGAGATCCCGCGCTCCACCTGGCACTGGATCCTGTTCATCTCCATGGGGGCGCTGGGCGGGTTCGGCCATTACTTCGTGGTGAAGGCATTCCAGCATGCCAGTGCATCCGTCGTGGCCCCTTTCGGCTATGGCCAGCTGATCGGCGCGACGCTGCTGGGCTACTTCATCTTCGATACCTTCCCCGACCAATGGACCTGGATCGGCGCGTCGATCATTGTCGGCAGCGGCCTCTACATCGTCTATCGCGAAAAGAAGGTCGACGCATAAGTCACCAGCGACAGACGCCATTGGTTCCCCGCAACAGCGCGTGCTAATTTGCGCGCTTCAAGGGGAGGCATTCATGACTGACAAGATCGTTCGCATTGGTGGCGCATCCGGTTTCTGGGGCGATTCCGGGGTGGCGGCACCGCAGCTGGTTCGCCGTGCAGAGGTCGATTACCTCGTCTTCGACTATCTGGCAGAGATCACGATGTCGATCATGGCGCGGATGCGCGCCAAGGATCCGAATGCCGGTTACGCCGTCGATTTCGTGGCTGTCGCGCTGAAGCAGGTCATTCGGGAAATCGCGGAAAAGAACATCCGTGTGGTTTCCAACGCCGGTGGCGTGAACCCGAAGGCCTGCGCCGATGCCATCCGTGCCCTGGCTACGGAGGCCGGGGTGGAGATCAAGGTGGCCCATGTGGAGGGCGACGACCTGCTGGCGCGCGAGGAAGCGCTGCGCAAGGCCGGTATCACCGAAATGTTCTCCGGTGCAGCCTTCCCCGACAAGTGCTGGTCAATCAATGCCTATCTGGGCGCAATTCCGGTGGCCCGTGCGCTGGACGCCGGGGCGCAGATCGTGGTGACGGGACGGGCGGTCGATTCCGCTGTGACTCTCGGTCCCCTGATGCATGAATTCGGCTGGGCCGATGACGCCTATGACCTGCTGGCGGCGGGCAGCCTTTGTGGCCATATCCTGGAATGCGGTGCCCAGGCGACAGGCGGCCTGTTCACCGACTATCAGGACGTGCCCGACTGGGATGACATCGGCTATCCGATCGCGGAATGCGCCGCTGACGGCAGCTTTGTCGTCACCAAGCCGGATGGCACCGGCGGCATTGTCGTGCCCGGCACGGTGAAGGAACAGCTGCTCTACGAGATTGGTGATCCGACCGCCTATCTGCTGCCCGATGTCACCTGTGACTTCACGCAGGTCGCGGTGGAGGAAATCGGCAAGGACCGCGTGCGGGTTACCGGTGCGAAGGGCACCGCTCCATCCCCCCATTACAAGGTCTCTGCCACGTTCCAGGACGGCTTCAAGGCCGTGGCGTCCATGGTCATCGGCGGCTGGGATGCCGTCGGCAAGAGCCACAAGACCGCCGAGGCCATCCTGAAGCGCACGCGGCGGATGCTGGCGGAGCAGAACATGGGCGACTACACGGAAACCAATGTGGAGATCCTCGGCGGAGAAGCGATGTATGGTGCCCATTCCCGCACCCGCGCCGCCCGGGAAGCGATCATGAAACTGGCCGTGAAGCACCCGGATCCGAAGGCGCTCTCCATGTTTGCCCGGGAAATCGCGCCCGCCGGCACCTCCTTCAGTCAAGGCACCACGGGTTTTGGCGGTGGACGGCCCAAGGCCCAGCCGGTGGTCCGCCTGTTCTCCTGCCTTGTTGCCAAGACCGAATTCGACGTGAAGGTCCTGCTCGACGGCACCGAGATTCCTGTCGCGATTCCAACCAAAGGTGGCTTTGACGCCGGAACCATTCAGCAGCCGGACCCGGTGGTCGCTGCCGCGCCGGACGGCCCCCTGGTGACGGTGCCGCTGCTCGCCATCGCCCATGGCCGGTCCGGCGACAAGGGCGCACATGCCAACATCGGCATCATTGCCCGCGCGCCGGAATACCTGCCCCTGCTGCGTCACGCCCTGACCCCGGAAGTGGTCGGCGACTATTTCGCCCATGTCTTCGATGGGGAGATCAAGGTGGACCGCTATGACCTGCCCGGCATCGGCGCGATGAACTTCTTCCTGCACGAAGCCCTCGGTGGTGGCGGCGTTGCCAGCCTGCGCACCGACAATCAGGGCAAGGCCTACGCGCAGATCATGATGGACCTGCCTGTTCAGGTGCCGGTTGCCTGGGGCGTGCATGAAGCCTTCGCAGACGACGCGGCAGTCGCCTGAGGTCTGGATTGCCGACATTGACCACAAGCGACGGATAGAGCGGCGGAGTCGTATCCAGCATGGTGTCTGACAGAGAGAAGGAGGACACCATGACCGAACATCAGCGTTGGGACGCCATCTGCGCCAGGGATTCACAACAGGACGGCACGTTCGTCTTTGCCGTGAAGACCACGGGTGTCTACTGCCGACCGGGGTGCGCTGCGCGCCGGCCGAAGCGGGAGAACGTGCAGTTCTACGATGTGCCTGCTGCAGCCGAGCGCGCAGGTTTTCGCCCCTGCAAGCGCTGCCGGCCGGAACGGCTGGATCTGGTCGACCCGATGATGGCAGCAGTGGAAGACGCGGCGCGGCGCATTGACCGCTGTCTGGAACAGGATGCGTCGGTGCCGGAACTGGCCGACCTGGCCGATCGTGCCGGGTTCAATGCGCAGCATTTCCAGAAGGCGTTCAAGCGCGCCCTTGGCCTGTCACCGCGCGACTATGCCGACGCCCGGCGTACGGCCCGGCTGAAAACCGGGCTGCGGGCCGGTAACGGCGTGGCTGATGCGGTCTATGGCGCTGGCTTCGGCTCCCCCAGCAGGGTCTACGAGCGCGCGGACAGGACGCTCGGCATGTCACCGGGGGCCTATGCCAGGGGCGCGACAGGGATCGCCATGAATTACGCATTTGCAGACAGCCACCTGGGCCTCGTCATGGCTGCCGCGACGCCAAAGGGCGTATCGGCGGTCTATCTGGGCGACGACACGGCGAAGCTGGCGCGGGACCTGGAGGTCGAATATCCCGGCGCCATCCTGTCGGAAGACCGCGACGGGCTGGAAGACGCCCTGAAACAACTGGTCGCCTATCTGGATCAGAAGGGACCCAATCCATCCCTGCCGCTGGATGTCAGGGCCACGGCGTTTCAGTGGCGCGTCTGGCAGGCATTGCAGCAGATCCCCTACGGCGAAACCCGCAGCTACGCCCAGGTCGCCGCCATGCTGGGCACGCCCAAGGCGTCCCGCGCGGTCGGTCGGGCCTGTGGCCTCAACCCGGTCGGCCTTGCCATCCCGTGTCACCGGGCCATCGGCGCGGATGGCGGGCTGCGCGGCTATCGCTGGGGACTGGAACGCAAGCAGGCGCTGCTGGATATGGAGCGCGATGCGGCCGGTTGAACAGACGACCGCCAGATCTGTCCATCAAATGATGGAATCGCACCAGCCCGCTCCCCCACCCGGCCACCCATTCAGGATGATCCAGTGGGTGGCCGGGTGGGGGAGCGGGCTGGTGATGCAATCTGACAGACGACCGCTAGCCCCGGCGCTTGATGACCCGCGCAGGGGTTCCGGCGGCGACGGTATAACCGGGAATGTCGCCGGATACAGTGGACCGCGCGCTGATGATCGCGCCATTGCCAATCCGTGATCCGGGCGTCACCGTGACCCCGGACGCCAGCCAGACATCAGCGCCGATCAGCACCGGTTCATGCACATAACCCTGGCGCATGATCGGCTCCCGACTGTCGAAGCGGTGTTCCGAGGCGATGATGGTGCAATGCCCCGCCGTGGCGCTGTCGCGGCCAATCGTGACATCGGCCCCGGCATTGATGATCGACGAGAAAGCCACCTGCGCCCGGTCACCAATGTGGATCGTGCCGTCGCGCGCCGCGACCAGCCTTGCGGTCGTGTCAACCGCCGCACCATCCCCCAGGATGATCCGACCATCCTCCCGCACCTTCAGATCCACCCAGGGCATCAGGGTGACTGACCGGCCAAGACGGATGTTGCGCGGGTCGCCGTCGGGACGCAGCAGGATCGGCCCCAGCACACGCAGGCCCGGGCCATGGGCAATGCCGAGCCGGCGAAACGTGAACCGATAGTACCAGGTCCAGAACCCGACCTTGCTGGTGGGCAGGGCAACCGGATCATCCGTGATCATCGGCACCTGATCCGCAGTCAGATCAGATGTTTCAGCGGCGAGAGTTTCCCCGGCTTTCAGGCGCTCAACCGTGCGCGTGATCCCCGAAATGCTGTCCAGGGCGTCCGGATCGGCAGTGACCGTTTCAGGAATTGAAACACCGAACCGCTGTTCCAGGGCCAGGATCAGGTTCACGATGGAGAAGGAATCGATCCGACCACTGCGGATCAGCGATGCATCATCATCGACCGGGCGTCCCGCAAGGATTTCGTCCACCACTACCCGGCGGACAGCCTCTGCCATGCTGGTCCCGATCACCGCAGGTCGGTCCAGAGCATGGCGCGAAACATCGATCAGAAGTGCATGATAACGCTTCAGGTTTTCGCCACGCGCCATCTTCCCCGATGTCGATTTTCTCAGCCAGCGCGGCGCAACGATCCTTACATCCGCCGGCACGATCTCGGTTCCCGCAGCAATGGTTTCACGGATGCAGTCCGCGATACCTGACCATGCCTCTTCGGGTTGATCGCTCTCGGCGATCAGGATCAGTCTTTCGGTACCCGCCACCGCATCCGCATCACCCAGGGCAACCGCCCTGCCCGGCAGCACACCGTCCACCGTGCAGGCCAGCGCCTCCACATCGTGGGGATAGATGTTCTTGCCACCGACGATGATCAGATCGCGCTTGCGCCCGACGACGAACAGGTGCCCGTTGGCCAGATAACCCAGATCACCGCTGAGGTAGCGGCCATCCCGCAGTACTTCTGCGGTGCGGCCGGACTGTCCGTCATAGCTCTGGAACAAGGACGGGCTGCTGATCTCGATCTCGCCCACCTGCCGGTCAGGCAGGATGGATCCGTCTGCGCCGCGGATCGTCAGTCCGGTCTGTGGCAGGGCGATGCCCGAAGACACCAGTTCCCGGCCAATATGCGCAGGGCGCGCCACCTGATTTTCGGTCAGGGCCGCGACATCCACCGTCTCGACCTGCAACGGGGCATCAAAGCCGCCTGACGTCGCAGCAAAGGTTGTCTCCGCCATGGCATAGGACCCGGCGAGCGCATCAGGCAGGAAGCCGTGAGCACCGAAACGGTCAAGGAAGGCACGATGGGAAGTGGCAGTGATCGGTTCCGAACAATTCACCAGCCCGCGCATGCTGGACAGGTCCCAGTCGCCAGTCGGTGCGTTGCGCGCCATGAAGCTGTAAGCGAAGTTCGGCATCCAGCCGAGCGTTCCCCTGTGGCGGCTGACTGCATCCAGCCAGAGCGTCGGTCGCTGCACCCAGTCGAATGGCGAGATCGCCACCAGGCGGCAACGCCGAATCAGCGGCAGGAAGAAGCAGGTGATCAGCCCCATGTCGTGATAGAGCGGCAACCAGCTGACAATCACGTCACGGTCGTCCGCGCCAATCATGTCGCCATAGTTGCTGACCTGCCAGAGCAGGGCGCGGTGAGAGATCGTCACGCCCTTCTTCAGGCCCGTCGTACCGGACGAATACTGCAGGAATGCCGGGGCATCGGGGTCCACGCGTTCCGGCATCGTGGGGGCCGCCGTCACGGCCTCGCCCTGCCCGGCCACCAGCAACGCATCGAAGGTCGGCAACGCATCAACCAGTGATGCCAGTTTCGGGGCCAGATCGGCGTAGGTCACCAGCAGCTTCGCGCGGCTGCTGTCCAGCAATGCCCGGACGGTCTCGAAATAGACGCTTTCCGAAAGTTTCGGCGACGGATGAGCGAACATGGCGGGCACAGCACCGAGCAGGATCGCGCCGATGTAGGCCGCATAGAGGTCCCTGCCATGGCGCAGGATGACCACGACCCGGTCACCCTGGGAAACGCCGGAAGCCCGATAGCGCGCTGCCCAATGCTCAGCCGCCTCGAACACATGGTCATAGGTGAAGCTCTGTTCCGAACCGTCAGCGGCGACCAGGGTCAGGAAATCCTCCCCGGCCATGCGGGCGCGGTTGGCGGCCAGGACGCCTTGAAGCGTGTCCTCAGTCCAGGGGGCGTTCATCCAGCCACTCCAGCACTGTCTGTTGTTCCGCGACGCAATAGGCGTCGAAGCGGTCCATGCGGTCCTGCTCCACCACCATCACGTAGATCTGGCCCCGCATGTTGCGGACAAGGGCGGTGCGAAACCCCTCCCCCTTCAGGCGCCCATTGATCGAAGGCGTGGCGTAGAAACCGAAGTCCTTCGCCGCCACGTCCATCCGGCGACCGGAACGCGTGACCAGCGTCACCTGCTCATCAGGCGACAGATGCACGTCACCACAGTCGGCGATGGCGATGCCGGGGGTGGGCTCGAATACCCGTGGCGGGTCCTTTTCAGCCAGCCTCATGCTGCCTGGTCCATGGCAGCAACAGGCCAGAGCCAATCCGAAACCGGGAAGCCGGGGACAACCCAGTGGCCATCGCGCAGCTGCCAGATCGTGCGGTCGCGGAACTTTTCCTCCAGCTCCACAAAGGCTGTCGATGACAGGTCCATGAAGGTCAGCGCGCGCGCAATGTCGGCATCGGGGCGTTGATCACCCATACGCGATACGATGGCGAGCGCCTGATCACGAGTCATCCGGCCATTGCGGATTTCCAGCGAAAGATTGTCGAACAGGCGCGTGAAACCGAACTTGGGATACTTGAACCAGTGATGGATCGAGATGAAATCGCAGTCGATGTCGGCATAGTCGTAAAGGCCGACCTTCGGCCCCTCGGCCCGGCGCTTGAAACCGTTGGCTTCCGCGACCCGCAGGCTCTCCGACGGGTCCCATGGCAGGTAATAGCCCAGGAAGACGGAGCGAATGTCTGCAGCTTCGAACTCGGCTTCTGCCGGTGGGGTAAAGGGTTCCAGTTCACGGGCACTCAACTCATCGCCAATCCAGTCCTGCGCCTCACGGCCCTGCAGGATACCATGGCGTTTCAGCCAGGCGTGGTTCAGCAGGTCCAGATCACTGTCCCCGGCATCGCCGCCATATTCCATGAACGGACTTTCGCCCCAGACGATCAGCGGCACACCCAGGCGGGCCGCGAAGCGCATCGGAATGGCGAAGATGGCCAGGTGCATCGGCACTGCGCTCGACCCTGTCTCGATCAGGGTCCGGCGCATGAAACGCGCCTCGACGGACGGGTCGATGGTGAAATCCACATGATCAACACCCAGTCGCACCAGGGCATCCAGATTGGACTGGCCCAGGGCATTGCGTCCCGGCGACTTCCACGTCACAGCCAGTACCTTCAGACCCATGTCGAGACAGCGGGCGACCTGCCAGAAACTGTCCTTGCCACCGGACACGGGCACGATGCAGTCATAGGCCGCGTTCCGGCCCTTTGCCCACGCCACCACGTCATTCAGGTGTTGTTCCCGCGTTGCCCAGTCGATCTCCAGCCGGTTGCGGCGATGACCGTGGCAGGCATTGCAGACGCCATCTGCGCCGATGGTGATACCGGGGCGGCTGTCCGGCAGAACGCAGGACTGACAGAAACGCATATTCATGCCCACTGCTCCATGAAGAGTTTCGCTGAAACGAAGGAAAACAGGAACTTGGAGAAACTGTTTGGCAGGTCAGGTTCACGCATGGCCGCCTCGATCCGGTCTCGCTTCACCAGATCGAAGATCGGTCCATCGTCCAGAATGCGTTCCCGTGTCCTTGCGTTGTCGAGGTCGAACAGGCTACGGAATGCCGCATTGAAGCCCTTCTTGTGGCGGTCCAGGCGCACCTTGTCGTTCAGCACACCACGGGACGCCGCACGCAGCGGCGCCTTGGCGTGGCCGTCGCGGATCAGATGCTCGGGCGGGATCGTGTAGGCGAAGTCGCACAGCGCCCGATCCAGATAGGGACTGCGGTTTTCCACCGATGACCGCATGGAATTCATGTCGTCTTCCCTGAGGATGATCGGCACCGCCTCCGTCGTCAGTTCGTTCAGCATGCGATTGCGCAGCAGATCGTCGGACAGGGCGCTCTCGGTGAAGGGTTCATCGAAGGGTGTGGTCAGGTAATCCGAGAAGACATCGCGGTTGAGGTAGATGTGGTCCCTGAACTGCGGCTGCTGGCTGTAGAGATCGGGGTTCTGCAGATGCGGGTTCCGCACGATGGGACGCACGTGGCAGTTCCAGTCGGCCAGGCGGGCATCACGTTCCGGATGGCCCTCCATCGCCTTCAGATGCAGATTGAAATGGTCATAGTAGCCGGTCACCAGTTCGTCGGCGCCGGTGCCTGAGACGGAGACCCGGAAACCATCGGCCCGCATCGCCTCCGACAGCATGCTGTGGACGTAGTAGGACGCGGTGATCACCGGCTTGTCGTGATAGGCAACCAGATCCGCAAAGCGGTCAAGATCGCGGGACTGTTCCAGGTGGATTTCCCGGTGCTGGCAGCCGAGGTCCCGCACCGTCGCGCGAATATTGTCGCTTTCGTCGTAACGCGGGTCCGGATCGATGATCGAGAACGAGGCCACATCGACGCCGTGCCGCTTCGCCGCGAACGATGCGAGTGCCGCGCTGTCGACACCACCGGACAGGCAGAACGCAATCGGCACATCGGCACGCAGGCGCAGGCGCAGGCTCTCTTCCAGATGGTGGCGCAGGCCGTCCACTGCGGTGCCGAACGACATGCCACGGTCCGGACGGTATTCCGGGCGCCAGTAGGCTTCCATGGTCACACCACGATTGTCGCCCACCACCAGATTGTGGCCCGGCGGCAATTCATTGACACCGGCGTGAAACAGCGCGCCGGACTTGTAGAGCGACTTGTATCCATTGACGAGAAAGCGACGAACCGTTTCCTCGTTCACGGACGGGCGAACACCGTTCAGGGCCGCCAGCGCCTTGATCTCGGAGGCGAAGCGGAACCCCTCCCCCCTGTCCTGCCAATAAAGCGGTTTCTCACCAAAGGGATCGCGGGAAATCAGCAGGCGACGGCGCGTTGCATCATGGATCGCGAACGCCCACATGCCCTCGATATGATCGACCAACCGATCACCCCAGGCCCGATAGGCCTCCAGCAGGACCTCGGTATCGGATTGGGTGGTGAAGATGATCCCGCGCGCGCGCAGGGTCTCGCGTATTTCAACGTAGTTGTAGATCTCGCCATTGAAGACGACCGTCAGCCCGTCACGCCGGAACGGCTGATCGGCGCGGCTGTCCAGATCGATGATGGCAAGCCGGGTGTGCAGCAGGGTCAGCCAGTTCGACCCAATTTCCGTATCGAAACGGCCGGCGGCGTCCGGACCACGCCGTCCCATGGCCGTCAGGCACGCCTGCTGCCGCTCCGGCTGGGGCTGTTCAGGCCCGAAGTGTCCTGCGATCCCGCACATGCGGCTCAGCCCAGCAGTTCGGCGGTGAAACGGTCGCCCATGGCCATCGGCGCGACCAGCGTGCGCCCGATCACTTCCGCCTCGCGCCCCGGTGGCAGGCCGTCACCTGGCCGCACCCAGATCAGGTCACTACCGGACACCTGATGCCCGGCGGAAAGCGGATGACGGGCGGCGATGGACCGGCGTATCAGGGGCGCGGTGTCCCGTTCAATCTCTGCCATCGCGACCTGGCCGGTGCCCATCAGGGTCTCGGTCAGGCGAATGCGGGCCACGAGGTCCTGCATCTCGGCCGGGTTGGCGGAAAGCTGGTGATCGCGGAAATCGCTGTGGTCATGCGCGATGGTGAAATGTTTCTCCACGATGCGCGCGCCCATGGCAACGGCAGCCAGGGCCGCATCATTGCCACTGGTGTGATCGGAATAGCCGACTTCACAACCACACAGCGTGTCGATCATCGTCCGTACCGCAGCGACATTCGCGTGCTCCGGCGGGGTCGGATAGGCGGATACGCAATGCAGCACGCCCAGACCGGGGTCGACCTTGTCGGCAATCCAGCGTGACTTGACGCGGCAGACGACCTGCTGGATCTCGTCCATGTCAGCCAGCCCTGTGGAGACGATCACCGGCTTCGCCGTTCCGGCAACATAGTCGATCAGCGGCCAGAAGGTGTTGTCGGAACTGGCGACCTTGAACGCATCCACATGGTCGTTCAGGAAGACCGCAGCCTCCATGTCCAGCGGCGTCGAGATGAAACTCAACCCGACCTTCCGCGCCAGCACGCCAAGCGCAGCGAACTGGTCATGGCTCAGTTCGAACCCCTTCATCCGCTGAAAGCGCGCGGCATCGATGGGGGCGATGAACTGTTCGGTGTTGAAGGTCTGGAACTTGACTGCGTCCACACCAGCGGCGGCGGCGAGATGCACCAGTTCCTGTGCCAGACCGAAGTCGCCTTCGTGATTGTTGCCGACCTCGGCAATGACAAAGGTCCGGTCGTTCGTGTTCCTGCCCGCGATCTGCATGGCGCTCACCCGTGATAGTGAAAGACGTAGCTGGACGAAATCAGGCGAAAGTTGTCGCCCATGTAACTGCGCAGGGACGGTGCGTTGGCCAGTTGCGTGCCGACCCGCAGGATCGCAACACCGGGAACAAGTGAATCGGCAAAGGCGATCATGTCCCTCGCCAGACCCTTGCCCCTGTGGCGGCTGTCGACGGCAACCAGATCGATGGTGAGAACATCACCCGACAGCAGATAAAGCAGAAAACCCACGGTCTCCCCCTCCACCTCGGCCACGATCATGCCGTCGCCCCGGGTGCCCGCGAAGTGGTTGCCGGCCCACTGGCGCTTGATCTCGTTTGCCGCATCATTGCTGACGATCGGATCCAGGTGGAAACGGCTGAAAGTGAAGTTCCGGCTGGCGATGTCCTCGACCGCGGCCCGGTCGGACGGTACTGACAGGCGGCAATGCCGACTGTGCGCCGCAGCCCAGGTCGGGCGTTCGAAGTTCATGCCCGTATCGACCAGGCGGAATCCGGCGTCTTCCAGTTTGCGCGCCACCTCGGTCCGTGTGACAGGCAGGCGGGCATCAATGAAGCAGGGCTGCCCCGTCGGCACCTCGACAGGCCGGTTCGGCTCTGCCGACGGCGTCAGATGCCAGGCCGGCTTGCCGAGCAGACCCGCGAGCCAGTCATCTGGCCGCAGCGCCATGGGGGCATTGGCATTCACGCCCAGGCACGCCGCTTGAGGTAGACCACCTGTCCATCTTCCGGATCACTGTTCGAACCGATGAAGCTGGCCCAGTTGTCCTTGTACCAGTTGATGTAGTTCACGAAACCGACGTCCAGCGGATGGCTCGGGCGGTAACCGATCAGGCTCTTTGCCTTCTCGACCGACAGGGTTCCACGCTCCGGCATCAGGCTGTCGCGTTCATTGTGGCGCACTTCGACACCGGGGAAATGTTCCTGGATGATCCCCACCATCTCGTTCAGGGAACGCCCCTGACCATAGGTCAGATTGAAGACCTCGTTGGCAGCCGCATCGGTTGACAGGGCCGCGATGACACCACCGACCAGGTCCTGGATATAGGTGAAGTCGAGACAGTCGGAGCCGTCACCATTGATGGTCAGCGCATTGCCACGCAGCGCGTTCTCGATCAGCGCCTGTCCGACCCGGCGGCTGACACAGCGTTCGCCATAGAGGGCCGACGGCCGGACAATCGTATAGGGCAGATCAAAGACCTGATTGTAGGCAATGACCATCTTCTCGCCCGCGAACTTCAGCGCGCCGTAGATGCCCATCGGATTGCAATCGGTTTCCTCATCCACGATGCCGTCGGCGAAGGTGCCGTAGACCATGGAGGACGAGAAATAGACGAAACGCTTCACGTTCAGGCGGGTGGAGCGGGACGCGTCCAGCGCGTTCTCCAGTGTCCGCAGCGAATGATCGAACGTCGAATAGGGGTCCTTGTTGGACCGGTTGGCATGGGACACGGCGGCCAGATGCACGATGAAGTCCGGGTTCAGATCCTCAAGCGCCTCCGACAGGGCGTGATAGTCGCGCGCATCCGCCTCGATGAACGGCACCTGGGCCTGATGCAGCAGGTTCATCCGCTGCTTGATGAAGTTCAGATAGACCTCACCGTTCGGGTTCGTGTACCGCTCCCGCTCGATGGCGTAGTAGTTGTTGACGCCAAGGCTGTCGATCACCGACACCTCGACACCCAGCGACTTCATCCTCAGCGCCATGTTGTGGCCGATGAAGCCAGCGCCGCCGATGATGACGACCTTCTTGCCGATCATGGCCGATTCTTCTGTGTGGAAGCTTGTTTCAACGGACATCGTGCAAAGCCTTCTTCATGGCGTGAATGATGAAATCCATGTCGTCATGGTTCAGATGCGGGCCGACGGGCAGCGCGATGGAACACCGGCTGATTTCCGTGGCATTGGGATAGTCTTCGGCGCGGACCCCGTACTTGTCGCGGTAGTACGACAGGCCCGGCACCGGACCGGGGTAATAGACGCTGGTGCCTACCCCCTGCGCATTCAGCGCTGCGGCCACTTCTGACCGGCGGGAGGCACGGGCCCCGGTGAGGACGACGGAGAGGCAATAGTGGCTGCTGTGGAACCGGCCATTGCTGGACTGAAACAGGTGCAGACCTTCCAGATCCAACAGGCCCGCTTCCAGCCGTTCGTAGTTGGCGTGACGCACGTCAAGAAACCCTTGAACCTGCTTCAGCTGCTCGACGCCCATGGCTGCCTGCATCTCGTTCATGCGGTAGTTGAAGCCGAGCTGGGTGACGTCATAGACGCCGGGTTCCTTGCGCTCCATCACCGTGCGGTCCAGCCCGAAGGCCTTCTTGCGGCGGATACGTTCGCCAATGGCGCTGTCGCGGGTCAGGACCATGCCGCCCTCTGCCGTGGTCATGTGCTTGACCGGGTAGAAGGAGAAGCAGCCCATGTCCCCCATCAGGCCGGCATGAATGCCATCCAGATAGGTCCCGACAGCCAGCGCCGCGTCCTCCATGACGAACAGGCCATGTCTGGCGGCGATTGCGTTGATCCGCACCATGTCGACCGGCATGCCGAGGTAATGCACCACCGATATCGCTCTGGTCGCTGGCGTGATCGCCGCTTCGATCTGATCGATGTCGATGTTGCCGGTTTCCCGCTCGGCATCGACGAAGACGGGCTTCGCACCGACATATTCGACCGCGTGAGCTGTGGCCGTATGGGTCTGGGCGGGTACAATCACCTCATCCCCCGGCCCCAGGCCGAGCTGGAAGTAACCCAGGTGCAGCCCGGCGGTGCAGGACGATACGGTAATCGCCTCCCCACCACCCGCGAATGCGGCGAAGTCCTCTTCGAACTTCAGCGCGCGGGGGCCGTGCACCAGTATCGGGCTGTCCAGAACCTCCATGACGGCACGCCGTTCGGCGTCGCCGATGATCGGGCGGCCAAAATGGATCTGGCGAAATTCGGTTGATTCAGAGCTGCTCGACAGCGACGGATCGTCCGGTATGAGCGGCACGTTCGATGGCAAAGCAGACGGCGAGGGAGCGGAATACGTCATCTGCATTCACCTCCGGCGCACGGTCATGAAGGACCGCGTCCACGAAATCCTGTAACAGGTCACCCTTGTCGACACCGGGATAGGCCTCCGTCATTGTTTCCGGCCTTCTGCCGGGATGACGATCACGGTAAACAAACGCACTTTCCAAACCGTTAACGAAACTGGCGTTCGTGCCGTAGACCTCCAGCTTGTGGAAATGCGGGTGCACACAGCCGCCATTGCAGCCGATCTTGGCGACCATCCCGCTTTCGAAGCGGACCAGCGCCTGCACCAGGTCGAAGTTGGCGAAACCACTGTCAGCCGTCGCGATACTGTTGCCCATCGCAGTGACTTCCACCGCACGGTCACCCGTTAACCAGAGCACCAGATCCACCATGTGAACCGCGCCGCCCAGCACCAGGCTGTATCCCGGCTGCGTGCCACGCCAACCGCTGATCAGCTTGTGGATGCGGCCATATTGATAATCGGCATCGATGTGGAACAACTGCCCGTAGTCTCCCGCGGCAATATCAGCCCGCAGCTTCAGAAAGCGCGGGCAGCGACGCAGGATCAGGTTCGACGAGATTTTCAGATGTGGTTTCGCGTTCAGGGCCGCGCGGACCTGGCGGGCGTGATCGATATTCAGCACCAGCGGTTTCTCGACGAAGACATGCTTGTCGGCATCGATTGCCCGCATGACCTGGGCAAAGTGGTCCTGATCGTGGGACGCTATGGAAACGATGGAAACATCCGGATCGTTCAGCACCGCGTCGGCATTGTCGGCAATTTCCCGATCCGGAAACCGCCTCAGCACATCCGCGCGCTTCTCGGCGCAGAAGTCGGCCAGCCGCGTGACCTTGCAGGCGGGGTGGCGTTCATAGCCGCCAATATGGCGTTCCCCGACGCCCAGACCAATGATTCCGGCCTGAATCGCAGGGCGGTCAGAACCGTTCACGCCACGATCCTGCCCGCCGTTCTCGGCAGGGCCGCGAGTTCTTCCCAGTGATAGCGCCATGACGGGGCGTCGAGCGTGTGGGCGATTGCCCGGAAGCGCTCGAAATCCTCTTCCGTATCCACGACCATCGATGCCTCGCCGTCGCCCGATTGCGCTTCGATATTGACGATCTTGTAACGCTCCGGGCTGCGGTAGAACCAGGGGGTGACATGTTCCCGGTCGGACGCGTCGGTCATCTCCGCCTCAGCCGCCAGAAAGACGTCGGTGCGGATCACTTCCACGGACTGACCCTTGGGGAAGCTGCGCGGAAAGACGTTGGTCACCAGGTCGGCACCGGTTTCGCGAAATTTCTCCACCGCCGCGTCCACCAGCCGACGGTCGATCAGCGGGCTGTCCCCTGACACGCGAACGAAGCCGGCAACCGGAAACCGGTCCAGCACGTCACGAAACCGGCCCGCAACATTGTCGAGCGATCCCCGCACAACCGGCACATGACGCGCCGTGCAATGGGCGGCCAGCGCGTCATCCAGCGGATCAGTGGAGGTTGCAACGATCATCGGCCGCGCGGCACGGCAGCGTTCCAGCGCATCCAGCGTGAAATCGATCAGACGACGCCCCGCGACGGGGCGCATCACCTTCGCCGGGCACCGGGTGGACCCGGTCCGCGCCTGAACAATGATGGGGACAAGATCATGCATCGGCATGTGCCCCTTCCCCCGACGTCAGACCAAGCCGACGTGCGGTGGCGTCGCGCGCAGCCCGACAGGGCACGGCTGGCCATTCCGAACGGTTTGCGGCAACGAAGATCTCCGCCTTGGGAAACCAGGGTTCGATCCCCGCACCAAAGTGAAAGCGGTCAGCCTTGTGCAGCAAGGTCACGGTCGGCACACCCATTGCGCCGGCAATCGCGACCGGCGACGACGAAATGGAGACCACGAAATCCAGTGCCGCCGTATAGGCCGCAGCCTCATCGATCTGATTGCGCCGGTCGATATCGTCCCAGTCATGCAGATCGACGCCGAATTCGGCTTTCAGCTTCGTCCGATCTTCCGACGCGTCCTTGTACATGACGTCGATGAAGTGCGCGCCCTTGTCCTTGAGATCGAAGAACGGTGCGAAATCGCTGAGCGACATATAGCCTTTGGACCGGATCGGGGTAACGAAGCCACCGGACCAGCACAGCCCGACCTTTGGCCCTGGCCCAAGAGCGTCAAACCGCTGCTTCCAGAACGCGACCCGTTCCGGATCCGGCGTCAGATAGGGAACCGGGCGGTCAAAGCTTTCAAGGTCGGGGCGAAGCAGGCTGAAGATGGAGCCGGAGGGGATGAACAGGTCCGGCTGCGGCACACCATCATCCTTGAGCCATCCATAGTGACGATGGATCTTGTTGTTGGACCGGAACGTGATGTGGCGGTGCACAGTGGCTGCCGGGAAAGATCGCTGGAACCAGCTGACCAGCCTGTGGTCACATTCGATGATCACGTGACCGGCGCGGTCAATCACTTCCTGAAAGGCGCTGGCGAAGATGATCGCGTCACCAATGCCCTGCTCATCCGAGATCAGCAGGGTCTTGTCCGAAATGTCCTCACCCTGCCAGCGCGGCAGATCATGCACGAAGACGACCGAGTCACCGCGTTTCCTGTCCAGACGCCATTCATACTGTTCCCAGCCCCTGGCGAAGTCGCCGGTTCCCAGCAACGATGTCGCATAGTTGAATCGAGTGTCCGCATCATCGGGGCGCATCTGCACCGCCTTGTCGAGATAAGGCAGTGATTCCGTGAAACGGCCTTCCGCCGTCAGGGCATGGCCAAGGTTGGCGAAGGCAATGTCGAACGTCGGCTGCAACCGCAACGCTTCCTCGAAGAACGGGCGGGCCGCTTCCACACCCTGCGCCTCTGCGACCGTGACACCCAGTGCCTGCCAAAGGGTGTGATCTTCCGGCTTGCCCTGGACAGCGAACTTCAGGGTGTCGATCGCCGCTTCGTAGTTGCCGCTGGCGCGCTTTGCCGATGCCATGGCGATGGGGCCGCGGCTGTCGTCTGGCGTCCGCTGCATGATCAGCGCGAACATGTTCTCCGCCGCGGGCAGCATGCCCAGGTCCTGCGCCAGCAAGCCGACACCATAGATGATCTCCGGGTCTTCGCCCGATACCTTCAGCGCCTTTTCCATGACATGCACCGCCGCCTGGATCTGCCCAGCGTGGCGCAGGTTGTTACCAAGCACCAGCAGGGTATCGGCGTTCGCTGGGTCAAGCTTGTGCGCCTGCAGGAACGACAGGGCCGCGTCATCATACCTGGCCTGGCCGGCCTGCTTGCTGCCCTGTTTCAGCAGTTGTACGGCGCGCTTCAGATCGTTGCGTGTGGGCTTGCGATCATCATCAACAGTCTGCAGCGTCGCCATCATCTGGAACGTGCCGGCCTGCATGATCTGGCGCCCGATGGTGGGCGCGTCGCCGGGCGCATTGCTGCGCGGGCTGCTGTCGATCTGCTTCTTGCGTGCGGCGTTGCGGGACATGCCGTACCTCTCGAAAGGGAATGGAGAACCGTGCGCTATTCAGCCCGATCAGGCTTAAGAAACGCTTAAGCAACCTCACCACGATTTTTCCGCAGTCCCCGGAAACCGGTTTCGATCAGCGTTAACGATAATTCAACCAGACCGCCGCCAAGATTGCTGAACGGTCCGCTACCGGGCCAGTCAAACGTCGCGTCAGAAGGCGGTCGGGAAACCGGCTGAAACATCGAATGGCCCTGAAGCTGACCCTGAAACCAGGGGAGAAATTCGTGATCAACGGGGCGGTGATTGCCAATGGCGACCGCCGGGCAACGCTGGTCCTGCACAACAAGGCGTCGATCCTGCGGGAGCGGGATATCCTGAAGGCCGAAGACGTCGACACGCCATCGAAGCGGATCTATTTCGCCATCATGTCGATGTATCTCGACGAAAAAGTCCGACCGCGATTCTACGAAGAATTCGTCATGCGCATGTCGGAATTCATGGGGGCTCTGACCGATCCCGAAGCCCTTTCCACCTGTGTCGCCGTCAGCCAGTGCGTCATGGATCGTCAGTACTACAAGGGTCTGACGCTGTGCCGGAAGCTGCTCGAATTCGAAAGCGAGAGATTGCATCATGAGCCTGCAAGCGTATAGCCGCACCCAGCGGGTCGCCGAGAACCCGCGGGATACCGAATACCGCCTCTTCGCCGAGATCACGCGCCAGTTGATCAAGGTGAAGGATCAGCCCCGACATGACCGTGAGGTCATTGACGCGCTGTACCGGAACCGTCGTCTCTGGAGCACACTGCTGAGTGATTGCAGCCGTGATGGCAATGGTCTGCCGGACAGCATCCGTGCGTCGATCATCTCGCTCTCGATCTGGGTCGACAAGCAGTCAAGCGCAATCATGCGTGGCGGTGAAAGCATCGAACCCCTGATCGACATCAATCGCACGATCATGGAAGGCCTGGCCCAGCGCCCAGCTGCATAAGGCACCCCAGCGCCTAGCTGCATAGGGTTGCCCAGCGCCCAGCTGCATAAGGCACCCCAGCGCCCAGCTGCATAGGGTTGCCCAGCATCCAGTGACCTAGTCAGCCCAATGCTGGTGGCATGATCGCCGGTCCACGCGTGACCGGTCAGGCGTCTTGCAGTGCAATCCATGGCGGTGAACAATCGCCGCCATGGAAAATGCCCCTCTCGACCACCGCCGCCATCCCTATCGCGATGACCTCGCGGCTGCCTACCTGAAGGATCAGGTCAGGGCGGCGCGGTTTGCCGACCCGGTGCCCGCCCGCGTGTGCAGCGAAGTGCTGTCCATCCAGGCCCGCCCGGAATCCGGGGCAATGCAGATTTCCGAATTGCTGTTCGGTGAAAACGTCGCGATCTATGAACAACGCGATGACTGGGCCTGGGTCCAGGGCGCACTGGACGGTTATGTCGGCTACGTCCGCGCTGGCGGCCTGAGCCTTGATACCCTTCCACCGCCAACACATCTGGTCAGCGCGCGGCTGAGCCACCTGTTCAGCCAACCAACCATAAAGGACCCGCCCGTGGGACGTGTGACCCTGGGTGCGCGGCTGAACGTGGCCAGCATCTCGGGCAAGTTTGCAAGACTGGACGATGGCCGCCACCTGATCGCCAGCCATATTCGCACCATCAATGCGCCGGAAACCGATCTGGTCGATGTCGCCCTGCGCAACCTCGGTGCGCCGTATCTGTGGGGCGGGCGCAGCAGCCTCGGCTTGGATTGCTCCGGGCTGGTGCAGGTGGCCGTGCAGGCCATTGGTGGCGAACCACCGCGTGATTCCGACATGCAACGCGATGAACTGGGGCAGAACGCACCCAAGCCTGCAGACATGCGCGATCTGAGACGGGGCGATATCGTCTACTTCCCCGGCCATTGCATGATCGCAGACGGGGCGGGGAAGCTGGTTCATGCCAACGCAACGCATATGGCGGTCACGCATGAACCGGTCGAAACAGTCTTCGCCCGCACCCGCGGCGGCTATGGGTCCGTCACCCACGTCCGCCGGTGGCCAGCCTGATCGATCGGATGGCAGCCACTGTATCCATCAGGGAACCTCGAAGCCTTTCTTGACGGCTTCACGCGCCCAGATCCGGTCGTACCACTGCTTCAGGTTCGGGTAGTCTTCCAGCTTCTGATTCTGCCATTCATACCGGGCGATCCAGGGGAAGGATGCGATGTCCGCAATGGTGTATTCACCTGCGGCCAGCCAACCATGTTCGCCAACCTGTTTGTCAAGAACGCCATACAAACGCTTGGTTTCAGTGGTATATCGATCCACCGCATAGGGTATCTGCTCCGGGGCGAAACGGCGGAAATGGTGCGTCTGACCCAGCATCGGCCCCAGGCCGCCCATCTGCCACATCAACCACTGCATCGTGTCGGCAAACTTGCGCGGATCGCTGGGCAGGAACTTGCCGGTCTTCTGCGCCAGATAGATCAGGATCGCCCCGGTTTCGAAAACGGAGATCGGCTTGCCGTCCGGTCCGTCCGTATCGACGATCGCCGGTATCTTGTTGTTGGGAGAGATCTTCAGGAAGTCCGGCGCGAACTGCTCATCCTTGGAGATGTTCACGGAAAATGCCTGATAGGGCAGTCCGCATTCTTCCAGCATCACAGACACCTTGCGCCCATTCGGTGTGCCCCACGTGTAGAGATCGATCATGATCCGCGTTCCCTCTGTCTGTTGGTATCCCTGTTTTTCTGCCGCTTCTCGCAGACTGCCGCTTCTCGCAGACTGCCGGTCAGTCGTTGCCTTCCAGCGCCCGCTTCAGATCGTCTTTCAGGTCCTGCAGCGCCTCGATACCCACCGAAAGGCGCAGCAGGTCTGCCGGTGCCTGGCTGGTCGGTCCCTCGACGCTCTTGCGGTGTTCCACCAGGCTTTCGACGCCGCCAAGCGATGTCGCGCGGCGGAACAGCTTCAACCGCCCCTTGACCGCGCGCGCCCTCTCCTCACCGCCGCCGGTCAGGATGGACAGCATGCTGCCGAAACCGCCGTGCATCTGACGGGCGGCGACATCGTGGTCGGGATGGCTGGCCAGCCCGGGATAAAGCACGCGCGCCACGTCGGGTCGCGCGTCAAGCCAGTCCGCCAGGGCCGCGGCATTGGCCGCCGCGCGCTCGACCCGGACAAACAACGTGCGCATGCCACGCGCCAGCAACCAGGCCTCGAACGGACCAAGCACCGCACCGCCAAGCCGCCGCTCTTCCCTTGCGCCCTGCCAGATGGGATCGGACTTGTCGCGGGTCACCAATGCGCCGGCCAGCACATCCGAATGACCGTTCAGCCCCTTGGTCGCGGAATGCATGACGAAATCAGCCCCCAGTGCCAGCGGTCTGGTGAAGACCGGTGTGGGGACCGTATTGTCCACAGCCAGCTTCGCGCCGCAGGACCGGCATGCGTCAGCGACCGCCGCAATGTCGGTGATTGTCCAGAGCGGGTTGGACGGGGTTTCCACCCAGACCAGGCGCGCAGGCTTGCGTGCCAGCGCGGCGGCATAGGATGCGGCGTCGTTCTCGACCAGTTCAAGCTCCAGTCCGAAGCGTTCCGCAAAGCCCTTCACCCAGACCTGCAGCGCGAAATACATCACCTGGGGCAGAATGACCCGATCCCCCTGACGCAGGGCCTTGAACAGGGCCGCGCCGGACGCCATGCCGGATGCGAACAGCATCGCCTCCGCCCCGCCTTCCAGTTCCCGCAGCATGTCCTCTGCCGCATCGAACGCCGGGTTCTCGTCACGGGCATAGACTGCGCCGCCAGGCAGGCTCAGGTCCGGATCGCGTTCATAGGTAGTCGCCGGATAGATGCCCGGTGCCAGACCGCGCGAGACCGGCTCCACATGGCCTGCGGCCTGGGCCACCAGGGTCTCCGGCGATTGCTTCTTCATCATCAGATCCTCATCGCCGGGCAGTCTGTCTGCGGGGGTCAATCGAAGGTGAACCCACGTCGCCGCTTGGGTCGGAAGCGGCATTCGTGATATGGCGCAGGGTAGACGAGATTCCAGCGTCCTGGCAGAACCCATTTCGCCTGACGCCCCCTGGCCTGTTGGAGACTGAACAGTATGAGTATCGATCGTGACGCCCTGTTGGCCGCGCTGGACGCGATGGGTGGGGAAGACAATGAGATGGCGCTGAGCGCTGCCCGTGCCGCCCATACCATGGTGGATCAGGCGGGATACGAGTGGGACGAACTGCTGGTGGAGCGCCTGCCCGGCACGATCGTGGAGGCGGGACCCGTCATCGAAGTCAGCGAGGATGACGAGTCGATCATGAAGGTCATCGACAGCATGCTCGCCCGCCCGGCCCTTCACGACGGCACCCGCGAAGATCTGGAAGATTTCCGCAAGGACCTGGAAAAGGGTGAGCTGGACCCGGAAGACCGGGCCTACATCGTCGGCCTGTATCAACGCGTGCAGGACTGACCCATGCCGTTTGCCAGCGTCCGGGGGATCAGCCTGTATCATGAAGTACGGGGTGACGGCCCAAGGGTCCTGTTCATCAGCGGCACGGGCAGCGACCTGCGGCGCACGCCGAACGTGTTCGACGTGCCGGGTATCGAACGGCTGACCATCTGCGCCTACGATCATCGCCTGATGGGGCAATCGACGATCACCGACGGCCCTCTGACGATGGATGACTTTGCCGATGATGCGCTGGCACTGCTGGACCATCTGGGCTGGGACAGTTGCGCTGTCGTTGGTGTCTCCTTCGGCGGCATGGTGGCGCAGCACCTGGCTGTGCGCCTCGGCAAACGACTGACCCGGCTGGTGCTCTGCTGTACCAGCCCGGGCGGCGAAGGCGGTTCATCCTATCCCCTGCACGAGATGGCGGATCTGGATGCGGAGACCTTTGCGGAAAGAATGCTGTCACTCAGCGACAACCGCCGCGATGCGGCCTGGCGGGCGAAGAACCCCGAAGAAGCGAAACGCATGGTCGACTATTACCAGACCAGCGCCCGGGCCAATCGCGAAGACCCGGTGAAGCGGGCCGCACAGAACCGGCAGCTTGCCGCCCGAGCCAGCCATGATGCCTGGAACCTGTTGCCCGGCATCCCGGTGCCGACACTGATCTGCGCCGGCATGTATGATGATATCGCGACCACTGCACGGGCCGAGGCGATGCGCGACCGCATGCCTGATGCCACATTGCGGGAGTTCGAGGGCGGCCACCTGTTCTTCATGGAAGACCGTGCCGCTTGGCCTGCGATTCAGGAATTCCTGCGCGCCGATTGAAGTGGGTGCGGTCAGTCCCTGGCTGTGCGGATATCCGTTTCCGAATAGAGCGCCTG
The DNA here is from genome assembly GCA_029210175.1 of Minwuia sp. Lineage (GTDB taxonomy): Bacteria > Pseudomonadota > Alphaproteobacteria > Minwuiales > Minwuiaceae > Minwuia. Next base: position 160,275 of record JARGPL010000015.1, on the reverse strand, counting down.
AAGCTGTCCCTGCATGGCGTGTTCATGTGCGGCAAGGGCGTTGCGATCCAGATCCAGCACCGGCTGCTCTTCCATATCGAAATGACCGAACTGATCCATACCGCGCACCAGCGTGGCACTGCGGGCGGATTTCACCGGTTTCACATGCGCGCCGATATAGCGGATCGCAAAACCGACGCGCCGGTCGTGGGTCTGATTGGGTTCCGATCCGTGCGCCAGTCGGATGTGATGCAGCGAGAACTCGCCGGCCTGCAGCGGCACCTCAACGGCGTCCGCCAGGTCCAGCGCCCCTGAAATCTGCTGCCCGCGGGTCAGCAGGTTGTTCGGATCAAAGGTATCGGTGTGGGCGATCTGACCGCCAAGGTGGCTGCCCGGCAGGAACTTCATGGCGCCGGATTCGACAGGCGCGTCGGACAGGGCAACCCAGGCGGTGACAACATCAGGGGGTTCCAGCCCCCAGTAAGTCGAATCCTGGTGCCAGGACACGAAGCTCGCGTCCGACGCTTCCTTGATGAAGAAGTTCGTGCTCCAGCAGAGAATGTCCGGGCCAAGCACATCCTCCACAGCGTCCAGAATGCGTGGATGACGGATCAGTTCAGATGCCCATGTAAACAGCAGATGCACCTTGTGGCGCATGTTGGCGCGAATGGGTCCGCCCGTCTCAGTCTCGTAGCTTTCCAGCCGGTGGCGATAGGCGGCAGCGGTCTCCGGCGCGAAGGCGCGCAGTGGAAACAGGAACCCGTCACGCTGATAGTCTGCGACCTGCGCCTCTGTCAGAAACCGCGTCATAGCGTCTGCACTCCCTGTTCGCCGGAGCCGGACTGTAGAACCAACCAAGGCACAGGGTAAATCTCTGTCAGACACATGGCGGCCAACTGACCCATGCCGTTCCCTTCTCTCGTATTGCCGCCTAGGGTGGCGCAAACGGATATGGATGCAGGGGAGGAATGTCATGTGTTTCGACGTCAGCTTGACGGTGCAGGAGCAGGAACTGGTTGATATCGCTCAGGACTTTACCGCAGCAGAGATCACCCCGAATGCCGGCGACTGGGAACATGATCGCACCTACCCGCGCGACACGCAGATGGCTGCGGCGGCGAGGGGTCTGGGCGGTGTTCTGGTACCCAAAGCCGATGGCGGCCAGGGCGTTTCCTACACTGCTGCGTGCCGCATCTTCGAGGAACTGGCGAACGGCTGCATGGCCTTCACCTTCAGCATGGTGGTCCACAACAATTTCGCCATGAGCCTCGCCGCCAATGGCTCTGCGCTGCTGAAGGACAAGTTTCTTGCCGACCTGATCGCCTGTCGCAGGATCGGGGCGTTCCTGCTGACCGAACCCGGCATGGGATCAGACGCGCAGGCCGTCGCCTGCATGGCCAGGCCAGACAACGACGGATGGGTGCTGGACGGCGAGAAGGCCTGGATCTCCAGCGCATCCCATGCGGGCGTACTGTCAATCTATGCCCAGACCGATCCTTCCAAGGGCTGGCGCGGCATCATGTGCTTCATGATCGAGGCGGAGCGCGAGGGCGTGCATCGGGTCGGCCCCTACGCCATGGCCGGGGGCCACGCGCTCGGCACTGGCGGGTTCCGCTTCGAAGGCGTCAGACTGACCCGCGATGACGTGCTGCTGGAACAGGAAGCCGCCTTCAAGGGCGCCATGGGGGGCATCGACAGCGCCCGGTTCTTCGTTGGTGCCATGTGCACCGGCATGGTCAGTGCCGCGCTGGAACGCAGCCTGGAATATGTCGCGGCCCGTCCCGCGTTCGGGCAGAAAGTGGCCGATTTCCAGGGCATCCAGTGGATGCTGGCCGATGTCGCAACGGACCTGGAGGCGATGCGTCTGCTCACCTACAGCGCCGCCGACACCTGGGACAGGGGCGGCAATGCATCCATGGCAGCCGCTCACGCCAAGAAGTTCGCCACACGTGCCGCCCTCACCCGCCTGACCGACTGCATGCAGGTCATGGGGGCGAACGGATTCATGATTGATGAGGTCGCCGCACGACATTTCGCGAGCGCCAAGATGTGCCAGTTCATGGACGGCACGACGGAGATCCAGAACGTGGTGATTTCGCGCGGGTTGCTGCGCAACCGCTGAAGCCAGCGCCCTGAACGCCGGGCCATTGGTCAGATAGACCGGCCCGGCGGTTCGATCCGGCTATTCGGCCCCGGGCGCACCCTCGGAATCGGCTTCCGTGTCAGCTTCGGTTTCGACTGCAGGCGGTTCAGGGTGGCGACAGCCCACGACCCAGATCGCGTAGACCGGGTGTTCCAAAGGGTTCAGCGCCGGGCTGGACGCAATCATCCAGCCAGTGAATATCCGCGTGCCGACACGCCCCTCCGTCGCTTCCTCGATTTCCAGGAACGCGAAGGTCTCGGGCGGCTCCTCCGGTGGCCGGGTCCGGCAATAGCGCACCGTCGTCACCAGCGTACCGAAGCGCACCGGTTCGTTGACCGGGACTTCCAGATCGACGGTGCGGGCAGTTACCTTGTCCAGCGCCCGCAGCACGGCAATGCGACCGGTCGCGTCTTCTGCCTGGGCGGCGGTGATGTCGCTGCCCTGCCCTTCGACAATGATCTGTGAAGACGCCGGAAGGCCACTCACCAGAACCGAAAGAAGGCTCAGGCAGAGCGCGAGGCTGAAAAGCGCAATCGGACGTAATCGGCGGTCCATCGTCCCTCACTGTCACAAAGCACGGGGCGGAGCAGGTCAATCACCTCCCCCTTCACCTCTGCGCGTTCCGCCTGCGGCAAGGCGGCAAAGAAACTGTCCGCAAATGTATCCAGCCAGCCACCGACATCGGTTGGCAGGGGTGTCGGGCGCGGTATCAGTTCGGCAGAATGCACCGTGAAACCACCGGCCTGCAGCAGGGCCCTGTATTCGTCCGGCGTCGGAAAGTACCAGGGGCTCAGCGCCAACCCATCAATGCCACGACGCGCCAGAACGGCAAGCAGTGCCGTGCGGATCGCCGCAACGTTTCCATGCCCGCCAAATTCGGCAACAAAACGGCCACCCGGCCTCAGGGCGCGAAAGACACCGGCGACAACTTCCTGCGGTCGCACCATCCAGTGCAGCGCCGCATTGGAAAAAACGGCATCGAACGCGCCGTCGAAATCCAGCGCATGGCCGTCGACGACATGGGCATCCAGTCCGCGTGCCCGCGCGGCGGCAATCATGTCCGCCCCGGCATCGACACCAACAGCGTCGCAGCCTGCGGCGACCAGCTTTTCGGTCAGCACGCCATCACCACAGCCAAGGTCGAGGACCCGTTCACCAGGTTGCGGGTCAAGCAAGCCGAAAACTGCAGACCCGAGCACTGCAACGAAACCGGCATTCTTCTGGTAGCGATGCGGCTGCCAGTCCTGTGACTGGGCTTCAGACCCGGCGGTCACTTGCTGTCGCCGCCGGACCCGCTGGAATAGATCGCCTGACCGACCAGATCCATCAGGTTGACGGACCCCTGGGCAAACCTGAACACATCACCCGCATTCATGTTTGCCTCATCCCCGCCCGGCTCGATCGACAGGAACGTGTCACCCAACAGGCCATCGGCGAGCACGCGCACCGACGAATCCTTCGGAATTTGCACGGAGGACGCGATGTTGAGCTTCACCAGCGCCAGGAAGCTGGGCGATTCCAGTTCCGTCGATGTGACTGACCCGATCTTGATGCCGCTCATCCGCACGTCTGCGCCGACGTTGACGCCATTCACTGTGCCGAACTTTGCGATCAGTTCATAGCCCGTGCCGGGTGCCAGGTCGGCGGTGCGGTATGCGAAGAACAGGAACATGGCCGCAATGGCAATGACCACGGCCCCGATGACTGTCTCGACGATATTGTTGGACATACTTTGCTGCCCCTGAATTCTGGTTGAAACGGCGCGATCAGCCTTCCGGCGACCAGGCCTCATAATCACCGGTGGCCGCAGCGCGCTTGGCACCACGGGTGACATGCCCCGCTGGCCGATAGGCATGCGGCGTGCCTGTCAGATTCGGCTGATGCAGTTTTTCCCAATCGCGCAGATCAGCCTTGGCGTCGGGCACCTTGTCGGTGGTGCGGTGCAGCCACGCATTCCATTGCGACGGAACCTTCGAAGCCTCCACCGTGCCCTTGTAGACCACCCAGCGGCGACCGGAACCGCGACGGTCTTCGTAATAGCGGTTGCCAAACTGGTCTTCCCCGACCAGCTTGCCGTTGCGCCAAGTGAAGAACCGTGTGCCGATATGTGCCATGACCGGGTCTGCTCCAAGCAGGAAAATGCAGTGTGAACTTGCGCGGACTATGCCCAAACAGGACCGTCGCGTCCAGTGGACACAAGACGGCAATCCAGGTGAGCGTACGGCACCCCCTCACCCTACTCTGGTGCGCTGTCTGGTCAGGACCGATCGGATGATCTCGGCGGTGTGCTCATGATGGCCACGGGCATCTTCTGGTATCACCGGATCGACAGCCAGGGACAGGTGGCTTTGCAAGGCGCTTTCCAGGCCTTCGATCATATCTTCGTGCAACAGGGACCCATTCTCGCGCAGCTGCACAAGTATCAGTTCGGTCAGGGTCAGGGAGGCTTCGGCGGCTGCACTGGCAGACAACAATGCACGCGATGCTGAAGGTCTCGACCGCTTGTCTTCGCCTTCATTTTCATTCATGCACAGGTAACGCAGCGGAAGCGGTTGCAGTTCCATGACACTTGCCTGCCAGAACGATTTACCCGCAAATGGCTCGGGATCAAAATAGGGGCGCGCCATGCATTTCGTCGAAAAACTGGGCCGGTTCACCGAATTGAGCGACGATGAGCGCATCGCGCTGGCCACCTGCGTCGAGACGGAGAAGGTTGTGCCGGCACAGACGCGGCTGGTCAACCAGGGTGATGAATACCCCAGTGCCTACGTGATCGAACGCGGCTGGTCCTTTCGCCAGCGATTGCTGAAGGATGGTCGGCGTCAGGTGATGAATTTCCTGGTCCCGGGAGACGCGATCGGCTTTGCCGCAGCCTTCTTCGCCCATGCCGATCATACGGTCATCACGATGACGGAAGTGCGCTACGCCCGCATCGATCCCGACAGGCTGATGCAGGTCATCGCCGGCAGCCCGCGCCTTGGTGCAACCCTGTTCTGGAGTACTGCACTGGAGGAATCGGTGCTGCGCGAACACATTGTCAGCCTGGGGCAACGGACAGCGCGGGAGCACATGGCACACCTGCTCGTGGAACTGGCGGAGCGGGTGCGCAAGGGCGGCATGCCGGAAGCCGAAGCGCAATTGCTTCCCGTCACACAGATCCTGCTGGCGGATGTTCTGGGGATCAGTCCGGTCCATACCAACCGCACGATCCGCCAGCTGGTCCGTGAGGGGGTGATCGAGACATCAGCCAGAGGCATCGCCCTGCTGGATGAACCGCGTCTGCGCCAGATGAGTGATTTCGACGAACAGTTCCTGCATGAAGATGGCGGCCCCGATTTCTGAGAAACGGCCACTGAATCGGAACCAAAGCCACAATCCCTCGTTGGATCAGACGGATGCCACCTGTCGGCACCATATGAACAGCAGGGAGAGAACCATGCTCTATTGGGCCATTGTCTTTTTCATCGTGGCAATCGTTGCCGGCGTATTCGGCTTTGGCGGCATCGCATCCGCTTCTGCGGGGATCGCACAGATCCTGTTCTTTGTCTTCCTCGTACTGCTGGTCATCTCGGTGATCTTGCACCTGGGACGCGGACGTCGCGGCCCACGATAAGAGACCATCGAAACCGTGCTAGAATGGCAGCCCATCACATGATGAGCCGCCATTCATCCAACAGAGACCTGAAGAGAGATCGGCAAGACCATGCAAAGTTCAAGATTCACGACTTTCGCCGTAGCAGCTGCGCTGGCAGCCACACTGACGCTCAGCGCCTGCGATGACGAGCCGGATTCAGCCGGTGAATCCATCGAGAAAGCTGGTGAAAAACTCGGGGACGCGGTTGACGACGCCACCGAGAAATTCGGTGACGCAGCCGAAGAAGCCGGCGACAAGATCGAGGAACGGACCGACTGACCGGTCCTCAATGACAGGAAAGACCCGAAATCGGCGGCAAGCTTAACCTATGTTGTCGCGGCCATTCGGGGCGCCCCGCAGTGTGACCTGGCGGATCGGCCTTCACCATCATGGTGAAAGGATCAGATTCGCCAGGAAGCCGGGGACCACGTCTTGGACCTTTCGCCCAATACGCTGTTCAGAGAAACCGATCTTGCAGCAAACGCTTCACACACCGCCTGCCCCTTCAATGATGGCGTGATCACCGCCATCCCGAAACTCAGGCGCTTTGCGATCAGCCTGACGCGATCCACGGCGGGTGCCGACGACCTTCTGCAGGACACGATGGAACGGGCCATGCGCGCGCGCCATCAGTTCCAGACCGGCACCAACCTCGAAGCCTGGCTCTTCACCATCATGCGCAACAAGTTCCGATCCGACCTCAGGCAGAGTGGCCGTCGCGGACAGCATGTCGACATCACCGACGTCGAGCATCTTTTCGCAACGTCAGGAAACCAGGAAGGCCGGGCCGACATCAGTGACTTCGCCATGGCCTATGCAACCTTGCCATCGCAGGAACGCGACACCCTGTACCTGGTGGGCGTGATGGGCATGGACTATCAGGAAGCGTCAAAGGAACTGGACGTCGAAATCGGGACCGTAAAGTCCCGAACATCGCGCGCCCGGGCCAAGATTCACCGGTTCCTGGACCAGCACCGCTGAACGACACAGCAGGCGGCGCGGCGCGGCAGATTCGTCCTGTCCGGTCAGGAGCGGGCGGGGGCCACTTCGTTTCTGATCCAGTCACTCAGGCCCTGCTTTTCGGCATCCGTCAGACGCAGGCCCAGCTTGGTTCGCCGATAGAGAACATCATCCACTTCCGTCACCCATTCGCGTCGGATCAGATGATGCAGTTCCGCGGCATGAATGCCCGCACCGAAATGCGCACCCAGTCCGCCCTCATCTTGCGATGACGTGAGAATGTCGCGCGCGACAGTGCCATACAGGCGAGCGAGCCGGGTGACGGTTGCGCCATCAACGGCGGGGAATTCCGCCTGCAACGCTGTCGCGAAATCATCGAAACCCGTGGTCGGCATGTCGCCGCCGGGCAACGTCGACCGCGCTGTCCAGGGCGTGGACTTGCGGCCCGTGACCGTGTCGATCTTCTCCATCACCTCCTCCGCCAGACGGCGGAACGTGGTGATCTTGCCACCAAACACGTTGATCAGCGGCGCACCGGCATCCGTGTCACTGGTCAGCACATAGTCGCGGGTCGCTTCCTGAGCCCTGGACGCCCCGTCATCGTAAAGCGGGCGGACGGCGGAATAGGTCCAGACTATGTCATCGACCGTGACCGGCTTGCGGAAATAGGCGCTGACGGCTTCAGTCAGATAGGCCCGTTCCTCATCACTGATGCGAATGTCAGCGGGGTCGCCATCGAAATCCCGATCCGTTGTGCCTATCAGGGTGTAATCACCCTCATAGGGAATGGCGAAGACGACCCGGCCATCGGCATTCTGGAAGATGTAGCTCCGGTCGTGGTCAAACAGGCGCGGCACGACGATATGGCTGCCCTGGACGAGGCGCACGTTGTGGGCATTGTTGCGGCCCACGACCCCGCCAATGACATCGTCTACCCAGGGTCCGGCGGCATTGATCAGCACGTCAGCGGTCACGATTTCCTCGACACCAGTGCGCTGGTCCAGCATCTGGACCTGCCACTTCCCCTGCGCAACGCGGGCAGACATGACCCTTGTCCGGGTGCGCACGACCGCCCCCCGGTCTGCCGCATCGCGGGCGTTGAGAACGACCAGACGGGCGTCATCGACCCAGCAGTCTGAATATTCGAAACCCTTTGTGAAGGTGTCGGACAAGGGCGCGCCCAGCGGATCAGTGCGCAGGTTCAGGGTGCGCGTCGATGGCAGCAGCCTGCGTCCGCCAAGATGGTCATACATGAACAGGCCAAGACGCAGCATCCAGGCTGGACGCAGCCCCTTGTGATGCGGCAGCACGAACCGCATGGGCCAGATGATCTGCGGTGCCATGGCCCACAGGCGTTCCCGTTCCATCAGGGATTCCCGCACCAGCCTGAATTCGAAGTGTTCCAGATACCGCAGACCGCCGTGGATCAGCTTCGTGGATCCCGACGACGTGCCCTGGGCCAGGTCGTTCATTTCCGCCAGCATCACGGATCGGCCCCGCCCGACAGCATCACGGGCGATGCCACAGCCATTGATGCCGCCACCAATGACGAAGATGTCGAAATGCCGGGTCACTGCTGTCCCACCCACCTGTCGCTTGCATTCATGATCGGGCACACATGCTCATGCACGCCTCAATCGAGGCCCTTGATCAGTCGCTGAAGATAGCTCTGGCGACCCGTGCGCTGCCGCACCTCTTCCGGATCAGCGTCTTCGCGTTCTTCCAGCGCGTCTTCCAGATAGTCGATCAGGGCGCGATAGACCTGGCGTCGGGGCTTGGAAATCTTGTCGACAAGCGTCTCGACGGTCAGTCGGTCAATCAGCACCTGGACTTCCACCGGGTCAGACCGCCAGGCACTGCCCAGAATGCTCTTGATCGTGTCCAGCCGCTTTTCCGCCAGTTCCTGGCGTTCATCATCGCCCATGTGCAATCTCCTGTGCCGCGCCCCGTCGAGGATGGATACCATCACGGTCGCCGCTGCAGAGGTTATGGGAGACCGGGATGGCAGACGTCAATTGGCAGAACTGGTCGGGTCATGTCCGGTCCACGCCACAGAAGTGGCTGAAGCCCAAGGACATGACCGAACTTCGCGATGCCCTGAGAGCACCCGACGGGCATGTCCGGATGGTCGGCAAAGGTCATTCCTTCACGGCCCTGGCCGCAACGGAAGGCACTCTGATCAGCCTCGATGAAATACCGGGGACAGTCCTCTCGTGCGATCGGAACGCTGAAACTGCGCGGCTGCAGGCCGGCGCATCGCTGAATGCGCTCTCGCGCGGGCTGCAGCAACAGGGACTGGCATTCAAGAACCTGGGTGATATCGATGTCCAGACTCTCGCCGGTGCCACATCAACAGGCACCCATGGCACCGGCGTTGGATTTCCCTGTCTCTCGGCAGAGATGGTGGAGATCAATCTGATGCTCGCTTCCGGGGAGTTGGTCACCGCCAGCACCACAGAGAATGCTGATCTGCTGCACGCGGCGCGCGTGGCCATCGGCAGTCTGGGCATCATCACCGACGCGACCGTATCGGTCCGCCCGGCATACAGGCTGCACCGCAGGACCTTCACCCGGTCCCTGCAGGACACGCTGGCCCATGCCATGGGAAGTTGGCGCACACACCGCAACTTCGAATTCTTCTGCCTGCCGTTCTGTGACCATGCCTTCAACATCATCCATGACGAGACCGACGCGGATAGCTTTGGTGCCAAGGAAAACAGCGACAGCAATGCGGTCATGCAACTGAAGCGACTGCGCGACCTGCTTGGCTGGTCGAAGCCGCTGCGCCGGGCGCTGCTCAATCAGGTGGCCAGACACCAGAAGCCGGAGGAAATGATTGGAACAAGCTGGGAAATGCTGGCCAGCGAACGCAACAACCGCTTCAACGAGATGGAATATCACCTGCCGGTCGATCAGGGTCTCGACGCCCTGCAGGAAGTACTGGCGGTGATCGAGCGGCAGCGGCGGGACGTGTTCTTCCCCATCGAATGTCGCCAGACCGCCGGAGACGACGCCTGGCTCAGCCCGTTTCAGGGGGGACCACGGATTTCCGTGGCCGTGCATGCCTGGCACGAAGACAGCGTCGACTGGTTCTTCGAACATGTGGAACCCATCTTTCGCCGTCGCGGCGGGCGACCTCACTGGGGCAAGATGCATTCGCTAACGGCTGCGGACCTGCGGGAGCTATATCCTGATTTCGAACGTTTCACTGCGCTCAGACGGGAACTTGATCCGGGTGGCCGTTTCCTGAACGCCCATACTGCCGACCTTTGGGGCGAAACGTTCGGGTCCTGATCGCATATGGACGGATCCAGAAAGGCGGTCCGTGTTCAGGGACTTTGCCTGCGCGCACCTTGCAAACCGGTTTCCGGAACAACGGACACGCGGTTCAGGTCCGCGTTCGCCGTTTTGGAGAACAGGATTTCACGGCGTGCCCGGGCTTGACCCGGGTACCCAGGGTGCACCAGCGTTCTCGCCAATCAACTCGGCAGATCGGCAACCAGCATTTCGCAGTTCTTCGTCTACATCCTCGCCAGCAAGCGAAATGGCACGCTCTATACCGGCGTGACCCGCGATCTGCGGCGACGGCTGATGGAGCACAGGGCGGGGTGGTCACAATTCACGGATCGCTACAACGTCGGGCTGCTTGTCTATTTCGAGACCCACGAGAGCCTGATCATGGCGCAGCAACGCGAGCGCACCATCAAGCATTGGCGAGGGCGTTGGAAACTCGACCTGATCGAAGCCCGCAATCCGAACTGGCGGGAACTTTCTGCAGAAATTCCCTTCGATTGAGGCAATTCCCGATTGGCGCCGCGTTCTTTCTGGGCAATTCATTGCCGAGACCCTGGACACGCGGATCAAGCCCGGGCGCACAGCGGGCGCTGCAGCAATCGCCCGGTCAGAATTCCACGCCGATCTGTGCCTTCACGCCATCGCGGAAGGGATGTTTCAGCAGGGTCATCTCGGTGGCCAGATCTGCGATCTCCAGCAGTTCTTCCTTGGCGTTGCGGCCCGTGATGACGACGTGGGTCATCTCCGGTTTCTCGGTCTTGAGGAACTCGACGATTTCCGCCACGGGGATGTAGTCATAGCGCAGCGCGATGTTGAGTTCGTCCAGCAGCACCATGCGCACTGCAGGGTCGCGGATCAGTTCCTTGGCGCGGTCCCATGCCTTCCGGGCGTTGGCGATGTCGCGCGCCCGGTCCTGGGTTTCCCAGGTGAAGCCTTCACCCATGGTGTCGAAGGAACAGATGTCGCCGAACCGTTCCTCGATCAGGCGGCGTTCGCCGGTTTCCATGCCGCCCTTGATGAACTGGACCACCGCGCAGCGCATGTCATTGGCGATGCAACGGAAGATCATGCCAAATGCCGCCGTGGACTTGCCCTTGCCCTTGCCGGTGTGGACGATGATCAGACCCTTCTCGCCGGTCTTTGCGGCCATGATCTTGTCGCGGGCGACTTTCTTGCGCGCCATCTTTTCGCTGTGTCGAACGTTGACGTCCTGTTCATCGGTCATGCTGATGTTTCCTCCTGAATGCGTCGGTCGGGGTCGCGAATGGCGTCCAGACTGGATCGTATCGTGTTGGCGCGCGGGTGCCAGAGGCCGCGATCAATCGCTTCCTGCAGGCGGTCTGCGATTTCCCGCAAGGCCGGTTGGTTGTTGTCTTCCAGAAACGCCCTGACCTTCTCGTCATCCAGATAGGCGCGCCAGACCAGATCGAAATGATGGTCGCGCACCGCATTGGTCGTGGCGGCGAAGGCGAAGAGGTAGTCCACGGTCGCCGCGATCTCGAACGCGCCCTTGTAGCCATGACGCATGACACCTTCGATCCACTTCGGGTTCACCGCGCGGGACCGGACGACACGCCCGATCTCTTCCTCCAGCGTGCGGATGACAGGGCGTTCGGGGCGGGAATGGTCATTGTGATAGACGGTCGGTGCGGCCCCCTTCAGGTGCTCAACGGTGGCACTCAGGCCGCCTTCGAACTGGTAGTAATCGTCGGAGTCCAGCAGGTCGTGCTCGCGGTTGTCCTGATTCTGCACCACCGCCTCCACCTGCGCCAGCCGGGTGCGCATGTCGTCTGCCGCGCCCTCCCCCGCGACGCCAGCGCCATAGGCGTGACCGCCCCAGGCAACGAAGGCTTCCGCCAGATCGCCGCGGTCTTCCCACAGGCGTTCATCAAGCATCGCCTGCAGGCCAGCGCCGTAGGCACCGGGGCGGGCACCGAAGATACGGAACCCGGCACGCCGTTCGGCATCCGCCGGATCAACGCCGTCGGCCAGCAGCGCGTCACGGTCGCGGCTGAAGGCTGCGGCCAGCGGGTTCATGTCCGCCGGTTCCGTTTCCCGCATGACCGCGCGGACGGCGGAATCGAACAACTCGATCTGGGTCGGAAATGCGTCCCGGAAAAAGCCGGAAATCCGCAGGGTCACATCGACGCGCGGGCGATCCAGCACGGTGAGCGGCAGGATCTCGAAGCCCGTCACCCGGCGCGAAGCAGGCTCCCACGTCGGGCGGCAGCCCAGCAGGGCCAGTGCCTGCGCAATGTCATCGCCACCGGTCCGCATGTTGGACGTACCCCAGGCGGTCAAAGCCATCACCCGGGGCCAGTCACCATTATCCTGCAGGTGACGCTCTATCAGGCGGCTGGCGGATTTCCAGCCCAGCGTCCATGCGGTTTGCGTCGGCATGGCGCGGCTGTCGATGGAGAAGAAGTTGCGCCCCGTGGGCAAGGTATCCGGTCGCCCGCGCGTCGGGGCACCTGACGGTCCTGGCGCAACGAAACGGCCTGCCAGACCCAGCAACAGACCGGACAGTTCAGCCGGTCCGCAGGCATCCAGATCGGGCGCCAGCCGGTCCTTGATCCCATCCATCACCTGGGCACTCGCCGGGCCAGGTGCCGGGGTGGCAGCCGGATCATCCAGCATCGCCATGGTCAGCAGTTCAAGCCTTTCAACGGTATCGCCCGTCGTCCGCCAGTGCTGCGCGTCGACACCGGCCAGTACATCGGGCCGTTCCCCGGTCCAGCGGTCACCCATCGCACAATCCAGTGGATCGAAGTCGAGGTTCAGGTCGGCAGCCAGTGCGCGCAGCAATGATCCGTTCCCCGTGCCCTTGCCGCCGCGCGGCACCCGCGCCAGTGCCAGAAGCAGGTCGCGCCGCTGTCGCCCGTCCGGCGACGCACCAAAGACATGCAATCCGTCGCGAATCTGCGCTTCCTTCAGTTCACACAGGTAGTTGTCGAGCTTGGCAAACGCCGCGTCCTCGTCGTCATCACCCGTGATCGATGCATCGACACCCAGGTTCTCCGCATCCACCAGCGACAGGATTTCACGGCGCAGCAGGTCGAGGCGACGACGATCCAGCCCCGCGGCGTCGTAGTATTCATCCACCAGCGCCTCAAGGTCGCGCAGCGCGCCATAGGTCTCTGCACGGGTCATGGGCGGTGTCAGATGATCGACGATCACCGCCTGCGCACGACGCTTGGCCTGCGTGCCTTCCCCCGGGTCATTGACGATGAAGGGATAGAGGTGCGGCATCGGCCCCAGCGCAACCTCCGGAAAGCAGGTTTCGGAAAGCGCCAGCGCCTTGCCCGGCAACCATTCAAGATTGCCATGCTTGCCCAGATGCACGATGGCCTGTGCCCCATAGGTCTGACGCAGCCAGAGATAGAACGCGAGATAGCCGTGCGGCGGCGGCAGATCGGGGCTGTGATAGCTTTCCTTCGGGTCGATCTGGTAGCCGCGTGCGGGCTGGATGCCGACCACCACATTGCCGTATGTCAGAACCGACAGGACAAACCCGCCTCTTTCCGGGTCATGAAACGGGTCGTTTTCCGGTGCGCCCCAGCGGTCCGTGATCGTGGTCCGCACGGCCTCGGGCAGGCCATCGAAGAACTGCTGGTAGCTTGCCGTGTCCAGAACGACGCCGCCCTGCCGGTCCGCCCGATCCGTCAGCCAGTTCGTCGGACCACGCAGGATGGCCGCCATCAGATCGCCACCCGATCCCGGCGCGCCGTCCACCCCGTATCCTGCATCGCGCAGGGCCTGCAGCACACCCACCGTGCTCGCGGGCGTATCCAGACCGACACCGTTGGCCAACCGCCCATCGCGATTGGGATAGTTGGCCAGCACCAGCGCCACCTTCCGCTCGGCAACGTCCGTTCGGCGCAGCCCGATCCAGTTCGCGGCCAGCCGGGCAACGAACGCCACCCGGTCGGGGATCGGCTCAGGCCGGACGATGGCGCATTGCACGTGCGCGTCGAAGGTCGCGCCAGCCTTGAAGGCAATGGCGCGGGTCAGGATGCGGCCATCGACTTCCGGCAGGGCGACGTGCATGGCCACATCCCGCGCCCCCAGCCCCTGCATGGACTGCTGCCAGACCGCTGTCGTGCTGGCACCTGAGACCAGTTGCAGCACCGGGCAGTCAGCAGCATCCAGCACCGTGCCGGGCATCGCGGCAGTGCCATCAGCCTCCCCCGGCTTTCCGACAGCAAACGCGGTCATGTTGAGCACGATGTCAGGCCTTGCCGTGCCCATGATGCCACTCAGGATCGCGTTCGATCCGGCATCCTTCAGGCTCGACACGAAGACCGGCACAGCCGCCACACCCTCGACCGCCAGGGCATCAATCAGTGCATCCACCGGGGCCATGGCCCCACCTTGCACGTTGGCGCGATAGAATGTGATCAGCGCGCGGGGCCGGGGATCGCTGTCGGGCGCAATGTCGGCCAGACCGGGTGCATCCCTGCCCGGCCAGTAGAGTCCGGCACGCATCAGGGGCCGCGCCGGGGCCGGCAGTTCCGTGCGGTTGATGATCGCCCGGCACGCGGCCAGGAACCCGCGGCTGTTGCCTGGCCCGCCCTCCACCAGGTACGACCAGAGTGCCTCCCGCTCCGCAGCCGCGACGGTCGAGACGGCGGCAAGATCACTGTCGGGCTTGTCGTCGCCAGGCAGCGCCACGAAGGGAATGCCATTGCTGCGACAGGTCCGCGCAATCTCCTCGATGCAATAGGACCAGTAACCGACACCCCCCAGGAACCGGCCAACGACAAGCTTCGCACCCGCGACCGTGCGTTCCGCATACAGGTCGACGGACATGGGATGTTTCAGGAAACCCAATCCGGCAAGGCGCAGCGAAGGTGCCGCGTCCCCCAGCGACGCACGTGCAGTGGCAAGGGCGGCGATCTCCGTATCGGCAGCAGTAAGGACCAGCACATCCGCCGGATCCTGAGCCAGATCAATGGCTTCCTCACCGTCCTCGATCGCTCCCGGCTGCGCCTGAAGCAGGTGCATCGGTCAGATAGCCGATCGTTGCAGGTCTGCTGAAATACCTGCCTGATCCAGACCCTTCTCGCCGATGACCACGAGCCGGGTCACGCGGGCTTCGTCTGCATGCCACGGTCGGTCGAAGTAGTGATCGACCCGCGGTCCAACGGCCTGGATGACCATGCGCATCGGCTTGCCCGTGACCGCGACGAAACCCTTCAGGCGCAGCACGTTCCGGGCCTCCAGCATCTTCGACACGCTGGCGGAGAATGCCGCTGGATCGGTGATCTGTGGCAGGTCCACGTGAAAGCTGTCGAAGTCGTCGTGATCGTGGTCCACCTGGCCGGCCCGTTCGTGATGGGTCGGGCGATTGGCGATGTCGTCTTCGGCGCCGACACCCAGGCCGATCAGCGCAGCGGGCGGCAGCACGCCCTGCGTCGCGGCGATGACGGGAACACCCTTGCGCACATCGGGGCGGATGAACTCGCGCACCTGATCCAGGCCGCCTTCACCCAGCAGGTCCGTCTTGTTGACGATGATCAGATCGGCACAGCCCAGCTGATCCTCGAACAGTTCCGACATGGGAGTCTCATGGTCCAGCATCGCATCGGCCTGGCGCTGCGCATCCAGCGCCGCCTCATCATGGGCAAAGCGACCGGCAGCGACTGCGGCACCGTCCACCACGGTCACGACACCATCAACGGTGACACGGGTGCGGATGTCGGGCCAGTTGAATGCCTTCACCAGCGGCTGCGGCAGGGCCAGGCCGGATGTTTCGATGATGATGTGGTCCGGCGGGTTATCACGATCCAGCAGCATGGTCATGGTGGGCACGAAGTCATCGGCCACGGTGCAGCAGATGCAGCCATTGGCCAGTTCCACCACATCGTCCTCGGAGCAGGTCTCCTCCCCGCAGCCCTTGAGGACCTCACCATCGACACCCAGATCACCGAATTCATTGATGATCAGGGCAATGCGCTTGCCCTTGGCGTTCTGCAGCAAGTGCCGGATCAGGGTGGTCTTGCCCGCACCGAGAAAGCCGGTAACCACGGTCGCCGGAATCTTTGCCGTGCCGAGGCGCGGGATCGTTGCGCCACCAGCGTGAATCATTGGTTCTGTCATCAGAATTCTCCCCATCGCCCCACCGGCAATGTTCAAGGGTTCAACACACGCATGCGGCAGGTTTCCTGGCTCACGTCTTAGGCGGCTGACCCGGCCTTCCCGGTCCCGAACGGACCAGTGGCATTGTCGGGCATCCTCGACGTCTACAGTTGCGGGGGCAGCCACGGTTTTGGTCCCTGATGGGTACGCCTGACCGTGTTCCCTTGTTTCATCCCCCCAACCGTTGCCGGGCAGGAGGAACCATCATGCGCGACGGACCTTACAGACGCACCAATCCACACGCAACACGATCAGCGGTCAGTCCGGCCTGCATGCCACTGGTGCCCGTTTCGGAAGCCGCCAGCGTTGCGACTCCCGCTCCGGCGTGATCAAGATGCGCACCGATCAGCATCCGGAGCCTGGGCAGATGACCCTGAAAGACCTCACCGACCTGCGTGCCCTCATTGCCGCGCTCCCCGCACCCGACGATGCGTCCGCCGAGGCCGCATCGGATCGGCAGGACAATCTGGTGAAGCCAGCCGGGTCCCTGGGCCGTCTGGAGGAAATCGCCATCCATCTGGCCCGCTGGCAGGGCCGCGAGCGCCCGTCCATGGATGCCACGCGCGCAATCATCTTTGCGGGCAGTCACGGCATGACCCGCCATGGCGTCTCCGCCTTCCCCGATGAAGTGAACGCCCAGATGCTGGCCGGTTTCGGTGCCGGGTTCGCCGCGATCTGCCAGCTGACGGCGGCCTTCGGTGCGGAACTGACGGTCGTTGACTGCGGCATCGACACCCCAACAGAGGATTTCACGGTCGCCCCCGCAATGGACGAGACCGCATTCATGACCGCCGTGACGCTCGGGATGGATGCCGTGCGCGGGAATGAGGATCTGCTGGTCTTCGGTGAAATGGGCATCGGCAACACAACCGCAGCAGCCGCAGTGGCCATGGCGCTGTTCGGCGGGAGTCCTGGTGACTGGGTTGGCCCGGGAACGGGAGTCGATGATGCGGGACTTGCCCGGAAAGCCGATGTCATTCAGCGCGCCAGGATCACGCATGGAACAGCCCTGAACGATCCGCTGCAGGCACTGGCCTGCGTCGGGGGGCGGGAACTGGCGGCTGTGTTCGGCGCCTGCCTTGCCGCACGTCGGCACCGGATCCCCGTGTTGCTGGATGGGTTCATCATCACCGCCGCCGTCGCACCGCTGCACAGCATTGCCGGAACCGATGGCCTGTCACACGCCCTCGCTGCGCACCAGTCCGGCGAACCCGGACACAAGCGCCTGCTGAGCCGGCTGGGGCTTGATCCCTTGCTGTCCCTCGGGATGCGGCTGGGGGAAGGATCTGGCGCAGCGACAGCCCTGGGGTTGGTCCGCGCCGCCCTTGCCTGCCACAACGGCATGGCAACGTTTGCCGAAGCTGCCGTGGCCGGGAAGCAGGACCCGTGAGCGGGTTTGACGCCATACTCGGGCCATCGGTTGCCCCCCTGCCCTGGACCACCCTGGTGCTCGGCGGTGCACGATCCGGCAAGAGCCGCCTGGGGGAACGACTGGTCCGGGACCACGCCACCGGTATGACGCCGGTCTATCTCGCGAGTGCAGAGGCATTTGACGAGGAGATGCGTGCGCGAATTGCACTGCACCAGCGCGACAGGGGCGGCGACTGGGTAACCGTAGAGGCACCGCGTGATCTGCCTGACCGGCTGGATGCCTGTGGTGACCGGCCTGTCCTGGTGGATTGCCTGACGCTCTGGCTCAGCAACCTGATGCTCGCCGACATGGCCATGGACCGTGAAATTGCCAGCCTGATCGAAGTTCTGGCGGAACGCACGGCCCCGACCGTGCTGGTGTCCAACGAAGTTGGCCTGGGGCTGGTTCCGGAAACACCTCTCGGACGGCAGTTTCGCGACTGGCAGGGGCTGACCAATCAGCGTGTCGCCTTGAGCGCCGATTGCGTCCTGTTCGTCGCTGCCGGTCTGCCGCTGGTGATGAAACGGCCGGACCAGCAATGAGCACGCTCACCAGACTGAACGCTGATCTGTCCTTGGCGCTTGGCTGGCTGACCCGTTTGCCGGTCGCGTTTCCGCCCGCCGCCGGGCAGCGGAAGCTGGCACAGGCACTGTGGGCCTTTCCCCTGATCGGCCTGCTGCTTGCCAGCGCCATGGCCGCATGTTTCAGCCTGCTGACCGGCCTCGGCGCATCGCCGCTGCTCGCCGCCGTCGTGACCGTCACCGTCGGCGCGCTGCTGACCGGCGCCCTGCATGAGGACGGGCTGGCCGACATGCTGGATGGCCTGGGTGCGCGGGGCGGGCAGAGTGCGCGTCTGACCGCCATGCGCGACAGCCGGATCGGCGCTTACGGCGTTCTGGGCCTGATCATCATCCTGCTGGTCAGGATTGCCGCGCTGGCTGACCTGCCCCCGCTGCAGGTGATGGCTGCGCTGGCCAGTGCGATGGCGCTGGGCCGCGCCGCCATGGCGGTGACGATGACCAGGCTTCCGCTCGCCCGCGCACAGGGTGCGGCGGCGGCAGCAGGTTTGGCCAGGCCAGCCGATGCGCGCAGGGCCGTTGCTACCGGCATCCTCATCACCGTCATTGCCAGCGGATTGGGCGGGTTGCCCGTTCTGCACATGATTGCCGTGATCGCCGTCGGCGGCGCAGCCCTCTGGCTGGTCATGCGCCAGGCCCGGTCGGCTTTCGGCGGTTATTCCGGCGACATCCTGGGTGCTACTTGCGCGGTCACCGAAACCGCCGTGCTGTTGGCATGGAGCGTGGCGGCGGGCTAGGCTCAGTCCGTGACACAGCCTGGGGAGGATATCATGACAGGACGTTTGGAAGGTCGCGCGGCCATTGTAACGGGTGCGGGCAGCGGTATCGGGCAGGCAACGGCAGATCTGTTTGCCCGCGAAGGCGCCATGGTTCTGGCGGTCGACCTGCCGGGCAAGGGACTGGCCGAGGCGCATGATCATGCCTACGTCACCCCGTTCGAAGCCGATGTTGCCGCCGATGGTGCAGCGGAAAGGATCATCGGCAAGGCCGTGGACACCTTCGGCAAGCTCGACATCCTCTACAACAACGCCGGGGTCAGTCGAAATGCGCTGGCCGAGGTCATGACCGACGACCAGTGGGACATCACCCTGGCAGTCAATCTGACCGGCCCCTATCGCCTCTGCCGCGCCGCCATTCCGCATCTGAAGGAAAGCAGCAACCCACGCATCATCTCGACCGCATCGGTCATGGCGCGCATGACGGACTACGGCCTGACCGCCTATTGCGCGTCAAAGGCAGGCGTCGCGGGCATGACGCGGACCCTGGCGCTGGAGCTGGGCAAGTTCGGCATCACCTGCAACTATATCGAACCCGGGGCGATCCATACCGGCATGACCGGTGCCAGCTTCGCCGACGAGAACATCGCGACCATCTGGGCCAAGAAAGCCGCCCTGCGCCGCCTGGGGCAGCCGATCGACATTGCGCGGGCAGCGCTTTTTCTGGCGTCCGACGATGCCGGCTTCGTTTCCGGGCACGGTCTGACAGTGGATGGCGGCTTGACGCTGCGCACCTGAACGCCAGCGCACCACTCTCTCCGCAACGTTGCGGAGAGAGTGGTGTGAGGCGGGTCAGCCTGCGCGGGCCATCTCACGCAGCTTGAATTTCTGGATCTTGCCGGTGGACGTCTTCGGTACTTCACCGAACACGATCTCCTTCGGGCACTTGTAGCCCGCCAGATGGCTGCGCAGGTGCTTGATGATCTCTTCAGCCGTGGCGGTCTTGCCGGGCTTCAGCTCGACATAGGCGACCGGCGTTTCGCCCCATTTTTCGCTCAACTTGCTGACGACGCCGCAGGCCGCGACGGCAGGGTGGGCATAGAGCGTGTCCTCCACCTCGATCGAGGAGATGTTCTCGCCGCCTGAAATGATGATGTCCTTGGACCGGTCCTTCAGTTCCAGATAACCGTCCGCATGCCAGACGCCCAGATCGCCGGTATGGAACCAGCCGCCCCGGAATGATTCGTCCGTCGCCTTCGGGTTCTTCAGGTAACCGCACATGATGGCATTGCCGCGCATCATCACCTCGCCCATCGTCTCGCCGTCCATCGGCACCGGTTCCATGGTGTCGGGGTCGGCGACCATCAGCGCTTCCTGCATGATCGATGTCACGCCCTGACGGGCCTTCATGCGGGCCTTCTCGGCAGCGTCCAGGTCGGCCCATTCGTCCTTCCAGGCACAGACCACACAGGGGCCATAGCTTTCCGTCAGGCCATAGACGTGCGTCACCTCGAACCCCTGCTTCGCCATTTCGGCCAGCACGGCGGCAGGCGGCGGGGCGGCAGCAACCATCATGTTGACCTTCTGATCGAACGGCTTCTTCTGCGCATCCGATGCGCCCGTGATGAACTGCATGATGATCGGCGCGCCGCACAGGTGCGTCACATCATGCGTGGCAATGGCGTCATAGATGGTGCCCGAATCCACCCGACGCAGGCAGATGCTGACACCGGCGACCGCAGCCAGCGTCCAGGGGAAACACCAGCCGTTGCAATGGAACATCGGCAAGGTCCAGAGATAGCGCGCGTGCGTCGGCATCCCCCAGGTCAGCGCGTTGTTGATGGAGTTCAGATAGGCACCGCGGTGGCTGAACACGACGCCCTTCGGGTTGCCCGTGGTGCCGGACGTGTAGTTCAGGGCGATCTTGTTCCATTCGTCATCCGGCATGGACCAGTCCATGTCCGCGTCGCCTTCAGCGATGAAGTCGTGATATTCGATCTCGCCCAGCCGTTCCCCGCCCGGTCCCTGCGGGTCGGCAATGTCGATGACCAGGATATCGCGACCGATGATCTGCAGCGCTTCCCTGATGATCGGCGCGAACTCGGTGTCGGTGATCAGCGCCTTGGCCTCGCCGTGATCCAGGATGAAGGCGATCTCCGGCGCGGTGAGGCGATAGTTCAGGGCGTTCAGCACGGCACCGATCATCGGCACACCGAAATGCGCCTCATACATCGGCGGCGTGTTGGGGCACATGATGGCGACGGTATCCAGCGCCCCGATGCCCCGGGCCTTCAGCGCCGAACCCAACCGGACGCAGTTGGCATAGGTCTCTGCCCAGGACTGGATAACCTCCCCATGCACGATGGCAGGTTTGTCAGGATAGACAGCAGCCGACCGTCGGATAAGGCTCAACGGCGAAAGTACGGTGCTGTTCGCGAGATTCATGTCGAGATTGTTGGCGTAGGCTGCCTGGCTCATGGAACGTATCTCCCTCGTGCAGGCTCCTGGCAGTTGTCATGGTTGACACCGGACCTGATTCAGGGGCCATAAAAGCCGAACGGTCGCGGGTGATCAACAATCCTTGCGATACAGGCAGAACGAATCGGGGGCAGGAATGGCGTCAGGCCAGAATTCAGCGGCTTCAGAGGCAGGTGGCACAGGTGATCGTGCCCGACGCACCGGCATCCTGCCCGGACAGGCCTTGCGTCGTCTGGTGGAAGAGGGTCGCATCACGGCGGACGGCGGTATCCCTGACGAACTGATCCAGCCAGCGAGCCTGGACCTGCGACTGGGCCAGCGGGCCTGGCGGGTGCGCACAAGCTTCCTGCCCGGCGCTGCATCAACCGTCCAGCAAAAGCTGGACCGCCTGACAATGCATGAGATTGACCTCAGCGCGCCGACGGTGCTGGAGCGTGGCTGCGTCTATATCGTGGAACTGCAGGAACGGTTGCGCCTGCCCCGCGACATGTCCGCAAAGACCAATCCGAAAAGCTCCACCGGACGGCTGGACGTGTTCACCCGTCTCGTGACGGACAACTGCGAGAGCTTCGAGAGTGTGGCGTCCGGCTATGACGGCCCGCTGTATCTGGAGATCGCGCCCAGGACGTTTTCGGTACTGGTCAGCGCAGGACAGCGGTTGAACCAGCTGCGGGTCTGGCGCGGCAATCCGCGACCGTCGGACAATCTGCACCGGGAACTGCATCAGCGCAGCGCCCTGGTCAGCCCCGAGAGCCTGGACGGGGCCGAGCCGACGATCCGTGATGGCCTCTGGGTTTCCGTTGATCTTTCCGGCGAAAGTCATGGCGGACTGATCGGCTATCGCGCGCGCCATCACGCGCCTCTGATCGATCTCAACCGCATCGACCATTACCCTGTGGAAGAGTTCTGGGAGCCGGTGCGCGCCAATGCGGATCGCACACTGATCCTTGATCCGAACCAGTTCTACATCCTGGTCAGTCGGGAACGGGTTGCGGTGCCACCGGATTCAGCCGCTGAGATGGTCGCCTACGACACGTCCTTCGGTGAGTTCCGCATCCACTATGCAGGATTCTTCGATCCCGGTTTTGGCTACGGGGCGGCATCGGGCGGCGGCACACCTGCCGTTCTGGAGGTACGCAGCCATGAAGTGCCGTTCGAGTTGGCACACGGACAGCGGGTTTGCCGCCTGGTCTATGAACGCCTCAGCGAAGCGCCCGAAACGCTCTATGGCGCCGACATTGGCAGCCATTACCAGGGTCAGGGCCTGAAACTGTCGAAACACTTCAAGCGGGGCTGACACCTCCCCTCCCCTGCCCGCCATGGACGAACCGACCTGTTTCGATGCACGATCGGGCGCGCGACTTTCAGGGGGCAAGGACGGCATGGCCATCGGTCGAGACATCTACGACGCATTTCCCCGTTACCCCGTTGTCACGCCGCCAGAACTTTCCGGTCAGGCCGCCCCGGCACCGGTTGCCATCGTCGGTGGCGGACCGATCGGCCTGACGTTGGCGCTGGGGCTCGCGTCCCATGGCGTCCAGTCGGTCGTGATCGAACCCCGCGACAGTGCCAGCTTCGGCAGCCGGGCGACCTGCACGTCGCGGCGGTCGCTGGAGATCTGGTGGGAAACGCTCGCCGGGGGCATCGACCAGGCCGGGCCGGGTCAGGAAGCTCTGTTCCTGGCGAAACTGGCCCTGCTGCTGGGGCGGGAAATCGGCGATGTGGCAACCTGCCAGCGCCTGCTGGAGACCGCGCTGGAGGACCTGACCTGACCACCGGTCCTGCCCCGACTGCCGACATCATTCGCCCGAAGGTGCGTGCGCGTCACTGGTGCGGACGGCTGATCTACATGGCACTCTACATGACCTACCGGATCGGCAGCATTGCCGTGCGCCCGCACATGCGCGGCGCACTCGCTCTCGTTCAGGTTGGCGAACACATCCTGCTGGTGCGCAACTCGTACAATTCATGGTTCACATTGCCGGGGGGCCGGGTCGACCGCGGCGAAGGTTTCATGGCGGGTGCGGCGCGGGAACTGCGGGAAGAAACAGGCGTTCAGCTGCCGGAAGAGGCGCTTCAGCGTGTCTTCGCCTCCACCCACAGCTGGCAGCACCGGACAGAACAGATCGAAATACATGCCGCGCACCTGGATCAGCGCCCCGCACTGACCCTGGACCCGGTCGAGATCGCCGAAGCCCGATGGGTCACTGCGTCGGAGGCGCTTCAGTTGCGGCTCTATCCGCCGCTCCGGAATCATCTGCTGGCGGTGCGGAACGCTTCCGGCACGAAGAACAGGTAATCCTGCCCTGCCACCTGCTGATGGCATTCGTGGCAGAACGTCACCTTCATGGCGTTCTCGCCCATGGAATCGCCATACACTTCGCCTGCGGCAGTGATCATGACATAGCGCCAGTCGGCTGTTTCAGGGCTGCGCCCCGCGCCCAGTTTTTCCATCACGAACAGAGACTGGGCGAAGACCTGACCTTCCTCTGTCACGGCGAAGGCGTCCTTGGCCAGAATCGCACCGGCGGGCATCGCGGCCCCTGTCAGGACATTGGTGTAATCCCCAGCCAGTGCGTTGCCATAATTGTTCACGAAGCGGTCGCCATGCGTGGCGGAAAGGTATGGGGCAGTATTGAACCGCTGCCAGTTCTGATAGCCCATCACGGACGGCTCGGATGCCTCCGCATAGCGATCCGCCATATCGCCTCGCAGACTGTTGTAGAGTTCTTCGGACCGCTCCGGACTGTTGTCAGCCGCGT
This sequence comes from Minwuia sp., assembly GCA_029210175.1. Taxonomy (GTDB): domain Bacteria; phylum Pseudomonadota; class Alphaproteobacteria; order Minwuiales; family Minwuiaceae; genus Minwuia. The sequence goes on along the minus strand of JARGPL010000015.1, from coordinate 136,182 downwards.
GGAATGTCTTGAAATGGCCTTCAGGCTGGAAGGACGTGGGTGATGGATTCTCATCCGATGCGAGCCAGAAATACCCGATGATCCAGAAGACAACGACAACCATCCCGATCAGACCAGGATTGCGCAGCATCGGACCCTCCTCCGGAAATCACCAGCATCTGCATTCAGACATTGGGATGGATGGGGTCCAGAGCCAGCGATACCTGCCGTCGTCACGCTCAAGTGACGCATCGTGAATGCGGGCTAAGTCATTTGACGGGCGATCAGAACCACAGACTGGATGCCCGCCGCGCGCACGGTACTGCGATGCGCGATCCGCCAGACATCACCCGAAAGACGACGATCAACCCTGACCGGGCGGCAACCGCCCACGCGCCTCGGCATCAACCGATGGGCAACGGTCCAGAGCGCCATGTTGACCCCGGCGAGACTGAACGTTGGCGGTGCCAGCCCGGCGATCGCCAGCTGCCCGCCGGGGCGCAACACGCGGCTGGCCTCGGCCAGAAACCTGTCGATGGCAGCCGGTGACAGCAGATCCAGCACATAGGTCGCGACAACCAGATCAGCCGCATGGTCGGGCAAGGGCAGTCGGGCATCTCCATCGCATGTCCGAACATCGGCGCGCCCGCCGAAACGGGTCAGCCGCCGCCGCGCGACGTCGCACATCACCGGGCTGATATCCAGACCCAGCCACGTGGCGCGGTCATTCAGATGATCTGCCAGCGCCATTTCGGCAAGGGCACCCGTGCCCGAACCCAGTTCCACGACCACCGGGGTCGATGACAGATCAAGACTGCCGAGCAATCGGCGAAACGCCGGCATGGCGTAACGCAGCTCCCGGTCCTGCCCCGCGCCCAGCGCGTCATAGTGGGCGCGGGCATCATCGACGCTCAGGGCTGGCGCGGATCGGGCATCAGCGGCCATCAGGCGGGCCAGCGCCCCTTCACCATGTCCCGCCATGCGTCCTTCAGGCCATCACGGAACTCCGGGCCAGCGATCTCGATCAAGGCCCCCGGGCGGTGATGCACCGGCATGTTCTTCAGCTTTGCCACACCATGTTCCGTCACCACATGATCGATATCGGTCCGCAGGCCTGTGACCACGCCGCCGCGATCGATCGCAGGCACGATGCGGCTGATCCTGCCCCCGGCTGCAGTCGCCGTCATGGCGATGATGGACCGTCCGCCCCGGCTGCGGGCAGCGCCGCGCATGAAGTCCACGGACCCGCCGGTGCCCGATACCTGCTTCCCCTTCAGGGTCTCTGCATTCAGTTGACCGAACAGATCGATCTCCAGCCCGGAATTGATGGACACGAAATTGTCGATCTGGCCGATCAGGGCCGAGTCATGGGTGTAGCTGATGGGCTTGTAGACAATGTCCTGCCGCCCGACGGTCCAGTCATACAGTGCCTGGGACCCCATGCTGACCCCGCCCAGCATGATGCCGGTGTCCATGGTCTTGCGGCGGCCATTCATGTTGCCGCCATCGATCAGGTCCGGCATGCCATCGGCGATCATGCCCGAGTGAACGCCGAGGTCGTTCTTGGTCACGAGGGCACGCAAAACGGCAATGGGCAGGGTGCCGATACCGATCTGGATGCAGTCGCCGTCGTTGATCAGGGCCGCCACATGGTCGGCCACCTGCTGCACATCGTCCGTGACCTGGCCCACACGCAGTTCCCGCACCGGATGATCGACCTGGACAGCAATGTCGACGCGCCCGGCAGGGACAGGCGTTGCGCTGCCGCCCACCGGCATCGACGCATTCACCTCCGCTATGACCAGCTTCGCGCGATCCAGCACGGCGGGTTGGCTGTCGACGCCCAGACCGTGCGGGAACGACCCGTCGGCGCGCGGCGGGCCGACCTGGATGATCGCCACATCCACATCGACCTCCTCAGCCAGGTAGCGATAGATCGCGTGGTACTGCATCGGGATCATGTCGATGCGCCCGCTGGTCAGCGATTCGGATGTCTCCGGCGTGCCGAAGAATCCGATACCCCGGGCCTTGTCATGCAATCGGCTGTAATCCGTGCGGTTGACGCCCGGAATGCTGATGGAGACGAAGGTGCAGCCATCGCCGCAATCCCCGTCATTCGCCATCGCCTGCACAAGGTCCGTCGGCTCCCCCGGCCCGCCCTGCACATAGATCGTGCTGCCCGCGCCGATCCGGCGCACCGCCGCTGCTGCTTCAAGCCATTCGGTCATCTAGCCCTCCCCATTCATCGAACGAGAAGGTACATTCACGGAAGCGGGAGGACAAATCGATGAAATTCGGCATTTTCTATGAACACCAGATTCCGCGTCCCTGGGATGAGCGGAGTGAAGAGCGCACCCTGAACGAGTCCCTCGACCAGATCGAACTGGCCGACAAGCTCGGCTTCGACAACGCCTGGGTTGTCGAGCATCATTTCCTTGAGGAATATTCACATTCATCGTCGCCGGAAGTGTTCCTGGGTGCCGCCAGCCAGCGCACAAAGAACATTCGTCTGGGCCACGGCATCATCCAGATCACCACCAATCAGCCGCATCGCGTCGCCGAAAAGGTCTCGACCCTGGACGTGCTGACCGGTGGCCGGGTGGAACTCGGGCTTGGCGAAGGCGCCGGCCCGGCCGAGCTGCATCCCTTCGGGGTTCAGGTTCGATCCAAGCGGGACCGCTGGGAAGAAGCCGTCAAGGCCCTCGTGCCGATGTTCACCAGGACCGACTGGTCATTCGAGGGCGAGTTCTTCAAGTTCCCTGCCCGCAACGTCGTGCCGAAGCCACTGCAGAAGCCGCATCCGCCGCTCTGGGTCGCCTGTTCGAACATCCAGACCATCGGCAAGGCCGGTGAATGGGGCATGGGTGCACTGGGCTTCAGCTTCGTCAACGCGGACGCTGCCCAGGCCTGGGTGCATCGCTATTACAACAATCTGCTGCACCGGCAGGCCAAGCTGGCCGATTACCCGATCAACCCCAACGTTGCTGTCGCCAACGGATTCTTCTGTGCGGAGACCGATGAGGAAGCCAACGAGAAGGCCGCAGGCTGGACCTTCTTCATCTTCGCCCTGTCCTACTACGGTCGGATGGGTGTGGATGCCCCGGGCAAGAGCGACCTCTGGGCCGCTTACCAGGACTGGCGCAATTCGGACAAGGCGAAGGATGCACTGGCCAACGCGCTGGTCGGCAGCCCGGCAACGTTGCGCAAGAAACTGCGCATGTTCGCTGATGCCCATGTCGACCAGATCATCCTGGTCGCCCAGGCGGGCCGCACGAGTCACGACGACATCTGCAGGAGCTATGAACTGTTCGCGCGCGAAGTCATGCCCGAATTCCATGCCGAGCGCGATGCGCAGGAAGCCTGGAAGCAGGATGTGCTGTCGGGCAAGATCGTGCTGGAGGAACTGACCACCGATGGCTACGACATCTACAGCCATCAGAACGCCGACATCGTCCGCCTGACGCCGGAACAGCTGAAGGAACAGATGGCCACCAAGGAAGCGCAGAAGGAAACAGCGGTCGGCGACGACTGACCGTCGGCAAGGCCCGGGTACGTCCTCTGAAGTCTGTTTCATGAACGCGCCGTGACACATCACCGTCACCCCGGGCGTCAGACCCGGGGGCCACACTTTCGGGACGGACCGAAAGCCGCAAAGTGTGGATGCCGGATCAGCGCTTCGCTTGTCCGGCATGACAGGTTGAGGGTGCCAGTTCACACCATCCCATGGCCAACGCGGAACCGATGCACGTGTCCAGCCTTTCAGCGGGTGAATAGTATCCGGCTCAAGCCCGGGTACGTCCTCTGAAGTCTGTTTCATGAACGCGCCGTGAGACATCGCTGTCACCCCGGGCGTCAGACCCGGGGGCCACGCTTTCGGGACGGACCGAAAGCCGCAAAGTGTGGATGCCGGATCAGCGCTTCGCTTGTCCGGCATGACAGGTTGAGGGCATCAGCTCGCCCATTCCCAAGGCGGACGCCGTCTGACGTCCGTCGGTCGCATGCCAGCAAATGCAGAACCGTCAGGCTGGGCGAATCCCCGACGCCCGCATCTCGCTCAGTGCCCCGGATTCTTGTCCGCAAAGGCCTGCTTCTGATCCGGCGATGCCTCGGTCATGTATTTCGCCTTCCAGTCCGCGTAGGGCATGCCGTAGACGATCTCGCGCGCGTCATCCTTTGACAGGTCGATGCCCTTTTCCTCTGCCGCGTCGCGATACCAGTTCGACAGGCAGTTGCGGCAGAAACCGGCCAGGTTCATCACGTCGATGTTCTGCACGTCGGTGCGTTCGCGGAAGTGGCTGACGAGGCGGCGAAAGGCGGCGGCCTCCAGTTCGGTGCGGGTCTGGTCGTCCATGATTGTCCCTCCGGCTGTTTCGTGGCGTTCCCCATCATGTGGGCAACCAGTGTCCGTCAGTCCAGCCCCAGGGCACTGTCCGCCACCAGTTCATCGACAACGGCCTTGAACGCGACCTTCGGATCGTCGGATTCCTGCATGTGCTGATCAAAGGTAGCGATCTGGCGGTCGGCTGACGTGCCACGGCGAACGATCTCGCGCGCGTGCAATACCTCTGCGGTACAGCCGAGCGCCTCAGCATCCTCCGCAATCAGTTCGAATATCTCCTCGATCAGTTCGGCGAACGGCACCTGCTCGCCGCGCCCGAAGTCGACCAGGTTACCCGTCACGCCATGGCGCATCGCCATCCAGCGGTTTTCCCTGATCAGAGCTGCTGGATAGACCCGCCAGCGCTGGTTCCGCCGCTTCAGACGCCAGAGCATGCGCAGCAGACAGACATAGATTGCGGCGACGGCAATCGCATCTTCCAGACGGGTGCAGACATCGGTCATCCGCATTTCCAGCGTCGGAAACTTGTCTGACGGACGAATGTCCCACCAGAGCTTGGTCGCATCCTCGATAACGCCCGCGCGGATGAACTGCGTCGTCAGTCGCTCATACTCCTGCCAGCTGGCAAAGGCTTCCGGCATCCCGGTGCGCGGCAGGGCATCAAAGACCGTCAGGCGATAGGACTGCAGTCCTGACCGTTGCCCCTGCCAGAAAGGGGACGATGCGGTCAGAGCGAGCAGATGCGGCAGGAAATAGCGGACCTGATTCATCAGATCGATGCGCAGTTCCGGGTCCTCGATACAGACATGCACATGCATGCCGCAGATCAGCAGCCGTCGGGCAACCGTCTGAAGGTCCTTGGCCAGGGTGATGTAGCGGTCCCGCTGCGTCGGCTCCTGCTCCTTCCATTCCGCGAATGGGTGGGACGATGCGGCGGCGAAGGCCAGCCCCTCCGCCTTCACGGCGGTATGCACGGCCTGGCGCAGTTCGGTCAGCGACGACTTGGCCTCTGCAATGGAGGAACAGACCCGGGTCCCCACTTCGATCTGGGCGCGCAGGAACTCCGGCGTGACGATCTGGTCGGGCGCCAGGGACTGCGCATGTTCCAGGATGCTGTCCGGTGGCCGCGAAGCCAGATTGCCCGTGTTCGGGTCGATCAGCAGATATTCTTCCTCGATCCCGATGGTGAACGACGGGTCCTTGGTCATGGCAGCACCTCCAGCGGCTCAAGCATCTCAACCAACGCGGCGGCCAGCAGTTCCGCCCATTCCTCCGCGCCTGCTTCGGTCTCGATCAGGTCCTGCCTGATCTCCAGCGCGACATAGGGGCGCCCGGCATTGATGGCATGGTGGAAGATCGAGAACGACCGGGGCTCATTCACCGCATAGGGCTGGTTGTCACCGATCACCAGGTCGCCGTTGCGCCGCAGGATCTGCAGCAGCCGATCGCTTTCCGGACTCTTGTGGTCATGCAGCACACCCAGATGCCAGGGGCGGCGCTGATCGCGAATGACCGGTGTGAAACTGTGAATGAAAAGCAACGGCGGCGGTGTGCCCGCCGCCAGCGCCAGGACCTGACGCTCGACCTCATTATGGTACTGGCGATGCCAGCTCATGCGATGGGAACGCTCGCCTTCCGAGAGATTCTCGTTCCCCGCGATCCGCGCTCCATCGGAAAAGGTCGAGACCGCGGTCTCGTCATCAGGGTATCGGTTCAGATCGACGAACAGACGCGACGTCCCCCCCAGAATCGCCGGCGCATCCAGTGCTTCGGCAAGGTGCCGTGTCACGGCAGCGGCCCCGACGTCCCACGCGATGTGTTCGAACATCTTGTCGGGATCGATGCCCAGGGTGCCATAGCCGCGCGGCAGCGCGTTGGATGCATGGTCACAGATCAGCAGCGCGCGCGCCTTGCCTTCCCTGTTGAACAGATGAAATGCAGGTGGTTCGACGTCGGCGGTGGGACGCAGGGAGAAGGGATCAAACATGGCGGCAGAATAGACGCTTTTCCCGTCGCGCAAACAAGGCCACCCTGCACCTTGATCAGGATTTCCCGAAAGTGCCCCGCCATGACCACCGCTGCCGCCCTGCCCGCCACGCTCGACGCCGATCTGCTGTTCAATGCCGACGGGCTGATTCCCGCCATTGCTCAGCAGCATGACACGGGGGAAATATTGATGATGGCTTGGATGAATCGCGCCTCCATCCAGGAAACCCTGGAAACAGGTCAGGTCTGTTACTGGTCGCGGTCCCGACAGGCGTTCTGGCGCAAGGGCGAAAGCTCCGGCCACGTTCAGCGTCTGCACGAACTCCGCTACGACTGCGATGGCGACACGATCCTGCTGCTGGTGGATCAGACAGGGGCCGCTTGCCACACCAACCGGCGCAGCTGTTTCTATCGGGCGGTGCGCGGGGGCGAGGTGGTGGAGATCATGCAGCCGCAATGACGCAGCGTATCCAGAGTGGAGTAGTTTCGTGAGACCAACGGTTACCGAACCTTGCTGCATCTGCCGCAAGGACTTCGATTTCGGCTTCGGCCGCTACGACGGGCGCTACATCGCGTCGTGGGAGCTGTTCATCTGCCATGTCTGTGATGGACGATTCAGCGGCGGCATCCCTGTCATCCGGGCGAAGGAATTGCTCAAGCAGCTGGGCGTTGCAGAGGTCGAGCCGGAAATCAATAAAAAGGGACATATTTCGATCCCTTCCAGCAATTCCTAGTTTCTGGAGTCGCGTCTCTCGTTGCGCTTGGCAGCATTCCAGTGTTCATCCATCTCGCCCAGCGTAGCGTCTGTCAGACTGCGTCCCTCTGCCTCGATCGCGGCCTCGACAGCGTGAAACCGCCGCTCGAACTTGGCCGTTGCGTTGCGCAGCGCAGCTTCCGGGTCGTGCCCCAGGTGGCGGGCCATGTTGGCGACGGCAAACAACAGATCGCCCAGTTCCTCCGCCTGCCGGGCGCTGTCGCCACTGCTGACCTCCGCCTCCAGTTCAGCCAGTTCCTCCCGCACCTTGGCAACAACTGGCGGCGTCTCGGACCAGTCAAATCCGACGCGGGCCGCACGTTTCTGAATCTTCTCCGCCCGTGTCAGGGCAGGAAGCCCCAGGGCAACGCCATCCAGCGCAGAAGGCACACGCCCAAGGGTCGCCGCCTTCGCCGCACGCTCCTGCGCCTTCTGGTTTTCCCAGTTGAGTGTCTGGGCGTCGGCGCTGTCGATCCCGCCCTGCGTGCCGAAGACGTGCGGGTGCCTGCTTTCCATCTTGTCCGCAATGGCCGTGGCAACATCATCGAAGCTGAAGTCACCCGCCTCCTCCGCCATCCGGGCATGAAACACGGTCTGGAACAGCAGGTCCCCAAGTTCACCCTTCAGGTCGTCCATGTCGCCCCGCGCAACAGCATCCGCGACCTCATAGGCTTCCTCGATCGTGTAAGGCGCGATGGACGCGAAATCCTGCGCCAGATCCCAGGGACAGCCCGTCCCGGGCATGCGCAGCGCCGCCATGATTGCCAGCAGGCGATCAATGGGACGCTCTGGCGCTGATGTGGTCGCTGTCATGGCTGGTCCTTCATTTTCTGGCACTCACGCAGATCGCATGGTAGCTAGCGTCGGTTTCCGGCCATCATATGGATGATGGGCGAATCGCACAGGGACACGTCTGGACGTGCAGTCATGACAGAAGTGCTGGCCGTTATCGGCCTCGGATATGTGGGTCTGCCCCTTGCGGTGGCGCTGGCGAAGAAATTTCGCGTGATCGGTTTCGACATCAAGGAAGACCGGGTTGCGGAACTGAATGCCGGTGTCGACCGCACCGGCGAAGTCGACAAGGCCACACTGGATGGCTGTGGCGTCACCTTCACGGCTGACCCAGGCTTGCTGGCGGAGCCTTCGGTCTATTTCCTGACCGTACCAACCCCCATCAATGCCAACCGCCAGCCGGACCTCAGCCTGCTGCAGAAGGCCTGTGAGCTGATCGGACCGCATCTGGTCGAGAATGACCTGGTGACCATCGAATCGACGGTATATCCCGGCGTGACGGACGAATTCTGTGGCCCGATCCTGCAGCGGGTTTCCGGCCTGCGGCAGTACGATCAGATCAAGCTCGCCTATTCACCCGAACGCATCAATCCCGGCGACCGGGAACACACGATCGAGCGGATCATCAAGGTGGTCGCGGGTCAGGATCCCGAAACCACGGATCGGATCGCCGATATCTACGGCGCTGTCGTTCATGCCGGAATCCACTGCGCGCCATCCATTCAGGTGGCGGAGGCGGCAAAGGTGATCGAAAACACGCAGCGCGACCTGAACATCGCCCTGATGAACGAACTGGCGATCATTTTCGAGCGGTTGAACCTGCGCACTGCGGACGTTCTGGCCGCCGCTGGCACCAAATGGAACTTCCTGCCGTTCAAGCCCGGCCTTGTGGGCGGACACTGCATCGGCGTTGACCCCTATTATCTGACAGCGCGGTCGGACGACGTGGGCTACCACCCGGAGGTCATCCTGTCGGGGCGGCGGATCAACGACCAGATGGGCACCTATATCGCACAGCGGGCGATGAAGATGATGGCGCGCCGTCGCCGCCTCGATGTCTCCGCCAGCTTTGCCGTGCTCGGCGTGACCTTCAAGGAAGACGTGACCGATCTGCGCAACAGCCGGGTGCCCGACATCGTCCACGAGCTGCTGGAATTCGGGGTCAGCGTGAAGCTGCATGACCCCATCGCCGACCCCGCTGAGACGTTCGAGGAATATGGCTATCGTCTGGTTGAGGAGGCCGAACTGGAAGGCGCCGACGCCATCATCCTGGCCGTCGCCCACAAGGAATACCTTGAACGCGGTGCCAAGTGGATCAATGAGTTCGCGGGGCCTTCTGCCATCGTGGTTGACATCAAATCAGTGCTCGACCCGAAGGATCTGCGGCCTGACATCGACTACTGGAGCCTGTAGAGCGGCTTTCGTCCGAACCGTGGCCCACCATCATCTTCTCCTTCCCCCTCGACGGGGAAAGGCCGGGGTGGCAGGTGAACGGCGGAGCCGATCCTGGCAGTCGGTTCGGAACCTGATCTCAGGTCATTGAGGCCTATTTGGCGTTCGGATGCCCTTCCGGCCAGCCGCCATCATAGGCCGTGCCCTGGTCGCCCAGATGCGCCAGCCGGAAACCGATGGGACGATCCAGTTCCTCCAGACAGTGACCGATCAGGCCAGCCGTCCGGCAGAGAATGGAGATGCCCTTCAGCGCATCCGGCGGGAATTCGAGATCGAGCAGAATTGCCGGAATCGGGCCATTGGCATTCAACACCAGCTTGCGGCCGTATATTTCTTCCGCCACGCCACGGGCTGACCGGAGGAACGCGACGTGTTCACCGGACGCCCCACGCTCATCGGCCAAAGCCAGCAGCTTTTCCGCCCGCGGGTCGACGGGCCGGTGCAACGGATGGCCAAAGCCCGGCAGGAACGCCTTTCGGTCCCGCAGGTCCTGAACCATTGCCCGAGCCACCGCATCCCGGTCTTCACCGGCCTGCACCCGCGCGACACCTTCTGCATAGAACTTTCCGGCGACCTCCGCTGACCCCAGAATGACCGAGCCACAGCCCAGAATACCGGCAGCCACGGCCCCCTGCATCGCCTCCGGCCCGGCCTGCAGCGTCATGCGCGCCGCCTGCGCGGATGGCGTCAGCCCGTGCTCCGCCAGTGCAACCAGCACCGCGTTGAGGAAGTACGACTGGTTCTCGGTCGGCATCTTCCCCGTGAGGTGGAGAAAGAAGAAATCCGTGAAGTTGACCTTGCCGATCAGTTCCTCGCAGAGGTCCTTGCCGCGAACCGTGACGGATTCCGCATCCGCCTTTGCAATCGCTGACGCGCCTGCACCCTTGTTACCCATCATGTGGCTGCACTCCCCTCGCCGCCTTCTGCGCCGTAGAACACGACCCAGGTTTCAAAGTCATCCGAGAAATCCTCGAACCGGTGTTCCGCGCCCGCTGGTGCGAACAGCACGTCACCGGGACTGAAGGCCACCCGCCGACCATCCATGAAGAACGTGCCTGTCCCCCTGGCGACGACATACAGTTCATCCTGATCATGCGGGGTCTGCGGGTCCGTGCCGCGCGGCGCGTAGAAGCGCAGCGTCATGGTGCCATGTTCCATCAGCAGCGCTGAACGCCGCCCTTCGCCGGGGGGCGTGGTCTGCGCCTTCGCCAGGGTCGCAAGTATGTCCATCCCTCAATCCCTCCCCGAATTGGATGTCCGCTCCGTTCAGAGACCGTAGCGGCTCCAGTGCAGCCTGTCTTCGATCCCGGCAATGACCTCGCGTGTGGCCTCCGCGGCAGACCCGCCGCGCAGCAGACCGCGCAGGGGCGAGCGACGCACACCGATCTGGCGCATGCGCACATCCTTGCCGAAGCGTTCCTTCAGCAGCGTTGGCATATCCGCAATGCCGTCGATCAGTCCCATCTTCTCCGCCTCCTCACCCAGGAAGACGTCGCCGGAGAATATCTCCTTGTAGCGCCTGCGATTCAGCTTGTCGCCGCGGCGGGACTTGACCTGGTTCATGAAGGTGTCATGGATCTGCCCCTGGATTTCCTTGAGCCGGGTGATGTCCTCGTCACGCTCCACCGAGAAGGGATCAAGGAAGGACTTGTTTTCCCCGGCCGTGTGGATCCGGCGATCCACCCCCAGCTTCTCGATCAGGCCGGTGAAACCGAAACTCGCCGATATGACACCGATGGAACCGAGAATGGAGGCCCTATCAGCATAGAGTTCGTCCCCTGCGGTCATCAGCCAGTATCCGCCTGACGCAGCCACATCCTCGGCAAAGGCCAGGACCGGCACCTTTTTCTCGTCAGCCTGGGCCCGGATCGCGCGGGCAATCAGCGCCGACTGCACCGGCGATCCACCGGGGCTGTTGACGACCAGCACAACGGCCGCCAGGCGCTTTGGGCGGAACGCCTGCGCAATGCAGCTTTCCAGCGATGCAAAGTTCAGCGAAGCCGCACGCAATGGGCCGCCACCGCCAGATGAAATGACGCCCTGCAACCGCAGCACGGAAACAGTCGGGGTTTGCCGCCACTTCCTGAACCGTGCCAGGGGACGATGAAGAAATCCGGTTTTTTTGCTCATTGGATAGATGTGCGGCAGGCAGATGGAGCTTGCAAGCCCACCAATGTCTCAAAATGTTTCGGAAGCGGGCGAAGGCGGCCATTCGATCGGTGCGGCATCACGCATGATCGCACTGGCAAGGGGGGTGTCGGCACCATCTGCCTCATGCAGCACGACCGTCGGCAGTTCCCGCCGCCGCCCGTCGCCATCGGGGTGGATTCGCAGCAACAGCCGCTTGGCGGGTCGTCCGGGCCGACCGCCCAGCGGCAGGATGTCCATGGCCGACCCGTTCGGCAAGGCCGCCTGCACGTCGTCCAGACGCTCCCGACGGACAATCAGGACCGCGTGCCCACCCGACACCAGCAGATCCGTCGCCGTGGCAATCCAGTGCCTCAATGGTACCGCGCTGTCGGCACGGGCCAGATCGCGCGCGATGTTCGGCGACCGGCGCGAGCGGGCGGGGTCGAAATAGGGCGGATTGGCCAGCACCATGTCGAAACAGGCGGATCCGAAAGGCGGCCTGCTGACATCGCCAACGACCACCTGCCCGCGGTCCGCCCAGCCATTTGACGCAATGTTGATCACGGCGAGGCGGGCGATCTCCGGCTGTATCTCCATGCCCGTGAAACGAACATCCAACCGTCGCGCAGCCAGCGAGAGCATGGGCAACCCGGTCCCGCAGCCGAGTTCCAGCACGCGCGCGCCTGAGGGCGGATCGCAGGCCGCTGCCAGCATCACGGCGTCAGAGCCACTGCGAAATCCATCGACCGGCTGGCGCAGGTGCACCCGGCCACCAAGGATCAGATCATTGGTAACATCCTGCATGTGCTGTCAGATCAACCCCGCCGCCTGCAGGATGGAGATGGCGCGTGCCTCATCCGTATCCTCCACCATCAGCCGTCGGGGAAAGATGCCGATGGAGCCTTCCATGATGCTCATGTTCTGATCGAAGCCGAAGTAGCCGATCCCCTCCCCCTTCAGCACCGCTTCAGCGAAGGAGAATTCCACCAGATCATTGGTCCGGAAGACTTCAATCATGGTGCAACTGGACTCCGTCAGAGGCGACAACACGTCCCGGCACCACCGCTTGACGGGCCGGGCACCCAATCTATTCTCGGCGCATGTAATCCGCCAGTCGAAGCGTGAAGGAGCAACCGGCGTGTCCAACGTGGTATCCCTCAAGGACGAAGCAGCCAAGGCCTCTGCAGGGCTTGATCGGCTGAAGGCACTTGTGACGCAGGACATGGATCGCGTGAACCACGTGATCATGGACAAGATGCAGTCGGAAGTGGCGCTGATCCCGCAACTGGCCAGCCACATCATCGCGGCGGGCGGCAAGCGGCTGCGACCGATGCTGACCCTGGCTGCGGCCGACCTCTGTGGCTATGAGGGCGACCGGCAGGTGAGCCTGGCCGCCTGCGTCGAGTTCATTCACACCGCCACCCTGCTGCATGACGACGTGGTGGACGAAAGCGACCTCCGTCGCGGCAATGCCACAGCCAACGCCGTGTTCGGCAACCAGGCCAGCGTGCTGGTCGGGGACTTCCTGTTCAGCCGGGCGTTTCAGTTGATGGTCGCTGACGGGTCACTTGAGGTGCTGGCGATCCTGTCCAAGGCATCTGCGGTCATCGCCGAAGGCGAAGTGCTGCAGCTGATCACCACCAATGACACCGAAACAACGGAAGACGCCTATCTGGACGTCATCTCGGCCAAGACCGCCGCGCTTTTCTCCGCCGCCTGCAGGGTGGGCGCGATTGTCGCGGATGCCCCGAAAGCCGAGATCGAGGCACTGGATTCCTTTGGTCGCAATCTGGGTATCGCATTCCAGTTGATCGACGACGCGCTGGACTATTCCGCCCACCAGTCAACGCTGGGCAAATCGGTCGGTGATGACTTCAAGGAAGGCAAGATCACCCTGCCCATCGTGCTCGCTTTCCGCAGGGGCACGCCTGAGGAACGGCAGTTCTGGCGCCGTTGCCTGGAGGAGATGGAGCAGAACGACGGCGACCTCGATCATGCTCAGGAACTGATGCAGCGCCATGCCGCCCTGGCCGATACGATAGAGCGTGCGCGCCATTATGGTGCCAAGGCGCGGGACGCCCTCGCGATCTTCCCGGACGGTGTCATGAAGTCCGCTTTGATTGATGCCGTCGAATTCACCATCGAGCGCGCATATTGATCCTTGCCGCCGCCGCACCCCACAGCTATAACCCGCTCGCCCTCACAGCCTCTTGGCCGAAGGAACGGTCGGGGAGTAGCTCAGCCTGGTAGAGCACCGTCTTCGGGAGGCGGGGGCCGGAGGTTCGAATCCTCTCTCCCCGACCATTTTCTGCATGTGAAAATCACCGCCTTCGGCGGCCCCTGTTGGGCAGTACTCAGTCTGCTTTCCCGGCCCTGTCCGCGTTCACCTGCGCATCGAAAAGGCCCGGTTCCTGCGGGTCGGAACTGAGCAACCCTGTCGCCTTCAGTTCGTCCAGACCCGGCAGGTCGCTCAGGTCGTCGAGACCGAAATGGATGAGGAATTCATCCGTCGTGCCCCAGGTCACGGGCCGGCCCGGTGTCTGTCGCCTTCCACGTGGCCGAATCCAGCCGGTTTCCATCAACACATCCATCGTGCCCTTGGACACGGCAACACCGCGCAATTCCTCCACCTCCGCCCGGGTGGTCGGCTGGTGATAGGCAATGATGGCCAGGGTTTCGACGGCAGCGCGCGACAGGCGGCGCACGGCCACGCGTTCTTCCTCCAGCACTTCAGCCAGATCAGGCGCAGTGCGGAACATCCAGCGACCGGCGACACGTACCGGTTCGACGCCCCTGCCCTGATAATCGGCAACCAGTGCGGCCATCACCGCTTCGGCATCGACATCGTCGGGCAAGCGCTGTTTCAGACGATCCAGACCCAGGGGTTCGTTGGCTGCGAACAGCAGTGCCTCCGCGATCCGCACATGTTCGCGGTCGATCGTCATGACGAAGGCTCGTTGCGGCGGCCACGGACGTAGATCGGGCCGAATGTCCGCCCCTGCCTGATCTCCACCTCTCCCTGCTTCGCCATTTCCAGCGCCGCGAGCAGCGTCGAAGCGGTGGCGGAGCGCCGGGTGAAGGGATCGGTGCTCGTGCCGGGCAGATAGGCCTGCAGGCTGGACCAGTCCGGCATGGCCCCCAGCAGCTTGCGCATGCGCGCCAAAGCCTGCTCGACGGAATAGACATTGGTCCGGCGCACCCGCAGCGGCTCACTCTCGCCCTGCACCTCCCGATGGGCAGCGTAGGCCCGCAGCAGGTCGTAGAGATCGCACTCCCAGGCCGAGCGCCGCAGCACGCGCACGCCCTCCGGCGCGCCACGGCGAAAGAAATCCTGTCCTTCGCGTTCGCGTCCAAACAGGCGTTCACCGGCCTTGCGCATCGCCTCCAGCCGACGCAACTGCCAGCCAAGGCGGGCAGCCATTTCCGCACCGCTCGGTTCATCCTCCGGTTCGGGGTTCGGCAGCAACAGGCGGGATTTCAGATAGGCCAGCCACGCAGCCATCACCAGGTAATCCGCCGCGACCTCGATCTTCAGGTGATGCGCGGATTCAATGAAGGCGACGAACTGGTCAGCAAGCCGCAGGATGGAGATACGCGCCAGATCAACCTTCTGCTCCCGGGCGAGGTCGAGCAGCAGGTCCAGCGGCCCCTCATACGCCCCCAGGTCCACGACCAGCCGCCCACCGGTGTCCTGTCCCGGCAGGTCTTCCTCGAAATCCGGTGATGGTCGCGGTGGTTCATTCATGGGCTGCGCCAGACGGCAAAAGAAAAAGCATAGCCGATGCCGGATCAGGCGAGCAAACCCTCCAGCTCGGCCAGGCCGGTGACGGCGTCAAAGTCCTTCGGTCGCTGCAATGTGGCCATCGCCAGCGTCAGGCGGGTCCGGGCCTGATCGGTGATATCCGGCACGGCATCGACCACCTGCCGCATGGCGGCGAAGTCACCGGAACATTGCAGGACCGCATCGCAGCCTGCGTCGAGCGACCCCAGCGCCCTATCCGCCAATGATCCTGGCAGTGCCTTCATGTCAATGTCGTCCGACATCAGAAAGCCATCGAAGTTGCAGAACATGCGAATGACCTCCCCGATCACGACAGGCGACAGCGTGGACGGGCGCGTTTCATCGATCGCGGGAAACAGCAGATGCCCGGTCATGGCGAAAGGGGCCTGCCGTGCCAGTTTCCGAAACGGCAGAAAATCAGTCAGTTTCAGTTCATCGACACCGCAATCGATGACCGGCAGATGCAGGTGACTGTCACTGGTCGCACGCCCGTGCCCCGGCAGATGCTTGATGACCGGCAGGGCGCCACCGGCACGCAGACCGGAAATCACTTCCGCCCCCAGCGCCGCAACACGTCCGGCATCGGCAGAGAAGGCGCGGTCGCCGATCACATCGTGGGTCTCCGGCTGTCGAAGGTCCAGACAGGGCGCACAGGGCACGTTGAAGCCTGCATCGATCACATCATGGGCGATCAGCCGCCCAAGCAGCCAGGCCGCGCGTTTCGCGCCGTCCAGGGGCAATGCGCCAATGGACTGCTGCGCGGGAAGCGTCATCCAGTGCGGTGACTGCAGGCGCTGCACCCGACCACCCTCCTGATCCACAAGCAGAGGCAGATCGGCTCGTCCGGTCAGATCGCGGAGACTTTCATTCAGCGCCCGAACCTGATCCGGCGTATCGACATTGCGCCGGAACAGGATGAAGCCCACCGGGTTGGCGTCGCGAAACAGGGCTCGTTCATCGTCTGTCAGCGTGGTTCCGGACAGGCCGAAGATCACAGGTTTCATGAAAGCCATCCCAAATCAGCGCTTCGCGGCGATGCAACCCTGCCCCTTGGCCACCAGCCCCTTGCAGAACGATTCCGCTGCCTGCTTGCTGGCGAAATCTCCTGTCCGCAGCCGGTAATAGATGCCCCGATCCCCCAGATCGGCACGCACGATGTCGGGTGTCATGCGCTCCAGCAGATCGGGCCATTTCCCGCGCGCCGTATCCCACGCCTGGCGGGCGCTGGCGTCATCGCGAAAGGCGGCAAGCTGAGCCTGCCAGTCACCGGACGCAGCTGCTGAGCTGGCAGGGGCCGGCTTTGTGGGGGCTGACTCTGAGGGGGCTGACTTTGAGGGCACTGGTTTGGCGGGGGCGGTTTCGGCAAGCTTCTGTTCCGTCCGCGCCACCAGATCGGCGATGCTCTGGGCCGGTTTCGCCGCGCCCGTGGCGGTTTCCGTCGTCGCATCGTCCGGCGGCGGCACCGGGGCAGGACGCTCGGAAACATCGATCACAGCGCTGGTGTCAGGTTCGGCATCTGCATCGGCGGCCACTATCTCGCTGTCGGGACGCGCCGGGGGCACCGTGTCGGGCAGTGCGGATTCAGGAGCCGGCAACAAACGCTCGACTACATCGTCATTGTTGTCGCCGTCCCTGTTGAACGTTTCGAACACAGACTTGTCGCGGTCGGGGACAGGTGCGCCCCCCGGTTCATCCGGGCGCTGACGGTCCGGACCATCCGGCGCGCGCACCACAGGCACGGAGGT
The DNA here is from genome assembly GCA_029210175.1 of Minwuia sp. GTDB lineage: Bacteria > Pseudomonadota > Alphaproteobacteria > Minwuiales > Minwuiaceae > Minwuia. The sequence continues at coordinate 119,224 of JARGPL010000015.1, read as the reverse complement.
CGCGCCGCCACCGTCACCGGTTACCTTGTCGTCCTGAAACACGAACCACATCACCAGCACGAAGACGGCGAGCGCCAGCAGGACCGCAAAACCGGCAATCATCCGCCAGCGGCCCGGATTCGGTGTCTCCAGCGAGCTGTCGCCCCGGGCCATCAGCGCAATTCCTCCACCGGAGTCACACCCAGCACCTTCAGGCCGCTCTGGATGATGGTGCGTACACCACCGACCAGGGCCAGACGGGCCATGGTGAGATCATGGTTGTCGGGATGGATGAACCGCAATTCCTCTGCATCCTTGCCCAGGGTCCAGAAGCCGTTGAACGCCGATGCGATATCGTTGAGGTAAAAGGCGATCCGGTGCGGTTCCGATGTTTCCGCCGCCTGTTCCACCAGTCGCGGCCAGGACGTCATCAGGCGGATCAGGGCCAGTTCCTGCGGATGGATCAGAATGCTCAGGTCGGCGGCCCGTATGGCCTCTGCCGATGTGTTCAGGCCCGGCATGTCATTCTCGGCATTGCGATAGATCGAACAGCAGCGGGCGTGGGCGTACTGCACGTACCAGACGGGATTGTCGCGCGACTGTTCCGTCACCTTGGCGAAATCGAAATCGATGGGTGCCTCGTTCTTGCGGGTCAGCAGCATGAACCGGACCGCGTCGCGCCCGACCCTGTCCACCACGTCGCGCAAGGTGACGAACGTGCCGGACCGCTTCGACATCTTCACCGGCTCACCATCTTCCAGCAGTTGCACCATCTGGCAGAGCTTGATGGTCAGCCCGCCTGAGTTGGCCCCCGTGATCGCCCGGGTTGCGGAGACCATGCGCTTCACATAACCGCCGTGGTCGGCGCCCAGAACGTCGACCATCAAGGGAAAGCCACGTTTGAACTTGTCGAAGTGATAGGCAATGTCAGCAGCGAAATAGGTCCATGATCCGTCGGATTTCTTCAGCGGCCGGTCAACATCGTCGCCCCATTCGGTGGCGCGGAACAGCAGCTGCGGGCGCGGTTCCCAGTCATCGGGCAACTTGCCCTTTGGCGGTTCCAGCACACCGGTATAGACCATGCCGCGCTCTTCCAGGTCCCGGACAGCCTCTTCCACCCGTCCGTCGGCATGCAGGGCACGTTCCGAGGTGAAGACCTCATGCTTCACGCCCAGCGCATGCAGATCATCGCGGATGAGTCCCATCATCCGATCCACCGCATAGTCCTGAAACACGGGTAGCCATTCCGCCTCGGCCGCATCCAGCCACCGATCCTGATCACGCTCCGCCAGGTCCCGCGCGGGCTGGATCAGATAGTCGCCGGGATACAGGCCGTCTGCCAGAGGTCCGGGGTTCTGCCCCAGCGCCTCCCGATAGCGATGATGCAGCGAGCGGGCCAGGACCTCCACCTGCGAGCCGGCATCATTGATGTAATATTCGCGGGTGACATCCCATCCGGCCTTGTCCAGCAAGCTGGCGAGCGCGTCGCCAAAGACCGCGCCACGGGCGTGCCCCACATGCATCGGACCGGTCGGGTTGGCACTGACATATTCGACGTTGATCGCCTGCCCCTGCCCCAGATCGGAATCACCATAGCTGACACCGCGGCGCAGGATCTCGGCCAGTCGCGCCTGCCAGAAACCGTCCGCCAGCCTGATGTTGATGAAACCGGGGCCGGCGATTTCCACAGACGCCACACCGTCCATATCGGCGATCACCGGTGCCAGCATCTCGGCGATGTCGCGTGGTTTCCGGCGCAGCGGCTTGGCCAGCACCATGGCGGCGTTGGTCGCCAGATCACCGTGCGCGGCGTCGCGTGGCGGTTCGACCGTGATCGGCGCGACATTGATGTCGGCAGGCGCGCCTTCAAGAGAGGCCGCAGCCTCCCTGATCAGATCATTGAAATGACGGAACAGGTTCATGGCGATTCGCTTGTACTGAGGAAACCGGATGCTAGCGCAAGTCTGGTGTCGGTGTCTGGCTGATCGTTGTTGTCGGCATCGTCCACCCTCTCCACCCCAATGCGGCGGGGATCGATTGACAAATGCCCTGCGCGGTCTAAATCCCTCAGGTATCCGGCGCAAGTGCGCGCACCGTGAATAACCTGTATGATTGACGGACCATGACCGAGAACATTGCAACAGAACTGCCCGAGTTCCGCGTCACCGATGCTGCGTTCCAGCGCGTTGCGGACCTGATCAAGGACGACGGGCGTGAAGATCTGAAGCTGCGTGTCCAGGTGCTGGGCGGCGGCTGTTCGGGCTTTCAGTATGACTTCGGCTTCGACCCGGAAGTGGGTGACGAGGACCTGAAGATCGAAAAGGACGGGGTCACCGTGCTCGTCGACCCTGTCAGCATGGAATATCTGAAGGGTTCGGAATTCGATTATGTCGAGGAGCTGATCGGTTCCTCGTTCCAGGTGAAGAACCCGAATGCGACGGCATCCTGCGGCTGCGGAACCTCGTTCTCCGTCATGTAAGACGTCGTCCGGCGTTCTGCGTTATGTAACGCGGCCCGTGGCATGGTAGACGGTGACTCCTTCGAGCCGGAGATTCCGTGATGCGCATCGCCACTTTCAACGTCAATTCAATCAATGCCCGCCTGCCCCGCGTGATCGAGTGGCTGAGCACGGCGCAGCCTGATGTTGTCTGCCTGCAGGAACTGAAGTGCGAAGATCACAAGTTCCCCGCCGAGCCGATAGAGGACCTCGGCTACAACATCTCGGTTCACGGTCAGAAGACCTACAATGGTGTGGCACTGCTGTCGAAGCGCCCCATCGAGGATGTGATGGTCGGTCTGCCCGGCGATGATGGTGACGAACAGGCCCGCTATATCGAGGCAACCATCGACACCGTGCGTGTCGGTGGTCTGTATCTGCCGAATGGCAATCCGGCACCCGGGCCGAAATTCGACTACAAGCTTGGATGGATGGATCGTCTGATCGATCGCACGCGGCAACTGCTGGCGGACGGTGAAACATTCGTTCTGGCCGGTGACTACAACGTCTGTCCGACCGATGGTGATGTCTACAATCCGGAAGGCTGGCAGGATGATGCGCTCTGCCGCCCCGAATCGCGCAATCGTTTCCGGCAGCTGATCAACATGGGGCTGACCGACGGCATCCGGGCGTTTCATCCGCAACCGCATTTCTACACTTACTGGGACTACACCGGCGGTGCCTGGCAGAAGGACAACGGCCTCAGGATCGATCACCTGCTGTTGTCCCCCGCCGCCGCTGACCGGCTGATCGCAAGTGGCGTGGACAAGGACCCGCGTGCCGGAGAGCGCCCATCCGACCACACACCAGTCTGGGTCGAACTGCAGGAAAGTCCGTGATCACTGCAATCGCCTGCGGGAGGGGGCGGCCCGGCGTTTTTTTTTGCACCTGACCGCTTGAGTTGGTTGCGCCCCGAAGACACCCTGCCAGAGCATTGGGTCCGACTGGGCAGCGAGGAGTTCTGATGAGTGAGATGGCATTGAGTGGCGGCTGCCTGTGCGGTGCCGTGCGCTACACAACACGGTCGGAAAAGCCCCACGCCAGCGTCTGTCACTGTCGCATGTGCCAGCGCTGGAACGGTGCGCCGTTCTTCATGGCGTTCTCCGTCAGGGCAACCGAGATCACCTGGCAGGGTCAGCCGGTGGAGTGGCGGTCGTCCGACATCGCGGTACGGTCCCATTGCGGTGCCTGCGGCACGCCGCTGTACTGGAAGGGGGATCGCGAACCGGAGTATTTCGACATCGCGCTGATGACGCTGGATGACCCATCAGTGCTGACCCCGGTCGATCAGATCTGGTCGACCGCTGCAGCGCACTGGCCCGGCATCCTGCCCGACCTGACGGCCTGGCCGCGGGAGGAACGCGAGGGGGAACCATTCGTCCGTGGATCCGACTGAATTCATCCTGCCGCTGATCGGTATTGCCCTGATCGTTCTGCTGGTCTGGCTTTCCGGTGGACAGCGGACCGTTACGCTGACCCGCGAAGGGGTACGCGAAGCACTGGCGGCCGAAGGCTACGAGGCTGCCACAGTGACCGTGGCGGATGACGGACATACGGCTCTCGCCTGGCTGGAAGGACGCAATGCGCTGGCGATCCTGCGCAGCATGGGCGACCATCCTGCCATTCTGGTGCCGGGACCGGACGACATCCGGGGCATTGTCATCAATGGTGACCCTCCGCGACTTCAGGTCCGCTTCAGGTCATATGGGCAACCGCCCTTCGCAATCGCCCTGAACGATCCGGAATCGCTGGATCGCTGGCGCAAGGTGCTGATGCTCTACGGCGAACTGGCAACGCGGAGGCACACTGGATCATGAACCTGCCACAACCGGTGCAACTCGCCATTCCCGCCTTCATCGTCCTGATGATCATGGAACTGGCGCTTGGATACTTCCGGGTTCGCGCGGTGCGATACGAACTGAAGGACACGACAGCCAGCCTGATCATGGGGGTCGGCAATCTGGCGACGGGCATTCCGTTCGTTGTGGTGGTCTACGGACTCTTCGCCTGGATCCATCAATACCGCCTGTTCGACATCGGTTTCCAGTGGTGGGCGTTCGTCGCGATCTTCTTTGCCCAGGACCTCTGCTATTACTGGTTTCACAGGTTGAGCCACGAACACCGGTTCTGGTGGGCGTCGCACATCAACCACCACTCGTCACAGCACTACAACCTGTCCACCGCGCTGCGCCAGACCTGGACCGGCAATGTCGCGGGCACGTTCATTGTCTACACGCCCTTGCCCCTGCTGGGTTTTCCACTGAAGCTCGTCGCCTTCTCGATGGGCATCAGTCTGGTCTACCAGTTCTGGATCCATACGGAGGCCGTGGGCCGCCTGCCCCGCCCCATCGAATGGATATTCAACACCCCGTCTCACCACCGGGTGCACCATGCGACCAACCCCCGATACCTTGACCGCAACTACGCCGGCATCCTGATCATCTGGGACCGCCTGTTCGGCACCTTTGTCCCGGAAGATCCCGCCGAGCCCTGCCGTTATGGCATCGTCCGCCAGATCGCGACCTTCAACCCCATCCGGATCGCTTTCCACGAGTGGGTGGACATGATCCGCGATGCGCGCCAGGCACCTGATCTGCGCACCGCTGCAGGATACCTTTTCCATGCCCCTGGCTGGCGGCCTGACGGTACCGGGCGGACATCAGCCGCCATCCGGGCCGAGGAACGACAACAGGTCGCCGACCACCGCAAGTCGTGATGTCCGATACCCGTACTGCGGGATTTTTCTGGATACCCGTACCTTTTTTGCACCGAAGAGCATTTTCTGGTTTCCAGAAGGCAAGCAGCGCGCGTTCTTCACGGCCCTGTTCAGGAGCGAGGCATCGCACGTGGACGCCTATATGCGCCCTGCCCACGCCGACCTGGTGAAGCAAAAGGGCATCAGTGATGCCCACTTCGACGCCGTTGCCCCTCACGTGGACGCGACGCGGGTCGAATTGTCCGTGCCGCCTGAGATCGCTGCCGTGGTCATGGGTGCTGCAGGCGGCTTGCGGGATGCCGTGCTCATCCGCTGAAGCATCAACGCTGCATTGTCCGGTGCGGGTACGCCCGCACCGGGTCAGTTCGTCAGGCCGTTGAATATCTTGCCGAACAGACTCTGACTCTTTTCCGATCCCTGCTCGATCTGCTGCCCGGTTGCCCCTGACGATGAGGCTTGCGTCACGCCAGCCTGACGCGCTTTCAGTTCCACGACATCGCACCGGCTTTCAACCGTCCGGTTGTTCGTGTCCTCGCAGGCACTCAGTGTCCGGGCAAGTTCCACGACGTTCCCCTGCTTCAGGGAAACATTGGCACGCAAATCCATGCCCCAGACAGTGCCGAAGGTCTCCTCGATTTCCGATATCCTGCGATCTGCGATGCCAAAGGCGTCCTGCTCTATGGCACCCAGCGCCTGTTCACGCATCAACAGGGGTTCGGCATGCGCACTGCGGTAGCCGCGCTCGAGATTCTCGTGGAAATCGTCCAGACGCCCCTGTGCCTGCCGGATCGCGCCGAACACGTACCAGAGATAACCCGGTGCCGTGCGCTCCCCCCGGAACGACCTGATCTCACCACGGATCCTTTCGGCCAGGATCGACATGTCATTGGGCTGCAAAGGCGCATCACTGAAGGGACAGGACGCGCTTGGCTTTCGTTTCGACGGGGGCGTCGGCTGTTCAGCCAGGGACTTGTATGACTTCGGTTTCGTTCCTGCCTGGTAACTCTCGTCCGGCGTATATTCAACATCGGACGCGGCGACCCGCATCTCCTGCCAGGTTACCCGTTTCGTCCCGTCCGCGCTGACGAGAACAATGTCGTCATCGATATTCTTGTGCTCGTCCTTGTGAAAGATCAGGCAGGCGTGCACATCCGACGCCTTCAGAACGCTGCGCAGCTTGGCGGTTTCTGTCGCTATATCTTCCGGAACGGCCTTTGGCATCTGGCGGCGCGCGCCCGGTATTTCCTTGTAGAGCCGTTCACGATAAAGCAGGGCGGAAGACGCCTTGCGCTGCGCGATTGGCGGATGGGTTTCCGACCATTCGCGGAACAAGGCCAGGGCGGCGCGGATCGAAAGGTCCACGCCCTGTGCCTGAACAACTGTTATCAGTTTGTTTTCACTGCTCAATTCGGCCAGAGCTTTGATGGCAATTCCGACGATTTCCAGTTGATGGATAAGGTCCTGCATCACCTTCTTCTGGGCTTCCCCCAGGCGGTTGAAGGTCGGGTTGGTCAGGCGTGGCTGATATCCTGCGACGGTCATCACGCGGACGGCCAGCGTATCGGCATCCAGCTCGTTGTCGCGCCACAGGATCGGCTCAAGCCCGCCAACCTGCATGGCCTTGATGGCGCTGAAGGAAGCCTCCACCCTGCGGTTGACCGCGCGATGGCTGCGCCGCTGTTCCGGCGTCATGCCGGATTCACCTGACAATCCGGAACGCTTCACCTGACTGTAGATGCTGATCGCTTCCTGCACCGTATCCAGCAGTGTTTCCAGATCCAGAAAACTCTCATTGTCCTTGAAGTGGTTCAGGTGCACATGAGCAATCTCATGCGCCAGCAGGAAGGCCAGACTGTCTTCGCTGAGGATTTCGCCCCCCGTTTCCGGATCCATCGCATCAACGAACCAGCGTGCTGATACGAAGATGTCACCCTGTTCATTCGCAAACGCTTCGTACCCGCCACCGGAAATGACGAAGACATCGATCTCGCGCGCATTCAGTGTCGGCGGGAAATAGCCCAGCAATTTCTCGGCGAGATTGCGCAGGTAGGCACGTGACACCGGCATGTCGACGATGGTTGCACCACCGTCCAGGCGTGCAGGCAGTCGGGGGTTGACCAACGGCGGGTCCGTCATGACCAGGCGCGTACCCCCAACGAGTGCCTTCACCTGTTCCTGGAACGCCTCATCGCGCTTCAGGCCGACTTCCTTGGGGTCACCGAACAGGGCATGCGAGAACTGCGTCGTGATCGGCGGCTCCCCGTCATTACCGTTGCAGCCTGCCAGCAAGATGCACGATGCCAGAACCAACTTCACAAAAACACGCATGAACAATTTCCCAGATTTCCCGATCCCGACGCTGCCTACTTGCAGATCGCCCCACCACCACCGCCAGAGCCGTAAGACGCCCCGGAAGTGATACTTCCCGCAAGCGACGGCAGGCGTTTCGGCGGATCAAATGCGAAGACTTCCGGGTACATGAAGAACGCTTCGCCGCCCGCTACCCGGCAGCCCTTGCCATCGACCGCAAAGACTTCGACCATACCGTCGGGGGTCGGTTGAACCCCCTTACCCGCCGTCATGCTGCCAGGTTTGCCGGTTCCCACGACGTCGTAATTCCGGTCCAGGCGATCTGTCGTCGCATTGTCCAGGACACAAAAGGTGCGACCTGTTTCGCAGGCCATGGCACCGGAGTTGAGAAGGCTGCCAAGCAACGCGAGGGCAGCAAGACCAATTTTTTTTCTCACGCCGTGATCCCCATCCAGCTCTTGCGTGGCCCGATTGTGCGAGAGAATGCAGGTCAACACAATCATTCATGCGAGCATCCCTGGAAATAAATACACTCAAATGGAGCAGACAGCGCCGGATGCCCGCTCAGCTGCGCCCGAGCAAGCGCAACGAAACCTGTTCCGATATCCGCCAAAGGAACCGCTGAACCAGCCCGACGGCCCCTTCACGGAAGATGACGCCCAGAACGAGTACGAGGGCCAGCAGGTCGGCGGATGGATAGGGCAGGAATACCATGCCGAGAATGGTTGCCAGCAGCGCCACCGGAATGCATGCGACGAGGGCGCGCTGGTAACCCAGCGCGTATTCGCGATGGACCCTGAGGCAGAGGAACCGCCGCGCCCGGGGCCTATGGGTCGGACTGGGTTGCGAGAGGTGCGCCTTCCGAATGATCCCTCGGCTCATGGCCATCAGCAGCAGCAGGATCCCCAGCTCCACGAGATCCATGCGGTCGAGTTCCCAGATAATTCCCTGTGCCCGCCGGGGACAGTGGTCCCCGTACCAGACAAGGCATTGCAGTGCCTCCGCATGCAGAAATGCCCCCACCTTGTTGCCGAACAGGCTCGATGAAACGGTGTCTGGCGCATTGTCGAAATTCCCGGCGACGATGACGGCCGATCCGACGAAGGATTGCTTCACGAAGCTGGCCCATCGCCAATTGCCGGCCTGCGGCCAGTGGGCGGGTGAGAAGAACGCTTCATGCATCGCGATGTTGGAGCAGCCACGCGCATAGGCCCCGTCCGTTCCGGCGCGGTTGCCGATCAGTTCATCACCGAGACGCCTGATCACGTACTTGCCGTGGAGGAGGGCTGCGGGCCAACTGAAGATATCATGATCATCGAGGAACGCGTCTTCCGGTCGGCAACCATGAACAGCGACCATGCCTTTCAGCGGTTCACCATTCGCTTCGGTGATCTCAGGGTCCGTGCTGTCGGGAAGCGACAGATAGACCTTGGGCGTACGTGCGTAGGGCCGCACGGCAAGACGCCAGGGTTCTGACGCATCGGCGCTGCCCGGTGGCCTGACACCAAGCGCGGCCCGAATGGCCGTTCTGCGCGCGCTGTCGACGATGTCCGGGTAAGCGACCTTCAGGAAACGCGGATTGCACTGCGGAAATTCGCGCACGAGGGATGCCGGATGGAGGCACCATGCCGCGAACAGCTCGGCCGCGGGTGAGGGCATCAGCGCGTTGGCCGGGCCGGTGAGCGGGACCGTTTGCGCACCAGCAGGGTCGCCGCCCCTGGCAAACGTTCCCAACTGCCGGATCGTACGCGGCTGATGCACGGACTCCGCTGCATCGATCGCGATGGGATAGTCCGTCCCAACCCACTGGACCGGCACCAACTGACCGATCTCCCGCAGGCATTCGAACCGTCTGGGCAGCCAGAACCGATCATTGCGGGTGCGCCGATCAGCCCCTGACCCTTGGCCTGCGGTCACTGCATCTGCCTGCAGCGGGTTTTCCTGTGCTGAATCCAGTGAACCGGCATCCATGGCCTCAGCCACTTGCGCCCGCAAGGCATGGCCGGCAGAAAGCCCCGCGAGGAACAGGAACGGTTTCCCGCTCAACGCTCCGTCAATGGTACCTGCTTGATCCGCATTGCCTGGATGTTGTGTGTATCTGGCCCATTCATGCACCTCACTGTCGCAGAACCTGCCGTCCGGCACGGTATCGGCGAGGAACCGGATGTCCAGGAAGACGACCGAGACCTTCAGGCGGGACAGCAACCGCAACATCACCGTGACCTTGTCCAGCGGCAGTTGGTGGCGTCCGAATCTGCGATACTCACCGACCTTCGGTGGATCGATCTTCGCCATCACCGTGTCGTCGAAACGAAGAATGTGGATCGGTGCCCACGGTTTGGCCTTGTGCGGGTCGTTGGCTCTCAGGGCCTGCTCGTCTGACCAGTCCGTCACCGCCAGCTGCTGCATGAAACGCGCGGCAGCCGCTTCGCTCTCTGCCCAATTGGGCAACGGCCCGTGGTTCAGGATGTGGCGATAGGCATCTTCCGGGGTGGTCAAGGCAGCGCGCGGCAAGACCGACGCAAAAATCGTTTCGAAGAAGTCCTGCGTCGCCATTTCACTGTTACGTTTCACGCCCAGGGGGTTGAAGGTCGCGATCAGCAGAAAGGCCAGCAGCGCCAGCACGATCCTGCGCAACGCGAGATCACCCAGATCGACGGTCCGGTGTCGCCGCAGTTGCCGTGGTACATGTGCGTGAGCGTCGTCCTGTTCCATGTTCACTACCTGATTCAATCACGCTGAGGTTGTTTTCCATACCGAGATTACACACGGAACGATCATGAATGAAACCATCAAGCCGCGCCGCGACAACGATGTCGTTGCCCGCCTGTCGGGCAGCGTTCATGGTTCTTCGATGCGATCCGTCCTGACATATCTCGCGGCCCGGCCCGCGATCGCCATCGTGGTGCCACCGGCCATTGCGCTTGGCATGGCGATGCTGGCCCAGTACGGGTTTGCCCTGCCGCCCTGCCCGCTTTGCGTCTGGCAACGCTGGCCCTATGTGGTGGCCATCGCACTGGGTCTGGTGGCCTTTGCCATGCCGCGTGGCGGCGCAGCGCTGTTGCTGCTTGCGGCTGTGGCCTTTGCGACCTCGGCAGGTGTCGGCATGTTTCATGCGGGCGTCGAACAGGGGCTCTGGAAGGGGCTGGAGTCCTGCAGCGCCATCTCCACGCCGGATACCCTGGCAGATCTGAAGGCCCAGATCATGGGGGCGCAGCCCGCCCGTTGTGACCAGATACCCTTTGCGTTTCTGGGTCTTTCGATCGCGGGCTGGAACGCCGTGTTCGGCACCCTGGCGGCGATATTGATGCTGTATCTTGCCGCCCTGAGGATCAGGAGCAACTGATGCAACCAACAGCCGCCCACCTGCCAGGCGACATGGATCGGAAGACCCGGCTGGAACGAATCCTGCGCGTCGACCAGGCCGGTGAATACGGTGCCCGGCGTATCTATCAGGGGCAGCTTGCGGTTCTTGGCCACAAGCCAGCCGGTGACACGATCCGGCATATGGCGGCGCAGGAAGAGAAACACCTGCGGACCTTCGATGACCTGCTGAACGAACGCCAGGTCCGCCCGACACTGCTGTCGCCACTCTGGCACGTGGCCGGGTACGCGCTGGGCGCTGGCACGGCCCTCATGGGCGAGAAGGCGGCGATGGCCTGCACGGAAGCGGTCGAGGAAGTGATCGACGCCCACTATGCCCGGCAGACCGCTGAACTGGCCGCCGATGGTGTGGAACCGGAACTGCAGGAAACCATCGAGACCTTCCGCGCCGAAGAGGTGGAACACCGCGATATCGCCCGGGCTCATGACGCAGCAGACGCACCGGGCTACGGCGTGCTGACCGGCGGGATCAAGGCCGGGTCACGGCTGGCGATCTGGCTGTCGAGCCGTATCTGAATCGCTGGTCGCTTGCGCATCGCCTTTCATGCCCCGCTGAAGCCGCCCGACAACCCGGTGCCGTCCGGCGACCGGCAGATCGCCCGCCTGCTGATCGCGGCCTTGCGACATGCCGGGCATCAGGTAGATGTCGCTTCGCAGCTGCGGACGCGTGAACCGGCCGGAAACAGCCAGACGCAGGCCGACCTGCTGGACATGGGCAAACAGGAAGTCGCGCGATTGCTCGCGTTGTACAAGACCGCGCCGCCTGATCTCTGGTTTACCTATCATCTCTACTACAAGGCGCCTGATCTGATCGGACCATCGGTCTGTCGTGCACTTGGCATTCCCTATGTCGTGGCGGAAGCCAGCCATGCCGGGAAGCGGATGCAAGGCCCCTGGGCCATATTCGCCGAAACGGCGCTGCAGGCGATCATCCAGGCTGGTGCTGTCATCGCGCTCAACCGTGCAGACATGGACGGGCTGGGCGGGCTGGTGGTCCCGGAAAGACTGCATCACCTGCACCCGTTCATTCGCGGTCGCGTCAGGCCCGGCAGACGAAAGCACGCCGCAGGACCTGTCCGGCTGCTGGCCATCGGCATGATGCGCGGCGGCGACAAGCTGCAATCCTATCGCGCCCTGGCACGCGCTGTCCGTGGGTTGCGCGCATCGGACTGGCACCTGACCATTGTCGGGGGTGGCCCGATGTCCCGACGAATCCGCGCCGCGTTCCAGCCCGTGCGGGAACGCGTGACCTGGACCGGGACCATGCCGCCATCCCACCTTGGGCGGATCATCGCCGACCATGACCTCATGGTATGGCCAGCGGTGAATGAGGCGTTTGGCATGGCACTGGTGGAAGCATGCTGCCATGGCCTGCCCATCGTCGCCGGACGTGTTGGTGGCGTGCCAGATGTCGTGGCACACGCTGAAACCGGAATTCTGGTACCACCGGAGAATGATCATGCCTTGCGACAGGCCATTGCCAGCATGATCCGGAATCCGCAGCAGCGGCAACGCCTCGGCAGTGCCGCCTGGCGACGTGCGTCACGCCTGCATGGCTTCGATGGCGCCACGCGCAGGATCGACCGGATCATCCGCAACGTGACAGGTGCATCGTGCGGGTCGTGATGCTCCGCCACGGAAAGACCGCCTGGAATGCAGAAAAGCGCATCCAGGGGCGGACCGATGTTCCACTGTCTGAAGCCGGGCGTACAGCGCTGACCGGCCTGGCTCTGCCGCCGGACCTGGATGCGCCAACCTGGATCAGCAGCCCGCTCACCCGGGCAATGGAAACAGCGCGAATCATCTCATCTCACCAGTCAATATTCACCGACAACCGTCTGATTGAAATGAATTTTGGTGACTGGGAAGGTCACACCCACGCCGAACTGATGCGCCAGGACGCGGCGGGTATGGCGCGGCTTGAACGCCTGGGCATCCACATGCGCGCCCCTGGTGGGGAAACACCGGCAGAAGTGGGCGCGCGGCTGCTGGACCTGCTTCGGTCCAGAAACGAGGATGCGCTGGTGCTGGTCAGCCACAAGGGCATGATCCGGGCGGCACTGGCACGCGCCACCGGCTGGGACATGTCCGGGTCACCGCCGGAGAAGATTGCCTGGCAGATGGCACAGACCTTTCACTTTGATGGGGACGAACTGACGGTTGAACGCCTGAATGTTCCGCTGATCAGGCGACAGGATGCAGCGCGATGAGCGGACGGGTGATGATCCATGTCCAGCACCTGCTGGGTGTCGGCCACCTGAGCCGGGCGGCGCAACTTGCCAACGCACTGGACAGGGCCGGCAAGGACGTGGCGCTGGTATCCGGTGGGCGTCCGGCACCGCAGATCGTCACGCGCCCCGGGGTGCGGCGGATGCAATTGCCTTCACTGCGTGCCGCCGATGTTTCGTTCAGCAGTCTGGTCGATGCTGACGGTCAGGCAATCGATGACAACTTCCGGCGGGACCGGTGCAACAGGCTGCTCAATCTGTATGAAGATATCCGCCCTGAGGTCCTGGTCACCGAACTGTTTCCCTTTGGCCGCAGACAGTTGCGATTCGAACTTCTGCCACTGCTCGAATTGGCGCGGCGGGATCGTCACTGTCACACCATCGCCTGCTCCGTGCGCGACATCGTCAACCAGCGCCCGCATCGGCAGGGCGAAATGCTGGAATGGCTGAACCGGTATTATCGGTGTGTCGTCGTGCATGGTGATCAGGATTTCATTCCCTTTGCCGACAGCGCACCCTTCATGGATCACTTCCGGGGCGACCTGTTTCATACCGGCTATCTGACGAACGCGATCGCCAGTTGCGGCACCGGGAACGATGAACCGCAGGAGGTGCTGGTGAGCGCTGGCGGCGGTGCCGTGGGTGCGGCATTGTTCGAAGCGGCGGCCGCAGCCCGCAACACCACGCAGCTGGCGCATCTGCCCTGGCGGTTCCGGCACGGGCGCGACGAACCCGGGGCAAATCTGGATCGCTGGCGTGAACTTGCGGGTGCAGGCGCGATATTCGAACCTGTCGCCCCGGATTTCACGAACCGACTGGCGGCGGCCCGTCTGGCCATCTGCCAGATCGGCTACAACACGGCGGCCGAACTGCTTGCCACCGGCACGCCGGCGGTTCTGGTGCCATTCGCCGGCGGGTCGGAGACCGAGCAGACCCGCCGGGCTGACAGCTTCGCGCGTCTCGGGTATCCGATCGTGCCGGAGGACCGGCTTTCGCCGGAAAGCCTGTCGCGGGCGGTTGATCTGGGCGCAGCCCTTGCCCAGCCCGTGAAACACCGCGTCACGCTGGACGATGGGCGGCAAGCAACATCACGGATTCTGCGGGGTGTAGCGCCATGACACCACGAACCTGGCGATACCCCGGTCGGGCCATGTTTCGCGATTATGGGCGCGCCGTGATCGGCCTCACAACATTCGGTGCACCGGCATTGTTTGTCGAACTCTCTTCTGTCATGTTTTCCCTGCTTGGGGGGCTTGCAGCCCTCTTTGCGGCATACGGGATACGGACGGCGATGCGGCACCTGAGCCGGATCGAGGTGGATGAAGCGACCATCAGAATCGCTGGCACCTTTCATCGTTCCGTTACCTGGGATGCCATAAGGGATGTGCGAATAAGATATTATTCGACCTGGCGAGACCGCTCGGCAGGTTGGATGCAACTGGTCATCAAGGGGGGCGGCACCACGATCCGCGTCGACCAGACGCTTGACGGTTTTCCGGCATTTGCCGACATCGTCTGCCGCAGGGCTCTGGCCCATGGGGCACGTCTGGATGGCGTCTCACGGCACAATGCCGAAGCGATCGGGCTGAACCTGCCGACCGAACCGGGAGACGAAGAAACATGAGCACGAACGTTTTGCGCGTTCGCGATCTCAAGGTCGAATTCCATGTGCCTGAGGGCGTGGTCAAGGCTGTCGATGGCGTTTCGTTCCGCGTGCCGGAAGGCAAGACCGTGGCCCTCGTGGGGGAATCAGGGTCCGGCAAGACTGTCATTTCGCAGGCTCTGATGGGCATCCTGCCAAAGGCGGCGCAGATCAATCAGGGCGAGATCCTGCTGTTCGACACGCAAAAGCGCGGCAGCTTCGTCGACATCACCAAATTGAAGCGCGACGGCCAGGAAATGCGCAACATCCGGGGCAACCGGATTTCCATCGTGTTCCAGGAACCGATGACCAGCCTGTCACCGCTGCACACCGTTGGTGATCAGGTATCGGAAGCCCTGCGTGTTCACGGACGATCCAACATCAAGCAGGGCCTGGAGATTTCCGAGGAAATGCTGCGCCTCGTCGGGTTTCCTGACCCGAAGAAGGCCCTGAACACCTACCCGTTCGAACTGTCGGGCGGCCTGCGCCAGCGCGCCGTGATTGCCATGGCACTGGTCTGCCGCCCTGCCCTGCTGATCGCGGATGAGCCGACGACCGCCCTGGATGTGACCATTCAGGCCCAGATCCTGAAACTGATGAACGACCTCCAGAAGGAACTGGGGATGGCCATCCTGATGATCACGCATGATCTGGGTGTGGTGGCCAACATGGCTGACGAGATCGTCGTCATGTACCACGGGCGTGTGATGGAAAGCGGCACCCTGAAGGACCTGTTTGCCGCGCCGAAGCATCCCTACCTTCAGGCCCTGCTGCGTGCTGTCCCCCGCTTCGACATGGCGGAAGGGGAACGGCTGGTGCCGATCCGGGA
The DNA here is from genome assembly GCA_029210175.1 of Minwuia sp. GTDB lineage: Bacteria > Pseudomonadota > Alphaproteobacteria > Minwuiales > Minwuiaceae > Minwuia. Next base: position 103,639 of record JARGPL010000015.1, on the reverse strand, counting down.
AATCAAGGCCCAGCTGGATGGCGCCCTGTTGCAGCCCCGCAAGCCCTGGCCCGAAAATGCGCCTGACGCGCACAAGCCGCTGCTGGAAGTACGCGGCCTGACCAAGAGTTACGGCACCCGCAAGACGGGCATCCTTTCGCCGAAGGAAGGCAAGCGCATCCTGGCCGTTGATGATGTTTCATTCCATATCAACAAGGGCGAATGCCTGGGGCTGGTTGGTGAATCCGGTTGCGGCAAGACCACGACGTCAAAGGTCATCATGCGTGCGCTGGGTCCCGACAGCGGCGATGTCCTGTTCAACGAAAACGGCACCCAGGTGGAGGTGCTGAAGCTGCGCGGGTCGAAGCTGTTCGACTATCGCCGCAAGGTGCAGTTCATGTTCCAGGATCCGTTCGGGTCGCTGAACCCGCGCATGACCGTGTTCGATATCATCTCGGAGCCGCTGGTGATCCACAAGGTCGCCAACAAGGAAGAGCGCGTCGAGCGGGTGAAGGAACTGATGTCGCTCGTCGGGCTGGACGTGCGTTTCCTGCGCCGCTATCCGCACAGCTTCTCCGGTGGTCAGCGACAGCGGATCGGCATCGCGCGCGCACTGGCCCTGCAGCCTGAATTGCTGATCTGTGACGAGCCGGTGTCGGCGCTGGATGTGTCCATCCAGGCGCAGGTGCTGAACCTGCTGAAGGACCTGAAGGAAAAGATGGGTCTGACCTATCTGTTCGTGTCGCACAATCTGGCGGTCATCGATTACATGGCCGACCGGATCGCTGTCATGTGTCAGGGACGGCTGGTGGAAACCGCGCCGCGGGCCGAACTTTTCCGCAATCCGGTGCATCCCTATACGCGGGCACTGCTGAAGGCGGTGCCGAAGCCCGATCCCTCTGACCGCCTCGACCTGACGGCCCTGATGGAGGGCAAGGCATCCATTCCCTCCGAATGGCCTGCGCCCTTCACGGTCGATGGTTCCAGCCCGATGGCCCTGATCGATCTGGGGGAAGAACACTTCGTGCGCGCGTCCACGTCCGCTGACCCGAAGGAGCTTGCAGCATGATGTTCCGGGCATCCGGCATGGTCTTGAGCGCTGTCGTGGCCCTGAGCGTCGCGGCAGGCACATCCCTGCCCGCACACGCGCAGACCCTGATCGAAACACCGCTGCTGATGGAGGCCGTGCAGAACGGTGAACTGCCGCCTGTCCAGGAACGGGTTCCGGACGAGCCATTGAGAGTCAGCTTTGCCAGTGGCAACGGCGCGCCCGGACTGCATGGTGGCGACATCAACATGCTGATCCCCCGCGCACGCTATCTGCGCCACATGGTGGTCTACAGTTACGCGCGGCTCGTCGGCTATGATGAGAACTACGACCTGAACGCTGATCTGGTGCGTGAGCTGGATGTGGATGAGGGACGTATCTTCACTTTCCACCTGCGGCGCGGACACAAATGGTCCGATGGCAAGCCCTTCACGTCAGAGGACTTCCGCTACTGGTGGCAGGACGTGGTCCTGAATGAGGAACTGAACCCCGGCGGCATCCCGGCCTACATGCTGGTCGATGGCTCCCCGCCGGTCGTCGAATTTCCCGACAGTTTGACCGTCCGCTATTCCTGGCCGAAACCGAACCCGTACTTCCTGCCCCGGATTGCCGGTGCCTCGCCGCTGTTCATCTATCGTCCGGCGCATTACCTGCGGCAGTTCCATGTCAATTATGCTGACCCGGACAAGCTGGCTCAGGCGCTGGAGGACAGTCGCAGACCAAGCTGGGCCTCGCTGCACAACCGGCGCGACCGGATGTACCGTTTCGACAACATCAAGCAGCCGACCCTGCAGCCCTGGAAGAATTCATCCAAGAGCAAGTCGTCGGGCCGCTATGTCGGACTGCGCAATCCCTATTATCACAAGGTCGACGAGAACGGTCGCCAGTTGCCCTATGTCGACCGTTTCATCCTGACCGTTGCTGCCCCTGCCCTGATCGCGGCCCAGGCCGGTTCCGGCCAGACCGATCTGCAGGCACTGGGTCTGGCCCTGACCGACTGGACATTCCTGAAACAGGCGGAGGATCGTGGCAATTACGATACCTACGCCTGGCGGCAGGCAATGGGTGCCACGGTCGCCATGTACCCGAACCTGAACTACGATGACCCGGTTTACCGGGAACTGTTCCGGGATGTGCGATTCCGCCGTGCCCTGTCACTGGCGATTGACCGTGACCTGATCAACGAAGTGGTCTTCTTTGGCGATGCGGCGTCCGCCAATAACCTGGTTCTGAAGCGCAGCCCGCTCTACAAGCCCGAATACGCTGGCGAATGGACGCGCTATTCCAAGAAGGAAGCCCGTCGCCTGCTGGATGAAATCGGGTTGTCGAAGAAGGGCCCGGGCGGCATCCGCATCCTGCCTGATGGCCGGAAGCTCGAACTGATTGTCGAGACATCGGGCGAAGACCCGCAGCTGACGGACATCCTGGAGCTGATCGAGGAAACCTGGCGCGAAGTCGGCGTCAAGATGTTCATCAAGCCATCCCAGCGCGACACCTTCCGCAACCGCGTCTACGCCGGTCTGGCACAGATTTCGGTCTCCACCGGCATTCAGGCCGGGCTGGCGACCGCACAGACAAGCCCGGAAGAGCTCGCGCCCACCAGCCAGCTGGGCCTGCAGTGGCCGAAATGGGGTCTGTATTACGAATCCGGCGGCACCATGGGCGAAGCCCCGGACATGGAGACCCCTGCACGCCTGGTCAGCCTGGTCGAGCAGTGGAACCTGGCCGCCGACCCCGTCGTCAAGAAGCAGATCTGGGAACAGATTCTGGAGATCAATGCCAAAGAGATCTATTCGATCGGCATTCTTTCTTCCGTTCCCCAACCCATCGTCGTTCGGCGTGGCCTTCGGAATGTGCCTCGCGAAGGTATCTATCACTGGGACCCCGGTGCGTATTTCGGGCTCTATCGCCCCGACAGCTTCTGGTACGAGCCAGAAGAACTGCGCAACCGGTCCTGACCGTCGGAAAGATGTAAAAGCGGATGTTCACCTACATCATTCATCGCCTGCTGATCATGATCCCGACGTTGATCGCGATTTCCGTGATCACGTTCGTGATCATTCAGCTGCCAGAGGGCGACTACCTGTCGAACCTTGTGCAGGAACTTCAGGCACAGGGCGAGGCAGCGGCACTGGAAAAGGTCGAGTTCCTGCGCCAGCAATATGGCCTGGATCAGCCGGAGATCATCCAGTACGGCATGTGGATGGGCTTCTGGCCCGGTCCGGCCGGCTTCAATGGCCTGTTGCAGGGCAACTGGGGCTGGGCGTTCGAACAGGACATGCCGGTGTCGGACGTGGTCGGCGACCGTGTGCTGCTGTCCTGCATCCTGAACTTCACCACCATCTTCTTCATCTACCTTGTGTCGTTCCCGATCGGGGTCTATTCCGCGACGCGGCAGTATTCCATCGGTGACTATGGCTTCACCTTCCTCGGCTACCTTGGTCTGGCGACACCGAACTTCCTGCTGGCGCTGATCATGATGTATTTCGCCAACCTCTGGTTCGGCGTGTCCATCGGCGGCCTGATGGACCCGGAATATCTTGGCCAGGACTGGTCCTGGGGCAAGTTAGGGTCCGTGCTTGCCCACCTCGTCGCGCCGGTGATTGTCATCGGCACCTCTGGCACCGCGGGCATGATCCGTCGCCTGCGCGCCAATCTGCTGGATGAACTGCAGCGTCAGTATGTTGTCACCGCCCGCGCCAAGGGCGTGCCGCGGGGCAAGCTGATCATGAAATACCCGGTGCGCATGGCCCTGAACCCGTTCATCGCCGACATCGGCAATCTGCTGCCGTCCATCGTATCCGGGTCCGCAATCGTTGCCGTTGTCATGCAGCTGCCGACCCTGGGACCGATCCTGCTGCAGGCACTGCAGAGCCAGGATCAGTATCTCGCCGGTTCGATCCTGATGTTCCTCGCGGGCCTGACGGTTATCGGCATGCTGATTTCGGACCTGTTGCTGGCAGCGCTTGATCCCCGAATTCGTCTTGGCGGAGGTGTCGCGAAATGAGTGTCACCGATCAGGACGACAAGCAGCAGCTGGATCACTGGGTCGACGACCGCCCGTTCGATCCCCAGTCGCGCGAAACCCTGACGCCGGAGCAGGAGAAATTCTACCTGGCGTCCCAGTGGCAGCTGATGTGGTGGAAGTTCAAGCGCCACAAGGTAGCCGTCGTCGCGGGCATCATCCTGCTGGTGTTCTATTTCTCGGTCATCATCAGTGAGATGATTGCGCCTTACGATCTGCACACCCGCGATGCGAAGCACATCCTGGCACCGCCGCAGTCGATCAACCTGTTCCATGAAGGGGAGTTCGTCGGGCCGTTCGTCTATGGCTACGAACTGACCAAGGACCAGGTGATGCGCCAGCGCATCTATACGGAGGACAAGACCCAGGTCCAGCCGCTGCGATTCTTCTGCCTGGGTGACGAGTACACTTACCTCGGCCTGATCGACGGCAGCTTCCACTTTGTCTGCCCGGCGGAGGGCGGAACGTTCTTCCTGCTCGGGACCGACAGACTGGGTCGCGACATCTTCAGTCGCATCATCTATGGCGCACGCATTTCGCTGACCGTCGGCCTGATCGGCATCACCCTGTCGTTCATCATGGGTCTCGTGATGGGCGGTATTTCCGGCTACTACGGCGGCTGGGTCGACAACATCATCCAGCGGATCATCGAAATGATCCGCAGCTTCCCGGAACTGCCGCTCTGGATGGCACTGTCGGCGGCCCTGCCCGCCAACTGGTCACCCCTGTTCATCTATTTCGGCATCACGGTCATATTGGCCCTGTTCGACTGGCCATCACTGGCGCGCGCCGTCAGATCGAAGCTGCTGGCGCTGCGGGAAGAAGACTTCACGGTCGCCGCGCAGTTGATGGGGGCAAGTCCCACACGGATCATCGGTCGCCACCTGCTGCCGAGTTTCATGAGCCATCTGATCGCGTCCGCATCCCTGTCCATCCCGGCCATGATCCTGGGTGAAACAGCGCTGTCGTTCCTTGGCATTGGCTTGAGACCACCGATAACGTCATGGGGTGTTCTGCTGAACGAAGCGCAGAACCTCAACGCCGTCGTGCTGACGCCCTGGCTGCTGTGGCCAATGGTGCCGGTGATCATCGTCGTGCTGGCGTTCAACTTCCTGGGTGATGGATTGCGTGACGCGGCTGATCCCTACAAGTAACCAGCGCCTGACCGGTTCCGCTGTCCCATGTGCGGGATAGCGGGCTGGATCACGGCACGTTCGGGCGGCCCGACTGCGTCGGTGCTGCGGGCCATGACGGATCGCATTGCGCATCGCGGCCCTGATGGGGCGGGCCAGCTGTTCTGCGACACGGCTGACGGTCGGTTTCAGGCCGGCCTGGGCCATCGACGGCTTGCCATCATCGATCTGACCACCGGCGATCAGCCCATGCACTACACGACCCCGGACGGGCGCCGCCTGTCGATGGTGTTCAATGGGGAAGTCTACAACTACGTCACCCTGCGCGAAGAACTGAAGGCCGTCGGCTATCGGTTCGAGACCACTTCCGACACCGAAGTCGTCATGGCCGCACACGCGCATTGGGGCCCCGATGCCGTGTCTCACCTGCGCGGCATGTTTGCCCACATGATCTGGGAACATGATATCGAGCGCCTGACGGTGGCGCGTGACCGGTTCGGCAAGAAACCCGTGTTCATGCTGCGTCGGGGCAACGACACCTATTTCGCTTCGGAGATCAAGGCGCTGCTTGCGGTCCCGGGGGTCGAACCACGCCTGAACAAGGCCGTCATCCCCGCCTATCTGAACTATCGCTATGTGCCGGGCCCCGACACGTTCTTCGAAGGCATCGAGAAGCTGCCGCCTGCTTCCGTGGCGGTCTGGCGGGACGGCCATATGGACATCCGGCGCTATTGGCTGCCACCGGACGGTGCGGCGCAGGAGCCACTGATTACCCAGGATCCGGTTTCCGAATTCATGAATGTGCTGCAGGAATCCGTCAGCCTGCGGATGGCATCCGACGTGCCGTTTGGCGCGTTCCTGTCAGGTGGCATCGATTCATCGGCCATCGTCGCCCTGATGGCGGGCGTCAGCGATCTGCCGGTGCGCACCTTCTCCGTCGGGTTCAAGGAAGGCGCGTACAGTGAGTTGCGCTATGCACGCGACATCGCCGAGCAGTTCCATACCGGCCACCATGAACTGGAGGTGTCTGCCGATACGCTGATGGACCATCTGCCCGATCTGATCGGGTTCCGCGACGCCCCGGTGTCCGAACCATCCGACATCCCGATCTATCTGCTGTCGGTGGAGGCCGGGCGCACGGTGAAGATGGTGCTGACCGGTGAAGGATCGGACGAGATCATCGCCGGATACCCCAAGCACCGCTATGAACGGTACGCAGCGCGCTATCACGCGATGATGCCGGATGCGCTGCACAAGGGGCTTATGCGCCCGCTGGTCAATGCCCTGCCCTATCGGTTCCGCCGGGTGAAGACGCTGTTCGACAGCCTGGACCAGCGCGCTGTCCAGGACCGGTTTCCCCGCTGGTTCGGGGTGCTTGGCCCCGCCGCCCGGGCGCGGTTGCTGGCCGGGTCGGCAGCGGCTGACATTCAGGCGACCCAGCCGGACAACCTGCCGTTCGATACCGCGCCAGGCACAAGTCCATTGCGGCAATTGCAATATTTCGACCAGACATCCTGGCTGCCCGACAACCTGCTGGAACGCGGCGACCGCATGACCATGGCGGCGTCGATCGAGGGCCGGATGCCCTTCATGGATCATGAACTGGCGGAACTTGTCGCGCGCCTGCCCGACAACTGCCGCATCAGGGGCCGTCAGGACAAGTGGCTGCTGCGGCAGGGGATGCGCCGTATCCTGCCTGCCGAGATTCTGGATCGACCCAAGGTCGGGTTTCGTGTGCCGGTCAACGACTGGTTCCGCACCACCATGCGCGACTGGGTGCATGACCATCTGACGGGCACCGATTCCCGCAGCCGCGACCTCTACGATTCCGGTGAACTGTCGCGTATTCTGGGGGACCACAATCGCGGCCGCCAGAACCACGAGAAACTGATCTGGACACTGGTGACACTGGAACTGTTCCTGCGCCGCTACGACCTGACCGTCTGACCGTCTTTCAGGCCAGAAACCGCTGGACCCCGTCGGGGGTCGGAGGCGACACTCCCCCATCATGACAATCTCATCCGTCCAACGTACTGCGATGCTGGCGTTCGGCTGCTGGCTCGGTGTCAGCGCCCTGCTGCATCCCGCTGATGCCCAGGCCCAACAGGCCCAGCTGGAAGGGCGGATTGATCTGGCACTCGTGCTGGCCGTCGACACCTCGACCAGCGTCGACAATGGCGAATTCCGGCTGCAGATGCTGGGTCTTGCCAACGGATTCCGCCATGAATCGGTGCGCTATGCCATGCGCACCGGTGCGCCACTGGGCATGGCTGTTACCCTGATGCAGTGGTCCGGACGCAATGAACGTGTGCAGGTCGTGCCCTGGACCCTGTTGCAGACAGATGAAGATGTCGAGGCGCTGGCCGACAGGATTGCCGACGCGCCGCGCATGATAAGGGGGGGGCGCACCGCCCTTGGTGAAGCGGTGACAAGCGGGATCGACCTGTTCGACAGCCTGCCCTGGCAGCCACGGCGGCGCGTCATCGATGTTTCAGGCGATGGCGGCAGCAATGACGGGATTCTGCCGCGTACCGCCCGGGAGCAGGCGCGGGCCGCGCGCGTGACTGTGAATGGCGTGGCAATCCTGAACGAGGAACCCCGGCTGGACGTCTATTACACGTCCGATCTGATTGTGGGGCCCGGATCGTTCCTGATCACGGCCACTGACTATGTGGATTTCGCCCGTGCCATCCGCCTGAAACTGGTGCGGGAGATCATCGGCAATCCCATGGCAATGAATGACAACGACCAGCAGACGGAGTCACAGGTGCAATGAGCGACCAGCATGCCCGTATCGGCAGCCGAACCGTTCGGCTGGAAGACAACCGGTTCCTACGCGGCGAAGGTCGCTATACCGACGATCTGGCCGAACCGGGCGCCTTGCATGGCCTGTTCATCCGGTCGGAAGTCGCCCATGGCCGGATCCGCAGCGTTGACCTGGATGCGGCGCGCGCCGTGCCCGGCGTTGTGGCCATCCTTTCCGGTCAGGATGCGGCAGACGATGACCTGGGTACACTGACCACAACAGTCCCGATCACCAATCGCGACGGCAGCACGATGGTTGAGGCACCGCGCCCCATCCTGCCGCTGACCCATGTCCACCACGTCGGGCAGCCGCTGGCGCTGATCGTTGCCGAAAGCATGGTCGCGGCGCAGGACGCTGCCGACCTGGCGAGTTTCGATATCGATGATCTCGGTGCCGTGACCGAAGCCGGGACGGAAAGCCCTGCGCTGCACGACACGGCGCACGACAACATGATCTTCGACTGGGGCACCGGCGATGCAACGGCGACTGAAGCGGCGGTTGAGGCCGCGCCACACCAGGTGCAGGTCCGGTTGCGGTCCCAGCGCATCTGCGGCGCACCGCTGGAAGGTCGCGTGGTCTCTGCGGCCTACGATGCAGCGGGCGACAGGATTGTCCTGACCAGCGCCAGTCAGGGCGTGCATCTGCTGCACTACCAGATTACCCGCAATGCCATGCATTGGCCGAAAGAGAGGCTGCGGGTTGTCACGCATGACGTCGGTGGCGGTTTCGGGCCGAAGTTCTTCGCCTACCCTGAACAGGCCGCCGTGGTCTGGGCAGCCTGGAAGCTGAAGCGCACCGTGCGGTGGACGTCAAGCCGCACGGAAAGTTTCGTGTCGGAAACCCATGCCCGGCCACAGGTCACAGATGCCACGCTGGCATTCGATGCAGATGGCCGTTTCCGCGCACTGGCGGTGGATGCGGTCGCCGACATGGGGGCGTTCCTGTCCACCTTCGGTCCCGGTAATCCGACAGACAGCATGGCCAAGGTGGCTAGCGGCCTTTACGCCCTGCCCCATATCGCCATCCGGTCACGGGGCTATTACACCAACACCGTGCCCGTGGACGCCTATCGCGGCGCCGGCAAGCCACCGATGGTGATTGCCCTGGAACGCCTGGTGGACAAGGCCGCCCACGCATTGGGCCTGACGCCTGACGAAATCCGTCGCCGCAATCTGGTGCAACCACAGGACATGCCCTGGCGCACCCCTCTGGGTTTCACCTATGACGGCGGCGACTATCCCGCGATCCTGGCGCATGCGCTTGACAGGCTGGACTGGCAGGGTTTCGCAGGACGAAAGCAGGCCACCGAGGCGCGGGGGCTGCTCCGCGGGCTGGGTCTTGCCTGCAACCTGCACCCGGTCGGCGGCGTTGCCGCCGAAACCAGTGAAGTGATCGTGGATGCCGCGACCGGGCGGATCGAAGCCTGGACGGGTACGCAATCGTCCGGTCAGGGGCACCAGACGGTATTCGCACAGGTTCTGGCCGATCGCCTGGGTGTCGCGGTCGATCTGATTGACGTGCGCCAGGGCGACACCGACCGGTTGAAACGTGGCGGCGGCACCGGTGGTTCATCATCCACCGCCATCTCCGGCGCCACACTGTCCCGCACGGCGGATGAAGTGATCCGTATCGGTCGCCAGCGGGCAGCAGACAGGCTGGAAACCGCGGAGGAAGACATCGAATTCTCCGCCGGTGCCTTTCATGTCACCGGCACCGATCGTCAGGTCAGCCTGTTTGATCTGGCCGTGGATGAACCCTTGAGCGCCCAGCAGGATTTCGCTGATTCCGTGGCTTCGTTTCCCCATGGCATCGTGATCGCCGAGGTTGAGATCGATCCGGCCACCGGCCATGTGCATCTGGACCGGCTGGGGTCAGTGGATGACGCGGGGCGCGTGATCAATCCGGCCCTGCTGGCGGGACAGGCCCAGGGGGCGCTGGCACAAGGGATGGGCGCGATCATGCTGGAGAATGCGGTCTACGATCCTGACAGCGGTCAGCTGCTCAGCGGATCCTTCATGGATTACTGCATGCCCCGGGCGGACGATCTGCCCGCCATCGACACCCATTACCTGGAAACCCATTCCGCCACCAATCTGCTGGGCGTCCGCGGCATCGGTGAACTGGGGGCGAACGGCGCACCGGCGGCGATCAACAACGCCGTGCATGATGTGCTGCGCCAGCGCGGCATCACCGATGACCTGGATGCACCATTTCTGGCCGAGTCTGTCTGGCGCATGCTGAATTCGGGCTGAGATCGCCTATATCCAGCGCATGTTCGACCCCTCGCCACTGTTGAAGCTCCATGCCCGCCGCCGCCTTGCCTTGCTGGCGGCCCAGGACCCGGTTGCAACACAGGAAGCGCAACTGCGCAGCCTGCTGCGGAAGGCCGCGGGCACCAGATTTGGCAGGGACCATGGTTTCGACCGGATCAGCACGATCGCCGAGTTTCAGGCGCGGGTGCCGATCCGGTCCTACGAGGATTTCTGGCGGGACTACTGGTCAGGCCCGTTCCCTGATCTGACCGACCAGACCTGGCCTGGAAAGACGCCATATCTGGGTGTCAGTTCCGGCACCACGACGGGTGCCAACAAGTACCTGCCCATCACCAACGACATGATGCGATCAAACAAGCGGGCAGCAATCGACATCGCCGTCCACCATCTGGCACATCATCCGGAAAGCCGCCTGCTGCGCGGCAAGACCTTCATGCTGGGCGGATCAACCGCTTTGCGCGATCAGGGGCAAGGCGTCCTGAGTGGTGACCTGTCCGGCATCGCGGTGAAGGATCAATCCCGCTGGATGCGCCCGTTCTCCTTCCCCCCGCCAGATCTGGCATTGCTTGAGGACTGGGAGGAGAAGCTGGAGCGCCTGACGCATCTGTCCCTGAAGACGCGCATCAGCATGATATCCGGCACGCCGCCATGGCTGCTGATCCTGTTCCAGCGTCTGCATGAGATGACGGACGGTGCCGCACCCTACCCCGATCTGGAATTGCTGGTGCACGGTGGCGTCGCCTGGGATCTGTACCGCGACCGCATGAAGCCGTTTCTGGCCCAGACCCGCGCCGCCACGCGGGAAGTCTATCCGGCAAGCGAGGGCTTCATCGCCATTGCCGACCGGGGGGACGCCGAGGGGATGCGCCTGATCCTGGACAATGGCATCTTCTTCGAATTCGTGCCCCTTTCCGAACTGGGCAGCAAGAACCCGACCCGTCATTGGGTGGGCAACGTCCAGACGGACATCGACTATGCGATCATCCTGTCATGCAATTCCGGCATGTTCGCCTACCAGATCGGCGATACGGTCAGGTTCGTTGACCGGTCGCCGCCACGCCTGCTGATCACCGGCCGCACGTCCTACATGCTGTCCGCTTTCGGGGAGCATCTGATCGGCAGTGAACTGGACAGCGCTGTCAACCGCGCGGCGGAGGTGACCGGCCTGTCGGTCAATGACTATATGGTCGGCGCAGAACTGCCCGACAGCCCGCGCGGCGTTGGCCATCATCTCTATCTGGTCGAAACCACCGGAGCGCCGGATGACGGTCAGGCCCGCAGGTTTGCCGATTGCGTCGATGCGGTGCTGCGCGACATGAACGAGGACTATCTGGCCCACAGGATCAACGACACGGGCATGAACCCGCCGGTGATCCGGTTCCTGCCCCCCAAGAGCTTTGATCGCTGGATGGCTGCGCAGGGCAAGCTCGGGGGGCAGCACAAGGTTCCACGCGTTACCAATGACGCGGCGAAGTTCGCCACCATGGTGGCCGAGATCTGCAAGCCGGGCGGATGAGTCCCGGCGCTCAGATCACCCCTGGCCAATCCACGACCGGCAGGTTGGCAACCGTTTCCCGAAGCGACCTGCTGTAACTGCGGCGGACGTCGGAATAATAGGCATCCTGCTTTTCAAATCGGCGGATCTGCACGGCCTCAAGCGAATCGGCGCGATAACAGATCATGTCGAACGGGGGCGCGACCGAAAGGTTTGACCGCACCGTCGCATCGAACGACAGCAGCGAAAGCTTCACCGCATCCGCCATGCTGGTCGTACCGTAGCGAAAGGCCCGGTCGAGGATCGGCTTGCCGTACTTCAGTTCACCGACCTGCAGGAAACAGGTGTCAGCCGTCGCCTGAATGAAGTTTCCGGCCGAGTAGATGAGGAACAGGCAGTGCCCTGCCCCTGCGATCTGGCCGCCGAACAGCATGCTGGCACTCGGGTCGCCATAGCCCTTCACATAGTCGGCGTTGGCCATCATGACCTCTCGCAACACACCGCCAACCATGTTTGCGGCGTCGAACATCGTTGGCGCTTCGAAGAGATTGTGCGGATGCCCGGCATGCGATGACCGCTGTTCCAGCAAAGTCGCAACCGCCTGGGTTGTCGCCAGATTTCCGGCACTGGCCAGCATCATGATCGACTGGCCCGGGCGCTGGAACAGGTTCAGCTTCCGCACCGTGGCAACATGATCCACGCCGGCATTGGTGCGGGTATCGGTCGTGATGACCAGGCCGTCATCCAGAAACAGACCAAGACCATAGGTCATCGGCGCAGGCTCCATCGTGTTGTTCGGGGCGCTGGAACGGTGCACCAGCGGACTGAGCATGGCATGATCGCCCAGAGACTCAAATGGCAACTGCTGATGATCGGGGAGGATGACAGCATGGCAATCAACGACGACTGGCTGGCGCTGGTGGATGAGGAAATAATCGAGCCGGATCGCCCGATCATTGATCCGCATCACCACCTGTGGGACCGCCCCGCCGTGAGGGCCCTGCCCGGCAACCGATATCTGCTGGACGAACTGCTGGCCGACACCAGCAGCGGCCACAACATCGTCGCCACCGTGTTCATCGAATGCGGGGTCATGTATCGCGCTGCCGGACCCGAGGCACTACGGCCCGTGGGTGAGACCGAGTTCGTCAACGGTGTCGCGGCCATGTCCGCATCTGGCAACTATGGTCCGATCCGCGCCTGCGCAGGCATTGTCAGCCTGGCCGACCTGAACCTGGGCAAGGCCGTCGATGAGGTGCTGGAGGCGCATCAGAAAGCTGCCCCGGCGCGGTTTCGCGGCATCCGGCACGCGGCAGGGTTCGACCCTGACGACAACGTCCGCAACTCCCACACCAATCCGTTCCCCGGCATGCTGTCGGACCCGACATTCCGCGAAGGTTTCGCCTGCCTTGCGCCACGTGGACTGACATTCGAAGCCTGGGCCTATCATCACCAGGTGCCGGAAGTGACCGCGCTGGCACGGGCGTTTCCGCAAACCACGATCATCGCCGATCATTTCATCGGACCCGTCGGCATCGGCCCCTATGAGGGCAAGCGCGAAGAGATCTTCGAAGTCTGGAAGAAGGACTTCGCCGAGCTGGCTGCCTGTCCCAATGTTGTCGCGAAGCTGGGCGGCATCAACATGAGCATCAACGGCTTCGGCTGGCACCAGCGCGCAATGCCTCCGACCGCGCAGGAGCTGGTCGCGGCCACCGGCGACTGGTACGCCCACGCCATCGACTGTTTCGGCCCGGATCGCTGCATGTTCGAAAGCAACTTCCCCGTCGACAAGCTGTCTGTGTCCTATCCGGTGCTGTGGAATGCCTTCAAGTTGATCGCTGCCGCCTATTCGGAAACGGAACGCCAGAGCCTGTTCCACGATACGGCCAAGCGGACCTATCGACTGGACATCTGAATTTCGGGTTCAGTCTGAAGCGGTCGCCGATGGCGTCAGTTCGAAACCCTCTGGCGGCGATCGCTGACGAACTGCTTTTCAGCCTCACGCGCCGCGGCGAAGGCCGGTTGCAGGCGCTGGGCAAGTTGAACACGCCCCTGTTCCATGGCCTGTTCCACGGCTGCCGCGATCTTGTCTGACAGGCGACGCATGTAGGGGTCTTTCTGCATCACGGTGCGCACGCAACGGCGCACACGAACGGCGGAGACGATCCGTTCGATATTGCCACCCTCAAGCGCGACAATGATCCGCTCCGTCGTCACGTTTTCCGCGCCGTCACCATGCTGGCGGACGAGATCATCAGCCTGCCACCGCTCAGCATCCGTGAATTCGTCCAGATCCGTCCTTGGAATGACCGTCACCATCTGCGTACCCCGATAAAATGCTCATTCAACATGGCCAAGCTACGCGTCGATGGTAAATCTTGGGTAAACACATCCACCTCGGCGGCAGGCTTGCCACGTTATCTGCTGCCGCCTATTTGCTGCGGATGTGGCTGAAAATTTCCTTCGCCACAATCGCCGAGCCGAAGTCTGACAAGTGATCATCATCAAGGTAGACCGGATCACGCGCGATATGCGCAACACAGCGGCCCGGCAGCAGCGAATCACAAAACATCCGATCCGGCCGGATACGAACCAGGTTCTCGTGCTCACCAATGCCATCCAGAGCCGCAATCGCAGGCGTGCTGCGTTCGAGGAACGAAGCATGGGATATGGACCCATCATCTGGCGCGAGTTCACCATTTGCGACATGGGCCTTTACCAGCCGCTTGGGGACCTGCCAGCTCATTTCCGGCACGGGATAGACAAGTATCACCTTGCGGCCACTGTCGAGCATGGCGCGGATGGAGTTCTGATAGACTGCCGTCATGGCGGCCGTGTAATCGGATGCGGTGTCATCGGGCAACCACTTCCAGCCTGGCCCCTTCTCACGCCCTCCTTCACCATTATCGCTGGGCCAGCCGAGGACGTACCAGGGCCAGCGCGCGGAAACGATCAGCGTGTCGGGAAGGGTTTCCCCTGGCAGCAGGGTATCGAAAATCTGCCCGCGCAGCCAATTGCAATCACTCGAAAACTCCAGCGAGTCAGGGATACGCGCACCCGTCAACGGGGTGCAGCTGACGAAGGTATAGGCGCGACCTGACAGGCCATTCTCCCGCGCGACCTGGTCGATGGCGACGGACATTGCTGCCGCGTGACTGTCGCCAATCAGGGCAAACGACGGCTTCTGATCCGTCGCCCCGATGGGGCATCCGGCTTCAGCAATGTTGCGTTGCTTGACTCGGTCCCAGCATGCAGTCTGCTGCTGCTCCAGTTGATAGCTCCCCATCATGGACAATACCATGATACGCGGGTCAACACGGTCAGGAAATCCGCGGTTGACATGACCGATCACGCCGAGCGCCAGAAAAAGGGCGCTGCCAACGGCGGCCATCGCGAATATCTGCCACCGGGAGAAGCGGTTTCGGTCGCGGAATGGCCGCTCGACGAACCGATAGCTCCCCCAGGCAAGTGCAAACGCCGCAGCGACTGCAGTGAACAACGCAACCATGTCCGGGCTGTCAACACTCTTCTGCCGCAGAAAGGCGAACAGGGGCTGGTGCCACAGATAAAGGCTGTAGCTGATCAGACCGATACCGACGAAAGCCCTGCTGCCCAGCACCTTGCCAACCAGTGTCCCAGGATTGCTGAACAGGATGATCAGCATCGTCCCACCGACAGGCAGCGCGGCGTAGAACCCGGGGAACGGCGTTTCATCATCAAACAGCAGAACCGCCAAAATGATGCACGCGACGCCGAGGGGGCCAAGGATCGTGCAGGCAACCCGATTGCTGCGTATCCCTTCAAGCCGCTGGCTGTAGATGGCCAGGAAAGACCCAGCCAGCAGTTCCCAAGCCCGTGTAATGATGAAGTAGAAACCGAATTCCGGATACTTGTAGGATGCGTAGATGCTGATCGCGAGGCTGCCTGCGAAAATCACGATCAAGAGCGCTGCAATTACCCTTGTCCTGCGCCAGAAGAGCGCCAGCAGGACTGGAAAGAATACGTAATATTGCTCTTCTACCGCCAGGCTCCAGGTGTGGATCAATGGCTTCACGTCATTCGTGGTGCCGAAGTATCCGCTTTCCTGGAAGAACAGCAGGTTGGATGCAAATACCGACACTGCCGCCAGACTCTGTGAAAAATCGAGAAGGTCATTGGGCAGTAACCAGAGCCAGGCGAACGGTACACAGGCCAGCATGACGAGGAACAGTGCCGGCAGTATCCGCCGCGCCCGGCGCTCGTAGAAATGCAGGATGCTGAATCTGCCTGCCTTCAGGTCTGCAACGATGATTCCGGCGATCAGATAACCACTGATGACGAAGAAGACGTCGACCCCGACATACCCGCCACTGAAGGTCTCGAAACCGGCGTGAAACAGGATCACGGCGACAACCGCAACAGCACGCAGTCCGTCAATTTCCGGGCGATAATACAAGGTCATGCGTCAGGTCTCTGGCAACAAATGATCATTTTCCAATCCAATGAACACATCACTGCCAATCACCCCTAGCCCTGAGCTCTTTGATGATGTCATCAATCACGAATTGGACACCAGATTCCGATTGTTGATCGTCATCCACATAAAGAGGCACGGAGTCAACAAGCGCAAGGCATCCGCCCTCAGCTTTCGTATCGCCGACGATTTCACTGGGTCTGACGCGGATCGGGTCTGAATGTTCACCAATCGAACCCGGTGCCGAAAATGTTCTTTCAGCGCGCTTCTTGACTGTTTCACGAGACGTCGATGTCGCCCCACCCGTCAGCTAGCCATTCCTGACGCTTCGCATCGATCTGAACCGGAGCCGTGACGCCTTCAAGAGGACAGGATCATTCCCATTCAATGGTGCCCGGTGGTTTCGATGTCACGTCATAGACCACGCGATTGACACCGCGCACTTCGTTGATGATCCGTGTCGCGACCTTCCCCAGGAAATCATGCGGGAACGGATAGAAATCCGCCGTCATGCCATCGGTGGAATTCACGGCGCGTATGGCGAGCACGCTCTCGTACGTGCGCTCATCGCCCATCACACCAACGGTTTTCACCGGCAGCAGCACAGCAAACGCCTGCCAGATGTCGTCGTAGAACCCGGCCTTGCGGATCTCGTCGAGATAGATCGCATCAGCCTTGCGCAGGGTGTCCGCCCTCTCCTTGGTGATCTCACCGGGAATGCGGATCGCCAGGCCGGGGCCGGGGAACGGGTGACGCCCGACGAAGACCTCGGGCAGACCAAGTTCGCGCCCAAGGGCACGGACCTCATCCTTGAACAGTTCGCGCAGCGGCTCCACCAGCTGCATGTTCATCCGCTCTGGCAGACCACCGACATTGTGGTGGGACTTTATCGTGACGCTGGGCCCGCCGGCAAAGGACACCGACTCGATCACATCCGGGTAAAGCGTGCCCTGCGCCAGGAAGTCAGCGCCGCCAACCCGCTTCGCCTCTTCCTCGAACACGTCGATGAACAGCTTGCCAATCACCTTGCGCTTGGTCTCCGGGTCCGTGACCCCTTCCAGCGCGCCCATGAACAGGCTTTCGGCGTTCCGATGCACCAGCGTGATGTTGTAATGGTCGCGGAACAGGTTGACGACCTCATCAGCCTCCCCCATCCGCATCAGACCCGTATCAACGAAGACGCAGGTCAGCTGCTCGCCGATGGCCTCATGAATCAGGACTGCGGTCACTGCCGAGTCCACGCCGCCGGAAAGGCCGCAGATCACCCGGCCATCGCCGACCTGTTTGCGGATGCGGGCAATGGAATCTTCCTTGAATGCGGCCATCGTCCAGTCGCCTGCGCAATTGCAGACGCCAAGGCAGAAATTGGCCAGCAGGCGCGCACCATCAGGCGTGTGCGCCACTTCAGGGTGGAATTGCAGCCCGAAAATCTGGCGGGCTTCGTTGGCGATGGCCGCGATGGGGGCATTGGCTGAGCTTGCGACAACCCGGAACCCGGGGGGCAGGCCGGTGACATGGTCACCGTGGCTCATCCACACGCGATAGGTGCCGCCAGCCGACCAGACGCCATCGAACAGCGCACAGCCATCGACAACCTCGATGTCCGCACGACCGAACTCCTTTTCCTCGCTTGAGGAAACCGAGCCGCCGAGCTGTTGTGCAAGGGTCTGCTGGCCATAGCAGATACCCAGGATCGGCAGGCCCGCGTCGAACACCGCATCAGGTGCGCGGGGCGTGTCATCAAAGGTAACGGAGGCCGGGCCGCCAGAGAGGATGATCCCCTTGGGCTGCAAGCGCGCCAGCCCTTCGGTGGTCTTGTCGAATGGCACGACTTCACAGAACACGCCAGCCTCTCGCACACGCCGTGCGATCAGCTGGGTTACCTGGGAGCCGAAATCGACGATCAGAACGCTGTCAGTCATGGTCACCCGATACGCGGATGGCCATGACTTGTCCAGCGGACTTGAATGTCATCCTGCAAGGTCGCGCAGAATGCTGACTTGATCGGCAGTCACGAGCGCGGTCAGGAGCCCTTTACGCGGGCAACTGCCTTCTTGAGGGACGTGTATTCGGCGCAACCAAACGTGCAGATCGAATCGAGGCGCGCCAGATGCTTCTCGGCTTCGCCCAGGTTGCCGATCTCCAGATATGCCTGGCCAATGTACTCATGCGCACCCTTGTGCTCCGGATTGATCTCCAGCGCGGTGCGATAGGACGACAGGGCGTCCAGGTGATTGCCGCTCTTGCGATACGCATAGCCCAGGTAGTTGTGGGCATCTGCATTTCCCGGATCCTTGGCCGTGGCCAGTTCCAGATTGGTGATCGCGATCTTCCAGTTCTGCGCCTCGACTGCGGCCACACCGCGATCATAGGCGGCGTTGGAAGGCTTCGCCTTGGCAGCACTGGACGACGAGGAGTCGTCGCTGGAGCTGGACCCCATGGCTGAAACGGCAACGGGGGTAAGGGCAAGTGCACCCATGGTGAGCGCCACTGCAACGCCGCGCGTGAACTTCGACATCATGTACTCCTTCACGTGATTTGATCGTGACCGGGCTGGCCTGAGGTTAACTGATATCCCTGCGCAGGGCAGCCGCAAAAAACCCGTCAACCTCGTGACAATGTGGTGACAGGCGAAGCTCACCCGCTGCGTTGACCGACCCTTCCGGCAGGTCCAGACCGCACTGTTGTGCGATGTCACGACAATCGACGCGCGCAAGATGGGGAACCCGCCGCAGCAGTTCTGTGATCACCATCTCATTCTCGACCCGAAGGATGGAACAGGTGACATAGACCAGCAATCCACCGGGGCGCAGCAGCGACGCCGCACGTTCCGCAATCTCTATCTGGCGCGCCTGGTGCTGGGCCAGCCGGGCCTCATCCAGCCGCCAGCGCTGTTCCGGCTGACGCCGCCAGGTGCCACTGCCGGAACAGGGTGCATCCACCAGCACACGGTCCATGCGGCCCACCAGTTGCTCAGGCAGATCCCCTGACGGCTCGATCCTGCGGGTCTGGATATTGCGCACGCCAGCGCGTGTGGCCCGGGTCCGCAACCGCTCCAGCCGCCTGACATCGACATCAAGCGCATGCAGCTCACCCTTGTTGGCCATCTGCGCACCCATGGCGAGGGCCTTGCCCCCTGCCCCGGCACAGAAGTCCACGACCTGCTCACCCGGCGCGACGGAAACCAGTGCGGCAACAAGCTGGCTGCCCGCATCCTGAATCTCGATCTTTCCCTCCGTCATCAGCGGGTGATCGTTGAGATTGGGTCTGCCTGCCAGCCGAATGCTGCAGTCGGTCCAGCCGAACGGTTCAGCGTCAATGCCGTCCACCTTCAGCCGGGCCAGAACTGTCTCGCGGTCCGTCACCTGGGCATTGACGCGGATGTCCACCGCGGCGACATCCTGCATCTGTGCCTGCATGGCCTGTCCCAGATCATCACCGAACGTTGCGGTCAGATCATCCAGAATATGGTCAGGAAAACTGGTGCGTGAAGGCAGCGGTGCATCCGCAGGATCACAGGCTGTCGCCACGGACAGCGCCTCGGCCTCAGGTGCAGTGACAGGCACGGGGCCGTGGGGTGCATCCGACTGCGGCAGGGGATGGCCATCCGCCGCCATCACCGTCGACAGGAAAAGCCGCAAGCGGTTGTCCGCTGGAAGACCGGCGCGCTGCAGGCGCCAGTCAAGAATGCCGCGCTGGCGGAGGACGGAAAATACCGCCTGCCCCACGGCACGACGGTCCCCCGAACCGGCATAGCGACGACGACGGAAATAATCGCGCATGATCCAGTCGGCCGCCGGTGCTTCGGTCTCGATCCGGTCCAGCAGGTCGATCGCAGCCTGCAGTCGGGCAGTCGGGGTCATGCGCCGAAATTCCCTGGAAAAGCGCGCCGCGTCAGCGCGACCGCGTCAATGGCCACCACCATAGTTCGGAGCCTCCCGGCTGATTTCCACGTCATGGACGTGGCTCTCACGCAGGCCGGCGTTGGTGATACGCAGGAACTCGCAGGATTGATGCATCGTCGCGATGTCGCCGCAGCCCGTGTAGCCCATGGCGGCGCGCAGGCCGCCAACCAGCTGATGCACCACCTGAGACACAGGGCCCTTGTAGCCGATGCGACCCTCGATCCCTTCGGGCACCAGCTTCAGTTCGTTCTTCACGTCTTCCTGGAAGTACCGGTCAGCCGATCCCCGCGCCATGGCACCAAGGGATCCCATGCCACGATAGGACTTGTAGGACCGTCCCTGGTACAGGAACACTTCCCCTGGGGACTCATCGGTTCCGGCCAGCAACGACCCGATCATCGCGCAGGACGCGCCCGCAGCCAGTGCCTTGGCCATGTCGCCGGAGAACTTGATGCCGCCATCTGCTATCACCGGCACTTGCGCGTCGTGACAGACGCTTACCGCATCCATGATCGCCGTCAGCTGCGGCACGCCGACACCGGCCACCACACGCGTCGTACAGATGGAGCCTGGGCCAATACCGACCTTGACCGCATCCGCCCCGGCGTCGATCAGTGCCTTGGCACCACTCGCCGTGGCGATATTGCCAGCCAGGACCTGGGTGTAATTGGACTGTTTCTTGATCTGCGAGACCGCTTCCAGCACACGCAGCGAATGACCGTGAGCGGTGTCCACCACCACCAGATCGACACCCGCATCAATCAGCGCTTCGGTGCGGCGCATACCCTCCGGCCCGACCCCGGTTGCCGCTGCGACCCGCAACCGGCCCTGGGCGTCCTTGGACGCATTGGGATGGGTCTCTGCCTTCTCGATATCCTTCACCGTGATCAGGCCGACGCAGCGATAGTCTTCATCCACGACCAGCAACTTCTCGATCCGGTGCTGATGCAGCAGGCGCTTGGCCTCGTTGCGATTGACGCCGCTGTCCTGAACGGTGACCAGCCCCTCGAAGGTCATCAGTTCGGATACCGGCTGCCGCTTGTCGGTGGCGAAACGCACATCGCGATGGGTCAGGATGCCAGCCAGCCGCCGGGTCTCGCGCTCGACAACAGGAATGCCGGAAATCGACCGGGCCTTCATCATGGCCAGCGCATTGGCCAGCGGCTCATCGGGATAGATCGTCACCGGATTGACCACCATGCCGGATTCATAGCGCTTCACCTTGCGCACTTCCTCGGCCTGTTCCTCGATGGTCAGGTTCTTGTGCACCACGCCGATGCCCCCCAGACGCGCCATGGCAATGGCCATCGGGGCTTCGGTCACCGTGTCCATCGCGGCGGACAGGATGGGGATACCCAGCGGTATCTCCCGTGTCAGGAATGTTCGGGTGCTGACATCACCCGGCAGAACGCCGGATTCGCGCGGGGCCAGCAGGACATCATCGAAAGTGAGGGCTTCACGGATCGTGATCACGACGGAACTCCTTTGGGCGGGCCCATCGGGGACGGACGCCGGTCCACCCCATACACCGAGGGCGGTTGATGCACTTGCTCGGCAGTCGGGGCGGGATGGGTTGTGGAGCGACTTATGCCATCAGAGCGCCAAGGCAACCAGTTCCGCGATGACGCCGCGCCCCGGACGAAGCGCCGCAGCCCCGCCCCATTGGCGCAACCCCTTGCGATTCAGGCGTTCTCCGCCGCAGCTTCCTGGGCGAAGTCACCGTCAATCGCGGTCTCGTCATCGAACATGTGGGGATACTTCTCGCGGAAACAGTCGCGAATCTCGTCAAATGGCATGTCATCGCGGTGCCCGCGCTCCAGCACATACTCCATGTGACGCGACCCGTCTGCCGTGAACGGGTGAAAGACCGAGTCGTTCTCGCCATCGAATTCCAGCGGCAGGATTCCGAACTTGTCACACAGTTCGATGTTGAATGCCGGGGTCGCCTTCACCCATTTGCCGTCGATCAGCAGTTCGGTGAAGCCGTGATAGTGGAACACGTCAGTACCCATCTGTTCCGTCATGCGCTTGGTCGAGACATGATTGCGCACGTCGGCAAAGCCGAGACGCGCCGGAATGCCTTGCGCCCGCGCCGCTGCCGCCAGAAACCCCGCCTTGGTGATGCAGAACCCGGCTTGCCGGTCGATGCAGGCGCTGGCACGGAAGTGGTCGCGGGTCATCCGCACGCCATAGGGGTCATAGTAGAATGCATCCCGGACGGCGTAGTAGAGCTTGATCGCCTTGGCCTTTGTATCGCTTTCATCGCCCACAGCACGCCTGGAAAATGCAACGATCTCAGGATGATCTGAATCAATCATGTCAGTTGACTTCAGGCAATCGGCCACAGATGCATCATTCTGCTCGGTCATGTCGTCCCTCCCCGGATAGGAAAATGATGATCATGCGTACGATCTTGTCCGTCAACCGTCGGTCTGCACCCGTAACCTGTGCATCATACGCCTACTTGTTGCCCTCCCAGCGAACCATCCAGAGGAATGGTATGACGGCCAGAGAAACAATTCCGAACAGCCAGAAGGCATTCAGATACCCGATCATGGAAGACTGACGTCCGATTTCGCCGGCAAAGGCGGCAATCCCAGCCAGGCTGTCGAGGTTCCATGCCCCGGCCGATGACGAGTACAGGAAGTTTTCGTTGAACGGCGACGCATGCGCGGTCAGGTCGGAATAGGTCACATTGCTGGTACGGATGACCACGGCAATGCTGATGGAAATGAACAGGCTGGAGCCGAAGTTTCGCACCAGATGGAACACCGCACTGCCCTCCCCCGCGTCCTTCGGATCAAGGGTCGCAAAGGCAATCTGCGTTGTCGGCACCCAGGTCATTCCGACACCGAACCCTTGCAGCACGCTGGTCCAGGCAACGTCGAACGCGGTCAGATTGATGCTGAAACCGGCGATGTAGAGGCCTGCGAAACCCTGAATTGCGAAACCGATGGTCATCCATCTGCGGGGATCGTACTTCGACAACCAGACCATGGCGGTGAAGGCGATCAAGGTGCCGACGCCACGCGTGGCCAGCAACCAGCCGATATCGGTATCGGGGAACCCGCGCAGGTGCTGCAGCAGCGGCGGGAACAGGACCATCGGCGTGAAGTTCAGCATGCCGAAGATCAGGATGAACAGCATGCCGAACGCATAGTTTCTGTCACGAAACAGGCTGAAGTTCAGGAACGGCTTTTTCGACGTAAGGCTATGCGCAATGAAGATATAGAACGCCAATGCCGCCAGTGCCGCCGTCAGCGCGATCTCCAGGGACTCAAACCAGTCCTGGCGCTCCCCCCGATCAAGCATGAGCTGGGTTGCGGCAACGGCGATCGACAGGCTGATGAAGCCGGTCCAGTCCAGCCGGATCTTGCCCGGCGTGGCCAGGTCGCGGACAAATAACAGGACACCGGTCAGGGCTACCATCGCGCAAGGCACGATCATGAAGAACACCCAGCGCCAACCATATTCCTCCGACAGGTAACCACCCAGTGTCGGCGCGATGATCGGGCCCATGACAACGCCCATGCCAAAGATCGACATCACACTGGCCTGCTTGTCCTTCGTGAAGGACTGCAGGACGATGGATTGGCTGGTCGGGACCATCGGCGCGCCGCACACCCCCTGAAAGATGCGATAGATCACAATCTCTGTCAGGGACGTTGCCATGCCGCAAAGCAGGGTGGAGACAGCGAAACCGGCGACGGAGAACACCATTACCTTGCGCTGTCCCAGCCGGGCAATCAGCCAGCCGGTCAGTGGCGTCATGACCGCCGTGGCGACGATGTTGAACGTCACCACCCAGGCAATCTGGTCCTGCGTCGCAGCGAATTCCCCCTGCATTTTCGGCAAGGCAACATTGGCGATGGTGACTGTCATGGCATACAGCATCGTGGACATGGTCAATGTCCCGACGAGCAGCGCCTGACCCATGGATGTCCGGGGCGGCGTGATGACGGATGGTGTTACGGTCATGCGGCGGTGTTTCCTGACGGAGGCCTGATTGTCCGGTTGACCCGCCGAAGCATCCGGTCATCCTTTGATGGCTGAGTACCTATCGTCTGCAGAAACGGAAATCGGCGCAACCATGTCGAAAACATATCAGCACCCCATCCGTGCACATGCATCTGGCATGGTGGTCATGCTTGTCTGGATGCTGTCATCCGGCCCGGCACAGGCGGCGGAGTGTCGGGAGGTCCATCTGACAGATGCCAGCACCGGCGCGGTGCTGCGTGGAATCGAGGACATGGCCTGGCATGAACCCAGCAAGCGCATCCTGCTGTCGGCCCATGATCGCTGGGCGGACCCGAACGATGACGGGCCAGTGGCCAACGGTATTTACGGCCTTTCATTTCCCCGCCTGAAACGGGAGTTCCGGGAGCTGTCACGCGACATTGCCCTGCCTGTCCCGAACCTGAGCGAACTGTTCCAGGAACAGAACGTGCTGCATCCGCACGGCATCACGCTGTGGGAACCGGCGCTGCCGAAAGCGGGATTTCTGGACCAGAGGATCGGGAAGCAGATCGGGCGGCTGATGGTCATCAATCACCGGGCGCCAATGCAGGAACGCGCGCCCGACGGTACATCGGGCACGACCATCGAATATTTTCACGTCGCACCAAATGGCGAGCTGGATCACGAGGGCACCTATCAGCACACCGGCATCTGCGCCGCCAATGACCTGGATGCGCTGGATGAAAACACGGCACTCGTCACGCTCGACCGCGGCGCCTGCGGTGGTTTTGGCAGCTTCATGGAATTGGTGCTCGGGCAGGACCGCGCCAGTGTCGTCCGCATCGACATCACCCGCCCCGACGGACCTGACGTGATGGATGATGGCATGGCGTTCGCCAACGGCATCATCATTCAGCGCGGCGAGAACCCTGCAGTCTATGTCGCCGAGTCCCAGGCCGACAGCATCCGGCGCTATGAACTGGTGGACGGGCGCCTGAAACGGCCAGCGACAGCATTCGCCGTGCCCGGTGGGCCGGACAACCTGTCGCTGGATGGGGGGGGGAAACTGCTGACGGCCCTGCATCCGGATACCACGGACCTGTTCTTCTACATGAAGCGCTTGCCCTTGTTTGGCAGCGCCCCGACGCGACTGGTTTCCCTGGATGTTTCGGGTGATGACGGCTGCGAGATGCTGCACGATGACCCGGCAGGCGAACCGGTCAGCGGTGCCACCGGCGTCCTCAGGATCGGCGGCATGCTGATCGCGGGTTCGGTGACCGACGACGGACTGCTGCTCTGCAAGTCCCCCCCCCGCCCGGCGGCATGCGGTGAATGACCATGCTGGTGATCTTCGATTGTGATGGCGTGCTGGTCGACAGCGAGCGACCTGCCAACCGCCTCTTGGCCCGATACCTCAATTCACATGGCGTCGACATCGGCATCGATGAGACAGAGGCAACCTTCGTCGGCCTTTCCCTGACCACCTGCGCCGAGATCGCCCTGAAGAAATACGGCGTTCGCCTGCCTGACGACTTCGTACCCGAAATCCGGCGGCTGACCGCCGAAGTCCTGGCGCGGGAGGTCACGGCCATCGACGGGGTGCGACAGGCGGTCGGGGGGCTGCCCGGGCCGACCTGTGTCGCGTCATCGGGAGAGGTCGCGAAGATGCAGCTTACCCTCGGCACCACCGGCATTCTGGACCTGTTCGAAGGCCGACTGTATTCCGCGACCATGGTGAAACGTGGAAAACCGGCCCCGGACCTGTTCCTCTTCGCGGCAGAACAGTGTGGCGCAAGCCCTGAAACCTGTGTGGTCGTGGAAGACAGCCCCTTCGGCCTGCAGGCGGCCAGGGCAGCAGGCATGCAGGCGCTCGGCTTTACCGGCGGCAGTCATCGCAACCATGACCGCGACCGCCAGATGTTGCTGGATGCAGGCGCCGACCAGATATTTCAGGACATGATCGACTTGCCCTCCATCGTCAAGGCTATGTAACCTTCGTCGAAACATAAATGAACGCCGGTCAGAAACAGCACCAGGCGTCAGGGAGGAACATCATGAACGACCAGACCCCGGTGGCCGACGCGCCACTGTTCAACCCGTTCTCGCCGGAGTTCCTGCAGAACCCTTATCCATCGTTCCAGCTGCTGCGCGAAAACCAGCCCTTGATGAAGACACCACTCGGGTTCTGGGTCGCCAGCCGCTACGCCGATGTGCAGATGATCCTGAAGGACAAGCGGTTCGGAAAGGGGTTTGAGGAACGCATGAAGCTGCGGAACGGCGATGATGTCTTCGACAATCCCGTCTACGCCAACATGCGGACCTGGATGCTGGTACAGGACCCCCCCGATCACACACGCCTGCGCGGTCTGGTCGCGAAAGCCTTCACCGCGCGCCGGATCGAAGGATTGCGCCCGCAGATTCAGCAGCTGGTCGATGAGTTGCTGGATCGGGTCGAGGGTCGCAACAGCATGGATTTCATTCAGGAGTTTGCCTATCCGCTGCCCCTCAACGTGATCTGCGACATGCTGGGCATTCCGGCGGCAGAACGTGGCAGGTTCGAGTTCGGGTCAAAGATTTCGGGCCGGTTGCTGGACCCGACCCCCGTCAGCGACGATGAACTGACGCAGATCCGCGAAGGTTTCTCGGGTCAGGCAGAATATTTCCGCGACCTGTTTGCCCGCCGCAGGGCGGAGCCACGGGATGATCTGACGACTGTTCTGGTGCAGGCCGAGGAAGCGGGTGATCGCCTGTCGGAGGCGGAACTGGTTGGCAACGTCATCCTGCTGTTCGGGGCCGGACATGAAACCACGGTCAACCTGCTGGGCAACGGCCTGTTCGCGCTGCTGCAGAACCCCGATGAATACGCCAAGCTGCGGGCCAACCCGGACCTGGTTCCGGGCGCGATCGAGGAAATGCTGCGTTTCGACTCGTCGGTGCAGATGACCGGTCGTACCGCAATGGTCGACATCGACATCAATGGCATCACGATCCCGAAAGGGGAGCATGTGATCAATCTGCTCGGGGCCGCGAACCGCGATGACGCCGCGTTCGATGATGCAGAGAGTTTCCGCGTCGACCGCAAGGACGTGCGTCCCATGTCCTTCGGTGGCGGCATCCACTTCTGCCTGGGTGCTCAGCTTGCCCGGGTAGAGGCAGACATCGCGTTCCGCAGCCTGCTGGCGCGCCTGCCCGACATGCGTCTGGAAGCACCGGACACAGCGGAATGGCGCCCGACGTTCACCCTGCGTGGACTGACCAGCCTTCCCATCGCATGGGGCTGACCCGGCTGATATCGGCAGAGCAGACCTGCCGATCTATCTGACGGGCTGGACGCCGGGGCCATCGCTGGTATCTTCCGCCACAACCGAGTGATGCAGTTGGAGACTCCCGATGGCCCTGTCCGAACCAGTCAAGCGTGCCCACCGCCATACCCGGAAGATCGAGATTTGCGGTTACGAGCGCGAAGATGGTCTCTGGGACATGGAAGGCATGATTTCCGATCACAAGCCGACTCCCTATGGCATCATGAGGGAACGGCGCGATGACGGCATGGTCCACAAGATGTGGCTGCGCCTGACCGTCGATACGGATTTCCTGATCCACGCTGCGGAGGCCTGGTCGGAAATCACCCCCTACACGATGTGCGGGGATGTGGCGCCGAACTTCGCCGCGCTTGCCGGTCTGAAGATCGGTGCCGGGTTCAACCGCAAGGCACGCGAACGGGTCGGCGGCACCGCCGGTTGCACCCATATCGTGGAGCTGTTGCCCCAGATGGCCACGGCCACGATGCAGACCATCTGGCCAATCATGAACATGACGAACACCAAGGCTGATGGCCGTCCGGGCATATTGAACACCTGTCACGCATGGGCCGACTACAGCCCCGTGGTGGAAGAGCATTACCCCGACTACTACCTCGGCCCGAAAGCCAAGAGCATCGATGCCTGATCTGCCATCGGCTGGCCCTTGCGGCCACCCCTCAGGCGAATGACGAATGATACGTTTCAGCCAAAGGATGCGAAACGCGATCGTTCAGCATGTTTCTTGCATACCGGCGATGATTAACTAAATTCGCAGTCAGATCGGTAACGATTTGGCACAGGTTTCATGCGAGCATTGCTTTTTGGAGTCTGGGGAGTGATCGACATCGGGTCGGAACGGCAGGGTCGACAGATCGGACAGGGCTGGTTGCGCTATGCAGCGCCGCTTATCGCCCTTGTCGGCGTCGGTGCCGTTGTGCTGATCTTCAATGCCGACATGTTTGCCACCGAAGGCAAGATTGCCATCGGTCCGAAGTCCGTCAGCGCCCTCGTCATCATCGTTGTGCTGGTCGTCGGCGTGCTGGTCGAGGATGCGCGGCGCAAGTACATGCGCCTGAACAGCCAGAACCACCGGATGACCGAAATGGCCGACCGGCTGTCGGAAACGGTCGAACTGCTCAACGACATGAACTCCACCCTCCGCGCCAACGAGGAACGTTATCGCGGCCTGGTGGAGACCCAGCATGACCTGATCGTGCGTCTTGATTCCCGTGGCAGGCTGAGCTTCGCGAACGAGGCGCTGAGCAATACCCTGGGTATCGACATCTCTGGTGCCATCGGCGCACCGATGACCGTCAATGTCGCCGTTCAGGAAGGATCCGAACCGTTCGATCTGCAGCGGATCAGCGTGCCCCCTTACCGCGCCAGCTATGACCAGCGGGTGCTGACCCGCGACGGCTGGCGCTGGATTGCCTGGGAAGACGTGGCCCTGCGGGACCCGGACGGTCGCATCACCGAAATCCAGCGGGTCGGGCGTGACATCACCGACCGCAAGGAAACCGAGCACGAGCTCGGCCTCGCCCGCGATGAGGCAGAGGCGGCGAACCGCGCCAAGTCCGGCTTCCTGGCCACCATGAGCCATGAAATCCGCACGCCGATGAACGGCGTGCTCGGCATGACCAGCCTGCTGCTCGACACGAACCTGACGGCTGAACAGCAGAACTATGCCGATGCCGTGCAGGAATCCGGGCAGTCCCTGCTGACGCTGATCAACGACATTCTCGACTTTTCCAAGATCGAAGCCGGCTTCCTTGAATTCGAGAGCATTGACGTCGATCTGGCGGGCTTGAGCGAGAAGATTGCCGAACTGCTGGCCCCGCGCGCGTTCGAACGCGGGATCGAGGTTCTGGCCATGGCAGATCCCAATATTCCGCGCCACCTGATCGGTGATCCCGGCCGCCTGCGCCAGGCCATCGTCAATCTGGCGGGCAACGCGGTGAAGTTCACGCATGAAGGCGGTGTCGTCATCGCGCTGAAACTGCTGCAGGACCGGCCCGACTCGGCGGCTATCCGCGTCGAGATCATCGACAGCGGCATCGGCATCCCCGAGGAGAAGCAGGCACAGCTTTTCGAGGAGTTCACCCAGGTCGATTCCTCGGTCTCGCGTCGCTATGGCGGCACCGGACTTGGTCTGGCGATCACCCGCCGCATCGTCGAGAAGATGGGCGGCGAGATCGGCCTGATAAGCGAGAAGGACAAGGGCAGCACGTTCTGGTTCGATATCGAACTGGCCAAGGCGAAGGGCGCAAGCGCACCGAAACCGGAACCGCGCCTCGACGGCAACCGGATTCTGGTGGCGGAGGGCAACAGGATCGCGCGCGGAGCCCTTTCGGACCAGATCGATGACGGTGGCGGCGATGCAGACCGTGCAGCCACAGGTGCCGAGGCCCTGCAGATGCTGCAGGCGGCAGCGGCTGAGGACAGGCCATTCGACACAGTGCTGTTCGATGGCGCTCTCGATGACCTCTCGGCCAAGGATTTCATCGAGGCCTTGCGGGCCGACGATACCGTGTCCGGCATCCGCGCCATCGTGATGCTGCCGGTCAGCCGTCGCACCGAAAACGAGTCGCTGAAACAGGCCGGATTTGACGGGTATCTGACCAAGCCGATCCGCCGTCGCTCGCTCTACCGTCTGCTGACGCCTGATCTGGAAGTCGATGACCAGACCGATGAAGCAGGGGACGAGGGCAACGCGCCGTCATCCAGGAAAGCCGTATCTGCCGGACCGCTCAAGATCCTGCTTGCTGAGGATAACGAGATCAATCAGATGCTTGCGCTGGCGCTGCTGGGCAAGAATGGCCACCAGGTCACCGCTGTGGAGAACGGCGCGGAGGCCGAGATTGCCGTGCGTGACAATGATTTCGACCTGGTGCTGATGGATATCCACATGCCGGAGGTCGACGGACTGGAAGCCACCCGCCGTATTCGCGCGCTGGACGGCGGAAAGCTGGATATCCCGATCATCGCGCTGACCGCCAACGCCATGGCTGAAGACAAGCAGATGTGCCTTGATGCCGGCATGGACGACTACCTCGCCAAGCCGATCAATGAGGCGGAACTGAACGCCACCATGGAACACTGGCGTCCCGGACGCAGTGCCGGGCCACGCGGCTGATCCCTGCCCCTGACTGTCGCCGTGCTGGGCCTGACGGCTTGCCAGCACACCAGCTTTGCCGATAGAGCTTGATCTCTGTTGCTTGGGTGACTTGGTTTGGGGGCGGAAGATGTCTGGCAGAAACGCATTGATGGCAAAGATTGCCGCCGCCAATCAGGACAACCCATTGCGCCGCCCCGCCGGGGAACTGGTCGAGCGCATTGCCAATCCCAGGCGGAACCTGATCCCAGCCCGTGCAGGGGGGCCTGAGCCGGAGCGTTACGCCCTGTTCCTGGAAAAATGTCGGGAGCTTGCCGTCACCATTGACGAGATCGCGACCGACGCCGCCGCCCCTGCCGCCATCGCGGATTACCTGAAGGGGCTGAACCTGCCCGGGCGGCTGAAGCTGTCACCGTCCCCCGAGATCACCGACCTGCCCTGGGACCAGGCGCCCCTGCTGGAGGTCACGTCCGGAGCGGCAGAGATCACCGACCAGACAGGTGTCACGCCAGCGTTTGCCGGGATTGCGGAAACCGGCACCCTGGTCTTCGTATCCGGCAAGGAAACACCGCCGACACTGAACTTCGTGCCGGACAATCACATCGTGGTCATGCGCCGTTCACAGGTCATGCGCGCGATGGAGGATGCCTTCTCCGCCGCCCGGGAGCGCTTTGGCACCGGGGTCATGCCCCGGGCGCTGAACCTGGTTTCCGGGCCGTCGCGCACCGGCGATGTGGAGCAGAAGATCGTCATGGGCGCACATGGCCCACGGCGGCTCCACATCCTGATGATCGATGACGTGACCGACGACTGACATCCACAATGGCCCGATCCACCAGCAAATCGCCGGTCACATCAGGCCGCAAGTCCGCAGGCAAGCCAGGTCGGGAGGCCGATCTCGACCTCTGGGACCGCGTGGCAAAGACAATCACGCCCCTGCCCTCCACCACCGAACGCCTGAACGAGATCGCGCGGCTGACAGAAGACCGGCCCCCCCTGCAGCCCGCCAAACGGCAGAAGCCACCAAAGGGAGTGACGGGCGCTCCGAAGCAGAAAGCAAGCACACCGTCGAAGCCGACACCTCTGCCTGCTCCGTCACGTCCAGCCGCTTACACCCCGCCCCCCGATTACAGCGCTCCTGCAGAGCCACGACAGGCACGCGGGCGGGTCGCAGGTCTGGACCGGCGAACAGCCGAACGCTTTCGCAAGGGCGCGCTTCCCATCGACAGCCGTCTTGATCTGCATGGCCTGAACCGCGAACAGGCTCACGCGGCTTTGCGCCTTTTCGTGCGCCAGTGCCATGCCGCGGGAAAACGATGCCTGCTCGTCATCACGGGCAAGGGTGCGCGTGGCAGACCGGAAGCTGACAATCCCTACACAACACCGGAACCACCCGGGCGGCTGAAACGCGAAGTGCCGGGTTGGCTGGCCAGCGGGGACCTTGCGCCGATGATCCTGTCGACGGCGGCCGCGACGCAGCGGGATGGCGGTGGCGGCGCGCTTTACATATTGTTGAGGCGCAGGCGGGAAGACCGCTCATGACCCCATTCGGCGAACGCGTCCGGGCGCTCAGGCAAGCCAGGGACCTGACCCTCAGCCGCATGGCCGCCGATCTGGAACTGACGCCTGCCTACCTCTCGGCGCTGGAACACGGTCATCGCAGCAAGCCCAGCTGGTCGCTGGTGCAGCAGATCATCGATTACTTCAACCTGATCTGGGAAGATGCGGATGATTTGCGCGATCTGGCCCGCGTGTCACATCCGCGGGTGGTCATCGACACATCAGGCCTGAGTGTTCAGGCGACACTGATCGCCAATCGACTGGCATCTGAGATCGCAGATATGGATGAGGCATCGCTGGATCAGATTCTTGCCGTGCTGAATGCCCACAATCTGCCTGCAAGGCGCCCCGATGGCTCGGGTCCGGATTGACTGGCCCCGACAGTCCGCTGCCCTACTGGCCGCCGCCCAGGAACCCGTTGCCGAAGAGCTGTTCGAAAAATCCGAGTTTCTCGCCCTGTGTCGGCGTCTTGCGAGACGCGACATCCACGTCTCGCGCATCCTTCAGGCCGTACTCCCGAATCTTCTCGACCCGCCCCAGTTCGTCGAAATCGACGGCGACGACCTGCTGCCCCACCACTTCGGCATCCAGCTCGGTGATGCTCTCGATCTGGCGCGAGATATAGTACCAGGTATCAGCGTTTTCCCGGAACGTCGCGACGCTCGACGGGCTGCCGAGGATGTCGCCGACCTGCTGCTGTGTGGTCACGCCAGGCTGGATGTTGGCAATCCGGTCACGGTCCAGGTGATAGCCCTCGATCCGTGTGTCCGGCGTGCAGGCAACCGATAGCGCCAGCACGGCCGCCATAACGCCCGTTCGAACCAGAATACCGCTGCGTCCAATCATCCTGTTTCCACCAACCTCAGACGACCGCCCATTGACGGCAGGTTCCCACGAACCTAGCTGTTGCATTCCGATTGCCCGATCCATCACGCCCGAGTCAACTGCGGAAGACACAGGATATCATGTCCCTGCTCGACCTGATCAAGCCCGACCCGATGCGCAAGGCCGCTCACAGTCTGTACCAGACAGCGGGCGAACAGGCGCGATTGCCCATGTTCTATACGGACTGGCAGGTCGAAGATAGTTTTGACGGGCGCTTTGACCTGTTGCTGATCCATGTGCACCTGCTGATCCGCCGCGCGAATGTGGAGGCGCGACCAGCGCCCCGGCTGGCGCAGATGCTGTTTGAAGTCATGCTGAAGGATCTGGATCAGGGCCTTCGCCTGTCCGGCGTCGGGGATATCGGCATTGGCCACAGGGTCAAGAAGATGTCCCACGCCTATTACGGACGTGCCACGGCCTATGACGCTGCGCTGGACGATGAGGACATGGATGCCTTGCGGGACGCCCTGCACCGCAATGTCTACAGGGGCCGCGATGTGTCGCCGGCCACTCTGGACAGGCTGACGGCCTATGTCCGTGAGAACTGGCGTGTGCTGGCCGCCATGGCCTTCTCCGACCTGGTAACGGGATCCCACACGTTCTTGCCCCCGGCGCAGGAGGAAAGCTGATGCAAGCCGACGAATCCCCTGACGATCTGCCGGTTGCGCCGCCCCTGTACAGTTACTGGGTGGATGTATCCGACCTGTCCGATACCGGGCGACAGCTCGTCCTGACCCTGGACGAACCGACCCGCGCGACCCTGGCTGAAGCGTTCGACCTGATTGATCTGCCCATGGTGACTGTCCGGGCCGACCTGCAGCCCCGTGGTGCGGGTGTGACCTTGCAGTTTCACCTGACAGCACAAGTGGTGCAGCCCTGCGTCGTGACACTGGAACCTGTCGCGGGTGATGTTGACGAGATGGTCACGTTGCATTACACGCCACGGGCTGTTCTGGGGGAAACGAGCCGCATCGTCGATATTGCGGACGAAGAGGACCCACCAGAACCTCTGGACGGTGACAGGCTTGATCTCGGTGCTGCGGTGGCCGAGCATCTTGCGCTGTCGCTTGACCCGTTCCCGAGGAAAGCAAACGCTGAATTGCCGTCATCCGCTCTGGATGGACAGCATGCAGCAACCGGCCCGTTCGCGGCGCTGGCGAAATTGAAGCGAGAAGAGACATAATCGGGCCGCATCGGCGGATCGATCCAAGGAGTTGAAATGGCAGTCCCCAAGAAGAAGATTTCCACGTCCCGTCGCGGCCAGCGCCGTTCCCACGACTCGCTCAATGCGACGTCTGCCAATGAGTGCCCGAAGTGCGGTGAGATGAAGTTGCCGCATCATGTCTGTGGTGCCTGCGGTCACTACAAGGAACGTGAGGTGTTCGAGGCTGACGAGGCCATCTGAGCCACGTCACCCGAACAGGCACGCGCATGAGCCGACCCCTGACACTTTCTCTGGACGCGATGGGCGGCGATCACGCTCCCGGCGTTGTCGTTGAAGGGCTCAGGCATGTCCGCGTGCAATATCCGGGAATTCGGTTCCTGCTCTTCGGTGACGAGGCGCAGATAAACCCGCTTGTGCGTGGCGACATGGCTGACTTCGTCGAGGTCAGGCACGCCCCGCGTACCGTCGGCTCCAATGAGAAACCCAGTCAGGCCTTGCGGCGTGGCGGCGACACCAGCATGCGCATGGCCATCGATGCCGTGCGTGACGGCGATGCCGATGGTGTGGTTTCCGGCGGCAATACCGGCGCACTGATGGCCATGGCGCTTTTCTCGCTGCGCCCCCAGGCCGGTATAGACCGGCCGGCCATCGCCGGCTTCATGCCGACCCAGCGGGGGGAGAGCGTGATGCTCGACCTCGGTGCCAACGTGGTCTGCGACGAAGACAACCTGGTCCAGTTCGCGCTGATGGGGGCGACCTTCTGCCGGGCTGTCCTGGGGCGTGTGCACCCGACAATCGGCCTTCTGAACATCGGTGAGGAAGAACTGAAGGGCAACGAGATCGTCCGCGCCGCCGCAGAGCGCCTGCGCAACATCAAGGATGCTGGTTTTCACTATCACGGCTTCGTCGAAGGTCACGACATCACCCGGGGCGTGGTGGATGTGGTGGTCACGGACGGGTTCAGCGGCAACGTGGCGCTGAAGAGCCATGAGGGTGCCGCACGAATGGTCACCGACACCATGCGCCAGGCGATCAACGCTTCGTGGCTGGCCCAGCTGGGGTACCTGATCGCGCGCGGGGCGTTCCGCCGCCTGAGTGATCGCCTTGACCCCAACGGCTACAATGGCGGCGTCTTCCTCGGCCTGAACGGGGTGGTGGTGAAAAGCCATGGCAGCGCCAATGCGACCGGTCTGGCAAGCGCCATTCGCCTTGCCGCGGACATGGTTCAGGACGGAATGATCGAACGAATCGCGGAGGACTGTCAGACTATCGACCTTCTGGGTGGGGATATGCAGAAAGCGGGCAACGCATGATACGTTCCGTGATCGTCGGCTGTGGCAGCTATCTGCCCGAGCGCGTGATGACAAACGCGGACCTGGCCGAGATCGTCGATACGTCTGACGAATGGATTGTTGCCCGCAGTGGCATTCGCCAGAGGCACATCGCAGCCGATGGTCAGACCACCGGAGACCTGGCGGAGGCAGCAGCGCGTGATGCGTTGCGGCATGCAGGTCTGGAACCCAATGACATCGACCTGATCGTGCTGGCGACAGCCACCCCGGATAATACCTTCCCCGCGACCGCCACGTCCGTGCAGGCGCGCCTTGGTATCCGTGATGGCGCGGCGTTCGACGTGCAAGCGGTCTGCAGCGGTTTCATCTATGGCCTGGCCACCGCTGACAACTTCCTGAAAGCCGGGCAGTTCAAGCGCGCCCTGGTCATCGGTGCCGAGACCTTCTCGCGCATTCTCGACTGGGAAGACCGTACAACCTGCGTCCTGTTCGGGGATGGTGCCGGCGCGGTGGTGCTGGAGGCCCAGCAGGGCGAAGGCACCAGCGATGATCGCGGTATCCTGACCAGCCACCTGCATTCAGACGGTCGCCACCATGATCTGTTGTATGTCGATGGTGGCCCGTCCAGCACGCAGACCGTTGGCCATCTGCGTATGTCGGGCAAGGAAGTGTTCCGGCATGCTGTGGTCAACCTTGCTGCCGTGATCAATGAAGCGCTGGAAGCCACGGGGCTGAATGCCGATGACATCGACTGGGTCATTCCGCATCAGGCGAACAAGCGCATCCTGGATGGCACGGCGCGCAAGTTGAAACTGGACCCGGCGAAGGTCGTTGTCACGGTTGACCGGCATGGCAATACCTCCGCCGCGTCGGTACCGCTGGCCATGACGGAAGCGATCCGCGATGGGCGGATAAAGCGCGGCGACCTGCTGCTGCTGGAGGCGATGGGCGGCGGCTTTACCTGGGGCTCAGCCCTGGTGCGTTGGTGACGCACCGCACATGAGCGCTATCCGGCTTTGACTCCGGATCAGATTTCGCGCGTAATGTGCCGTAACAACAAAGCAAGACGAATATCTATCGCAGTGGGGAGCGACGATAATGAGCGGTTCGACGGTGACCCGCGCGCATCTCAGTGAGGCGGTCTATCGGGAGGTAGGTCTGTCACGCAATGAGTCATCGGAGCTGGTTGATACAGTTCTGATGGAGATCGCAGACCACCTCGCAAATGGCGAGACTGTAAAGATTTCTTCCTTCGGCAGCTTTCAGGTTCGGGAAAAGGGCGGCCGTATCGGACGCAACCCCAAGACCGGTGAGGAAGTGCCCATCGAGCCCCGTCGCGTGCTTGTCTTTCGCGCCAGTCACGTGCTGAAGGACGAGATCAACAAGGGCCTGCTCGGCCGCCCCGCAAAGGGGGACTGAGCGACAACCGGCATCCGATGACGGGCAGGCGATCCTGTTCCGTTCCAATTCCCTTCCAGCCTTCGGATATCTGTCTTGGCGAAGTCACCAGAAGCCTTTCGTACCATCAGTGAAGTCGCAACCGAACTGGACGTGCAGCAGCATGTGCTGCGGTTCTGGGAGAGCAAGTTTCCCGAAATCCAGCCGCTGAAGCGCGGGGGTGGCCGCCGCTACTACCGCCCCGAAGATGTCGCCCTGCTGCAACGTATCCGCCATTTGCTGTATGATGAGAAGTACACCATCAAGGGTGTGCAGCAGATGTTTCGCGATCAGGGCAGCACGCCGAAGAAGTCGCCCAAGGCCGATACGCTCACCGTCGTTCAGCGCCGCGCCATCGAAGATGCGCGCGGTGAACTGATCGAACTGAGGAAAAGTCTGCTGGCCCTCGCGACTGGCGATTGATCCGGGGCAGCGGAACGACTATGGTCCGCCGCGTCGGAGCGTAGCGCAGCCTGGTAGCGCACCATACTGGGGGTGTGGGGGTCGTGGGTTCAAATCCCGCCGCTCCGACCATTCACCCAACACCCCATGAATTCAGCACCTCATCCATTCAGCACCTCATCCATTCAGCACCTGAAGTCCGGCACGCCGCGCGCACCGCGTTGGCGCAAGACCACCCTCCCCTTGCGACGTGATCTGGTGCACGATGTGTCCCGTCGCCAGCTCGCGATCGGGCATGGACGACTGACTCATGGGGGAGAATGCATCATGGCCGACTACATCCCACCCGCGATCGACTGGGTCCGCAAGCAGGTCGAACTCTATGAGAGCAGTGGCGGAACCGAGGGCACGACGCTGGCCGATACCGGCCTGCCCTGCATCCTCGTCACCCACCAGGGCAACAAGACAGGCGGGATCCGCAAGATTCCGCTGATGCGGGTCAAGGTGGACAACGGATATGTCCTGGTCGGCTCCTACGGCGGGCGGGTCAAGGATCCGGTCTGGGTGCACAATCTGCGCGCCAACCCCGATGTCGAGATTCGCGACCGGACTGAGGCCCGGCCGATGCGGGTGCGCGAAGTACCTGAAGGACCCGAACGGGACAAGCTCTGGGATGCCGCCGCCGCAGCCTTCCCCCCGTATAACGATTACCGCAAGAAAGCGCCGCGCGTGATCCCGGTATTCCTTGCGGAACCGGTCTGAAGACTGCACATTCAATACCCGAGCGCGACCACGAACAGGGGACATGGCATGACAACGTCAGGGCACATCACCTTCGGCAAGACCGAAGATGTCATCTTCGGCAAACCGGCGGCGGAAAGCGTTGCGGCCTGTGCCGAACGCCAGGGCGCAAAGCGGGTTTTCCTGATGGTAAGCAGCAGTCTGGACCGCAACACCGACGAGATCGCGAAGCTGCGCCAGGCACTGGGTGACCGATATGCCGGGCAGTTCGATGCGATGCCGCCCCACACCCCGCGCGCTGCGGTCGTCACGGCGACAGAGATGGCCCGTGAAGCGGATGCCGATCTGATCGTCACCTTTGGTGGCGGGTCCCTGACCGACGGGGCAAAGGCGGTACAGATCTGCCTCGCCAACGATGTGCGCAGTGCAGCCGATATCGACGGCCTTGTCGGTGGCCCTGCGATCCAGAAGCCGCCGACCATTCGCCAGATCACGGTCCCCACCACCCTGTCGGGTGGCGAGTTCAGCGCACTTTCAGGCGTCACCAACGAGGCGACGAAGCGCAAGGAAATGCTGACCCATCCGATGGTGGTCCCCCAGGTTGCGATCCTCGATCCCGCCGTGACGGTCCATACGCCTGAATGGCTGTGGCTATCCACCGGCATCCGCGCCGTCGACCATTGCGTGGAAGGGCTTTGCTCAGGCGAGGCGCATGCCTATGGCGATGCACAGGCCTGCAAGGGGCTGGAACTGCTCTCGCGCGGCCTGAACCGCGTCAAGGCCGACCCGGGCGACCTGCAGGCGCGTCTGGACTGTCAGATGGGCACCTGGCTGTCGATGGGCCCGCTTGCCACCGGGGTGCCGATGGGCGCGAGCCACGGGATCGGTTATGTGCTTGGCGCGGTCTTCGGAATTCCGCACGGCCACACGTCCTGCATCATGCTGCCCGGCGTGATGAAGTGGAACCACAGCGCCAATGCCGACAGGCAGGCACAGGTCTCCGCAGCCATGGGCCGTCCGGGTGACGATGCAGCCAGCGTGCTGCATGACTTCATCTCCGGCCTGGGCATGCCCCGGTCGTTGACGGAGGTCGGCCTGTCACGGGACAATTTCGACATCATCGCGGAAAACGCGATGCTGACCCCGTGGATTCCCCGCAACCCGCGCCCGATCAGCGGACCGGAGGCGGTGAAGGAAATCCTGGAGATCGTTCTATAGGTCGCGACCGTCGCCCAGTGCCTCGACTGCCGCTTCCACCGGTCGCGGCGCCGTTGCACGCACATACAGGGCGGCGGCCAGCCCCAGCGCCGACGTGGCGAGCATGATGGCCAGCAATCCGTAAGCGGCGTTGCCTGCCGTCAGCACTGCCCCGGTGAATGCCGCCACGGCGGCACCACCCGCATTGGTCATGGCACCGGATACGCCGGATGCACTGCCCGCCAGACGTGGCCGGACCGCCATGCAGCCTGCATTTGCGCTCGGCATGCTGATGCCATTGCCGATACCGACAAAGGTGCAGGCACCGAACAGGGTAAGTTCGTGGACATGGCCAAGGGCGACCAGCAGCAGACCGGCTGACAGCCCTGCACAGGCAACGACACGCCCCGCGATCATCACCGTGGTCAGCGCGTAGCGCGTCGAGAAGCGTCCCGCCAGAAAGCTGCCGAACATGAAGCCGCCGGTGATGCTGCCGATGACCAGGCCGAGCGTTGCAGGGGAGATGTCGAAGACAACAGCCGCGACCAGCGGCGCGCCGCCCAGAAAGGCATAGAAGGCCCCGGTGGAGAACGCGATGCAGAGCGCATAGCCCCAGAAGGGGCCGGAACGCAGCAACTCGGGATAGGACCTGACCTGTGCCAGCAGTGTTTCGGACGGGTTCCGGTTGGTCTCCCCCAGATCGACCCAGCAGAGCAGGAAGAGGGCGGTGCCGAGCACCAGGAACGCCATGAAACTGGCGCGCCAGCCGAACAGCTCGTCCAGCACCCCGCCAAACACCGGTCCCAGCATCGGCGCAATGGCCCAGGCCATGGCGAGGTAGCCCATCAGACTGGCGGCCTGCCCCGCCTCTGCCGTGTCACTGATCACCGCACGCGACACGGCGAAACCGGCAATGATCGATGCCTGCAACATGCGGAAGCAGAGGAATGTGGTGATGTCGGTCGCCAGCAGACAGCCGATGGTCGCCACGCAGAAGATCGCCAGCCCGGTCAGGATCACCGGTCGCCGACCATATCGGTCCGACAGCGGCCCAACGATCAGGATCAGCACCGCAGCAACAGCGGAGTACCCGGCGATCGACAGGCTGACAGTTGCGTAATCGGTCCCGAAATCGCGGGCCATGTTCGGCAGCGACGGCAGGAACAGGTTCATCGAAACGACAGAGAGACTGCTGAGCAAGATCAGGGTGAGCAGTCCGGGCGCATCCCGCTCGCTTGTTCGGCCCGTCTCACGCATCTCGAATTACCTGTCACTATTGCCAGTCCGGCCTTCGTCGACGGCCAGACTGTTCCGTTCCGTCTGGGAAGGTCAGTCCGTTTTCGGGCCCTTGCCCTTGTAGGGCTTGCCCCCAGCCCCATCCTTCTTGCGGCCAGCAACACCGCGAAACTTGCCGCCCGGCTTGCCCAGACCTGTCTTGCCCGATTTCGGTTTGCCGGATGCGGGCTTGCCGGAATAGGGCTTGCCGGAATAGGGCTTGTCGGTGTGCGGTTTCTCGGACCGGGACTTGTCAGAACCAGGCTTGTCAGAGCGGGCCTTGAACGGCTTCCGCGGGCTGGTTGCGTCAGCGCCCTTGCTGCCGGCGTCATCGCGCGCCGCTTTCGGCTTGTAGGACTTCCTGGAACGCGGCGCGTCCATCGCATCATATTCCGCTGGCTTGTAGTCCGGTCTGACCTTGCGTTCCGGTCTGTCACCGGTGGGTTCATCGCGATGGGCGCGGGTCTTGCGGGGCTTCTTGCCCGCATAGGCGCCCGTGGATTCGGTTGAGGGCTTGTTGCGCGGCGGGCGCGGGGTATCGCGCGGGGCAGCGTCATCGTCACTCTCACGCGCCGGGCGCTCCGCCCGGGCAGCCGCAGGCCTGGCGGACGGGGGCCGTGCCGGCGTGTCTGCCGGGGCGCTGCCCGTTTCGTCCGGTCGGGTGGGCGTGCCGTCTATGGCGACGACATTGATCCCCTTCTCCACCACACCGTGCGGGCCAATGGCCTGCGTGAACCGCTCCACACTGCTGGCCGCGATTTCCACATGGGTCTCGTTGCCATAGACCTTGATCGCGCCGACATCCCCCTTGGCGACGTTGCCCGACTTGTAGAGCATTGGCAGCAACCAGCGGGTCTCGGCATTCTGACGGTGACCGACGGCCAGCTTGAACCAGTTGCTCCCCTCGAAGTCCGTGCGGGGCTTGCGCTTCTCGGCCTTCCTCTCACCGCGTTCGAACTTCGGGTTCTCCTGCAGGTCCTCGGGCGCGGACTTGCCTGACCGATGCAGTCGGACAAAGGCCGCAGCAACCTGTTCCGGGGAATGCGCCGCCAGAAGCGTGCTGGCAAACGCCATTTCCTCTTCCGCAACCGGTTCCGTCAGGGCCGGGTCTTCGAGCAGGCGCTGGTCATCGCGCTCATTGATTTCCTTCGCCGACGGCGGCGCGGCCCAGGTGGCCTCGATCCGCGCGCCCTGCAACAGACGCTCCGCACGGAACCGCTGGCTGTAGGGCACGATCAGGACACTGACGCCCTTGCGTCCCGCTCGCCCGGTCCGCCCGCTGCGGTGCAGCAAGGCCGGGCTGTTCTGCGGCAGGTCCGAATGGATCACCAGTTCCAGATCCGGCAGGTCCAGCCCGCGTGCCGCCACGTCGGTTGCAATGCAGACCCGTGCCCGCCCGTCGCGCATGGACTGCAGCGCATGGGTCCGTTGAGCCTGGCTCAGTTCCCCGGACAGGGCGACCACGGAGAAGCCGCGGTTGGTGAACCGGCTGGTCATCCGGTTGACGCTCTCGCGCGTTGCGCAGAACACGATGGCACTCTTCGCCTCGTAGAATCGCAGCACATTGATGATGGCATTTTCACGATCGCTCGGTGCGACCGTCAGCGCGCGATAGTCGATGTCGCCGTGCTGGCGCTGTTCCGTCGTTGTTTCCAGACGGACCGCATTGCGCTGGAACCGCTTCGCCAGACTGACGATCGGGCGCGGCACGGTGGCGGAGAACATCAGGGTCCGGCGCTCGGCCGGTGCAGCGTCGAGGATGAACTCCAGATCCTCGCGGAAGCCCAGATCCAGCATCTCATCGGCCTCATCCAGCACGATGGCCTTCATCTCGCTCATGTCCAGCGATCCGCGCTGGATATGGTCCCTCAAGCGCCCCGGCGTGCCGACCACGATATGGGCACCGCGACCAAGCACCTGGCGTTCCGTCCGCATGTCCATGCCACCGACGCAGGACGCAAGCGACGCCCCTGCCCCGGCGTAGAGCCATTCCAGTTCCCGTTTCACCTGCAACGCCAGTTCCCGCGTCGGCGCCACGACCAGCGCCATCGGCGTGCGGGTCTGCGGCAACCGGTCTGCGTCGCCCATCAGCGTCGGTGCCAGCGACATGCCGAACGCCACGGTCTTGCCGGACCCGGTCTGGGCCGACACCAGCAGGTCCGCATCCCGAAGCTCGGGGGCCAGGACCCCCTCCTGAACCGGCGTCAGGGTGGTATAATTCTTCTTCGTCAGTGCGTCAGCGAGCGCTGGCACGACACCATCAAAACTGGACACGTCATTACTTTCAGAATTCGGGTTGCACGGTCAGGCTGACGGACAATCGCCGTCGAAACCAGACCACCGCCGCATCGGGTATCACGCGGCAGAATCTCTTGTGTGACGCCGGGTTGTAGCCATTGTGCGGGCCAATACAAGGATTATAGGGAAATGCGGGCCGCCTGTGTCCCGTTGCCTCAAGCCGCGCATGCAGGATTCCCGGTCAGACATCCGTGACCGATACGATCGTCTTACCCGTCACCGAATGCGGCTCAACAGCCACTCAAAGGCCAAATCCGCAGGGATCTCATGGATCGGGCGTAGCTCAGTTCATCCCATTAGCTCATTGCGAACTGAACCGTCCCGGGTTTCCAGGAGGCTCCTGGAAACCCGGGACGGTTCATTACAGATCAGGGGAGACAATTGGCAAACTGATGGCTGATAGTCCGCTGAGGAATGCTGGTAGCGTGGTTGTGGCAATTCCGACTGGTCCGTGGAAACTGTCATTGCCATATGACCCATAGGGTGGTACATACCCCCTTCATGGAGTCGTGGAATGATCGCAAGCTTTCGGGATGAGTGGCTGCGCACCTTCTTTGTTGATGACGCGCAGTCGCGTAGCATTCCCGCCGGTCTCGAAAGCCGGTTTTTTCGCAAACTCCAGATGATCGATGACGCGGTGACCGACCCGGATCTGCGCGTGCCGCCGAGCAACCATTTCGAGAAGTTACGCGGCAATCTTGCTGGCCTGCATTCGATCCGTGTCAACAAGCAATGGCGGCTGATCTTCACCTGGGACGGCGGCAAGGGCGAAGCCAGCGGCGTCTACCTCGACGACCACAGCTACCGATGAGGTGAACCAATGTTGATGACCAAGCGCAAACCGGTTCCCGTTTCGGAAATCCTGATCGAGGAATTCATGAAGCCGATGGAGCTGACCCAGGCGGCTCTGGCCGAGGCAATGGGCGTGCAGCGCAAGCATGTGAACGAACTGTGCAACGACCGCCGCAACGTGACCGCCGCGACCGCGCTTATTCTCGCGCGCGTATTCGGCACCAGTCCCGACTTCTGGCTCAATCTCCAGCGCCGCAACGATCTGTGGGAAGCGATGCACGACGCGGCAAAGCGCAAGCGGATCGACCGGGCGAAGCCGTTGACGAAAGCAGCATGATGACCGCCATCCTTGCGAAGTCGGTGGCTACGCCCGTCAAACGCCTGTCTTTGAACGCCAGTGCGCGCGTCGCACATTGATCGAGCGTTGCTTGTCTATGGGGTGAGCTGCTACCCATCCGTTGGACCGGTTTGGTAGTCATTCAAGCTGTAGTTGGCATCTGCTGATCGGATTTCATTCTGTGTGCCTCAGGCCGACAGCGGGTCTCGATATACCGATGCCGGGGTCGCACCGCCATGGGCGGTTTGCGGCAGTTTTCCGTTGCAGAAGATCATCCAGACTTCGATGCCCCGCCGCGCAGCGGCAAGAGCGACAGCCCCAGCCAAAAAGCCTCAGCGCGGCCCGATCTCGGCGATGCCGTTGGTCAGGACCGGGTTGCCGCGGACGTCCAGGGCATCCACCGCGATGCGGCCGCCACCAGCGGCGCGGTGTCGGACTGTCACGGCCTCCCCCGGGATCACCATGCCTGAGAAGCGGCAGCCGAACCGCTGCAGCCGCCGGGGATCGCCGTCGGCGTAATGGCGAATGACGCTTTGCATGGTGAGCGCCCAGGTTGCGGTGCCATGCAGGATGATATCCGGCAGGTTCGCGGCCAGGGCCACGATGCGCTCGGTATGGATGGGATT
Source organism: Minwuia sp. (assembly GCA_029210175.1). Classification (GTDB taxonomy): domain Bacteria; phylum Pseudomonadota; class Alphaproteobacteria; order Minwuiales; family Minwuiaceae; genus Minwuia. The sequence continues at coordinate 59,144 of JARGPL010000015.1, read as the reverse complement.
CCAGATCGGCCCGCCCTCGGAATAGACATGGGGCAGGTAGCGCGGCACCGCGATCAGATCGGTCGCCGCCGAGCCATCATCCAGGGTCGCGGCAGGCAATGCCTGGCGCGTCGACGTGCCAGCCTGATCGCAATCCAGTCGCCAGCCACGGAACATGCCACTGTTGTAGCTGGTGAAGACCGGTGCGCCATCGGCATCCACGGTGTCATAGCGACAGGTCATCAGAATGCCGGCGCGGGTCTGTTTCAGTGTTTCCAGCACGCCCGTGGTCTTCAATCGCTCCCCCATCCGGGGCGGGCGGTGAAAAAGACTGTCCTGTTCGCCGTGAACCCCGACGCTTCTGTACTGCGCCAGGGTGATGCCCAGCCGTTCCGATGTGGCAACACCGTCCGACAACGGCCATTCGATGGCGGCGCACATGGCCGGCATCATCTCGACACCACCGGGGCGGGCATCATCCAGATAGACCTCGTCGTCCAGCAGCAGGCCGGAGGCATAGGCCAGCAGCCGCCGGGGAGTCATTTCGGTCTCGATCTGCCCCAGCACTTCGCCGACACGGGCGCTGGAGATCGGCATGTCTGGTGCGGTCATCTGGATTCCCCGGTCATTCATCGCTGCCCGACGTTAACCAGTACCGCCAGTATCGCCAAGGTGTTCACGCGGGAGGCAGGAGCTTGCAGACGCAACCGCCCGAACCGACGACAGATCAGGCCGTTTGGAGAACCGAGCCGGGAGGCCAGGAGCAAGGCTTACGAAATCTAAATCAATTCCGCCTATCCAATTCGGACAGGAACAGCGACAGCCAGTTGACCGAACTTCATGGAATGACCAACATGCACAACCTGTTGCAGCAGGATCAGAGCCCATTTGCAGACGATAGCGCACAGCCCGGGAACAAGCGAATTCTCATTGTTGACGATGACGAAGTTGATTTCATCGTTCTGAAACGGTTGCTGAACCAGATCTTCGGACATGCGCAGGACCTGGAGGTCGCGACGACCTGGGAACAGGCCGAAAAGGTCCTCGCCAAAGGCGAGCATGAGATTCACATCATCGATTATTCGCTGGGTGCGCGGTCCGGAATCGATCTCATCAGATCGACGATCAAGGAGCGGGACCCGAGGATTTTCATCCTGTTGACCGGACAGGAAGATCGCCAGGTCGATCTGGCGGCAACGCGCGTTGGTGCGCTTGATTACCTCGTTAAAGGGGAACTGACCGCCAGCAGACTGGAACGCTGCCTGCGCTTCGCGACCGAAGCGATGAGCCAGAGGCAGATGCTGTTTGATCAGGCCGATGCGCTGGAGGAAGCACAGCGCGCGACAGAAGCGATTCTGGCCCGTGCCGAATCCAGTGAAAAGGAGTATCGCTGGCTGGCCCAGCATGACCTGCTGACCCAGGTTCCAAACCGGATGATGTTCGCCCAGAAGCTTCGAATCGGGATGGAGTCAGCGTCTCGTTCCCGCCAGCACATCGCCCTGATGCTTCTGGATCTTGACCGGTTCAAGTCCATCAATGACACACACGGCCATCAGACGGGTGACAGGTTGCTTGTCGAGGTCGCGAGACGTCTGACCGAAACGGTGCGCGATACGGACGTTGTTGCGCGGCTCGGCGGCGATGAGTTCGCCATGATCATCAACAACCTGGACGAACCGCTGTTTGCGTCCGGTGTGGCCGAGAAACTGACCAGGGCGCTTGCGGAACCTTTCGAAATCCTGGGCAACCGGCTCGAGATCGGCTCCAGCATCGGCGTTGCGTTGTTCGAGCCACGCGACACGACCACGCCCGAGGAGATCATCTCGCAAGCAGATGCCGCGCTCTACCGGGCAAAGTCGGCCGGTAGAGGCATGTTCCAGTTCTACGATGACGCATTGAACGGGGAAATCCAGCGCACGCACCTTGTGAAGACCCAATTGCCCGTCGGCATATCGGCGGGGCAGTTCAGCCTGGCGTTTCAACCCAAGATCTGCCTGCGAACAGGTGAAATGGTCGGTGCGGAAGCCCTGGCACGCTGGGTACACCCGACTATTGGTACGATCTCTCCCGGGGAATTCATTCCGGCGGCCGAGGAGACCGGGTTGATCAGTTCGCTTTCGGATTGGATATTCGAACAGGCCTGCCGCACCATTCGCAGTTGGCAGGGTACTGCCATGGCAAACGTCTCGATTGCTCTGAACCTCTCCGCCATACAGCTGTTCAAGCAGGACATTGCCGCTGATATCCAGAGGCTGCTCGAAAGGTATGAGCTGGCCCCGGCCCAGCTTGAGTTCGAGGTAACCGAAACGGCGGCATTGAACCACGTTTCATCCGCGATGGAAAAACTGGCCGCCTTGCGGGATATGGGCATCAAGGTCGCCATAGATGACTTCGGAACAGGCTATTCATCACTGGCCCTTGCAACCGGACTGCCAAGCGACAGCCTGAAGATCGATCTTTCATTTGTTGCCGGGATGCTATCCAGCCCCACGGACGCAGCGGCCGTCAATGCGACGATTGCCCTGGCCCACAGCCTTGGAAAGCTTGCGATCGCAGAAGGTGTGGAAACAGACGAGCAGCGCGTTCATCTGCTCAACTTGAATTGCGATCAGGCTCAGGGCTACCTGTTCTCAAGGCCCCTGCCCGCCGCCGACGTCCTCGCATGGCAGATCGCACGGACCAGCTTTCCCTGACCAGGGCAACTCTCGCGCGCGCGGCCCGCGTTCAAGGCAGTTCAACGATACGCCAATAATGCGTCAGCATTTCGATCGCCTTGGGCAAGGTATCCTCCGGCTGGGCCTTCACGATGTAGCCCGCCACGTGGCGACTGTACGCCGCAACCCGGTCCTGATCATCGTTCGACGTCGTCAGTACGAACACGACCATCGTATTCAGTTCGGGATCCTGGCGCACAACATCCAGAAACTCGATGCCGTTCATTTGCGGCATGTTCAGATCCAGCAGCACGATATAGGGGCGGCTTATCGGCGCTGCCCCGTTTTCCCCCCGCAGCAGATCAAGCGCCTCCAGGCCGTTGCGCGCCACCACCAGCGTATTTGCTATCTTCAGCGCCCTGAACGAGCGCTGCATGGCCAGCACGTCAACCTCATCATCTTCCACGAGCAGAAAAGTCACTTCCCTGGATCTCGGGACTTTCGAATGCACGTCGTTCCATTCTGCCATGAGAGACACCTACCGAGCCTTGGTTGTTCTGGACAGGTCACCGGTTCGAAGCGACCGGCACACGACCGCTCCATCGCTTGATCGCATCACCGGCCCGCCTGTCTGTCTGACCTGTGCGAATCCAACTGTCGGCGGAACCGTCTAAGAGGTTTCACGCCAGTCCTTCTTCCATGTAAAGGCAAAAGTCGTTCCCCGGTGCTTCTCCGGGTCCGAATCAACCTCAATTTCTCCGCCAGCGGACAAGACTATACGCTTCACGATGGAAAGCCCGATGCCACTTGCCTCCACCTCATCTCTGCCCTTGAGAGTTTGAAAAATCTCGAAGATCTTTCTGTGGAAATCAGGGGAAATACCAGGCCCGTCATCGCTGACCTTGAACCTGTAGTGGGTACCCAGATCTTCGGCAGAGACCTGGATCACACCCTTCTTGCTGTCGTGGTGCTTGATGGCGTTGCTGACAAGATTATGGAACACCTGCAGCAGCGGTGTCCGGGCAGTGAAGACAGACGGCACCGGATGCTGCAGGTCCAGCCTGAAATCGACCGATGATGCAATGAGTTCAAACATGTCCTGAAGTTCGGTCGCGAGATCAACGTCCTGCGGCGCCACAGTCCCCCGCCCCGCCCTGGCATATTGGAGAAGGTCCTCAAGCAGGTTTTCCATCCTCCTGACGCGGCCCTGCAGCAGTTCCACATGCTTCCCGACGTCCCCTGGCACATCGTCACCCAGGTCTTCGCGGATCCACGTGGCGAGGTTGGCGATCCCGCGCAACGGCGCCTTCAGGTCATGAGATGCAGCATAGGCAAAGCTCTCCAGTTCCTCGTTCGATCTCAGCAGCTGTGTCGTCTTGCGCCGCAGCTGGCCGGTCGCGGAATCGACAAATTCAATGGCCCGTCGGTTCGCCCGCGTCAGAAAAATGAACAGCAGCAGCAACAGTCCATCAATCAGGAAGCCGCCAGCCAGAATGATCTGTGGTTGTGCCGAAGCGTTCTCTTCCAGAAAAGGGTCGGTCGGCCATATCCTGAATGTCCAGTTTCGACCGTACATCTCGACACTGCGTACCTGGGCATAGGCAGAGTTCTGATTGCTGTCCGCGTCCCTCGCTGCATTTCCCTCGTCATAGAGGGTTTCGCCGCCGTCACTGATCCTGATCCTGACCTGGCGACGACTGGTCTCCAGTGTTCCCTCAATCAGGTTCCTGAATACGAACGGGGCATATACCAGCCCGACGAAATCATGACGCCGTTCATCGACGGTATCGTGCAACAAGTCGCCATAGACAGGCGTATAGAACAGGAAACCGGGGGTCCTGCTCTGGTCCTGCACCAGAACAATCGGGCCCGTAATCTGGGCGTATCCGGTATCGCGCGCCTTCATTGCAGCAGTATATCGGTTCTCCTCATGGGCTATGTCCAGGCCCACGGCCTCGGCGTTGATCTGCTCCGGCTCGATATAGGTGATGGGCAGCAATTCACTGTTGGCGTGGGTCGGATGGACCGCAAAGTCCGGTCGCAATTGCCGCTGCAATCCGACAAAAACTGGCAGGTCCCTCGGCGCGACCTGATGAATGACGCCAATTCCGTTGATACCGGGAAACCGCAAGTCGATTCTCATGGCAGCAGCGAAATCCCTCCACTCATCACGGCTCATGGTGCCGCCATGTGAATGGATGGCCGAGACCCCTCCCCACAGGCCTTCCTCATATTTGCGCATGCGATCGGTGATGAGATCGACGGTGTGCGTGGCGGCACGGTCGAACCGCGCCTGCGTCTTTTCCTGAACCTGCTGGCTGGAAAATTGCCACGCACCGATTATCAGGGCCAGAGACAGGATCACGACCGCCCAGTGAAACCAGTGCAGGCGACTGGATTTCTGGATGCTGTCGCGCTCAGCCTTCAGTTGATCATTCTCAGGCAGGAATTCAGTCACAGACATGGCATCCAGTTGGGGTGTCCGATCAGGACGGATGACAAACCTACGACCTCATGATGAAGGAACCATTTCTGCTGACAGCATTCATGGTCATCGGGAGAGGAATTCTGATCAAACTGCGGCGATTGCTGCGAAAGCAGAGGCCCGACCATATCCTGCCTGACGCCAGGATATTTGAAAATTGATAGATCGGTCAGAACGGAAAGACGAACTCGATCCCTGGCGCGCCCGGAAGGCGACGGTGCGATCACCCACATGGGCACCCGATAAGCGGTACGACCGAAGCCTGTTGCCGCGAGATCGAGAAGGAAATGGTGCGCCCTGCAGGACTCGAACCTGCGACCCCAAGCTTAGAAGGCTCGTGCTCTATCCAGCTGAGCTAAGGGCGCATTGTCGGGTAAGAATAGCAGAAACAGCGTATGGCTGTCAGATCACCCGGGTGAAGGCAAAGTTGTCCGCATAGGCCCGCAGCTTCAGCTTGCGTTCGCGGGGTTCGTGGACAGTGGCCTCGATCCCGTGCTTTTCGGCATAGGCCAGCGCCTGTTCCTTCGTATCGAACTCCAGGCGGACCTGAGACTGGGTGCCATCGATACTGGTCCAGCCCATCAGCGGATCGGGACGTCTGGCGGCCTCGGCGCGGAATTCCAGGCGCCAGCGGACCGTGTTGGCCCGGCCTGACTGCATGGCTGTCTTGGCGGGACGATAGATGCGCGCGGACATGTCATCACCCTTTACGTGGAACAACGGGACACCAGGATGCCGGATGGTCGGGGCGATTGGATTCGAACCAACGACCACCGGTTCCCAAAACCGGTGCGCTACCAGACTGCGCTACGCCCCGATCCGGCACAAGCCACGAGATAGCGGAGTGCCCCTGCCCCTGCAAGCATCTTGGCGCGGCAGAACTGGATTTGTCGCAGCCCGCGCGGGCACCGGCGGGATACTGCGTCAGGGTGCCTATTTCCAGGCGAACACAGGCTGTTCCAGATGGGCCACACGGGTGGCGCGCCCGTACAGCGCCACTTCCCGGAACTGAAACAGCACCGCCGCGGTTGGCGCATGAATGTGTTTGTCCATAATCGGCAGACGAATGACGGGACGGTCACTTTCCGGAATATCAACGAACTGCGGCGAATCCGGACGGTCGAGGTCGCTCAACGGCACCAGATGCAGGGCCTGCACTTCCGCAGGGTTGAGGGTGAAACGTGCGCCGGGTTCGGCCCAGGCAACGAACGGCGTGATCGCATAGCCCGAACGGGTGACATAGGCGTCCAGCGGGCCGAACAGATGCCCGTCAGCCAGCGTCAGGCCGACTTCCTCCTCGATCTCCCGCCGGGCGGCAGTCGGTGCATCCTCTCCGGGGTCAATGCGCCCACCGGGCAGCGCCCACTGACCGGCATGATTGCGCATCTTCGATGCCCTCTGGGTCAGCACGAAGACAGGCTCCCCACTGTCGTTCAGGGTGACAATGACCGTGACCGCAGCCTCCTTCAGGCGCGTCCGCTCCGGCGGATGCGGCTCGAACGCCGCGACCTGTTCACGAATATGGCTGTCCAGCCGCCCAGCCGCATGCGCCTGCTGCCAGGCGGCGTCATTCCCGGAACTCACGCTTCAGCCCTCATGCCGGGTCCGGCGCGACACGCACCATCCGCTTGCCACGGTTGGCGCCGGCCAGCAGCCCGACCAGGGCCGCAGGCGCATTCTCCAGCCCTTCGACAATGTCCTCGACCACCTTGACCTGACCGTCCTTGACCCAGCCGGACAGGTCGGCCACCGCCTTCGCATCCTGATCCTCGAAATCCATGACAATGAAACCTTCCATCCGCAGCCGCTTCACGACCACCAGGCCCGGCAGGTTGCGCGGACCGGTCGGCGCAGTGGCGTTGTACTGGCTGACCGCGCCACAGCAGACCACACGGCCCTTCATGTTCATCTGGAACAGGACGGTCTCCAGAATCTCGCCGCCAACGTTGTCGAAGTAGATGTCGACGCCATCGGGGCATGCGGCCTTCAATTCACGGAACAGGTTGCCGCCACGATAGTCGATCGCCGCGTCAAAACCGAGTTCCTCCGTCAGCCAGGCGCATTTCTCGGCGCCGCCCGCGATACCGACGGCGCGGCAGCCCAATGCCTTGGCGATCTGGCCCACGAAGATTCCAACTGAACCGGCAGCCGCAGACACGACCACCGTTTCCCCCGGCTTCGGCAACCCGACCCCCACCAGCCCGTGATAGGCGGTCTTGCCAGCAATGCCGAGCACCGATACCTGATGCGAGATCGGGCGATGCGCCGGCAGCTTCTGCAACCCCCTGGCGCTGCAGATCACTTCCTCCGCCCAGCGTCCCTCACCCTCGACCAGATCCCCGGCCTTGAATGCCGGATCGCCGGACCGGATGACTTCGCCAACGATATAGCCATGCATCACGTCCCCGGCCTTCACGGCCTCCCGATAGGTGGCACCCTGCATCCAGGCCCGGTTGGCAGCATCGATCGAGATCAGGCAGGTGCGCACCAGTACTTCCCCCTCCCCCGGGGCAGGTGTCGGCGCATCCTGCAGGCTGAAGTGTTCAGCCGTCAGTTCGCCTTTCGGCAATTCCTGAATGATGACCTGACGGCCCATGACGTGCTCCCCGACGGATTGGAAATATATGGCATCATTCTGCCCCAACACGGACCGTCGGCCAATACGCCGGATCGGCACAGGGGCAGCAGTTGGCGGATATTTCCCATCATCGGGCCGTCAGCCTCAGAGCAGGGCTGGCTGCACCTTCGTCGCCTGGTGCACGATCCTGTCCATGGGAAAGATCAGTGTGGCCACCGTTCCCACACCTGCCCGCGTGGCGAGCCGCACGTCGCCGTCGTGCGCGCGCATCAGGGCGCGTGTCAGCGGCAGACCGATTCCCAGCCCTTCGGTCCGCCGGGTCGGACCGTCATCTGCCTGGGCAAACGGATCGAACAGCAATTCCGTATTCGCCTCACCCAGACCCTGACCCTGATCCGTGACCGTGATCTCGATCTTGCCATCACTGGCCCACCGGGCCGCACACCGGATGTCGCTGCCAACCGCAGAGAACTTCGACGCGTTGGAAAGCAGACTGGCAAGGCACTGGCTCACCAGACGTACATCTACGGACAATTCCGGAACGTCATCGTCAACATCGACCAGGGCCGTTTGATGGCGCGTGTTCAGCGACCGCGCAACATCGGCGCAGACGTTGTTGATCAGATCAATCGGCGCGACGACCTCCGCGTTGATCCTGATCTTCCCCGCACCCGCTTCGGTGTAATCCAGTACGCTCTCGACGAGGCCGAGAAGATGCCGGCCACTTTGATGAATATCCCCGACATAGGCCCTGGTCTTGTCAGGCCGCCCCTCCCGCGTCACGCCGCTCAGCACCAGTTCAGAGAAGCCGATGATTGCATTCAGGGGGGTACGCAGTTCATGGCCGACAATCGCGAGGAAACGTGACTTGGCCTCAAGCGCTTGTGCCGCGTCCAGAGACAGTTGCTCCGCCCGCGTCTTCTCCGCCCGCAAACGCCGCTCGGTCAGGTAGTTTCGCCGAACGACAAATTCCCGGGTGTAGCTGGCGAAGATGCCTATCGTCGCAATGCCCGCCAGGGTCAGCACAAACGGTGCAAAGGGTACGTTGGTCGCCAGGTCACTTCCCCCGAACCCGTAGACCGTCACCCCTGCTGTCAGCGACAGGACGGAAACCAGAAATACATTCTGGACAAAGAAGGAGCGATTGCAATGCTGGGCGAAGATGAACACGACGGTCATGTCGAACAGGAACAGGAAGTCGTCAGGTGGCTGCGCGACGCGCAGCTGGAAGCAGGAAATCCCGAAGATGATGATCACGGCGATGGAAAAGAACGCTGCACTGAACGACTTGAGTTGCGGATGGAGCAGCAGCGGCAGCGTCGACAGGATGATCATCGGCAGCCCGAGACCGTAGCGCAATTCAATCATGTACTGCTCATCGGCAGGCAGCACGGCCTGCAAGGCGACGGTCATCGACAGGTAGTAAACTATCGCACCAAGTTCCCAGAACAGGTTCTGTATTCTGGTGCCATCCAGCCAGCTTGAACGAAATTTGCGCTCAAGCTCGGCGTCCCGAAACGTGAGCATCCACGGGTTCACGCGCGATTTGGACGCACGTGCTTCTGGTGAAGTCTCTGGCATCTAAGGCTTTCCCGCCAGGCACGTCCAAGCCTCGGTATTCGAACGGGCTGTTTGCACGAATGACAATCCTGACTGACCTGCGCACAGCCACGATGGTGATTTGTCGTTCATGTCCCGGAACCGCATACGATAATGACTCCGCCTGACGCGTATTGGCCCAGTTGAACGGTGTCCAGATACCAGAAACAGCGGATGGCAGCGTCACCGCGTTCGTAGGCCATGGTTTCGACCGTCGTCATGCTCCCAGCTCCATTTCTGCCACAGTCCGAGGCACACGTCCGCTCCTCCCGCCAGCGCGTTAGGTGTATGGCAGTTGGGTTAAGAAATGCTTTGCGGTCAATCGCTCCTGCAATACCTGAAGCAAAGAGCGTACTGGACGGACCGGCGCGCCAGCCCTAGTCGTCAAGCAGCGGACGCATTCGTTCCAGCGCATCGGAAAGAGCCGCTTCGGAAGACGCAAAGCAGAGGCGCAGATAGCCCTCACCCTGGTCACCGAAGGCGTTTCCCGGGGCAAGGCCGACGCCCGCCTCGCTGACGATACGGCGGGCAAATTCCAGGCTGTCCGTCACGCCATCGACAGAGAAAAAGGCATAGAATGCGGCTTCCGGCGACGCGAACCGCACGCGGGAGAACTGGCTGAGACCCTGGGCCACAAGATCGCGACGACGGCGTAACCTTTCCAGCAATTCGGCGACATAGCCATCACCGTCCCGCAGCGCGACCGCCCCCGCGTGCTGCACGAACGTCGTCGGCCCGGCAATATTGTATTCGTTGAGCTTTTCCAGATCGCCGAGCAGGGATACGGGTGCCGTGATCCAGCCCAGACGCCAGCCAGTCATCGACCAGCTCTTGGAAAAGCTGTTGATCGCGATCAGCCTGTCGTCCGGGTCAGCGACCTCCACGAAGGCCGGAGCATGCGGGCGGTCATAGACCAGTCGGGCATAGACATCATCGGCCACGATCCAGATGCCCCGATGCCGTGCCCATTGCAGGATCGCGTCACGCTGGCCCTCCGGCATCATCCAGCCGGTCGGATTGCCCGGACTGTTGATGAAGATCACGCGGGTCCGGTCATCGGCAGCATCGAACAGCCGATCCAGATCCAGGCTCCAGCCACCATCCGCCTCCGACAGGGGCACATCGCGCACTTCGGCCCCCATGATCGCGGCAGTTTCCTTGCAGTTCGGCCAGACCGGGGTCACCGCAAGCATGTTGTCACCCGGGTCCAGCAGGGCCTGCATGGTCAGGATGATCGCGTTCATCCCCGACGCCGTGACCACGAAGCGGTTCAGGCCGAATTCACGGCCATAGAGCCGTGTCATGTAGGATTTGATCTCGTGCCGTAACGGCGCAACGCCAGCGTTGGGGGCATAGAACGTTTCCCCCTGATCCATCGCGGCGCGTGCCGCGTCCTTGATGAAATCCGGTGTCTGTTCATCCGATTCACCGAACCAGAGCGGGATAAGGCCAGGCTTTCCGGCACCGAACAGGGATATCTCCCTGATCCGCGAATCCGGCAGGGCATGAATCAGGTCGCGGACCTGCGGGGGAATGCGGCTCATGATGGATCCTCCAGTATCTGCCGGACAAGTTCCAGCGCGGCGTTCTCGACCGTCTTTTCACCCGCCAGCAATTGTCGGGCGAGCACATCGATGTCTTCCGGGTCAGCCTGGGCCAGGCGCAGCCGCAACAGGTCCTGTGCCGCACGCACCAGCAGGCGGCGATTGCGGGTCATGGGTGCGGCGTCGCGCCGGTGCCGCCCCAGCAGATCCACCTGATCGGCCAGTGCCTCCACCCCCTGCCCCGTCGTCGCGGTGGTGCGCATGACCTCCGTCGGGGGATCGCGGTCCTGCATGCCGACCATGGTCTTCAGATAGCGTGCGGTCTGGGCGCTGAGCGGGTGATCCCCCTTGTTGACCACCAGGATGTCTGCAATCTCCAGGATTCCGGCCTTGATGGCCTGAACGTCATCCCCCAGGCCGGGGGCTGCGACGACCACCTTGATGTCCGCGACCTCCGCGATCTCGACCTCCGACTGGCCCGCACCAACAGTTTCGATGACAACGATATCGAGACCGGACGCATCCATGCAGTCGATCACCCGGACCGCAGATCGCGAGAGTCCGCCCAGATGCCCACGGCTGGCCAGCGACCGGACAAACACGCCCCGGTCGCCCGAATGACCCGTCATGCGGATCCGGTCGCCCAGAATGGCACCCCCGGTGACGGGGCTGGACGGATCGACCGCAACGACGCCAACCGTCCGGCCCCGTTCCCGCTGCACCCGCACGAAGGCATTCACCAGCGTCGACTTGCCCGCGCCCGGCGGACCGGTGAAACCAATGGTGAGTGCCTGGCCCAGATGACCACGGATGGCGGCCAGCACGTCAGCGGCGGCAGGTCCCTCGTTCTCGACAAGGGTGATGGCGCGCGACAGGGCGCGTCGGTCACCGGCCAGGAAATCGGTGAGCCATGAGGGATCATGGGGCGGCATCGAGCAACTCCGCCGACCGCGCGGGATCCGTCTGCGCCATGACCATGTCGGCATGCTCGGCCGCGGCGACGGTATCAAGGCGGCGGATGCGCTGTTTCACCAGGGGTATGCTGCCAACGGCCATCGACAGATCACGAATGCCCAGCCCGATGAGCAGGGGCGCGAAACGTGGGTCGCCCGCCATTTCGCCACAGACATTGACCGGAATACCTGCGCGCAGAGCCGCCGCCACCGCGAACTGCATCAGGCGCAGGACGCCCGGATGCAGCGGGTCATAGAGGGACGCCACCTGCTCGTTGGTGCGGTCCAGAGCCAGCGTGTACATGGTCAGGTCGTTGGTCCCGATGGAGAAGAAATCGCAGACCCGGGCGAGGGCATCCGCGGAAAGCGCCGCCGCCGGGACTTCGATCATCACGCCAAGTGGTGGCAGGGGGTCGGGAATATCGACCTTGCGCCGTTTCAGCTTGCGGGCAACGCGCACCATGGCCGCCCGGACGGCGACGATTTCGCTGACCGTCGTGATCATCGGCAGCAGGATGCGCACGGGCCCGTGGTTCGCGGCGCGCAGGATCGCGGCAAGCTGTGTTTCCAGCAGGGCAGGACGCAGCAGGGACAATCGTATCGCCCGCAGTCCCAGGGCCGGATTGTCGCCCGGCGGCAACCCCTCCACCATGGACGGCGGCAGCTTGTCGAACCCCACATCCAGCGTGCGGATCGTCACCGGCCGCCCATCCATGCCCCGGACAATGCTCGCCAGCTGTTCGTACTGACAGTCTTCGTCGGGTTCGGTCTCTGCTGCCATGAACTGGAACTCACTGCGCAGCAGTCCAATGCCTTCCGCGCCGAACCCCAGTGCCTGCTCCGCCTCGATGGGCAGTTCGACGTTTGCCTGCAGGTGAACCGCGACGCCATCCCGGGTTTCCGACGGCAGGTCCTTCAGCTTTGCCAGCGCACGACGACGGCGCAGCAACGTCGTTCGCTGACGGCGGTAGTTGTCGATGGTTGCCTTGTCGGGGCGGACAATCACGATGCCCGCCTGCCCGTCGATGATCACCTGATCACCCTGGCGGATGTTGGCAACCAGGTCCGGCACCCCCAGAACAGCCGAAATGCCGAGGCCACGCGCCATGATCGCGGTATGGCCGTCTGCACCACCGATCTCTGCCGCCAGTCCGGTGACCTGACCCGGTTCCATTGCCGCCATGTCCGCTGGCGTGATCTCTCGCGCGACGACAACCGACCCTGGCGTGATGTCGGCGAACGGCTCCGTCCGCTCCCCCCCCAGCGCGCGGATCAGCCGGCGTCCGAGGTCGCGCACGTCATCCGCCCGCGCGGCGAGATATGGGTCAGAAAGTGCCTTGAACTGGCGGACAATCGCCGCGATCTCCCGCTGCACTGCCGCTTCGGCGTTGATCCTCCGGTCCCTGATGCGCTGTTCCACGCCACGGGTCAGGCGAGAACCGGCCAGCATGCTGGCGTGGGCAGAGAGCAGATAATCCATTTCCTCGCCTGCGCCACCGCCGATCCGGCGCGACTGTTCCCGCAGCCGCTCGAGCTGCTGCGACGCCGTGACTGTTGCCGCCTGAAACCGTTCGATCTCGATTGGGATACGTCCGGCTGAAATGCGGAATTCCAGCACCCGGTCCACACCGCCCTCGACAACATGTGCCGGGCCAATGGCGATGCCGTCAGCGACCCCGAGGCCACTCAACGCATTTTCAGGCAGGCCGTTCACCGGCCCTCGTCAAAGCGTCCAGACACCAGATTGCCGAGCGCCTTGATCGCTTCCTCAGCGTCCTGCCCCTCGGCAGTGACGCAGATCTCCGTCCCCTTCGAGGCCGCAAGCATCATCAGGCCCATGATCGAATCGCCCGTGACCGATGCACCGTCCTTCTCCACCGTCACCCGAGCGTCCCAGCCCGCAACGCAGGTGACGAACTTGGCCGCAGCGCGGGCATGCAGGCCCTTTTCGTTGCAGATGGTCAGGCGCCTGGTGACAGGGCCTGATGTGGTCTGTTCATTCACTGATCGCCGCCATTCAGGACCTGGGACGCCACGTTGATGTACTTGCGTCCGGCCTCCTGTGCGATGGCAGCCGCCTCGGCCAATGTGGATTTCTCACGCACCGTGGCGAGCTTGATCAACATCGGCAGGTTCATGCCTGCAATCACCTCGACCTCCCCCTGATCCATCATGGAAATCGCCAGGTTCGACGGCGTGCCGCCGAACATGTCGGTCAGCAGGACCACGCCGGAGCCGTCATCCACTGCCTCGACAGCGTCCATGATATCCTTGCGGCGCTGTTCCATGTCATCGTCGGGACCGATGGAGATCGCCCTGACGTTCTCCTGCGCGCCGACCACATGTTCTGTCGCGGCGATGAATTCTTCCGCCAGCCGACCATGCGTCACCAGCACCATGCCGATCATCGCTACCCGTCTCCATTGCCCTGATGGTGATCTGCCATGTCAGGGCAGATCACGATGCCGAACGGTCACACGAGTGTCATCGCCGCGCAAGCGCCGTGCAATCTCTTCTGTCGTGAAAACCGACCTGTGCCGCCCGCCGGTGCAGCCGATGGCAATCGTCAGATAGGACTTACCTTCGCTGACGTAGCGGGGCAGCAGGAACGACAGCATGTCCTCCAGCTTGTCGATGAACGGCGTCCAGGCCGAATCAGTCTGGATATGCGCCTGCACCGGGGCATCCAGCCCCGTGCCGGCACGCAGATGCGGAACGTAGTAGGGGTTGTCGAGAAACCGCACGTCAAACACCAGGTCCGCAGCCCGGGGCAGCCCGCGGCGGAACGAGAACGATACGACATGTATCTGCACCCGCTGGTCATCGGAGATGTCGAACAGGCGTCGCAGATGCGCCCGCAGATCCGGCAGCGACAGGTTGGTCGTGTCGATGACCCGGTCGACCCGGTCACGCAGGGTGTCGAACATCTCCTGCTCGATGCGGATACCATCAGCCACTGTGCGGTCCCGGGCCATGGGGTGACGGCGCCGGGTTTCCGTGAACCGGTTCTGCAGGACATCGGGATCGCAGGTGAAATAGCAGAACCGGACGTTGATCCCCCCCCTGTGACGCAAAGACGTCAGCTGTTCATCCAGCGCGTCCGGGTCAAAATCCCGGGTCCGGCTGTCGATCCCCACGGCCAGGAAACGGCGCTTGCTGCCCTCTCCATCATTGCGTTCCAACAAGCCAGGCAGCAGAACCAGAGGCAGGTTGTCGATGACTTCCCACCCCATGTCTTCCAGCATCTTCAGGGCGGAACTCTTGCCCGCGCCGGACAGTCCCGTGACCAGCAACAGCTCATCGCGATCCATCGACAGGTCTGTCATTTCCGTCATTGCACAAGCTTTCCCGGTTCTGAAATGAGCAACAGCGCAAGCCGCAGTCTGGCCGCAGCGGATGCCTGAAATGGGTATAGCGAGATCAAAGGGCAATCGATACCTGAATGGCGAAAAAGCGCTGGCTCCGGCATGCGTGCAACATCGTCGGGACGGGCCACCAGATCAACAACCAGCCGCACATCCGCTGCCGCTGTCCATTCCCCGGTCATCAGGCGGACGACGCCCTGTCCACGGACCTCCAGAAGCCCCAGCAACGCATCAGGACATCGCGCCAGAATCCTGTTTTCAAAGGGATAAAGAATAACCCGATCATCAGCGATCAGGGTCCATCCCTCACTCAGCAGCCGCAGCGCCAGGTCCGACTTGCCTGACCCGGACGGGCCACGCAACAGGACGCCTGACCCATCAAGGGCGACGACGGTTCCATGCATGATTCCGTCTGGAGTCTTGTCCATCACGACCCGTCAGCAACGCCGCAGAGGGCCTGGGCGAACTCTGTTGCTGAAAAGGGCCGCAGGTCCCCGGCCTGTTCGCCAACACCGATGTAGTGCACTGGCAGGCCGAACTTCTCCGCCACGGCCACCAGCACGCCACCACGTGCCGATCCGTCAAGCTTGGTCATGACAAGGCCGGTGACGTCACAGACGTTGCGGAACACCTCCACCTGATTGATGGCGTTCTGACCGGTCGTTGCATCCAGAACCAGCAACACGGCATGCGGTGCGCTCTCATCCTGCTTCTTGAGAACCCGGATGATCTTCTCGAGCTCGGCCATCAATGTGGCCTTGTTCTGCAGACGACCCGCCGTGTCGATCAGCAGCAGATCCGCCGAAACCTCGCGCGCACGTATCAGGGCGTCGAATGCCAGCCCGGCGGAATCGGCCCCCGTTTCGCGGGCCACAACCTCGGCCCCCGTGCGCTCCCCCCAGATCTTCAGCTGGTCGATGGCGGCGGCACGGAACGTATCCCCGGCGCACAGCACCACCTTGCGCCCGGCCTGCGCCTGATCGTGCGCAATCTTGCCGATGGTCGTGGTCTTGCCGACACCATTGACGCCGACAACCAGAACGACGTTCGGGCGCTGGGCCGGGTCGATCAGCAGGGGCTTCGCCACAGGTTCCAGCGTCTTGGCAACCGCTTCCGCCAGTGCCTCCCTGATCTCCGTATCCGTGACGTCCTTGTCATAGCGTCCCCTGGCGATCTCTGCCGTGATCCGTGATGCGGCCTGCACACCCAGATCGGCCCGGATCAGGATCTCTTCCAGATCCTCCAGTGCGTCATCATCCAGCTTCCGCTTGGTGAATACGGCCCCGATGCTGCCGGTCAGCTGTCCGGTTGACCGCTTCAGACCATCCTTCAGGCGGCCAAACCATCCCTTGCCCTGCTGCTGCTCTGCCATCAGGCGGCTCTCGCCTGCAACATTTCACCGGCAACGGATGTCCCGCGGGCGGCGACGAGATCGCCTGGCGCATGGGTCCCGTCCAGCTGCACATGCGCGAAATGGGGCGAGTGACCCTTGCCATCCGTTTCCACCAGAACCTCCACCGTATGTCCGATCTGAGCAGTCAGGTGCCGGGAAGCCGCATCCCGCCCCAGCGCCCGCAAGGTCGCGGCACGCGCCTTTCGAGCCGCCTTCGGTACTGACGGCATGCGCGCCGCCGGAGTTCCGGGCCGCTCCGAGTAGGGAAAGACATGCAGCCAGGTCAGGTCGCATTCAGCCACCAGCCGGCACGAATTGGCATGCATTTCCTCTGTTTCGGTTGGAAATCCGGCAATCAGGTCTGCACCGAAGACCATGTCCGGTCGCAGCCTGCGCGCCTCCGCACAGAACCGGATCGCGTCGTCGCGACTGTGCCTGCGCTTCATCCGCTTCAGGATCATGTCATCTCCGGCCTGCAGCGACAGGTGCAGATGCGGCATCAGCCGTTCCTCCTCCGCGATCAGCCGCCAGAGGTCGGCATCCACTTCCACCGGATCGATCGATGTCAGTCGCAGCCTGGCAATCTCCGGCACCATGGCAAGCAGGCGACGGCAGAGCTGACCCAGGGTCGGCTGCCCCGGCAGATCGGGACCATATGATGTGATATCGACACCAGTGAGCACGATCTCCCGCACGCCGTTGGCGGCAAGCTTGCGCGCTTCATCGACCACGACACCGACGGGGACAGACCGCGAGTTGCCGCGTCCAAAGGGAATGATGCAGAAGGTGCAGCGGTGATCACAGCCGTTCTGCACTTGCAGGAAGGCCCGCGCTCGTCCGTCAAAGCCTTCGATCAGATGCCCGGCCGTTTCCTCGACCGCCATGATGTCCTGAACCAGCACGGGGTTGTTTGTCCCGCGCGCGAATGCGGCGGCGTCCAGCTTTTCCCTGTTTCCGACCACGCGGCTGACTTCCGGCATGGCACCCCAGGTCTCCGGCGCAATCTGGGCCGCGCAGCCGGTGACGACAATCTCGGCCCCCGGTCGTTCCCGGCGCAGACGGCGAATGGTCTGCCGTGCCTGGCGTTCCGCCTCTGCCGTCACGGCGCAGGTGTTGACAACAACAACGTCGTCACGGCCAGCCAGGGTCGCGTGGCCACGAATGACTTCCGATTCCCAGGCATTCAGCCGGCATCCGAAACTGACGACCTCCGGGCTGCGCATCAGGCTGCACCTTCGAGGACATGCGGGTCCAGAATGCCGTGGAAACTGAGGCTCGCAGCGCCCGTCATCAGCACCGCGCCTTCCGCATCCATGTCCATCCACAATGGCCCGCCATCCAGGTCGATCCGCACCGGCCCGTCCGCCAGTCCGCGCGCGCGCGCCGCCGCATAGGTGGCGCAGGTGCCCGATCCGCAGGCGGAGGTAATCCCCGCTCCGCGTTCGAACACGCGCAGCCGGAAGCTGCCATCTTCGCGACGGCTGGCCACGGACACGTTGGCCCGGTCGGGGAACAGGGCATGGTTCTCGATCCCCGGGCCCACTGACGCGAGATCCACGGCCTCCGCATCATCGACGAAGAACACGACATGCGGGTTGCCCATGGACAGGGCCACCGGGTCAGACAGGCCATCCTGCGACAGGGGGGTGTGCAACGTGTCCACTTCATGCGCCAGTGGCACATCCTGCCAGCCAAAGCGCGGTTGCCCCATGCGCGCTGTGAACAGGCCGTCCGCCGCCCGCGAAACCGTCAGCATGCCACCAGGACTGTCGATGCGGACTTCGTTCGTGCCCAGTTCATCCAGCAGCAAACGCCCGACACAGCGTGTGCCATTGCCGCAGGCCCCGGCAGACGAACCGTCCGAATTGTCGATCCGCATGTAACAGGCGGCCACATCCGACGGCATCAGGGTCAGCAACTGATCGAAGCCCACCCCCCAGCGCCGGTCGCCAATCGCACGGATGACGGCCGGAGACAGATCAATGGGCGCACGCCGGGCGTCCAGCACCACGAAATCATTGCCGAGGCCGTGCATCTTGATGAAGGGCAAGGGTTCCATGGCGATCTGTCGTCCGCGTTCCTGTAAGCTGGGTCAATTGATGGATTGTTGCGTTCTATATGGCCCTGCACCCCGTCCTGTCCATGTTGCAGAACATCAGCCCGAGAAACGGACCCGCCACGGATGACCGAAGACACCACCCCAGTCGCGATGCATGTCACCATTCATGGCCGGGTCCAGGGCGTCTGGTTTCGCGGCTTCACGGTGCGCAACGCCCGCGATCTGGGCGTCGCCGGTTGGGTGCGCAATCGCAGGGATGAAACGGTCGAGGCTCTGTTCACCGGTGAAGCCGGGCGGGTGAAAGCCCTGCTGGACCGCTGCCGCCAAGGCCCGCCTGCGTCCCGGGTCGACCATGTCGTGGCGATACCCTGCCCCATGCCCGAACCTGTGCCGTCAGGCTTTGCACAGATGGACACTGCCTGACCGGCAACAGCTCGAAAAAACGATACGATTCAGTGAATTACAATTATTGATTGCAATTCATATCAATCTTCGTGAATATTTTCACCAACAGCGCCTGATCTGAGCAACCGAATCGGATCGTGGCAACCTGGATACAGGCCATATAACAGCGCGCTGAAGAATGAATGGGAGAACCCCGCATGTCTTTGCCCCGCTTGTTGCCAGTTGCCATGCTCGGCGCACTGGTTGTCACGGTCAGCGCCTGTGGCAACCTCGAATCGATTCATCGGACAACGGGAACGCAAGACGACGCCTACAAGCTGGCCTTTGTTGATGCCAAGCAGCGGGCCATAGTGGTCAACAAAAAAAGCAACTCCGACCTGAGGATCTGCGCGGAGCCAAGCCCGGACGCCCTGGCATCCGTGGCCGCAAGCTTCTCGGGGTCCCTGACCGGTTCTTCAGCCGCCAGTGAAAGTCTTGCCGCTGCGGTGACCAATTCCCTGTCAGGCTCCGCGGCCAGCATCGGCCTCCGCACCCAGTCCATCCAGCTGATGCGCGACGCCCTTTACCGGCTCTGCGAAGCCCATGCGAACGGTGCCATCAATGGCTTCCAGATGCGCAGCCTGCAGATGCGCTACCAGAACATGATCATCGGCCTGCTCGCTGTTGAGCAACTGACCGGTGTCGTCAGGGCACCTGCGGCAACAACCGGGGGCTCTGCGAAGGCAGCACTGGCGAACGATTCACTTGAGACATCGAAGTTCCTGATCGAACTTGACGGAAGACGCGACACCCTCCGCGCCTCACTTGCCACGCAGAAATTGAAGAGAGCTGAACAGTCGATCGCGGTGGGTGAGGCCAAAAAAGCTGTTGAGGCTGCCAAAAAAGCTGTTGAGGCTGCCGAAAATGATGTGAATTCGGACGAAGGTAGTGATGAAGATGCCGTAGCCGCAAAGGAAAAGGTACTCGAAGAAGCAAAGGCGAAATCGGCCCAAGCTGAGAGTGAACTGACCAAGATCAACGATTTTATCGAGAAAATGGAAAGCAAAATTGGACTGTTAGACAAACTGATCGCCGCGAACACTGAAGCCCTTTCCACCTTGCAGACAATTGGCGCAGCGACATCTGCTGAGGCCAATATATTCAGCGCGTCAAGATCCGGCAGTTTAGCGATGGATAACGATACCGCAGACGTGATTTCGAAAGCGGTGTCAGGCATAGTTTATTCCGTGATAAATCAGAATAACTCTCTGGAGGCATGCTTGGAAATTTTCTCAAGAATTGCAGATAAACAACAGTCCAACCAATTCACCCCATCGGCAGATTTCTTGGCAAAGATTGTCGAAGTTTGCACCACGCAAATCAATATTGATGAAAAACTGATGGGGACATTTTTTGAACAACAACTAAAAAATTGAACTTTTTGCGATATACGTCGATTTTCTTTACATATCGCCCATTGCAACGCGACAAAATCTGGCTTTTTTTCTAATACACTTCTTAACCCGCGAAATCCACAACGGCGTAGATGATGGCGAAGCTGATCAGGCAAAAGGTCAGAAAACCCAATCCCGGGCTGGGCTGGGGCGGAATCCGGGCGTGATCGACGTCTCTGTCTGCCGTCGCCAGCGAAAGATCGCAGTGCGGACAGACCTGTGCCCGCATCGCGATCAGTTCGTCACATGCCTCGCATCTTCTGTGCGCCATGGCAGCCTCCCCTCAAAGGCCGCTGCCCCCCCCCTCATGCATCCATCAACCCGGAAGCCCGAGGCGCAGCCTTGTTGGCCAAGATTGTGTCACACGCCGCATTGCTGGTGCGACGAAATCCAATCGTGAGCAGAATAGGTTCCTGTTTCAATCACGTGTGAATTGTTCACATCCATCCCACATGACGTCCGCGACCTGAGTTCGCAGCTGACGTGATCCCCGCCACGCCCGCGACCACGCGCCCCCCTTGGCGCGACAGCGGCACGGCAGTACTGTCCCGCCAGCATTGACATGTCGTGATTTGAGGCGAGCGGGTTTGAGCGTACAGGACAAGGCAGGGGCAGCACCGGAAAATGGTGCACCGGCAGACAAGAATGACGAGAAGAGCGGGCGCCCGAAGCCCAAGAAGATCAATGCCCTGAAGGGCCTGATGCCGTTCGTGCGCCCCTATCGCCTGCAGGTCGGCATGGCGATCGTTGCACTGACCGGCGCCGCCGCCACGACCCTGGCCATCGGGCAGGCTGTCCGCCGCATGGTGGACAACGGATTCGGCACGACGGAAGGCCAGTTGCTGGATCAGTATTTCCTGGCCCTCTTCGGTGTCTTCACACTGCTCGCCGTGTTCACCTTCGCCCGTTACTACACCGTCACCTGGCTGGGAGAGCGGATTGTCGCTGACATCCGCAAGGCCGTGTACCGCCACGTCATCGACCTTGATCGCCGGTTCTACGAACAGACCAAGACGGGCGAGGTCATGAGCCGTCTGACCGTGGACACGGAACTGGTCCAGACGGTGGTCGGATCCAGTGCGTCGATGGCGCTGCGCAACCTGCTGATGTTCATGGGTGGACTTGCCATGCTGATCATCACCAGCCCCAAGCTGGCCGGGCTGGTGCTGGCGATGGTGCCCATTGTGGTGGTGCCGATCATCTTCTTCGGTCGCCGGCTGCGGAAACTGTCCCGCATGAGCCAGGACAAGGTTGCCGCGGTCAATGCACGGGCCGAGGAAAGCCTGAACGCGGTGCAGACCGTGCAGGCCTTCACGCAGGAAGAATACGAGAAGAAGCGGTTCGGGCATGCGGTCGGTGAGACATTTGCCGTGGCACGCAAGCGGATCGCCGTGCGGGCCTGGCTGACCGCTGTCATCATCCTGCTGATCTTCGGTGCCATCGACGTTGTTCTGTGGCTGGGTGCCTCGGACGT
Source organism: Minwuia sp. (assembly GCA_029210175.1). Lineage (GTDB taxonomy): Bacteria > Pseudomonadota > Alphaproteobacteria > Minwuiales > Minwuiaceae > Minwuia. The sequence continues at coordinate 37,223 of JARGPL010000015.1, read as the reverse complement.
GGCGGCGGGCACCATGAGCAGCGGTGAACTGACGGCGTTCGTGTTCTACGCCATCGTCGTGGCCGGATCGGTTGGCACCCTGTCGGAAATGTGGGGCGACCTGCAACGTGCCGCTGGTGCGACGGAGCGCCTGCTGGAACTGGCGCAGGTGGAGCCGGAGATCAGGGCACCCGCCGATGCGTCCCCCCTGCCCGCCGTGCCGGAAGGACGCCTGAACCTGGACAAGGTGCGGTTCAACTATCCGACCCGACCCGAGATCGCGGCGCTGGACGATTTCTCGCTGGATGTGCGCAACGGCGAAACGGTCGCACTTGTCGGTCCGAGCGGTGCGGGCAAGTCGACCGTGTTCCAGCTGCTGCTGCGCTTCTACAACCCCGACGCTGGTACCATCACCCTGGACGGCCTCGATATCACCCAGGTGGATCCGTCTGCCGTGCGCAAGCGCTTCGGGCTGGTGCCGCAGGACGCGGTGATGTTTGGCACCTCGGCGCTGGAAAACATCCGCTATGGCCGCCCCGACGCCACGGACGACGAAGTCCGGGCGGCGGCGAAGGCTGCCGGTGCTGCCGAGTTCCTGGACCGCCTGCCGGATGGCTACGCGACGGAGCTTGGGGAGCGTGGCCAGCGTCTGTCGGGCGGGCAGCGACAGCGGATCGCCATCGCCCGCGCCATCCTGCGTGACCCGGCCATCCTGCTGCTCGACGAAGCCACATCGGCACTGGATGCGGAATCGGAGCGGATGGTGCAGGACGCGCTGGATACGCTGATGCACGGCCGCACCACACTGGTGATCGCGCATCGGCTCGCCACCGTGCTCAAGGCGGACCGGATCGTGGTCATCGACCAGGGCTCCGTCGTGGCCAGCGGCACACATGCCGAACTGATGCAGCAGGACGGGCTTTATGCCCGCCTGGCGAACCTGCAGTTCGATCAGGACCGGGCCGCACTGGCCGGGGCCGAAGCAGCAGACTGACGGTCGGAACGCGTGGCCCTGTTGCACGTCTTCGGCGATGGCTTCGCCCGCCTGGGGCGCAGCACATATGACTGTGCGCTGGGGTCATCGGGCATCGTGGCTGACAAGCGCGAAGGCGATGGTGGCACCCCTGTGGGAACGTTCGCTATCCGTCGCCTGATGTATCGCCATGACCGCATCGGGCGACCGCGCACGGCCTTGCCCGCACAGCCCATCCTGCGCACCCATGGCTGGTGTGATGATCCAGGCAGCCCCGGCTACAACCGCCAGATTCGCCTGCCCAGCACGTTTGGTCACGAAGAGCTCTGGCGCGCCGACGGGCTGTATGACCTGGTGCTGGTCATCGGCCATAACGACAGACCCGTGGTCGCCGGTGGCGGCAGTGCCGTGTTCGTCCATGTGGCCCGCCCTGACATGGCCCCGACGGAAGGCTGTGTGGCCTTCGCCTTCGATGCCCTGATGGAGATCATCACGCGGCTGCGCCCTGGCGATACCGTGCGGATCGAAAAGCACGCGACCTGACGCAGGGACAGGCTTGCACGCCCCCCGCAGGTATGGTGCTGTTGCCCCCAACGTCAGCAACACCAGACTGGAGAACAACCGATGGCTACCCTTGAGGAGATCACCGAAGGCATGCGTGACCGCGTGGGCGATGATTCCGGCCTCGACGCGACGCTGAAGTTCGATTTCGGTGACGACGGCGTGATCTATCTGGACGGTGCGTCTTCACCCAACACGGTGACCAACGAAGACAAGGACGCCGACTGCACCATGAAGATCTCGAAGGAGAATTTCCTTTCAATGGTCAATGGCGATCTGGACGGCACCACCGCGTTCATGATGGGCAAGCTGAAGATCGAAGGGAACATGGGCGTTGCCATGAAGCTGCAGTCGGTTCTGAAGAACTGACGAGATGCCTTGAAGGCGACCCGATTCAGGCTGCTGCCGTCATCCGCCATGCCCAAGTTGGCAGTTGGCGCAGCGGCAGTGAATGGCTGGGATGGCGCACAGTCACGGCGCGACAGCGGGAGGGTCGAACCATGAATGCACCTGAACACCCGATTGCGAAGACCAGTACCGGCGTCGACTTCGGCGCTGATGAGGCTGCGATGCAGCAGTATCAGGCAGAAGGTCTGCAGCGGGCGATGACCCTTGGCAACCGGGGCCCCATCCGCTTCATCGGCAACGGTGTCCTGCATCCCGATATCGTGGAAGCATACTGGCGCTGCGGTTTCTACGTCTTCGAGGGCGTGTTGAAACCCGATGAGCTGGCGGAGATCGAGACGGATATCGATCAGGTTCGCAGCCGTTTTCCGGCCACGCGTGGCGCGGAGACCGATGCTCAGGGCCGTCCGGCAATCGGTTTGACTAACAAGGCCCCGAACCTGTTCTGGTCAAAGCCGCTTGGTGACCCGTTCGGCGGCACGGACGCCGCCGCCGGTCGCCACCCCGTCAAGATGTCGGTGCCGAAGGCTGCCGCAGACGCCCCCGAACAGATTGTCTACCTGCTGCTTGGCAGCCTGCAGCATTCCGAGGCAGCGCTGCGTGTCTATGGTCACCCGGAAATTCTGGGTGTCGCGGCCGCGATCAATGGCACCGATTTCGTGCCCTTCAACGAAGGTCTGTTCTTCAAGGAACCGGGGCTGGGGGCTTCCGTCGCCTGGCACCGTGACGGGGTGACCCACTGGGATGCGCCGGACTGGGATCAGGGCACCCATGGCTTCAACTTCATGGCGCAGGTCTATGGCTGCACACCGGCGAACGGTGTCTGGGTGCTGCCCGGCACGCACAAGCTCAACAAGGTCGACATTGCCGCCCTTTGCGCCGAAGCAGGATCCGACCGGCTGCCCGACGCCGTGCCGATGGTTTGCGCGCCCGGGGATGTGGTGATGAGCAACCGGCAGGTTGTCCACGGGTCATTTGCCAACACCAGCCCCGACTGGCGGGTCACGATCAACTTCGGTTTCCACCGCCGCCGTTCGGTGCTGGACGTGGAATCAGGCGGCATCCACAACGAAGTGGCCGTCTATGACGCCACCCGGATCGCGCGCCGCGCCCGCATGATCGGCTATGGCATCGATGCCCGCCGGCAGCGCTACCCGGATGAAACGCCGTTCGCCTATCAGCCCCACGTGGACAGTGGCGAGAAATGGGTCCGGGACGATGCGGCACCCGCCAGCGTCCATGACTACAATCTGGAAGACCTGAGTATCTGACCGGCACGGTCGGAGGGCCATCAGACGCCCTCCGCTGCCCCGCACCCTGTTGCCGCACTCAATCGGTGTGGAAGGTCATGAAGCCGTCCACCGGCTCCCGCTCCGTCCGCAGGGTGTTTTCCACCAACGCCGTGTCCTCGTACCCCAGCGCGATGCCGCAGACGACGGTCTGATCCCCGGCAATGCCCAGCACGTCCTTGATCACCGTGTGATACGTCGGCCAGGCCGCCTGCGGGCAGGTGTGCAGGCCGTACTGCCGGGCAATGGTCATGATGTTCTGCAGGAACATGCCGTAGTCGAGCCAACTGCCGATTTCCAGCCGGTTGTCGATGGTGAACATCATGCCCACCGGCGCATCGAAGAACAGATAATTCCGCCCCGACTGCTCACGCATGCGCGCCGTATCGCCCTTCGCCACCCCGGCCAGCTTGTAGAGGTCCAGCCCGACCTTCCGCCGCCGCCCCAGAAAGGGTTCGAAGAAGGCATCGGGATAATACTTGTATTCCTTCTCATGCCCCGCTGGGCTGTTGAAGTGGGCGTCCCGCACGGCGTCACAAAGCTGCTTCAGCTTCGCGCCGGTCATCACATGCCCCTCCCAGGGCTGCATGTTGGTGCCGGACGGTGCCCGCGCCGAGACCTCCAGAATATGGCGCACCAGCGGCAACGGCACAGGGTCCGGCAGAAACCCGCGCACGGACCGGCGGGACACGATCGCGTCTTCCGTCGTCGGCGAGACCTGCGCCGCCGGATGTGCCATCACGGCATCGAAATCAGTTGCTGCGGTCATTGTCGATGTCCCTCCCCAGGGTGTTTTGGTGTCTCAATGGTCCTGCGTATCTTCATTCGTCGGCTCTGATGCCTCGGGCTGGCTGCGCACCATGCATGTCAGGATCGCGACCGCCCAGACGGTCAGGAGGAACACGGATACGGCACTCACCAGGATATTGGTAAAGAACCCGTCGCCGATGCCTGACGTCACCGCAAGGGCAATCACCGCTTCGATGACAAGCAGCACAAGCAAAACCCTGAAGAAGCGGTTGCGAACACTGCCGTAGTAATTGTCGAAACCGTGCGTCTGGAGACGCCATGCTTCGCCGAAGCCGACCGCATGATGTCGCGCGATAACCGGAATGAGCGCGAACCGGGAGATACCGAATGCCAGGACGATCAGGATCAGCAAATGCTGCACTATCCCTATAAGCCCCAGCGTCGAAATCACGGAACCACTGTCCTGGTTCGCAGTGTCGCCGAACAGGGACAACAGGACCACGCCCATGAACGCCTGCAGTAACCACCCCAGCAATGTGATGATCAAGGTGCTGAAGATCGCCGCGACAAGCAGGGACCAGGCGACATTCAGTTTGAACACCAGCTGCATTCGGCTGTCCTTGCCCGCCAGCCGCTCCCCGCCGATGGCCGCGATCTCGATCATGAACAGGATGAGCAGATAAGGGACGATCATCTCAACCAAAGCATCGAGGATCAGCGCCGACAAGAACCCGGGCACCAGGGGCAACTCCAGCGAAACGTCGCTCAACAAGCTCGCTGACAAGGCATTGAAGGCAAGCGTGACGCCTGTGCCGAACAGCACGAAGACTGCAACAGCGACCCATGTGGCACGGATGATCGCCAGACCCGCGCGCAGATCTGAACCCATGATACTCACTCCTGCAGTTCGCCCGCTGACCCGGCCTGCTGCTGCCCCATGGCCGTCTCGTAGAGAACTGCTGCGGTGACCGCGATGGGCAGGGCAAGGCCGATGGTCCAGTCCACCATGCCGCCGATCAGCAGACCGGCCGGGCCACCGATCACGCGACCGACGCCGAACGTGACCAGGAAGGACAGGCCGAGCAGCACGACGAAGACCATGAACAGCCGCCAGCGCAGGCCGAGAAAGCCCTCGGCATGGCGCTTCCGGGCCGCGGCGAAATCAAGCTGCCAGGCGATGGAGATCACTGGCACCATCGCGAACCGCGATGAGGCAAAGGCCAGCACGGCGACCGTGCCCGCCACCATGATCGCGATGTTGGTCGGGTCAGCCAGCAGCTGTTCGAGGAAATTGCCGAACATCGCCTCCACATCATCTGCCGACTGCGCCGGTTCGGCGGGCAGCGGTGGACCGACATAGAGCAGGAACAGCAGCGAGAACGGGAACAGCGTCAGCATGAAGATGACGAAGATCAGCAACCCAGACAGCAGGGTCGACAGCAGTTGCGGTGCCTTCGGCTTCCAGTCGATGGCCCGGAACTTCGTCACGCCCAGACAGACCTCTGTCGCCAGCACGATCAGCATGTAGGCGCCGAACACCGTGATGACGAACGGCCCCAGCATCAGGTAGCCCCCCATGGCCAGCAGGGTCTCGACCAACGCGCCGACGACGCAGATGCCGAAGAACGCACTGGGGGCCTTTGAGATCAGGCTCATCCCGGCGGAGATATCGCGAACAACTGACACGTGTCTGATCCAGTTCAATATCGGGCGCTGACGCAGCCAGCAGGTTGCAACGGGGCCGGATTGTGGCCGAAGATCGAATGCCGGACAATCCGGGGCGGGGCGCGCGCAAGGCGACCCGGCCAGTGCCGACGGGGAGAGAGATATGACGGATCAGACGCAACAGCAACGGCGCGAAGGATTCTACGATGAAATCCGTCCCCTCAACATGGCCCCCTTGTGGGAGGTCCTGCATGACCTGATCACGAAGGAGCCGAAGAGTCCGGTACGGCCAGCGCTCTGGCGTTACCGCGATGTGCGGCCCCACATCATGACGTCCGGCGATCTGATCACCGCGAAGGAGGCGGAGCGGCGGGTGCTGATCCTGGAAAACCCGGGGATGCCGGGGAAGGCGCGGATCACCACGTCGCTCTATGCCGGGCTGCAGCTTATCCTGCCGGGGGAAGTGGCCCCCGCACACCGCCACACGCAATCGGCGCTGCGGTTCGTGGTGGAAGGCGACGGCGCCTACACGGCGGTGGATGGTGAAAAGACCCTGATGCGCCCCGGCGACTTCGTCATCACTCCCAGCTGGACCTGGCATGACCATGGCAATGAATCCAGCGAACCGATGGTCTGGCTCGACGGTCTGGATATTCCGATCATCACCATGTTCGATGCCAGCTTTGTCGAAAAGTGGGGCGAGGACCGCCAGCCCATCGCCCGGCCCGTGGGCGATTCGCTGGCCCGCTACGGCCAGGGCATGCTGCCCGACGGCTATAGCGCACTGACCCATACGTCACCGGTGTTCAGCTATCCCTACAGCCGCACGCGTGACGCCCTGGAAACAATGCGCCGAACGGAGGGATGGGACCCGGCCCAGGGGTTGAAACTGCGTTATGTGAACCCGACCAATGGCGATCACGCCATCCCGACCATGGCGACGTTCATGCAGCTGCTGCCCGCCGGGTTCAGCGGCATCCCCTATCGCGCCACCGATGCGATGGTGTTTTCGGTGGTGGAGGGCATTGGCAAGGTCACCATTGCCGATCAGGTCTTCAGCTTCGGCCCGCGTGATCACTTCGTCGTGCCGTCCTGGGCCTGGTACAGTCTGGAAGCGTCAGAGGATGCCGTCCTGTTCAGCTTCTCCGACCGCCCCGTCCAGGAAAAACTCGACCTCTGGCGGGAACAACGGGGTAACGGATGAGCGCTATCTGCCCCCCACCCATGCCCCCAGCTTCTCCACCGCGCCATCCAGGATTGCGTCCTGCTTGGAGAAGCAGAAGCGGACGAAGTCGGTACGGGCACCTTCTGACGCGTAGAACGCGCTGACCGGCAGGGTGGTGACGCCCGCGTTCAGGGTGATCTCCTGACAGAACTGTACGTCACTGCCGGTGAAGCCAAGCGACCGGATATCGGCGTTCAGGAAATATGTGCCCTGACACGGGGCCGACGCGAAGCCGATGCTGTCGAGACCATCGCGCAGGCGGTCCCGCTTGGTCTGCATGGCGTCGCCCAGACCGCTGAAATAGGCGCCGTCCTTGGACAGGCCGAACGCGACGGCGCGCTGCAGGTTGGGGGGCGTGGTGAAGGTCAGGAACTGGTGCGCCTTCGCCACGCGCTGCATCAGTGCAGGACAGGCGGTCATGTATCCCACCTTCCAGCCGGTGAGGGAGAACGTCTTGCCCGCAGATCCGATCTTGATCGCGCGGTCACGCATGCCCGGAAAGGTGATCAGCGGCACGTGCGGCAGGCCATCGAACACGATGTGCTCATAGACTTCATCGCAGACCGCGTAAGCATCATGTTCCAGCACCAGGTCGGCAATCACCTGCAGTTCGGCACGGCTGAAGGCCTTCGCGGCCGGGTTCAGCGGATTGTTCAGCAGCACGAACTTGGTCTTTTCGCTGAACGCCGCACGCAGGCGCTCTTCCGGCAGGGTCCAGTTCGGCGGGTCGAGGCGCACCAGCTTCGGGATTCCGCCTGCGCGGCGGATCATCGGCAGATAGCAGTCGTACAACGGCTCGAAGCAGACAACCTCATCCCCCGGTTCGATCAGCGCCAGGAAACAGGCAGCCAGCGACTCGGTCGCCCCGGACGTCACCATGGTTTCGGTCTGCCAGTCCACATCCAGGCCATAGAACCGGTTTGCGTGGGCCGCCACGGCCTGTCGCAGGTCCGGCACCCCCATCATCGGCGGATACTGGTTGGGCTGATCCTCCAGCGCCGCAGCGGCGACGGCGCGCACGTCCGCCGGGCCATTGTCGTCGGGAAAGCCCTGCCCCAGGTTGATGGAGCCATGTTCCATCGCCAGGCGGCTCATCACCTCGAAGACCGTCACGCCATACTCGGCCAGAATTCCGTTACCGTCCTTCATGGCGCCCCCCCTCCCCTTATGTTCACCGAAGTGGATGCCAGACAGATGCGCTGCCGATCAAGGGGCTGACGCCGCCTGGCCACGTCAGCTGGCTTTGCCAAACAGGCGCTTCCCCCCAGGGTCACGATCCAGCGCCTCGCAGAGCAGCAGGTAGAGCTTGCCCACATCGGCACTCAGGAACACCGCACTCAGCATCCCCTCCTGATCCGCGCGCTCCACATTCAGCATCAGCGAATCGAACTCGTTCAGATACAGGTCCACGAAGCGACGGAAATCATCGCCGTCGCGATAGAGCGCCGCGATCCGCTTCGCCTCGCTGCGGGCCACCAGCCGTCGGGCAAAGAACCCCCGGTCGCCGCGATAGAACTTGCGCCATTCGGCCTCCGTCGCATCCCTGTCGAGCAACCGATGCAGGTCCAGCGACAGGGAATTCAGACCCTCAGCGACAAATGCTGCCGACTGCAGGAACCGCTTGTCGCGGTTCTCGGTCGTCCGGTCACGCAGTTCCACCGCTGCCTGTGCCGCCCCCTTGGACGCCTTCTGCAACTGCCCCACCTGAACCTCGAACGCCCGGGCAGCCAGCCCCGATTGCATGGTCGCGGCCTTGGAGGCCGAAGCCAGTGCGCTGGCCTGGGTACCCAGGTCGCGTTCAACCGCCGTCAGGGCCGTGCGGGCCTCCGCCACGGTCTCGGCGAACGCTGCCCGTTGCCGGGCCAGCGCGTCGGTCGATGTTTCAGCCTGCTCGCCTGATCGGGCGACAGTGGCCCGTGTTGCGTCCAGCATTTCCTGCAATCGTGTGACGGAACCCGCGACGGCATCCACGGCCCCCTTGCCGGTCAGCCCTGCCGTATCCAGAAGTTCATCCAGTGCCTGCGCTTCGGTTTGCAGGCGAGTGATCGTGGCACCGACATTCTCCGCCATGGCCTCAGCGTGCTGTCGCGCCGAAGCGGCCACGTCGTCGAGGCGTTGCTGCTGATCACTCACACTGCGCGTCATCGCGTCGGATGCCGTGCGCGATGCGTCGGAGGCCTTGGCCAGCGCGTCGATCCGCACCGCCAGCATGCTGTCGATCTCCTGACCCGTGGCACTCAGCGTCGTTGCCATGCTCTGGACCAGCGTCATGCGCGCATTCAGGGCATCGACCACCTCTTCGACCTCTGCACGGGCACGGGTTTCGGATTCAGTGAAGCGCGCGGTTTCCTGTCGCGCATTGGCAAGCGCGGTGGCCAGTCGGGACGCCCCGCCCGCTGCGGCTTCTACAAGGCTGCGGGTCTGGTCGGTCAGGGCTGTGCTGGCCTCGGTCAGGTCGCGGGCAAGCTGCATGCTTTCTTCTGCCGCTGTGCCCATGCGTGACTGAGCATCCTCAGCGGCACCGGCCAGACGACCGGCGGCCAGTTCCATGTCCCCGGTGCGTTCCAGCCCCGCATCGATGGCAGAGACCGCCTCTGCGATGGCTGTCGTGGCCGAGCGGGCGGCGGCCGTACTGCGGTTGCTCGCCTCCTCGATGCGTTGCCCGGACGTGCTCATTCGGCCTTCGCTCTCATCGACCCGGCTGGCCAGCGCGCCGATGCGGTCCGCCAGGGCTTCCGCCTGACCGAGCGTTTCATCCCCGATGCGCTTGCCGACGGCCCCCAGCGATTCGGCACGCAGCTCGATCTCTCCGGCGGCTCCGATGATCCGCGTGGTTACCGCGTCAGCAGCGGTGTCGAGGCCCCGCACCCGCGTGTCGAGATCCTCCGTCAGGGCCACCAGGCGTGCGCGAATTCCTTCCGCCTCTGCCGTCATGGCACCGCTACCAGCCTCAAGTGCCTCGACCATCATCCGTGCCAGTTCGCTGGAATCACGCACGCGGCCCGCCATGCGTTCCAGCCCGGGCGCAATCTCGGCCTCGGCTCCACCGACAGCATCCCGCAGGGCATCGATCAGGTCACCAATCCGTCCCCCGTCCTTGCCCAGCGCCTCGGTTGCCGCGCTGAAGCTCTCCACCAGGGCGGCATTGCGTGCCGAAACGGCAGTTGCACTCCGATGCAGCCCGTCTGTACTCCGCAGCGTCGCCTCACCCAGCGCGCGCAGTTCTCCGATCAGGCTCCCGGTCGCTTCATTGGCTTCCGCGACGACATTGGCAAGGCCATTGCGCATGTCGGTCATGCCGGTGTCAGCCTGTTGAGCAGCTGCACCAAGGTCGCCCACCATCAGGGCAATTTCCGCCGTCTTTTCCGACATCCGTCCGGCGGCCGCATCCGCAGCCTGGGCTGCCTCCGCCAGGCGTTCATCGACATTGGCGATGGAAACATCGATCCGGCCTGCGACCTCCGCACCAGCGGTATCAAGCCGGGTGACTTCGTTGCCCAGTGACAGGGTGACCTGGCGCGTCTGCGCCATGGCCTGTTCCAGGTCACCGGCCAGACCTTCCAACCGGGCCCGCACATCGCCATCCGCACTCGACGCCGCCTGCGCCAGACGGTCGACAAGATCAGACAGGGTCTCGGTCCGGGCTTCCATCACGCTGGACAGACCAAGCAGGCGCTGCTCGGCACCCAGGGCGTGCTCATCCATCCGCTGCGCGGCATCTGAGAGCGATCCGACGCCTTCGGTCAGTCCGGCCACGACACCCCTGGCCTGCGCGTCCACGTCGGTGATCTGCGTCCCGGTGTCCGCCACCGCGCGCTCTATATCCTTCAGCAGCAGGCTGAGTTCGGCGACGCGTTCATCGACCTGTGCCGTGGTCTCCGCGGTCGCCTCATTGACGCTGCCGACGCGGGCGCCGATCCGCTCCGTCCGGCCTTCCATGTCAGCAAGCAAGTCGCGCACGGCCTCAGCCGTCCGCCCGACGACGAGAGATGAATCGGCTGCCATCTTCTCCAGCAGGGTCGCTGCACCTTCCACACGTGCGGTGACATCCGTCTCGGCACGTTCCACCACTGAGCTGACCCGCAGGCCGAGGCGTTCCAGCGCATCGGAACGGAGGGCGAAGGCGCGGTCCATCCGCTCCATGCCATCCAGCACATGCGCGCCAGCGACGCTGATCGCCTCCTCCCGCTCCTGCAGCAGCGTCACACTGCGTCCGGCACGCAGGTCCATGTCTTCCAGCGCAGAACCGACGTCCTCCAGCCCGCTGCGCACCGACTGCAGCGCCGTCTCCGTGCGGCCGACGACAGCGCCGAGGGAAATGCCGCCCTGTGCGACCGCGCTGTCGATGGATGCAACGATCTCCGACAGTTCGACAGCCCGCGCACCCAGCGCCTCCACCTGTGCATCACCGCGTCCGGCAGCGGCAAATGCCCGGGTTTCGACCTTGCCGATATAGTCCGAAAGCTCCCCGATGGAGGTTTTCAGCCGATCCGCCACCGCAAGCACGCGTTCTTCGGACCGTTCCGAAGAGGCGACAGCCATGGAAGCCGCAGCCTTCAGTCGTTCCTCGACACTGTCGATCAGCTGTACGGTGGTGCCCTGCATCTCCGACACACTCGCTTCCAGCTCATCGCGCGATGTGGTCAGTCGGCTGGACGTCGCGGCCAGCCTTTCGTCGATCCGGACCAGGCTGCCGGTCAGCGTCTCCATGCGTTGGGCAAGATCATCGGTCCGGCTGCTCGCATCCCTGCCCTTTTCGTCCAGCACCTCGACTTCTGCCGCAAAGCGCTGGGTCGCCAGCCAGGTATTGTCTGCGGTGGCCTGCAGCGCCTGCTCGGCCTCCGCCGTCGCAATACCGATATCATCAAGCAACTTGGCCAGCGCTGCATTACGGGCGGTGACAGCCGCGACACTGGCGGCGGCGCGGTCCGCACTTTTCGCGGTCCCTTCATCCAGCAGCGCCAGTTCGCTGCGGCTGTCGGCGATGACGCTTGCCATCGTCGCCTGCACCGAACCGAGGCTGTCGTTCAGGCGGGCAATCTGGCCGTCCATGCCTTCGCGCAGTCCCTCCGACTGGTCCATGGTACGGGCAATGACCTGTGACAGGGATTCCATGCGGTTGCGCAGGTCCTGACTGACGCCGGAAACCCGCCTGACGGTGCTGTCGGCCTCTTCCCGCAGGCGCGCCATCGGCTGTTCGAGCATCGTGTTGATCTGACCGGCGCGCTTCGCCACCTGCTCCACCATATCGTCGGCGGCAACCAGCTGCGTACGCAGCGATGCCTCGATCTCGGCCGTGCGACGGCCAGCGTCAGCGACCGCCTGTCCCAGCGCCGTGCCCTGCCTGTCACCGAGATCCCTGACCTCCGCATCAAGCGCGCGAACTTCTGCAAGCAGGCGTCTTTGATCCTCTGCCCGCGTGGTGATTGTCTGGCCCAGTTCATCCGACTGCTCGGCAGACCGCTGCGCTGCAGCCGACAACGCTTCAGTCCCCTTGCCGATCCGCTCGTCCAGCCGATCGACCCGCGCCAGCGCATTGGTTGTCTCGCTTTCGAGCGCCTGACTGAGCCGCCGCAGAGACAGCGCCATCGCGTTCAGGCGTGCCTCTGCCTCCGGGTCGGGAAAGCTCATGTCCTTGAGGATTTCCTGCAGGGCGGAGCGGCTGTGACCGGAATCGACGCTGCGCCAGTACCAGAATCCTGCCAGCCAGATGAATGCCGGCGGGACAAAGGCGGCGAGAACCACTGTCGCCAGTTCATGCGGCAACATCAGGCCAGCCGCAGCAAGACCAACGGACTGAGCGAACCAGATGAGAACAATCGCAAGCCAGCCAAGCGTCAGCGCCACCAGCACCGTTGCCGTGCCCCGACGCAAACGATCAAGCGACTGAACCGTCAGCGCAGAACGGTTGCTGTCAGGTGCAGCATCGGATTCGGGTGCAGACTTCGGCCATTTCAGCAGCATGAGAGTCCGTTCTCTTCAATCTGTGTACATGTCCTGAAGGCGATCAGGACGGGTAGTTCAACGACAGTTCCGTGGTCAGATCGTGGCGCGTCCGACGCATGTTCTCCAGCAGTCCGTCGAGTGCCGTTGCACCATCCGCATCGGCCTGGCCACTGATCCGTTCCAGTTCCTCCGCTGCCGCCGCCAGGGCATCGAGCCCCAGATTCAGCGCGGCACCCCGGATCGCATGCGCCAACTGGCGCAACGCCTGCGCGTCGGCATCACCCAGACTGGTTTCCCAGCCTTCCAGGTCCTTGACGAAGTGCAGCAACAGGGACCGCGATGTCTCCGGATCAAGACGGCGGGTGAGCCGCGCCATGGTCGGGCATGAATCATCATGCGCGGCATGATCCGCTTTTGCGCCACCTTCCGCCGCGCGCTGTCGCAGCAGTTGCAGCAGTTCCTCGGCATCCAGCGGCTTGGCGAGATAGCCGTTCATGCCCGCATCCACACACCGTTCCAGATATTCGTCACCGGGATGGGCCGTCATCGCGATGATGGGGATGCGACCGACCGCCCCTGGCAACAGCCGCACTGCGCGGGTGGCAGCCAGACCATCCATGTCCGGCATCTCCACATCCATCAGCACCATGTCGTAAGGCAAGGACCTGAGCGCCTGCAGCGCTTCCCGGCCACCGCCAGCGGAAAAGGCATCATGACCGGCGCTTTCGACAATGGACGACGCTAGTTTCTGGTTCACAGCCACATCATCGACGATCAGCACCCGAAGGCGATGCCCGCTCGGGTCCCGCGCCGGTGCCTGGTCGGACGCGGCGGCGTCATGCGTTTCCATCGGTACACCCGACAGGGCCCGATGATAGACGGACCGCCGCAGGGGTTGCAGGATCCGGCCATCGAAAAGCGCGTCCTCGTCCTCCGCCAGCGCTTCCACAACGCCGACAGGCACTGTCAGGATCAGACGGCAATCCGCAGTGCCCGGATTGGCGCGGATCTGTCGGGCCAGTGACCCGGCCCCGCCACGGACGCGCCAGTCGATGACACAGGCGGACATGGTGTCACCCGCCTGCATCAGGCTGATGGCCTCTGCCGGTGTTGCGGCCTCGGTCACCTTCACGCGCCAGTCACGGGCATAACGGGCAGCCACATCACGGGCCTTGCCATCTGGCCCGGCAATCATCACGGAAAGACTGGCCAGGTCACCCAGGCGTCGCACGCTGCGGCCATTGCGGACCGGCAGATCGACCGTGAAGACGGATCCGGAACCATCGATGCTGGACAGGCGAATATCGCCCCCCATCGCATTCACCAGCCTGCGGGAGATGGCCAGCCCCAGCCCCGTGCCGCCAAAGCGTCTGGAAATACCACCGCCCTGGCTGAAGGGACGGAACAGGCGTGGCTGAACGTCGGCGGGAATGCCGATTCCGGTATCGGAAACCTCGAACCGCAAGACATCGCTCTGCCCCGGCGCGAGCGCGACGGCCAGGGTCACGTGGCCGGTATCGGTGAACTTGATGGCATTGCTGACGAGGTTGAGCAGGATCTGCCGCAGCCTTCCGGCATCCGCCGTCATGATCTCCGGGCAGTCGCCATTGATGTGACTGACGATCTCCAGCCCCTTGGCCTGGGCCCGGGCGGCCATCAGGCCGACGACACTTTCCACCGTCCGCGCCACCTCGAAGGGGGCGTCGTCCAGTTCGACGCGGCCAGCCTCCAGCTTCGTCAGATCCAGGATGTCGTTGATGAGATTGAGCAGGGCATCCGCAGATTCCCGCACGATCTCCGCGTAGGACCGCTGTTGCTGTGTCAGACGCGTGCCTTGGAGCAGGCCCGTCATGCCGATGATGCCGTTCATCGGCGTCCTGAGTTCGTGACTGATGGTGGCGAGGAATTCGGATTTGGCGCGGTCACCTGCTTCCGCCTGCAGACGTGCGGTTTCCGCGCTCCGGTGCGCTGTCTCCAGCCGCTCGATCAGGTCCGTGTTCTCGAACCTCAATGCCATCGATTCGCGATAGCGCCGGTTCAGACCGCGCTGCCACCCGAACAGCATGATCATGCCAATGACACCGGCACCGGCAGTGGCCAGCGCCAGATCACCGCCATCCAGCACGAACATCACCACGATCGGCAGACTGGTCGGCACCGCAAAGGCCAGGAATGCGGGGGGATAGAGCGCCCTGTGGACGACGGCGGCGACAAGCGAGCCAAAGATCAGCAACGCCAGAAAGGCCTGGTGCGGATAGGACCCGGCATCGAAGTAGCTCGCGACACTCGCGCCCCAGACCAGTCCGACAAGGGCGGACAGCGCGGCATAGCGCAGGCCCCAGGCCTCCGCATTGCCGGTCTTGGATGGCTCAGCCTCGTAGGCGCGACGCAGCCGGTCAGCCGCGAATATCATGACCAGGACACCGATCGTCAGCACGATCGCTGGCCAGATCGGCGCGCGTTCCATGAAGACCGCTGCCAGAATGCCGACGACCATGAACGGGATGACGCGCAGGCGGCCCGATTCCCGCACCAGTTCGCCGATCATCTCCGCGCGGATTCGCTGATCGCGGTCGAGCGAAGGCGAATCGCTGGCGCCGTCGAACTCCCTGCGGACCTCGACGCCAGCGATCTCTCCGTCCACGGTCTCCTGATCCACGGCCCCGTTGTGCACGGTACTGGCTGCGGGTGACCTGTCTGACAACGCGTCCGCGCTGCTCATCAGTCCTGACCCCTGATCTGGGCTGCCACGACGGCAAATGCCCTGTCCGCAAAGGTCTCACGTCCGGCACCGCGAATGCAACGCCGAAGGACGGCCTGCGAAGCGGCAGTCACACGTACCGGCGCGGAACAGTCACCAGGCTGTCAGACCACCGTCAACCACGACTTCCGACCCCGTCATGAACCGGGTCTCGTCAGAGGCCAGATAGACCACCGCATGGGCGATGTCATCGGGTTGCCCCAGATGCCCGACCGGGTGCTTGGCCTTCAGCATCTCAACCGCCCTGTCCGGTTCGACCTGCGCCTTCACACCGTCCATCACCATCGGCGTCTCGATATAGCCGGGATGAACCGAGTTCACCCGGATGCCGAGCCCGGTCTGCGCCGCTTCGACCGCCGCCGCCTTCGTGAACAGGCGCACGCCGCCCTTCGCCGCACAATAGTGCGACGTGCCGACATTGCCGACGATCCCGAGGATCGACGAAATGTTGATGATCGACCCGCCAGGTGCCATGTGGCGAAACCCGACCCTGGTGCCCAGAAAGACGGAGTCGAGGTTGACCGACTGCATGCGTTTCCAGGATGCCAGATCCATGTCCTTCAGCAGCCTTCGTTCCCCGATACCGGCGTTGTTGACCAGCACCTGAAAGCCGCCGAACCGGGTTTCAGCCTCATGCGCGATGGCGTCCCAGCGGGCTTCGTCGGTCACGTCCTGGGCCATGGCAGTTGCCTGCCCGCCCAGGGCCTCCACCGCTGTCACAACGGCGTCGGGTGCACTCAAATCCGTCGCCAGGATGGTTGCCCCCTCCGCAGCGCAGGCGAGCGCTGACGCCCGCCCGAGCCCGGAGGCCGCCCCCGTGATCCAGACAACCTTTCCGTCAAGACGGCCCATGTCCGCGCCCCGCCGTCAGGACAGCGCGCCGGAGGAACGCAGGCGAGCCACCTCGGCAGGGTCAAAGCCCCATTCGGCCAGCGCTTCCTCGGTATCCGCGCCCGGGTCCGGCGCGACCGTCGGCCTGCCCGCTGGCGTGCCGGAGAAGCGCGGCGCGACGTTTGGCTGGGTCACACCGTCAACTTCGATGAAGGTCTCCCGCGCCACGTTGTGGGCATGCTTCGGTGCCTCATCCATGTCGAGGACCGGCGCAAAGCAGACGTCCGAGCCTTCCATGACATCGCACCATTCATCGCGGGTCTTCGTGGCGATCACCGCGGCAATCTCTGCCCGATACTCGTCCCACTTCGCGGGGTTCATCTGCTCCGGCATCGCATCAGGGGCCATGCCCAGCTTTTCCTTCAGCTCCGCATAGAACTTGCCTTCGATGGAACCGATCGAGACATGCTTGCCGTCACTGGTCTCGTAGACGTCATAGAAATGCGCACCGGTATCCAGAATGTTGACGCCGCGTTCCTGCTTCCAGCGGCCAGCCGCCTTCATGCCGTAGATCGCGGTCATCAGGTTGGATGCACCATCAATCATGGCTGCATCGACCACCTGGCCCTTGCCGGACCGCTGCGCCTCGATGTAGGCGGCGAGACAGCCGTAGGCGAGGTAGAGCGCACCACCGCCGAAATCACCCACCAGATTCAGCGGCGGCACGGGCGCAGCGCCCTCACGGCCGATCGCATGCAGGGCACCGGTGATGGAGATGTAGTTCATGTCGTGCCCGGCAGCATGGGCGATCGGGCCAGTCTGGCCCCAGCCGGTCACACGACCATAGACGAGGGCCGGATTGCGCTTCATGCATTCCTCCGGGCCCAGGCCCAGCCGTTCTGTAACGCCGGGGCGCATGCCCTCGATCAGGATATCGGCCTTCTCGATCAGCTTCAGGACGGTTTCCACGCCCTCGGCGGACTTGAGGTTTGCCGCGACCGACCGCTTGGAGCGGTTCAGCAGGTCCCACTTGGCCTTGCCCCGGTCGATGCCGAGATCGGCTGCGGTCTGGCGGTCCACGCGGATCACGTCAGCCCCCAGGTCCCCCAGCAGCATCGCCCCCATCGGCCCTGGGCCGATACCCGCAAGTTCCACTACCTTCACACCGTTCAACGGTCCCTGACCACGCATGACGTCTCCTCCCCGAGATGATTTGTCAGGCCATTGTGCGAAACCGGCGCGGGCTTGTCATCCCGAACCGTGCGCAACCCCGTCCCGCCCTTGTTTCATCAAGCGGCAAGCGGCCAGGACGGCGAGCAGCAGGGACACCACGGAAGCAACCGTTCGCGCGTGGTTGGACAGCGTCCAGTCCCCTGACCAGGCGAGCCAGTCGGTTTCGGTCATCAGGGACAGCAGAGCGAGAGACCTGTTCATGGGAACGTTGATCGATGCCGTCAGGGCGACGACGCCGACGACATAGATCAGCATCGTGACAAGCAGCAGAAGGCCTGTTCTTCGATGTCGCCTGTTCATCAGCGTCATGGCCGCCAGCGCGACACTCAGGATTGGAGTTCCCGCAAAAATCGCAAAGAAAACAGGGTTTCGGACGGCGATGTTGATGTTCTGCATCGCCTGCATCGCGTCGGTTCCGGGCATCAGATCAAGCCCTGGCATGACGGTGTTGGAAAAGGCGAAGAAGAATCCGGCCATCACCCCGATCAGCAGGCAAAGGGCCAGGACAGCGCCACGAAGGAAGGAGTCGAACATCAGGCAGACCTCATTGCATAACCGTACTGATGTGTACGTAATTGACATATCCGTACATACAAGTACGCTTGTCAAATGGAATCTCGCCCGGACCTGGAGGTCGCCTGACCATGCGTGAGGAAAAACAGCGGGCGCGACACCGCCAGATCGCCGATGCGGCCTATGCCCTGCTGGCACGCGACGGGTACAAGGCCACGTCCATGCTCGGCATTGCCAAGCAGGCCGCAGCCTCGAACGAAACGCTCTACCGCTGGTACGGCAACAAGCAGGGCCTGTTCAGGGCGCTGGTCGACGACAATGCGGAAGATGTAAGGGACCTGTTGCAGGAACGCATGGCGCAGGGTTCGGACCCGCTGCAGACATTGTCGGAGGTCGCGCCCCTGCTGCTGCGGCTGGTGACCGGTGAACGCGCCGTCGCACTCAACCGTGCGGCTGCGGCAGACGTGCATGACACCGCAACCCTGGGACAGACCATCGCCACGGCAGGACGCGATACCATCGTGCCATTGATCGGGGGACTGATTGGCCGCCTGCGTCAGTCAGGTGCGCTTGTCAGGGGCGAACCACCTGAAATAGCGGAGATATTCATCAATCTTCTGATCGGTGACATGCAGATCAGAAGGGTCATTGGCGTGATTGACCCGCCCGACATCGCTGCGTCCGAGCAGCGGGCCGAGCGGGCCATCTCACTTCTTGTCAGACTCTACGGCCCCGAAACGGCGCCGCAGGTTGGCTGATCATTCGCCCGCGTGCGGTGCCGCAGCAATCGAACCGGACTGATGATCCTGAGCCGCAACCACGGCGGCAGCCGTCATGTTGACGATGCCACGGGTGGTGATCGCCGGGGTGACGACATGGGCTGACTTGGCCAAGCCGATCAGGATCGGGCCGACAGACATGCCTTCTGTCGTTTCCTTCACCAGATTGAAGGCGATGTTTGCCGCATCCATGTTCGGTGCAATCAGCACTGTGGCGTTGCGGGTCAGGGTCGAATCCGGGTTCACCCGCTTGCGCACCGACTCGTTGAGCGCCGTATCGCCCTTCATCTCGCCATCGATTTCCAGATCAGGCGCCATCTTGCGCACCAGTTCCAGAGCCTTGCGCATCTTTACCGACGACGGATCATCGTTGTCGCCGAAGTTGGAATGCGCCAGCAGGGCCACATGCGGTTCGATCCCGAACCGGTCCACGACCTCTGCGACCATGATGGCCATTTCCGCAATTTCCTCGGCTGTCGGATCGTCGGACACATGGGTATCCGCAATCGCCATGGTGCCACGGTCCATGACCACCAGTTCGATGGCCGATGGTTCCATCACACCGTCACGCAGGCCCACGATGTCCCGCACGAAATTGAGGTGGCGGTCATAGCGACCCACCAGTCCGCACAGCATGCCGTCAACATCACCACGGTCCAGCAGCAGGGACGCGATGACCGTCGTGTTGGTCCGCATCAGATACCGCGCCTCGTCCGGGCTTACGCCCTTGCGGCCCATCCGGGCGCAGAGCGCACCCACCAGGCCTTCGATGCCGTCATCACCGTTCGGATCGAATATTTCCAGATCCTTGCCGACCTTCATGCGCAGGCCAAACCGTTCGATCCGACGCTTGATCACGTCCTGGCGTCCGATCAGCACCGGGTGGGCCAGACCATCATCGATGATCACCTGGGCCGCACGCAGCACACGTTCCTGCTCGCCATCGGCATAGGCAATCTTCTTCGGGTCGGCTTTCGCGCGGTCAAATACAGGCTTCATCGCAAAGCCCGTCTTGTAGACGTACTCGTTCAGCTTGGCGCGATAGGCGTCCATGTCCTCGATGGGGCGGACGGCCACACCGGAGTCCATGGCGGCCTGTGCAACAGCGGAAGAAACCTCCACCATCAGGCGCGGGTCGAAGGGCTTCGGGATGATGTAGTCAGGGCCGAATTCCAGGCTGTCCACACCATAGGCCTTGGCCACGACGTCGGAGACTTCCTGCTTCGCCAGATCGGCGATGGCCTTGGTGGCGGCGACCTTCATTTCCTCGTTGATGGTCGTCGCACCGCAATCCAGCGCACCGCGGAACAGGAACGGGAAGCACAGCACGTTGTTCACCTGGTTCGGATAATCCGAACGCCCCGTGGCGATGATCGCGTCGGGGCTGGCGGCACGGGCTTCTTCCGGCAGGATCTCCGGGTTCGGGTTGGCCAGCGCCATGATGATCGGCGTCTTGGCCATGGTCTTCACCATCTCGCCGGTCAGGGTGCCAGGTCCGGACACGCCGACAAACACATCGGCCCCCTTCACGGCCTCACCGATGGAGCGGGCATCGGTCTCGACGGCCCAATGCTCCTTGTACTTGTCCATCTTTTCCTTGCGGCCCTTGTAGATCGGGCCGGACCGGTCGCAGACCGTGATGTTTTCCTTCGCCACACCCAGCGAAACGATCAGGGCCATGCAAGCCTGCGCCGCAGCGCCAGCGCCGGAACAGACGACCTTGATCTTGTCCAGGTCCTTGCCCACAACACGGCAGGCGTTGTAGATCGCGGCGCCCACGCAGATGGCCGTGCCATGCTGGTCATCATGGAAGACGGGGATGTTCATCCGCTCCCGACACAGCCGCTCGATCTCGAAACAGGCCGGTGCGCCAATGTCTTCCAGGTTGATGCCGCCGAACGTCGGTTCCAGTGCGGCGACGACCTCCACCGTTTCCTGAATGCCCATCTGGTTGATTTCAATGTCGAAGACGTCGATGCCGGCGAACTTCTTGAACAGGACCGCCTTGCCTTCCATCACCGGCTTGGATGCCAGCGGACCGATGTTGCCCAGACCCAGCACCGCAGTACCGTTCGACACGACAGCCACGAGATTGCCCCGCGCAGTCATGTTCGCCGCTTCCAGCGGGTCTTCATGGATCAATGTGCAGGCGGCCGCCACACCAGGGCTGTACGCCAGCGACAGATCACGCTGGTTGGCAAGTTTCGTGGTGGGCATGATCGCCAGTTTGCCTGGCGTCGGATAGCGGTGGTAGTCCAGCGCCATCTTGTTGAGTTCGTCGCTCATCGGTATCCCCTCGATACGTGAAAGTCCCCTGTGGTCACTATCAGGCAACTGCAGGCAAAAATAAACGACGAACGCTGCCCACCGCGACGGAACCCGCTCGCCATGCCAAGCGGATCACACGACCGGGGCGGTCCGAATCCGATGATCGCCTCAGCGATCCGCCAATGCCAGGCGCAAACCGAGAAGCCTGAAGGCTCCGGCAAAGCTCCGCCGCAACCACAACATCACCCGCGGGCGGGAGATTACATGGTCGCGGGCCAGGGCGGCGCAGAGGCCATAGCCAACGAAGACAACAAATGTCATCGCCATGAAAGCCAGGCCAGGACCCAGCAAATGGCCAGATCGGGCAACGGTTTCTGCCGGAACGAACTGCGGCAGAAATGCCATGAAGAACAGTGACAGTTTCGGGTTCAGGATGTTGATCAGGAATCCGCGTACCACGATGCGGCGCGCAGCGACCGAACCAGTCTCTGGCGTCACGTCCATCGGCCCGCCATCGCGTGCAACGCTCCAGGCCATGTACAGCAGCCACGCGACGCCCAGATACCGCACGAATTCGAATGCCAGTGCGCTGGTGTGCAGCAATGCCGCCAGTCCGGCGATGCTCGCCAGCATCGGCGGCACGATACCAAGCGTGCATCCGACGGCCGCCAGAATGCTTGCACGCATCCCCTGCCCCAGCCCGACCGTCCGCAACTTCATAGATGATGTGTTCGTTTTCCATCAGATGCACCATCCCCAGAGCAGCCAGAAGCAGGAAGTGTCAGTATATCGTCCTGGCCATGTGCTCGGGATAGTCCCGATCATAGCTCTCGTCATCGAACTCGCCGCCGACCGTGGCTTTCAGCATTTCGCCTGCTGTCGGCACTTCGCCTGCCTGAGCGAACGCTGTGGGGTCCCAGAGGCGAGACCGGTGCAGCGCTTTCTGGCACTGGTAGTAGATGCGGTCCACGGTCACGGAAATCACGCACTTCGGGGCCTTTTCGTTCAAGGCGAACGACAGGCAGAGATCGTGATCGCAGAGCAGCTGGGCGGTGCCATTGATCCGCAGCGTCTCGCCAACGCCAGGCACCATGAACAACAGGGAAACCCGCGGATCGCGCACGATGTTGCGCAGGCTGTCGATCCGATTGTTGCCCCGCCGGTCCGGCAGCAGCACGCGACGCTTGTCCATCACCCGCACGAACCCGGGGGGTCACCGCGCGGCGAACAATCCAGCCCCTCAAGCCCCACCGTTGCCAGAACGACGAACGGCGCGCGTTCGATGAACTGCCGGTAGAGGTCGGATATGTGGCCCAGTTCCTTGTCCAGCGACCGCTGCACCGGCGCACCATAGACGGCGTTCAGGGCTTCGATGCTGTCCAGCTTGTCAATTTCTTCGTCGCGTTCGGCCATCAGGCGCGCTTCGACAGGTCGGGGCCGGAATGCGGCCCGATGTTGGGCGCATTGACGCCACCTTCCTTCAGCGCCTCCGCGGCGCGCGGATTGTCCATGATCTTGCTCAGGATGGCCTTCTGCGCCTGTTCGAAGGTTTCGCGGTTCTCGACTACGAACTGGCGCGATTCCCGGTAGGCGTCCAGCATGCCGTTGACCTCCGGAATCACGTAACGGGCCACCAGATCCCAGCTCTTCGAATTGTTCTGGCGGCTGGCCCAGTCATGCACGAAGCCGATGACAGTGCCAAAACCACCGGTCAGTTCGATCAGGTCACGAATGCGCTGAACCAGATCGTCCGGCGTGCCGATCACGGCAGTCGCGCCGTCAGCCAGCGCGGTTTTCTCAACAGCCTCATGCGCGTTCTGGAATGCCTCCACGCCCGGGCGCATCAGGGTGCCGACGTTGTATTCGTTGTGCCAGCGCAGCAGACCGTCCTTGGCTTCGGCAATTGCCTGTTCGCGTGTCTCGGCGATGTGCCACATCAACACGATGCGCCAGTCCTTCCGATGCACCACGTTGCCGTGCTTCGCCGCCGATTCCTCGGCAAAGCTCCACTGTTTCGCCAGGGACTGCAGGCCCGCCGACGACATCGAACCGATGGACAGAACCCCGGTGCCATGCTTGCCGGCCAGCGTCATGCCCGACGGGCTGATCATGGATGCGACGGCAAACGGCAGATCTTCCTGCACCGGCAGCAACTGCAGCTTCGCGTCGTGCATCTCGAACCAGTCGGACTTGTAGTCAAAGCGTTCATCACCGCGCAGCAGGCGGCGAATGACCCCGACCGCTTCATCCTGCCGGTCACGCTGGGTCATGGGGTCGATGCCGAGCGTGTGGGCATCGGACGGCAGGGCACCCGGGCCCGAGCCGAAAATCGCGCGACCGCCGGTCATGTGGTCCAGTTGCACCATGCGCTGCGCCACGATGAAGTGATGATGATACGGCAGGGACACGACACCGGTGCCCAGGCGAATGCGGTGGGACCGTTCCCCGGCTGCCGCCAGAAACATCTCCGGCGATGCAATGACCTCCCAACCGGTCGAATGATGCTCTCCGCACCAGAACTCGTCGTAGCCGAGCCGGTCCAGTTGAGCGACCAGATCAAGGTCCGAACGGAACTGCAGGATCGGATTCTCACCAATCGGATGATGTGGCGCCAGAAACGCCCCGAAACGCATACGACTCATGGTCCAGTCTCCCCGTGCGATGACCCGTTTTCTGTTGCTCCATTGAATACAACGAAAAACCCCCGGAGCACCATTGGAACTCCGGGGGTCAGGTCATTCAGGCCCGGGATCGTTTGCCCGTGAGCCGCTGGCGGACAGGTCCGTGCGTCAGCGGATCCGGGTTGCGTCCCCGGGGTTCCTGACCACTGAAACCAGTTCGGAGCGGCTCAGGCCAATGTCATGCAATGTCCGGTCGCTCAGGTCGTCGAGTTCACGCAACTGCCGGGCACGCGTCTGGGCAAGCCTGAAATCGGTAAAGCGATCCTGCACCCAAGCAATGGTACGGGCGAACAGGCCGTTGTCGACATGGCTCAGGTCATAGGAATGGACAGTCATCGTCTCTCTCCTCGTTTGGGCAGGTATTACTGCCGCTTGGTGTGTCGCATCGTTTTCTTGATGAACTGGAGATGGGGCTGATGGTGCGTCGCAACAAACGACAAATTCTTGGCTTTCGGAAAAGGTTTTTTATATCAACAATTATCTGAAACACGGAGCGTGAAACGATGCGTCGTCGCCTGCCCCCTCTTAATGCCCTGCGCGCCTTTGAAGCCGCGGCCCGCCATGCAAGCTTCAAGGCCGCCGCTGACGAGATGTCCGTGACGCCTGCCGCGATCGGGCATCAGATCCGGACACTGGAGGATTTTCTGGGTGTTCCCCTGTTCAACCGCCTGAACCGTTCTGTCGAACTGACGGACGCAGCCCGGGGCATCCTGCCCGACCTCACCCGATCCTTTGACCTGATGGTCGATGCGCTGGCGACATTGGATGCCGACGACGGGGAGAACGTGATCTCTGTATCAACGGTGCCGTCGTTTGCCGTGAAATGGCTGATACCACGGCTGGAGCGGTTCAACCGGGCGCATCCGGAACTTGATGTGCGGATTTCGGCCAGCATGGAGATGGCTGACTTTGGCCGGGATGGAATCGACTGCGCCATCCGCTTCGGGTCAGGCAATTATCCCGACCTCAAGAGCTGGAAGATACTGGATGACACGGTGATGCCTGCGGCCAGCCCTGCCCTGCTGGACAGCGTCGGTGGCATTGCGTCACCAGCGGAACTGGCGCGGCTGCCGCTGATCCATGACGATTCCCTGCGCTACGACCCCATGACGCCGGACTGGCGCGCCTGGCTGACAGCAGTGGGTGCGCAAGAGGCCGTGGACTGGAAGCGCGGCACACACTTTTCGCTTGCTGATCATGCGGTTCAGGCAGCGATCGACGGCATGGGAGTCGTCCTGACCCGGCGGTCACTGGCCGCCCATGACCTCGCGACGGGCAGGCTGGTCACCCCTTTCGAGGGCGAGCAACCGCTATCCATGTCTTACTGGTTCGTCTGCCCACCGCGCAACGCCAGCAGAGGCCGGATCGCGGCCTTCCGTGACTGGATCCTGGCAGAAGCGGCAGCCGACCCCGAAGACAGCTAGAGACCGATCCACTGTTGAATGGCATCACCGGCCCGGACTATTCCAGTTCAAGAATCACGTGATCCACGGCGAGGCTGTCACCAGCGGCGACATTGATGGATGCCACGACGCCATCAGCTTCCGCGCGCAGCACGTTCTCCATCTTCATGGCCTCGACCACGGCCAGCGCCTGACCGGTCTTTACCTCATCACCGACCTCGACGTGGATCTGCATCACCATTCCCGGCATCGGACAGAGCAGCAGTTTCGACAGGTCGGGCGCTTCCTTGACCGGCATCAGCGCAGCGAGTTCACCAGCCATCGGCGTGCGGACACAGTAATCGTCCGTCGCGCCGTTGAACGTAAGCGCAAAGCCTTCGATGCTGGAACGCACCTGAACGCTCATGCGCTGGCCACCGATGATGCCATCGAACACCGGGTTGCCGGGGCGCCAGTTGCTCTCGACAACCAGATGCTCGCCCTCGACATGGACATCCGTCGCGCGCTCGCCCGCAGTTGCCCGTACATTGAACGTCTTGCCCTGAACTTCGACGTGCCAGTCCTGCCCGATACGCGGACGGAAATGCGGTACCTGGCCAGAGATGCCGGTGGCACGAATGCGGTCACGCAAATGGACCAGCACAGCCACGGCGACCAGACGGCGACGCGTTGCCTCGTCGATCTCCGCGCCCTCGAACCCATCCGGATATTCCTCGGGGATGAAGTTGGTGGACAGGCGGCCTTCGCGGAAACGCGGATGGTTGCAGACAGCATTGACGAAATTGATGTTGTGGCTGATCCCTTCCAGCCGGAACTGGTTCAGCGCCCCCACCATGTTGTCGATGGCTGTCTTGCGGTCCGGGCCATAGCTGCACAGCTTCGCGATCATCGGGTCGTAGAACATGGTGATCTCGGACCCTTCCACGACGCCGGTATCGACCCGCACGCTGGCACTTTCCTCAGGCGGCGAGAACCGTGACAGGCGGCCGATCGACGGCAGGAAGCCGCGATAGGGGTCTTCCGCATAGATGCGGCTCTCGATCGCCCAGCCCGTCAGCTTGATGTCATCCTGCGTCAGGGTCAGCTTTTCACCATTGGCGATGCGGATCATCCATTCGACCAGATCGATGCCAGTGATCAGTTCGGTCACCGGATGTTCCACCTGCAGGCGGGTGTTCATCTCCAGGAAGTAGAAATTGCGGTCCTTGTCGACGATGAATTCCACCGTCCCGGCCGACCTGTAGTCGACGGCATTGGCCAGTGTGCAGGCCTGTTCGCCCATGGCCTTGCGTGTGGCTTCGTCAAGGAACGGGCTCGGTGCCTCTTCGATCACCTTCTGGTGGCGGCGCTGGATGGAACATTCACGCTCCCCCAGGTACAGGCACGTGCCCTGCCCGTCCGCCAGCACCTGGATCTCGATGTGGCGCGGTTCCTCGATGAACTTCTCGATGAAGACCCGGTCGTCGCCAAAGCTGGACGAGGCCTCCGACTTTGCCGAAATGAACCCGTCGCGCGCTTCCTCTTCGTTCCAGGCAACGCGCATTCCCTTGCCGCCACCACCGGCAGACGCCTTGATCATGACGGGATAGCCGATGTCGCTGGCGATCTTCACCGCCTCATCAACCTTGTCGATCACATCGGTATAGCCAGGCACCGTGCTGACGCCCGCCGCCATGGCGAGCTTCTTGGACTCGATCTTGTCACCCATGGCCGCAATGGCCTTGATGCCCGGCCCGATGAAGGCAATGCCTTCCTTTTCCAGCCGCTTGGCGAAACCCTGATTTTCCGAAAGGAAGCCGTATCCGGGATGCACCGCTTCGGCCCCGGTCTGCTTGCAGGCATCGATGATGCGATCCGCCAGCAGATAGCTCTGCGAAGCCGCGGGCGGGCCGATGAAGATCGCCTCATCCGCCATGCGCATGTGCAGCGCGCCCTCATCCGCTTCCGAATAGACGGCGACGGTTGCGATACCCATCTTCCGCGCGCTCTTGATCACGCGGCAGGCGATTTCGCCCCGATTGGCAATCAGAATTTTCTTGAACATGTCTGGCCCCACCCCGATCCGTCCGGCGATTCATCCGTTGTTGTGGGTTTGTTGTAACGCCGCCGTCATCAGGCGACAACGGTGCAGAACGCGCCATCCGCGCAGGTCAGTCATCCATCACGGGCTTGATGCGGCCAGCGGCAACAATCAGCTGCACTTGGAATAGCCACAGGAATAGCAGGTGTCGCAGCCTTCCTGCTTCGCCAGACCGGCCTCACCACACTGCGGACACTGCCGCATCGCAGCCCCCGGGCGCTTGTTCTCACCCACGACAAGCTTCTCCGCCTCGGCATCCCTGCGCTGTTCGCGCGGATCGGCGATAAAGCCCGTGTCGATCATGTGCCGCTCAATGACCTCGCCAATCGCAGCCAGGATCGACGGCACATAACGCCCGCCAACCCAGGCCCCGCCGCGGGGATCGAAAACCGCCTTCAGTTCCTCGACAATGAAACTGACATCCCCGCCGCGCCGGAACACGGCAGATATCATCCGGGTCAGGGCAACGGTCCAGGCAAAATGCTCGACGTTCTTCGAATTGATGAAAATCTCGAAGGGCCGGCGACGCCCGTCCTGAATGACGTCGTTCAGGGTGATGTAGATGGCGTGATCGCTCTCCGGCCATTTCAGCTTGTAGGTCTGGCCCGGCAGCACGCCAGGGCGATCCAGCGGTTTGGTCATGTAGACCACGCCGCCGCTTTCGTAGGGGTCTTTCGGCTTTGCGGTCACAGCAGGTGTCGACAGGGGCAGCTCAGCCTGGCTGCCCGGCAGTTCCAGCACCTTCTTCTCATCCTCGGGCTTCTTCACGTGCAGCACCGAACCCGTCACCTCGTTCGGGCGGTAGGTCGTGCAGCCCTTGCAGCCCATTTCATAGGCCATCATGTAGACATCCTTGAAGTCATCAAAAGTGATGTCTTCAGGGCAGTTGATGGTCTTGGAGATGGAGGCATCGACGTATTTCTGCACTGCTGCCTGCATCCGCACATGATCGGCAGGTGTCAGAGACTGGGCATCGACGAAATAGTCCGGCATCGGCTGGTTGCCATGCAGCGTCTTCCAGAGCCGCACCGCGTGATCGGTGACTTCCTCCTCCCGCCGGGTGCCATCCGGCATCAAAACAGTGCGGGTATAGGCAAAGCTGAAAACCGGCTCCAGACCCGACGAGACATTGTCCGCGAACAGCGAAATCGTGCCCGTCGGCGCGATGGATGTGACGAGGGCATTGCGAATGCCATGTTCTGAAATTGCGGCCTGTACATCCGGCTCCAGCGTCGCGATGGCTTTACCGGCCATGTAGGCGTCCCGGTCGAACAGGGGAAACGCTCCCTTTTCCTGCGCCAGTTCGACGGAAGCGAGATATGCACGCCTGCGGATCGCCGCCATCCATTCTTCGGTCAGCGCAACGGCCTCGGTCGAGCCATAGCGGACCCGGCACATGATCAGCGCATCCGCCAACCCGGTGACGCCAAGCCCGATGCGTCGCTTGGCCAGCGCTTCGCGGCTTTGCGCCTCAAGGGGGAAGTTCGAAGCGTCGGTCACATTGTCCATCATGCGCACGGCCAGCGGCACGATTTCGTCCAGCGCATCCATGTCCAGTGTGGCGTCGGGCGTGAAGGGGTCGCGCACCATCGTCGCCAGATTGACCGATCCCAGCAGGCACGCCCCATAGGGTGGCAAGGGCTGTTCACCGCAGGGGTTGGTCGCGGCAATCGTCTCGCAATAGTGCAGGTTGTTCTGCGCATTGATCCGATCGATGAAGATCACGCCGGGTTCCGCATAGGCAAACGTGGCTCGCATGATCCGGTCCCAGAGGTCGCGCGCCCTGACACTGCCATGGGTACGTCCGTCGAAGGTCAGTTCCCAGTTGCTGTCGGCCTTCACCGCCGCCATGAAGGGATCGGTGACCAGCACCGACAGGTTGAACATGCGCAACCGCCCGGCATCTTCCTTGGCCGCAATGAACGCCTCGATATCGGGATGATCGCAGCGCATTGTCGCCATCATGGCGCCACGGCGGTGGCCGGCACTCATGATCGTGCGGCACATGGAATCCCAGACATCCATGAACGTCAGCGGGCCGGACGCATCTGCCCCGACGCCCTTCACCGGCGCACCTTTCGGGCGCAGCGTGGAGAAGTCATAGCCGATGCCACCCCCCTGCTGCATGGTCAGGGCGGCTTCCTTCAGGTTCTCGAAGATCGCGGCCATGTCATCGGGCACTGTCCCCATGACAAAGCAGTTGAACAGGGTGACACGCCGTTCCGTACCCGCACCGGCGATGATCCGCCCGGCAGGCAGGAACCTGAATCCCTCAAGCGCAGAATAGAACCTGTCTTCCCAGACAGCCGGTTCGGTTTCAACCGCGGCAAGCGCCCGTGCAACGCGCCGCCAGGTATCCTCCAGCGTTGCGTCGACCACAGCACCGTCGGCACCTTTCAGACGGTACTTCATGTCCCAGATCTGCTGTGAAATCGGTGAGAGAGCGGTCATGTCGGTCGGGTCCGTGATCAGAGGCGTCGCTGTTCGGCAGGGTCGAAATTCTACGCCATTGCACATCGCGCGGCAATCGCAATGTTCCTGTTCTGTTTTCCCCACTCGATACATGCGGGCCCATCGGATCGTGCAGCCATGGCGCTTGATACCGGCATTCATCCACAGGCTGTGCATTGTTTCACACCATTGGTCACCGGCCACGTATCAGGCTAGATTGGTGCCCCTGTTCCATGAAGACTGAATGAAGGCGATCCCATATGAGCGAGCGTGAAACATACGGTTTCGAGACCCTGGCTGTGCATGCCGGGGCATCCCCCGACCCTACGACGGGCGCACGTATCACGCCGATCTACCAGACATCATCCTATGTGTTCGAGAACGTCGATCAGGCCGCCAGCCTGTTCAACCTGCAATCCTTTGGCAACATGTACTCCCGCCTGACCAACCCCACGGTCTCGGTGCTGGAAGAACGGGTCGCCGCTCTGGAAGGCGGCGCCGCCGGTCTGGCCGTCGCCTCGGGGCATGCGGCACAGATGGTCCTGATGTTCGCCCTGATGGAATCGGGCGACAACTTCGTCGCCTCCAACAAGCTCTATGGCGGATCGATCACCCAGTTCGGAGTCAGCTTCCAGAAGATGGGATGGGGTTGCACCTTCTGTGACCCGGATGACCTGGACAGCTTCCGCGCGGCCATTGACGACCGCACCAAGGCGATCTTCGTCGAAAGCCTGTCGAACCCCGGCGGCGTGGTCGTCGACCTGGAGGCGCTGGCCCGCATCGCCCACGACGCAGGCATTCCGCTGATCGTGGACAATACCTGCGCCACTCCCTGGGGCTGTCGTCCGTTCGAGTGGGGGGCGGACGTGATCGTCCATTCGGCCACCAAGTTCCTGGGCGGCCATGGCAATTCCCTCGGCGGCGTGATCGTGGAAAGCGGTGGTTTCGACTGGGGCGCGAGCGGCAGGTTCCCCGCTGTCGCCGCACCGTGCCCAGCCTACCATGGCCTCAACTTCCACGAGACCTTCGGGCGATTTGCGCTGACGGCCTATGGCCGCGCGGTGGCGTTGCGTGATCTCGGACCATCCCTGTCACCGTTCAACGCGTTCCAGATCATCACGGGAACCGAGACCCTGCCGCTGCGGATGGAACGCCATACCGCCAATGCGCTCGCTGTCGCGCAGTTCCTGGACGCGCATCCCGCCGTATCATGGGTGTCTCACTCTGGCTTGCCCGGCAGCCGCTATCACGCGCTGCAGCAGAAATATCTGCCAAAGGGCGCGGGTGCCGTATTCACGTTTGGTGTGCGGGGCGGTTTCGACGCCGGGGTCAAGGTCGTCGAAGGGGTCAACATCCTCTCTCACCTGGCCAACATCGGCGACACGCGCAGTCTCATTCTGCACCCGGCATCCACAACGCACCGCCAGCTGACCGAAGAACAGCAGATCGCGGCTGGCGCCGGACCGGACGTTGTCCGCCTGTCCATTGGCATCGAGACCGTGACCGATATCATTGCTGACCTGCGACAGGCGCTGGAACGCATCTAACCCCCTGAATTCAAGCCCCATACGGGTTCAACATTCCGGCGTCGTGGAATTCGACCCCCGGGCATGTCCTCGCTGCCGTATCGACTGGCAGGAACCTTGCGGACTTGCCAGACAAGAATCGAATAAAGGCGTCCACCTGACTGTTGGCGCTGCAGCACGTCGGGGGACGCTTCAATGGCGATAACTGTTGCCGTATCCAACCAGAAGGGTGGTGTCGGCAAGACAACAACTGCGCTGCATCTGGCGGTTGCCACGGCGCTTGCCGGGCGACGGGTGTTGCTGATCGACCTGGATTCACAGGCCAATGCGACCACGGCGCTTGGCGTTGCAGAAGCCGGCGTCGATACGCCCGGCAGCTATCTCGCCCTGCTGAACAACGATGATGTACGCCCCGCCTGGGCGCGCCCGACGGGCATCGCCAACCTTTCGGTACTGGCATCATCGCTCGACATGGCCGGCATCGAACTGGAACTGGCAGATCAGACCGACCGGTTGCGCCGTCTGCGGCCAGTCATTATCGCAATGTCCGACGCGTTCGACTGGATATTCCTCGACTGCCCGCCATCCCTTGGCATCCTGTCCGTCAATGCCCTGGTTGCCTCCGACACGGTACTGATACCCGTGCCGCCGGAACAGTTCGCCCTGGACGGCATGGCCCGTCTGACATCGACCATCACCAGGCTGAACGATGCTGGCCAGACGCGGATCACGGCGCCATCGATCCTGATCACGATGGCCCAGAGCTGGTCACCCGAGAAGATGCGCCGGGCGACGGAAATCCGACAGGTCCACGGCGACGCGGTGCTGGTTGCCGAAATTCCACACTCCAACGCCATCGATCAGGCAAGCGGCGAACGCCAGCCGGTTTTCATGTCCCGACCCAACGCCGACGCCAGCGATGCCTACCTGCGTGCCGCAGCGCAGTTGATCCTGCGTCATGAAACAAAGGGCCAGGCCAGCACTGGCGCGGTGGAAGAACTCGTCGAACAGATGCGCGACAGCCTGCAGCCCGCGCCTGCCACCGCCGCCGGCAGGAAACAGACGACGGAGCAGACGGGTGATCAGCGACCGAAACGCGGCAGACGCCGTCGCCGCAGCAATGGCGACGGTCCCAAGATCTACCGGTCCCGCCGACGCTTGCGGCAGGCCGCAGGTACGGCTGTGCTGATCTGTGCAGCCTTGCTGATGATGATCATGCTGTTGGGCGCACTCTGACCTGATACGGTGCCATCGTCGATCCGGCCTGGTCGCGCCCGATCAACCGATCCGTCCGGTTCTGTCAGAACTGTCGGTCAGGCACTGGCTTCAGGCTGGTTTTCCACGCGGTTCTGCTGATAGAGCCGCACGAAATCGATCGGATCCAGCAACAACGGCATGAAACCGCCATCCCGCGTCAGATCCCCGATGACGCGCCGCGCGAAGGGGAAGACCAACCGAGGGCATTCGATCAAGCACGCCGCTTCAATCTGCTCCTGCGGGATACCGACCAACGTGAAGACGCCTGCATAGGACAGGTCGATGATGAAG
Source organism: Minwuia sp. (assembly GCA_029210175.1). Lineage (GTDB taxonomy): Bacteria > Pseudomonadota > Alphaproteobacteria > Minwuiales > Minwuiaceae > Minwuia. The sequence continues at coordinate 4,356 of JARGPL010000015.1, read as the reverse complement.
ATCGTCGTCTCGCCGGAACTTGCCTGAATGTCGAACTTCATGACGACTTCATAGGTGGCTTCGTCCAACCGTTGCGCTTCGACATTCACGTTGATGTTGAGGCCGGTATCCTTCGGCGGATCCGCCAGCACCGCAGGCGAATTCGGGTTCTCGAAGCTCAGATCCTTGACGTACTGGGCATTGATGCGGATCTGCGGGGGTGTCTGTTCGTCGGCCATCGGGTCCTGCCTGCGCATGGGAATAGGTTGCGTTGGGGCGTAGCATGCTGTCGATAACGGGACAAGCGCCCGCCCCCGGACGCACCTGGAAAACGCGCCTGCGTCAGACCTCCAGCCGGTAGACGTCGCCGTCGCGTTTCAGGTGGCCCGCCGTGATTCCGGCGAAATGCGTACCGATGATCAGCACCGGCTCATCGGCCAGTTCGGCAAAGACCCGGTCCCGCGTCGCCTTGGATTCCGTTGGGTCATAGTCAACGCTCGCACACCATTCGGTATGTGCCATCTGGCAGGGGTGATGCACGAAATCGCCCGTGATCATCGCCCGTTCCCCCTCGGATTCGATCATCACCGATACGTGCCCCGGCGTATGGCCGTGGGTGGGCTTCAGTGAGACTTCCGGGCAGATCTGATGCGTCGTGGTGACGAAATCCACCAGACCGGCATCGAAGACCGGCTGCACCGAATCCTCGAAGATCACGCGGCTTTCCGCGTCCGTATCCTGATCACGCCAGTAATCGAACTCCGGCGTTGCCATCAGATACCTGGCGTTCTTGAACGTCGGTTCCCACTTGCCATCAACCAGCATGGTGTTCCAGCCCACGTGATCCACATGCAGATGCGTGCACATGACCGTATCAATGCTGTCGACCGGAAAACCGGCAGCCGCCATGTCTTCCAGAAAGGGCTTCTGCAGATTGGTCCAGTTGGGGTTCTCCCGCAGCTTGTCGTTGCCGATGCAGGTATCCACCACGATCCGACGGTCGGGCGTCTCGATCACCAGGGCATGGATCGACATGATCAGCCGCCCCTCCGGCGTCATGAAGTGGGGCTGCAGCCAATCGATGGGCAGACAGGCCTCCTTGGTGGCATCGGGCAGGATGAAGCGTGTGCCGCCTGCCACTTCCATTTCGACGATCTTCGAGACCCGTACCTTGCCGACCTGCCAGCTTTGCATGTTGAACGCCCTCCCCGGCGCTGTATCCGCTGATGTCGATATCGCGGACATTGACCCGTGACATTGACAGGTTTTTCCGGTAGTCGAAAGCGCCAAGCCGACGTGGCTCAACTGGTAGAGCAACCGCCTTGTAAGCGGTAGGTTGGGGGTTCAAGTCCCTCCGTCGGCACCATCTCCCCCTCCCCATCATTTCGCAGTTGCGCCCGGCGCAACCCGCCGGCTCAGCGCGGTGGCATGCGAATGGCGCCGTCCAACCGGATGGTTTCGCCGTTCAGCATCTGGTTCTCCAGCATGTGCACTGCCATGGCACCGAACTCGTCCGGTCGCCCGAGGCGCGCCGGATGCGGCACGCTGGCCCCCAGGTTCTGACGGATTTCCTCCGGCAGCCGCCCCAGCAACGGCGTGTCGAAGATGCCTGGTGCAATGGTGTTGACCCGGATCAGCTTCGACGCGAGATCGCGGGCTGCAACGATGGTCATGCCCACGACGCCCGCCTTGGATGCCGCATAGGGGATCTGGCCGATCTGCCCTTCATAGGCGGCGACTGACGCCGTCAGCACGCAGGCCCCACGGTCACCATCCAGCGGTTCGTTGCGCGCCATGCTTGCTGCCGCCAGACGCAAGACGTTGAACGACCCGATCAGGTTGGTGTTGATGACCTTCGCATAGGCCTCCAGGGACCCCGGTGTGCCATCCCGGTTCACCAGGCGGACGGCGCCGCCATGTCCCGCACAATGGATGACGGATCGCAACGGCCCATTGGCTTCGGCGGCGGCAACAGCTGCTTCCATCTCATCGCCACTGGTAACGTCGGCAGCCGTGAAGGACACGGCATCGCCCAGATCAGCGGCAATATCAGCCCCGGCCGAAGACGGCAGGTCGACGATGACGACACGGGCGCCCCTGGCCACCAGTGCCCTGGCGCAAGCCAGCCCCAGCCCCGACGCACCGCCGGTGACAAGCGCGGATGTATTTTCCAGTTTCATGCCTGAACTCCGTCTCAGATGCGTTCGATGATCACGGCCGGGGCCATGCCGCCCGCGGCACACATGGTCACCAGACCACGCTGCAGGTCGCGGCGTTCCAGCTCGTCCAGGACCGTACCGATCAGGATGGACCCGGTTGCGCCGATCGGATGCCCGAGCGCGATCGAGCCGCCATTGACGTTGACCTTGTCGCGGTCAAGACCCAGATCGCGGATGAACTTCTCCGCCACCACGGCGAAGGCCTCATTGATCTCGATCAGGTCGATGTCGTCGAGGGTCATGCCGGCCTTGGCCAGCACCTTGCGGGCGGACGGCACCGGCGCGTTCAGCATCAGGGTGGGGCAATCGCCCATGTTGGCGGTCGCAACGATGCGCGCCCGCGGCTTCAGGCCATTGGCCCTCGCATAGTCAGGCGAGGCGAGCAGCAGCGCAGCCGCGCCGTCAACCACACCGGACGAATTGCCCGCGTGGTGCATGAACTTCAGATCCAGGTCGGGAAACTTCTGTAGGATAAGACTGCGATAGGTCGTGCCATCATCATCCAGAGGCTGGTCGGCCATGGCCTCGAATGCCGGCTTCAGGTTGGCCAGGCCTTCCAGGGTGGTCTGCGGGCGCGGATACTCTTCCCTGTCCAGGGCCAGGGTGCCGTCTGCGTGATGGACAGGCACCAGGCTGCGGTCGAAATGACCATTGGCAATGGCGTGTGCGGCGCGTTGCTGGCTTTCATAACCCATGGCATCCAGTGCCGCCCGGTCGATCCCTTCCAGAGTTGCAATGGCATCGGCGCAAATGCCCTGATGGGTCTGCGGATGGCTTGCACGAAGACGCGCGTTGCCCCGGTCCATGGTGGCAGGGCCGTCGCCTCGGCGCCCAGGCATGGACATCATTTCGGTGCCGCCTGCAACGATCAGGTCTTCCATGCCGGACATGATGGAGGCAGCGGCCATGTTGACCGTGGTGATGCCCGACCCGCAGAAACGGTCCAGGGTCACGCCGCTGGACCTGGTGCTGTACCCTGCATCAAGTGCGGCCATGCGGCCGAGGTCGCCACTCTGTGTATTCACCTGTGCGCTGGTGCCCCAGACGATGTCGTCAACTTCCTCGGTGTTCATCCCGGTGCGATCAGCCAGGGCCCGCAGCACGGTCGCCCCCAGCTGCTGGGGATGAATTTCCGACAAGGCACCCTTGCCGTACTTGCCCACGCCGCGCGGTGTGCGGCAGGCATCAATGATCCAGGCTTCACCCATCAGTCTTCTCCCCAACTGCTAAATCCATCTCCATTGCATAGCGAAACAGAGCCGCCCTGCGGAGTGAAATCGGCGCAACACTGCCCCCCGGAATCCGGCTTTCCTGTCCAGCAAGGCCGGAACGCCGAAAAAATGCAGCGCGAATACCAGCATCCGGAACGTGCCTCAGGCGCCTGCCAGACCGGCCAACCGCCCTGGTCTTCGATGTGCAGTCATGAAACGTGATGAAAGGGGGAAGTCATGGCGCGAGCCTGTTCCCCGAAAGTGATCACCGCGTAAGCAGGTCAACGATGGAGCCATAGTTGAGCAGGATGTAGGGCAGAATCGCGAGATTGGCGAACATGAGCACAGGCAGCAGCCAGAGCAGCACGATCAAGAGCGATCCCTCATGCAGATAGATCAGGGCGAGGGACAGAAACACGCTGATGTAAAGGTCAAGACCGACCTGACGCCCCCAGTAGGTCCGGCCCATCCCGGCAACTGTCCTGAAGAAATTCTCTCGGCCCGTCGAAATGATTGAATAGATCAGAAAGCCGACGAAAATCAGCAGGATAAGATACTTGCCGATGTGATACTGGCTTGCGGTGCTGAAAAGCGACTCTCGGCCACCAAATGCCACGGCGAGCACCATGAAGCCGACATAGACTATCCAGAGCAGATATCTCTTCAGAAGTCGCTGCATTGCCGCCTCCCCGCCCCACTTCACTCCCTGATGTCCGTCAGGTTGCATCACCAAGCAACAAGGGTCGTAAGCGTCCGGTGTGACTGCCTACGTCGCGGTTTTCCAGGGTAGCAGATCGTCGACACGCGTGATCTTGTAGTCAGGTATGCGGGCAAGGGTATCGGCCAGCCATGCCTGTGGATCGACGGCATTCAGCTTGGCGGTTTCGATCAGGGTGTAGGCGATAGCGGCAGTCTTGCCGCCGATCTGCGAACCCACGAAGAGGTAA
>JARGPL010000004.1 GCA_029210175.1 Minwuia sp. | reverse complement strand
TCAGCGCTTTGAACATCGAGACGGGATCAAAGGGGGGGCGACCACCCTTGCGGCCATCGCCATAACCAAGACCATCGACAAGCCACGCACGAAAATATTCGAAGTCGACAATCTCATCCAGAACCACCAGCGGATCGCCATATTCACTCAGGCGCTCAAGATGTTCGGAAAGACCGAAAAGATTCATTGGGTTCATCGCGCATCCTCCATGGAACCAATGAATCACAACCAGCCTCAAATCGCGAGGTTAATGCGGGTGTCCAGATATCGCGATTTCCTACTTTGGCGCGCGGCGCGTCGCCTCCGAGTCATGGAAAACCAGCGCTTTGAAAGCACAGGTCGCTCGCCACGTCCGCTACGGTCAGAAACTCGTCAAAGATGGCTACAGAAATCTGCTCCGCGGACGGGCTTAGCGAGCTATCTCGCCCGACATCATCGATATGAAGTCGTTGGAACTTAAGAGCCTTGATCTATAAACTCGTCTTATGACAAGAATTTCTCTCGACTTCGGTTTTTTTCCTGATCCTCTCGAAATTAGCGTCGGCGATGTGACGATCCAGTCGCTGCCGGACCGCAGGCAAATTGCGAACGATGTGCGCGGCGAACAAGGTATTGAGAAGGATTGGATTTTCCCGCCTGCACAACAATCGCGAGATTTCATATCGGGATCAGTTCGGACGAAACCCTATTCGGCCCGCGTCTTTGGCCTCCCGAAAACGCACGCGATAGCTCACGAGACCGCTGATGATAAAGATCATCTGACCTTTCATCTGTGGAGCCTGTCCTTCTTTAGCGGCCTTCGGTTGACCTCAACGGAGGCTGGCTTTCTGGACGCGACGCCTCTCAAACCTGGCACACTCAACGACTTCGTTCTGCTCCGTGACAGCCTAGGTGTTTGATCCCACGGTTTGATGGTGTCATGTTTTCCATGGAATGGAAGGATGCACTATGGGCCAGATACGCCACGGCAGCGCTACGACCACGCACGCAGTCAGAGCAGCGATACAGCGATCGACGGCTTCGGCCAAAGAGCTGAGCGCGGCTTATGGGATCAATCCGAAGACGGTCCTGAAGTGGCGCAAGCGCGTGAGTGTGGAAGATCGGAAGACCGGACCGAAGGAGCCGCGTTCGACTGTCCTCAGCGAGGATGAGGAGGCCATGATTGTCGCCTTCCGGCGCCACACACTCTTACCTCTCGACGATTGTCTGTATGCCCTGCAACCGAGCATCCCGCATCTGACCCGGTCTTCTTTGCACAGGTGTCTGCAGCGTCATGGCATCAGTCGTCTGCCGGAGACTGAAGGCGACAAGCCGAAGAAGCGCTTCAAGCGCTATCCCATTGGATATTTCCATATCGACATCGCAGAACTGCGGACCGTCGAGGGAAAGTTGCACTTGTTTGTTGCCATAGACCGGACAAGCAAGTTCGCCTTCGTCAGGTTGGAAGAGCGCGCGACATCAATGACAGCACGAGCGTTCCTTGAGGCTCTGATCGAGGCCGTTCCATATCGTATCCACACGATCCTGACAGACAACGGCATCCAGTTCGCCCCCTTACCCAAAAACCGCAATGGACCAACAGCGCGTTACATGGGACACGCATTCGGCAATCTCTGTCGGGACAATGATATCGAGCATCGCCTTACGAAGCCTAATCATCCCTGGACCAATGGACAGGTCGAACGGATGAACCGGACCATCAAGGAAGCGACTGTCCGACGCTTCCATTACGATGATCACCAGCAACTGAGAAACCACCTCAGCGACTTCATCCAAGCATACAACTTCGCACGCAGGCTCAAGACCCTCAAAGGGCTAACGCCCTACGAATACGTCTGCAAATGCTGGACAGAAGAACCTGATCGGTTCACAATAATTCCAACCCATCAATTCCCGGGACTAAACACCTAGACCGCACCCTCGTCGGGCACGTGGGGGCCGGCTTCGCGGAAGGGGGAGAAGCGGTCGAGGTATTCCATTTCCCGCTGCACTTCCCGCCGTTCGTGCTGCAGATAGTCCGCGACAGCCTTGCGGAACCCGGGGTCGGCAATCCAGTGCACGGACAGGGTTTCGGTGGGCAGGTAGCCGCGGGCCAGCTTGTGCTGCCCCTGTGCCCCGGCCTCCACCCGTTCCAGCCCCTGTTCGATGGCCCATTCGATGGCGCGGTAATAGCAGAGTTCGAAATGCAGGAACCGGTGATCTTCGGTGCAGCCCCAATAGCGTCCGTAGAGCGTGTTGGTGCCCACCAGGTTCAGCGCCCCGGCGATGTAGCGGCCTTCGCGCCGCGCCAGCATCAGCACGACACTGTTGCCACAACGCTCCCCCAGCAGCGACCAGAACGTCCGGTTCAGGTACGGCTGGCCCCACTTGCGGCTGCTGGTGTCCAGATAGAACTGATGGAAGGCATCCCAGTGGTCCTCCGTCAGGTCGGCGCCTGAGACGACATCGATCTCGATGCCGTTGGCCACAGCTTCCCGCCGTTCCTTGCGGATCGCCTTGCGCTTGCGCGATGACAGGTCTTCCAGGAAGGCATCAAAGTCCGCATAGCCCTTGTTGAGCCAGTGAAACTGCTCGCCCGAGCGCAGCAGGAAACCCATCTCCGTCGCCACATCCACCTCCCGCTGCGTCAGGAAGTTGATGTTCAGGCCGGACACCTTGTACTGGGTCGCGACCTGGATACCGCCCTGCAGCAGCAGCCGGGCCGTCCGGGCGAAATCCTCGCCCGCGCGCACCAGCAACCGGGGACCGGTGGCAGGCGTGAAGGGCACTGCCGACAACAGCTTGGGATAATAGCTGCCCCCCGCTCGCTCGAACGCATTGGCCCAGCCGTGGTCGAAGATGTACTCGCCCTGGCTGTGATACTTCAGATACAGCGGCATGCAGCCGACCAGCGTGCCCGCCGGATCTTCCAGCAGCAGATGCTGGGGCACCCAGCCCTCATCGGCTGCAGCACAGGCAGCGTCCTCCAGCGCCTTCAGGAAGGCATGACGCGTGAAGGGATTGTCGACACCGGCACAGGCGTCCCAGTCGGCTTCGGAGACCGCACTGATCTGCGATGCCACACGCAGGGTATGGGCGTCCTCGTCATTGTCGGTTGGTGCTGTGGTCATGGCCGCACAGGCAGCACGGGCGGCGGGCTGGCGTCAACCGACAAGACGGCCCTTGCCCTCCCAGTACCGGGCGCGGATGGCCTTCTTGTCCGGCTTGCCGATGGCGGTGACAGGTATCTCATCGACAAACTCCACAGTCTTCGGCGCGTGCACGGCACCCTTGGTGTCGCGCACCATCCGCATCAGCGCCTCAGAGTCCGGCGTTGCGCCGGGCCGGGCAACGATGACGGCCTTCACCGCTTCGCCCCATTTTTCGTCCGGCACACCGATCACGGCAGCCATGGCGACATCCGCATGGCTGGTCAGCACATCCTCGATCTCCCGGGGGAATACGTTGAAACCACCGGAAACGATCATGTCCTTCTTGCGGTCCACGATATAGAGGTAGCCCTGTTCATCAGCGCGCGCGACATCGCCTGTATGCAGCCAGCCGCCGCGCAGTGTGTCCGCCGTCTGATCGGCACGGTTCCAGTATCCGTCCATGATATGGCGCGCGCGAACACAGATCTCCCCCGCCTCCCCCTCCGGCACTTCGTTCAGGTCATCGTCGAGCAGCCTTACCTGAACCGACGCGTTCGGGTGGCCGCACGACGCGAACAGTTCCGGTCGTGCCGGGTCATGATCCGCCTTGCGCAGCACGGAGATCGGATAGCCCTCGGTCTGACCGTAGAGCTGCCCGAACACGGGTCCGATCCGCTCGATCCCCTCCACCAGCCGCGTCGGCGACATGGGGGACGCGCCGTAGAGCAGGTATTCCAGACTGGAGAGATCGCGTTTCGACAGGTCCGGGTGATCCAGCAGCATGTAGATCATGGTCGGCACCAACAGGGTCATGCTGATGCGTTCCTGTTCGATGGTCGCCAGCACCTTCCCCGGATCGAACCCGTTCATGAAGGTCACGGTGCCCCCCAGATGCAGCACCGGGGGGATCTTGGTGCCACCCACATGGCTGATGGGGGCGACCGCCAGATAGTTGGTGAAAACGGGAAACTCGAAGTCTGCAAGGATGGAATTCACCATGGCCACAAACGCCGGGTGCGCCCGCACCGCCCCCTTTGGCTGCCCCGTCGTGCCACCGGTGTAACTCAGCCAGGCGGCGTCGGACGCCTCCGCCTCCACCACGGCTGAAACCGCCCCGACGTCCGCTGCCGCCGCGCGCAGGTCATGACCGAAGTCGGCAGGACCGAGGGTCAGCGCACCGCGCAAGCGACCGACCTTCTCGACCAGTTCACGCCCCCGTTCGACGTAATTTTCCGCGTCCACGAGCAGCCAGTCCGTTTCCGAATCTTCCAGAATGAACCTATGGTCGGCCAGGCTGCCGAGCGTATGCAGCGGTGTGGTACACAACCCCAGGGCCTGGGCCGCGATACCGGCCAGATAGGCCTCCGCCCGGTTGGCGTTCAGCATCGCGATGTGCTCACCGCGCCGCATGCCCAACTGCTTGAACACCGCCTGGTAGCGCCCGATCAGGTCCAGCGCGGCGCGATAGGTATAGCGCCCGCCATAACCGTCGAACGCCACCTTGTCGCCATGGCGACGAAAGGCCCGTATCAGGATGTCACCGACCGTCAGTCCGTCATAAGGTTCGTTCATTGCTCGCGCCTCCCCCGAATTGCGATGTCTGGCGGACAGTCTACCGGCAGGACCCGCGATCAGGGAATGCGCAAGATGAGGAACCGGCCAGACCGGAGCAGATCAGACTGGCAGATCAGACTGGCAGATCACACTGGCAGATCACACCGGCGGGTCGGGCAGCGGCTGCCAGTGGCTCGGTTCGATCTGCGTCGCGCCGCTGTCATACCAGCCGGACCCGAACAACCGTCGCTTCATCCAGACAGCGGTCACGATGGCCGGGTTGCCGCCCTGATATTCCGGCACATAGACCAGCACGGGCATGCCATCCTGCGGTGCGGTCTTTATGGGCAGCCAGCCAGCCATCGGTCTCCGGTCACTCCTGCGCGATGAGGATCAGGCGTCGTGCCACTTGTTGGTCGGCGTGAAACCGGTGTTCACGGGATCGCGCGGGTCGTTGACCCAGATCTCCCGATCCGGGTGCATGCCACCGCCCTGCAGCGCCGGAACGCCGGAGCGGCGCATCCGGTTGAGCAGGCGGGTATCCGCCACACCGCAGTTCGGGTGGATACCGCCATTGTCGGCCACGACCTTCTCCCACGCGGCCATGCGGGCATCGAACACCGCCTTGTCCTGCAGTTCGGTGCAGTTGAGTTCATTGATGTTCAGATCGGCAATGATCTCGTCACCGTTCTCGATCAGCGCGATGGGACCACCCAGAGCCGCTTCCGGCCCGACGTGACCGATCACCAGCCCGACGGAGCCACCGGAGAACCGGGCGTCGGTCATCAGGCCAACCACGATCCCGCGCTCCCGACAGAGAGTCGTGATGCGGGACGTTGAATCCAGCATTTCCGGCATGCCTGGCGCACCGCTCGGTCCCTCGTAGCGGACAATGATCATGTCACCGTCACTGAAGACCTCAGGCTCGGTATCCAGGGCCGTCAGCAGCCCGGCCTCGCCTTCGAACACGCGGGCCTTGCCCCGGAACATGTTGTCGTCCAGGCCGCCCTCGACACCCGCCAGCTTCAGGATGGCGCTGTACCCGGGGGACAGGTTGCCACCCAGCAGGCGCAGGCCGCCGGTCGGCTTGTAGGGCTTCGAGACCGGATGGATGACATCGCCATCGGCTGCGGGCGGGTTCAGACGCGCCACCTGCTCGGCCAGTGTCTCCCCCGTGCAGGTCGGCACATCACCGTTCAGCAGACCCGCATCCATCAGTTCGCGCACGATGACCTGCACGCCACCGACACCATCGATATCGACCATCGAATAGCGGCCATAGGGACGGGCATCGGTCAGCACCGGCACCACATGCTGCGACAGGTGATTGAACTCTTCCGGCGTCATGATGTCCTGCCAGAAGTTGGCGAAACCGGCGGCACGTGCGATCTCCGGCGTGTGCAGCACCACATTCGTGGACCCGCCAACCGCCATGGCGACGATCACGGCGTTGCGAATCGAATCCCGCCCCACGATGTCGCGCGGACGGGTCCCGGAATCGATCATCCCCTTCAGATAGCCCACCAGTTCATCGGCGAATTCTTCCATCCGGCGCGGATCATCGGACGGCGGTGCCACCATGTGCAGTGGCTGCATGCCGACCACACCGATGAAGGTCTGCATGGTGTTGTAGGTGAACATGCCGCCGCAGCTGCCATAACCGGGGCACGCCGCGCAGGAGATGTGCTTGCGGAAGTCCTCATCCTCGTGCCCGGCGACCTGATAGGCAGAAACCAGATCGATGGTTTCATTCGAGATCGGGTCCGTCGCAGGGTGGATCGAACCATCGGACATGATGATGGCCGGCTGATTGTGTTCCAGCAGGGCGGCAAGGGTGCCGACCGGCGGCTTGTCACAGGCGACCACGGCAACCGTTCCGGCCATGCCACTGGCGCTGAGGTGTTCGCAGACACTGTCATGCGTGACTTCGCGACCGATCAGCGAATAGCGCATTTCCCGCGTGCCGTTGCGGATACCATCCGACGTGGCAACGGTGAATTCGGGCTGCACCAGCCGCATGGCCAGCTGGCCGTCTTCCCGACCAAGCCGCTGGCGCAGCTTTTCGTGGATCGCCTCCACCTTCCGCTGAACACCGATGTAGCACTGGCTGTCACCCTTGTTGCCGATGACGCCGACCGAAGGCTCATGGATCAGGTCCATGTCTGCGCCGAGTTCCCGCGCAATGCCATAGGCCTGCGCATTGCGGCCAGGATGAGTATCGATCAGGACAGGCTTGGAATCGGACACGGCGATGGTCTCCCCACAACTATTCTTGACGGATGCGTTCGACCGCAGGGCAGCGATCGGGCCAGGCATCGTGATCTGGTCGCCATATGAAGGACATTGGCACATCTGATCAAGCCCACGCCTGCGCGGACCTGTACTGATTGTGTGAAATTTCCATGGCAAAACGCGAAGGGCTGGGTCTGAAATGCACAAGGCCCGGAACCTCATGTGAGGTCCGGGCCTTGAGAAACTGGCTCCCCGGGTAGGATTCGAACCTACGACCAATCGGTTAACAGCCGATTGCTCTACCGCTGAGCTACCGAGGATCAACAGAGCGGATGAGGGCATACCAAAGCCCGCACAGCTTGACCAGCGGAAATTGAAACAGGTTCTGGCCCATCCCTTGCTTTGTACCGCAGCAGTTCGCGTGTCTAAGGGGATATTTCCAAAATGCAACGTATTGCCGGGGTCATCGTGGCCTCCTTCCTGAGCTTCAGCGCCATGGCGCAGGACAAAGCAGCCACACCGGCCCAGAGCAAGGCTGTCCAGCCGCCTGTTGCCGGTGCATCCATCGACGAGATCACCTGTGCCTGCGATACCGATGTGAACGGGCTGTTTGTCTCCGCGCTCGATTTCATCCGCAAGGCCGACAAGCCCGGCGTACTGCCGCTGGAGCGCCATCGCCTCTATGGCCTGGCGTGGAAGCGGTTCGAGCGGATCATCGACCTGCACCCGGATTCGTGGGTTGCCGTCCGCCTGCTGGCCAACCAGCCCATCGGTGGCTTCCTGTACTGGAATTTCAAGCGCAAGTACCGTCTGGCCTCCGTCGAGGCCTGTGGTCTGGCAGATGGCGCGCCCGGGGATTGCAACAACATCCTGGCCGATCATGTGGCAGCACTGGTCCTTGAACTGCAGAACACTGAAAACCGCGTCATTCAGGTGCAGCAGATCATCACCCGCCTGGAAAGCACCTTCAGCACCCAGATCAACCAGCTGACACAGATCAGTCAGGAAGTGGGCAAGCTGCGGGCCGAAGCCGCCGCCGCCGAAAAGGAAAAGCGTGACCTGCTGGCCCAGATGGCCGAGATCCAGTCCCTTGCCGAACGCTATCAGAAGAACCTGCGCAACGCCGCGCAGAAACGCCGTGAGGCCGAAACCGAGCGCGACCAGTTCCAGGCACTGCTGACGGCCGCGAACGCGCGCTTCGATGAGGCAACGGCTGAACTCGTCACCGCACGGGCGCAGCTGGAAGGCGGCGACACCGGCATCGATAAGATCGAATTCGGCAAGGTCCAGGGGCGTCTGACCGGCGCCCTGAACCAGGTTGCCCGACTGGAGGCGCGGCTGAAGCAGGCCAATGAACGGGTCGAAACGCTCGAAACCCGCGACGATGTCCAGATCATCGGCCACCGTACGTCATTCCTTGCCCGCGTGAACGAGCTTGGTGGCGTCGCCAATGCGGACGAGATCGATGGCGAACGGATCGTCTTCAGCTCGGAAGTCCTGTTCGATGTCGGCAAGGCAAGCCTGCGCCCGATCGGCCAGTCCCGCCTGGATGCCTTCGCCCAGGCCGTGATTGCGGCATCGCCCGACATTCCGGCTGAAATCGACTGGGCCCTGCAGATCGACGGCCATACCGACCAGCGACCCATCTCAACGCCGAAGTTCCCGTCCAACTGGGAACTGTCCATCGCGCGTTCACTGTCCGTCGTGCGCTACCTGATCGACAAGGGCATCCCGAAGAACCGCCTGGTCGCGGCTGGTCATGCGGAATTCCATCCGCGCGATACCGGCAACACGGAAGAAGCGTTCCAGCGCAACCGCCGGGTTGAGGTTCGGTTCCTCGAGAACTGATCTCCCTGAACCTGACCGGAACGAAATGGGGCCGCCGCGATCATCATGATCACGGCGGCCCTTTCCGTCTTGCACCGACCTGGCGTCAGATGAATGCGTCAATCGACGTCGCGCACGTCGCCACCTGCACCGGTGGTGCCACGATTCACGCCAGCCTTTGACTTGAACATGGCGTCGGGGCCATGACCCCAGAAATCCGGGGCCGCGCCCAGCACACCGCCATCGACGACCAGCGTATGACCGGTGACGAATTCACTGTCGCTGGAGGCCAGGAACAGCGCCGCACCGGCAATGTCGGCACCTTCACCCAGCCGTGGCCAGGGCGTCTTCGCCTGCGCCATCTTCTCCATCATCTCGGCCCGGCCGGAATGCAGCAGGGGCGTGCGGATGGCCCCCGGCGCAATGGCGTTGACCCGGATATGGTCATGGGCCAGATCTCCGGCCAGCGCCCGCGTCAGATTCACGACGGCGGCCTTTGCCGCAGAATAGGCAATCGGGCCAGCGCCGCCGGAAAGTCCCGCGATGGAAGCTGTGGAGATGATGGAACCACCTGTACCCTGCTGCTGCATCTGCCGTGTGGCATACTTGCAGCCCAGGAAGACACCGCGCACCAGTACAGCGAACGTGTAGTCCCATTCATCCACCGTTGTGTCGGTGATCGGGCCGAATGCGCCGCCGACACCGGCGTTGTTGAACATGCAGTCAAGGTGTCCGAACTTTTCCACTGCCCTGCCGACCAGCGCCGCGACATCCGCCTCTTCGGCCACGTCGCACCGCACGAAAGCGACCCGGTCACCGAACCCTGCCGAAGTCGCTTCCGCAACCACTGCATCGCCGTTCACCTGATTGAGGTCACCCACGGCCACCGATGCGCCCTCTTCCAGAAACCGCATCGCGGTTGCCTTGCCCATGCCCGATGCGCCGCCAGTGATGACCGCGACCTTGTCCGACATGCGTCCTGAATTTCCGTTCGACACCTGAACCTCCCCGTTCGCTGAAGTGTTGACGGGCATGTTAGCGGTTTACCTGATGCTCGGGAACGGCGACCAGCGGGTGGCTGCCAGAAGCGACCACATGTGCCTGTGGCAGATCAGGCGGCGGCGACCACTGCTTTCCTGGCCGGCGTCACGAACTTCTCGATCTCGCGCAGCAGATCTTCGGGGGGCAATCGCGGATCGATGCTGGGCCGGAGTTCATGGCCGGTGTCTGCTGGCGCGGCGAGCAGGACAACCCGCATCTCGCTCCACTGCGACTGCGCCTTCAGCCGGTCCAGCACGTCCGGGTTTCCGAAACAGCTGTTCAGGTCGATCATCAGGACATCTGGGCCAAAGGTCTGCAGATCCGGCAGATGGTCCGGGCTTTCAAAGAACAGGCAGGTAATGCCCATGTCGTCCAGGGTATCGCTGACCGGTTCGATGACATCGATCTGATCGCTGAAGACCAGCACCCGCGGAAAGCCGGTGTTGCGGCGCAACCGTGCGGCTGTTTCGGTCAATGCCTCCGCCGACACCGGCTTGATCAGCCAATCCACTGCACCGAGTGCCAGCCCCCGTTCCGCCTGATCGTTGACGGAGGCCACCACCACCGGGATTTCCGCCAGTTCAGGCTCGGCCTTCAGGGCGGCCATCACGTCCCAGCCATCCATCCCGGGCATCGCGATATCAAGCACCACGAGGTCTGGCAGCAACGCGCGGATGACGGCCAGGCCTGCATCACCATCGGTCGCCATCCGGGTGCGATAACCACTGCGTTCCAGCACCCGCCGGTAAATGTCCAGCGCATCCTGATCATCATCGATCACGACCGCCAGGGGCCCGCCGCCATCGGCATCGACCGACGCGACCCCTGATGCAGCGATGACGGGCACAGGCTCACCAGACCGGATCAGGCCTTCATCATGTTCCTGCGCCAGTTCAGCCGGGACCGACAGGGTGAACGTGGACCCTTCGCCCAACGTGCTGACCGCCGAAATGTCGCCGCCCATCATCTGCACGATCCTGCGGGTGATGGTCAGGCCAAGCCCGGTACCTTCGCGTTCGCGGGTCAGGGTGCCGTCGGCCTGC
This sequence comes from Minwuia sp., assembly GCA_029210175.1. Classification (GTDB taxonomy): domain Bacteria; phylum Pseudomonadota; class Alphaproteobacteria; order Minwuiales; family Minwuiaceae; genus Minwuia. The sequence continues at coordinate 59,065 of JARGPL010000004.1, read as the reverse complement.
TCGAAGGGTTCGAAGACCTTGTCGAGCTGTTCCGGCGTCAGCCCGATGCCGGTGTCGCGCACCTGGAACTCGATCATGGCTTGCCCGTTGACGATGCGGGAAAGCACGCGCAGGGCGATCTCGCCGTTCTCGGTGAACTTGGCAGCGTTCGACAGCAGGTTCAGCAGGCACTGGAACAGGCGCTTGCGGTCCGATTCCAGGTGCTGGCGGTCAATGTCCACATCGATATTGAGGACATTGCCGTACCGTACCGTTCCGCAATCGGGCGCACCGTGCTCGCCGCTTCATCGACCAGCGCGGCAATGTCCACAGCTTCGAGATCCAGCGTGACCCGTCCGGCCTCCACCTTCGCCAGATCCAGAACCTCATTGATCAGGTCCAGTAGGTGTCGTCCGGATTTCTCGATACGGTGCAGATCATCGACCGTGCCCGCGTCGCCCTGATCCTCGAAATCCTCGATCAGCATCTCGGTGTAGCCAATGATGGCATTCAGCGGCGTGCGCAATTCGTGGCTCATGTTGGCGAGGAAGGAACTCTTCGCGGAGTTCGCTGCCTCTGCAGCCTCCATGGCGGCCTTGAGTTCGCGGGTCCGTTCCGCCACCTTCGCTTCCAGACCGTCAAAAGCCGAACGCAATGCCGTTTCCGCGGCCCGTCGCTGACTGATGTCATGGGTGATGCTGGCATAGCCGGAAAGATCACCTTGCGGGTCGTAGACAGGATGGAACGTGACGCTCGCCCAGTACTCGGAGCCGTCCTTGCGACGCCGCCGCATTTCCGATTCGAACCGCCCGCGCATGTTGGCTTCCGACAACGCGTGCGCCATGTTGCGGACGCCGTTGACGCTGTCGGTATCGAGGGTCGCACTGGACAGGCCCAGCGCCTCTTCCGCCGAATATCCATAGAGCCGTGTGGCACCGTTATTCCAGCTGGAAATGCGCCCCCCGGGATCCAGCATGACAATCGCATGATCCTGTAGACCGTTGACCATGAGGCGGAAGCGTTCTTCGCTGCGTTGTATCCGTTCCCCGCCCGCTTTCAGGTTGTCCCCGACGCGCTTGTCGACCAAGGCTGTCGCCAGACCCAGGCCAATCAGCAGAACATCACCGATCGCGATGGCGTAGGCCAGCATGTCTGACCCCACAAGATCCGACGGATTCACGACAAACCCGGTCTTCAGTTCGAATGTCGCGGCCGCCATGCCCGTGTAATGCATGCCCGCCACGGCGACGGCCATGACCAGCGCGCTGCAAAGCCTCCAGAGCAGGGTGTCCAGATTCAGGCAGAGCCATAGTGCTGCCATCGAAGCCGTAATCGCAATCGCAAACGACACCATGAACAGTACGGGATCGTAGACGATTTCCATCGGCATGCGCATCGCGGCCATGCCGAGGTAATGCATGCCGGCGATACCGAGTCCCATGCTGAGGCCACCCGCCAGCAACATCAGAATGTCAGTCCCAAGTGCACGGACCAGTGCCAATCCGCCCCAGGTGAACACGATGGCAATCGCCATGGACCCGAGCGTCATTGGTCCGTCGAACAGCATCGTCACGCCGGGCAGATCCGTAGCCAGCATGGCGATGAAGTGCATCGACCAGATACCACCGCCGAGCACAACGGACGCAAAGAACGTCCAGCCAACAGCCGTGATGCCACGCGCTTCCGTGGATCGAGACGCGATGTTGAGCGCCGAGAATGCTGCAAAGATACAGACCACGACGGCGAGCAGGATCAGACCGGCATCATGATTTGAAGACATTTGCATTCATGTTCCTCCGTGCGCGGTCAGCATGCGCTGGAGGAGTTAAGTTCGCCTTAAGCCGTATATCGGGCGGCCCCAGACTGGTATTCCGAGAGACCGGCATTGCGAGAGACTGGCATTGCGAGAGACTGGCGTTGGCATCGACCCTTAACGAATTCTTCAGGTCGGATCCGGCATAAGGACGCCTTGCCCCGTCCACAGATACCGGAGCGATCATGAGCCACGAGAATCCGCCGCGCGTACTTGTCGTCGATGACCTGGAGGCAAATCGGGCGATGCTCGTGCGCCGCCTGATCCGCCGCGGCTTCGAGGCCGAGATGGCCGACGATGGTCCCATGGCATTGCGCATGGTGGACGAGCAGGATTTCGACATCGTGTTGCTGGACATCATGATGCCGGGCATGAGCGGCCTCGAGGTCCTGCGGATCATTCGCGCCAACCGAAGCCCGGCCATCCTGCCCGTCATCATGGTGACAGCGATCCATGAAAAGGACGGTATCGCCGAAGCGATCAAGCTGGGTGCCAACGACTACATCACCAAGCCTGTCGATCTGGATATCACAATGGCCCGGATGCAGACCCAGATCGATCGCCGCAAGGCGGAGCTGGCCCTGCATGCCGCCAACGAAAGCCTGAAGCGACGGGTCGAGGAACGCACCCTTGACCTGGAGAAGATGAACTTCGACCTGCGCAGCGAGATCAAGCAGCGTCAGTCCCTGGAAGAGGGTCTGCGGCAGGAGAAGCTGCGGGCCGAGGCCGCCAATCGGGCGAAGTCCGAATTTCTCGCCACGATGAGTCATGAACTGCGCACACCGCTGAATTCGATCATCGGATTCTCTGACCTGATCCGCCAGCAGTTGCAGGCAGATGCGCCGGCCGACACGGCACGGTTCGGCGAATACGCCGTCTACATCAACGAAAGCGGACAGCATCTGCTGCGCATCGTGAATGACATCCTCGACCTGACGAAGATCGATGCTGGCAAGACAGTGCTGAACGAATCCCACACATCCGTGGCCGATCTGGTGGAGCGGTCGATCCGTCTGGTGGATGCCATGGCGCAGAAGAACGCGATCAGGATCAATTTCGGCGGTGAACTGAACGACGTGGAACTGTTCTGCGACGAGATCCTGATGCGCCGGGCGTTGCTGAACATGCTCAGCAACGCCGTCAAGTTCTCGAAATCAGGCGGCCAGGTGGAAATCCGCGCCGAACTCGACACCAACGGCGACCTGCATCTCATTGTTGCCGATACCGGCATTGGCATCAGGCCGGAGGATATTCCCCGGGTCATGGAGCCGTTCGGTCAGGCCGATGCCACCCATTCCCGCAATCACGAAGGCACCGGCCTCGGCGTCCCGCTGACCAAGTCACTGGTGGAACTGCACAATGGCCGTTTCGAAATGGACAGCGAACCGGATGTCGGCACCACGGTCAGTCTGGTGCTGCCCGCAAAACGCCTGCAGATGATTACGGACGGCATCCCTGAAGCAACCTCCTCAGCCGCCTGAACGAGCTGGCGACGCTGGTCCACCTGCCCGGCGCAGTCGCGCCTTGGGCGTGCCTGATCAGATCACAGGGGGTCCCTGACGTCCGACAGGGCCAGCAGTTCGCAGGCATCCTGCGCCGTCATGCCGATGCGCAGGCCCATGAAACGGGCAACATCATTGACCGCACTCAGGATACCATCGTCGTAGGTTGACCGGCCGTCGCCAATCCGCGCACTGGCCGCGCTGACCGTCGCCCCGGCAATCCGCCGCTCATCCAGCGCCGACAGTCGGCTGAACCCCCACCCCTCCGGTCCGCCACCTGCATCGTTGAACAGCGCGGCATAGACCGCGCACCGTATGGCATAGGTCTTGTTTCCGCCAACCAGGGCGCCGTGTGACGCGGTCACGACGATCTGCCCATCGTCATCGGGTTTCACCAGTGACGCGGAATCCATGATGACGATCCGGCGACGGGCATCCGGCAGGGCAATCTCCTCCCGGGTTTCGTCCGGCGCCGTTCCCGGCAGGTCGGAGACCGGGGCCAGCAACAAGGCTTCTGCCGCGTCCTCGACGCTCATCCCCGGACGGACCCCCACGGTGAGCGCCAGCGCATTGACGTGGCCGATGCGGCCGCGCTGCAGCATGTCGGCGGCATCACCGATACGACAGCTCATCGCATTCACTGTTGCTGCGGCCATGCCATGCGACAGACAGAGGTCGAGACCGCCGATACCGGCCTGATCGCGCCCCACGCCTGCATCATTCAGGATGACTGCCCGAACGCCGGCCTTGATGGCGCAGGCCGCAGGGAAAACACCACCATGGCTGCCGCAGACCACAACCGCGCCCGCAGCCTCCGCTGGCAGGCTGGTGATCGTGTCTGCCAGAACGATTCCATAGGGCCGGTCCGCCATCTTCGTGATGCCTCCCAATCAGGTGCTGAATTGCCGACCAGATTGACCCGATTCAGCCGACCTCCCTATCGTGACGGCTTGCAGGCAGCTTGCCAATGCGGGGGAGAGACAAATGGATGATCTCAGAAATCTCGACCGGGACAGGTTTCTGGACCTGCACAGGCAGATGCTGCGCATACGGGCACTGGAAGAAACCGCACTGCGCGGTCTGAAGGATGGCCTGGTACTGGGGGCCATCCACCCCTCCATCGGGCAGGAAGCCATTGCGGCCGGCGTTGCCGGTCAATTGCGGCGCGACGACATCCTGCTGTCCACCCATCGCGGCCACGGGCATACCCTGGCCAAGGGGGCTGATCCCGAAGCCATGATGCGGGAACTGTTCGGTCGTCAGGGCGGCAACTGCGGCGGCAAGGGCGGGTCCATGCATATCGCCGACTTCTCCGTCGGCATGCTGGGTGCGAACGGTGTCGTCGGGGCCAACATCATCATCGCGACGGGGGCCGCACACGCAATCAGCCTGCATGGCGACGACCGGGTGGTTGCCTGCTTCTTCGGTGACGGGGCGACCAACCGTGGGCCATTCCTGGAGGGACTGAACTGGGCTGCCGTCTTCAATCTGCCGGTCCTGTTCATCTGCGAAGACAACGGCTTCGCCGCCACGACCCGGACGGAGGACCTGACAGCCGGTCCCGGACCTGCCGCCCGCGCCGAAGCCTTCGGCATTGCGGCGGAGACCATCGACGGCAATGACATCACTGCAGTCGTGGAGGCGGCAGACCGCCTGGTCACGCAGGTCAGGCGCGACCGCCGCCCCGCGTTCCTGCTCGCCAAGACCTATCGCCTGACCGGCCATACCGGGGCTGATCCGGCATCCTATCGCGCCGCGGAGGAGGTGGAGCGGGCCTGGTCCAACGACCCGATTGCCCGCTCCGCCGCCCTGCTCACCGCCGCTGGCGTGACCACGCAGACCCTGACGGACATGTCGGCGGACATCGCACAGGAAATGGAAGGTGTGTTCCAGGCCGCGCGCGCCGCCCCCAGGCCCGAGGTCGGGGACGCCCTGACAGACGTCCTCGACGCCCGGCAGAGCGGCATGGAGGTGGCGTGATGGCTGACATGACCTATGCCGCCGCCGGGGCTGCCGCGCTGGCCGAGATGATGGAAGCCGACCCGACGGTCTGGGCGCTGGGCGAGGATCTGGGACGGGGTGGGGTTTTTGGCCAGTATGCCGGGCTGCCGGAACGGTTCGGACCGCAGCGCATCGTCTCCACGCCAATCTCCGAGGCCGCGATCATGGGCGTCGGCGTCGGTGCAGCCGTGACCGGCACCCGCCCGGTGGTGGAGATGCGGTTCGCGGATTTCGCACTCTGTGCCACCGACGAACTGATCAATCAGGCCGCGAAGGCCCGGTACATGTTCGGCGGGCAGACCCGTGTTCCCCTGACCGTGCGCATGCCTGTCGGCATGTGGCGGTCATCCGCCGCACAGCACAGCCAGTCGCTGGAAGCTCTTTATACCCACATCCCGGGGCTGGTGGTGATGATGCCTGCCACGCCGGCAGACAACTACGCGATGCTGAAGGCAGCGATCCTGAGCGATGACCCTGTCGTCTATCTGGAACACAAGAATCTATGGCCCATGCCCGGTGCCGTGGACCTGGCTGCCGCGCCTTGCCGGATCGGCACGGCCAACCTGGCCCGTCAAGGTGCCGACCTGACCATCGTGACCTGGTCGGCAACCCTGCATGACGTGCTGGCCGCCGCCGAACGCGCGCCAGCGGATGTGGAGGTCATTGACCTGCGCACCCTCTGGCCCTGGGACCGGGCGACCGTGTTCGACAGCGTGCGCAAGACCGGACGTTTGCTGATCGCCCATGAAGCCGTGGTGGTCGGTGGCTTCGGTGCGGAGATCGCGGCGAGCGTCGGGGAAGCCCTGCACAGCGACCTGCGCGCGCCCGTCAGACGGATTGGCGCACCAAAGTTGCCCATCGGCTATGCCCCGACGCTGGAAAACCAGATCAAGCTCGGGCCGGAACGGATCGACGCCGCCATTGCCCGCATGCTGGCGAGGGGTCGCGCGAGCGAAACCTGCGGGTGCCCGCGATCACAATTCGGACGGGAGTGATGGCCAAAAAACAGGAGTTGATTTGCCAACCCGGCGTCGCACGTGAAACCTGACAACGGCCCGGTTCACAGAACAGGAGTTTCGTGATGCACGCGCACACAAGCACGCAGTCTGGATCATTCCCTGCCAGATGGCACATCGTGTCATTGATCATCATCGGCGGCCTCTTGCTCACCCTGCAATCCGCCGCCGCTCAGTTGCGCATCGGTGACGCCGTGGATCCGGAAGAAGTTCTGGAAGAAGAACTGCGCGCGCCCTATTACGCCGTGGAAGACGGCGGCCCGAAGCGTGCCCAGCGCCCGATCGTGGACCGCATTCCCATGCGTGGTGTGATGGACCGGGGCGGATCCGCGCTGGTGGATGTCATCTATACCCGCCGCACCGGCCAGATCCTGACGGACATGGATGGCCACGCGCTCTACGCGACGGACCGCGACACCGCTTATGGCGTATCAAGCCTTTCCGGCGAAGCACTGAAGCAGTGGCGACCACTGACCGTCAGCAAGGACCTGCGAACCTATGGCCTCTGGGGCAAGGCCTGGAACGAGGCCTTGCAGGTCTGGGTCCTGACCATGGCCGACAAGCCGCTCTACACGTTCGTGGGTGACAAGGAACCGGGCGTCGCCAATGGTGTCGGCAACGGCTGGTACACGATGGAGGTGATCAGCTGAGGGAACCAAGCGTAAATGCAGAGTATCCCGCTCCGGGCACCGTCGCGACTGACGTCAAGCTACGCAGCAACGCTCTTCAAATCGACCGTCAACAGCAAGCCCCAGTTTGAGCCGCATGTCTTTCATGGTAGCGTCATCCGATCAGCCTTCAGTAAGGTGAATTTCAAATTTCGAACATGTTCGCTAGAATGAAGTTACGATAACTGGGAATTATCATGCTCTTGGGTCAAAATCAGTGACATCGATTTATTCCAGCGAACATGCGCACCAAGTACGCACCGTGCTATATGAAGAATTAGCTGAATACTATTACCGTGCCGTGGCACCAGGACGACTCACAAGATCTTCGGTCAAAAGAGAAATAGAGTATCACGCAAAAAATATAACACTTCTAAGTCTCTATTTTGATAGCATCATAATCACGTCGGCCACTATATTCAATGTGAGAGATGCATTTGTATCAAAAGTGATATCTGGATTTCTTTCTCATGATCGAACCCGCGAAATGCTTGAGGTTGGTGTTCTCAAAATTCTTGGATGGGGGGGCAGTGAAGCTCCCGACATGTTTGATGCCGCATCAGAATACTCCACTGATTTACTCAAAATTCGAAAAAATCCTGAAACCTTAGCACAAATTGGTTCAGTATTTGAGCCAAAATATACCATTTCACGCTCTACGGAAACCCCTGACTCAGACTTGCCCGCAAAATATATCAACAGATTAGAAAATACCAGCATCGTCAGCAATCCGTATCAATTATCGAGCATCAGAGATATTGTTCTCCAACAGCAAGATTTTACAAAATCCCTTATTGCAATTGAGGTACTTCCATCCCTTGATCAGGTTGTTATTTCGAAAGACACGCTAAATATTGCAAAACTGCAGTTGTTTGGTGTGACAATTGAGCATATGCGAGATGAATTACCTGGTCTTTGGGTTTATTCGCCCTTCCTTGCAGGTGACCTTTCGACCGAGGCGGCATCTACAAACCCGGGTACGCCTCGGGCATTTTTGGCTTCCCCCATGGTCTTCGGCAGCTTTCTCGACATGCATGTCGACGCCAAAGTCTTCGGATTACTCATGAACGATAGCTTTCACAAACTTCACGCGCTCAAAAATGGGGACTGGAACAGGTTCGCCGAAGCATATCACCAGGCAATAGCAGACGTATCAACAGCTCTGTCACTGAGCCTGCATCTGTCCACAGCTGAGTTGCGTGATCATGATGCTGCGGAATGGGCGGAAAAAATCGTGACCCGCATCAAGGCTGAGGGTACCGATATCGATATTTCCGCATTTATTGACAGCTTAGCCAATCTGGGAAGTGTACTGCTGGCTGTCCCGGTTTTGAGGCCAATGGTCACTCTACTAACTACCGTGATCGGTGACAGATTATCTGATTCCGTCTTGACCTTTTCCAAGAAAGAAATGGGGCAAGTCTCTCCATTTATCGCCAAATTAGAGCGTGCATATTCTATATGATCGAGCAAATGTAGGTGAATTCTGTAGTTGTATAAATCGATTCAGAGTTTCTGAAGAAAAATCCGCCTTCACCCATGTTGCTGGATATCCATTCAGTCAAATCCGCAGAAATGCAATCAGCAGAGCTAATTGATTCTATCATTTTCGCATTGCTACTTATGTACTTCTGCTCTTCCATGCTGAACGGATGCATGAAAGCGTATGAATGCAACATAACCTCATCGATTGAAAAGCCGTTTTCCAGCAACAAGTTGCGACATCCAAGACCAAAATTGGGATCGTACCCGTCTATGGTTTCGCCAAGTTCGAGCCGTTTGCGGATTTCACAGGCAATATCACTCGAAATTGGCCAGTAAAAATCAGTCGAAATCGCAGAATCCTTCAATATCAAAAGTCCAGCTCGGGGCAAAAGCAATTTGCGAATTGCCTTTAGGACTAGGCTTGCATCAGGCACGAGCGACAACACATTGAACGCGGATACTATGGAGTACCTTGGTTCGAATTCAGAAACTTCGTTCGAAATATCTGCGACAGAAAAAGTCAACCGGTTCCCTAAATGGCTGTCACGAACGGAATTTCGCGCTTCATCAATCAGCACTGCATCATGGTCAACTGCATCAACATGACCGGCAGCTCCTACTCGTTCGGCCATGAGTCTTGACCAAGCGCCGTTCGCGCAACCAAGATCCAGAACATTGTCTCCGAACCGGATTGGCAGCGCAGATATATGGCGGAACCTGCCATGCGACTTGATGCTGAAATGGTTGTTAAGCCAATCAGAGGTGGAAAAGACGGAGCCTTTAGAGTTGACCCTATTTGGCATGATAATTCCCAGTTATCGTAACCGGAAACCTATTTTTGCGAGTGTGTCTGCGTCCCGGATCGCGGAAACAAGTGAATTATCCGAAACTTTTGTGTAGATTTCGGTTGTTGAGATATTCGCGTGGCCAAGCAATCGCTGGACGAAGCGAATATCCACCCCTTCCTCTATCAACATCGTTGCTGCCGAATGGCGAAACCGATGAGGTGTAAGGTGAGGAGTGATCAGGAGATCATTTGAAAGCTTCCTGAGCCGCTTTCGGAACGTTGGCTCCGTCAGACGTCCGCCCCGCTTGTTCAGGAACAGAAATTCTGTCGTCGGCGCCTGCACTTCGCGGACCTGGATATAGGCATTGAATTCCAGCAACAGTCTTTCATTGCAGACATAGACTTGACGCTCACGGTCGCCTTTTCCCCGGACGCGTATGCACGAGCCGGCATGCGATACGTCCTGGATCCTCACTCGGGTTATCTCGCCAATCCTGAGCCCCGTTGACAGCAGCAATCTGACCACCAAACCTGTGACCTGATGATCACCTGGGCCAAGATCACCCGCTCTCAGGCGAGGTGGCGCCTGAACGTCCCCGATTGTTGTTCCTTGCAGGAGGTGTACAAGCGTCGGACGGTCCACTGGCCGCGGCAGTCGTTTGGGGAGTTTCAGTTCAAGCACCAATCCCTCGAAGGGGGAACGAATATCCTTTCCCGTATCCCTTCGCCAATTGAAGAAAAAGCGTAGAGTGACCACACGGCGTCTGATGGTAGCAGGACCGAGACACTGGTCATTTTGTAGATTTCCAATGAAATTTACAATCGTACTATCTGTCGTCTCACAGTCCGGCTCATGCGCAGATTTGAAGCGTTCAAAGCTCTCGAGATCCTGCCTGTAGGCTCTCAACGTATTCGGGCTGAGGCCGCGCTGAACCCTGCAAAAATCCATAAATGCGGCGATGTCCGATATGATCATCTGGGAATGCTCCATGTGCAAATGCGTTCACAGGAATGATCCTTGACGGTCAAAGCAGCGCCTGCCCAGTGCGATGGCTTTTCATGGAGTTAGGCTGCCATTCAGAAAAGCTCTACGGAAGTCGTCTGACGTCGCGGGCTTGCCGAACAGGTATCCCTGCCCCATCGGACAGCCGTTGTCGTGCAGGAAATCGCGCTGGTCTTCGGTCTCGATGCCTTCGGCGACGACGTCCAGACCCATGTCGCGGGCCAGTTGAAGCGTGCTCCGCACGATGGCGCGGGATGTGGCGCTGGTTGCGAGATCGGTCGTGAAGCCCCGGTCGATCTTCAGGCTGCGGCAGGGCAGGTGCTGCACCCGTAGCAGGGATGAGTAGCCCGTGCCGAAATCGTCGATGGCAATATGAAACCCGGCCCCATGCAGCCGATTGAGCATGGCCGTCCCGGACGGCCCCGGTGGTGGTGCGGTCTCCGTCAGTTCCAGATGCAGGTCGCCAGCATCCAGACCACGACTGTCCAGGGTCGTGATCAGGCCGTCGATCAGGCCCTGATCCTCAAGCTGGCTGGGTGAGACGTTGACGGAAACGAACAGGCCATCGGCAAGATCGCTGGCCGCACGCCAGATCGCCAGGTCATCCAGTGCCGTCTCTATCGCGAAGGCGCCCGGGCCGTGCAACAGACCCTCCGGCTCCGCCAGCCCGATGAAGGTATTCGGCGACACGGCCCCGCGGGTGCCATGATGCCAGCGCATCAACGCCTCAGCACCAACGATCCGGCGGGTCTGCATGTCGACGATGGGTTGATAGGCGATGGAAAGCTCGCCCCGCCCTTCGGCCTCGGCGAATTCGCCGCTCAGCCAGACGTTGTGGCGGACGTCCTGTCGGTTGGGCATGTCGTGCCTTCCTGAAGATGATCAGTCGAAGATACCCTCACCTGACAGCAAAGCCAGCACGACCACGATCACCATGGCCAGCGCCATGAGGATGTTGATCAATCGCTGCGTCGACGGGGCCAGTGCCATGCGCTTCAGCGACACACCGAGAAACAGCCAGGCGAAGTGCACCGGGACCCAGATGATGTTGATCAGCAGGAACTTGACCGCGATCTCGGTCGCCGAGCTCTCGAAGCCGAGCGGAAAGCTGACGAACAGGGTGCCGTTGACCGCGTAGGCCTTCGGATTGACGAACTGCAGGAAGATGCCGTCCACGGCCCCCGGCACCTTCACGGCCTGCGCGAAGGCAATCGTCGTGCCCGCGAAGGCGATGCGTGCGGCCAGATAGAACAGGAACGCGACCGAAACGACGAGGAAGATCAGCTTCAGCTCCGGCACCGTTTCCAGAACCACCGCCAGGCCACTGACAACGGCAACGGCCACCAGATTGGTCCCCAGCCACAGCCCGGCGATATAGCGCACGCCGATGCGGTAGCCGAAACCGGACCCGACGCCAGCGACCGACAGGACACCAGGCCCCGGCGTGATGATCAAGAGGAAGAAGGCACCGACGAAATAGACCAGATCCGCGATCAAGCCCCCGCGACCTTCTGGCTGCGATACCCGAAGGAATCATTGATGCGGCCCAGGATATGTGCACCTGCGGTGGTGACATCGGCTGCGTCCACGACATCGCCGACCAGGTCCGCCGGATCGATGGGTGCCATGAAATCGGGGTCGTGAAATGTCGCGATCGACAGCCGCTCCGCCGCATGGCGATTGGTGGCGCGGTGCGGGGTCGACCGGTAGCGTCCGCCCGTCCAGCGCGCCATCAGGTCCCCCGCATTGATCACCAGCGAGCCGGGTATGGGTGGTGCCGCGATCCATTGGCCGTCCGGCAGACACACTTCAAGACCGCCATTGTCGTCCTGCCAGAGCAAGGTGATCAGGCCGAAGTCGGTATGCGGTGCAACCCCGAACTGATCATCCCCCAGGGTCGCCGGTTGCTGCGGATAATAGACCGCCTGGGAACGCTGCAGCGGCTTGGCATAGAACGGCGCGAAGAAATGACGGTCGACACCGAGGCTCAGGGCCACGCCCTGCAACAGGCGCTGGCCGCAATCCGCCATGGCGGCGTAATAGGTCTCGAACGCATCACGAAACCCTGGCGGTGTTTCAGGCCAGATATTCGGCCCCCGGAGTGGCTGGCCCGCCGCAACGTCCACGTCATCCAGTGGCAGGTCGAGGCCGATCTGGAAGAATTCCTTGTGATCGGGGCGCTTCGCCTTGTACATCCGCGCGTCGCCCAGCGCATTGAAACCACGGTGATGTTTCGTCACCGCGACCTTCCGCTTCTCGTCCGGCGGCAGGCGGAAGAACGCCAGCGCCATGTCTGCGGCATGGGCGATCACCTGCACATCCACACCATGATTGGTGATGTAGAAGAAGCCGCTGCGTTGCATCGCTTGCGCGATCCGTGCCGGAACGCCGCCGCCGTCTTCGGCTGCAAGGGGCCCCAGGTCGATGACCGGAATGTCAGTCACCGCACTCACCCGGTGGTCGTGAACGCATCACCCGACATTGCGGCCTGCCTTTTCCCAATAGGGCTTGCGCAGTTCGCGCTTCAGGATCTTGCCGGTCGGGTTGCGCGGCAGTTCGGCGATGAAATCGACCGACTTCGGACACTTGTAGTGGGCGATGCGTTCGCGGGCGTAGGCAATCACCTCTGCCTCCGTCACGTCCTCACCCGCCTTCTTCACGATCACGGCCTTGATGACTTCCCCCCAACGCGGGTCAGGCACACCGATGATCGCCACGTCAGCGATGGCCGGATGGCCGAACAGCGCGCTCTCCACTTCAGCGGGATAGATGTTCTCCCCGCCCGAGATCACCATGTCCTTCACCCGGTCGTAGATGTAGAGGAACTGCTCCTCATCGAAGTAGCCCGCGTCCCCCGTATGCAGCCAGCCATCTCTTACCGCACTCGCCGTGGCCTCCGGCAAATTCCAGTAACCGGACATCAGGGTGGATGACCGCATGATGATCTCCCCCACATCCCCGGTCGGCACATCCTTGCCGGTTTCATCGACGACGCGAATCTCGTAGCCCGGGGCCGCGCGACCGCAGGCCCGCAGGCGCTCCGGCTTCGAAAGGTCATGCTCGTCGGGGCTCATGTAAACGCCGCCGCCGTTGGATTCCGTCATGCCGTAGGCCTGACCGAACTTGTTGCCCACCACCTCGATGGCCTGGCGCAGCAGTTCCGCCGGTATCGGTGCGGCGCCATACCAGATCTCGTCAACCGACGAGAAATCGGTGTCGGCACAGCCCGGCGTCTGCAGCAGGAAATTGATCAGCGCCGGCACCATGAAGGACTTGGTCACCCGGTGCAGCGGGATCAGCCGCAGGATCTCCGCCGGCACTGCCTCTGCCGTGATCACGGTCTTGGCCCCGACATAGAGGCCGGCCAGGGCATTGTTCAATCCGCCCACATGATACAGCGGCATGCAGATCAGGTTGACGTCGTCGGCTGTCCAGCGGCCATAGGCCTTGGTCTCGCTGGAACTCAGGATCGGCCAGAGTTCGTAGCAACTGAAATGGCTGAGCTGAACCCCCTTGGGATGCCCCGTCGTGCCGCTGGAATAGAGCTGGGCCGCGACGTCGGTGACCAGCACCTGAACCATTGGATCCACGTCCGCCTGCCGGCCATGCCAGGCCCGGAAGTCATCCATCCCGACCGTGCCATCCACCTGCCCATTGATGGCCAGATAGAGTTCCACCGTCGGCATCGCACCACGATGTTCCAGGCCGATATCGTGATAGCCGGATCCCAGCACCAGGGCCCTGGCTCCGCTGTCGTTGATGATATAGGCCATCTCCGCTGCTGCCAGACGCCAGTTCACGGGCACCAGCACCGCCCCCGCCTTGGCGCAGCCGTAGTAGAGCGCAATGAAGTCATCGGAGTTCTTGGCAATCAGGCCAACGCGATCCGCAGGCCGGATGCCAGCCGCGACAAGCCCGTTCGCGATGGCGCTCGCCTGACGGTCCAGCGTGGCGTAGTCGGTCTGGCGGTCGCCGAAAACCAGTGCGGTCCGGTCGCCGCTGTCGCGCGCAAGCGTGCGCAGCACATCGGCGACGTTGCGCCGATCCATTCCATCTTCCGCAGACTTGACTGTCATTGTCTTCTCCCCTGTACGCCGCGCAGTCTTTCGACAAGCCTCCGTCGCGTCAACCGCATCGCGCGGCTATCGGTCACAACGTCATGGCGCGGGCGCTGGCGCAGGTTGCGGCGATGAATGCAACAACCACCGGACAGTCCACCATCGCCGCCCTGGTCGTGCGCCAGCTGCTGCTGCTCGCGCTTGGTGGCGCCGCGTTCGCGTGGGGGTACAGTCTGGATCGCTGCGCGGCGGAACCGCCGATCCTCTGGCCTCTGGCGCTGGTCGTCTGGGTGACGCAGAGCATGTTCTGGCTCGGCTGGCGGCACAATGACCTGAAGCTGCTGTTCCTGCTTTCCGGTGGCTGGGTCGGGGTCGCGTCCAGCGTTGCGGTGCTGATCATATTCATCGGCGCCGCCGTTGCCTCGGCCGGGGATCAGACAACAATCCGCATCGGTGCCGTGATTGCCATGTTGCTGCCCCTGATCATCCTGCCGCGCATCGCCGCGCTGTGGCCCAGCCAGCAAGGCACCAGCAATATCCTGCATCACGTGGCACGCAGCCTTTTCGTCATCATCCAGTATGGTGGGGTCGCGCTGCTGATCGCCGCCATCATGCGGTTCTGCCCCAGCTGAGCAGCGGCCACCCCCGAACCCGGCCTGCTGCGCCCCACACCTGCGTCAACGCGGAATTGTCGCATTCGTCACACTCGCGGCGTGCGGGTTTTGACGGCACAATAGTGACGCGTTAAAGCTCTGCCTGACGTCTGCCCGAAACGGTGGAAACCGGTCCAGAACCACACGAAAGGTTCCGACGATGGATTATGCGAAGGTCTTCTCGAGCGCTGTAGAGTCTCTGCATGAGGAGAAGCGGTATCGGGTGTTCACCGAACTGGAACGCCATGCCGGGCACTATCCCCGTGCGACCAATCACTCCGGCGGCAACAAGCCCGATGTGGTTGTCTGGTGTTCCAATGATTACCTGTGCATGAGCCAGAGCCCCGTCGTGACGACCGCCATGAAAAACGCCATCGACAGGATGGGTGCAGGCGCGGGCGGCACCCGCAACATATCCGGCACCAACCACCCGCTGGTGGAGCTGGAGCGCGAACTGATCGATCTGCATGGCAAGGAAGCGGCGCTGGTCCTGACGTCGGGGTTCGTCGCGAACGAGGCGGCGATCTCCACCATCGCGCAGTTCCTGCCCGGCTGTGTCATCTTTTCCGACGAACTGAACCATGCGTCGATGATCGCGGGCATCCGCCATTCCGGCGCGCAGAAGAAGATCTTCCGCCACAACGACGTGGATCACCTGCGCGAATTGCTGGAAGACACCGACCCGGACCTGCCGAAGCTGCTGATCTTCGAATCCGTCTACTCCATGGACGGTGACATCGCCCCGCTGGAAAAGTTCTGCGACCTGGCGGATGAGTTCGGCGCCCTGACCTACCTGGATGAAGTGCACGCGGTCGGCATGTATGGCCCGCGCGGCGGCGGCGTCGCGGAACGGGAGAACGTCATGGACCGGATCGATGTCATCCAGGGCACGCTGGCCAAGGGATTTGGCGTGATCGGTGGTTATATCGCCGCCTCTGCCGATCTGGTCGACACCGTGCGGTCCTACGCGCCAGGCTTCATCTTCACCACCGCCCTGCCCCCCGGCGTCGCCGCTGGTGCCGTGGCCAGCATCCGCCACCTGAAGACAAGTGACGTGGAACGGGAACAGCAGCAGGAACGTGCCGCGACGCTGAAGCGACGTCTGGCTGAGGTCGGCCTGCCGGTCATGACGTCCAATACCCACATCGTGCCCGTGCTGGTGGGTGATCCGGCGCTGTGCAAGCAGGCCACCGACCTGCTGCTGGACGTGCACGGCATCTACATCCAGCCGATCAACTATCCCACTGTGCCGCGCGGCACGGAACGGCTGCGCATCACGCCTGGCCCGCGCCACAGCGATGACCTGATGGATGAACTGGTCACTGCCCTGCTCGCCGTCTGGGAAACCCTCGGCCTGCCATTGAACAAGCCTGCGGAGGCTGCAGAGTAGATCCGTCCCGCAACTGACGCGTCCAATTTCCCGCAACGAAGAGAAGAAGGTGCTCCTGGCAGTGCCTTGCTTCCCCCTCCCCCTCGATGGGGGAAGGACGGGTAGGGGGTGAACGGCGCGGCCGGTCCATGTGGCGACGGTTGCGCGATGCTGTCTGACGTGGCGCCCCGTTCAGCGCTTGACCTTGTCGCGCAGCAGCACGCGGCCTGTGGCTGTCGCAGTGACAATGGTCTGGCCATCCGCGTCCATCAGACGCCCGGACAGGAAGGCGATGGACTTGCCCAGCTTTTCCACCTGACCTTCGGCAAACAGTTCCCCCGGATGACCGGGATTGAGGAAGCTGATCTTCAGCTCCAGGGTCGGGATGAAGATCTTGAAATCAGCCTTCACGATGCAGGCGACGGCCATCGCCTCATCCACCATGCCGGTCAGGAATCCGCCCTGGATGACCCCGATCGGGTTGAGGAATTCCGGGCGCGCGGTGTAGCCGATGCGGACCCAGCCACGTTCCGGATCGCAGTCGATGGGGTTCAGGCCGAGCAGTTCGCTGGCCCCTTTCGTCGGGCGCGATCTGAGGATGCGGAGCGCACGCTCCCTGGGTGTTTCACTCGTCTCGTCGGTCATGGGGCTCGTCCGTTCAGCTGTTGCGATAGATGTGATAGCGCCCGGGTTTCACGCCGTGGGGCAGCGGCACTGGCACGAGTCCGGGGTGCTGCATGGGCTGGTCGCTGACCAGTACGGCCCCGGAGGCCAGCACCGGCAGCAGCAGCGGCACGATGGCCGCAGCCAGTGCCACACTGGCCGCCTTTTCCCCGGTGCCGGTATCGGCATGCACCAGCGCGGCGGGTGCGCCGATCACCCGTCCGGCGCCGGGCAGCGTTTCCAGGAAATCCCCGAGAAACAGGTCTTCGTCGGGCGGAATGCAGTCGAGGTGCGCGTTCACCTGTCGCTCGAACACATGAATGCGCCGTGTCGGCAACAGGGTTCGCAGATGATCATAGGTCCGCCCATTGCCGAGGCCGAGTTCCAGCACCGGCCCGGCCAGCCCTGCGATAGCTGCTGCGGCCCAATCCAGGCACGCGCGCTGAGCCGTCAGGCGGTCAATGGCGGAATCAAGTCGGCTCACGATCAGCTGTCGGCGCCCTGCAACTTGTTCAGGTCGTTGCGGGCCTGCTGCAGGTCCTGCGTCGTGCGGTCAAGACGGAATGCGATTTCGCGCATGATCTCGATGGTCATCTGCGGGAACTCCGAAACCAGGCGGTAGAACAGGTCCTTGGTGATGCGCAGCGTCACCAGTTCCGTCTTTGCCTTGATCGTCGCGGTACGCGGGATATCGCAGAGGATGGCGATCTCACCGAAAAAGCTGTTCTTGTGCAGGGCTGCGACCGTCAGGGGTCCGTTCGGCAGGTTGACGATGACATCGGCATCCCCCTGCACGATCACATACATGGAATCCCCCGGCTCCCCCTGTTCGCAGACCACCTGTCCGGCAGGAAAGCTCAGTCGCTCCGAGGTGAAGGCCAGCAGCTTCAGCTTCGACTGCTCCACTTTCTGGAACATCGGGATCTGGCGCAGCAGTTCGACTTCTTCGTTGAGGCTCAAGGCTGTTTCTCCCCTACGCGGCTTCGGCGGCTATCATCTCTGAGAGCGCCGTGCCTTCCTTGTTCAATTCGGCGAAGCTGCCGCTTTCGACGATACGCCCGCCTTTCATGACGAGGATATGATCGAACCGTTCGGCCATCGCCGGGCGATGCACACCCCAGATGATGGACCGGCCTTCGAACGCGCCGAGCAGGCCGTCCAGAATGCGGGCCTGGCTGCTGGTATCCAGCGACGCCGTGGCTTCGGTCAGGATCAGCACGTCAGGACGTTTCACGACAGCACGGGCCAGTGCAAGTTTCTGGCGCTGCGCACCGGTCAGGCGCGACCCACCGATACCGACCTCGAACTCCAGCCCCACTTCCGAAACGGTTTCGATGATGCCCAGTTCCGACATGACTTCGCGCATCAGCGCACCGACACGTTCCTGTGCCTGGGCCTGCCCGTAGGCAATCTTGCCGAACAGGATGTTGTCCTGAATGTTCGCGGCGGCATTGTATTCGTCCGGATCAAAGAATGCGACGGCACCCTGCAGGTTATCGGGCAGGTTCCCGGCGAATGCCTTGCGCGCTTCCAGCAGCCGCGGCATGACTTCATCGTCGATGATGCCCAGACGATGGCGTGCCGGGATCAGCTTGAACGGCAGGGACATCAGGCGAAGCTGCTCATGCGGCTTCAGCGTATCCAGCTGATCCTTGGTGTATTGCGCCAGCAGGCCCTGCAACTCCGGCAGGTCGTCGGCAGACACGAAACTGAACTGCTGGAACAGTTCGTGATCCGGCGGCAGATCGGAGAACAGCTCCACCATGGTCGCGGCCGCCTGGTAGCCCATGCTGACCATCTGACTGGTCATGCCGACCTTTTCCAGTACCTCCTGAATGTAGGGATGCTCCGCCAGGCGATCGAGGTCGAAGGTGTCGCCCACCGGCGTGCCGAACAGCAGGTTCTCCGCCAGCGAGGCATTGGTGTTGTAGGAATTCGGGTCCAGACGTTCGATCAGCACGGCAAGCGACGGATCGGTCAGCCGCTCGTCCAGCGCCTTGCGGGCCTTCAGGACACCATCGGCGATATCAGCGCGGGTTTCCGGGTTGATCCGGCCACGCAGGCCGAACTGATAAACATCCTCGTCCAGTCCGACGATCTTCAACGCCTCGATGCCGGCTTGGCGCAGACCTGCGGTGTCGGGCACACCGGCAGCATCATAGTCCACCCAGTCCGCACCCAGATCGAAATCAAGGTTACCGGACGCCTTGGCCTCGGAGACATAGCTGTCGCGTTCCTTCTTCCGGTCGCCTTCGTACTCGGCATCCTTCAGCGGGCGATGCTTCAGACCATAGAACAGGTTCTCGCCCAGGGTCTTGTTGAAGACGAACGGCGCATTGTCGACGTAGGAAATCCGCCGTCCGGTCACCGATTCCGGCAAGGCGCTCAGGTCGTGTCCGCCGAAGGTGACGGTGCCCCGATCCGGCTCGATCAGGCGGGCCAGCACTTCCGACAATTCATCGCGACCGGATCCGCCAGCCCCAACCAGGGCCACCTTCTGATCCAGCGCAAGGGTGAAACTGACCGAGTCGAGCACACTGTTGTTCTGGTCGTCGGTCAGGATGATGCCGCTTGCGTTCACATTGCCTTCGAACGTCACCGGAGTTTCCGGTTCGCTCATCAGCCGCTCTTCGTCGAACAGGCCGGCCGGGGCGAACTGCTCCACCACCTGTTCGTACTTGATGCGGGCATCGGCCTGGCGCTGGTAATAGCCCAGCAGTTCCTTCCACGGTGCCCCGATTTCCTTGTGTGCGCTGATGGCGGCGAACAGCGTACCGAGATCGAGATCGCCCTTGATCACCAGGTAGCCGCCGATGGAGTAGAACATCACCGGACCCAGCTGCTGGATGAAGTTGTTCACGAACTTGATGATGAACTTCCAGATGTAGATCTGCAGGCGGATGTAATAGATGCCGTTGAGGCGTTCGGAGAACGTTGCGAGCTCCAGGTTGGAGCCGTCATGTGCATGGATTTCGTTGATGCCGGTGACCGTCTCACCGATCTTTTCCGACAGCTTGCGGACCCGCTTGACGCGTTCCTTGCCGAGCAGGTTCACCCGCTTCTGCAGCTTCGGAATGATGTAGAACTGGATCGGATAGAGCGCGACGGCAGCCAGGGCCAGTTTCCAGTCGGCGATCAGCATGTAACCCAGCGACATCAGCATGATGCCGCCCTGCATGACCGGCAGGGAGAAACACTCACCCACGAAACCACCCAGGGGTTCCACTTCGCCGGTGATCATGGAGATCACCTCACCCTGGCTGGTCTTCTTGAACGTCGGCTTGGGGAAGCGCAGCACGCGCTGGAACAGCGCATAACGCAGCCGCCGCAGCATCCGTTCCGCCGTCACGCCGCGATAGACGTTCAGGGCGTACTTGATGCCCTGCAGCAACAGGATATTGGCAAGGAACAGCCCGACCAGCACGAACAGGAAGATGACCTGATCGAACTCGGGTCCGATGCCGAACACGGCCTCCGGGAATTCGATCATCATCTTGACCGACTTCTCAATGATGGAGCCGTCGTCCTGCGTCACCTGTTCGGGCACCTTGCGGAAACCCTGAATGCCTTCGTTGACGATCTTTTCGACCAGCTGATAGCCAAGCATCGTGAACGGCATGTTGATCACGGCAAGCAACACCAGCACGATCTGCTGGCGGTAGCTGTATTTCAGGATGAAACTGAAAATGTTCCGTTCCAAGCCGCTTCCCCCTCACGCTTCAGACACGACGCCGACCACCCCGGGGCTAACGCCGCGCTGACGTATCCATCAAACCAAACCTTAGTGGAGCGTCGGGTTGCCGACAATCAACTTGGTAGCTGATGCCTATCACGTTGCGGGCGGGAAACAGTGCCGCGAATACCGCCGCACGAAACTGCCTCGATATTACCCATTTGCCGCTACGTGGCGATTCTGCCATAGTCCGGCGCAACACTAGCCGGAACAATCGGCGCAATGGGGAATTGAATGGCGAACGGAAAAGGTTCGCGTGTCCTGATCTATAGCCACGATACCTTCGGGCTGGGACACCTTCGGCGTTGCCGGGCAATTGCCCATTCGCTGGTCGAGAACAACAAGAACCTATCGGTGCTGATCCTTTCCGGATCGCCGATCATCGGCAGCTTCGACTTCCGGGCACGTGTGGACTTCGTCCGCGTTCCGGGTGTGATCAAGCTGAGGAACGGTGAGTATACCTCCCTCAACCTGCATCTCGATATCGAGGACATGCTGGCGCTCAGGGCATCGATCATCCAGCACACGGCCGAGAGCTTCGATCCCGACATCTTCATCGTCGACAAGGAACCCCTGGGCCTGCGTGGCGAGGTCATGCCGACGCTGGAAATGCTGAAGAAGCGCGGCACCCGGCTGGTCCTCGGTTTGCGCGATGTGATGGATGAGCCCAAGTTGCTGGTTCCGGAATGGCAGAAGAAGAACGTGCTGCCCGCCCTGGAAAACCTCTACGACGACATCTGGGTCTATGGTCTGCCGCAGATCTGCAACCCTCTCGAAGGGCTGGATATCCCCGATAGTGTTGCGCAGAAGATGGTCTACACCGGCTACCTGCCCCGTCGACCGAGCACCGCGCCGTCCGTTTCGCTGCCGGAGATCACCAACCGCCCGTTCCTGCTGGTCACGACAGGCGGCGGCGGCGATGGCGATGCGCTGATCGACTGGGTGCTGAAGGCATACGAGACCGATCCGCTGCTGCCCTATCCGGCACTGCTGGCGCTTGGCCCCTTCATGGCGCCGGAGCTTCAGGCCGGCTTCCATGAGCGTGCGGCGAAGCTTGACCGTGTGGAGGCGATCACTTTCGATCCGCATTTCGAGAACCTGATGGCCAGTGCCGCCGGGGTTGTTGCCATGGGCGGCTACAACACCTTCTGCGAGGTGCTGTCGCTGGACAAGCGTGCCATCATCGTGCCGCGCAGCGTGCCCCGGATGGAACAGACCATTCGGGCCGAGCGGGCGCAGGCGCTTGGTCTGGTGCAGATGACACCACTGGAGGACGAGCGCGATCCGGAGGTCATGGCCGCCGCCATCCGCGCCCTGCCGCGACAGAAGAAACCTTCGGAAATCATCGTGCCGGGCCTGCTTGAGGGGCTGACCAACGTCAATCGTCTGGCAAAGCCGTGGCTGGAACGGAACACCGGAACCCCTTCGAATGCGGTGCGCAAGTTCAACTGACCTGATGCATCCGGCGTCGGGCACTGGCCCCGCACGGATCCGACCTGCGACGATGCTGCAGGAATTGACGGGGTGCGGGCACCTTTTCGTTTGGCAACCAAGAGACTAGATATCCCGTCATGGCGATCAATGATTTCATCGAAGAACAGCAGTTCGTGCCTGCGCCAGCGGGCGATCTGCTGACACCGGAACAGGCTGATCAGTTCAATCGGGACGGCTTTGTCGTCCTGAAGAACTGGATCCCTGCGGCCCGGCTGGCTGAAGTACGCCCGGATATCGAAACGCTGGTGGCGCAGAACCATCGTCGCCAGAAGGACATTCACACCAAGTCTGAGGCCGTCGATGCGCTGATGCAGTCCGACCGCGTCAGAGGCGTGATCGAGGCTGCCAACGGCCCGTCGGAACTGCTGCAGAGCTTTGCCTTCACAAAGCTGCCGCATGAAGTACGCACGAAGCACTGGCATCAGGATGGCGTCTACTGGGGTCTGAGCGATTCCCGGGTCTGCTGTGTCTTCGTGCCGATGCAGGCAACGAACGAGGACAATGGCTGCATCTGGATGGTGCCGGGCACGCACCTGCTGGGCCGCATGTTCCATGACGTCGCCACCGACGAGTTCGGGCTGGAGAACCTGCGCTGCGAGATGAGCGCGTTCCGCGATCCGGTCCCGCTGGTACTGGAAGCCGGTGATGCCGTGCTTGCCCACACCTACACGGTCCACGCGTCGTTCCACAATCGCACCGATGAGCCGCGTATCAGCCTCGGATTTCATTTCCGCAATGTCGGAACCGAGCTGCAGCTTCCCGCGCCTTACCGGCGCCTGCAGGAACGCCGTCTGGGCCGCGACCCGGCCCGCGCAGCCTGAATTCAGAGACAGGTCACTCATGGCGAACGTCAACAAGTCACTGAAGAAGCTTGCCCTGCGCTACGGCTACGATTTCACCTTCCGGAAACTGCCCCAGCACGGGTTGCGCAACCGGCAGATGAAGCTGCCGCGCGACATGGAACCGATCTTCAGCGAGATATTCGCCAAGGTGGGTGACCACACGCTGACCACGCCGGATTGCGTGCATGCCCTCTTTGCCGCGACCCGCCACATCGTGGAACAGGACATTCCCGGCGACTTCGTCGAATGCGGCGTGTGGGAGGGGGGCAGCGCCATGACCATGGCCCTTACCCTGCTGCACCTCGGCGTCACGGACCGCAACATCTACCTCTATGACACCTATACCGGCATGGTGAAGCCTGAAGAGGTGGACGTGCGTCAGCGCGACGGCATGGAACAGATCAGCCGCTGGGAAATGCAGCAGCGCGATGACCATAACGAGTGGTGTTACGCACCGATCGACCAGGTGAAGGCCAACCTGGCCAGCACCGGATACCCGGAAGAACGCCTGATCTATGTGAAGGGTGTGGTGGAAGAAACCATCCCCGGCGTTGCACCTGACCGGATCGCCATGCTGCGGCTGGATACGGACTGGTATCGGTCCACGCACCATGAACTGACCCACCTCTATCCGCGTCTGTCCACCGGCGGCTTCCTGATCATCGATGATTACGGTGCCTACGCAGGTGCCCGCCAGGCAACGGACGAGTATTTCGAGACGGAGGGCAATCGCCCCTACCTGAACCGCATCGACACAGCTGCGCGCATCGGCGTGAAGCCGGCTTGAGCAGCGAAACAGGCATGAATGGCCGGGTCGCATTCATCCTGAAGGGGTATCCCCGACTGTCGGAAACCTTCATCGCCCAGGAAATCCTGGCGCTGGAGCAGCGGGGTCTGCCGATCGATATCTGGTCGCTGCGCCACCCGACCGATGCCGCAAGCCATCCGGTTCATGCAGAGATTGCCGCGCCCGTGACCTATCTGCCGGAGTATCTGCGCGACGATCCGGTCCGCGTTCGGGCGGCCTGGAAAACCTGCAGCGCTTGGCCGACCTGGGCCATGGCTGTGTCGCTGTTCGAAGCGGATTACAGGCGCGACCCCACCGTGAACCGGGTGCGGCGCTTCGGCCAGGCCGTGGTGCTGGCGGCGGAACTGCCTGCCACCGTGACCCGGCTGCATGCGCATTTCCTGCACACACCCGCGTCCGTCACCCGTTACGCCGCCGCACTCAAGGGTCTGCCGTGGAGTGTCTCCGCCCACGCCAAGGACATCTGGACCAGCCCGGAATGGGAGAAGCGGGAAAAGCTGGCCGACTGCGGCTTTGCGGTGACCTGCACCCAGACCAACGCCGAGCATCTGTCCGCACTGGCTCCGGCCGGGCGTGTCGCGCGGGTCTATCACGGGCTGGACCTCAGCCGCTTCCCTCCGCCACCAGAACGTCAGGCACTGAACAAGGTGCCGGTTATCCTGTCGGTTGGACGGGCCGTGACCAAGAAAGGCTATCCGGTGCTGCTGGACGCGCTGGCGCTGCTGACGTTGCCCTGGCGTTTCATCCATATCGGCGGCGGCTCGCAGCTGGACGCCTTGCGCCAGCAGGCCAATGATCTGGGCATCGCCGACCGGGTACAATGGCTGGGACCCCAGCCGCAGCAGGCAGTGATCGCGGCCTGCCGTGAAGCTGACCTGTTCGTGCTGGCAAGCCGCATCGCCGATGATGGGGATCGCGACGGGTTACCCAACGTCCTCGTCGAGGCGCAGAGCCAGAATCTGCCCGTTGTTGCCACCGACGTATCCGCCATCCCGGAACTGATCAGACATGGCCACAATGGCCTGCTGGTCCCGCCCGACGATGCCACTGCAATGGCTGCCGCCCTGCAGACCATGCTGCAGGACGGGGAGATGCGGCAGGTGATGGGAGCAGCAGGTGCGGAGCGGGTGCGGACAGAATTCGACCTCAGCCGATGCATCGACCGGCTGGCTGAAAAATTCGGGCTGGAGACTGCCCCATGAAACTCTTCTGTTTTGGCTACGGTTTCTCGGCCCGGGCGCTGGCACCCATGCTGGCGGCGCGGGGCGCGACGATTGCGGCGACCGAACGCCGCGCCGGATCTTTGCCTGACGGTGTAACCGCCATTGCGTTCGACGCAACCGGCCCCCTGGCCGACAATGCGCTGGATGGGGTGACCCACATCGTCTCGTCCGTGCCCCCGGATGATGCGGGCGACCCGGTGCTGCGCCATGCGGCGGCGCAGATTCGCGACTGCAGCAGCCTGGAATGGGTCGCCTACCTGTCCACGACCGGCGTCTACGGCGACCGGCAGGGGGGCTGGGTGGATGAGACCGGCGACCTGAAGCCCGCTGGCCAACGGGGCGAACGCCGGGTGCTGGCGGAAAACCAGTGGCTGGATCTGCAGGCTGAAATCGATGCCCCGGTCCAGATCTTCCGCCTGGCGGGAATCTATGGTCCGGGCCGCAATGGCTTCGCTGCGCTGCGCAATGGCACGGCGCGCCGCGTGATCAAGCCCGGACAGGTGTTCTCCCGCATTCACGTCGCCGATA
This sequence comes from Minwuia sp., assembly GCA_029210175.1. Lineage (GTDB taxonomy): Bacteria > Pseudomonadota > Alphaproteobacteria > Minwuiales > Minwuiaceae > Minwuia. The sequence goes on along the minus strand of JARGPL010000004.1, from coordinate 33,440 downwards.
TCGCCGCCACCTTGTGTGCGTCGATCGACCGGCCACGGCGCGGCGGCATCTACAATGTCTGCGACGACACTCCCGCCCCGCCGCAGGACGTCGTTGCCTTCGCTGCGGAATTGCTGGGCCTGCCGGTCCCGCCGGGCATTCCCTTTGCCGACGCCGACCTCAGCCCGATGGGCCGCAGCTTCTATGGCGAGAGCAAACGGGTCAGCAACGACCGGATCAAGACCGAACTCGGCGTGACGCTCAGCTTTCCCGATTATCAGACAGGCCTGCGGGCGATCCGGGACGACGAAGCAGCCACTGACGACAACTGACAGTCAGTTGCGCGCCGGAGCCGCCGCCGCGATGGCCAGGAAATCCGCCGCCTTCAGGCTCGCGCCACCGACCAGCGCGCCATCTACGCCATCCAGCGCCAGCAGTTCCGCCGCATTGCCCGGCTTCACGGAACCGCCGTAGAGAATGCGCAAGTTGGCAACATCATCGATCTGCCCGGCTGCGGTCTCGCGAATGCCCGCGTGGGCTTCGACAATGTCATCCGTCGACGGGGTCAGTCCGGTGCCAATGGCCCAGACGGGTTCATAAGCGATGACCGTGTTGGTGACGGTGGCGCCGTCGGGCAGGGAGCCGGAGACCTGCCGAGCCAGCACGTCCAGGGTCTCGCCGCCCCTGCGCTCCGCCTCCGTTTCGCCGACGCAGACTACCGCGACCAGACCTGCGCGCAGCGCGGCTTCGGCCTTCGCCTTCACGGTCGCATCGCCCTCACCATGGTCAGTCCGGCGTTCCGAATGGCCGACAATGACGTAGCTGCCACCCAGGTCGACAATCATCTCCGCGGAGACGTCGCCCGTGTGGGCACCGTTCACATTTGCGTGGCAGTCCTGGCCCCCGATGGCGACCCGGTCCGCGATCCCGCGCTCGAACAGGTTGATCCGCAAGGGGTGGATCAGGCTCGTCGGCGGCGCGATCATCAGGTGCACATGGGGAACCCCGGCGACACCGGCAGCGAGCGCCGTCGCCTCCCGCGCTGCATCACTGGTCAACCCGTTCATCTTCCAGTTTCCGGCGATCAATACCTTCGACATTCATTCCCCCCGCATCAAGCCAACTCATGTGTTGGTCACAGCATCGACTGTCCCGGCGGCCAAGCCAACCGATTCGCCCTCTGCCGTCATCCGAAAAAGCTCTGTTTCCGCCGGTTGCGGTTGCGCGGGCGCATGCGTAATGTCCGCCATCCTCATTTCACGGACGGCAGCAGCAGATCATGATCAGCAATATGGGCAAGGGCGCAGGCAAGTGGGTCGTACGGATCCTTCTCATCCTGCTCGTCATCAGCTTTGCGTTCTGGGGCATCAACGACTACATCACCGGGCCGGTGAACCCGCCGGTGGCCCAGGTTGGTGACACGGAAATCGATTCCTACACCTTCCAGCGGGAGGCGAACCGCCGCCTGCGTCTGTTGCAGCAACAGCAGAACATGGTGCTGCAGCCGCGCGAGGCCCTGACCCTGGGCGTCTATGATCAGGTGCTGTCGGCGCTGATCGACCGCCAGACGCTGAACCTGCGTGCATCCGAACTGGGGCTGGCCGTGCCGGACAGTGCCGTCAACGCCGCAGCCCACACCAACCCGAGTTTCCAGAACCAGCTTGGCGAATACGACCCGGTGCGCTTCGAACAGGCCATCCGCTTCCTGGGCTATGCGTCGCCCAATGCCTTCGCGGAGGAACTGCGTGGCGACCTGTTGCGCCGCCAGATAGAGGCATCCGTGACCGCCGGTCTGGATGTCGGTGTCAATTCATTCGCCAGGGCGCTGTTCACGTTCGAGAACGAGGCGCGATCGTTCGAATACATCACGATCGCGAATGATGCCCTGGCCGCGACCGAACCGCCGCGGGAGGCTGAACTGCGGGCCTATCACGAAGGGCATCCGGAGCTGTTTTCCACGCCGGAACGCCGCCGTATCCTGCTGATCGACCTGTCGCCGGAGACGGTGGCAGCCGAGATCGATGTACCTGAATCAGAACTCCAGCAGGCCTATGAGAGCCAGTTGGCGAGCTTTACCGTGCCCGCAACGCGGGATGCCGAACAGGCCATCTTCCCCGATCAGGAGGCTGCTGACGCGGCGCTGGCCAAAGTGAACGAAGGTGTCGCCTTCAGCGCCGCCGTCGAAGCGCAGATCGGGTCCAGCCCGACCAGTCTGGGCACCGTTTCTCCGGGCGATCTGCCCGGCGCGCTGGGGGAGGCTGTCTTCAGCAGTGAGGTTGGTGGCGTCGCCGGCCCGGTTGAAACCGCGTTTGGCTGGCATCTGGTGCATGTCACCGCCGTCACGCCGGAAAGCACCCGGCCCCTTGAAGAGGTCCGGGAGGAATTGACCGAGATCATTCGCATCGAAGATGCGCTGGAGCGGATCATTGATCTGGGCATCCAGGTCGAGGACGAACTGGCAGGCGGCAACCGTCTGCGTGCGGTCGGTGATGCCATCGGGATTGCCGTTCGGGAAATCGGGCCGGTTGATCGCAATGGCGTCGATGTCGCCGGTGTCGAACTCGAAACGCCGATCCTGTCTGACGCGCTCGTGTCGGGGTTCCGCCAGAGCCCGGACGACGATCTGGAACTGCAGGAAACCCCCGATGGCGGCTATTACATCGTGGAAGTCGCAGAGGTGATCACCCCGGAACTGCGCCCCTTCGCAGACGTGCAGGACGCAGTGACCGCCGCCTGGCAGGCCGAGAATCTGGCCAAGGCCGCAGCGGATGCGCGCAACAAGCTGCTGGAGCGACTGCAGGGTGGCGTGGCGCTGGCGGATATCGCATCGGAATTTGGCGCGACCGTCCTGACCGCTGAAGCCGTCACGCGTCAGGGTGGCGCACCGGAAATCGCCGGGACGCTGCGTACCGTGCTGTTCACCGCTGCACGCGGTGACTTTGCTGGCGGTGAGCATGCGGCGGAACCGGCTCAGGTGGTGGCACAGGTGACGGACATCGTTGCGGCCAATCCGCTCGAAAGCGCTGAGCAGATCCAGGCGCTGGAAGCCGCAATCGGCCAATCCATGGCAGAAGATGCCTTTGCCACCTACCAGCAGCAGCTGCGCCAGGATTTCAGCGTCGGCGTGAACCGTCAGGCCATGATCCAGGCCATTGACCCGGCACTTCTGCGCGAAGTCCAGTAGAGGCCTCTGCCAGCAACGCCCGGCGCCTCTGAAGGCGCAGGCAATCCATCAGACCGACGACCGGGAGTGCCCCAACATGGCCTTCACACCGAACGCGAGCGATTTTGCCAGCCGCTATGATGCCGGTGAGGGTCAGGTGGTCTGGACGGAAATCGTGGCCGACCTGGAAACCCCGGTTTCCGCCTTCCTGAAGCTGGCGGATGGTCGCCCCAATGTCTTCCTGCTGGAATCGGTGGAGGGCGGGGCCGTACGCGGTCGCTATTCCTTCATCGGCATGAAGCCCGACCTGATCTGGCGCGCCCACGGAGACAAGGCGGAGATCAACCGTTCCGCCCGCTTTGATCCGGACGGGTTCGAGCCCTGTGCCGACCCAACTCTCACCAGTTTCCGCAAGCTGGTGGCAGAGATGCATATCGACATGCCGCACGAACTGCCCCCCATGTCGGCGGGGCTGTTCGGATACATGGCCTACGACACCGTCAAGCTGATGGAGCGGTTGCCGTCCGCCAACCGTGATGTGCTGGGCGTGCCGGATGCCCTGTTCGTCCGCCCGACAGTGATCGCGATTTTCGACGCCGTGCGTGACATGGTCAGCATCGTCACCCCGGTATGGCCGCAGGAAGGTGTTGGCGCGCGCCAGGCGTACAACCGCGCCTGCGAACGGCTTGCCGACACGGTGGCCGACTTCGAGCGCGCGCTGCCCTACAGCCGTTCAGGCACCGACAACATGCCGGACCTGCCGGAACCGACCTCCAATACCTCGCGCGAGGAATATTACGCGATGGTGGAGAAGGCGAAGGAATACATCCGCGCCGGAGACATTTTCCAGGTGGTGCCGTCGCAGCGTTTCGAGGTGCCATTCGAACTGCCGCCCTTTGCACTGTATCGCGCGCTGCGCCGCACCAACCCGTCGCCGTTCATGTATTACCTGAATTTCGGCGGTTTCTCCGTGGTCGGCTCCAGCCCCGAGATCCTGGTGCGCGTGCGGGAGGGTCAGGTCACCGTCCGTCCCCTCGCCGGAACCAGGAAACGGGGTGCCACACCCGCCGAGGACGTGGCTCTGGCAGAGGAACTGCTCGCCGACCCGAAGGAACTGGCCGAGCACCTGATGCTGCTGGACCTGGGCCGCAACGACGTGGGACGGGTTGCGAAGACCGGCACGGTGAAGGTCACGGAAGAATTCCAGATCGAGCGCTACAGCCAGGTCATGCACATCGTGTCGAATGTGGAGGGGGAACTGGACCCCGCGCATGATGCGCTGGATGCCCTGATCGGCGGTTTCCCCGCTGGTACGGTCAGCGGCGCCCCGAAGATCCGCGCCATGGAGATCATCGACGAACTGGAGAAGGACAAGCGCCATCTCTACGCCGGTGGCATTGGCTATTTCTCCGCCGGTGGAGCCATGGATACGGCCATCGTGCTGCGCACCGCCATCGTCAAGGACGGCACCATGTACGTGCAGGCAGGCGGCGGCGTGGTCGCCGACAGCGACCCGGAGGACGAGTATCAGGAGACGGTGAACAAGGCCAAGGCCCTGATGCGCGCCGCCGAGGAAGCCGTCCGCTTCGCCCAGTCCGGCGGCATGAACGCCCCCCGATAACACGGCATCCGCATCTGCCCTTCCCCCCTTAGCCAAGGGAAGTGGCCGCGTCAGCGGTCGCTTGGGGGGGGGGTGACAGCCGCAGGCGGCATGGCTCAGTCGGTCTGTGTCGCGGCAAGTTCCGACAGGCTGACAAGCCGGAAACGGGTTCGATCCAGCGTCGCAACGAAGGCTTCGAGTGCGTCCAGTGTCAACCGATGCGGATGGCCGATGGCGATGGCCTGACCCGTCCTGGCAGCGATGGCCAGGCTGCGTTGCAGTTGATCAGGTGCCTCTGCGCCCGTGCCGTCGGGATCGATGAATACGTCCCGCGAAAGCGTCACCAGCCCGGCCCGTGCGGCAGCATCGGCGGCTTTCGTGGCCCCGGTCGTGCGCGAATCGAGGAAGAACAGCCCCCTGCCCTTCAGCCGCGCCATGACAGCATCCATGGCCGCCCGGTCAGCCGTGATACGGCTTCCCATGTGGTTGTTCACCCCGTCGAGATGATCGAAGGCGGCCAGGGCGGCAACCAACCGTCGGTCCCGCTCCGCCGGGTCGAGCGACAGCAGCAAGGCCCCCGGCCCAGGGTCGGCCGTACCCATCGGCTCCATCGGCATGTGCAGCAGGACGGTGCGGCCCGCCGCCCGGGCCGCCGCCGTCAGCGCACGCACATCCCGCGCATAGGGCAGAAATGCGAAGCTCACCGCTGGCGGCAGACGGCTCGCCCGCTCCAGCGCTGGCCGGTTCGGCCCCATGTCGTCCAGCACGATGGCGATGCGGGCGCGGCGATCCGGCTGCCGGACCGGCGCGACAGACGGCATGGCTATGGGCAGGTACATGGCAACGAGAGGCTTGCGTGCGACACCAGCCGGCATCGCCCTGCTGTCCAGAACCTGCTGCGGATAAAGCGTCACAGGCGCCATGACACGGTTCGGCCAGAGCAGTACGGCAAGCAGAACCGCACAGGCGATGCCGACCCCGGCGACAATCAGTTGTCGCTGGTGTTTTCGCTGCCCGATCACCTTCTTCACCCTGCCCTTTGGCTGCGACATGCTTGACGCCCCGCGTTCGCGCTGTTTTCTTGACGCCGCCCTGACGGCACGGCGGTAAGCGACGTGCCCGCCGGCGCATTTCGCCTGGGACCGACGCCATGATTCTGCTGATCGATAACTATGACAGTTTCACCTACAATCTTGTCCATTATCTGGGCGAGCTCGGGGCGGATGTCGTGGTCTGGCGAAACGACATGATCAGCGTCGCCGATGTTCTGGCCAGCGGACCACAGGCCATTGTCCTGTCACCGGGGCCGGGTCGCCCGGAAAGCGCAGGAATCTCGCTTGATCTGGTCCAGTCGGCGCCGGCTGACCTGCCCATATTCGGCGTTTGCCTGGGGCACCAGACCATCGGACAGGCGTTCGGTGGCACCGTCGTTCGCGCGGCGGAACTGATGCATGGCAAGACATCCGCGGTACAGCATGACGGACAAGGTGTCTTTGACGGATTGCCGAATGGCTTCGCCGCCACCCGCTACCATTCACTGACCGTATCACCCGATGGTCTGCCGGATTGCCTGCAGGTTACCGCGCGGACTGCCGACGGCGTGATCATGGGGCTGCAGCATCGTGACCGACCGGTCCACGGCGTCCAGTTCCACCCGGAAAGCATTGCCTCGGAGCACGGCCACGCCCTGCTCGGCAATTTCCTGAATTCTGCCGGATTGAGAAAGGCAGCCTGATGAGCAACGAGATCGAAACCTTCAAGGCCCTGATCGGGCGGGTCGCGGACCGCGAGGAACTGTCCGTCGATGATGCCCGGACCGCCTTCGACATCATGATGTCGGGCAATGCCACCCCGTCCCAGATGGGCGCATTCCTGATGGCGCTGCGTGTGCGCGGTGAAACCATTGACGAGATTACCGGTGGTGCCATGGCCATGCGCGCCAAGGCCAACGGGATCACGGCCCCGGCAAACGCCATCGACACCTGCGGCACCGGCGGCGATGCCAAGGGGACATGGAACGTGTCTACCGCTGTCAGCTTCGTGCTGGCCGCCCACGACATTCCCGTGGCCAAGCACGGCAACCGTGCCCTGTCGTCAAAGACCGGCGCCGCGGATGTGCTGACCGCGCTGGGCGTCAACATCGAATGCCCGTTCGAACTGGTGGAGAAATCCCTGCGCGAAGCCAGCATCGGCTTCCTGATGGCCCCGCGCCATCACGGGGCCATGCGCCATGTCGGCCCGACACGAGTGGAACTCGGCACCCGGACGATCTTCAACCTGCTGGGGCCGCTGTCGAACCCGGCAGGCGCGAAACGCCAGATCATCGGTGTCTTCGCCCGCCAGTGGGTCGAGCCGCTGGCCCATGTGCAGAAGAAGCTGGGGGCGGAACGTGTCTGGATCATGCATGGCGCCGATGGCATGGATGAACTGACGACGACCGGTGTCACCCACGTGGCCGAGCTGGCCCATGGGGAGGTTCGTACCTTTGACGTGACCCCCGCCGACGCCGGTCTTCCGACAGCGTCGCCCGATGACCTGAAAGGCGGCGAGCCAGCGGCCAATGCGGCGGCGCTGCGGGCCGTGCTGCAGGGGGATCGGAATGCGTTTCGCGACATCGTGCTGCTGAATGCCGCGGCGGGCCTGATCGTGGCGGAGAAGGCAGCGAACCTGAAGGATGGGGCGGCCATGGCAGCTGCGGTTCTGGACAACGGCCAGGCCCTGGCCCGGCTGGAACAGCTTGTCCGCATTTCCAACGAAGACGGGAAAGCCTGAGCATGGGGACCGTTCTCGACAAGATCTGCGACGACAAGCGCGACCATGTCGCCGCCTGCAAGGCCGAGCGACCGCTGGCTGCGGTGGAAGCGGCGGCAAGGGTCCAGGATGCGCCACGCGGCTTCATTGCTGCGCTGGAGCGTGATCAGGCCGCCGGACGCTATGGCCTGATCACGGAGATCAAGAAGGCTTCGCCGTCGAAGGGGCTGATCCGGGCTGACTTCGACCCACCGTCGCTGGCCCGCGCTTATGAGGCTGGCGGCGCGTCCTGCCTGTCGGTGCTGACGGACATTCCCTACTTCCAGGGGGCCGACAGCTACATGGTTACGGCGCGGGCAGCGGTTGATCTGCCGGTCCTGCGCAAGGATTTCATGCTCGACACCTACCAGGTGGCGGAGGCGCGAGCACTGGGGGCCGACTGCATCCTGCTGATCATGGCGGCACTGACCGACGGCCAGGCGCAGGAACTGGAGGACGCCGCCCGCCACTGGGGCATGGATGTTCTGGTGGAAGTGCACGATGTCGATGAACTGACGCGCGCCCGGGCCTGCCTGAAGAGCCGCCTGATCGGCATCAACAACCGTAACCTGAAGACCCTGGAGGTGAGTCTGGAAGCCACAATCCAGTGCGCCGCCGCGTTGCCGGACAATTGCGTTGCAGTCAGCGAGAGCGGGCTGGGCGGACGTGCCGATCTCGACCGGATGGCCGAAGCCGGGTGCCGCAGCTTCCTGATTGGCGAGAGCCTGATGCGACAGGATGATGTGGCCTGGGCCGTGCGCGACCTGCTGGGCGACGACGCATCCCTGCAAGCGGTGTCCTGATCATGGCCGGGTTCACTCACTTCGACGAAACCGGTGCCGCCCGCATGGTGGATGTCGGTGACAAGGCGGAGACCGAACGGTCCGCCACGGCAGAATCCCGCATCACCATGTTGCCCGAAACACTTGCCCTGATCCGCGAAGGCCGGGCCAGCAAGGGTGATGTGCTGGGCGTGGCGCGTCTGGCCGGGATCATGGGGGCAAAGAAGACGCCGGACCTGATCCCGCTCTGCCATCCGCTGGCGCTGACCAATGTCGAGCTGGACCTGACCACGGAAGACACGCCTGCCCCGGCCATCGTCATCCGCGCCACCTGCAAGCTGCGCGGCAAGACAGGGGTGGAGATGGAGGCCCTGACTGCCGCCTCCATCGCCGCGCTGACGGTCTATGACATGTGCAAGGCCGTGGACCGGGGCATGGTGATCGAGAACGTTCGGCTGCTGTTCAAGGACGGCGGCAAGTCCGGCCGATACGAAGCACCATGATTCCGGTGACGGAGGCGCGGCAGCGTATCCTGGCACAGATGCCGCTGATGCCCGCCGAATGGATTTCCATCGCGGAAGCTGACGGACGGGTCCTCGCGGAACCCGCCATCGCCCAACGCACCCAACCCCCGGCGGATCTGTCCGCCATGGATGGCTATGCGGTCCTTGGCAGCGATGTTGCCCAGCCGGGTGCCGTGCTGACATGTGTCGGGGAATCAGCAGCAGGGCACGGCCATGAAGGCGCGGTGAAACCAGGCGAGTGCGTCCGTATCTTCACCGGCGCCCCGCTGCCCGCGGGGACCGATACCATCCTGATCCAGGAAGACACGGATGTTTCAGGCCGGTCGGTCACAGCCTGGGAATCCGTGCCAGGTGGCACCTATGTTCGCCGGGCGGGACTCGATTTCCGCGCCGGTGAAACAGGTCTGGTGCCGGGGCGGGAACTCGCGCCGCGCGACCTCGGGTTGCTTGCTGCCATGAATGTCCCCTGGGTTGGCGTGCGACGGCGGCCACGCATCGCCCTGTTGTCCACGGGCGACGAACTGGTGCGTCCCGGTGAGGCACTGGGGCCGAACCAGATCGTGTCATCCAACGCGATCTCGCTGGCGGCACTGGTCCGGCGCGCGGGTGCAGAACCTGTCGACATCGGCATCGCACCTGACCGCCCGGACGCGCTGGCGGAAGCCGCGTCCCGCGCCAATGGCTGCGACATGCTTGTTACCCTGGGCGGGGCATCCGTCGGTGACCATGATCTGGTGCAGGACGTGCTGGCCAATGAAGGGCTGGCGCTCGATTTCTGGCGTATCGCCATGCGCCCCGGCAAGCCGCTGATGTTTGGTCAGTTCGGTGACGTGCGCCTGCTCGGACTGCCCGGCAACCCGGTATCCGCGGTCGTCTGCGGCCTGTTGTTCCTGCGCCCTGCAATCCGCCAGATGCTGGGTGCCGACGACATCGAACCGCAGATCCGGACAGCTATGCTGGGCCGTGACCTGCCGGGGAATGATCGCCGTGAGGACTACCTGCGCAGCGAACTCCGCATCAATGCAGACGGGCAGGCAACCGTCACCCCGTTCGCCAGACAGGACTCCAGCATGCTGCATGTCCTGTCCCGGGCCGGTGCACTCGCCATACGTGCACCCCATGCACCTGCCCTGTCGGCGGGCAGCCCGATTTCGTTCATTCCCCTGAATGGATTGATCTAACGTTCCTGCCCTGCATCATTTCGGGACCAACGCCGGGTTGAAACAGGAACATTGACGGAATTTGGGAACTTTCATAGAACATAGACGGTCTGGCCGGGTGATTCGTTTTGGGTTCTCAGCCACACGTCTCGCAGGACGGTCGGACGGCAACGCAACGCGCAAGGCCTATGCAACGCACTGCATGGCAGTGCTTTCAGCGGGGGGACGACCATGCTGACCCGAAAACAGCACGAACTGCTTCTGTTCGTGGATGAACACCTGAACAAGAATGGTGTCTCACCGTCCTTCGACGAAATGAAGGACGCCCTGAACCTGAAGTCCAAGTCCGGCATCCATCGCCTGATCACGGCGCTGGAGGAACGGGGCTTCATCCGTCGCCTGCCGCATCGCGCCCGCGCGCTGGAGGTTCTGCGGATGCCCGATGCCGCGACCCCTGCCGGTCGCCGTGCCTCAGGCGAACCCGTCCTCAGCCATGGCGCGTTTCGCCCCACCGTGGTGAGCAATCCCGATCTGCCGCTTTCCGCCGCACCGCCGCCGCCATCGCGCACGGCCAGCGATACCGTCAGCCTGCCGCTCTACGGCCGGATCGCCGCCGGTACACCGATCGAAGCGCTGCGCGACCATTCGAACTATGTCGATGTGCCATCGCACATGGTCGGACGCGGGGAGCATTACGCGCTTGAAGTCGCCGGTGACTCCATGATCAACGCAGGAATCCTGGACGGCGATACCGTCATCATCGAACGCGGTGACGTTGCCGACAACGGCAGCGTCGTCGTCGCCCTGGTGGAGGGGGAGGAAGTCACCCTGAAACGCCTGCGCCGCCGCAGCAACGCCATTGCGCTGGAACCAGAGAACCCGGCCTACGAGACCCGCATCTACCGCCCCGATCAGGTGCGTGTGCAGGGTCGGCTGGTGGCACTCTTCCGCCAGTACTGATTGTTCGTCGCATCGGGCTGGTGCAATTCCGGCCTGCACCAGCCATGCCGTCAGTTTCGGCCCCAGTACCAGTCCTTGCGCGGGATCGGTCGCCAGACCCATGGCCGATCCCCGCGTGAACCGTTGACGGTGCGAACCTGCGGCCCCTGATCCGGGCCGAGATACAGGACATGCGGCCCGTCCCGCCAGAGATCGAATACATCCACCACGACCCGGGCGGACGGGCAGCGTCCGTTGACAGGCACGGTCGCCACGACAACATCGGCACGGCCACAGTCTTCGTCCACCGCGCGCGCATCGGTCGGCAGAGCGATCATCCAGCCGTCACGGCGCAGGATGCAGCCCAGCAGATCACAGCGCAGGCTGCCATCTGCACTGGCACCGGCATGCGGCCAGCGTCCGGCCGGGTCCGTCTGCCCCACCCGCGCCAGCCATTGTGACGCCACGAATTTCTCCCGCCGTTCCGACGAAAGCAGCATGCCCCCCGCCGCTGTGGTGATACCCGTCAATCGGCCATCACCGGTGATCCGCAGCAGGGGCGGGTCGATGAGGTATGGCGTCACCATGCCGATGCAGATCGGCAGCCAGCCGAAAAGCCGCCAGGAACCGGACCAGAGGCAGAGCCACAGCCCCCCCAGCGTCACCGCAACCAGCCCCGCAGCCGGCATCGCGGGCACCAGGCGCACCGCGCCATCCAGACCGGCAACCGCATGTGCAATGATCAGGATCAGATCGATCCCCTGCCCCATGAACCAAAGCGGCAGCAGTTCCAGACCCAGCGGCATGGCGAGAATCGACAATGTTCCCGCTGGCATCACCCAGAACGCCATGACGGGCACCGCCGCCAGATTGGCCAGCACGCCATAGTCCGCGACCCGCCCGAAGTGGTAGATCGCGAAGGGTGCGGTGGCGAGCCCGGCGACGAGCGTCGTCACGCAGACGCCGGCCAGATAGATCAGCATGCGCATCGGCAGGCTGGTATCATGCGTGCGGCGCAGCATGCGGTCGCCAAAGCGTTCATAGACCGCAACCAGCGCGACAACGGCGGCGAACGACATCTGGAACCCCGGTTCCAGCAAGGTCTCCGGCGTCATGGCCAGGACCACCAGCGCGGCCAGTGCGACCGTGCGCAACGAGATCGCGCGACGGTCGGTCAGGACAGCGAGCATGACCAGCCCCACCATGACAAAGGCGCGGATCGTCGGCACGGAACCGCCTGTCAGCAGCAGATAGGCCAGCGCGCCGGTCAAAGCGGCGACGGCAGCGATCTTCTTGATCGGAAAATGCAGGGCGATTGCGGGGCGGAGCGCCAGCCCCAGCCGGATCAGCCAGAACAGGAAGCCGCTGACCAGACCCATGTGCAGTCCGGAAATCGCCAGCAGGTGCGCCAGCCCCGCGTCCCGCAGCGCCGCCGTGTCAGACGCCGGAATGCCGCCACGCTCCCCCACCAGCAGGGCCACCGCGACGCCCCCCGCAGCATTGTCCAGTGCTGCGCGTATGCGCGCCGTCAATCCATCGCGGATCTGGGCGATCGGTTGCGCCGTTGCACTGGCCGTCGCCGTGATGATCACCGGCCCCATGGCGTAGCCGTTGGCCCCGATGCCACGATAGAAGGCATAGCGCTGGAAATCGAAAGCCCCCGGCTCCACCGGCGGTGACGGGGGCAGCAGGGTTGCGCGCACCATGATCCGGTCCCCGGATTGTGCGTCGTCACCCGCTGTCCTGACCGTCAGGCGGACATGGCCCGGCAGGTCTTCGGCGCGCAACCCGGCAAAGCCGTCGAGGCGGACTGTCAGTCGGGTATCCTTCTCGCGCACTTCGCGCCGGGTCACGGTGCCCATCAGTTCTGCCGGGCCGATCTCTGCCGGCAGGACCGGCGTGGAAACGATCTCCGTGCGAACCGTTGCCGCGACAAGGCCCAGGGCCACCATCGCCAGGCCCAGCGCCCAGAACGACAGGCCCGTGTGCCGCAGTTGCCAGGCGCCGAAGACCGACAGCAGGCCAATCACGGCGACGATCAGACGGCTCGGCTCCACCGGCAGGGCGAAATAGACACTGATCCCGACACCGAACAGGACCGGCAGCCAGAAGAACAGGCGGGTACGTTCGCGCGCAATCGCCAGCGTCAGGGAATCGAACGGATGGACCAGAACCGCACCGGTCATGGCAGCGTAAAGTGTCAGTCGTCTCGTCACCTGCCGGGCGATGTGATACATGACCGCCTCCCGCTGTGGACTCCGATCCCCATGCGAACCTTATGTCTTTCTGCCTACAGGAGAAACACCGATGGCGCGCACTGATGTCGTGACGCGGTTTGCCCCCTCGCCCACGGGTTACCTGCATATTGGCGGGGCGCGTACCGCCCTGTTCAACTGGCTGTTCGCCCGCCATCACGGGGGCCGGTTCCTGCTGCGGGTGGAAGATACCGACAGGGAACGGTCGTCGCAGGGCGCCATCGACGCCATCTTCGACGGCCTGTCATGGCTAGGCCTGCAGGGTGATGAGGAACCGGTTTTCCAGTTCGCCCGCATGGACCGTCATGCCGAGGTGGCGCAGATGCTGCTGGACAGCGGCAATGCCTATCGCTGCTACACCAGCCCCGAAGAACTGACCGCGATGCGCGAGGCACAGCGCGCTGCAGGCCAGCCGGTGCGATATGACGGTCGCTGGCGGGATCGCGATCCGGCAGAAGCGCCCGATGGCGTGCCACCCGTGATCCGCCTGCGCGCGCCGCAGACCGGTGAGACCGTCATTGCCGATGCGGTGCAGGGCGACGTGACATTCGCCAACGATCAGCTGGATGACCTGATCCTGCTGCGCGCGGACGGCACGCCCACATACATGCTGTCCGTCGTGGTTGATGATCACTACATGAATGTCAGCCACGTCATTCGCGGCGATGACCATCTGGTGAACGCGGCCCGGCAGAGCCTGATCTATCAGGCGCTGGGCTGGGACGTACCCGTGTTTGCGCACATCCCTCTCATCCATGGAGCCGACGGGGCCAAGCTTTCGAAGCGCCATGGCGCACTGGGTGTCGATGCCTATCGGGAGATGGGGTATCTGCCAGAGGCGGTATTGAATTACCTCGCCCGTCTCGGCTGGTCGCATGGCGATGAGGAGATATTCTCCATGGCGCAGGCGGCGGAGTGGTTCGGGCTGGATGCTGTTGGCCGCGGCGCTTCACGCTTCGATTTCGCCAGGCTCGAGAATCTGAACGGCCATTACCTGCGCGAAGCGGACAATGACCGCCTGACCGTCCTGGTCGCGGAACGGCTCGACATCGCCGCCGACGACCCCGCCTTTGCCCGCATCCTGGGTCTGATGGACGGTCTGAAGGAACGGGCGAAAACGGTCGTGGAACTGGCCGACAGCGCCGCATTCCTGACCGCCAGTCGCCCGCTGACCATGAATGCCAAGGCTGCGAAGCTGATTGCGGGTGACGCAGCGCAGGTTCTGGCGGGTGTTCGTGATGCCCTGGTGGCATTGCCCACATGGGACGTCGCCACGACGGAGGCATGCGTGAAAGGGTACGCAGAGGCGCATGAACTGAAGCTCGGCAAGGTCGCTCAGCCATTGCGCGCGGCGCTCACAGGCTCCAATATGTCACCAGGAATTTTTGATGTTCTGGTGGCACTGGGCCGGGAGGAATCTCTGGCGCGTATCGGCGATTGTGTCTGACGTGTCAGTGATTTGGACGCAAGCGCGACACCGGACGTGTTCACGAAGCAAGCTTTGAGTATAATGGTTCGCACATGCGGGATGAAACGTTTCCGTCCCATCGGCATGACGTGCGGAAGTAACAGACGGGGGTCAGAACATGGATGACGCAAAGAAAACCGGTAGTGCAAACCTTGCGATCGGTGGAGGGTCGAACATGGACATCGACGTTCTGTCAGGCACGGTCGGCCCTGACGTTCTCGATATCCGCAAGCTCTATGCCCAGACGGGCCAGTTCACCTACGATCCGGGTTTCACGTCGACGGCAAGCTGCCAATCAGAAATCTCTTACATTGACGGTGATCAGGGTATCCTGCTGCATCGTGGCTACAGCATCGACGAACTGGCCGAACACTCTGATTATCTTGAGGTCTGCTACCTGCTGCTGAACGGTGAATTGCCGTCGGCTGAAGAGAAGGCGGACTACGTGAATACCGTCACGCGGCACACCATGCTGCATGACCAGATGAACTATTTCTTCCGTGGCTTCCGTCGCGATGCCCATCCGATGGCCATCATGTGCGGTGTCGTCGGCGCGATGAGCGCGTTTTATCACGACTCAACCGACATCAATGATCCGAAGCAGCGTGAAATCGCATCCTACCGGCTGGTTGCGAAGATGCCGACGATTGCCGCCTGGGCCTACAAGTACTCCATCGGACAGCCCTTCGTTTATCCGAAGAACGACCTGACCTATTCCGAGCGGTTCCTGGACATGATGTTCGGCGTCCCGGCGGAGGAATACCGGATCGACCCCGTGCTGGCGAAGGCAATGGACAAGATCTTCATCCTGCACGCCGACCACGAACAGAATGCATCCACGTCAACGGTGCGTCTTGCCGGTTCGTCCGGTGCCAACCCGTTTGCCTGCATCGCAGCAGGTATCGCCAGCCTCTGGGGCCCGGCACATGGTGGTGCCAACGAAGCCGTTCTGAAGATGCTGAACGAAATCGGCACCCCGGACCGGGTCGGTGAATTCGTCAAGAAGGCGAAGGACAGGGATGATCCGTTCCGCCTGATGGGCTTCGGTCACCGGGTGTACAAGAACTACGATCCGCGCGCGACCGTGATGCAGCAAACCTGTCATGAGGTTCTGGATCGCCTGGGCGTGCAGGACGACCCGCTGCTGCAGATCGCCATGGCGCTCGAAAAGGTCGCGCTGGAAGATCCTTACTTCGTCGAGAAGAAGCTGTATCCGAACGTCGATTTCTATTCCGGCATCATCCTGAAGGCGATGGGCTTTCCGGTGGACATGTTCACGGTGCTGTTCGCCCTGGCCCGCACCGTCGGTTGGGTCGCCCAGTGGAACGAGATGATCCAGGATCCGCACCAGAAGATCGGTCGCCCGCGCCAGCTCTATACCGGCCCGGCTCAGCGTCCCTACACGCCGATCCACAAGAGGTAATTGGCAATGGCCCGCGTTCGGGCTTCAAAACACCCCCGGGGCGCACGGGCGCCCCGGGTTGGCATCTCCGCCGGGTCGAGACGCTTCGACAGCCCGGCGCGTGTTGCGTTCCTGCATGCCGCCAACGACAACCGGTCCACATCCCGCACCCGCCTGTTCAGGATTGTGGCAGTGACCGCATGTGGTGTGGCGATGATTGCGGTCCTGCTGGCGATCTGACGTCAGCGCTGTCTTTCACAGGTCCAGCACGAAGTAGAGCAGGTCCGGTGCACCGACATTGCCTGCCATCGTCGACGGCGGATCGAGCTGCCGGAACCCCAGATCCCGATAGAGCTGAATGGCCGCCGTCATGCTGCTTGCCGTGTCGAGCCTCAGGTGTGCGTAGGACATGTTCCGCGCCAGCGTGATGGCTTCCACGGTCAGGCGACGTCCCGCACCCAGACCACGCGCCGCCGGATCCAGGTACAGGCGCTTCATTTCGACGGAGTTGCCGTCAAAACGGCGGAGCGCCACGACACCCACTGTCGCATCATCATGACAGGCCAGCAGGATGTCACCATCCGGGGGAACATATTCCCCGGGAAAACGCGCCATCTCCGCGTCGAACCCCTGAAACCCGAGATCGAAGTCCAGGCTGGCCGCATAGGCGAGGAACAGCCGCCGTGCCGCCGCGACCTCGGCGTCCGAGCGGGCGGGCCGAACGTCGAGCATGACGCTCAGGTACGGCGGAGCAGGAACTCGCGTCCCAGCTTCACACGAGGTTCCCCGTCATATTCGATGATATCTGCCGTGGCGTAGGTCTCCGTCCAGCGGTCGGGCAGATAGGATCCGGTACCCACCACATCGATCGGCGCATTGACCGAGCCCATGACCCGGCATTTCTCCGGCCCGAAACCGGAGGACGCGACAATCTTCACGTTCTGGAAGCCTTCGCCGTCCAGCCGTTCGCGCAGGTGGAAGATCGCCGCAGCGGACACGCCGGTGCCGATCAGGTAGCGCAGTTCGGTTTCGTTGCGGTACTGGCGGGTGGCGTTCGGCACATGGCGTTCCAGCACGGCGTAGGACGTGCTGGGGTCCAGCCCCTCCACATAGCGGCTGCCATGGGTGTCGAGGCGAATGGACATTGCCCCCACACTGGCAATGTCAGGGAAGCGGCGGCAAACGGTCAGTGCATCCGTCACTTCCCGTCCGAAGTAATCCACCAGCACGGTGATCGGGTCATCCGGATAGACTTCCCGGAACATCTCGGCCGCCCTGAGTGTCGAACCGGCATAGCCGATCAGGGCATGGGGCATGGTGCCGAACCCACGATCCTGACCAAAGAAGTGCGCGGTGGCGTCCGTGGCATTGCCGATGAAGCCCACCACCTTGTCATTGTCGAGCTTCGCGGCCGCGGACCCGACGGAGGCCGCATAGGCCATCAGTTCCGCCATGTCAGGGCCTGTGCAGTGGCGCGCGTCCATGGCGAGAAAGCCCGCATAAGGCAGGTCGCTGCACATGGCGAACGCGTTGTAGGCCGCGACACAGGCGGACCCGAGCTTCTGCAGGTAAAGGGTTTCCAGGTCGACCAGATGCTTCAGGCTGCCGCTGATGTAGAACAGCGGATCACCGGCACCGACCCAGTCACCTTCCGTGTGACACAGCTCGATCTCGAAGGTGACACCACGCTCATCCGCCGCCTTCTCGAGCAGGGCAACGGCCAGCCGGGGCGAGAAGATGACCGGGCGGCGCATGAACACGGCATAGGTGACCGGCATGTCACCAACATGTTCGACGATTGCCTTGGTGCGCCGGAAATAGTGGTCCGTCCGGCCGGCAATGTCATGTTCCAGCGCCAGGTCCGGCACACGGTCGCTGTCTGTGCCGGACGCATCAGAGCGCCCGACAACACGCAGTTCAGGAAGCTTCACGGAGCGCGACATCGCGGTCTCCCCTCTGTTTCTTCAGCATCTCGGCGATCAGGAACGCCAGTTCCAGTGCCTGGCTGGCGTTGAGGCGCGGATCACAATGGGTGTGATACCGGTCCGAAAGTGTTTCGTCGGAGATTGCCTGCGCTCCACCCAGACATTCGGTCACGTCCTGTCCGGTCATTTCGAAATGCACGCCGCCGAGATAGGAGTCCTCGGCGATATGAACCTCGAACACTTCCTTCACTTCCTGAAGGATGCGGTCAACCGGACGTGTCTTGTAACCGGAAGGTGCCTTGATGGTGTTGCCGTGCATCGGATCACAGGACCAGACGACATTGCGGCCTTCACGCTTGATACGGCGCACCAGGCTGACCAGATGCTCACCCGCCTTGCCCGCGCCATAGCGCGAGATCAGCGTGATCCGGCCCGGCTCATTGTCCGGGCTCAAGGTATCCAGCAGCCGCATCAGACCATCATCATCCAGGCTTGGCCCGCACTTGATGCCGATCGGGTTGGTGATGCCGCGCATGAACTCGACATGCGCCTCATCCGGGTCGCGGGTGCGGTCACCGATCCAGAGCATGTGCGCAGAGGTATCCACCCAGGCCCCGGTGGTTGAATCCATCCGGGTCAGGGCCTCCTCATAGCGCAGCAGCAGCGCCTCGTGACTCGTGTAGAAATCCACCTGGCCAACGGACGGAGAGCTGTCGGCGCTGATGCCACAGGCTTCCATGAACGCCAGCGAGTCGGCGATGCGGTCCGCCATCTCCTGATAACGCTCACCCGCCGGACTGTCGCTGACGAAGCCCATGTTCCACTGATGCACGCGGTTCAGGTCGGCGAAACCGCCCTGCGCGAAGGCCCGTACCAGATTCAGCGTGCTGGCGGACTGGGCATAGGCCCGCAGCATGCGATCCGGGTTCGGCTCCCGCGCCTCCGCGGTTTCCTCGATCGCATTGATGATGTCACCGCGATAGATCGGCAGTTCGACACCATCGATCACTTCCGTCGGGTTGGACCGCGGCTTGGCGAACTGGCCAGCAAGGCGTCCGACCTTCACCACCGGCAACTGCGCGCCATAGGTCAGGACAACCGCCATCTGCAGCAGCACCTTGAAAGTGTCGCGAATGTTGTCAGCATGGAACTCGGCAAAGCTTTCGGCGCAGTCACCCCCCTGCAGCAGGAATGCACGGCCCGCCGCAACTTCCGCCAGGCGTGCCTTCAGGTTCCGTGCCTCACCCGCAAAGACCAGCGGCGGGTTCCGACGCAGGCGAGCCTCTACATCTCCCAACAGCGCCTTGTCCGCATAATCCGGCATCTGCCGAGCGGGTTTGGTTTGCCAGGATTGCGGGGTCCAGTTCGTCGCAGCCATCGTTCCAACTCCAGAAACACTTCTTGTGCTGCCCGTCATATAGGGCAGGCGCACCTTATAAGTGTTCATGGAGGGAAATAAAACGCCGGATTTCGGGGCCTCTGCGGAAGGCGGACGCAACGTCAGCCTTCCGCAGCCGGTTGCGGGACCGCCCTCAGCCCCCGGCGTGAACCTGCATGAAGGCCCCTGCACGGCCAATCGCCTCCCGGGCTTCGGAAAGCATCGGGCCGAACAGATGCCAGACGTGGATCATCCCCCCCGCTTCCTCCAGCGACGAGTTGACACCGGCCGCAAGTGCATTGCGATGCAGACGCCGCGCATCATCCAGCAGGGTCTCGCGCGTGCCGACCTGGATCAGCATCGGCGGCAGGCCCGTCAGATCCGCATGCATCGGGGCCGCCAGAGGCGACTTCGCGTCCGCGCCGCCAAGGTACATGTCGGCCATTCTGGCCAGTCCCGGCTTCTTCACCATGGGATCAGCATCGTGCAGCGCGGTCATGCTGTC
This sequence comes from Minwuia sp., assembly GCA_029210175.1. Lineage (GTDB taxonomy): Bacteria > Pseudomonadota > Alphaproteobacteria > Minwuiales > Minwuiaceae > Minwuia. The sequence continues at coordinate 13,570 of JARGPL010000004.1, read as the reverse complement.
GCCCGTGCCTTCCAGATCCACCCAGGGGGAAATCGGCACGGCACAGGCCGGCATCGCCAGCCCCTTGTCACGCAGGGCGACCAGCGCGGCGATGGTCAGGCCACCGCCTGCAGAATCACCGGAGATGGCGATGTCTGCTGCGGAAATGCCCTGATCCAGCAACCAGCCATAGGCGGCCACCGCATCATCGACGGCAGCCGGGAAAGGATGTTCCGGCGCCAGGCGGTAGTCGACCACCAGAACCCGCGCCCCTGCCGCCCTCGACAGGTTGGACGCCAGTGCCCGGTGGGTATTCAGGGAGCCGATGACGTAGCCACCGCCATGCAGGTACAGGATCACGCGATTGCCCGACACGCCCTCCGCTGTCACCCACTCCGACGGAACGCCGCCGGCATCAACGCTCTCGACCGCTGTTCCGGCAGGCGGCGGCAGGAACTCGGCGAGCTTCTCGAAGCGCTCGCGCATTTCCGCCGGGGGCAGGTTCTCCGGTGCCGGACGGCTGGTGAGCAAATCAATGAGTGAATCGAGTTCTTGAACGGTCATGGGTCCCTCCCCGGGTGTGGCCGTGTGGTGCATTTCAGTACACCGCAGATAGTGACGCAGAATCAGCGGAGCGACAATGCGCTCCACGGCCACGGATCACGGGCACGGATCACGGGCACGGATCACGGGCTGTTTGATCGCGCTGCAGCCGGGGATGCACTATGTGTCGGTGGATCAGAGCACAGAGAGGGCGCACAGCCATGGCCGCAGACCAGCCGGAACCGAGCGACGGCACACCGGAGAAGAAGCAGGGCCTGCAGAGGTTCCTGCCGATCGCCGCCATCGTCCTGGGCATGGTCCTGTTCTTCGCCTTCGACCTGCAGCGGTTTCTCAGCTTTGATGCCCTGCGTGACAACCGTGATGCCCTGCAGGCTTTCGTCAGCGAAAACGCGGTCGTCGCCGTGCTCATCTACATCGGCATCTACACTCTGGCTGTGGCCCTGTCGGTGCCGGGTGCCCTGGTCCTGACCATCACCGGCGGTTTCCTCTTCGGCAATGTCTTCGGCACGTTGTGGGCGGTGATCGGCGCAACCATCGGGGCCACGGGCATCTTCCTCGCTGCCCGGACCGCGCTCGGCGACACCCTGCGCAAGAAAGCAGGGCCATCCCTGAAGCGCATGGAGGACGGATTCAGGGAAAACGCCTTCAATTATCTGCTGTTCCTGCGGCTGGTGCCGGTCTTCCCGTTCTTCATCGTCAACCTGGTGCCTGCCTTTCTGGGCGTCCGCGTCGGCACATTCATTGCGGCAACGCTGATCGGCATCATCCCGGGCACATTTGTCTTTGCTCAGGTTGGTCGTGGCCTCGACAGCGTGCTGGCAACCGGCGGGGAACCTGACCTGTCGACTGTCCTGACTGCCGACGTGATCATCGCCCTGGTGGCGCTGGCCGTGCTGTCTGTGCTGCCGATCATCGTGAAGCGCATCCGCCGCAAGCGGACCTGACGCAGCTTCCCCGGGGATTCATCACCTCCATCAAAGGAATGCGGACAACCCTGTCGGAGGCGCTATAGTATATGCCACAGGGAAGATCGGAGGGGTTGGGGCCCGTCCGGAGCAAGGGGTGAAGCAGAGGGACAGATGTCGACACAGCAACATGTTCCGGGGAGTCTGGGCGGCGTAGAATTGCTCGACGGATTGCCGGAAGAAGAAATCCATGCGCTGGAACGTCGCTGTACCTGGCGACGCTTCAAGAACAACGAACAAATTCTTGACCGCAACAATGATACCCGCGACGTCTTCTTCGTCGTGGAAGGTCAGGTCCAGATCGTCAATTACTCGGCCTCGGGTCGCGAAATTGCCTACGCCACGGTGCGTCAGGGCGGATATTTCGGCGAACTGGCGGCAATCGACGGCAATTCGCGCTCCGCATCCGCTGTCGCGCTGGGCAACTGCATGCTGGCGCTGGTCGCCCCCAACGCCTTCATGGAATATGTCGCGAATCACCCGGGTGTCGCGCACCAGGTCATGCAACGGCTGGCCCGGATCATCCGCACCTGTGATGAGCGGATCATGGACCTGTCCACACTCGGCGCCGTGCAGCGGGTCTATCTGGAACTGCTGCGCCTGGCAGAGGAAGACCCCGTGACCCCGGGATCCTGGGTGATCTACCCCATGCCGACACAGAGCAACATCGCCGCCCGTGCCTCCACCACGCGGGAAACCGTGGCCCGCGTCATCGGCCAGCTGGCACAGGAAGAGATCGTGAAGAAGAAGGGCAAGAGCCTGTACATCTGGGATCGCGAATCCCTGTCCGCCCGCGCCGAACGCATGGCTGCGCCGGAGAACCTGGCGCGCTGACCTTCGTTCAGTCAGCCCTTTTGCCCGCCGACGGTGCACCATATTCAGCGGCGAATTCGGCATAGATCCGGTCCAGCGCCTCGGCGTCCACGACATCATCAAGCCGTTCCAGCAGGATCGTCAGCAGATAGTTGTTGCCGAAGCCGTGCCTGGCGTTCAGCGCGCGCAGGCGCGCATAGGCGTCTTCCGACAGGGCAGCGGAGAACCGTTTCGGCAGCGGGTAGCGCCTTGGCCTGACTGTACCGGGTTTCGTGGGCATGGTCGCCTTCTCCGACGGATCGGTGATGCAGATCGTTCACGGCATCATGACACATCGAAGGCGGCCAGTTGACATTCGAACCGACGAATGGTGCCCAGGAGAGGACTCGAACCTCCACTCCGTTGCCAGAACTAGCCCCTCAAGCTAGCGCGTCTACCATTTCGCCACCTGGGCACGGTTCGTCATGTCGGGCGTCTGAGGATCGACGCACAGGCGACATGACCGGGTCATGTCACCAATTCGGCTGCCTGGAGGGTCGGCGGTGGTGCCCAGGAGAGGACTCGAACCTCCACTCCGTTTCCAGAACTAGCACCTGAAGCTAGCGCGTCTACCAATTCCGCCACCTGGGCAACGACCACAAAGCCGCCGAGGGCGCGTTCTAGCGACTGCCCCGGTCTGGCGCAAGCGACATTTTCGGTTTCGTGCCCGATGACGCGCTTTGCCAAGGGAGCGACCCGGCGGCTACACTGACCGACTGATCCGACCCGACCGGAAAATGAAGCCAAGGACAAAGCCATGACCCTCGACGTTGACCTGTTCTGGTCGTTTCGCAGCCCCTATTCCTACCTCGGCACGCCGCGCTATCGGGAAATGGAGAAGGCGTGGGATCTGAAGATCAACGTGCGACCGGTCTACCCCATTGCCATCCGCACGCCGGAATTCTTCTCCCAGGTGAATCCGCTGTGGCCTCCGTACCTGATGCGCGACGTCTATCGGGTCGCCGAATACCTGGATGTGCCGTTCACCTGGCCGGACCCGGACCCCGTGGTCATGGACATGCCAACCCGGACCATCCCGAAGGAACAGCCCCATATCCATCGCCTGACCTATCTGGGGATCGAGGCGGCGAAACGCGGTGCCGGACTTGCCTTCATCTCGGAAGTGTCTGATCTGCTGTGGGGCCGGGCAGTCAAGAACTGGCATGAGGGCGATCATCTGGCAGAAGCCACCGCCCGTGCCGGACTGGACCTGGCCGACATGGAACAGGCCATCGCTGGCAAGACCGATGACTACGAGGCCGCGATTGCCGTCAATGAGGCCGCGCTGGAGAAATCCGGCCACTGGGGTGTCCCGACATTCGCGTTCAAGGGAGAAGCCTTCTTCGGTCAGGACCGGATCGACATGTGCATCTGGCGCATGAAGCAGGCGGGCCTGAAAGCCCGGGCGGCCTGAGCGCGCATGGCTGAGGATGAACATGGCTCCGGCAGCGGCGCGGGCGGCAGCAAGACCAACGGACACAAGGTCAATGGCCACAAGCACCCGGCGCTTTCTTCCGTCACCGGATCGAAGTCCAGGGCTGCGCAGCAGCCGGGCGATGGAGCAGAGGAACTGCCGTTCGACCTGGAAGCAACGCGGCGCGCGCTGACCCCGGTCCAGAGCGAAATCCCGGAAAATGCCTTCACCGCAGGTATTCTGGGCACCGAACGCCAGGGCGGCGGTATCGTCATCGGGGCCAATGATCTGGTGCTGACCATCGGCTATGTGGTGGTCGAGGCCGAGAGCGTTGCGGTGCTGAACGCCGGTGGCGAGCCGATAGAGGCGGATGTCGTGGCCTATGACTTCGAAAGCGGTCTCGGCCTGATCCGTGCCGTGGAACCGCTGGACCGACCCGTTCTGGAATTCGGCAGCGTGCGCAACCTCAGCGTTGGCACCCCCGTGGTTGCCAGTTGTGGCGGCGCAGAGACGATCATGCAGGAAATCGTCGGCAAGCGGCGGTTCTGCGGCTACTGGGAATACCGCCTGGAGGAGGCCCTGTTCACCATGCCCGTGCATCCGAACTGGGGTGGCGCAGCACTGATCGGCATGGACGGCCTGCTTTACGGCGTCGGGTCCCTGTATGTGGAAGACGCGACGGGCAGCGACGAACAGGCCATCGGCAACATGTTCGTGCCCATCGACCTGCTGGTGCCCGTGCTCGACGACCTGCTGCAGGACGGACGGCGTGCCGGTCCCGCGCGGCCATGGATCGGCGTCTATGCCGCCGAACAGAATGGCCACCTGGTGATCATGGGTGTTGCCGCGACCAGTCCGGCAGCATCGATCGGCCTGACGCAGGGGGATGTGGTGCTGCGGGTCAACGAGGTCGCGATCGGCGGCCTGAACGATTTCTACGATCAGCTCTGGGGTGCGGGCGATGCGGGGGTGGAGGTTGGCCTGACCCTGATGCGCGACGACCGGGTCTTCGAAAGCCGTATCCGGACCGCAAGCCGAGACAGTTTCCTGAAGATCCCGCGCTGGGAGTCCTGACCATGGCCAAGCGCTCCATCGCGGGTGGCCCACCTGCCAGCCACGCCATCGAACACCTGGCCGACGTGGTCAATGCCGACCAGTCGATGGTGCATCGCGGGCGCTTCATCCAGATGCAATGGCTGTGGCAGATCGGCGATGTGCCCTATTACATCCGCATTCAGAACGGGATGATCCTGGAACTGGTGCGAGGGCCAGTCCTGATGCGGTCCCATACCTTTGCCATTCGCGGGGCGCAGGAACACTGGGAACGGTTCTGGGCGCCAATGCCGGATCCGGGCTTCCACGACCTGTTCGCCATGACCAAGACCCACCGGGCCAGCATCGACGGCGACCTGCAGCCGCTGATGGCCAACCTGCGCTATTTCAAGGACGTCCTGGCTGCCCCGCGCCGCCTGTCGGAGGATGGGCACCATGGTTGACCTGGAACCCATCGTCGGGCGCTACATGACGCTGGACATCGAAGGCCGGTCCTGCCGGATCTATTTCGAGGAAGCGGGGTCGGGCATTCCCCTGCTCTGCCTGCATACGGCAGGTGCGGACGGGCGGCAGTTCCGCCACCTGATGCTCGACAGCGCCATAACGGACAGGTTCCGGGTCATCGCCTTCGACCTGCCCTGGCACGGCAAGTCCCTGCCCTGGAATGGATACCAGGACGAGGACTATGCCCTGACGACCGAGTTCTACAGCGCGGCCATCATGGGCGTTGCCCGGGCGTTGGGCCTGGATCAGCCCGTGATCATGGGCTGCAGCATGGGCGGACGCATCGTGCTGCATCTGGCGCACGCCTTCGCCGATGACGTGCGCGCCGTCATCGGGCTGGAAGCCGCGGACCATCAACAGCCCTGGTATGACACCGAATGGCTGAACCGCCCGGACGTGCATGGCGGCGAGATCTGCGCCGCGATGATTTCAGGACTTGTGGCACCGCAGAGCCCGGATCGCTATCGCTGGGAAACGCTCTGGGGCTACCTCAGCAGTGGCCCCGGCGTGTTCAAGGGCGATCTGCATTTCTATCGCGCGGATTCCGACTTCCGCGACCGGGTGCATCTGATCGACACCACCCGTTGCCCGGTGTTCCTGTTGACCGGGGAGTACGATTTTTCCTGCACGCCAGCCGATACCCTGCGCACCGCCAAGGACATCCCCGGTGTCGAGGCGGAGATCATGGAGGAACTGGGCCACTTCCCCATGTCGGAAAACCCGGCAAGGTTTCGCGAATACATCCTGCCGATCCTGGACCGGGTGACACGCCTGTGAGTCCCACCAACCTTACCCCGGCACTGGCAAGCACATGCTGATCCCCAACAGAATGGAAATCGCAACGGCGTTGCAGGCAACATACCGGATCGCGCTGCGGGACCGCGCCGGTGCGTGGATCCTGGATGATTCCGTTGTCGGCTTCCTGAAATCCTTCTTTGCTGCCATCATCATTGCGCCGCTCTATGCCCTGGTGGTCATGATCCGCAGCTATCTGGACCAGCCGCCCGACGACATGGTCGGTGTCATGGCCATCGAAGGCGTGGCCTACCTGGTGGGATGGCTGGTGTGGCCCGTCCTGTCCTTCGAGATCGCGCGCTTCTTCAGCGTTCGCGCTGCCTGGCGGCGCTATGTCGTCGCCTACAACTGGTCGCACGTCTGGATCATGCTGTTGCAGTTGCCCCTGCTGGCCCTGAGCCAGAGCGGCATCGTGGGGTCCCAGGCGGGCAGCTTTGCCATGATCGTCACGGTATTGCTGGTGGTGGTCTACCGGTTCCTGCTGGCGCGCGACGTGCTGGGCATCGACCGCTATGCGGCCATGGGTGTGTCGTTCCTCGACCTGGTGGTCAGCGTTGCCTGGTCCCTGCTGGTCATCAAGATGGTCGCCCCCTACGTCGGACTTCCCGATCCGTCATGATATCCTGCGATCAGGCGTCTTGCGGATAATCCGCGCTGAGAAAATACAGGCCACCGGCGGGCGCGGTGGGTCCGGCCGCCTGCCTGTCGCGCGCCGCCAGCGCCCTGACAACGTCATCCGGCGTCCAGCGCCCCTTGCCCACGTCCACCAGCGTGCCGGTCAGGATGCGTACCTGATTGTGCAGGAACGACCGCGCCGAGGCATGGATGTGCACCTCATCCCCAGCCGCCTGGGTCACCGTCAGCCGTTCCAGCGTTTTCTCGGACACCTTTGACTGGCAATGGGCTGACCGGAAGCTCTCGAAATCATGGTGTCCCTGCAGCAGGGCCGCCGCTGTCTGCATCGCGGGCAGGTCGAGCGGCGTCGCCACATGCCAGACCCGGCCAAGGTCAAGCGCCGGCGGCGGAACGCGATTGACGATCCGGTAGATGTAGTGCCGTTGCAGGCAGCTGCGTCGGGCATCGAAGTCGTCTGTGACACGTGCAACATCCCGCACCACGACCGGGTGTGGCCTGAGATGGAAGTTGAGCGCCCCCATCAGCCGTGCGTCGGTCATGTCGCGACCGATGTCGGCGTGCGCCACCATGCCCAGCGCATGCACCCCGGCATCCGTCCGGCCCGCGGACATGATCCGGGGCTGCGGCTGGCCACAGAGCCGCTCGATGGCGGTCTCGACCACTTCCTGCACGCTCAATCCATTGGGCTGGAACTGCCAGCCGACAAAGCCGCCACCATCGAACTCCAGCGTCAGGCGATAGCGCGGCATCTCAGCGATGCGCTTTGCCCAGGACAGCTTCCGTATCGGCACCGAGGTCCCAGTAGAGCCCGGTCATGATCTGCGCCGCGCTGGTCATGCAGGGCATCAGCACATGTTCGTTCGGCGCATGCTGGGAACAGGCGGCATAGGAATGCGGAATCCAGATTGCCGGCAGGCCAAGCAGATCGGTAAACAGCTCGTTGCAGATCGACCCGCCAAGGCTGGGAATGACCGCTGGTGCCGCGCCAATGGTCTCCGCCATCGAGCGATGAATGCGCGATACCCAGGGATCATCGGGGCGCGTCCGCGTTGCAATGAAGGCGCCAGCGTTCTTCTCATCCGGGGGCAGGACCTGCACCTGATCGAAGCCGCCTCGGGCCATGTGTCGTTTCAGCGCCGGGATGATGTCGTCGAAGTCGATACCCGTCACGAACCGCAACTGGCAGTGAGCCCAGGCGCGGGGCGGGATGGCGTTCACCGGCCGGTCGGGATTGCCTGTCTTGAAAGCCAGCACCTCGAAGCTGTTCCAGGCATAGACCCGCTCCGGCGACGTCAGTCCCGGTTCCCCCCACTCCCGGTCAATCGTCGGGCCGCCAGCCCCTGCATCGATCTCGATGTCGGCCAGAGCAGCCCGCGTGATGGCGTCAATCGCGGGCGGCCGCCATTCGGGGATGCGGATCGATCCTTCAGGTCCGGTGATGGAAGCCAGGGCATGGGCCAGGATGATGGCCGGGTTGGCGATCAGGCCGCCCCAGTTGCCGGAATGGTGTCCGCCTTCACGCAGGTCCACCAGCAGGTCGAAATTCACCGCCCCCCGCGCGCCCAGCGTCAAGGTCGGACGGTCGGGTTTCACGCGCGGACCGTCAGAGGCAATGAAGACATCAGCCGAAAACGCATCCATGTTCGCCGCGATCACCTCATGCAGGCCGCGGGAGCCGGTTTCCTCCCCGGTTTCGATGATGAACTTGGCGTTGAAGCCCAGATGGCCACGCGTGGCGATGACCTGACGCAGCGCCGCCATGTTGATTGTGTGCTGCGCCTTGTTGTCGGCAGTACCCCGGCCATAGAGCCGTTCCCCGTCCCGGGTCAGTTCCCACGGCCCCTGCCCCTTGGTCCACTGATCCTCCAGCCCCCGGATCACATCTCCGTGGCCATAGCCCAGGACCGTGGGCAGATGATCGCCTTCATGCCTTGTGGCGAGCAGGACGGGGCCGAACCCCAGCGGATTCTCGAACTTGGCGCATGTGAACCCCATGCGCTCGAACGCGGGCTGCATGAAGGTATCGAGATAGCGGTGCAGTTCCGGCAAGCTCTCGGTTTTCTGGCTTTCGGTCCGCACGGCCACGCGTTCGGCCAGTTCGTCGAAGAACCGCCCGTCACCGATATAGTCCTCTGCGGCTGCGACTGCTGCTTCTCTGCTCATCTCACGCTCCTGCCTGCATCAACGGCGGAGGCTGACACCGGGCTGCGCCCATGGCAAGCTTCGGTGGCGTACCGGACAGGAGAAGCGAGCATGGCACACGATCATCACGGCGACGACATGACAGCGCCACCATCGGACATGGCGCTGCGCGTGCAGGCGCTGGAATCCCTGCTGGTGGAGAAGGGACTGGTCGACCCCAGGGCGCTGGACGTGATCGTCGATCGCTACGAGAACCGCGTCGGCCCGCGCAATGGTGCGCATGTCGTGGCCCGCGCATGGACGGATCCGGCCTATCTGGAACGGTTGCGCGCCGATGCCACCGCTGCCATAGCCGAACTGGATTACACCGGTCGCCAGGGCGAGCACATGGTGGTCGTGGAGAACGACGCGAAGGTCCACAACCTGGTCGTTTGCACGCTGTGTTCCTGTTACCCGTGGCCGGTCCTGGGCCTGCCGCCCGCCTGGTACAAGTCATCCCCGTATCGCAGCCGCGCAGTGATCGATCCACGCGGTGTGCTGGCCGAATTCGGCACCGAACTGAATGACGATGTGGAAGTGAAGGTCTGGGACTCCACCTCCGAAGTCCGCTTTCTGGTGCTGCCCGAACGACCAGCCGGGACCGAGGGTTGGACGGAAGAACAGCTGATTCCCCTGGTCAGCCGCAATTCGATGATCGGCGTGGAGAAAGCCCGGCCTGCATCGGAGGCTTCGGCATGAACGGCCCGCATGACATGGGCGGGATGCACGCCTATGGGGCCATCAACCCGGAACCGGAGGCAACAGAGCCGCTGTTTCACGAACCCTGGGAACGCAAGGCCCTGGCCCTGACGCTGGCCTGTGGCGCGCTCGGCCAGTGGAGCATCGACGAAGCACGCTCGGTGCGCGAATCCCTGGACCCCGCGCTCTACACGTCCAGCAGCTATTACCAGAAATGGTTCGAAGCGCTGACGCGGCAGATGGTGGACAAGGGGCTCGTGACCGCCGAGGAACTGGAGACCGCAACGGTCAGTCAGGTGCCCGATGCCGGAGCCTATCGGGTGCTGCGCGCCGATGCCGTGGACAAGGTCTATGCCCAGGGCGGCCCGACCAGCATGGCCATCGACAATGCCGCCCTGTTCAAGGTCGGGGACACGGTGCGCGCCCGCAACATGAACCCGGTCGGGCACACCCGCATCCCGCGCTACGTTCGGGGGCATCCGGGGGAAGTGGTGCTGTGGCATGGCGGTCACGTGTTCGCCGATGACAGCGCTGTCGGCGTCCGTCGCGGGGAGCATCTCTATACGGTCAAATTCATGGCTCGCGACCTTTGGGGTGAGGCTGCGCCTGCCGCTGATTCGGTCATGGTCGACCTCTGGGAACCCTATCTGGAGGCACTGTGACCACGTCATCAGCCAGCGACCTGCCCCCGCTCGACGCCCTGCCCGACCTGCCGCGCGATGCAGACGGTCCGGTGTTCCGAGAACCGTGGGAGGCCACGGCCTTCGCCATCACGCTGGAACTGCACGCAGCCGGGCATTTCAGCTGGGACGAGTGGGCGACGACGCTCAGCATCACGATCATGGCGGCACAGGATGCGGGCGACCCGGACCTGGGCGATACCTATTACCAGCACTGGCTGGCCGCCCTGGAGAAACTGGTGACGGACAAGTCCCTCACCACCCCCGACGCCCTGTCACTGCGCGCCGACGACTGGGTCCGCGCCTATCGCAGCACCCCGCATGGTCAGCCGGTGGAACTGAAGACCGGCTGAACGGTTTGAAACCATCACGCCGGGCGAAGTCCCGACGCCCCCTTCAGACGATGTGCCCCTCAAACGCTGAAAGACTGCCATGCGGATCAAGTCCACGTGCGCGGTGGGGTGGTGATGGGATGGCAATCAAGCGCACCCCAGCTGTCACGCCGGGCGAAGACCCGGCGCCCACGCTTTGCCGACCGCGTCAAAGGCGCGAAGGGTGGATCCCGGGTCGGCGCTGCGCTTGCCCGGGATGACAGTCGGGGACTGGACGACGCCCCCTTCAGACGATGTGCCCCTCAAACTCTGAAAGACTGGACACGCGGATCAAGTCCACGTGCGCGGTGGGGTGGTGATGGGATCAGACCTGCAGACTGTAGCCACCATCGGCGAGCAATGTCTGCCCGGTCACGAAACCGGCCAGCTGAGATGAGGCCAGGAACAGGGCTGGCCCGACCATGTCTTCCGGCTGCCCCCAGCGCCGCATCGGTGTCTTCTGCACGATGGCGTCGGAGATCGCTTCATTGTCCTGGCTGACCTGGGTGATGTTGGTCTGCACGAACCCGGGCGCGATACCGTTCACCCGGATGCCGTCGCGGGCGTAGACCACGGCCAGGGTCTTGGTCAGATTGACCAGTGCCGCCTTCGACGCGCCGTAGGCCGGGTTGCCCCGCACGGCACCAAATGCCGCCAGCGACGAAACGTTGATGATGCTGCCCTGTCGCGCCGCCAGCCTGGGCCGAAAACCGGTGCAGAGGTTCATCACCCCGGTCAGATTGACGTCCAGCACCCGCTGAAATCCCTCCGGCTCGAACTCCTGGCCCTTGTAGAGCACCATGCCGCCGTTGTTGATCAGGATATCCAGCCGTTCGATGGATGCGACCAGCCGCGCCACCTGACCGGCGTCCCCCGCATCCAGCTGGCGCACGTCCAGCCCCTGCAGATCACTGTCATAGGATTCCGCCGGGCGCGTCCCGGTAACGGTCACCGCCGCGCCCCGCTTGCGGAATGCATGCGCCATCGCGTTGCCCATGCCATTCGTGCCCCCCGTGATCAGCACCCGCCGATCCTTGAAATCCAGTGCATCCATCGCATGCTCCCCTTCGTCGATTTCCGATTGCAGCCCGAAATGCTGCATACTCCCCCAAAGTCCATGGTGGGCGAGCATCATGGTCGAGCAGGGAGAATCGGGACATGGAAAAGATCGTCACTGGCTACGGCCTGATCGAAGGGCCTCTTTGGATGGACGGGCGGGGCCTGCTGTTCAGCGATGTCCTGAATGGTGGCGTGTTCGCCCTGGGCAGGGACGGACGGGTCTCGACGGTGCTGGAACACCGCAAGGGCATTGGTGGCATGGCAGCGCACCAGGATGGGGGGATCGTGGTTGGCGGTCGCAACATCGCCTTCAAGGGTCTGGGTGACGACCGCTCGCTGGTCCTGCTGGACAAGGACGTGACCGATACCGCCATCGGTTTCAATGATCTCACGACGGACGCCAAGGGACGGCTCTGGGTCGGATCCCTTGGCTATGTGGTGTTTTCCGACCAGACACCGCGTCCAGGCCACCTGCATGTCATCGATCTGGACGGCAGCGTGCGTACCGTGTCCGATGGAATCATGCTGACCAACGGATTGGCCTTCTCACCCGACGGCAAGAAGCTCTATCACTCCGACGCACGCGAAAATGTCGTGCGGGTCTATGACGTGACGGACGGTGGCGTCAGCGGCTGGCAACCCTTCGCGACCTACAACGACGGGCATCCGGACGGGCTGTGTGTTGCAGCCGACGGGGCTGTAGTGGTGGCTGTGGCCCATGGCAGCCGGGTCGATGTCTTCGAACCGGACGGCAGCCTGTGCCAGAGCCTGCCCTGCCCCCTGCCGATGGTGACCAGTGTCGCCTTCGGTGGCGAAGACCTCCGCGACCTGTATGTCGTCACCGGCTCCGTCGGTGGGCCAGACGACAAGAGCGGCACCATCTTCCGCACCAGTATCGGCATCGCCGGCCTGCCTGTACCCGCCTGCCGGGTAGCCCTCTGAACAGATCTGCATGCCTCAGTGCATTTTTTGCACTGACTCTCTGGACTTGTAAATTGTGGTGATACAGTTCCTCTATCCAGAGGGAGACTGAACCATGATGGACCGCCGTACCCGGCTGCTGACTGCGCCTGTTCTGCCGACCCTGTTCCGGCTCGCCGTGCCGAGCATCGCCGCGATGATGATCATGTCGTCGATGAGCATCGTCGAGGCCTGGTACCTGGGGCGTGAAGGCACCATCGAACTGGCAGGCGTGGCGCTGGTGTTTCCGATCATGATGCTGTCGACCATGCTGTCTGCCGGCGCCATCGGCGGTGGTATCGTCCTGTTCCGGTCGGGCGACACCGACCCCGACAACATCTTCATCCTGGTGGCAGCAGCGATGGTGATCTACGGCCTCGTGGTGGCGCTTGGCCTGCGCCTGTTCGCCTGGCGTCCGCTCTGAAACATCTTGCCGCCTGGTCGGGTCACTGCGTCAGGGCAGTCATCTCGTCGCGAAAAAGCGCCAGGATCTCTGCCTTCTCGCTCTGCGCTTTGATGGAGGCATAGAACCCCTTGCCCCCGTCATTGACCATGCGAACGCCCCAGTAAAGCGCCGCCGCCCCCCGCGCCAGACTGTCCGCCGAAACGGTCGCCATCAGCGCACGCGCCACACCTGAGCGGCGGAAATCCGGCACGACATAAAGGCTTTCCAGCCAGAACGCCGGTTCCGCCGATTCGAACCGATAGGATGGCAGGTGGGCACTTCTAAAAACCTCGCCTGATCTGCGCTCATCTGATTCAATGTACCTCGACTGATTTGGAGGCATGCGTTGGCTCATTCCCCTGGCTTTTTTGACCTTGATGATCGTTATGCGGCGCTTTCTGCAACGGGCGATC
>JARGPL010000023.1 GCA_029210175.1 Minwuia sp. | reverse complement strand
GGCCAACACACACGATCCACAAACCGCTGAAAACAAAGGCTCGCAAATCCCTCTTCAACCACGCACCCAGACAACAAACCCACAAAACAACACTCAAGACATACAAGACATACAGTGGAATATATCCGCAAAATGCGCGGGGGAAGAACTGTGGGAACTTCGATCGAGGCTCAGGCCAGGAAACTGATCACGGCCTTTGATGGTCTCACCGATGCCGAGGCCATCTGGGACAAGGCGAATGGTCTGGTCGCGGAATTGGGTGGCGTCGCGTTGACCGCCGGCGCCCTTTCGCGCCCGGACATGACGCCCCTCTGGGCGCGCAGTTCCATGGATCCGGGTTTTCTTGCGTCCTACACGGAACTGAACCTGTTCGCCGATGATCCGTTCATCGCTCACTTTCGGGCGCAGACGGAACCGGTCACGGCGTTCCCGGGCACGCTGCAGGAACGCTCGGACCTGTCCGACGGGGCACGGGCGCTTGATCGTCTGTTGTTCGATGCAGGATACCGGTTTCTCTATGGTGTCGCCGTCGGGAACGCGAGTGTCGGCGAGAGCCGTGTGCTGACGTTCTGCAGTCACACCGATGCGAACGCGCAGGATCAGGAACATCTGACCGCTGTCCGTCTGACTCTGACCGTGATTGCCGCACATATTGGTCCGCCGCCAGAGGTGGAGAAGGATTTCACCGCACCCATGCGGGGATGACCGGTCAAGTGTCACATGCGCGTCTGGACTGATGCCGGGGTGGCCTGAATACGATCGTTCTGTCTGGCATGGCGCGTCCCATTGTCCGCCTTGCCGACATTTCCGTGGCCGTCTGAATGAGCTATATCGACCCCATGGCAATCTTCGAATATCTCGCAATCGCGTCGGTCATTGCCGTGGCGATTGTCCTCGCAACCGGTGTGATCAGCATGATCAGCGGTAGTGACTTCGGGAAGCGCAACAGCAACAGGCTGATGCGTGCGCGCATCCTGTTTCAGGCGCTCGCGATCCTGTTTCTCGCGCTCGCCTTTCTGACCGACGATTGAAGAGGGCTGACATGGTCAAGCTGACAAAGATCTATACCCGAGGCGGTGACAAGGGCCAGACGTCCCTGTCCGACGGCTCACGGCGTCCGAAGACGGATGTCCTGGTGGAAGCCTACGGCGCGGTTGACGAGACCAATGCGGCGGTCGGACTGGCGCGCCTGCATCTGGGGGGGGAGCCGGATGCCATGCTGTCGCGCATCCAGAATGACCTGTTCGATCTGGGTGCCGACCTGTCGACGCCGCATGCGGACAGCTACAAGTGGGAGCCGCTGCGGATCGTTGACGCTCAGGTGGATCGGCTTGAGGCCGAGATCGATGCCATGAACGCCGATCTGGCCCCCCTGAGCAGCTTCATCCTGCCGGGCGGTAGTGCCGGGGCGGCGCACCTGCATCTGGCCCGGACCCTGTCGCGACGGGCGGAGCGGCTTGCCTGGCGGGCGGCAGAGACGGAGACGCTGAGCGAGCCCGCGTTGCGCTATCTCAACCGTCTGTCCGACCACCTGTTTCAGCTTGGTCGTGTGGTCAATGACAATGGCGCGACGGATGTCCTCTGGGTGCCGGGCAAGAACCGGTGAGCGGTGATCGCCCGGCTGATGGGCTGGTCCCGGGCGCGGACGGACGGCCCCGCTGTTTCTGGCATGGCGGACTGCCCGACTATGAGGCCTATCACGACACCGAATGGGGCTGGCCGGTCGACAGCGACACGCGGCTGTTCGAGAAGATCTGCCTGGAAGGGTTCCAGTCGGGCCTCAGTTGGCTGACCATCCTGCGCAAGCGGGAAAATTTCCGTGCCGCATTCGACGGCTTCGACTTCCACAAGGTATCCCTCTACGGCCCTGACGAGATTGACCGTCTGCTGGCCGATGCCGGCATCGTCCGCCATCGGGGCAAGATCGAGGCGACCATCAACAATGCTGCCCGGGCTGTCGAGATGGTGGCAGAGTCTGGCAGTCTCAGCCGGTTCTTCTGGGCGCATGTGCCGCCCGCATCCGAACGGCCTGAGCCGGTGACATACGACGCGCTGATGGCCAACCCGACAACCGACGCCTCGAAACGCCTGTCAAAGGACCTGAAGAAGCGCGGCTGGAAGTTCGTCGGCCCCACCACCGCCTATGCCTTCATGCAGGCCATGGGGCTGGTCAACGACCATCTGGAAGGCTGCTGCGTACGCGCCCCGGTCGAAGCGGCGCGCCAGGTATTCCTGAAGGATCGGGCGCGCTGAAGGGTCACTTGCCGACATAGCTGATCCGCCACACGGCGCGTCCCGTGTCGTCGGCGACAAGCAGACTGCCGTCGTTCCAGACAGCCAGACCCGCCGGGCGGCCGATGACGCCAGCCCGTCCCGGGCCGGTGACCCAGAACCCGGTTGCAAAGTTACTGTAGCTGCCGACGGGGCGTCCGTCGCGAAACGGCACCCGGACGATCTTGTACCCGGTCGGTGTGGCCGCGTTCCATGACCCGCGCAGGGCAACGAATGCGTCCCCCGAATAGTCTGCCGGGAACTGGGCGCCGGTATAGAAGACCAGTCCGATCGGCGCCGAGTGGGATTTGAACAGGACGTCGGGCACAATGGTCTGATCGACCAGATCGTCCCTGATGCCCGTCATGCTGGGGTCCGGGTTCGCGCCGATATAGCTGAACGGCCAGCCGTAGAATCCATCGGGCTGCACGCGGGTCAGATAGTCCGGCACCAGGCCGTCGCCCAGACCGTCACGTTCATTGACGACCACGTAGACGTCATTGGTGCCGGGATAGACCGCAATCCCGACGGGGTTCCGCAGGCCGGTCGCGAAGGTCTTCTGGCCGCTGCCGTCCGCATTGAACTGCTGCACGGTCGCGCGCGGTTCCGCTTCGACCTGGATATTGCCACGGGATCCAACGGCAACATGGAATTGCGATCCATCCGGGCTGAAGACCAGGTTCCGGGTCCAGTGGCCACCCCCGTTACCCAGCGCCCGCGGTCCGGTAACATCTTCCGCGTCTCCCGACGCCTGCAGGTCACCCACACGATAGGGCAGGCGGCGCACCTGATTTTCCTCGGCAACGTAAACCCAGCCTTCGCGGATCGCCATGCCATGCGGGCTGTCGAGAGCGTCGGCGAAAGTGGTCACGATCTCTGCCTTGCCGTCACCATCGGCATCCCGCAGCAGCGTGATCCGCGATGCGCGGGATTCAGCCAGCAGGACATCGCCATTCGGCGCCACGGCCATCCAGCGCGGGTGCGACAGGCCGGTTGCAAACAGCTCGGCCCTGAACCCCGGCGGCACTTTCAACGTTGCGTCAGCGCGGCGGTCAACGCGATAGGCGGGGCTTGCAATACTGTCGGTCGCATAGGGGGGCGGCAGGTCAGCAGCACGGATGTGGAATGCCTGCCCCACCGGTTGATGGTTCGGCGGCAGCGGCTGCGAGATTGCCGCACACGACAGGGTGAACAGGGCTGGGACCAGCGCGAGACCCATCTTCGGTATCCGGCCGCTGATCTGGTTCCATCGGGATGCTGAATGTTCCATGGCATCCATATGGGGGGCGTTGCGGTCAGGTCGAGGGGGCAGCGCAGTCAATTGATGGTCGGGAAATGTTCCTCGAACGCCTTCTGCCCCTTCGGGGAAAAGCTGATGACGCGGGACTTCGGCACCCGCCTGGCCCAGCCGAGATCCATGAATCGTTCCAGCATCGCGGTGCCCAGGGCCCCTGCCATGTGCGTGCGCCGTTCGCTCCAGTCCAGACAGGACTTGCAGACGGGACGGCGTTCGCGTTCCAGCGCGCTGACATCGATACCCATGTCGTCAAGGAATGCGCGTCCCGCATCGGTAAGCGCGAAATCGGTTTCGCTGCCGACCAGCAGGTCGCGCTGCCGCAGGCTGTGGAACAGCTGGACGCCCAGATCGCCGGCCAGATGGTTGTAGCAGACACGGGCATGGCGCAGCGCCGGGTCCTTCGGGCCGGTGCGGGTCCGCATCAGGCCACGCCGCGCGGCAAGGCCCATCAGCGATTCCAGCACCTCCGCCACATCGTCGTCGGCCAGGGTGAAATACCGGTGCCGCCCCTGCTTGCGTTGCTGCAGCAGGCCTGCGCTTTCCAGCTTCGACAGGTGGGAACTGGCTGTCTGCACGGTGATCCCGGCCTCCGACGCCATTTCCGTGGCCGTCAGGGCCTTCCCGCTCATCAGCGCGATCAGCATGTTGGCCCGCGCCGGGTCACCGATCATGGCACCCAGCAGGGCAATATCGGGTCCTTCTTTCATGGTTCGATGATAACCGAAGCACCCATCTCCGGCAATGCGTCAGTCTCCCCCGGCACACATCAGAGGAGTATCCCATGATCACCTGTTTCATCCGCTATCAGATCGACCCGACGAAAAGGGACGCGTTCGCGCAGTACGCCCGCACCTGGGGCCAGGCCATCCCGCGGTGCGGCGCGGACCTTGTGGGGTATTACGCACCACACGAAGGCTCTTCGACGCTCGCCTACGGCGTCTACAACATCGAAAGCCTGGCGGCCTACGAGGCCTATCGCGAACGCCTTGCGGCAGATCCCCTGGGGCAGGAGAACTATGCCTTTGCCCAGCGAGAGAAATTTCTGCTGCGGGAGGATCGGACGTTCCTGAAGCTGGCATCAGGACCGCATGACCAGATCATCGGGGCAAACAAGCCTCAATCCTGATCGGGGCCACGGATCAGGCCGGAGACGTCGCGTGCCATGGCGTCGGGGGATCGGGCGAGGGCGGCGCGAACGCCTTCGCGATCTTCCGGCGTGCGGTTCTGGCTCATCTTCCATTTGCCTTCCAACCGGGTGATGGGCATGCGGAAGGCGACGATGCCCTTCTGCATGCCGGCGTGGTATTCCTCCGGCTGGTCGTCATACTGCCAGCCCTCCGGT
Organism: Minwuia sp.; assembly: GCA_029210175.1. Classification (GTDB taxonomy): domain Bacteria; phylum Pseudomonadota; class Alphaproteobacteria; order Minwuiales; family Minwuiaceae; genus Minwuia. The sequence goes on along the minus strand of JARGPL010000023.1, from coordinate 27,274 downwards.
CCCTCATACCCGCTGGTCAGCCTGCGCATCAGCGCCGAGACCTCGGCCGGGTCCGCAATCACCTCCGCCGTGCCATAGGCGTGTACCACCGCATAGTTCCATGTCGGCACGTTGGGGCTGGTGGCATAGAGCGTCGGTGACACATAGGCATGCGGTCCGGAGAACACGGCCAGCGCGGGGGCGCGATCGAAATCCCGCCATTGTGGGTTGGCGCGGGCCATGTGACCCAGCAGGGTGCCGTTAGGGCCGTCTTTCCTGTCGATGATGAACGCCAGGTGGGTGCCGAACGGTGCGCCGTCTGCGCCTGTCGTGAGCAGCAGACCGAATTCGTTGTTGCTGATCAGGTCATGGCTGGTGGCCGGATCATCGACACTGAAATGTTTCGGGCGGTACATCAGCGATCCTTCCGGTCAGTCAGGAACGGCTGAGCCAGCATGGTCTCGGGCTGCGGCAGGCCAAGGCGTGCAAGAATGGTTGGCGCCAGCTGCAGCTGACTGAGCAGTGTGTCATCGGCGGGGCCGTGACCGTCGCCGAAGTAATAGACGGGGAAGTCGCGCATGTCCGGATCGTTGCCGCCATGGTGACCCCGGTCGGAATGGCCATGGTCCGCACAGATGATGACCTCGTAACCCGCAGCGCGCCAGGCAGGCAGGAATCCGGCAAGGGATGCATCGACCGTATAGCAGGCGAGGTCCATTTCCCTGCAGTCCTGACCGAACCGATGCGACATGGAATCCAGCGTGCAGGTATGAAGCAGGCCGTAGTCGAGGCCGAAGCGCCCGACCAGGCTGGTCAGGGTCGCGAACAGGTCCACATCGCTCGGCGTCATCTGGTTGTCGTGATTTTCGCCCATCATGGTGTGAAGTCGTCCGTGCTGGATCGGCAGACTGTCATCATCGAATTCGATGTCACGCACCGGATCGAACGGGTCACGGTTGAACAGACGCGACCAGTCGGAATGGGTCACGGCACCGGTCACACCGCCCGCATCCCTGACCGTGGAGAACACATCGGGCAGATCCACCCGGCGCACTGTCTGGTTGGACGTGATGCCGTGAACCTGCGGCGGGACGCCGGAATGGATGGAGGCATAGCAGGGGCCGGATGTTGATGGCAGGACCGAGCGCATGCGCCAGACGCGCGCCTCCCCCGCGTCGACCCAGCCTTCCAGGTTGCCCATCAGGCGACGTGCTGCGCGCCAGGGCAGGCCATCCAGCACGACCATCAGAAGCTTGCGTTGCAACGCCATGATCAATTCCCCCAAGTGACTGGCGGAACAGACTATGCGTACGGCAAGACGTCAATGTTTCAGATGCGGCCGTCCAGCGCTGTCAGGCGGCGAGGGATCGCCCGGCGGCCTTGTCCAGCACTTCCCGGGCCAACCGGTCTGCCATCAGGCTGGGTGTTACCCGTTCCGCGTCAGCGCGCCTGAACAGATGGCGCAGCGTGTCGCCGATCCTGCGCACATGATCGAAGGCTGCCGCCTGGTCATAGTCAGCGCCTTCATGCGCGATGTTGATGATGCCGCCAGCGTTGATCACATAGTCCGGGGCGTACAGCACACCGCGCGCCGCGAGCACATCACCGTGGCGCGCCTCGGCCAGCTGATTGTTTGCCGATCCGGCAATGATGCTCGCCTTCAGCGCCGGGATGGTCTGGTCGTTCAGGCTGCCACCCAGGGCGCAGGGGGCGAAGACGTTGGCGCGCACGGCGTGGATGGCATCAATGCCCACGGTGGCGGCACCGAACCGGCGCTTCGCTTCCGCGGTGATCTCGTCACGCAGGTCTGATACGACCAGCCGGGCACCGGCATCGTGCAGCTGGCGACAAAGGTCCCAGCCCACATGGCCAAGACCCTGAACAGCGACGGTCACGCCCTTCAAATCATCGTCGCCGCGCTGATGTTTCAGGGCGGCCTGGATGCCGATGAACACGCCCAGCGCAGTGGCTGGCGACGGATCGCCGGACGCCCCTTCCAGCCCGGCCACATGGGCCGTCTCCTGACGGACATGAGCCATGTCTGCGGGTGATGTGCCCACGTCCTCCGCAATGATGTAGCTGCCGCCGAGGCGTTCCACGAAACGGCCCATGGCGCGGAACAGCTCAGGCGTTCCCAGTTGACGGGGATCGCCGATGATCACCGACTTGCCGCCGCCACGACCGGTATTTGCCAGTGCTGCCTTGTAGGTCATGCCGCGTGACAGGCGCAGCGCATCGGTCAGGGCGGCACTGTCATTTTCGTAGGGCCAGAAACGGCAACCGCCCAGGCTGGCGCCAAGGGTCGTGTCGTGAATGGCGATGATCGCGTTCAGCCCGGTTTCCGGGTCGTTGCAGAACACGACCGCTTCATGATTGTCGAAATCGGGTGCGTTGAAGACAGCCATCACGGCCTCCCTGGGGTACTGGGCTTTTGTCGCAGGATCGTCATCATCTCACCCCCATGGACCACCTTTTCAAGCGACAACTCGTGCCCTTCCGAAATTAGCAGGATTCCGAACAGGGCCGGGTTCAATGCGGGTGATTTCAGTCGTTAACCGCGTGGTTGCGTAATATTGTTTCGCGGTCTCGTCACGGCAACTTGTGTCGAAACGGGGCTTTTCGAGGCTTAGGATTGGCTGAAATACAAGGTTCCGATCTTTTCGGGGAGGATCACATGCGGCGCACCCTGTCTGCATTCATCGCATTTTCTGGCCTGGTTGGTGCCGTCATGGCCGTCGTGACGCTGGCCACGGTCACCACCAGCAGCCAGACGCTGGCCCAGACCGAGGAACAGTATGTCCGATACTGGGAACGGGAATGGCCGAACACGGACTTCACGAAGACATCCGTCGACTTTGGCGAAATCCTGCACGGTGGTCCACCGCGCGACGGTATCCCCCCGATCGATGAGCCCGCATTTGTCGGCGTCGCGGAAGCGAATGCCATTCTGGCGGACCGTGAACCGGTCATCGGACTGATCGTGAACGGAGAGGCAAAGGCCTATCCGCTGCAGGTTCTGATGTTCCATGAGATCGCGAATGACACCATCGGTGGTGTCCCGGTGTCCGTTACCTTCTGTCCGCTGTGCAATGCGGCCATTGTCTTTGATCGGCGTGTCGGTGATCAGGTGCTGGACTTCGGCACCACCGGCAAGCTGCGCCGGTCCGATCTGGTCATGTGGGACCGGCAGACGGAAAGCTGGTGGCAACAGTTTCTGGGCGAAGCCATCGTCGGCGAGATGACCGGGACTCGCCTGAAAATGCTGCCGTCACGGCTGGAATCCTGGGCGCGGTTCCGGGCGCGGGCGCCAGAGGCGCAGGTACTGGTTCCCAACGGCAAGCATTACCGCAGTTACGGCGGCAACCCCTATCAGGCCTATGACAGTTCGTCGCGTCCGTTCCTGTACCGTGGCGACCTGCCGTCAGGCATTCCGCCGCTGATGCGGGTGGTCACCCTGGGGGAGCGCGGGGCCTGGAGCCTGGATTTCATGAAACGGAATCGCGTCGTGCATCTGGATGACGGCACCACGATCCGCTGGGAGCCGGGCCAGGCATCCGCCCTCGACACACCGGAAATCGCGGAGGGCCGTGACGTCGGCAACTTCATCGTCACCCGGATGGAGGACGGCAGGGAAGTCGACGTGCTGCACGGCGTCGATTTCGTCTTCGCCTACAGCGCGTTCTACCCCGATGCGCCCATCCATCACACGACCACGCAGTAGACCCGGGTCAGGCAACCCGGCACAGATAATCCGGCTATGGCAGTTCGCCCGTCCGTCCCAGACTGTCGATGGCGGCGACGATGCGGTCAAAGCTCTGGCCCGCACGCCTGCTGCGGTGACGCGCCCGCAGGTGGCCATGCACCAGGCCCTTGTCGTTCAGCCAGACAGCCCGTCCGCCGGCGGCGCGAATGTGTCGGGCATAGGTATCACCATCGTCCGAGATCGGGTCGCATTCGGCCGACGCCACGAAAGTTGGCGGCAGACCGCGGAAATCCGTGTCCCACAGTGGCGCATAGCTGGCGTCACCTGTCAGATCCCGCCCGCCGCTGCGCAGGTCCTTGTAGAACACCAGGTCCCTTCGTTTCAGCATCGGCGCATCCGCATGGATCAGATAGGACCCGCGGTCCATGTCCCCGCCCAGACCGGGATAGACCAGCACCTGCCCGACCGGTGGCGGTCGCGTGCCGCGTGTTGCATGCGCCAGGGCCGCCGCCAGGTTGCCCCCGGCACTGTCGCCCGCCAGCACGATCGGCAGATCAGTCGCCGCGCGCAGATGCCTCCAGCCTGCCATCGCATCGTCGAAGGCGGCCGGGTGCATGTGTTCGGGGCACAGGCGATAGTCGACCGACACCACATCGAAGCCGGTGCGGTCGCAGATCTCGGCGCAGACGTCATCGTGGCTGTCCAGACCGCCGACCACGAATCCACCGCCATGCAGATACAGCACGGCCGCAGCGGCAGGCTGCCCTGCCCGCGCATAGCTGCGCAGGGGCACGGGATGACCAGCCGCACTCTCGATGGTGCTGTCCCGGGCGCTGATGCCATCCGGGTAGCCGGCAAAGAAGGCACGGCACATGCGGTCGTAGACCCGGCGCTGTTCGGCAATGGAATGGTCCACGGCGTCTGGCGGGTAATGGCTGTCGGTCTCCGCGATGAAGGCGCGGATCTCGTCGTCGAGCAGTTTGCTGTAGTCGGCCTGTTTCATACGTGCCCTCCCCTGACGCATGATGGCGCATCATTCCCCCAAGTTGGTGCCAAGGGCAAGGACACGGGGGCCATGCGGAGGAGGATCTGGCTTGGCGCTGCGCGCGATATTGTTCGACAAGGACGGGACGCTGATCGACTTCGACCGGACCTGGTATCCGGTGATGGCGATGCTGGCGGCAGAAGCGGCAGCGGGCGACCAGGCACGCGCCGCGCAGCTGCTCGACGCGGGGGGGTATGATGCGGCGGCACAGCGGTTCAGGGCGGGGTCCGTCATCGCGGCAGGCACGATCGCGGAGACCGTGGACCTCTGGTATCCCGACCTGGCTGATGACGACGCGAACCCGCGTCAGGCAATGATCGACCATTTCAACCGCGCCTGCGTGACCGAAGGTGCGGCACGGGCGGTCGCCCTGCCGGGGGTGGGGGGCGCGCTGGCTGACTTGCGGGCCGCCGGATACCTGCTCGGGGTTGCCACCAATGACGGCGCGGAAAGCGCGATCGCCACCTTGCGGGCGCTGACCCTGCTGGACTGTTTCAGCCTGGTGCAGGGCTATGATTCCGTGCCACGTCCGAAACCGGCGGCGGATCAGCTGCACCGCTTTGCTGCGCATGTCGGCTGCGCGCCGGACACAGTCGCCATGGTGGGCGACAATGTCCATGATCTGGAAATGGCGCGCAGCGGCGGGGCCGGGCTGGCCGTCGGCGTGCTGTCCGGCACCAGTGACCGGCCGGATCTGGCACCGCTGGCCGATGTCGTGCTCGGCTCGGTCGCGGACCTGCCGCAATATCTGCGGCGGGGCAGCACCATGGGCCCACAGGGGAGGGGTAGAGGATGAGCGAGACTTTCGATCCGGCAAAGCACCGGATGTGCGAACCGTCCTGGTTCGAGGATCTGGAACTGGGGCAGGAATTCTACATCAATTCCCGCACCCAGACCGATGCGCTGTTCGCGTCGTTCCAGCTGACTTCGGGGGACAATCACCCGATCCATTATGATGAGGAATACTGCAAGCGACAGGGGCATCGGGGGCTGCTTGCCCATGGTCTGCAGGTCATGGCGCAGACGGCAGCCGGCGCCGGCATCTTCCCGCATGTGATCGGCGAATCCCTGATCGGCTTCATCGAGGCGTCGGCGAAGTTCCTGGCCCCCGTCTACGCCGGGGACACGCTCTATCCGCTGCTGACCATCAGCGAACTGCGCCCCGGCCGCACCACGGGCGTGGTGGTCTGCCGGGCCACCGTGCACAATCAGGATGGCGTGCAGGTGCTGGAAGGCAGCCACAGCTATCTGGTGAAGAAACGCAATCCCGATCCGAAACCAACTGCGAACCCTGGGGAGGACGCATAGATGAGCCTGATCAGTTACGAGATCAGGGGCGATGTCGCCATCATCACCCTGAACCGCGCCGACAAGTACAACGCCGTGTCACGCGACCTGGGCGACGAACTGACCGCCGCCTGGCAACGGTTCCAGGACGGCCCGGAACGTGCGGCCGTGCTGACCGGTGCCGGCAAGCACTTCTCCGTCGGGGCCGACCTGTCCGACCCGCCGGAGATCTGGCCTTTCAGTCCCGATGTCGGGGTTGCCGTCGACAAGCCGGTGGTTGCCGCGGTCAATGGCACCTGCGTCGGCGGCGCCTTCATCCTGGTGCAGTTCTGTGACCTCTGTGTCATGGCCGATGACGCCCGTTTCATCTATCCGGAGGCCAAGGTGGGGCTGTCTGGCGGGTTGATCAGTTCTCTCGTCTCGCGCATTCCCCACAAGATTGCGATGGAATTCATGCTGTTGGGGGACCCGCTGTCGGCCCAGCGCGCCTATGAGGTCGGGCTGGTCAATCGGGTGGTGCCGCAGGCCGATCTGATGGAGGTGGCACTGGATCAGGCAACCCGTCTTGCCGCCATGGCGCCGCTGGTGGTGCGTACCCTGAAACGCCATGTGGCGGCGACCCTGCCCAGGGGGCCGTCCGAACTGGCCGGTCTGGCCCGGCGTGATATCGAGACCATCCGCAATTCCGACGACTTTGCGGAAGGTACCGCCGCATTCAACGAAAAACGCGCTCCGCGCTTCACCGGCAGCTGACAGGCCCGTAGGGCCGCTGGGCCGTGCCAGCAGCCACATCCGCCAAAACCCCTTGCGGCCCCGCCCTGCCCCGGCTATAGAACCGCCCGCACCCCCAACGTTCCCACGGGGGTGCCGGAGGGCGCGTAGCTCAGTGGGAGAGCACTACGTTGACATCGTAGGGGTCGCTGGTTCAATCCCAGCCGCGCCCACCATTTATCCTAATGAAATTGTTAGTGATTTCGGTATCTGGTGATTTTCCGGATGGGCTTCTTAATTCTCGGGGCACCCATGGGGCACCTTGATGCAGCGGGTCATGGCGAACGACGCTGAAGTTGTTGCCCGTCTTTGCAGGCACATCATTCGGAATCCTGACTGTGTGTTGCATGAGGATTTATGCGCGTTCCTGGTGTCTTGAGCGGGTTGACGCGAACCTGCAGGTCAATCGGATTCCGGTGAAAAAAGGACCGCGTTCAATATCAGTACCTTGGGCCGGAGTTCGATCAGAATGAGCTCACTTCCGGTCTCGTTTGGAATACGAGCTTCCTCAGGTCTGCATCAGGCAAATAGAGGGAATCGAATCGCTGGCATGCAAGTCATCGGCAAAGCCTGACCTGAGACCGCTGGCGCTGCAGTCACAAACCCCAGCAGGCGTGATCACCCGTAACTGTCAGGACGCGATTGCATGCTGTCGAATGTCTTTCAGGAGAGATATCAGTTCATGGATATCCGCCATCGGGAACAGTCCGCTGACACCCTGATCGTCGAAATCTGTGAATGGGCTCTCGTAGAGCATGGAGGGTTCCATGATTCCCTGATCCGTCAGGTGGTCGATGATCATGTTGACGAACTCGATCTGATTGGCGTTCAGCGACTTGTCGGCGACGAATGTTCCAAGTACAGCCTTGGCCGCTTCGCGATCAAGCCCGACAAGTGACCGCAGGAAGATTCCCAATCCACCCTCGGATTGCAGTCTCTTCAGGTCCTCGCTGCCAGCGATACCGGCCTCAAGGAACATTCGTTCCAGTTCCTCGATATCCTGCGGCGTCAATTGTTCATTGCGCCGGAGTTTCTGCAGCACGATGTGATCTTCGTGCTCCTTGAGGAACTGCCGCACCTTTTCCCGGAAGCGGCCGAGATCCGCGTTTACGCTCACATCGGGCAGGTCGAACGTGACCCCTGCTCCGATCTCGTCCTGGAAATCGGTATAAACGATCTTGCGCGAGGCGGGTTCGATCAGCCGTACCAGGCCGCGCAGTTTCTGCCGCACCTCTTCCAGCATTGATGCGGTCACGTCCTGCCACCAATCGGGCGTCAGGATATCGAGAATGAGTGTCATCTGAGCCGCCACCATCGGGATGGCACCCAGGTCTTCCAGGGCAGATGCGATGGTCTGCATGCGTTCCTGGTACCTGGGGAACGTTGTACCACCCTTGAGCAGCGCCAGCTGCGCCAGCAGTACAAGGTAATCGAACTGCCTGGCCTGAAGGTCATCGTCAGTGAAGGCGCTGGGCAATCCGGCGACATGGTCCTTCAGGGTCTCCTGGTCTTCGGCGTTCAGATCCTGCCAGTTCGCCCGGACCTGAAACCGTTCCACCTCCCGACGCCTGTTGCGGACGATGAAGTTGTCGAGGTTCATGGCTGATACCTCTTCGAAGAGACGCTGTTCGAGACTTTCCCGAAGGGCTTCGAGGCCCGGCTGCGCGACGAACGGTGCCTGATTGGCTCCTTCGTTCAGGCCCGGTGCTGCAGAAGAACCGGAGGGAGGAACAATCTCATCGACAATGCCGTCAATGGTGCCCATCAGGTCGATACGGGCACAGAACAGCTTCTCGTCGATCGAGGCACCATTGCTGCCATCAACGAGCGTTGGGTTCTGGCTGAAGAATTCGAAGTTCTGGCAGAAGTCAAACACCCGGAAGCGGTCCTTGTGCTCGCCAGGCCCGAACAGGTCTGGTGACAGGCGTGTGCCGCGACCGATCATCTGCCAGAATTTCGTGCGGGACCGAACGATCTTGAAGAACACCAGGTTGACCACTTCCGGGATGTCGATACCGGTATCCAGCATGTCGACCGATATCGCGATGTGTGGTGCCTTTCCGGCATCGGAGAAGTCATCGATAAGGGACTGGGCATAGTCGACGCTGTAATCGATCACCCGGGCGAACTGCCCTTTCAGGTGCGGATAGTTGATGTCGAAGCGCTCCGCTATGAAACGCGCATGGCGGCTGTTCTTGGCGAAGATGATCGTCTTGCCCAGCCTGCTCCCCTCCTGCACCTTCACCCCGTTGGTCATCAGGTGTTCCAGCACCTTGTCAACGGTATCGGTGTTGAACAGCCACTTGTTCACATCGGAAGCAGACACGGCGTCAGGCGAGTCGTCGCCATCGCTCCAGTCGAGGGCGTCCCATCTCTCCTTTTCCTCATCAGAAAGGTCATCGTAGCGGATGCCATCCCGTTGGAACTTGAGTGGTACGGAGATCGCCTCGGGTGGTACCAGGAACCCATCGCTGACGGCCTGGTCCAGTTCGTAGTAGTCGGTCGGAACCCCCGTCTGCAGCTGGAACAGGGCGTAGGTGTCGTGGTCGCTTTCATCGCGCGGGGTGGCGGTCAGCCCGATCAGCAGGCAATCGAAATAGTCGAAGATTGCCCGATATTTCCGGTAGACGGAGCGGTGTGCCTCGTCGATCACCACCAGGTCGAAATGACCGGCGCCGAAGCGCCTCTCCGCGCCGTTGAGGTCGTCGATCATGCGCATCATGGTGGGGTAGGTGGACAGCAGGACACGCGCGCCGTTGTGATCATTCTTCGATGCGTCATGCCGCTCCAGCAGGTTGGCGCTGGGCGACGACGGCAGGTGCGTCTTGAAGGCACCGTGTGCTTGTCTGACCAGCGCGATCCGGTCGGCCAGGAACAGTACCCGCCGGACCCAGTTGCCCCGCATCAACTGGTCGATCAATCCCACAACCGTTCTGGTCTTGCCAGACCCGGTTGCCATGACCAGCAGGGCACGGCGCTGTCGATCGGTCTCGAAGGTCTGCCCGACCCGCCGAATCGCGCGGGTCTGGTAGTAACGGCCGGCGATCGCCTCATCGACCGGGACAGTATCCAGCTTGCGGCGGGTCGTGCGGCGCTGGTGCAGCAGCACGAGTTCGCTCTTCTTCATGAAACCGCTGACGGCCCGGGGCGGATACATCCGGTCATCCCAGAGCCAGTGCTGGTAGCCATTGGTGCAATAGATCACCGGGCGTCTGCCGTGCATCGTCTCCAGGCAGTCTGCGTACAGCTTTGCCTGCTGCTGGCCGACCATGGCATCCTTGCGTGATCGCTTGGCCTCTACGAGGGCCAGCGGCTTCCCGTCGTCACCCCACAGCACATAGTCGACGAAACCGTCACCGCTGGTGCTCGGCATTCCAACCACCGGATACTCGATGTCCTGCTCCTGATCCAGCGGCCAGCCTGCTTCGTGCAACAACAGGTCGATGAAGGCATCTCGCGTCGTTGCCTCGTCATAGTCGTGATTGTCCGGCACGGCCTGGTTGGCCTTCTTGACCGCTGCGATCTCCGCCTGGAGGGCCTGCACGCTCGCCTCGAGCTTCAGTCGCTCGTCCTCGACGGACAGCCGTGTCTTGCGTTCCACCGCCAGGTCAGCGAGGTGCCTGTCATGCTCCTCCCTCAGCTTGCGGATCTGTTCGACGGTGCTGGCAGTGACGTTGATCGTCGCTTCCAGCCGCGCTGGATCGAACTGCAGGCCCGCGGCAGGCGTTGCATCCTTGCTGTAGGTGCGGGCGAGCCAGTAGAGCAGGTGAAAAAGTTCGCGCAGGGTGGTGACGGCGGCCTTCTTCGCGACCGGGCGCTTGTCGTGAACCGCGCGGTTGCCATGGTCCTTGATGATCTGCGCCTTCGTGACCAGCGCCGTGCCGACAAGCTGGCGAAAGGTCGCCTCGTGGATACGTGCGGCAAGCGTTTCCTGGTACGGCGATTTCAGCGTGGCATCCGCCCTGTAGAGCCAGTCGACCGCCGCCTCCAGCGTCAGGCGGGCGTAGAAGCATGAACTCCGCGCATCGGAAAGTGCCATGTGTTCGGCCTTCTCCGCGAAATCGAAGAGGGCCGGAAAATCATCGCGCAGGAAAGTGAACTGGCTCATGCCGCATCTCCGCTCCCGAGTTGCTGCTCCAGCGACTGGCGCACCAAGCCCAGCACATAAGGCAGTTCATCCAGGCTGCTGAGGCCGATCTCCGCATCGCCGTTGCCCCAGCGACCCAACCCGGAAATGTCCTTGCACAGCCCCTTCGGGTCGTCGATGTCGGCAAAGCGCATGTTGAGTGACAGGCGCAATCGGCTGGCCTGCGGCACGACATCGACGAAATTGGTTTCGGCCTTGTAGGCGATGTAGAGCTTCAGGCATTCCTCCGTCACGCAGGGGTCCAGTGCCAGTACTTCCTTGCGGAAGGCAGCAAACAATTCAGCGAGGCCCGGCTGGGCAAGCTGTGGGTAATGGTCGAGCGTGTAGCTGCTGGCAGCAGGTTTCTTCACGCTGTACGCAGCAAGGACATCTTCGGGAAGCGAAGGTGCCGCCCAGACATCGACCGCTGCGCCTGCCAGCGTCGCCGCCCGTGATCGGATGCTACCTTCGTTCCAGGTTTCGAGCTGGCCCAGCCCGGCATTCAGCTTCAGCGGGCTGATACCGAAGCCGCCGGACATGTCACGCTTTTCCGGGAATGGCCGGGCACCATATTCGGAGTTGTAGCCTGTCAGGGTCAGGTTGCCGAGCGTGTGCAGCCAGTTCTTCTGCACCTGCTCCCAGTCCGGCCCCAGTGCATCGCGCCAGGCCTGCGAAAGGTCGAGGGTCTGCGGCATGATGTGTTCGATGGTATATTCATCAACCGGGACACGTTCCTTGCGCCCGAAGTTCTCGAACCGCCGCAACCAGTAGCTCCGGCTGCGGAAATTGTAGAGGTCGCGGGTCTGGATATCGCGCCGGAACTCGTCGTCGCGTGGAAACCGGCGATAGGATGGCAGGCCGAGGAAATGCGCCTTTATGCTTTCCAGATACCGCTCCTTCACAACCGACCGGGCGAAGGTGGCGAAGGTCTTGTTCATCGAATTGGTCGGGATCGCACTGATTGCCCGGCGGAAAACATAGGCCTCCACAAGGCGGATTGCCGCCAGGAACCCGGTCTTGTCGAGCTGACCAGCAGCGTAGTCGCGGTAGAGGTCGAGCAGGAACGGATAGGCGACATCCACCTTCAACTCGACGAGATCCTGGAACGCACGTTTCAGGTCGGGTTCCTGTTCTGCGCCAAGGGCCATGGCACAGAAGTACCGCGCAAAGTCCCGCACATCCCGCACCAGCCGCTCGATATCCGCCGCCGACGAACCGAACGTCCGGGCGTGGGTCTTGAACCCATCATAGACGTCGGACAGTTTCGGGATATTGCCCGTCTGGACAGTGAGGTAGTGACGCATGAAGGCATCGAAATGCGTGGTATAGGCCTGCTGCCCGAAAGCCACCTCCATCGGGCGCCAATAGTCCCGATACAGCCGGGTCTGCAGTTCCGGTTCCAGCCCCATCAGGATGAAGTTGCGGATCAGGTCGGCCTGGCTGAGTTCCCGCCCCGTGGAGTTCATGCTCTCGAAGATCAGTTGCGGATTGTCATGGTCGCGGTTCAGCGCGATGTCCACGACAACCAGCTTGGCGAGGCCGCGGCAGACAACGGCCAGATCGCCCTTGCGCCCGGCGATCAATTCCCGAAACAGGGCGAAGTTCTCCGACACCGTGATCGATCGTTCACCCTGCAGGTCCTGCCCGGCGACGATGGATGTCAGGGTCGCCCTATCGCCCTGGGACAGCAGCAGCTTGAACTGGCGTTCACCCGATTCCTCCGGATTGAGCAGGTAGTAGTTGCGGACCTTTCGCGCGTTGAACCCGTCGATGACTTCCTCATCCCCCAGCGCCTCCGCCAGGGCCGCCAGCAGCAGCGTCACCGTGGTCAGCCGCTGCTGACCGTCGATGACCAGCAGCGGTGCCTGCAGCGACACCTGCGACAGCCCGTCCTCAATGTAGACGATCGAGCCGACGAAATGCACATCGATGCCGTCATCGCCCCCCGCCCGCACCACGTCGTCCCAGAGCTGCCGGCACTCCCGGGCCGTCCAGGAATAGGTTCGCTGGTAGATCGGGATGACGAACTGGGACGATTTCCTCAGGAACGCCAGGAACTGCGCTTCGGTGGCTTTCATGGGTGAGGTCCCTTGCTGGAGGGGCAGATGCAGGCCATTCGGGCGGAGCGGCAATCCTGTTTCATCGCATCGTGGCCAATCGTGTCAGGACATCGATGGCACCAAGCCCGACGAAGACCTCATTGTTGTTCTGCTCTGTCCGGTATTTCGCGAACAACTCGCCCAGCGTGGCTTCCGCCTTGATTGCCTGCTGTACAGTGCCCATCGGCTGGGCCGTATGGAGGATCCATTGCGGCTCGGAACTCAGGCGGTACTTGTTGAGACTCGCTACCCGCTCGGCGGGATCGCTTGAGTGTCCGATCTTCAGCGTGCGCGATCCCTTGCCCAGTGTCGCAATGTAGACGTGGTTCGGCTTTTCCGCATCGACAGGCGCGACCACATGGCCCTCGATCCTGAAGGGATGACGTTGGCGCAGTTGCGCGTTTCGCTGTTCCATCGCCGGATACCTGAAGCGTGGCAGCCGCACTTCGTTCCCCTGGTCCCGCAGGGTGGCAATCAGGCTTCGGGCCAGTGTCTCGTTCACTGTCTCGACAGAACTTATGGACCGGGGCGTGTGTGTCGTACTGTCGTAACCGTCCTGCTCACGAAACCGGGGCGGCGCCGCGATCTCCCACGCTCGGATCGGCTGCAGTGCGACAGGCCATTGCAGGTCGAAGTCGCTGAGTTCGAGGTCATAGTCGGTCAGCAGGACGTTCTGCCGCGTGATCTGCCAGGCGGATACAACTCGGCCCTTGAATTTCTCCGGGACGACAGCGTCATGACCGGGGGTGCTGCTGACAATCCCGAAGACGAGGTCGCCTGTCGTGATCATCTTGCGCGCCATGGACCGTGCGGTCTCTGCCCCGAATGTTAGCGGCCAGCCCTGATTTTCCTGATCGCCATAGGTGTAGGTATCGTCACGGGAATAGATGTAGGTGAAGAATACCTGCATATCGGTTCAGTTCTCCTGGTTGCGGCCGCCTGAACGCGACCGGTTGTCGGTATGTGTCTGCCCCAGCCCTGCAGGGGCCGGTGCGGTCTGGTTCGGAGCCGTTGGGCCATGTGTCGGCTGCATCAAGTCACGACACGCATCAGAGGCCGGCAAGGTCAGGAAAATTGATCGAACGGAAGGCAGATCGGTTCATCATCAGATAGCATCCTCGACAAGTTTCTCGATTTCCACAGTATTCATGATGAACGAAGTCGCTTCTGCAAATTCTGTGGGCTTCGCGTACCCGATATGCATGATCATTTGGAACAGAAAATGGTCAAGCTCGAATATGTTCTCAAAATCGGTCATCGAAACCACGGATTGATCGGATCGATCAATTGTCAGAAATTTCAGATGCGTTTGATTGGCTGCGTCCGACACTAGTTGCAGTGTGTCTATCTTGAACGGATTCAGGAATGTCTCGACGAAGGACTCTTGGCTGGAACCCGCCGCAATCTGCCAGACGATGTAGGCCACCAACCCGTGGGGTGTGGCTGCGATGCCCTTGTGGGCGATCAAGGTCATCGGTCGGATTTGGGCAAGCGCCCTGGCATGTGGAGGGTCTTCGCAGAAAAGCACGTATGCCTCTTCGCCGACGTCCGGATCAAAGGTTGTCCTGGAAAACCCGCATCCATGGCGTGGCTGCTCATCGGGCATCGTCGGCAACCGGAAATCGCGATTTCCCCTGGTCCATCGATTCTGCTTGATCATGTTGGGGCCTCAATTGACGGCTGAGAACTGGCGCTGCATCGCTTCAACCTGAACCAATTGCGTCAGCGCTGAAGGCCTGACTGAAGTATGGCGAGAAACCTGCCAGCAAGATCGTCACGGAAATCAGGTCCCGCATGTCAATTCTACGGAGCTTGCCTGCTTGGTTGCCGCTGTGCCGGATGCCGGGTTGGTCACCGGCGAGGCGATGGATTCCCTTGGCAGAATCCTTGATGGCTTCGTTTGGGCATGTAATTGTCTTGTCGCACATTGCCTCAAACGTGTTCGTCGCGCGTTTGGCTGTTGAATTGTATGCCACGAAGTCGGGATGCTGTTTGCGAAGCGCCTCCGGTAGATTGAACCGGGAGGCGAAGCACTGCTTGATCTTTCTTGCGGACTGATCGTCCTTCAGGTCTCGAACACACCCCTTGAAATCATGCGTCGGCGCGGCGAGCGCGGAGTCCTGTGATGTGATCTGCCGCAAGTCGCGCACAAGGCGTGCGAATAACCCCCGCAAGGTCAGGTGCAGGCTGAAAGGACGGCGCCGAACGTAACGCAGGCTGTATCTGTCGAGAAGATCGCGCACCAGATTGAAGTATTGATTCGTCAGGGCCTTGCTGCCGAAATCCTCGATCACCGTGCGCGCGCGTTCCAGGAATTCGAGAACCACGACTTCATCCTTTAGGGCCGCAGCCTCCGTGTCGCGAAAGCCGACGCGGGCCTGTTCCCGGTCATCGACGATGTCGGCGAGTTCGGTGGCAGGATCGAGCGGAACCACCCGAGGCGTGTTCAGCTCACGGTAAAGATCGCAAAAGGTATCGCTCGAGGCGTCCTTGTGATAAGCAAGCTTCTTCCAGAACTGACACCACATTTCGGACAAGACGCTTATGAGTTCCCCGCGCATTTTTAGAGACTGCCCCTGAAGGCGCGGTGTTGGAGGGAGGCGAACAAGCATTGAGCTTTTTCATTAGAGATGCGGGTTGCTTCCTCTTCGGCTTTCAGGCGTTCAAGTTGCTTGGAGAATTCTTGCTGCTTCTTCATCGGAGGGCAAGGTATAAGAAGCGTCATCAGTGATTTCTGATAAATGGCGAACACACTTGTTGTTCCAGATTTGACATTGTCCAAAGATGATCTGCCCTTGCGAGTCCTCAAGAATGAATCTATAAAATCAGCATTAACTCGCATTTTGCTGAAGCGGCAGCGCAAAATATTGTTATTGTAAATTCCGTCAAAATCTTGATGAACGACGGCGGTCTTACCTACTAGTTCGCGGGAATTTCGAGTATTAAATAGAAAATCACCCTTTCTTAATGAGTAAATTTCTAATTCTGTATCGCTTGCCTCAACGCGTTTTAATCCACTTAAGCGGAGGCTGCCGTCTATGCCGATCGAATTCATGCGCAAGTAGGGAACGGGTGCTTCGTCAGACATATCCTTTGAGCCACGCACAGCACCAATCTTAGCGTCGACAATGACATCAGCTAGCGTCTGCGTTGGCCATCCTTCAAATCCATCATGAAATGCTCCAAACATCTCATGGAAGATCGCCTGGCCGAGGGTGTTGAGGCGGTCGAGGGCGCGGCGGCGGAGGCGGCGCAGCGCGTCCGCCTGATCCAGGATCGCCGCAATCCGCCTCTGCTCCTCCAGCGGCGGGAGGGGGATTTCAATTCTTGAAGCCTGCCCCTTTGTTAGTTTTGCCCGAGTGGTTCCAGAAATGAACGGGCGGACATCATAATTCTCGAGAACTCGTGTCAGGAATCGTATGTCGATTTTCGAATTTGGTCGAAGAACGTGTGCATGATTATTAACCCACGTCTTACCTTCGATTTGATACGCGATACCTCGTTCGGGGGCGTCGAAATGTCCCCCGTCTTCCGCAACGAGCACCAGCGGTTCATCAAAAATGTAGTCGTCGATGGTGCCTTGTTGACCGTTGGCTCCAAAATACGGATACAACCCTTCGACCCGCTCAGACTGCTTCACGGGGCGGCGCTTGTGATCCAAGAACTGGACGACTTCGCCTAGAGGTTCGACAGGGTAGATGCCCCTAACGCTTTCGCGTGTGATCATCCGAGCATTTCCTCAAGCCGGTTCAGCCCTTCGGTGATCTCAGCCTCGATGGCGCGCAGTTCGGCGATGATCTCGGCAGGGGGCTGGTGGTCGATCTCCTCGTGCTCGGTCTCCTTGTAGCGGTTCAGCGACAGGTCCCAGCTGCCAGTGGCAATGATATCCGCCGCCGGAACAAGAAAGCTCTGCGCGGTGCGCGGACGCTCGGCTTCGGCCTCCAGTGACGCCCACCGGGTCAGGATATCGGGCAGGTTGTTCTTCGCATGATCTTCCGGGCTCAGCGCCGTCGCAGGCACCGGGCCGAGCTTATCGGCGTCCAGCAGCGGTGTGCGCTTGTCGTCCAGCGAGAAGCCGTCCGCCTGCATGTCATGGAACCAGACATTCCCGGTGCCGCCGACGCCGGTCCTGGTGAACAGGACGATGGCGCAGGACACGCCCGCATAGGGGCGGAAGACGCCGGAGGGCAGCTTGATGATCGCCTCCAGCTTGTGGTCCTCCACCAGCATGCGGCGGATCTCCTTGTGCGCCTTGCTGGACCCGAACAGCACGCCGTCGGGCACGATCACCGCCGCCCGGCCGCCGGTGCGCAGCAGCCGCAGGAACAGGGCGACGAACAGCAGCTCGGTCTTCTTCGTCTTGACGATCTTCAGCAGGTCCTTCGCGGTGGTGTCGTAATCCAGCGAACCGGCGAAGGGCGGATTGGCGAGGATCAGGGAATAGCTGCCGACCTCCGCCCCATGTTCCTCCGCCAGGCTGTCGCGATAGGAAATGTCGGGGTTTTCCACCCCGTGCAGCGTCATGTTCATCGCGCCGATGCGCAGCATCGTGGCGTCGAAGTCATGGCCGTGGAACATCTGGGTGTGGAAGTGCTGGCGCAGCCGGTCGTCGCGCAGCATCTCCGGGTGGTTGTCGCGCAGGTATTCCCCCGCCGCGATGAGAAAACCACAGGTGCCTGCCGCCGGGTCGCAGATCACGTCCTCCGGCGTTGGCCGCATCAGGTGGACCATCAGGCTGATGATGTGGCGCGGTGTGCGGAACTGCCCGTTCTGCCCGGCGCTGGCGATCTTTCCCAGCATGTACTCGTAGACGTCGCCCTTGGTATCGCGGTCGTCCATGGGGATGTCGTTGAGCATCTGCACGACCTTGGCCAGCAGGTTGGGGTTCGGGATGCCCAGCCGCGCATCGCGCATGTGGGTGCCGTAGCTGGAGCCCTGTTCGCCGAGGTCGCGCAGGAAGGGAAAGACATGCTCGTCGACCACGGTCATCATGTCCCGCGGTTCGAAGTTCAGAAAACGCGACCAGCGCATGTCCTCGTACGCGCGGCCCCTCTCGTCGGTGCCTTCCGGAAAGATGCGGCGCGCCATCGGCTGGCCCAGCGCCTCCGCCTTGCGTTCCTCCAGCGTGTGCAGGTCGTCCAGGCGCTTGATGAACAGCAGATAGGTGATCTGTTCGATGACCGAGAGCGGGTTGGATACGCCGCCCGACCAGAAGGCATTCCATATCTGGTCAACCTGGCTGCGAATGGCGCCTGTCAGCATCCTGTGATTGTCTCCCCACCTGTGGCTCGCGCGGTAATGCGTGGGTCAAGAATGGCGCGGCGGGCGGCGGAATGGCAACGGAATAACGGCTGGGCCTGCGGATGGGACACGCATGCCACCAATGCAGGGCCGAAGGTCGCTCAGGTTGGCAACGCGCCGTCACGCCAGGATGTGGCGCGGCCAGAGGCTCAGGTGGCCACGGCTGACGAGCCGGACATTCTCGGCACGGGCAAGCTTCATTGCCTCCTCATCGAACTCGCGGATGTTCGTGACAACGGCGAGTTGCGGGTTCGGTTTGTTCCAGGAAGCCCGGGCGCGCAACGTGTCTTCGACCGCTGACCGACCAAGCTTCCTGTCGGTCCGACCACTGTGCTTGACCTGGATGATGCTCCAGCTATCCGGGCGTTGCCTGTGTTTCAGTACGACGTCGGCTCCCCCGTCTCCGGAAGCCCTGGTTTCGAAACAGTCCCACTCACCGGTCTTCGCGCATTGGTCCAGAACCCATTGTTCGAACCTCTGCCAGTCGAAACCGTCGATCTCGGTCAGGTCAAGCGGACTCGAGCCGCTGAGGCCAGACATCAGGACTTCCACATCGCTGTCCTGATCCGTCGGAGGCCATAGAGCAGCCCGCGCCAGCAGTCGCTTTCGTTTCATCAATTCGTTCAGAATGCAGTCGAAGGACTTTTCCTTGTGGCCCGGATGCACGGCCATCGGGAGATGAATGGTCACATCCCGTTTCTGACCGATCCGGTAGATCCGGTCATTGCATTGTTCCTCTACCGCAGGGTTCCACCACCGGCTCAGATGGATCACATGGGTCGCCGCGGTCAGGGTGAGCCCCACGCCGGCCGCCTTGGGCCCAAGGACCATGACATCGAAGCCTCGATCTTGCGCGAGATGGTGCTGGAAGGCCTCGACATGCGCCTGCCGTCTGGGAATCGTTGTCTGTCCATTGATGATCCTCACCTGAGCCAGGCCGAAACGGCTTCGGATCAGTTCGGCGATCCGGTACTGCATGTCGCGATCTTCAATGAAGACAAGCGCCCGCTCCCCCAGTGCCTCGATGTGATCAAGCAATTCAAACAGCGTCGCCAGTCGTGCAGACCCGCTGATGAAGTCATCCGGGCTGCCGTTGAACCCCCGCCCGGACTGGTGGTGCAGTGATACGGACCGGATGTGATGGAGAAGCTTCAGCGCGGACCCCTTCGCACCATCGCGCAGTTTTTCCCGGACTGAGTCATAGGCCTCCATCTGCTCCGTCGGCATGTCGACCGGATAGATACGAAAATCCTTGCGCATCAGCCCTTCGAGGCTGCCCTCCTTCATTCTGCGGATCGCAAGCGGGGGGAAGCTGCTGCCGTTGTGTTCCTGCGGCTCGAACAGCCGGGCATGCAGATCCTTCATGGAATCCTCGGTCACCACGCCATAATGACGGGCGAAATCCTTCATGCTGACCAGACGGCCCGGCGTGATGGCATCCATGATTGCCCACAGATCGGCGACATGGTTCTCGATCGGTGTCCCCGTCAGGCCAATGCGAAAATCCGCCTGGACGGATTTTGCCGCCTGGGCATTGATCGTGGCCGGGTTCTTGATCTTCTGAATCTCGTCGAAGACCACGACGGCAAAGGGAATCGCGTGGAAACTGTGCTGATAGTTCGCCAGCGTTTCGTAAGTGGTCAGAACCCACCATCCGCGCTCACCGCTTCCGGCGCCTGAACTCTGCAGTCTGCTCAAGTCCAGCCTGGGCCTTCCATCGTCAAGTTCCTTCCCGGCCCCGGTCCGAAGCGACTTGAGATGGTTTCCGTAGACGGGAAACAACTCACCTAGTGCGCCGGGCCGCAGATGGGTTCGCGCTTCCTGCTCCCAGGTTCTCAACAGGCTGGTCGGTGCGACGATCAGGATCGGCAATCCGGACATTGGGGAGGCATCTCGGTCCAGGGTCTGCTGGTTCCGAAGCCATGCAAGAAAGGCCAGCGTCTGAAACGTCTTGCCGAGACCCTGATCGTCGGCTTGCAGGAAACCGGGGAGTGGTGAGCGCCATGCCTCGATCAATGCAGCGATGCCTTTTTCCTGATGGGGCAGTGGCTCGCTCAGCAATTGCTCTGGCATCGACCAGTCCCCGCCATCGCGACGGTCCACTCTGCTTGGTTCCCAGCTGTTCGATACGAAATTCTCGTGGACCTTGATGACCAGGGGGCGACCAGCCTCAGTTGGGTCATCGGTATCTGGCTGTGGTTTCGGGACCTCCGCATCTGGTCTGGTGGCAATCTCGATGCGTGCCCGGACCTGATCGAGTTGTTCGAGCGCGGCTTCCGTCGCTGGAAGCGGGTCGCCGTGATGGTCGACCGTCTCGCGGTTTTCCTCTATCGCCGTCTTGATCTGGGTCCGCAGGGGTTCGACGTCATCCGGCTTGACGAAGAAGTGCTTCCCGTCGATCACGAGGGGGAAGACCTCCGGCAACCAGTCATTCGATGACTTGGGCAGGAAATCGAACTTCGGTTTCTCCCATATCCCGATTCCGATAGCCCGGTCGGCGAACTCAAGGGTCTCCTGGAACACGGCGGCCAGCCGGTCATCGGCTTCTTCTTCGACGACCAGATCATCGGCTGTCTCGGGTTCGGAGGCGCGCCCGATGGCCTCTCGAAGGGCGGCCCTGGGATTGGCTGCGAAGACCTCCCGTTCCCTGGGGCTCGCCTTCTGCTTCTCGCGCACCACACGCAACGCGGCTTCCAGGTCCGGACCGAGAAGCAGGTACTGGCCTTCGCCGAGAAGGTAGGTCGGCTTGGCCTGATCGAAACTCACGAATGCGGTACTCCCCTCGCCCTGGAACCGGTGCAGAAGGTCTTCCGGCAACAAGCCATCCGTCTCCGAAATCTCACCGTTTCCTTCCATCGCCGTCTCGACGGCATCACGAGAAAAGAGCACGGGATCAAAATTGACGCCGTCCGGACCGTCACGAAGGGCAAGCGAGAAGGATGAGGCAGTGTAGATTTTCATCCGCTGCAAACTGCTGGCCATCCGGACAATATCCCGCCCTGTGGGGTTCTGTTCGGGAGAGGGCGCATTGTCAGGGTCCAGCAACTGGCGGAAACGTGCCAGAGCGGACCAGTGTTCAGTTACATCAACCTCTTGAGCATGAAATTCCTCAGCCAGGGTCAATGCCGAAAAGATCGGGTCCGGAATGCGGAACTTGCCATCGGATGTTTCCAGAATGGCACCCTGATGTTTGACCATTACCGGTATGTCGCCATTCAGCCATGAGCAGACGAGCCTGAAACTGTCCTTGCCTATACTTCCGGTGGTTCCGACCTCGAAGACATAGGTGGGCAGCGGCGGCAGCCCCAGTGCCGTGGCCTGATGTTGGCTCAGCTTGGCGATTGCCCGGTGGTCCGCGCTGATGCGCTGGTCTTCTATGGTGACCACGCAATCCTCTTCCTCACCGAACCGGCGCAGCGCCGCAACGGCATCACAAAGCGCCGCGTTCTCCGAAACCCAATCATCGATCTTCGCTGGTCCCGATCGGTCGGGTAAAAGCATTCGGAGAAACCCACGGGGTGATTTCTCCGGCATCGAGATTGTCACGCCTGAATCACCGACATCGACCACCGCTTGAACCCGCTCGTTCATGGCTTCCATTTCGCAATTTGGTCAGTAACCTTCCACTGCCAGCTGCCCTGAGTGTGAATGATTTGAGCCACATGCTGCGGGTACTTCAGCTTCAAAATTCGCGGACCCTGCGCATCGAACCTGTTTGGTCTGAGGTCAATCTGCTGAGCAATATCGGGTTTGAATACGTGCACCTTGTAGGTGTGTGACCCCTCGATAACCGGCAGTCCTGAGTCCAACATGATGAGGAAGCATTTGTTCTGATCTGACGAACCGGAATGATTGTGCCCGGTCCTGCCCAGCCTGAGTTCGGGATTCTCTCGTTCGAGCGCGATAGCCTCTCGTTGGCCACTCGCATTGAGAACCACCCACGCTTCCTGGATAAACCCCTTTTTGAATCTTTCGGTCCAGTACACCCGTCGATCGTGCCACATATCAGATGGTTCAACTCGGTCAATGATATTGAAGAATGCGAGCAACGTTCGTTCTGTCAGCCAGCGACGGATGACCGAGAGTGACTGCTTGCTGCAGGCAAGCCAAACCCCAGTTTTCTCTGTTCGAGGATCGCCGTAAGCGTCGATCAAACGCGCTTCGATCATCTTGCGAAGGTCTTCAGACGGTTTTCGGTCGTTCCATGGTTCGAGCAGGGCATTGATTGCCAGATTAGCGCCATCGCGCATCGCGCCATCACCTTCGGGGGTGATCCAGTCGAGCATCTGGCGGACCGCGTGCTCATTGCCTGCCGCCAGGACAGTGCGCGCATTTTCCACAAACCTGACGTGAGCGGCCTGCATGAAACCCGTGCCGTGAGGTTGGCGTATGCCGAGGGCACGAACTGCTTCATGTGGCGGATGGTTCTGAGAGAGAAAAACAGCCATGTCCTTGGAGGCTTCCTTGACGTTGAAGAGTTCACAGACGTCAAGAATGGGCTCGAGATTCAACAGTCCTTCCTTCCAGGCAATGGAAAGGCGCTGGGCCAGTTCCTCCGTCAGTTCGGATCGGGGGTCCCAGCTTTCCAGATAAATCAGATACGTAGTCCGGAGATACGATCTGTTGCGATCGGGACGAATGAGGTTGAGCAGCATTCTCCGGAGAGCCGAAAACTCCTGACGCTGCCATAGATCATGCCCGAACAGTGCACGTGCTGATCGCCTGACATCCGACCAGAAACAGTCCGTCCAGTCGTCGTTCGACAGGCGCTTGGCCATGTCGCGAGCGATCCATTCTGCATCCTCTTCCCGTACCTTCGGTTCAATCTCGGGCCAACGTTTGCGTATCTCTCGCGCAGCACGGATTGTCGCTTTCGGACTCTCCATAATTGAAGGGGGCTGCCAGCTCCTCATGAGCGGATCCCGCAGGATATCGGACAGGCTGGCTGACCACCTATTCTGGCGATCGGGTGTCGGCGCCCCCTGACCAGTGTCATCATTCATCGGGAGCTACCTCAGCACCGCTTTGCCGTAGCGCCTGGCGTATACGCTCGATCTCGCGCTCGCTTTGAGGGGACTGCAAGATGAAACGCAGATCGATCCTCCGGTTTCGGCGCTTCACCTCTTCCGATGACAATTCGGAGGGTATCTTCAAAGGCCGCAAAGCGCCGTAGCCAGAAAAGGACAGGACTGGCACGTCCCGCAGATTGAGGAATTGGAGGAGACCGGGTTCCTCGTCCCGGATTGCCCGGAACATGTCTGCAGCCCGTCGGGAGGAGAGATCCAGGTTGTCGATCAGGATGCCACCTGAGCGAATAGGGTCTGCATCCGTATGCCCTTCGATCTGAACCGTTTCGATCAGGGCAAAGGCACCATTCTGATCGGGATCGAAGCGGCTCTGCGGGCCTAGTGTGTAGGGCGGAAGCACCTCCTTGAACGCATGCGCAATGGCGACCGCGATCCGGTGTGCTTCCGGGTTGATCTCCCTTTTGACCTGCCAGCGGGCAGACTCAAAGAATTCATCGGCCGCCAACCGGATGAGTCCTTCTTCCGAGAAGACGGTGACCTTTATCCCGGCCGTCGACTCGATGCGCTTCTTCATATCCTCCAGGAACTTTCGGCGTTGAAGCGTCGCGAGCTGCAGATAGGTCGCTAGCGGGTCTAGCCGCCTCCTGTTCAGCCGATCAACCTCTGCCTCCAGTTCGGCGACTCTCAGTTCAAGCGTCCGAACCTCCTCTTCCAGCGCGTCGATCCGTGCGTCCTTCTTGCTGATCGCATCACGGAGAAACGCGATGCGATCAGACTGCTCATTCAACGCTGCGCGCAGCTGCTTCAACTCCATGTCTTTGGCCGCAAGAATCTCACGCAAGAGATGGTTCTCGAGCAACAGTTCCTCTACTTGCTTCTCAAGATCGGCAACCTGCAGTTTCAGCGCTTCGATACGTGCCAAGGCTTTTTCAAGCTCTTCCCTCGGCACGGTGTTTTCCGGGTGGATCTGAGTGGCAAAGAAGGCCAGCAATATCAGAAGAATAAACAGGAAAGACACCGACAGGTCGGTCATGGAAACGAATACGGATTCGCCCTCTTCTTCTCTGCGCCGGGTTCTTTCTGTTACAATCGCCATACCCGACTAGGCTCCGTCAGGCCCAGGAAAGGGCTCTGTTCGGGAAATAACCTCATTCAGTACGCTGAGTGCTTCGCTGTAATCTTTATTAAGTTTCTCTGTGAAATCCTTTATTTCGTTGACGCTCCTATCTACCGACGTCTGAATTTGTGAGAATGCCTTGCCGAGTTGGTCGTCGATATCCTGATAGCGGTTCACGATATTGCTGAAATCATCCACAGCCGTTCGAACAGCTTCGGTACTGCTTGCGACCAGCTGTTGTTGTTCGCGAATTCCGTCCCGCGCGGTCTCGATCGCTGCGGCTGTTGCCGAGTTGGTTCGCGCGATACCGTCGCGCAACGTGCTGGCGGTATCCTCAATGACGCGGCGCATTTCCTGGTGCGATGCTTCGATGCTGCCAGACGCACTTGCTATCGGCCCTGCCGCCGCTGTCAGGGCATTCGCCGCGCCCGCCAGTTCCCCATTGGCGCTCTCTATTGCTGCGGCACTGTCTCCAACGGCGTTCGAATAGCGTCCGACGCTGTCGGACGATCGGGCGATCCCGTCCCGGAGGGAGGCCAGTTCGGACCGCAGGGCGTCAAGTGGGGCCAGCAGGTCTGACTGGAAGGTGGTCGAAAATGCGTCGGCCTGGCCGTTGAGTGTCTCCAGGGCCTGGGCCATGGCCGCAGTGACACGCTGCCCTGCCTCTCCGACATGGTCGCCAGCTTTGGCTGCTGCCGCATCTATGGTTGCCCCTGCGCTCTCGGATGCGGCTTGACCAGCGGCCTCGATCTGCTTCGACAACGCATCGGCTGCCTCACTCATGGCTTGGGCAGATCGTGCCAGTGCTTCTCCGCTTTCAGACGTGTTTGCGCGTATCGCCTGCAGCGATTCCTCCATCCGCTGCAGCAAAGTCTCCGATCCCTGGTTCAGGGTATTGACTGCGGTGCGCGTGCTCTCACCCATCGTCTCACCGAGCCGTGCGATCTCCCTTGCCAGCGCCTGAACCGCCTGATCCATCTGGGCGGTCATGTTGCCCGCGGAACTGTCCATTCGTCCGGCAAGGGTCTGCATCGTATCGCCCACGTCCTGCAACGTCGCCCGCATCTCTTCCATGGCGGTCTTAACGCTGTCGGTCAGGCGGTCTCCCAGACCGTCGGCGATCTGACTGACACCGGTCTTCCGCTGCTCTTCCAGTTTCTGCACGACCGGGTCCATCGCATCGGTAATCGCGCGGGGGATGGTTTCCTCAATGGAGGATTTCAGGTTCGCAACGTCGCCAGAAAATGACTTACTTAGCGCATCAATCCTGCCACCCTGACCCTCGGCAGCTTCTCTGATATCTTTTCCGATTTGCGCAGCGAGATCATGCCCGAAAGTCTTGAGCTGCTCTGTCTGTTCCCGCGATTGGTTCATGATCGAGACAAGCAGGGACTCCGGCGTTCGATAGATCACACGCCGTTCGATCTCGACACACAACTCATGCAGGCGCGCATCAATCCTGCCCCCTTCTCTACGATGTAGCAGCGTGAAGAGGATGGAGCACAGCAGTCCGGTCAGTGACATGATGAACTTGGCGCTGGCCACCGCAAGCAGTTCAGTCAGTGCCTGGGTTGTTCCGCCATCGCCAGACGCGGCCTTGAGAGTCCCGGATGCGCTATCCAAGGCTGCAACGAGGCCGAGGAAGGTCAGAAACAGTCCGACGGAGACGAACAAAGTCGGTACATAGCGCCAAAAACCATCTTCGATACCAAGGTCTTCACGACTGAAGAAAAAGGATGGACGAACCGTATTGTATATCGGGTTTTCATCGCTGTTAGAGGTCAGAAGTGTTTCCTCAAACTCTCGCCAGGCGGTTCCAATTTGCTTCGCAGGTTTGTCTTGCTGCTCCATCACCTTCAATTGGTGACTGGCGTTGGTGTACTCGGCAGCAAATTCCTTCGGGTCAGATTTGGTGCCGAGGGCACTTTGCGCGTTCTTGATAGCCCGCTTGATCCGGGACGCAGAACGGAGATACCACCATGAAAAAACGGCAAGTAGGAAGACAATCGCGAGACATGCCAAGCCTGGCGCGGCCCCTTCTTTCAAAATACCGGCAATGGATAGAACATATCCGGCGATAGTTTCGCCAAGCACTCTACCCATCCCAAAAAGCTCGTCCATTGCCCCTACCTCGCTGCAAATCGACTGTTGCCGGTTTCACGGGCCTGGCCGACGAACAGATCGACAATTGCAAAGGGGACAACCATGGTCGGGGCGATCTCGCGGATGAGGGTCAGGACATCGTGGCTACAACTATTGAACGATGTAGTGGACAAGGCAACACGCTCTCGGATGATGGCAGGTATACAGGGCCGCGACACGAAGCCGGAACTGATCCTGCGCCGCGCCCTGCATGCACGTGGCTTTCGCTATCGGCTTCACGTGAAGGGGCTGCCTGGGCGACCGGATCTGGTCCTGCCACGCTAGCGTGCCGTCGTTCTCGTCCACGGTTGTTTCTGGCACCGACACCCCGGTTGTCGCTATGCCACCACACCAGCTACGCGCGCCGGGTTCTGGCAGGCCAAGTTCGACGCCAATGTGGCCAGGGACGCGCGCAACATCAGGGACCTGCAGGCAGCGGGATGGCGCGTTGGCATTGTCTGGGAGTGTGGCCTGCGGGGCGTCACCGGTGACGACACGGCAGATCATGTGAGCGCCTGGCTGAAGGGAGAAGGGTCGTAAGCGTCCGGTGTGACTGCCTATGTCGCGGTTTTCCAGGGTAGCAGATCGTCGACACGAGTGATCTTGTAGTCAGGTATGCGGGCAAGGGTATCGGCCAGCCATGCCTGTGGATCGACGGCATTCAGCTTGGCGGTTTC
>JARGPL010000005.1 GCA_029210175.1 Minwuia sp. | reverse complement strand
CGATGTTGATCGCTATGCCTCGACCTATCGCGCCTTCGATACCACCCGAGGTGATATCAGTGACATAGCGGAGACACTGGGAAACGCCTGGGTCCGGCTGAATCTTGGTTGGATCGAACAACGCCTCGATTACCCTGACCTTTACGCCGATTACTGGGGCCCGAGTTCGAGCAACATCAACCGGCACACGAACTATGACCCGGAGTTCTATGCCGCAGCCAAAATTGCGGCGGATCAGGGTTGGATCGTTACCATGGCGGAGCAGGTCTTCAGCCATACACGGCGAAGCTATGAAGAAGTCTGGCAAGCGTGCAAATCGAACGGTGAGTTTGTGAAACAAGGTCGCAAGGTGAGTGAGTCAGAGGAAATCGAGATAACCCGCCTGGACCACCAATACGCGCTGATGCGCGCCAAGACCGTGATCTGCATTGCGGAAGCGATGGATATCAAGCTTCCTGAACACGGTGTCGATTTCGAGAGTTTCGGAGTGCCCATCGTCCCGTTCCGGCGGGGATAGGGTCAGACATGCGGCACTTCACGCCTGACCCTGTTCCGGACCGTCAGGCTGCAGGCCGTTCGCCCGCCGCAGATGCGCCGCCCAGCGAAAGCCCGATCACCGCACCGACAGTCAGCTTGCCCGCGAGGTCAGGTCTTCCAGCCTTGCGCAGTTGGCGGTCCATCTCGTAGGCCATATCGAAGGCATCGGTGAAGACAGCAATATCCCTGTCTTTCAGGCCTTTGTCCCGAAGCGTTTCCGTCAAGTCCCGAACCAGGTTCTCCTGCGGGATGGATGAAATCGGCATTCGCAAGTGATGCAGGTCATCTTCGATTTCCGGGAGTTCGATACCAAGCTTCACAGCCCGATCAGATCGATTTGACTTGACGCGCCCCTTGGCCATGATCGCCTCGTCCGCACGCTTCTGCTGCTTGGTCAGCCTTGCGGAGGCGACCTTGACCTCGTACCCAAAGGCCTTGTCGCCATCGATCTTGCGGATGATCAGACCGCCAAGCACGCTCTTGAACCGTCCGTAGGCGACTTCATCCAGCAACCGTGTCTGATCTGTGCCATCCGGCAACCTGACCACATAGCGTTTCTGGAGTGAGTGGTCGGTGACCGGTCGGTGGAGCCCCGCACGGTCCATGAGATCCCGCAGCGTGGCTTCGCCCTGCCTGCCCTGTGCATGGGAAATGCTCTTCAGGAACGCATTCTGCGTTTTCTGGTCAAAACCGTTCCAGACTTCATCAGGGATGTATTTCCGGACGTTCGTTGCCTCGAATGGTGTATCGAACTGCTTGCGCATCATGCTCAGGTCACGACGGGCGGCCTGGCTGTCGATGGTGGACCGTGCAGCCTTGAGCAGGCCGCCTGTGCGGGCCAGACGGATGACCTTGCCCGCAAAGGGGACGACACCAGCGGCGGCCAAGGCAAGGGCCGTCCAGGCGGCGTTGGCCTCAGCAATATTGCCAGTCCGCCGGGCCTCACGAATGGTGGCGATATGTTCCGCTGTTTCGGCCAGCGAGATGATCTCGCCGACGCCGGGCATGAGTTCGAGCAGCAGCGGCACATCGACCTCGCCCCGGCCGGACTTCTCGAGCAGTTCCGTGACCTTGTCCGCCGCGAGGTCGTTATCGAGACCCTCCTTCAGCAGGGTCTGCTTCAGCACGTCGGTGGCCGCATCCAGCCGTGCCAGGGACGTTCGGTCCGCCCCATGGGTGGAAACCTGACGCGCAATGTTGCCCGTCAACCGCTCAAGCTTCGCCACGTCGAGTTTTCCGGAAGCGACCTTTGCCTCCAGGGCCGTGGTGAAGTCCGGTTCATGCGCCCGCATGTAGGCGCCGAGCCTGGCACGCAACGCCGCATCAGTCAGGTCGAAACCGGACTCCGTGGCGATCTCCACAAGGCGCTGGCGCTGGCGGTCCGTCAGATCATCAAGTCGCGGATCGTCAGGTAGTCGACGGGGCTTCGATGCCTCTTCCGCAGCGTTGCCGGCCAGACTGTCCTCAGCCTGACCGCCACTGAGGGTCTGATCATCGCGCACAATGTCGCCGCGCCGCGCCGCCGCCATCTCTGTCACGATGTCACCGGCCTGAGCCACGGCAAGGGCATGATCCTGCGCTGCTTCATGGGCGATATGCTTCTCATCGCGAAATGGCACCGCCCGCGCGGTCGCGCTTTCCGGACGGTTGCGAACGATCCGTGCGGCCGGTTTCGGCTGCGCGGTGCGTGGCTGTGCAACGTCCGGCCCGATCAGCATGTGCAGCTTTGGCGCAACCATCTGATCCAGCAGGCGCAGCGTCTCGCTGCCCGGCGTGACCGGCCCCCTCTCCCTGATTCCCTGCCCGGTGCGAAAGGCGTCGAGCGCCCGGGTCAGTTCAGGGTCATCCTGACCTGGGGGCAGATCAGCAGGATTCAGCGCAGCGAAGCGGGTGAGGTATCCGCCCATGGCGAGCGACCGCAGCAGCAGCTTGCGGTCGCGGGGCAGGTTCCGGCCACCCGGACCCACGGGCGCACGGACCGGGACATGTGCACGGGGTCCCAGCAGTTGACGATTGGCGGCGGGCCGACCCGTCGTCTGCCGGGCGAAAAGCTCCCCGGCCAGCCTCTGTTCCGTCGGGCCGTTCACCATGGCTTCGCAATCGACCTTCATGCCCCGGCTGGCCTGAAAGCGTCTGGCGGCACGCGAGACGGTCGGTTGGGAAACGTCGGGAACGTCTTCGCCCGCCTGTCTCAAGGCGCGTCCGAAACGCGCGACTTCCAGGGGGTCGTTGGCATCCTGATCGACAATGCGGTCGGACAGCCAGAACGGATCGGTCTGCATGGCAGCTGCTCCTGCTCAGGTTGAATGACCTTGAGCATTGCAACGCACGCGAATTCAGTTACGTCTGATTTGGGTCATGTGCAGGCGCGCCAGACTGGATACGGCGGAATGGCCGACCATGCCATCCCCATCCCGCCTGCTCGCTGGCCGCCTGCTGTCTATTGTTCCAGCTGCTTCCACATGTCCTTGTCGCGCTCCGCCGTCCAGATGCGCGGGTGGTCGATGCCGCTGGCCTCGTCATAGGCGCGCGCAATGTCGAAGGGCATGCAGTGGGCGAAGATCGACCAGTGGCCGTATTTCCCCTCAAGGGCCGGAACCACGGTGTCATAGGCTTCCTTCAGCGACCGGTTGGCGGCAACTTCACGGGCGACACCTTCATACAGGGCGCGGATGAAACTTTCCGTGCCGGCGATGGCCTGCTCGCACTGTTCGGGTGTCTTCATGGCGGGACCACGACCGGGAATGAGGAACTCCGGTTTCAGCGCCCGCAGCTTGTCCAGCGTCGCGGGCCAGTCACGCAGGTGCGCGTCACCGGTGTACGGCGTCGCCCCGTTCTCCACCAGGTCACCGGCGAACAGCACCTTCTGCGACGGCACCCAGACAATGGTGTCACCCCGGGTGTGGCCGCGCCCGGGATGCATGATCTGCACCTCCAGATCACCCATCATGATCGTCATCCGGTCAGAGAAGGTCATCGTCGGCCATGTCAGACCGGGAATGCTCTCGATCCCCTGAAACAGGCGCGGGAAGCGATCCGCCTCCGAATCATAGTCCTGCTGGCCGCGCTCGCGGATCATCTCCATCGTCGGTTCCGAGGCAATGATGTGTTCGGCATCGTAGGCCGAGGCACCCAGCACACGGACCGCGTGATAGTGGGTCAGCACCGCATAGCGAAACGGCTTGTCGGTGACTTCACGAACCCGGCGGACCAGATCATCGGCGGCGATCGGGGTGGCCCGGGTGTCGATCACCATGACGCCATCGTCACCGATGATGACACCGGATGTCGGATCCCCGTCTTCCACATAGACCCAGGTGTTTTCCGTCAGTTGCTCGAACGTGATTTCCTTCGGCCCCAGATCCTGCGTCGAAGCGAATGCGCGCGCCATGCGGTCTCTCCCCATTTGGTCCTTCGCCGGTTCCGCTCCGGCAGCGATTGACACCAGCTAAGAGCACCAATCGATCAACCGCAAGCCCTGCGGGATTGAACGCAACGCATTTGCCGGTAACATTCACCTGCATGGCCACGACACTGAAAGATCGCCGGACCCCGGAACCATCCGGCGACGCCGAAAGCGCCCCGGCCACGGATGTGGTGCAGCGGCTGCTGGAACAGGTCCCCGTGCGCGCGCCGTCGTTGATCGTGACCGTCTGGGGCGACACCATATCAGCCCATGACTGCCCGGTCTGGCTGGGCAGCCTGATCCACCTGTTGAGCGATTTCGGGCTGAACGAACGGGTGGTCCGGACCGCTGTCTTTCGCCTGCAGAAGGACAGCTGGCTGCAGGGACGACAGGCAGGGCGGCGCAGCTATTACGATCTGGCGCCATCGGGCAAGCGCCGGTCCGATGCCGCGCACCAGGCGATCTATCGCGCCGGTCATCGCACCTGGGACGGCAACTGGCTGTTGCTGATGACCACATCGCTGGCCGCCAAGCCCGCCGAACAGCTGAAGCAGGACCTCGACTGGATGGGCTTTGGCACCCCCGCACCCGGGGTCTACCTGCACCCGGACATGGACGCGACCGAAGTGCGCGCGCTGTTGGATGACCAGGGGCTGGCGGACCAGGTCGCTGTCATGCAGACGTCCGCCGAGGCCCTGTCCGCACCCACCGCGCTTTACCGGATGGTCAGGGATGCCTGGAACCTCTCCGCACTGGAAGCAGGCTACAGCGATTTCCTGGACCTGTTTGCGCCCGTCATGGCGGCCATCGCTCAGGACGGGCCATTGAACGGGCGGGACGCATTCATCGTGCGCACCCTGCTGATCCATGAATTTCGCCGCGTCACCCTGCGCGACCCGTGGCTGCCGTCGGCTGTTCTGGGCCAGGACTGGCCCGGGGAGAGTGCACGGCAACTGTGTGCCGCGCTGTATCGCGCGGTCCACGAAGCAGCCACCGGTCACGCAATGGCCGTGCTGCAAA
Source organism: Minwuia sp. (assembly GCA_029210175.1). Lineage (GTDB taxonomy): Bacteria > Pseudomonadota > Alphaproteobacteria > Minwuiales > Minwuiaceae > Minwuia. Next base: position 18,261 of record JARGPL010000005.1, on the reverse strand, counting down.
CCGCTGACGGGGGGCTGCCCCCGCCACGCACTGCATACTATGATCGATACGGTGGCCTGGGCTGAGGGGATGCGGCCTGGCTGACGAGACAGAGAAAACGGGGAGGAACTTCATGACCTTGCATGTGGCGATCATTGGTGCCGGACCAGCCGGATTCTATGCGGCGGAGGCTTTGGCCACCAAGGGTGAGGACGTGATGGTGGATCTGATCGACCGTCTGCCGACGCCCCACGGGCTGATCCGGTCCGGCGTCGCACCGGATCACCAGACCACGAAACGGGTCACCAAGAAGTACGACCAGACCGCCGCGCGTGAGAACGTGAGGTATGTGGGTAACGTGTCGCTGGGCCGCGATGTCACGATGGATCAGCTGCGCGAACTTTATGATGCCGTGGTCATTGCCTTCGGTGCGGAGGGAGACCGCCCGCTGGGCGTGCCTGGCGAAGACAAGGAAGGGGTCCTCGGGTCCTTTGCCTTTGTCGGCTGGTACAACGGCCATCCTGATTTCGTCGACCTGGACATCGACCTGAACGTCGGCGACGTCGCGGTCATCGGCAACGGCAATGTGGCGCTGGACTGCGCGCGGCTGCTGGCGCGGACCGAAGACGAGATGAAGGCATCCGACCTGACTGAGGAGGCCGGCGAAGTACTGTTCAACAGCGCCGTGAAGGATGTGCACCTGATCGGGCGTCGTGGCCCCGTCGAAGCCAGCTTCTCCATCGCCGAAATGCGGGAGATGGGGGAACTGCAGCGCGGCATCTCCCTGGTCCATGACGCGCAGATCCCCGACAGCCTGCCGGACGGCATGGACCCCAAGGAAGCCCGCGCCCGCAAGGCGGTGCTGGAAGTGCTGCAATCGTTCCGCGGCAACCAGCGCGATGCCGCACCGGTGGGTGTGCATTTCGAGTTCTTCCTGCGCCCCGTGGAAATACTGGGCGAAGACCGGGTGACCGGCATTCGGGTGGAGCGGACACGGCTGGAAGACGGCAAGGCGGTCGGCACGGGGGATATCTTCGACATTCCCTGCGGCATGGTCATCAGCTGCATCGGGTATCTCAGCCAGCCCGTGGACGGCCTGCCCATGGAATATGGCAAGGTCAGCAATGATCAGGGCCGCGTGGCCCCCGGCGTCTATGTCGTTGGCTGGGCCAAACGGGGGCCCAGCGGCACGATCGGCACCAACCGCCCGGACGCGCAGGATGTGGTCGGCCTGTTGCTGGAAGACATGGCAGGCGGCAGCGGCAAGTCGGGTGGACCGGGCCTGGATACCCTGCTGACCGAACGCGGCATCCGCAAGGTGACCTATGGCGAATGGCTGGTGATCGACACGGCTGAGCAGGAGCGGGCCGGGCCAGACGCCCCGCGGCGGAAGTTCATCACGATTCCGGATATGCTGTCCGTGGTCGACGAGTCCTGACAGACCGGCAAGCGGAGATTCTCCAGAAATGATCCTGATCCAGATCAGCGACCTGCACATCAGCGACCCGGGCGAGCCACTGGACCAACTGGCCCGGACGACGGAGCGGCTTGCCATTGCCGTGGATCAGATCAATGCCATGTCACCGCGCCCTGACGGCGTCATCGCCAGTGGTGATCTGGTGAACGAATGCCGGACCAGTGAATATGAGCGGCTGCGCCAGACCCTGGCTCCGCTGCAGGTGCCGGTCTGGCTGATGGTCGGCAACCATGATGCGCGCGACGAACTGCGTTTCGTCTTCGATGATCATGCCTATCTGGGCGATAGCGGCTTCGTGCACTACACCGTCGATGACCTGCCAGTCCGACTGATCGCGCTGGACAGCCAGATACCCGGCAAGACAGCGGGTGCGCTATGCCCGACCCGGCTGCAATGGCTGGAAGACCAGCTCGCCGCGCAACCGGATCGGCCCACGATGATCTTCCTGCATCATCCACCGTTCCGCAGCGGTATCGACCGCATGGACGCGAACGGCCTGACGGAAGGACGCGATGAACTGGCAGCCGTCATTGCACGGTACGGCAACGTGCTTGGCGTCTATGCGGGCCATGTGCATCGACCGATCAGCACGATGGTCGGCGGTGTTCCGGCACAGACCTGTCCCAGCACGGCGCATCAGCTCGGTCTCGACCTTGCACGCAGGGACGGCGTGACAATCGTGGCAGAACCACCAGCATGCCTGATGCACACCTGGCAGCCCGATTCAGGGCTGGTGACACATCAGGTCTATCTGGCAACCTATCCGGTGCTGGCAGACATCAAGCTGGCATGACATGAACTGATCCTGGGGAGGAAGAACAATGAGCTTCATCGATACAACGGTCGTCGTCACGGGGGCCGCGCGTGGCATCGGCAAGGCCTACGCAAAGGGTTTCGCGGCGCTTGGTGCGAATGTGGTTGTCACTGACATCTCCGACTGTGATGCCGTGCAGGCGGAAATTGCCGAGGCTGGCGGCACGGCGATGGCGCATGTCGCCGACATTTCCGACATGGCACAGATGACCGAGCTGGCTGCGGCATCGGCTGAACGGTTCGGACCGGCTGCCGTGCTGATCAACAACGCGGCACTCTATGGCACGCTTGGCGGCGGCCGCTTCGACAAGCTGGCCGAAGAGAGCTGGGATGCCGCCATGGCGGTCAACGTGAAGGGCCTGTGGAACGCGGCCAAGGCCTTCGTGCCGCAGATGCGCGAACTGGGCGGCGGATCAATCATCAACATCTCGTCGCTGGCCGCTACCTACGGGCTGGCCTATGCGCTGCACTACACGGTATCGAAGGCAGCAGTCATCGGCATGACCCGTGGTCTGGCGCGGGAACTTGGACGTGATCGAATCCGCGTCAATGCCATCGCCCCGTCCGCTGTGCTGACCGAAGGCACCATCGAGTTCATGGGTGACAAGTACGAGAAGGCGCTGGACGTCATCGCGTCCGGTCAGTCGATCCAGCGCAATCTGGATAGTGATGATCTGGTCGGCACCGCCATCTGGCTCGCATCCGATGCATCGGCCATGGTGACGGGACAGACCATTGCGGTAGATGGCGGCACGGTATTCCTGTGACCAGCACCTGAATTACCGCTTTTCGTCAATATTTACCGCACACTGCCCGGCGGCAGGTTCAAGGCGTAGTCGCCGGGCATTTCGCTGCACCTGTTGCATAGTCTGTGGTGCGCGCCCAGGCTCATGATCTGATTGCCACATTCGTTGAAATTCATGCAGTTCCGGCGTGTGCGGCCACTACGGGGTCCAAGGATTGCACGCCTGCGCTCGTCGCGATAGGGGCCTCTGCCCATGATGCCGTTCCTTCCGTGAGGTTGCTGACCACCAGAAGGTAATTCGGTATTTTTGCCTTTGCAAGATCAAAAGCGGTATTCTAGTTCAATAATACCGCTTTTACCGCTTCGGAATGACGGCATACACCAGGGTCGCCTGTGCAGCAGGCTTGTCGGCCTGCCCATCCGCGAACAGCGCGCAATCGCCAAACATCATGCTGCGGCCTTCCTTCGTCACGCGCGCCTCACAGATCAGATCCGTGTCGGCGACCGCGCGAAAGAAGCTGGTGGATTGCTGCACCGTTGCAATATCAGCCTCCCCTCGCAGGGCCGACCGGACCGCAAAGACCATCGCCGTGTCTGCCACGGCCATCATGGCCTGCCCGGAAAGAATGCCGCCAACGCGGTTCAGCCGCGCATTGTTCGGCAAGCGCACACGGACGAAACCACGCGAGATATCCTCCACAACCAGTCCCAGGTCCTTCACCCAGGGCGCGAACCAGGTCTCCGCAGCCTCCTTCGCCTGTTCCAGCATGAATGGCGCGGTCTCGGTCAGGTCTGCCATGACATCATCTCTCCCGGTTGCGTGGAATTGCATCTTCCTTCGAACCGGCAAACGGGACAAATGTTTCTGCGCAACAGCGCGTCAGGCGTACCGCCTCGCCCCGGCGACACAGAACACCACGGCGACACAGACGATGGCCATGGCCAGGCTGATGTCCTCCCCCAGCAGTGACGCGGCGAGCATCAGCGCCATGAAGGGCTGCAACAGCTGCAACTGGCCGACCGCCGCGATGCCGCCCTCTGCCAGCCCGCGATACCAGAAGACGAAGCCGATCAGCATGCTGAACAGGGACACATAGGCCAGCGCGATCCAGGCCGGGGGGCTGATCCCGCCAAGCGTTGCGGGCATTGACCAGATCGCCAGTGGCATCATCAGTGGCAGCGAAAGCACCAGAGCCCAGGAGATCACCTGCCAGCCGCCGAGCGTGCGCGACAGCTTGGCGCCTTCCGCATAGCCAAGCCCGCAGATCACGATCGCGCCCAGCATCAGCAGGTCACCGGTCAGGGAGGCGGAAAGATCCTGCGTCAGGGCAAAGCCGGCAACCAGTGCGCTGCCTGCAACAGAGAATACCCAGAATGCCGGACGCGGCCGGTCCCCCGCGCGCAAGACACCAAAGATCGCTGTTGCCAGAGGCAGAAGGCCAATGAAGACTGTCGAATGGGCAGCCGTGATGTGCTGCAGCGCCAGCGCCGTGAGCAACGGAAAGCCGATCACCACCCCGATCGACACGATCAGCAGCGGCACCAGGTCACCAAGGGCAGGCCGCCGCTGCGCCAGCAGGATCAGGAACAGACCCCCGGCTGCCCCGGCGATGCTGGCACGCACAAATGTGAGAAACAGCGGATCGAACTCGGCGACCGCGACGCGGGTGGCTGGCAACGACCCGCTGAAGATCGCCACACCGATGAAACCGAAAATCCAGGCACGCGTGCTCTTGTCCATCTGTCCCCCTTCCGTGATCGGTGCGCACCATGGCGACGACAGGCTGGCCGGTCCAGAGCCAATACAGTACAATATGCGCAAACTGTATTGGAACAATTGGCAGTACACATGATCATGAAACATCATGGGGAGGCAGGTACGCGGGGCACTCTGGTTGCGCAGGTGATGGCGCGTGTCCGCAAGCAGATCGCGAGCAGACAGGCCGCGCCGGGTGTCCGGCTGCCATCCATCCGGCGGCTGGCCGAAGATCTGCAGGTTTCGCGCTCCACCGTCGTCGACGCCTATGACCGCCTGGTGGGGGAAGGGCTGATCACGTCCCGGCGCGGGTCAGGATTCTATGTTGCGGCACACCTGCCCCCCTTTTCCCTCGCCGAAACCGGCCCGAGACTGGAGCGGGATGTCGACCCTCTCTGGATTGCGCGCCAGTCGCTGGACAGTGGTGACAAGCTGCTGAAGCCCGGATGTGGCTGGTTGCCGCCGTCATGGATGCCGGAGGCCGAGATCCGCCGCGCCCTGCGTCAGCTGGCGCGGGATCCGGAGGCACAGTTGACGGACTATGGCACCCCCCATGGACTGACGGCCTTGCGCCACCTGCTATCGCGCCGACTTGCTGACCGGAACATCGCCGCCCCGCCCGAACAGATCATGCTGACCGAATCCGGTACCCAGGCAATCGACCTGCTCTGCCGGTTTCTGGTGGAGCCGGGCGACACCGTCCTGGTCGATGACCCCTGCTACTTCAACTTCCACGCCATGCTGCGCGCGCACCGGGTCAGGATTGCCAGCGTCCCCCATACCCCTGACGGTCCGGATATCGCGCTGTTCGAAAGCGCCCTCCGGGATCATGCGCCACGCCTCTACATCACCAATTCGGCCCTGCACAACCCGACGGGAGCAACCCTGTCCCCGGTCGTGGCGCATCGCGTCCTGAAGCTGGCGGAAGCACATGATGTGATCATCATCGAAGATGACATCTTCGCCGACTTCGAGCACGCACCCGCCCCCCGTCTGGCGGCATTCGACGGTCTGGACCGCGTCATTCACATCGGCAGTTTTTCCAAGACGCTGTCGGCATCTTTCCGCAGCGGTTTCATCGCCGCCAGACGGGACTGGATCAATGAACTGGTGGATCTGCGCGTGGCCACGGCGTTTGGCGGTGGATCCCTCGCAGCAGCGCTGGTGCTTGCGGTCCTGCGCGACGGAGGATATCGCAGACACACCCATGCGCTCAGGACGCGTCTGGCCGAAGCCATGCAGACGGTCGGCGGACGGCTGAAGGCGGCGGGCCTGACACCCTGGATCGAACCTGCTGCGGGCATGTTTCTCTGGTGCCGGCTCCCGGAGGGGCTGGACGCCGCCGATGTCGCGCGCTTCGCCCTGGCAGAGGACGTGGTGCTCGCCCCCGGGAATGCGTTCAGCCTCAACCAGGCCGCCAGCGGCTACCTGCGCTTCAATGTGGCCCAGTCGCTGGACCCGAAGATCATGCTGGTGCTGGAGAAGGCCATGCAGCAGGCCAGAGGCTGAAACAGGCCCAGATCCTGAACCAGACAAGGACGCGTGGACAGGCCTTTGCAGCCCGCGATCAGGCGCGTACAGATTGCAGCGACCATGCACAGACGGGGGCAGAGCCAGACATGAACAACGCCGTATCCACTGAAATGCGGGGAGACATCGCCCTGCTGATCCTGAACCGACCGGACGCGCTGAACGCCATCAGTCGGGACCTGGCACTCGGTATCGTCGACACGCTGATCGACCTGGACAATGACCCGGCCGTGAAGGGCATCGTCATTACCGGTGCCGGGGACAGGGCATTCTGCGCCGGTGTCGACCTGCAGGAAGCCCGCGACATTCAGGTGCATGAGGTGGAAGAATGGTTCGGACGTGTCTGCAACTGCTACCGCCAGATCCTGATGACAGGGAAACCGGTCATTGCCGCCCTGAACGGCGTCGCGACGGGCGGCGGATTTCAGCTGAGTCTGGTGTCCGACCTGCGTGTCGGCCACCCGGGGGTCCGGGTTGGCCAGCCGGAGATCAATGCCGGTATCCCCAGTGTCATGGGTTCATACTGGATGAGCCTGCATCTCGGCTGGTCCACGAACCAGGAACTGTCGATGACCGGGCGGCTGATGGATGCGGCGGAAGCGCAGCGCCTCGGCCTGCTGAACCGGGTCGTCGCGGCGGAGGATGTCGTACCAACCGCCTGTGACCTCGCCAGTCATCTGGCCGGCAAGCTGCCCACAGCCTGGCGCGCACCAAGCAGCGGTTTCGCGAAGTCGCACTGAAGGGATTCGACGAGGCGCTGCGCGCCGCCGTGCTGGGACAGCAGGAAGCATTCGCCAAGGGCGAACCGCAGGGCTTCATCGATGCCTTCTTCGCTGCGAAGACGAAAGGCTGAACGGCCGACAGATCACGATGGAAGACCAGAGCTACCGCCTGGCAAATATGGAGAACTGGCCGTTTGCCGTCGCGACCAGCTTGCCGTCGTTCCAGATTTCCGACTGCAGCGTCGCCACACTGCGGCCCTTGTTGGTGACCCTGGTGGTGCAGGTGATCGTGCCGGTGGTCACCCCCCGGAAATAGCTGATCGCGCAATTGATCGTCGCACAGGATTCACCCTTTACCAGCGACCCGTAGAGTGCTGCGCCCATCCCCGTATCCGCCAGCGCGTAAAGGGCCGCGCCATGCACGACACCATGCGGGTTCATCAGATCATCGCGCGCGTCGAGTTCCAGCGTGCTGGTCCCCTGTCCCTGGGCGGTGATCCGGAACCCGATCAGTCTTCCGTATGGATGGTCCAAGTCTGTTCTTCCTCATGTGCCGCAAGCGTTGACCGCTCTGGTGGGTGTGCCGAACGGCCCGGACCCGGTTCCTGATCCGTCGAGACTATTCCTCGTCCAGCATCTTGCGGTGCGGGTCAGCCTTCGGCAGACCATCGCGGATGTAATCGCGCTTCTTCCATTCCGGCGGCGGTGGCGTGCCCTGCCCTTCCCGCGGCGGGTAGGGGGATGGCTTGCCCTGCACGAAGTCGGGCACATAGCGCGGGCAATTGGGATAGATTTCGCACACGACGCGCACGACGAACCTGGCACCATGGTGGCGCGAAAGGCTTTCCGCATCCTGCAGGATCGTGGCCTGGCCATTGATCCGCATGCGCAGGCTGCGGCCATCAAACTTCACGAACAGCATGCCGATGTTCGGGTTCTGCCGGATATTGCCCAGCGTCCGGTACATGGAGTTGCCGTCATATTCGGGATATTCGAGGATTCCGGGTCCAACCACCTGAATGAAACCCGGATCACCGGACTTCATGCTGCAATCAACATAGTCCTGCCAGGCCGAGGCGATGAAGACGCAGGGCGCTTCCGCGATCATCTGCCGATCTGCGTCGGAAAACACATGATGCTTGCGCTTGGCCTCGATGGCCTCTGCCGTTCGGCGCCCGTCCATCTCGTCCTGCAGTGCCCGCATGCCATCATGAAAGAACGGCCGGTCATCAAAGACTTCCACGGCAACACCTCCTGCGCGATCATCGGATGCAAGACATTCTCACTCTCCGGCACGCAGGGGAAGCTCAGTCAGCAGCCAGGCCCGGTCTGCACTGACCGCGCTCAACCGTCGACCTGGTCCAGCAGGCGTGCAAGCAAGGGGTTGGAAAAGCGTCGCTCCACCGTCACCGCATAGAAGGTCTCTGTCAGGTTCGGCAGTTCCGCCGCCAGGATCAACGCCCCGCTGGCCAGTTCGTCGCGCACCACGATCGGCGGCAACACGGCCAGCCCTGCACCTTCCCGTGCCAGCAGACGCATCATGGCCATGTCGTCGACCTCCGCCGCGATCTGCGGCTTGATCGCCAGACCGCTGATCATGGCGTCGAAACCCATCCTGAGGCCGCTGGCCGTGGTGGGCAGGATCAGCGGGAAACGGGCCAGGCGTTCAGCCAGTGTCAGACCGGGTGGGCACAGCGCCGGCACACTGATCAGGCTGATGTTCTGCTCGTCGATGCGTCGGGTGATGAAAAGCGCCGTACCGTCCGACGGTGGCGGCTGATTGGTCAGGACCAGGTCAAGACGCAACGCGACCAGGTCGGCAAACAGCTCCGCAGCGCTGCCGGACCGCAGGATCACCTCGACATCCGGCTGACCAAGCACGGGGCGCAGGAACGACAGCTGGAAATTGCGCGACAGCGTGGCTAGCGATCCGATCCGCAGCGGACGCCTCTGCTGCCCGGTCTGCTGCAGGGTGGCCAGCAGTTCGTCGCCCGCAAGGAAGATGGCGTCGGCATGATCCAGCGCGATGCGCCCCGCCTCCGTCAGATGCAACAGGCGTCCCCGGCGTTCGAACAGGTCGTGGCCCAGCCGCTCCTCCAGCAAGCGGATCTGAGTGGAGACAGCAGACTGGGAAACATTCAACTCGGTCGCTGCACGCGTGAGATTGCCCTCATAGGCGACAGCCCGGAAGTATCGCAGGTGATGGAAGTTCAGGTCAGTCATACCGTTCCATTAAACAGAATGAAACGTGCTGAACAATGTATTTTTCATAATTTTTGCCAGGGGATAGCTATGCGGTGTGTTCAAAGACGACTTGGGAACCCTCTGCCATGTTCTTGCATCTGATAACGCTCATCGCGCCACTGGCCATGCTTCTGGTCGTATTCGCTGCACGGCGCGATCCGGGCCGCCGCCCGGTCGCGTTGATCAGGCTTGCCGAGCGCTCAGCGCTTGTCGGCCTGGCGTCGTCGATCATCGCCGCCGTGATCCTGCTGGTGCAGGGGTCCGCCAGTGTGACCCTGCTGGGCATCGGCGGCTTCGTCCTGGCCGTCCGGCTGGACCCGGTCAGCGCGATCATGCTGGTGCTGGTGACATTCATCGGCTGGATCGTGCTGCGCTACTCCGCCTCCTACCTGGACGGTGAAGCACGGCAGGGCGCCTTCATTGGCTGGATGGCTGCAACGCTGGCTGCGGTGCTGCTGGTCGTGCAGGCGGGTGACCTATTCATGCTGCTGGCCGCCTGGGTTGCGACCAGTCTCTGCCTGCACAAGCTGCTGCTGTTCTACAGCGACCGGGTGGCGGCAAAGCGGGCAGCCCGGAAGAAATTCGTCGTCGCACGGATCAGCGATGTGGCGCTGGGCGCGGCGATGGTGCTGTTGATCGTCGCCTTTGGCACCTCCGACATCGCGGCCATCCTGACCGCCGCGGGCAATGGTGAAACGCCGGTGACCGCCATGTGGGCTGCCGGGTTCCTGGCACTGGCAGCGACCCTGAAATCAGCCCAGTTCCCGTCCCACGGCTGGCTGACGGAAGTGATGGAGGCGCCGACACCCGTATCGGCGCTGCTGCATGCCGGCGTCATCAACGCCGGGGGCTTCCTGCTGATCCGGTTCGCCGATGTGATGCTGCTGTCCCCTGGCGTGCTTGCGGCACTGGTCATGATCGGCGGCTTCACGGCACTTCTGGGCGGCCTTGCCATGCTGACCCAGTCGGCGGTGAAGACGTCGCTTGCCTGGTCAACCATCGCCCAGATGGGTTTCATGATCATGCAGTGCGGACTGGCACTGTTCCCGCTGGCACTGCTCCACATCGTTGCCCACTCGCTCTACAAGGCGCACGCGTTCCTCGCGTCCGGCACAGCGGTTGATGTGGTTGCGGCGATCCGGCGGCCCGGGCCGGTGGCGATCCCCAGCGGCAAGGCCGTCGCACGCGCCTTCCTGCTGGCCATCGGGATCTATGTGGCGATCGGGCTGATCTTCGGGTTTGCCGACAAGTCACCGCAGGCCATCGCGCTCGGTGCCATCCTGATCTTCGGTGTGGCCTATCTGCTGGCGCAGGGTCTGGCGGATGCCGCGCCCAAGGTGCTGACCCGCTACATGGCGCTCAGTTCAATAGCGGCGGCGGTCGGTTACTTCGCGCTGCAGACCGGTGCCGTATGGCTGATGGCCGGTACGTTGCCGGAGACGGCGGCGCCCGGACCACTGCAGTGGGCGCTGATCATCCTCGCCGTGCTGAGCTTCGGCACCGTGGCGGTGGCACAGGCGATGTTCCCGCTGTGGGCCTACCACCCGGCCACTGCATCCCTGCGCGTGCATCTGGCCAATGGCCTCTACGCCAATGCCCTGTTCGACCGCCTGCTGGCAGGTTGGTCCACCCGGCACTCAAACCACTGATCTGACTGGAGTACTGACATGAATGACTCAATCACACATGCGCCCCTGTCTGCATCCAGTCTGGATCAGGCCACCGACGCCGCAATCCGGCTCATCCCCCCTGTCTGGTCCCTTGCCTCATCGGTTGCGGTCAACCCGTTCCTCGGCCAGACCAGTGAGAGCCTGGCCGAGGCCGGCGCCCGTCTCGGTCGGGTGTCGGGCACCAAGGTAACCATGCCCGCGGCCTGGTATCTGGATCGGATCAGCAGCGGCGGGATCAGTGACGCCACCCTCGCGGCAGCGCTGGACGCATCGCGGCATCAGAACAAGCCGGACACGGTCGACCAACTGAAGGCCCTGGCCGCGCAGCCACAGGCTCAGCCAAGCCAGGCACTGACCGTTGCCGAGATTGCGGCAGACAAGATGACCATCGACTGGCCTGGCGTCATTGCTGACCGGTTCGGCACCTGGGCCAGCGGCTACTTCGATGAGGGGCAGGCGTTGTGGGCCGCCCCGCGCGGCAGAAGCGCCTGGTCTGCCTGGTGTGCCTATGCCACGCATGATCTGACGCCGGAGATCATCGGCCTCGGCGGGTTCGGTCAGTTCGTGGCCGATGCGCCGGAGAAGGCGGCGGATGCCATCGCCCGGGCAACGGAATCCCTGGGTCTTGAAGAGGACATGCTGGAAAACTGCTTCCACCAGCTTCTGCTCTCCTTCGGTGGCTGGTCGCAGTATGCGCGGACGCAACTCTGGAAAGCCGAACTGGCGGGCGAGACGGACCGCACGCTGGCTGACTTCCTCGCGATCCGGCTGCTCTGGGAAGAGGCATTGCTGAAACTCGGCCCCGCGTCGGTGGCGACGCAATGGCTGGAAGCCAGGGCTGCGCATGCCGGGAAGATCGCGCCCACGGATCAGGCCGTTGCTGCGGAAATCCTGCAGGAAGCCGTCGAAAGGGCCGTCCAGCAGAAACTCTCCTTCGCCCTCGCGACCCCGGCGCCGGAGCACAACGACAACCGGCCTGCCCTTCAGGCCGCCTTCTGCATCGACGTGCGGTCGGAGGTATTTCGGCGCGCCCTGGAATCGCTCGATCCCGGCGTCCAGACCATCGGCTTCGCGGGTTTCTTCGGCCTGGCGGCCAGTCACCGCAGCTTCGCCTCGGATGTCGAGGAACTGCGGTTGCCTGTCCTGCTGAACCCAGGTGTGACCTCATCATCCGGCGGCAAGGACATGTCCGACAAGGAACTGTCGAGGCGCTACACGCTGCGGGCCAAGCGGGCCTGGGGCCGGTTCAAGCTGGCGGCTGTTTCATCGTTCGCCTTCGTCGAGGCAATGGGACCGGTCTATGTGGGCAAGCTGCTGGGTGATGCCCTGCATCTGCGCAAGCAGAAACCGGCCAGCGACCCGGCACCCCAGTTCGATCCGGCGCTGGACCTGGATACACGGATCGGCGCGGCGGAGACCGTCTTGCGGGCCATGTCGCTGACAGAGAACTTTGCCAGGATCGTGCTGATCGCCGGGCACGGTGCCAATGTCGTCAACAACCCCCATGCCAGCGGCCTGCATTGCGGTGCCTGCGGCGGTTATTCAGGTGAGGTGAATGCCCGGCTGCTCGCCGGTCTGCTGAACGACAAGACAGTGCGGGAGGGTCTGGTCGAGCGCGATATCCATGTCCCGGCAGACACGCTGTTCGTGGCCGGTCTGCACGACACGACGACGGATACCGTCAGCCTTTACGCGCAGGACCAGCCAGCGTCGGGCAACACCAGCGAACTGAAGCAGACCCAGACCTGGCTTTCGGCAGCAGGTGAAATCGCCCGGGGCGAAAGGGCCCTGCGTCTGCCCCGGGCCGACAAGGCCGGGGACATCCCGGCCCGGGCCAGGGACTGGGCCGAGGTACGGCCGGAATGGGCGCTCGCCGGGTGCAGCGCCTTCATCGCCGCCCCCCGGTCGCGGACCAGCGGCACATCGCTGTCGGGTCGGGCGTTCCTGCACGACTATGCCTGGGAAGCAGATGCCAAGAACGGCTATGGCGTGCTGGAACTGATCATGACCGCACCTGTCGTGGTCGCCAGCTGGATCAGCCTTCAGTACTACGGGTCGACCGTGGCACCGGAGATCTTCGGATCGGGCAACAAGATGCTGCACAATGTGGTCGGCGGTATCGGCGTGTTCGAAGGCAATGGCGGGTTGCTGCGTGCCGGGTTGCCCATTCAGTCTGTCCATGACGGAGAGAACCACGCCCACGAACCGCTGCGGCTGTCCGTCTGCATCGAAGCCCCGCAGGATGCCATGAACGACATCCTGAGGCGGCATGACGGCGTCCGGGCCCTGTTCGACAACAAGTGGCTGCACCTGTTCGCCATGGACAGCAACGGTCATCTCTCCCACCGCTATGTCGGTGATCTGCGGTGGGAGCCTTTCAGCGAAAACGGCGGTGAGGCGCTGCAACAGACCGGCACCTGAAGCCCACTGACCCCGGCCGCAAGGTCGGGGTCAGCATCGACCGCAAGATCATTGGTGGCACAGTAGCTAAAGTTGCCGGAGCGATCTTCGCTTCTGCCGCCAGACCGGACCGACAAGGCGTCACAACCAGATCAAGGACCACGCACGATGCAGACCGAAACCGAAGCGCCCCTCATCAACGACGCACCATCGGACGAGAGTGCCGACACCACCAGGACACGCTCCTGCCTGCGGTGCGAAGTCCAGGTCGAGAGCTCGGGATTCGGGGAGCGTATCTGCCGCCGCTGCAAGTCTTCGACTACATGGCGGGACGGCAACGTCGGCGTTGCCAACAGGTGACGGCTGCGGTCTGACCAGCCTTGCCTTGCCGGACCGGGATATCGCGGAACGTCTAGAAAAGGCCATTGTCGTTGGCGGACCCTTCGGTCACGACCTGCAGCACGTCCCAGTGCTCCACGACCTTGCCATTGTCATCGAAGCGGAAGATGTCCATTCCTGCATAGTCATCACTGCCCGGCCAGACCTGGTGACAGTGCAGGACAACGAAGTCGTCCTCTGCGATGGCGCGCTTGAAGTGCGTGACCTTGCCGGGATAATCGGCGGCCATCCGCTCGAAATACATGATGAAGGCTTCCTTGCCGTCCCCCACATGCGGGTTGTGCTGGGTATATTCCGCGCCGACAAAGCGGTCGACTGCTTCGCGCGGTCTGCACTGGTTGAACATCAGGTCATAGAAAGCCATCGCATTGGCCTTGTTGGCGTCGGTCTGTTCGGACATGCGTCGGCTCCTCGAATCGTTCGGGTTCAATGTCTTGTTTCAGTCTGCCGGGCCGTTCACCGGAGTACCATGTCTGCATGCGTTGTCTTGGCGCTTCACCGGACAGAGCATTTCCCTGTGGAGCTCGATACGGGGACGGAAATCATCGTCGGCTTCAACGACCGCCATCTGAACTTCCGTGTCTCCATCCTGTCCCATGAAGGGCGGATTTCTGCGGCAACATGGGTCCATCCGCACAATCCGGGTGGCCGCTTCTATCTGCGTACCATCCTGCCGTTCCACAAGCGCATCGTGCGCAACGGTCTGGCGCGTGTCGGTGGATACAGCACGCCTGCCTGACCATCCGTTCGCAGCAGGGTTCAGATTACTCGAACCCTGGCGGCACATGGCAGCCGCCGAATGCCTGCTCCATCAGGTGGGCGAAGCGAATGGTCGTCAGATCGCCCATGTAGGGGCCGACGATCTGCACCCCCACCGGCAACCCGGAAACACCCCCCGGACCCAGCGGCGCGACAGTACCCGGCAGATAGACCGATCCCGCGATACCGGCCCAGAAAAGCTGATCGTTGTATTCGACGTCATGGCCGTTGACCGTGATCATGCGGTGTTCGCGCGGGATGGTTTCCTCCCGCAGGAAGGCGGCTGATGCAGCAGCCGGGCAGAGCAACAGGTCATAATCCTGGAAGAAACCCTTCCACTGATCCCGATAGCCATAGCGGCGACGGTCGGCGGCAGCCCATTCGTAATAGCTTTCAGTTGCCGCCTTGATATTCATGCCATTGTAGCTGCGGTCATCTTCGGCAACGCCGGGGCGCTGCGCCAGCCAGCCGTCGAAGACCTCCTGCGGCAGGCTGCTGTGGGTCACCGGGCGGAACAGGCGGAAGTAGTCCTCGTGATACTGGTCCCAGTCGACGGCAAACGGATCACGCTCGTCCACGGTAACCCCGGCCCTGCGCAAATCATCGGCCAGGGTGAGCAGCTTGGTCTTCACTTCGTCATCCACCTCCGACGCAGAGGTCTCCAGCATCAGCGCCACCTTGAAGTCGCCAAGGTCGTCCTTCGTCGGCTTCGGCAGGGTCAGATGCCAACCCTCGCCATACACGGGATCCGCACCGGCAATGGCCAGCATTGCGACCTCCATATCCATGGCGGATCGGGCAAGCGGCCCGCAGACGGAAATGTCGCTCGGCTTGTTGCTCAGTACCTTGCCGTGACCCCGGCGGGGAACGATGTCGAACGTCGGCTTGTGCCCGAAGACCCCGCAGTAATGTGCCGGATTGCGGATCGATGCCCCGATGTCCGACCCGAATTCGAGCCCGGTCAGACCGGCAGCCAGCGCGGCGGCGGATCCACCCGACGACCCGCCCGGTGTGCGCTGGGCATCCCAGGGATTGCCGGTTCCGCCATAGACAGCATTGTACGACTGCCAGTCCGTCAGGTTGAGAGGCACGTTCGTCTTGCCGAAGACAACCCCGCCCTGACGCTTGATGCGATCCACGACAACGGCATCGGCTTTCGCGATGTTGTCGGCATAGTCAGGGTCACCGGCAGTCGTCGGCAGGCCTGCAACATTGTAGCTTTCCTTCACCGTCATCGGCACGCCATGGAAAGCCCCGAGGCGATAACCCTGGCTGTTCAGCAGGTCCAGGCCCGCCGCCGCTTCCCGTGCAGCATCGAAATCCGTGGCGATGATGGCATTGATTGCCTGATTCAGCCGTTCTGTCCGGTCGATGAAGACTTCCAGCATCTCCACAGCCGTCGTTTCGCCGTCACGGATCGCGGCCGCGATCCGCAGCGCCGATGCATGGTGCAAGGCCTTGTTTGCCATCAGAGTATTCTCCCCGGTTCATTCCATTCACGGATCATGGGCATGTTTCGCGCCGCGCGACACGCGCCAGCAGGCGCAACATACCTTCAGCCTATGGCTGCCTTGCGTCTGTCTTGTCTTTGGCCCGACAGGTTTCATGTTACAGTGAGGTCACGTGTGCTTTGAATAGATTGTATCGACCGGGAGGAGATGACGATGGCGTCAGGAATTCGCGACAAGGTAGCCATTCTGGGGATGGGCTGCTCCAAATTCGGTGAGCGCTGGGATTGCGACGCCGAAGACCTGATCATGGAAGCCTATGAGGAATGCGTGAAGGACGCAGGTATCGAAACCAGTCAGATCGATGCCGCATGGTTCTCCACCGCGATCGAGGAAGTGCATGTCGGCAAGTCCGCCGTGCCGCTGTCCGTCGCCCTGCGCCTGCCCTACATCCCGGTGACCCGTGTCGAGAACATGTGCGCCTCCGGCACCGAAGCCTTCCGGGGCGCGGTCTACGCCGTGGCCTCCGGCGCCGCTGACATTGCGCTGGCCGTGGGCGTCGAGAAGCTGAAGGATACCGGTTACGGTGGCCTGCCGCAGCGTGGTCGTGGCCCGCTGAACGACATGATCAACCCGAACGCCTCGGCACCTGGCAACTTCGCACAGCTTGCCACCGCCTACAGCAAGAAGCATGGCGTTTCGGCATCCGACCTGAAGCGCGGCATTGCGCAGGTTTCGGTGAAGAGCCATGAGAACGGCTCCAAGAACCCGAAGGCGCATCTGCAGAAGGCCGTGACCATGGAAACGGTGCTGAACGCGCCGATGATCGCGGAACCGCTGGGCCTGTTCGACTGCTGTGGCGTGTCCGACGGCTCCGCCGCCGCCATCGTCACCACCCCGGAAATCGCCCGCAAGCTGGGCAAGAAGGATCTGGTGACGGTCAAGGCGCTGCAGCTGGCCGTGTCCAACGGCACCGAATCCTCGCACAGCTCCTGGGACGGGTCGTATTTCATGACCACCCGCAAGGCTGCCGAGCGTGCCTACAAGGAAGCTGACATCACCAAGCCGCGTGATCAGGTCTCGATGTTCGAATGTCATGACTGCTTCTCCATCACCGAACTGGTGACGGCGGAAGACCTCTACATCTCGAACGAGGGCGAAGCCTGGAAGGATTTCCTCGACGGCTTCTACAATGCGGACGGCAAGGTCCCGGCCCAGATCGACGGTGGCCTGAAGTGCTTCGGCCACCCGATCGGTGCCTCCGGCCTGCGGATGCTGTACGAAATGTACCTGCAGCTGCATGGCCGCGCCGGCGCCCGCCAGCTCTCCAGCCCGAGCATCGGCATGACCCACAACCTGGGCGGCGCGCCGCACCAGAACGTGTCGTCCATCGCCATCGTCGGCCTCTACAACGGCTGACCGGCAGCGACAGTTACGTGAAGAATGAAGCCCGGTGGATGCAAGTTCGCCGGGCTTCTCTTGTTTGATGCATTGCACTTTCACATGCTCAAAAGAAATAATGCCAGAGTCACCGAGTGGGGAGCTTTGCATTGATCTCAATAATATTGGACCACGCAGCCATCATGTTGGCATTCGTGGGCGCGGTTATGGCTTTTTGCTTTGGAGTTAGCGCGAAGCGCCAAGCCAAGAGGGCTGAACTAAGCGCATTTGAGGCAAGTAAACTTGAAGCTCGCATTGCTGAAGATGCAAACCGCCTCAATGCTTTAACTTGGTCAGATCAATATTTCGAAGCGCTGCGTGCTTGGGCCAACCACGTCATTATCGCTATGTCCGAGGCCGCACATTTGAGTCAAATTGTCGATGATGACCAGAGGTCACAATGCTGGTTCAGAGTCCGCGCTCAGCTTTCGGCGTTGGCGGATAGCGGGCGATGGCACTTTCCGAACCGGTACGAGGACCAAGTTGGGATCACCAAATCAAAGGCTTATCGCGGGATAAGGCAGCATTCTCTAGATTGCATAGTCGATGTTTACAATGAAATTTCAGAGACCCCCATCGCAAGTGTGAATACCAATAACCACGTTGGGAACTATCCACTGTCATCCAAAGACAAAATTGAGATCGCAAAGCGCGAATTTGTTAGCTCAATTCAAGATCGAATCGATCCGAGATATAGAGAAAAACAAATGAATGACGTCATCGAGGAATTCGCGAAACGCTAGGGTTGAGACTCAATCATAGCCAGAATGCGACGAGGACGGCGATGGCGACAGCGGACAGGAAGTTTCTCGCCAGCTTGTCGTAGCGTGTGTGGATACGCCGGAAGTCCTTGATGCGGCAGAAAGCGTTTTCGATGAG
>JARGPL010000032.1 GCA_029210175.1 Minwuia sp. | reverse complement strand
TTCAATCACGCGCAACCGCAGATCAACACTCAGGCTTCTGGTCATCCTCACCTCCCAGCGAATCACTGCAAACAGTGAATCAGCCAGGAGCCTTCAGGTGAATCCCAAATCCGAGTCCGCGTTCAGGAAAAATGCTCTAGGAACCCCTCATCCCGTGTCCCGATCCAGTCGAAGAACTCCATGTTCGATTTTTCCGAGTTCTCCCTTCCAGGGAGGAGCTGAAGGTTGCCGATCCGGTCGACGCACTGAAGGATCTCCTCAATGCGAGGTTCGGGGAGTTCCAGTCGCTGCAGGTTCTTCCGCGCACCGAGAGAGCGGGGGATGATGTGGTCGATGTGGTAGATGGCCGAGCCCCAGTTGTGTTCGTCGTAAATGGTCGACAAACCAAGGAAACAGGTCCTCTGGCCATATCGGGTATCGAGCAGTGCGTCGGTATTGTTGCTGTCGAAAGCGACCGTGCGCCCTCGCCGTTTCTGCAGGCCTTCGCTCAATTCCATGAACGGGAAGTCGCTGGAATGGCCCATTCCGTCTCGGACAAGGGCCCTGGCAATTCCGATCGTCTGGTCGGAGTTTCCTCCGAAGACATTGTTCAGCAGCGCCCCCAGCAGCCAGAGCCGAATGGATTCCCGGTTCCTGGCCTCGAAAGGGGTGGAGCCGTCAAGCCGCGTCTGACCAAGTCTTGACACATAGTAGGCGATCGGCAGCAGGGCATTCATGCTCGTCAGGGTGTCACGGTCGATTCCGAACCGGTTGATGAGCCGCACAGTGGTCTCGACGGCATGTTTGATTTCCGGCCATTTCCGCTGGATAACAGCCAAACTGTCGGTGGTGAAGTTGTTGACCTTGTAGACGTGGTCCAGATCCGAAATGACCAGGCACGACCGCATCACGAAATCCTTGTTGAGATCGTTTTTGCGATCCAGGTCATTGTTCAGACGCTCGACGAAGCTGTAGATTTCGTCCCTGGCGTTCACGCCGTCCCACTTGGACGTGATCATGGACAGAAGCAGGTCGGACTTGCTCAGCTTGCTGCCGCCGTCATTCGCTCTGATGAAGATGTCGAGGACGCGATCATAGGACTGGTTCTTTTCCGTATAGAAGGCGATCACATCGTCCTTCCAGATCGTCCGGTAAAGACGTTCCAGGTTTCTTCTGGCGATACGCTCCTGCTGGCGGGTCACTTCACCCGGGAGGTCATCGAGAAGCTCATCCTTGAATCGATCGAACTCGTCCTCATCTCGGAAATCCAGGATTTGACCAACCTTGAACCAGCAATGGGTAAGACTGTTCTCCGGTTGCCGGGCGGAGAATTTCAGGCCGTAAGTTATTCCGAAATCCTCACGATCCTCCTGATCTTCGGTTCCCGGGTCCTTGAAGATGTCCAAGTATAGCCTGTGCTGCACCCATGCTGCGGGATTGTCCCAGCGCTTGTGCTTCAGCTTGACGGTGTAGCTTCCGCGCAGCCCGATGAGAAGCGAGGTCAGGCGCTGTTGGCCATCGAGGACAAGCGTCACGTCACGACCGTCCGCGTCTGCCTGCTCATTGTGAACATCACCATAACGGAAGTGCTCGAAAAACTTATAGATCTCCCAGTTGCGCGTGTTTTCGGGCTGCAGCTCCCAGAACAGGAACGAACTGATCGGATAGCCTTTCAGCAATGAATCAAAGAGCGCAACGATCTGATCCGGCTCCCAGACATACGGGCGCTGGATTGCCGGCAGAAAATAGGACCTGTTGATCTGATCGACTATCGCGACAATCGTCGCCGAACTGTATGACATGGGGCCTCCGGCAGAAATCAAAGCAAATCAGAAACCTGTGTATAGAGCCATATCCTACAGCAACCAATGAGCGAAATGGACATGCCGGCCAGAAAACCTCGGCCAATGCAAGGAGGTCATGACTGGCTTCAACACCTCAATTGATCACGGATGCCTGCATACTGTCTCTCCCATCTTTCTCCGGATGCTGCCCTATGCTGTAGTGCAACCAATAAGATAGCCATTGGAGGAAAGCACATGCGGGCGAAACTGGACACACATCGAATGCCGACACCGCTGTTGGGCCTTGCCCTGGCGCTCGGCCTGACCGCCTGCGAGACGGCGGGTGGAACTGCCAATGGTGCGCAGGCCCCTCTCACCAGTTCGGGCGACGGCGCAGGCGGCGGCGGTGGTGTTGGTGGAGATGGTGGAGGCGGCGGGGACGCAGCCGGCGGTTGATCCTGCTCCACGCGAACCGGGTTGAAGCACCATTCGGGGTTCGGGTTCATCGCCAACGGCTATTGCCTGGCCGCGAATGAGCAGCGCGACCACGCCGGTATTGGTCGGGACAGCGGCATCGATGGCTGTGGTGCCAGTCAGGATGAGCTGCGCCTGCCGGGTTCTCCCGGAGTGTTCAGGGCATGGTCGGACTTTGACACCGGGCCGCCTTGTGGCATGACTGGTGGCGAACGACATCCATGTTGCAACGTGCCTTCTGGCTGAACACCCTGGCGGCCACCTGAATCCGCCTCTCCCTGAGCATCACGCCGGAACCGCCAGCGAACCATGCCCGATCCGTCCCGCATCATAGCCGACCTGCTGGCCCACTACGACAGCCACCGGCGCCGCCTGCCCTGGCGGTCTGACCCCGGGGTCCGGCCGGATCCCTACCACGTCTGGCTCAGCGAGGTCATGCTGCAGCAGACCACCGTGCAGACGGTCATCCCGTACTTCCGGGCGTTCCTGCAGCGCTGGCCCGGGGTGGCCGATCTGGCCGCCGCCGAGCAGGATGCGGTGATGCATGCCTGGCAGGGGCTGGGATACTACAGCCGCGCCCGCAACCTGCGGAAATGTGCGCAAGTCCTGGTCGCCGACCATGCCGGGCGCTTTCCGCAGACCGAGGCCGGTTTGCTGTCCCTGCCGGGCATCGGCCCCTATACCGCCGCTGCCATTGCCGCGATCGCCTTCGATCAGCCGACCATGCCGGTGGACGGCAACATCGAACGGGTCAGCGCGCGCCTGTACGCCATCGAAGAGGCCATGCCGACGGTGAAGCCGGAACTGAAGGCGCGGGCGGCGACGCTGATCGCAAGGGACCGCCCGGGCGACATGGCACAGGCGCTGATGGATCTGGGGGCAACCATCTGCACACCACGTTCCCCCGCCTGTGGCACCTGCCCGATCAGCCGCGACTGCATGGGGCGGGAACAGGGCATTGCCGCCGACCTGCCCCGCAAGGCCCCGAAGAAGGCCAAGCCGACCCGGCATGCCGTGTTCTTCTGGCTCAGCCGGGGAGATGGTGCGGTACTGTTTCAGCGCCGACCGGACAAGGGATTGCTGGGGGGCATGATGCTGCCGCCATCCACGGACTGGCGCGACGCCAGACCATGGACCGAGGCAGAGACCCGCAATCATGCACCGGTGGCCAGTGACTGGCGTGCCCTGAACGGCGGCGTCAGCCATACCTTCACCCATTTCCATTTCGAGATGACGGTCTGGGCCGGGCATGTTGCCGACCATGCGACATTCGACGGGCCGGACGACGTCTGGTGTCCGCCGGACAGGCTCGACAGCCTGGCCCTGCCGACGGTGGCCAAGAAGGTCTGCCGCCATGCCCTGTCAGGAGGCACCCTTGTCTGACGCAACATCCGAAGATGATCTCTGGATCTTTGGCTATGGGTCGCTGATGTGGCGGCCGGGCTTTGACCATCTGGATCGACAGCGTGCCCTGTTGCGCGGACGGCACCGCAGCCTGTGTGTCTGGTCCTGGCACCATCGCGGCAGTCAGGCCGCGCCCGGGCTGGTGATGGGGCTGGACCGGGGCGGTGCCTGTGTCGGCATCGCCTATCGGGTCGCCGGACATCAGGCGACGGAAGTCCGCGATTATCTGGACGCGCGCGAACGGGTGACGCCGGTCTATCTGGCGACCGATGTACGGCTGCACCTGGATGATGGCCGACCGGTCAACGCCCTGACCTACACCGTGGACCGTGCGAACCCGCAGTATGCCGGGCGGCTGGACGTCGCCACGGCGGTGGCCACCGTGCGTGGTGCGGTGGGTCACAGCGGGCGCAATCCCGACTATGTTCGCGAAACCGCCGCGCATCTGCGCGAGATCGGTGTCAACGATCCCTTCATGCAGGCCGTGGCCACAGCCCTGCTGGACTGAGGGTCGAGAACCAAGGAAGACCCGACATGCTCGCGCTCTGGATACCGGTCACCATCGCTGCGGCGTTCCTGCAGAACCTGCGATCCGCCTTGCAGAAGGCAATCAAGGGTCGCCTGTCGACCACGGGTGCAGCCTATTCCCGCTTCATCTATGCGATGCCGCTGGCGCTGCTGTATGTCTGGGCTCTGGCAGAGTTCGGCGGTTTTCCGGTGCCCGAGCCAAATGCACTGTTCCTGCTGTACTGCCTGCTGGGCGGCCTGTCACAGATCCTGTTCACGGTGACCCTGCTCTGGATGTTCTCGTTCCGCAGCTTCGCCGTGGGCACCACGTTCTCGAAGCTGGAGGTGGTGTTGATCGCCATCCTCGGTGCGGTGCTGCTGGGGGATACGGTCGGGCCGCTCGCCATTCTGGCCATCACGATCGGCGCAGCAGGAACGGTGCTGTTGTCCCTGACCGACACCCGGCTGACGGTTGGCGGCCTGTGGCGCGGCATGGGGGAAAAGGCGACGCTGGTCGGGCTGCTGAGTGCCGTTCTGCTCGGTGGCTCCGTGGTGTTCTATCGCGGGGCTGCCCTGGCGCTCGACGGGCCGGATTTCATCATGGCCGCAGCCTATGCCCTGGCCATATCGCTCAGCATGCAGACCGTGCTGATGGGGGCCTGGTTCGTGGCATTCGATCGCCCGGAACTGATGCGGGTGCTGAAGGAATGGCGTCGCGCAGCCCCGGTCGGGCTGGCCGGCATGCTCTGTTCGGTCTGCTGGTTCACCGCCTTCACCTTGCAGAACGCCGCCTACGTGCGGGCACTGGGGCAGGTGGAGCTGGTGTTCACCTTCATCGCCGGGGTGTTCTTCTTCAAGGAGAAGGCGTCACGGATCGAAGTCATCGGCATCCTGCTGATCGTCAGCGCCATCCTGCTGATCGTGCTGGCAGAGGCCTGACCCACCCTCCTCTGCCGCCACGTTCTGTCACCGTGACAAGCCCGCGCCGGGCGCGTTAGATAGGGGCAGAAACGCAGGACCGACCCTTGGAGGGAATATCCATGATCCCGAACCAGTTCCCCAGCCTGAACTTCAATCTGGGCGAAACCGCCGACATGATCCGCGACACGGTCTCCAGCTTCACCGCTGACCGCATTGCGCCACGCGCTGACGCCATCGACCGCGACAATGAATTCCCCCGCGATCTCTGGCCGGAACTGGGGGAGCTTGGCCTGCTCGGCATGACGGTGGAGGAAGAATACGGCGGCAGCGGCCTCGGCTATCTGGAACATGTCATCGCGATGGAGGAAATCAGCCGTGCCTCCGGCTCCGTCGGCCTGTCCTACGGCGCGCACTCCAACCTCTGCGTCAACCAGATCCGCCTGAACGGCACGGAAGCCCAGCGCCAGAAGTATCTGCCGAAGCTGGTCAGCGGTGAACATCTGGGTGCGCTCGCCATGTCGGAACCCAGCGCAGGTTCCGATGTGGTCAGCCTGAAGCTGAAGGCGGAAAAGAAGGGTGACCGATATGTCCTGAACGGCAACAAGTTCTGGATCACCAACGGCCCGACCGCCGACACGCTGGTGGTCTATGGCAAGACGGACCCGGAGGCGGGGCCGCGGGGCATCACGGCCTTCATCATCGAAAAGGGCATGAAGGGTTTCTCCACCGCGCAGAAGCTCGACAAGCTGGGCATGCGCGGTTCCGACACCGGGGAGCTGGTGTTCGAGGATTGCGAGGTGTCGGAGGAAAACATCCTGGGCGGCCTGAACCAGGGCGCGCGGGTGCTGATGTCCGGCCTCGACTATGAACGCGCGGTGCTGTCCGGCGGACCGCTTGGCATCATGCAGGCCTGCATGGATGTGGTGATGCCGTATGTGCATGAGCGCAAGCAGTTCGGCACCCCCATCGGCGAATTCCAGCTGATGCAGGGAAAGCTGGCCGACATGTACACGACGATGAACGCCTGCCGCGCCTACGTCTATGCAGTCGCCGGTGCCTGTGACCGGGGCGAGGTCACGCGCTACGACGCCGCCGGGTGCATCCTCTATTCAGCCGAGAAAGCCACATGGATGGCGCTGGAAGCCATCCAGGCGCTGGGCGGCAACGGTTACATCAACGACTATCCGACCGGGCGCTACCTGCGCGATGCCAAGCTCTACGAGATTGGGGCGGGCACGTCGGAAATCCGCCGCATGCTGATCGGGCGCGAACTGTTCCAGAAGAGTGCCTGACCGATGCGCATTGCCGTGATGGGGGCCGGAGCTCTCGGGTGTTACTACGGTGGACGGCTGCAGCAGGCCGGTGCCGATGTAACGTTCATCGCCCGTGACCGCACCGTCGGCGTCCTGCGCCAGGGTGGTCTGACGGTCGAGATGATGGACGACACGCTGCATCTGCCGAAGGTCGCAGCGACGACCGATCCGGCGGAAATCGGCCCGGTCGATGTCATCATCTTTGCCACCAAGCTGTATGACGTGGACGACGCCGCCCGGGCCATGGCCCCGATGATCGGGCCGGACACGCACGTCCTGTCCTTGCAGAACGGTGTCTACACGGAAGAACTGCTGAGCGAGCTTTATGGTGAGACCCATGTCTGGGGCGCGCAGTCGATGCTGCCCGCGCAGGTCATTGCGCCGGGCCACGTGCGCCAGATCGCCCGCATCGACCGACTGGAATTCGGGCGGCTGGACAATGTGCAGGACGACGCAATCAAGGCGTTCCGCGATCTGCTGGAGGCTGCGGGCGTCTGGGCCCTGCTGGCCGAGAACACGCTGGAATCGCTCTGGCGGAAGTTCATCATGGTCGGGTCCTATGCGGCGATCAGTACCCTCGTTCGCGCACGGCTCGGCACGGTTCGCGGTTGCCCCGAAAGCTGGCAGCTGTATCGCGAACTGATGCAGGAAGCCTTCGCCGTCGGGCAGGCCAAGGGCGCAGGCATGGCCGACGACCAGGTGGACCAGCACTGGGCCGACGGGCTGAAACGTGATCCGGAAGTCGAGACCTCCATGCAGTTCGACCGCGAACGCGGCGCGCGGCTGGAACTCGACTGGTTCTCCGGCTACATCGTCCGCGAAGGTGAACGCCTCGGCATCCCGACGCCTTGCCACCGGGTGGCCTGGATGGCTCTGAAGCCCTGGGCGGAGGGGGCATAGAGCCGCTCGAAACTGATGGGAAGCATCGCTGGACGGCGAAGCCGAGCTTCATGGTGACGGCAGAAACCAGTTCAGACGGGTGTCGCTGCCTACCCCTTGCTGAATGCTGCCAGCCGTTCCGCCACCTCCGGTCCGCGACCGGGGCTGTTGCGGCGTTCGAATTCGAGGGCGGCCCAATGGCCATGGTTCTGACCCTGATTGACCAGCATCTTGTCGGCCCGCAGCGTGAACCAGGAATTTTCCAGGAACGCCCGCGCCATGGCGGTTACATGATCGAGCAGCACATCATCCGCCACGCATTCGAGTGCCAGACCGATCTCGACGGCACGCGCGCCGGAGACGGGTGTACCGGAATACATCATCTGCTTGGCGCGCTGCACACCAACCCGCTGCGGCAGGCGGCGGCTCATGCCCCAGAGCGGGGACATGCCCCACTTGCCGTGGGTATCGCAGAACTTCGCTGAGCTGCCCGCGACGATCAGGTCGGCAGACAGCGCCAGTTCCAGCGCGCCGGTATAGCAATGCCCCTGCACCGCACAGATCACCGGCTGCGGCAGGTTCTCTATCATGTCGATGGTGCCCGACTGATAGGTCGGGACCGGTGGCACATCGCCATTCTGGATCGCCTTCAGGTCATTGCCCGCAGAGAACGACCGCCCCACCCCCCGCAGGATCACCACACCGATTTCATCTGGCTGATCGCGGATCGCCTGCACATGGCCATTCAGTTCGACGAACATGCTGGGCGACAGCGCGTTCAGCGCCTCCGGCCGGTTGAGACTGAGAATGGCCAGCCCATTGTCATCCTGTCGTGTCACGAGTGCCATGTTCGATCCTCCCCCAAGGTGGTTGCTCGCCTGATTGAAGACCGTCCGCCCGCCACTTGTCCATCACACAGGCAGCATGCCCGTCGTGCAGAAGCCGGAATCCGCCGCTGATCGACTTGCGGTCACTGCCCGACATATGGGACAGAAGCAGCAATGCACTGTCAGCCGACCCCTGAAAGGCTTGCGAGAGATGGGCGACGCGATAACCGAGGCCCTGCACCTGATCGCGTTTGGTGATGCCGCACTGTGGGAGATCGTCTCCCTGTCGCTGCGGGTCAGCCTGACGGCGGTGGCGCTTGCCTGCATGATCGGCCTGCCCCTCGGTGCCCTGCTGGCCATTGCCCGGTTTCCGGGGCGCGGTGCGCTGGTCGTCGGCACCAATGCCCTGATGGGACTGCCGCCGGTGCTCGCCGGCCTGCTGGTCTATCTGCTGCTCTCGCGGGCAGGGCCGCTCGGGCCGCTGGAACTGCTCTACACGCCGACCGCCATGATCATCGCCCAGACCGTGCTGGTGACACCCATCGTTGCCGCGCTGAGCCGGCAGGTGATCGAGGATCTGCACCAGGAATATGACGAACAGCTGCGCAGCATGGGCCTGCGCACCGGCGGCGCGGTGATGACCCTGCTCTATGATGCGCGACTGTCGTTGCTGACAGTGGCCCTGGCAGGGTTCGGTCGCGCGGCGGCGGAAGTCGGCGCGGTGATGATGGTCGGTGGCAACATCAACCACGTCACCCGGGTCATGACCACGACCATCGCGCTGGAGACATCGAAGGGCAATCTGGCCATGGCCGTCGGGCTGGGCCTGGTGCTGATGCTGATCGCGCTGGCGGTCAATGGCGCGGTAATGGCGTTGCGGCCGACAAAAGCGGTGCCGCGCCATGTCTGACGCCCTGACCACACCCGCCCGCCGCGCCCTGGCACCCACCAAGCGCCCCGCCGGGGTCCTGCCCGTGGCGCTGGAGGCGGTGAGCTATCGCGCCGATGCTGCCACCCTGCTGGATCAGGTGTCGTTCCGCCTGCGTCCCGGACGGCTGACCACGATCATGGGCCCCAACGGCGCGGGCAAGACGCTGTGCCTGCGCCTGATCCAGGGTCTGCTGCGCCCAGATGATGGCCAGATCACCTATGCGACCGCACCGATCAGCGACGCTGGCCGCAGGCGCATCGCGACGGTGTTTCAGCGCCCTGTGCTGCTGCGTCGCTCAGTGATCGGCAATCTGCGCCATGCCTTGCGTGTCTATGGCATTCCGCGCCGTGATCGACCGGCGATGCTGGCTGAACTGCTGCAACTGGCTGGCCTGAGCGACGTGGCGCATCGGTCCGCCCGTGTCCTGTCAGCAGGTGAGCAGCAGCGTCTGTCCATCGTGCGCGCACTTGCGGCGGAACCGGACCTGTTGCTGCTGGACGAGCCAACAGCGAACCTGGACCCCTATGCCACGCGCCTGATCGAGACCCTGATTGGCACGGCAGAGGCGCGCGGTGCCACGGTGGTCCTGGTGACCCATGACGTGGGGCAGGCGCGCAGACTGGCCGATGACGTCATCTTCCTGAACCGGGGCCGTGTCATGGAGCAGGCAGCAGCCAGTGACTTTTTCGACGGACCGGCGACCGATGCCGCAGCCGCCTATCTGGCCGGTCGGCTGCTGCTCTGATGCGCGCCCGCAAGCCGACGCTGGTGCTGGCGTTGTTGCTGCTGATCCTGACCGCTCTTGCAGGCCAGACGGCGACGGCGGCTGACCGTTTCATCATCCTGCAATCAACGACATCAACCGAGAATTCCGGCCTCTACGGTTACCTTCTGCCCCTGTTCAGGGCTAAATCGGGGATCGAAGTCCGGGTGGTGGCCGTCGGCACCGGGCAGGCGCTGCGCAACGCCCGGAACGGTGACGGCGATGTGCTGATCGTCCATGCCCGTGCGGCGGAGGACGCCTTTGTCGCCGACGGACACGGCGTCACACGCCACGACCTGATGGCCAATGACTTCGTCATCGTTGGACCGGCAGACGACCCGGCAGGCATCAGCGGCCTGACCGACACGAACTCGGCTCTGCGACGGCTGGCAGGGTCTGCCGCGCCTTTCGTCTCGCGTGGCGACGATTCCGGCACGCACAAGAAGGAACGGGCGCTCTGGATGGCTGCCGGTATTGCGCCAGCGCCGGATGCAAGCTGGTATCGCGAGGCCGGATCAGGCATGGGGGCGACCCTGAACATCGCCATCGGCATGGACGCCTATACGCTGGTGGACCGGGCGACATGGCTCAGCTTTGGCAACAGGCAGGACCACCGGCTGCTGGTCGAGGGTGATCCGGCCCTGCAGAACCCCTATGGCGTCATTCTGGTGAATCCGGCACGGCACCCGGGTATCCGGGCCGTGGATGGCCAGACCTTCATCGACTGGCTGCTGTCACCGACAGGCCAGGCAGCCATCGCCGCGTTCCGCGTGAACGGCAAACAGCTGTTCTTTCCGGCCCGCAGTCAGGCTCGGGCAGGTGAGTAGGACGTTTCCACCTCGGCGGCGCGCTTCATGGATTCGACCAGATCATCACTGCTGAGCAAGGGGATTGCCTTGCTGTATTTCGCCAGACCGAACGAGTCCGTCAGGTGCAGGTTCGCCGCCAGCGCCACATCATCAGGCATCTCGTAGATGTAGATCATGTCGTATTCGCCATAGCTGCCGTATTGCGCAATCGGTCGACCGCCAAAGTCTGCAATCGCGTTCCGATGGATCGCCGCACGGTCCCTGGTCGTTGCGTCATCCAGCATTGCCGCCTTCTGATCGTTCTCGTATTTCACCATGTAGAGTACCAGTTGCCCCATCGGACCCCTCCCCGCAGTTGTGCCTGAAACAATTGGAAACCAGACACGACTGTTCTGTTACAGGCCAGCAGGCTTGGATGTACACCCGACAAGCCTGCACGGAGATTTGCGATGAAATGGCTTCTGCCACCGATCCTGACCCTGATCCTGCTGATCGCCATGGTGGTGCTGTCACGGACAGTTCCGCTGGTCTGGCTGATGGACACCGCGACAAGCCGCCTGGGCCTCTTTGGGGTTGGCGCAGGGGTGCTGCTGATCCTCTGGGGCGCATTCCAGTTCCGCAAGGTCCGGACCAACATCCACACGTTTCATGACCCGAACGTGCTGGTGACCAGCGGCCCGTTCCGCTTTACCCGCAACCCGATGTATCTCGGATTTCTGATCATTCTCAGCGGTGCCGCCATCGCGAACAATGCGCTCATCGCCTTCCTGCCGGTCGCCGTCTTCTTCGTGGTTGCCAACTGGTGGTACATCCCGTACGAGGAACGGGCGGCGGTGCAGGCGTTCGGCCAGAGCTACCTGGACTACAAGCAAGAGGTCCGACGCTGGCTGTAGGCATGGGCCGGAAACGAAATCGGCCCGCGCCCCCGGCAATCTGGGGCACGGGCCGGTGATCAGATCCTGATCCGGCAGCGCGAGGTCAGCTTGCGACCTTGCGCTCCGACTTCTTGCGCTCATGGCGATCAAGATACCGCTTGCGAATGCGGATATGGTTCGGCGTCACCTCGACAAGTTCATCATCGTCGATATAGGCGATGGCCTGTTCCAGCGTCATCCGGCGCGGTGTCGTCAGCGTGACCGCATCGTCCTTGCCGGACGCGCGGACGTTGGACAGCTTCTTGCCCTTCAGCGGATTGACCTCAAGATCGTTGGGGCGCGCATGCTCCCCGATGATCATGCCGTCATAAATCTCCTCGCCGGATCCAATGAACATGAAACCACGCTCTTCCAGGTTCCACAGGGCATAGGCCACCGACTTGCCCGTCTCCAGACTGATCAGCACGCCGCTGCGACGTCCCTGGATCGGTCCGCGCCAGGGTCCGAAGCTGTGGAACACCCGGTTCATGATGCCCGTACCGCGCGTGTCGGTCAGGAACTCGCCGTGATATCCGATCAGGCCGCGGGACGGTGCGTGGAAGGTGATGCGGGTCTTGCCGCTGCCCGACGGCACCATGTCCGTCATCTCTGCCTTGCGCGCAGCCATCTTCTCGACGACGACGCCGGCATATTCCTCATCCACGTCGACAACGGCTTCCTCGATGGGTTCCAGCCGCTCACCATTCGGCCCGGTCTGGAACAGCACACGGGGGCGGGAGATGGAAAGCTCGAAGCCCTCTCGCCGCATGGTCTCGATCAGCACACCCAGCTGCAGTTCACCACGGCCGGCAACTTCGAACGCGTCCTTGTCCGCCGTCTCGGTAATGCGGATGGCCACGTTGCCTTCTGCTTCGCGCAGCAGGCGTTCGCGGATGACCCGGCTCTGCACCTTGGAGCCGTCGCGGCCCGCCAGCGGCGAATCGTTGATCCCGAAGGTGACAGCCAGGGTCGGCGGGTCGACGGGACGGGCATCGATCGGCTCTGTCACGCTGATATCGGCCAGGGTGTCGGACACGCCGGCCATCGTGACACCCGCAATGGCGATGATGTCACCCGCAGATGCTTCCTCGATGGGCTTGCGTTCAAGTCCCTCGAACGCCAGCAGCTTGGTGACGCGCAGGTTCTCGACTGTCTTGCCATCGCGGCTGAGCGCCTTGATGTTCGTGTTGGTGCGAATGCGTCCGTCATGCACGAGACCGGTCAGGGTCCGCCCCAGGAAGGGATCGGAATCCAGCAGGCTGGCCAGCATGCGGAACGGCTGTTCCGGGTCGCCCGTCGGTGCCGGCACATGGTCAACGATCATGTCGAACAGGGGCTTCAGATCGCCGCCGCGATTGTCCACATCATCAGAGGCCCAGCCTTCACGGCCGGAGGCGTAGAGCATGGGGAAATCCAGCTGTGCGTCGTCCGCGCCCAGCGCGTCGAACAGCTCGAACACCTCTTCATGCACTTCATCAGGACGCCCGTCAGGCCGGTCGATCTTGTTGACCACAACGATGGGCCGCAGGCCCAGCGCCAGGGCCTTGCCGGTCACGAACTTGGTCTGCGGCATCGGACCTTCGGCGGCATCCACCAGCAGGATCACACCATCGACCATGTTGAGGATACGCTCGACCTCTCCACCGAAGTCGGCATGGCCAGGTGTATCAACAATGTTGATGCGGTGTTCGCCGTACTGCACCGACGTGCACTTGGCGAGGATCGTGATGCCACGTTCCCGCTCCAGATCGTTGGAATCCATGGCGCGTTCGGCGAGCTGCTGATGCGAACGTACGGTCCCCGACTGGCGGAACATCTGGTCCACCAGTGTGGTCTTGCCATGGTCGACGTGCGCGATGATGGCAATGTTGCGGCGCGAAATGTCTGTCATGGCGCGGGGTATACAGTGTCCTTGTCCTCCGGACAACCACAGCTTTCGCCTTCATGCTGCATTGCAACAACAGTGTCACAATCCTGCACGCACTGGACGAACGCCCTGACGGAGCGCATATCGAATGCATGGGCCGCGCAACACCATCACTCAGGGTCGATCTGATCGCCGTCGCCGGGGCCGCCACCCTGTCGCTGGCAACCGCCGGTTTCCTGAACTGGCTGGCCACCGCACCCGATGACTACCAGGGGCGGATGATTGTCCGCTTCGATGACAAGCCGCC
Source organism: Minwuia sp. (assembly GCA_029210175.1). GTDB lineage: Bacteria > Pseudomonadota > Alphaproteobacteria > Minwuiales > Minwuiaceae > Minwuia. The sequence continues at coordinate 198,092 of JARGPL010000032.1, read as the reverse complement.
AACGATGGAAGCGCTGCAGCGGATCGTCGGCAGCGGCGCGACACCGATCAGGGCGATGCCGTTCATCAATGCCTGGGTTGTTCGGGCAGATACGGGCAGTGTCGCCGAACTGCGCCACAACGGGGCCTGGTTGATGCTGCGCGATCTGGGATTCGACGCCATCTTCGCTGGCTGCCTTGGCGCCGCGACGGGGCCGGCACGCGCCCCGATTGCTGCCACACCGCGATAGCCGACGACGGGTCAGCGCGTCTGTCCAGATCGGCCCCGACAGTCCCCCAACGAAAAACGCCGCCGGGCGATCAACCCGACGGCGCTCTCAAATCAGATTTCACTGCAATCAGTGCAGATGCTTGCCCAGATCCTCGATGGAGCGGTCGATGAGCGCGGTGCCCTTCTCCCCCTGCATGTCATCCTTCAGAATGCTGGTCGCGGCAGCGATCGCAATGTTCACTGCCCGTGCCCGCACTTCATCCATCGCCTGCTGCTCGGCCTGAGCAATCTTCTGCTCTGCCTGCAGACGACGACGTTCCAGCGACGCTTCCAGCTCGGCCTTCGCCTTCACGCCAACCCGTTCCGCTTCCTCGCGGGCATGCTCGACAATACGGTCGGCTTCCTTGAGGGCGTCTTCGGCCTTGCGCTGGTATTCGGCGTAAAGCGACTGGGCTTCTTCGCGCAGGCGCTTGGCTTCTTCAAGCTCGCTGCTGATGCGTTCGGCGCGCGTGTCCAGTTGGGCGGTGATCTTGCCCGGCAGCTTCAGATAGATGATCAGCGCGATGAAGAGCAGGAAGGCAACGCCGACCCAGACAGTCGGATCCTCGAAGAAGCCTTCCGAATTTGCGGCGCCTTCAGTGGCAGCCATTGCGGCACTGATGAACATTACCGGCCCTCCCCGACACTGGCGACAGCCTTGGCAACACGATCCTGATCGGCACTGCCGGACAGACGCTCGACAAGCGCTGCGGTTGCCCGCGTCGCGACCTCGTCCAGCGATTCCAGAGCGGAATCACGCTGTTCAGCGATCTTCGTCTCGGCTTCCGCCTGGCGCTTCGACAGTTCGGCATCGATCTCTTGTCGACGCTTCTCCGTCTCGGCTGCCATGGTCGCCTTCATCTCACCGATGATCTCGTTCGCACTCGTCCGGGCCGAAGCCAGGCGGGATTCGTACTCGGCCATCGCCTCGTCGGCATCGGCCTTGAGTTCTTCCGCCTTGTCCAGATCCCCGCGGATACGCGCTTCACGATCCTCAAGTATCCCGCCAATGCGCGGAATGACGACCCGCGACATGATCAGGTAGAGAACCACGAACGTTATCGCGAGCCAGATAAGCTGCGAAGCAAAGGTTTCGGCTGCTAACTGCGGCATGACCGACTACGCCCCGTTGGTTGTTGCGACTTGTCCACCGGGCGATCCAGGGACCGCCCGGCCATCTTCCCTGCGTCCTGAATGATCCCCTGTGAAAGGGGACCGGATCAGAATGCGAAGAGGATCAGGAACGCAATAACCAGCGCGAACAGCGCAACGGCTTCCGTCAGCGCGAAGCCCAGCAGCACATTGCCGAACACGCGGTTGGCGGCGCCGGGATTGCGAAGGGCGCCAGCGACGAAACTACCGAAGATGTTGCCGATACCGACGCCAACACCTGCGAGCGCGATGGTGGCCAGACCGGCACCGATCAGCTTTGCGGCTTCTACTTCCATGGTACTAACCCTCTTCGTTCCAGATTGAGGTTGATGCGATTGGTTTATTCAGTTCCGAACAGTCAGATCAATGCCCAGGATGCAGGGCGTCGTGAAGATACAGACAGCTCAGAATGGTAAAGACGTAAGCCTGCAGCATGGCGATGCCGATCTCCAGCCCGGTCAGCGCGACCAGGAAGGCCAGCGGAGCCCAGCCGGCGACGAAGCCCAGCGAGATCACGAAGCCACCGAAGACCTTCAGCATCGTATGCCCGGCCATCATGTTGGCGAACAGACGCAGGCTGAGGCTGATCGGGCGCACGAAGTACGAGATGATCTCGATCGGCACCAGGATGAACAGCAGCGGGATCGGCACACCAGACGGCACGAACAGGCGAATGAAGCCCAGGCCATTCTTGGCGAAGCCGATGATCGTCACACCGATGAAGACGATGAAGGCCATGCCAAAGGTGACGATGATGTGGCTGGTCGGCGTGAAGCTGTAGGGAATCATGCCCAGCAAGTTGCAGAACAGGATGAAGAAGAACAGCGTGAACAGGAACGGGAAGTAAGGCTTGCCCCCGGATCCGGCGTTGTCGCGGATCATGTTCGCGATGAATTCATAGGAAATCTCGGCAACCGACTGCAGCCGACCAGGCACCATGGCGCGACCGCGCATGCCCAACGTCAGCAACAGCGTTGCCGCTGCGATGGCAATAACCATCCACAGGGCCGAATTCGTGAACGAGATGTCGATGCCACCCGCGTTCAACGGAATGAGCTGCTTGATCTCAAACTGCTCAAGAGGGCTGTGACCGCCTGCTGCCACCCTATTTGTCCTCTGTTCCTTCGGCCTCAGCGGACATCCGCATTGCGACCCGATACACGTTCCTTATACCAACCCCACCGCCGAGCAACAGCCCGGAAATAAGGAAGGCTGGTCGGGTTCCCGACCATTCGTCTATCCACCAGCCGACAAAGCCACAAAACAGAAAGGCGGCAACAAGTTCCGCCGATATCCGCCAGGCAACCCCGTCAGCCCTGGATCGTTCCCGACTTTCCTGCCGCGCCCTCAGCCGACCATCGGGTCCGCTTTCGCGCGCCGCCTTCAATCGGGCCTCAAATGCTTCCTTGCGGTCCTTACCGCCAGGAGGCTGCCCTTCAGGGTGTTCGGCCATTAGTCCTGCCTTCCGAAAAAACACGCTCGAAAGATAGCACTTCCAACCCTGGAAGTGTCCCGTTGCCGGGAAAACCGTGACCGCCCTCCTCAAGCCCTGCCAGGCACGTCCCACCGAAGCTCCTCATACGCTACACACTGCAAACCAGCCCCGGTGGAAGGCGGGCGAAACCTAAGCTCCCGACACAGATAGGGTCAACGCAGGCCTACCGGACCAAATGACGCACCGCACAGCCCTCGCCGAACAGCGCGGTTCAGCCCTCCGCAGGCGGCCGGCTTGACAATGCCCGGGGGCGACCGGACGCTGGTCGGACAAGCGATTGCTCAATGCATGGGGGAGCCGGGCCATGGCTGCGGAAATCAGGAAGATCGCCATCTTCGTCGAGGAAATTCACCAGGAAATGGGCCAGCCCATCTCTCCGCCGACACGAAAGGCGGCCGCCGTGGCGGTCATCGTGAATCCCCTGGCGGGCCGATATCAGGAAGATCTGGAGCCGCTGATGGTGATCGGGGAGGAACTTGGCGGCCTGCTGGGGGACCGGTGTGTCGCCGCACTGGGGATCTCGCCTGCTCAGGCCGAAAGCTATGGCAAGGCGGCGCTTGTCGGCGTGGATGGCGAACTGGAGCATGCGGCTGCGATCCTGCACCCGCGACTGGGCAAGCCACTGCGGACGGCAGTTGAAAAGGGCGCGGCCCTGGTGCCTTCATCGAAGAAGCGCGGTGGCCCCGGGCAGGTCCTCGACGTGCCGCTCGGCCACAAGGATGCAGCCTATGTACGCAGCCATTTCGACGGCATGGAAGTCATGATTTCCGACGCGCCGCGGGCCGATGAAATACTGGTGGCCGTCGCCGTGACCGACAGTGGCCGACCACTGCCGCGCGTTGGCGGGCTGACCCATGCGGATGCCGAGGGCAAGGATGGCCTGCGATAGGGCGGGCCAGGTCGAGACCTGAAATCAGCCGCGCTGCAGCTGCAACTGGGCCCGCGCGCGCTTCTGGGCTTCCGCCACTTCGGCCGCACTCATCATGTCGGCGATTTCCTGGCGTTCGGAACGGGCGCGGTCATCACCTGACACAGCGGCGATATTGAACCACATGTGCGCCTGGATCAGGCCTTCGGCACCCGTGTCCTCTGTGGCGTAGAACAGGCCAAGAAGGTACTGTGCGGTTGGCTCACCGCGTTCGGCGCGGGTCAGAAGAGCCTGCGGTATCGTCGGATCATAGCTACCCATTTATCCATCCTCCTGTCATCGCGCGCGGACATCGTCAGATTGCTGGCACGACATGAGGTTAATAATGGGAGCCAGTCGTTAACTTCCGGTTTCCAAAAGGTGAATCGAAGGTTAAGGGCCGCCGAATTCCATCGCCTGTTCGGTGCTCTCCGATGATCCGGCGGCAGGGTCAACGTTCCGTTCGGGCGGGAACCGCAGGGTGACCACCGTTCCCACCCCTGGCTCCGACGACAGATCCACCGTGCCGTCGTGCAGTGCGATGAAGGACTGCACCAGCGGCAGGCCAAGTCCGGTGCCATCCTGCCGTCGGGCAAGCCCAGCGTCGGCCTGGCCGAAAGGTTCCAGCACCCGGGGAATGTCAGCGGCGGCAATGCCGATGCCGGTGTCGGATACCGTCAGCAATTGTGCGCCTGCCGCATCCGTCGTCAGACGCACCGTGATCATGCCACCGGTATTGGTGAAGCGGATCGCATTGCCGATCAGATTGAGCATCATCTGCCGGATCACCCGCTGATCGCCAAGCAGCAGGGGCAAGTCGGTATCCGCATCGAGGATCAGTTTCAGCCCCGCCTCGTCGGAACGGGCCTGCATCAGGCGTATCACCGAATTGGCCAGGTCGGGCAGGCTGCAGGAATCGATATCGAGTTCGAAGCGCCCGGCCTCCACCTTTGACAGGTCGAGGATGTTGTTGATCACCTGCAACAGATGCTGTCCGCCCTCGTGAATGTCATGGGCGTAGGTCTTGTAGCGCCTGTCGGTGTGCGGGCCGAACATCTCGCTCATGAATATTTCGGCAAACCCGAGGATGGCATTCAACGGCGTCCGCAGTTCATGACTCATCATGGCAAGGAATTCGGATTTCGAACGGCTCGCATCCTCGGCTTCAGCTGTCGCCCGCAACAGTTCGATCTCGTTCTGCTTGAAGGATGTCAGGTCGATCAGCGTCGTCACCACACCCCCCTGACCGGCCCGGCGGTGACCGATGCCGAGCCAGCGACCGTCTGGCAGCGAAACGACGCTGCGCCCGTCGCAGGCCAGATGCCGCCGCACCTGTTCGTCCCGCCATGCCTGGTCCAGGCTGCCCCGACCTGCGCGTTGCAGCAGCTCCGCATACGTCAGGCCGACCCGCGTGATATCCGATTCCAGCCGCAGCAGCTCGGCGAAACGGTCATTGGCGACCACCAGCTTGCCAGCGGAATCGAACAGCGCGAACCCTTCGGTGGAGCTTGCGATGGCGTCGAGCAGATCCTGTCGCGCACCGGAAAGGTCGGTCAGCAGTTTTTCCGTCGCCACCCGCCCGCGCACGCCGTCGACGAAGGAGACATAAAAGGATCGCGCCGTGATCAGCAGCACCAGCATGAACATGATGGTCATGGCGGCGAGCGACCAGTTCAGCGCGTCGTCATGCAGTGCCAGGCGAATGATGAACGGTATCAGGCAGCCCAGTGTGTAACCGATCGATGCCGCCGGCAGGGTAGCAAGCATGGTGGCGCCAGCGGCGGCCATGCCGGCCTCCACGATCCCGACGAACACCTGCTCCGATCCGGCGGTGACGGGGAAGATGACGGCGCAACCCGTGCCCCAGAGCAGGCCATGCAGCGTTGCCGCAATGGCAAGCCGGCGGGGACCGCGATTGCTGACATAGTCCGGTGTCACGGGCTTGCGCCGGAAGTACCAGCGCAGCAGCCCGGCCACGCTGAGCACACACAACAGGCCCGCCCAGAGCATCGCGAACTGTGGCTGATGTGCCGGGCCAGCGACGGCAGCAGTCAGCACCGCGTTGGCCGCGACCGCCACGAAGATGACCGGCGACCGCCGCGTCAGAATGGCCATCTGCTGCACGCGAATCTGGTTGGCCGTCGCCGTGAAACCGGTTTCGTGTGCGACCCAGAATGTCGAGAAACCACTCATGCTGACCGGTATACCGTGCGGTCAGGCAAGCTGAAAGCCGTGCGCGAACGGATCATCTGCGCTGATCATGATCGTGTTGAATCCGGTCAAGTACGCTGATCCCATGACGGAGGGGACGATTGCCGCGTGTCCCGCAATATCGGTCGTGGACTCCACCTTGCCATGAAACAGCGACCCGATGATCGATTCGTGCACGAAGCTGTCCCCGACGCCCATGCGACCGCGCGCATGCCGCTGCGCCATGCGGGCTGACGTGCCCGTACCACAGGGGGACCGGTCTATGGCACGCTTGCCATAAAGCACGGCATTGCGGGCATCGGCCGCCGCGCGGGTGGGGGCGCCGGTCCACATGACATGGCTGACCCCGCTGATTGCCGGGTCCAGGGGGTGGACGACCGTCAGGGACCGGTTGATCGCATCGCGCAAGGCATTGCCCTGGGCCACCAGCCAGTCGACCGGATGATCTGCCATGTCGCGGAACGTGTCCTGCGGCTCCACGATTGCGTAGAAATTGCCGCCATAGGCGATATCGACCACGACGCGGCCCAGCCCCGGCACCGCAACCGCCACATCGCGCTGATGCAGATAGGACGGGACATTGGTGATCCGCACGTCGCGGACGCGACCGTTCACCATCTCGTATGTGGCAACCACCCGCCCGGCGGGCGTGTCCAGCGCCAGGGTTCCCGGTGTCTCCGGGCGGACGAGATTTCGTTCCAGTGCCACCGTGACCGTCCCGATGGTTCCGTGGCCACACATGGGCAGACAGCCCGAAACCTCTATGAACAGCAGGCCGATGTCGCAATCGTCGCGCGTCGCAGGCATCAGGATGGACCCCGACATGGCGTCATGGCCGCGCGGTTCGAACATCAGACCCGTTCGAATCCAGTCAAAGCGATCCAGAAAATCCGCACGGCGCGCCATCATGGTGTCGCCCCGAAGCACCGGCGCACCGCCTGCGACCACCCGCACCGGGTTGCCGCAGGTGTGGGCATCCACACAGAAGAAGGTTCCTTCGCCACTGTCGCGCATGCTCTTACGGCTTCCTGCCTCAAGGGTCCCGCCCGCCATTGCAAGCCGGGGTACGTGTTCCCTATTCTGGACACTCCGCAACTGACCGCAATGGCCCGCGCACAATGACCTCCCCCGCCGATGATCGTGCGTTGCTCGAAAGGCTGTTCCACGTTGCCGTGGCCCGCGTCCATCCATCCCAATGCATCGCAGGCAACCTGCCGGAACCGCCAAGGGGTCGCACGGTCGTGGTTGGTGCAGGCAAGGCAGCCGCCGCCATGGCCGCCGCGTTCGAGGATGCCTGGCAGCACGACCTGACGGGTCTGGTCATCACGCGCTATGGCCATGGCATCCCAACGGACCGGATCGAGGTGGTGGAGGCTTCGCATCCGGTGCCTGATGCCAGCGGCATCGCGGCAACCCGACGGATACTGCAGATGGTGCGCTCTCTCGGGCCCGATGACCTGGTGGTGTGCCTGCTCTCGGGCGGTGCATCCGCGCTGCTGACGGCCCCGGCTGAGGGCCTGACCCTTGGCGACAAGCAGGCCGTGACCCAGGCCCTGCTGCGATCCGGCGCGCCAATCCAGCACATGAACACCGTCCGCAAGCACCTTTCCGGGGTCAAGGGCGGAGCATTGGGCCGGGCCGCAGCACCTGCACGGCTGGTCACACTCGCGATCTCGGACGTCGTGGGGGACGATCCGTCAATCATCGGGTCCGGCCCGACGGTTGACGACCCGTCGCATGCTGCCGATGCCCTCGCCTTGCTGGCCAGGTACCGGATCGCAGCACCGGAAGCGGTCATGAAACATCTGCGCGCGGCGGAAGGTACTGCGAAACCACCACTGCCGCCGGCCGACTATCGCCTCGTCGCCCGTCCGCAGGATGCGCTGGACGCCGCCGCTGTGCTGGCCCGCGCCGAAGGGCTGGAACCGGTGATGCTGGGTGACGGGCTGGAAGGTGAGGCGCGCGATGTCGCCTGTGCCCATGGCGATCTGGCGCGGCGCATGCTGTTGCGCGACAGACCGTCGATCCTGCTGTCTGGCGGTGAACTGACCGTCACGGTTCGGGGTGACGGCCAGGGCGGCCCCAATCAGGAATATGCGCTTTCGCTCGCGCTGGTGCTGGATGGATGCAAGGGTATCACCGCGCTGGCGGCAGACACGGACGGTCTGGACGGCAACGGCGACGCCGCAGGCGCATTCGTCAGCACGGACTCCGCCCTCTGGTCGCGCGATCATGCAGCAGACCCGGCATCCGCGCTGGCAACCAACAACACCGGTCCGACGCTTGATGCCCTGGGCGATCTGTTTCGGCCAGGTCCGACAAATACCAACGTGAACGATTTCCGTGCGATCATCGTTCGGCCATCGAAGGAGCCTTACCTTGCACCGTAATCGTCAGACGAAGATTCTCGCCACCCTGGGTCCGGCCAGTTCCACCGCGCACCGCATCGCGGAACTGTTCGACGCCGGCGTGGATGTCTTCCGCCTCAACTTCAGCCACGGCACCCATGCCGAGCATCGCCGCCGGCATCGTGTGGTCCGGAGCCTGGAGGAAGCGCGCGGGCGGCCCATCGGTCTGCTGGCCGACCTGCAGGGTCCGAAGTTCCGCATCGGCACGTTTGCCAATGGCGCCGTCGAACTGAAGACGGGCGCGACATTCCTGCTCGACATGAAGGACACGCCCGGCACCGACAAGCGCGCCCAACTGCCCCATCCGGAAATCTTCAAGGCGCTGGAGCCGGGTGCCAACCTGCTGCTCGACGACGGGCGTGTGCGCTTGCGCGTGACTGATTGCGGTCGGACCAGCGCAAAGACCGAGGTGGTCACCGGCGGCACGCTCAGTGATCGCAAGGGCCTGAACCTGCCCGATGTCGTCCTGCCCCTCGCCGCCCTGTCGGACAAGGACCGCAAGGACCTGGAATTTGCCGCCACCCTGGGTGTTGACTGGATTGCCCTGTCGTTCGTGCAGCAGCCCGACGATGTGGCCGAGGCGCGGAAGCTGGCAACCGGACGCGCGGCCATCATGGCCAAGATCGAGAAGCCCGCGGCGGTCACCTATATCGACGACATTCTCGACCTGTCCGACGGCATCATGGTCGCCCGGGGCGATCTGGGCGTCGAAACCCCGGTGGAGGAAGTACCCGCCACGCAGAAGCGGCTGATCCGTCGGGCACGCCGACTGGGCAAGACCGTGGTTGTCGCCACACAGATGCTTGATTCAATGGTCACCAGCCCCTTCCCCACCCGTGCCGAGGTATCGGACGTCGCGACCGCCGTCTATGACGGCGCCGACGCGGTGATGCTGTCGGCAGAGACTGCGGCAGGTGACCACCCCATCCTGTCGGTCGAGACCATGAACCGGGTCATCGAGAGCGTGGAGCGCGACGACCATTACCGCAGCATCCTGGAAGCGGACCATGCGGTGCCAGAGCCGACGGCCTCAGACGCGATCACGGCGGCGGCACGACAGGTTGCGGAAACCATCAAGGCAGCAGCCATCGTCACCTACACCACGTCGGGGTCAACCGCCCTCAGGGCCGCCCGCGAAAGGCCGTCCAACCCGATTCTGGGCCTGACGCCAAAGGTGGAGACGGCCCGCCGCATGGCGCTGGTCTGGGGTGTGCATTCGGCGGTGACAGAGGACGCCCAGAACTTTGCCGACATGGTCGACAAGGCCTGCCGCATCGCCCGCCGTGATGGCTTTGCGGAGCCGGGACAGCGACTGGTAATCACGGCAGGCGTGCCGTTCGGGACGCCCGGCGCCACCAATATCCTGCGCATTGCCTGGATCGGTGACGACCCGGAGTGAGGTCGCTCAATCGTCCTTGATGGCCGGAACCGCAAAGTCGGTGATCACCTTCACCGGAATCCTCCAGGCTTCCGGATCGTTGTAGTTGCCAGCCAGGACAACGACCGTCAGACCGCTCTCCAGGCCAACGGACAGCCTTTGCCCGCCATTGCCGAATGCCGCCGCCACGCCAAGCGGTGGATCACCCGCCGGGTGCAGCCACCAGAAGAAGCCGTATCGCAACCCGGTCTGCAGATCGGCGCGCGGCGAGAATGCGGCAGTCAGCCAGGATTCGGAAACAACCTGGTCACCTTCGAACCGGCCCGCGTCATGGATCATCAGACCGATCCTGACGAGGTCATGGATGTTCATGCGCAGCCCTGATGCCGCGGAAGGCACCCCGTCCGCCCCCTTCACCCACTCGAAATCGGTGATTCCGAGGGGCGCGAACAGCCTTTCACGGGCGTAGGCATCGATCGACCGGCCTGTGCCCTTTGCAATCAGTCGCGCGATCAGTGCCGTCGCGCCACCGCTGTAATTCCATCGGTCCCCCGGCCTGGTGACCATGGGACGGTCAAGGATGAAGCGGAAACGGTCTGCCGCCAGCTCCATTGCAATCTCGCTGTTGCGCGGGTCGGTATAGGGCAGATTCTCGTTCCAGTCGGTGCCCATCTGCATGGACAGGACATGGCGGATCAGGATCTTCCGGCGCTCCGGTTCCTTCGCCAGATCAGGGTAGTGCGGAAACTGGTCGACCAGAACGGCGTCCAGCGGCGGCACCAGTCCGTCGTCCAGTGCAATGCCGTACAGCAGGGCAACGATGCTCTTGGTGACAGATCGCAGGTCGTGCAGCGTGTCAGGCCCATGCGCGCGGACACCCAAAGGCGATCCCCAGCGCTCATCCTCACCCGGGAAACGCACCTCTGCCAGCGGCCTGCCCCTGTGCAGGATCAGTGCGCTGTGCAGTCCGGGCAACTCACCAGCAGCAAAGGCCTGTTTCAGCTATTGCTCAAGCATGCGTTCACCCCCCTTGCTGGCTGCAGGTATCAGGGCAGTCAGCATGGCAAGACCGAGACCAGCACACCGCAGCGGATTGCGCATGGTCAGTCCCTCCGGCATTCAGGCATTCAGGCATTCAGGCATTAAGGCATTCAGGCATGCATACGGCACTTGGCGCCTGCAGGCGCTGCTTCGGGTGGGATCTGGTGGAGACGGGCAAACGCGCCGGATCGGCAATCAGTCCGACATGACCACCCGGTTGCGGCCCGCGCCCTTGGCCTCGTACAGGGCCATGTCAGCGCGCTTCATCAGCGATGCCGCATCTTCATCGTCCCGCAGGGTCGCGCCCCCGAGCGAGCAGGTCACGGCAACGGAACCGGCGTCTTCACCAGTCTCGAAGGGTGCTTCCTCCATCGCGTGCCGCAGTCGCTCACCGACTTTCTCGGCCAGTGCGCGGTCCGCTTCAGGCATCATCACGACAAATTCCTCGCCGCCGTAGCGGGCGCAAAGATCGAAGTCACGGACGCTGTGCTGTATGCGCCTGGAAAACTGCTGCAGGATCCGGTCACCTGCGGCATGACCGTGGCTGTCATTCACCGCCTTGAAGTGATCGATGTCGAGCAGGATGTAGGAAAGCGGCTTGCCCGCCGTCCGGTTCCGCTGCATCGCCATTTCCAGATGCTGGTCGAGGTACCGGCGATTGTAGAGACCGGTCAGCGGGTCGGTCATCGCCATGGTGATGGACGCTTCCACGCTTTCGCGCAACTGATCCTGGAACCGCTTGCGGCGGACCTGCGTCTTGGCCCGCGCCGTCAACTCATTGCCGTCGATCGGGCGCAGCAGATAATCGGTGACACCCAGTTCCAGGCCCTTGGCAATCCGCTCGTTATCGCTTTCTTCCCCGATCATCAGGATCGGCACCTGGCGGGTGGCAGCATCGTTGCGGATGCGCGAGGTCAGGCGCAGCGGGTCAGTGCCCTTGTGGTCCAGCGACAGGATGACCAGATCGGGATCGCCTTCCCGCGCCAGGGCGATGGCCGCTTCCGGATCGGCTTCGAACATCAGATCGAACCCTTCCCCCATGTGGCGCTTCACATGGCGATTGTCGGATGCATTGTCATCGATCACCAGCACCGGGGCGCCAGCGACGTTGATCTCGGCCTCCGTGGACACCATGCCAAGCCGCTCACCTGTCTGGCGGCGCAGCTTCAGCTCATCCATCGTCATCTTCAGCCGCACCAGCGACCTGACGCGGGAAAACAGCGCCATGTCGTTGACCGGCTTGGTCAGGAAATCGTCGGCACCGGCCTCCAGCCCCTGGACGCGATCGGACGCGTCGGACAAGGCGGTCACCATGACAACTGGGATATGGGATACGGCGGGGTTGGCCTTCATGCGGCGACAGACTTCGAACCCGTCCATGCCAGGCATCATCACGTCCAGCAGCACGATATCGGGATTGTCGCGTTCCACCACTTCCAGCGCTTCAGGGCCGTCACTGGCCGTGAACACCTGATAATACTCACTGGACAACTTGGCTTCGAGGATGCGGACGTTCGGCAGAACATCATCAACTACAAGGACGCGGGCGGACATCAGCCGTTACCCCAGAAACTGTTTGACCGTGTCAATGAATGTCCCGACGGAAATGGGTTTGGAGATATAGGCCTCACACCCGCCGTCGCGGATCTTTTCCTCATCACCCTTCATGGCGAACGCGGTGACCGCAATGACCGGTATGGATCGCAGGTCGTCGTCTTCCTTGATCCACTTGGTGACTTCCAGACCAGAGACTTCCGGCAGCTGGATGTCCATGAGGATCAGATCAGGCCGATGGTCCCGCGCCAGCTTCAGCGCTTCCATCCCGTCCTTGGTCTGTACCGTTGCATATCCATGGGCATCAAGCAGATCATGAAACAGTTTCATGTTCAGCTCGTTGTCTTCGACGATAAGGACTGTTTTCGGCATGCTTTCCTCAAACGGCTTTCTGCCGCGTCATGGTCATGGTGCCCGCCGGATCACGGCTCGTCATCCGGAAGACGTTCTCGGCGGAGTGCCGAAGGGTCGAAGAGGCCGCGCCTGCCTCTGCACGGGACAAATCATGGCAGTGCTCCGTAAAGCAACGGTTAATATCGCCGCCCGCACCGGGTAACCTTGTCGCGAAGGTCGTATGACAAGTCTGCATTTTATTCAGGAATATCACTCAATCATGGATCGTGACGCAGCGGAAGTGCTCGCTATCAATGCCATCGGTTTTCTTGCCGCTGATGCTGACCGGATGGAGGCATTCTTGTCCCTTGCCGGCGTGGCCCCCAGCGCCTTGAGGCGCGAGCTGTCGTCGCCCGAGTTCCTGGCCGGGGTGCTTGATCATCTGCTGCAGAACGAAACCCTGCTGCTGGAATTCTGCGCCGAACAGGGAATCGAGCCGACGCTGCCAGCGCGCGCACGACGCAAGTTGCCCGGCGCAACCCCGGACCATTGAGGGCGTCGTACGCCTATCGCTGGGCAGAACAGCACACTATCTTTGTGCTCAATCAAGCGAGAGTTCTGACCAGGGATGGGAACCGATGATGCAACAGCAACTTGATGCACTTCTTCAGACCGCGACAGAGAGCCATGCCGTGCCTGGTGTCTCAGCCGTTGTCACGAATTCCAACGGCAACACCTACGCGGGGGCTTTCGGTGAGCGGGTAAAGGGCTCAGGCGACAGGATGACAACCGATACGGTCGTCTGGATCGCTTCCATGACCAAGGCCATCACTGGTGCCGCCGCCATGCAGCTGGTCGAACAAGGCAGGCTGGATCTGGACGCGCCGGCCAGGGACACCGTGTCCGATATCGGCGGGCTGCAGGTTCTGGACAACTTCGACCCGGATGGACAGCCGGTCCTGCGCGCACCGAAGTCGGACATCACACTGCGCCAGCTGCTGACCCATAGTGCAGGGTGCACCTATGACATGTGGTCTGCTGATATTCAGAAGTTCATGCAGGTTTCGGGCACGCCGCCCATCATCAGTTGCATGAATGCGGCGCTGAACCTGCCCCTGATGTTCGACCCCGGGACCAACTGGGACTATGGCACCGGCATCGACTGGGCGGGCAAGATGGTCGAACAGGTCAGTGGGCAGACGCTGGGTGCCTACATGGCCGACAACCTGTTCGCCCCCATGGGCATGGACAGCACCGCATTCCGCATGACCGATGACATGCGTGGTCGGATGGCAAAGATTCACGCCCGAACGGAAGATGATCAGCTTGTCGCCCAGATGGATCTGGAGATACCGCAGGATCCGGAATTCGAGATGGGCGGCGGCGGGCTGTATGGCACGGTGGAGGACTATGCGAAATTTGTCCGCATGATCCTCAACAAGGGTCAGGCCGGTGGCAATCAGGTTCTGAAACCGGAGACCGTGGCCATGATGTCGGTCAACCAGATGGGCGACAACAGGGTCTCCAGGCTGGTGAGCGCAGAGGCCGGCTTCACCAACGACGCCGAGTTCTTCCCCGGCATCGAGAAGACCTGGGGCCTGTCGTTCATGATCAACGAACAGCAGGCGCCCACAGGCCGTTCTGCCGGATCGCTGGCCTGGGCCGGGCTGGCCAATTCCTACTACTGGATCGATCCCGTAAAGGGTATCGGCGGCGTCTATGCCACGCAGATCCTGCCCTTCGCTGACGTGAAGTCACTGCCGCTGTTCCTTGAATTCGAGAAGACCGTCTACGACAACTTGAACTGACGCACGCGCGCCAGCATTCGCACAGGACGACCACATGACCGAACTTGACCCGGCAATCCGGGCACAGATCGACGCGATTGAAATCGTGCCTGGCCGCCCGATGGTGATCAGCGACGCCGATGAGGTGCTTTTTGCCTTCATGGACGGGCTGGTCGGCTATCTGGAAGGTGCGGGCCTGCAGTTCGACTGGGCTTCGTTCGGCATCACCGGCAATGTGCGCGACGCGGACGGTCGGGCGCTGGCCGGACCGGAGGTGAAGGCGCATCTGGGCACCTTCTTCGCCAGACACACAGCAGAGCTGAAACCGGTGCCGGGTGCCGCGGATGCGCTGGCACACCTTTCACAGCGGGCGCAGATCGTTGTGTTGAGCAATATCCCGGCGAATGGGGCAGAGGGGCGCAGACAGGCCCTGCGCCGCCACGGCATGGACTATCCACTGATCGCCAACGAAGGGCTGAAAGGCCCTGCCGTGCATCTGTTGCAGGAACGGGCGGGGGCGGAGGCGATCTTCATCGATGATATTCCCCATAACCATTCGTCCGTGGCGAAATCGGCAGGACATGTGCACCGTCTGCACTTCGTGGCAGACCCGCGCCTGGCACCGATGATCGCGAAAGCGGATGATGCCCACCACCGCGCCGACACCTGGCCGGAGGCGACACCCTTCATCGAATCCCGCCTGTTCGGCGGCTGACCGGGGCAAGCCACCATGCGGATCGGTGTTGATCTGGGCGGCACGAAGATCGAGGCGGTGGCCCTGGACACCGCAGGCGCGATTGCCGTCCGTCACCGCTTACCGACACCCCAGGGTGATTACCCCGCCACGCTGTCGGCCATCACGGGGCTGGTGACACGGATCGAGGCAGAGGTGGGCAAGGGCTGCAGCGTCGGCATCGGCACCCCCGGGGCCCTGTCGCCCGCGACCGGTCTGATGAAGAACGCCAATTCCACATGCCTGATCGGGCAGGCGCTTGATCGGGATCTGGAACGCGCGCTGGATCGCCCTGTACGCATTGCAAATGACGCCGACTGCTTCGCCCTGTCGGAAGCCGTCGATGGTGCCGGGCGCGATGCGCGGTCGGTCTTCGGTGTCATCCTCGGCACCGGCGTCGGCGGCGGGCTGGTCTGGCAGCAGCAGATCGTGCACGGCCCGAACGCCATTGCGGGCGAATGGGGCCACAACCCCCTTCCCTGGCCTCGCGACGATGAACGCCCTGGCCCCGCCTGCTATTGCGGCAAGCACGGCTGCATCGAGGCCTTTCTGTCCGGCCCTGCCATCAGCGCGGCCTACGCACGCAGCCATGGTCAGCAGGCACGCCCCGATGACATCACCGACGACCTGTTCTGGCTGGACTATGCCGACCGGCTGGCGCGGGCACTGGCGCATGTCATCAACATCTTCGACCCGGAGGTCATCGTGCTGGGCGGCGGGGTGTCGAATCTGCCGCGACTGTATGACGACGTTCCGTCGCGCCTGCCCAGGTGGGTCTTCTCCGACCACGTCGCAACACGCCTGACGCAGGCGGTCCATGGCGACTCGTCGGGTGTACGCGGGGCGGCCTGGCTCTGGCCACCGGGCAGCGGACAGGACCGATGAGCTGGCTCTGCCGCGACTGCTTCACAACGGCGGACAAGACGCCCGCCAGCGGGTCATGCCGCAGTTGCGGCTCCCCGCGCGGCATTGCGCATGATGAACTGGCACAACTCAGTCTGGCGCATGTGGATTGCGATGCCTTCTACGCCTCGGTGGAGAAACGCGACGACCCGAGCCTCGCCGACAAGCCGCTGATCATCGGTGGCGGCACCCGTGGTGTCGTGTCCACCGCCTGCTATGTGGCGCGAATGTACGGCGTGCGTTCCGCCATGCCGATGTTCAAGGCGCTGAAGGCCTGCCCCGATGCCGTGGTGCTGAAACCCGACATGAAGAAGTACGTCGCGGTCAGCCGGGAAATCCGGGCGCTGATGCAGGACCTGACCCCCCTGGTGGAACCCTTGTCGATCGATGAAGCGTTTCTGGACATGACTGGCACCGAGCGTGTGCATCACGCCGCGCCCGCCGCCGTGCTGGCGCGTCTGGCGGCGACGGTGGAGAAGCAGGTTGGTGTCAGCATCTCCGTTGGCCTGTCGTACAACAAGTTCCTGGCCAAGCTGGCGTCAGACCTGGACAAGCCCCGTGGCTTTGCCGTGATCGGCGCGGCAGAGGCCGTGGACTTTCTGGCCCGCCGCCCGGTGTCCGACATCTACGGCGTCGGCAAGGCGTTCCACAAGAAGCTGAATGCCGACGGCGTGCGCCTGATCGGGGATTTCCGCAAGTTCACGGAGGCGGACCTGATGCGCCGCTATGGCGCCATCGGCAAGCGGTTGCACGCCTTCGCCCACGGCCGCGACGCGCGCGATGTCAGCCCAGGCAACCTGGCGAAGAGCGTTTCATCCGAGACCACTTTCAACAGCGACCTGCGTGATGCAGATGAACTGGCGAGGCATCTCTGGCGATTGTCGGAAAACGTCTCCGCAGATCTGAAGCGCAAGGATCTGGCCGCACGGACCGTGACCCTGAAACTCCGCGCCGCCGATTTCTCCATCCGCACCCGCAGCCGCACCCTGGAGAACCCGACCCAGCTGGCCGGTGTGCTGTTCGACGCCGCCGCACCGCTGATGCGCATCGAAGCAGATGGCCATACCGCGTTCCGCCTGATCGGTGTCGGGGGCGCCGGCCTGATGCCCGGCGAAGCGGCTGATGTGCCGGACCTGCTGGATACCGGTCGCCAGCACCGCAAGAAGATCGAGGGCGCCCTGGATCATGTCCGCGCACGCTTCGGCAAGACCAGCATCGGTGAGGGACGGGGACGGAAGGACAGCTGACGCGCGTCTGGCTCTGCCCGGCCAATCGAACGCCCGGCTGCTGCCACCCGTTGCCCGGCGTCGCCACATTCGCTACAACCCGCGCCAGCGACATTCCCCGAACCGATGACCTGAGCCAAGAGGATCCAGAGATGGCGAGCTATCAGTACGTCTACACCATGCAGGGCCTGACCAAGAACTGGCCGGGCGGCAAGACCGTGCTGAAGGATATAAATCTCTCCTTCCTGCCCGGCGCCAAGATCGGCGTGCTGGGCATCAACGGTTCCGGCAAGTCGACCCTGCTGAAGATCATGGGCGGGGAAATCACGGAATTCGGCGGTGAAGCCCGGGCAGCGGACGGTCTGAAGGTCGGCTATCTGCGCCAGGAGCCGGAGCTGGACGAGACCAAGACCGTGCTGGGCAACGTCATGGATGGGGTCGCCGAAAAGCAGGCCATTCTGGATCGCTACAACGACATCTCCATGAAGTTCGCGGAACCGATGGAAGATGACGAGATGAATACGCTGATCGAGGAACAGGGCCAGCTGCAGGAAGAGATCGATGCTGCGGACCTGTGGAACCTGGACCGCGAAGTCGATGTCGCCATGGATGCGCTGCGCTGCCCGCCGTCAGACGCGGCCATCGACAAGCTGTCGGGTGGTGAACGCCGCCGGGTCGCGCTGGCGCGGCTGCTGCTGTCGAAGCCTGACATGCTGCTGCTCGACGAACCGACCAACCATCTGGACGCCGAATCGGTGCTGTGGCTGGAGCGGTTCCTGCACGATTACGCTGGCACGGTCGTGGCCGTGACCCATGACCGGTACTTCCTGGACAATGTTGCCGGCTGGATCCTGGAACTCGACCGGGGCCGGGGCTTCCCCTATCAGGGCAACTATTCCGGCTGGCTGGAACAGAAGGCCAAGCGCCTGCAGCAGGAATCGCGGGAAGATGAATCGCGCAAGCGCACACTCGCCAGCGAACTGGAATGGATCCGCCAGAGTCCCCGCGCCCGGCAGGCCAAGTCCAAGGCCCGTGTCTCGGCCTATGAGGATCTGCTTTCGGACGAGTCGGAAGAACGCCGCGCCGAGATGCAGATCTACGTGCCGCCGGGGCCACGTCTTGGCAACAATGTCATCGCCTTCGAGAACGTCAGCAAGGGCTTCGGCGACAAGTTCCTGATCGACAATTTCAGCGCCAAGATCCCGCCAGGTGCCATTGTCGGCATCATCGGCCCCAACGGCGCGGGCAAGTCGACCATGTTCCGCATGATCACCGGGCAGGAGACGCCCGACAGCGGCGAAGTGAAGATCGGCGAAACCGTGAAACTCGGCTTCGTGGACCAGAGCCGTGATGCGCTGGACCCCAACAAGAACGTCTGGGAGGAAATCTCCGGCGGGGTCGATGTGCTGGAAATGGGCAAGCGCACCATCCAGTCCCGCGCCTATGTCGGGTCCTTCAACTTCAAGGGCGGCGACCAGCAGAAGAAGGTCGGGCAGCTTTCGGGTGGTGAGCGGAACCGGGTGCATCTGGCACGCACGCTGAAGTCCGGCGCCAACGTGCTGCTGCTTGACGAACCGACCAACGATCTGGATGTCGAGACCCTGCGCGCACTGGAAGAAGCCATGGTGAGCTTTGCCGGTTGCGCGCTGGTCATCAGCCATGACCGCTTCTTCCTCGACCGGATCGCCACCCACATCCTCGCGTTCGAAGGCAACAGCCATGTGGAATGGTTCGAAGGCAACTTCGAGGATTATGAGGCTGATCGCAAACGCCGCCTCGGCGACGATGCCGACCAGCCGCACCGCATCCGCTACAAGAAGCTCATCGCCTGACCATGCAGGATCGTGCAGGGCCGATCCCCGCATGGCTGATGTGCCGGTGACTGCTTTTCTTTGGTCTCGCGCGCCAAAGTCGGCTATTGATTCAGGGCTTGGTTTTCCAATGGGTACAAAGTGCCCGGAAATGAAGAGGGAATTCAGACAGGGCGGACCCAAACTGGGCGCCTGAAGCTGAAGCCGCCCCCGCGACTGTATGCGGTGAGTGCCTGCCCGATATGCCACTTGCGGACGATCGCAGGGAAGGTGGGCAACGCACGATGACCCGCGAGCCAGGAGACCTGCCAGGCAGCAACTCGAACCAGCCGTCGGGAGTGACGGCGAAGGAGCATGATCATGACGACACAGACCCTGGCAAAAGCATCGATCAACACCAACGTGCTGGCAGTGGTTTTCGCCGCACTGCTCGGCCTCTCGATCATCGCGATCGCGGGCCATGTGCAGGCCGACGGCCTGCACCACAATGCACATGATGTCCGCCACGCTGCCGGTTTCCCCTGCCACTGAGATGTTTCTGCGCATATTGACCAGCGCCTTGTTCGCTGGTGCTGCGGCCGGGTTCATCACAGCCCTGCTTCAGCTTGCGTTCGTGCAACCGGTTCTGCTGCACGCTGAACTCTATGATTCCGGCGCGATGGTGCATTTCGAAAGTGCTGCCCCCAGTACCGGCCAGCATGATTCCGGTCACCAGCACGCCGGAGAACCCACGCACGGCGATGAACATTCACACGATGGTGGACACGCGCACGGTCACGGGCATGCGCACGGGGACGGACCGGACCTGATGCGTGACGGGCTGAGCATCCTGTTCACGATGCTGACCTACACCGGCTATGCCCTGATCCTCGTCGCGGCGATGAGCGTGGCCGAGACCCGCGGCGCGACCATCACGGCACGCACAGGCATCATCTGGGGCGCCGCAGGCTTCGTCACCTTCCATCTTGCCCCTGGCTTTTCGCTGGCACCGGAAGTGCCAGGCGTGGCCGCCGCCGACATCGGTGCGCGCCAGATCTGGTGGTTCGCCACCGTGGCCACGGCAGCGGTCGGCATCTGGCTGATCGCGTTCGGACGCAACTGGATGGCATGGGGTGCGGCAGCGCTGTTGTTGCTGGCCCCGCATGTCGTTGGCGCGCCGGAGCCGGATGTCCTTGCCGGACCGGTGCCGCCCGAGATCGCGGCATTGTTCGCCAGCCGCGCATTCGGCGTCGGCCTGGCAGCATGGGTGATGGTTGGGTGCCTTGCCGGCTATTTCTGGCGACGCAGGACAATTGGCACAGGCACCGTTCTGCCGGGTTAGCGCATTTCATTGCTGGCGGACATCACCAGTTTCGCGTGATCATCCGCCTTGGGTGATCATGCGCGGCGGACAAGAAAAAGGCCCGGGACGCACATCGCGTACCGGGCCTTTCCTGTCTCTGGTCTGCGTCGCTGGATCAGCTCGCGGGTGTCTTCTTGACCCGCTCCGTCCGGCGCTCGGCAATACGGGCGGACTTGCCGCGACGGCCACGCAGGTAATACAGCTTCGCCCGGCGCACGACACCGCGGCGCACGACGACGATGGATTCAATGATCGGGGAGTAGAGCGGGAACACACGCTCGACACCTTCATTGTACGAAATCTTGCGGATGGTGAAGGAGGAGTTGATGCCCCGGTTACGGCGCGCAATGCACACACCTTCGAACGCCTGAACGCGTTCGCGGCTGCCTTCCGTCACCTTCACATTGACGCGGACAGTGTCACCGGACTGAAACGTCGGGATTTCCTTGTCCACGGTCACACGCGCCATCTCTTCGCGTTCGATATCTTCAATCAGGTTCATCTGGTTACCTGTCTTCTTTTTCCTTGTAGCGTCGCCATAGGTCCGGTCTCCGTTCCTGGGTCAGGGCCTTGGACTGGTCCTGCCGCCAGGCATGGATGCGGGCGTGATCGCCGCTCAACAATATGTCAGGAGGGGTCATCCCCTCCCATTCGCGCGGACGCGTGTAGTGCGGATATTCGAGAAGCCCGTCCGCAAAGCTCTCTTCCGCCAGACTGGCACTGTTGCCTGTCACCCCCGGCACCAGCCGGACAATGGCATCAAGCATGGCCAGCGCCGCAAACTCACCCCCTGACAGCACGAAGTCGCCGAGGCTGACTTCCATCACGGGACGGGCCTGCAGAACCCGTTCGTCGATCCCTTCGAACCGGCCACAGATCAGGGTCACCTCACCGGCGTCCCGAACCTGTTCGACCAGCGCCTGATCCAGCAGCCGCCCACGCGGGCTGAAGTAGATCAGGGGCGCCGGCGCCACGTGGTGGGCATCAATGGCCTGACCAAGAAGATCGGGCCGCATCACCATGCCTGCACCACCGCCGAAAGGCGCATCATCGACAGCGCGGTGCTTATCGCGCGCGAAGTCCCTGATGTCCACCACTTTCAGCGACCAGAGACCCCGCTCCAGCCCCTTGCCGGAAAGCGCCGTGCCCAGCGGTCCGGGAAAGATTTCCGGATAGATCGTCAGCACGGTGGCGCGGAACGCGGGATCAGTCATTTTTCCGGTGCTTCACCTGCATCACCGGACCCGGTTTCGACAGTCATGTCTGCGGGCCCGTCATCAGACACTTCAGATGCATCTTCAGGGGGCATCTCGCCCCCTTCCTCATCCTCCGGACGCGCATCGATCTCCACAGGCGGATCAATGGTCAGGCGGCCTGCAGCGATGTCGACGACAGGCACCGCCTCCCGGCTGAACGGGACAAGCAGGGTCTTGCGACCGGCACGCAGCGCGGGCTGGATTTCCAGTACTTCCCCTGCCCCCAGCGTATGCACCGCCTTCACGCGACCCAGCCGCTGGCCATCGACATGGATCGCCTCCAGCCCGATCAGATCGGCCTGATAGAAGTCTTCTTCATCTTCCAGTTCCGGCAGGCGTTCCCGGTCGACGTGCAGGGTCGTGCCTTTCAGCGCCTCGGCCTGATCACGGTTGCGGATGCCGGAGAGTTCGGCGATCACACCGCCCTTGGTGGAGCCGGTGACGCGGATCTCGAACTGCCGCTCCCCGGCCTCATCGGACAGGGGGCCGAACGTGCCGACACTCGCCGGTTCCTCCGTGAAGGTCTTCAGCTTGACGCGACCGCTGACGCCATGGGCGCCTGCGATCGCTGCAACAATGACCCTGTCCGAGGACATGACCTGAACTCCGGCTGTCAGGATTCGGGCTTGGCTTCTTCGGCCGGCGCTTCAGCAGGCACTTCTTCAGCCGGGGCTTCGGCGGCGGGTGCCTCCTCCGCGGGGGCTTCCTCAGCGGGCGCGGCAGCAGCTTCAGCCTTGGCAGCAGCTTCTTCCTCAGCCTTCATCCGGGCGGCTTCCAGGCGTTCCTGGGCCTTGGCCTTCGGCTTCGCCTTGTCGGGGTTGTTGCGCTTGCGGGCTTCGATGACACCGGCATCGCTCAGAAAGCGGGCAACGCGGTCGGTCGGCTGCGCGCCGTGACCCAGCCAATGCTGCGCCCGTTCCACGTCCAGCTTCACGCGGTTCTCCGAATCCTTCGGCTGCATCGGGTCGTAGGTGCCAATGCGCTCGATGAACTTGCCATCGCGCATGGAACGGGCATCGGCAACGACGATGCGATAAAAGGGGCGCCGCTTGGCGCCGCCGCGGGACAGCCTGATCTTGACAGCCATGGTATTCAGTCTCCGTAGTTGATTCTGTTATACGTTTGATTTCAGTTGGTTACATCTTGGGCAAGATGCCGGAGAGACCGGCACGCATCATGCCTGACTTCCCCATCTTCTTGACCTTCTTCATCATCACCGACATCTGCTTCCATTGTTTCAGCACGCGGTTGACCTCTGGCACGCTGGTGCCGGAACCTGCCGCGATACGCTTCTTGCGGGAGCCATTGATGACGTCGGGACGACGGCGTTCCTTCGGCGTCATGGAGGAGATGATCGCCTCCTGCCGTTTCAGCATCTTCGGGTCGATGTTGGCCTGCGCCAATTGCTGCTTCATCTGCTTGGCACCGGGCAGCATGCCCGCCAGACCTTCCAGGCCGCCCATCTTCTGCATCTGCTGCAGCTGACCGCGCAGATCCTCCAGATCGAACTGGCCCTTCTTCAGCTTCCTGGCGAGCTTCTCCGCCTCGGCCACTTCCATGGACTCGCTGGCCCGCTCCACCAGGCTGACGACATCGCCCATGCCCAGGATGCGGTTGGCGATCCGGTCCGGGTGGAACGCTTCCAGTTCGTCCAGCTTTTCACCGACGCCCAGCAGCTTGATCGGACGGCCCGTGACCGCACGCATCGACAAGGCCGCGCCGCCGCGCCCGTCACCATCAACCCGCGTGAGCATGATGCCTGTCAGGCCGACGCGTTCATCGAACTGCTTGGCGACATTCACCGCGTCCTGTCCGGTCAGCGCATCCGCGACCAGCAGTGTTTCCCCGGGCGAGACCGCATCGCGAACTGCGGCGATCTCTGCCATCAGCTGTTCATCGACGTGCAGCCGACCCGCCGTATCCAGCAGCACCACGTCGTAGCCCTGCAGCCGGGCCGACGCCATGGCGCGCTTGGCGATCTCGACCGGCTGCTGCCCGGCGACGACGGGCAGGGTGACAACCTCGGCCTGTTCGCCCAGCACCCGCAGCTGTTCCTGTGCGGCGGGTCGGCGGACGTCCAGGGACGCCATCATGACCTTCTTCTTCTCGCGGGTGCGCAGGCGCAGCGCGATCTTCGCCGTCGATGTCGTCTTGCCCGAGCCCTGCAGGCCGACCATCATGATCGGTACCGGCGGAACGGCATTCAGGTTCAGACCATCGGATTCCTTGCCCAGCACCTCTGTCAGGTGATCGGAAACGATCTTGATGACCATCTGGCCCGGCGTGACGGAACGCAGGACATCCTGGCCCACCGCCTGCTTCTTCACCTCGGCAATGAAGTCCTTGACCACGGACAGCGCCACGTCGGCTTCCAGCAGCGCCACGCGCACTTCGCGCATCGCTTCCGACACGTCGCTTTCGCTCAGTGATCCGCGGCGCTTCAGCCCGTCAAAGACAGTACCGAGCCGCTCGCTCAAGGATTCGAACATCGGTTCCCTTCCCGTGTTCCGTCATCAGCCAACATCTGACCGGAGACCCATTCAGCCACGCATCACACAATGCGTTGCACACCGGCGGACGAATACTCGTCGGCCAGTGGGTACCTGCCCTTCGGAACCTCTCAGCCCCTTGGAACCTGCACGGATGGTCTCTGCCATTACCGTAGAAGCGCCAGCTTGTACGCCCCCGCCCCGCTTGCGTCAAGGACAGCAGGCGTAGCCGGGATGCCGCCCCATCTGTTATCATCAAAGTTATAACATTCAGAGGATATGTCAGGCATGACCACGCTCAAGGTTCGACAGATCGGCAACTCGCTCGGCGTCGTCCTGCCGAAAGACGTCCTGTCACGGCTGAACCTGAGCGAAGGCGACAGCCTGTTCGTGACCGAAACACCGGACGGTGCCATGCGCGTGACGCCCTATGACCCGAATTTCGAGGTGCAGATGCGCGTGGCACGCGAAGGCATGGCCGCGTATCGCAACACACTGCGTGAACTTGCCAGGTGACGGAGCCTGTCTGGCTCCTCCCCCCCGTGCTGGAGGCAGTGCACGACATGCAACTGGCTGAACATGGCGGTCTGCCGGGTGTTCGGGACGCCAATCTGCTGGATTCGGCTCTTGCCCGCCCGCGCAACCTGTTTGCGTACGGCGAGACGGACATCCGCAGGCTCGCAGCTGCCTACGCGTTCGGGCTGGCACGCAACCACCCCTTCGTCGACGGGAAAAAGCGTACCGCCTTTCTGGCTGCCTACATGTTTCTGCGGCTGAACGACTGGCGACTGATAGCAGAAGAGGCCGCCGCCGCCACCATGACGCTTGCCCTGGCGGCCGGACAGGTCACAGAACCGGCGCTGGCTGAATGGCTGTGCGAGAACACCCGGAAAATGATCGGCAACGACATCTGACGATTGGGGAGAGACGCAATGCCGTATGCGAATTCTGACGGGGTAAAGCTCTACTACGAGGAGGCCGGGACCGGCACGCCGATCATCTTCGTGCATGAATTCGCCGCCGACTGGCGCAGCTGGGAGGCACAGGTGCGCCACTTCAGCCGCCACCATCGCTGCGTCGCCTACAGTGCCCGTGGTTATACGGGATCCGATGTGCCGGACGATCAGAGCCTCTACAGCTGGCGCCACTTCGCCGATGACATCGGTGTCGTGATGGACCACCTGCACATCGACCGTGCCTATGTGGTGGGGCTCAGCATGGGAGCCTATGCGGCGCTGCAGTTCGGCCTGCGCCAGCCGGACCGCGTGATCGGCCTGGTGCTGGCCGGGGTCGGCTCAGGTTCCCCGCCGGACCAGCGCCCTGCCTTCATGGAACAGACGGCAAAACTGGCTGACATGATCGAGGCCAAGGGAGCAGAGGGGCTGGTCGCCGCAATTGCCGAGGGGCCGACCCGTGTCCAGTTGCAGAACAAGGACCCCCGCGGCTTCGATGAGTTCGTGCGGAACCTGGCCGAGCATCCGGCCAGGGGATCGGCCTATACCATGCGCAACTATCAGGGGCAGCGGCCGTCCCTGACCGACTTCACCGAACAGCTGGCTGCCATGACCCTGCCCGTCCTGATCGCCGTGGGGGACGAAGATGAGCCCTGCATCGAAACCAGTCTGTTCCTGCGTCGCACCATTCCCGCATCCGGCCTCTGGATGGCACCGCGCACGGCGCACGGCATGAACCTGGAAGAACCGGCCGCCTTCAACGATCAGGTGGAACAGTTCATCAACGCCGTCCAGATCGACAAGTGGGGGCCACGCGACCCCAGATCCCGGGGCAACGCGCCGATGCCGCTGACCGGACGGAACTGAGCTTCATTCCGTTGCACGGGTCCGCGACCGTCGGCACCGCTCAGAGCAGTAGCGGACGCTTGCCCAGTCCCTGGCCCACTTGCGCCGCCATGTGAAGGGGCGCTGACAGGCCATGCAGATCTTGCTGGGGAGGTCTGATATGCGCCGCATCTTCATGGCAGACACCCGCTCCGTTCATTGCCGATGGCAGGTATACGGCGAAGGTGCGGATCGGGACTTGCCGCATCTGGCATGATGGCGAAGGCTGCAGGACTGCTATCGTCCCCGCAGCAAGTGTTCACGCGATCAAGCAACGGGTGCCTGTCCTGAAGAACTTTCCCTACATCCCGCTGTTCATTGGTCTGTTCGTGCAGACACTGGTGACCATGGCCGCGTACTCCGTGCCTGCGGCTGCACCTGCCATCGCCGCCGATCTGGGCGTTGCGGGGGAGCGGGTGGGGATATTCATCTCCATTGTCTATGGCGTCGGCATGATCTCCGCGATCCTGTCCGTCAGCTTCATCCATCGCTATGGCGCGGTACGGGTCAGCCAGTTCATCCTGCTGGCCGGGCTGGCGATGATCAGCGCGGCGGCGCTGGGCGGTACCGTGCTGGCGCTGGCCCTGTCGGCGGTGCTGCTGGGTCTGGGGTACGGGGCGACGGCACCCACCAGTTCGCACCTGCTGATGGCACGGACACCGCCATCCATCCGAAACCTCGTCTTCTCGATCCGCCAGATCGGCGTGCCGCTGGGCGGCGTGCTGGGCGGACTGATCGTGCCGCCGCTGGTGCTGGGCTTCGACTGGCAGACCGCCATCGGCGTGCAGATCATTCCGGCCATCGTGCTGCTGATCGTGCTGCAGATGGTGCGCGGCACCTATGACGGGGGGCGCAACCCTGGCCATGTGATCACTGCAGGCGGCCTGCTCGGTCCCTTGAACCTGCTGCGCGACAAGCCGCAGATTCGCAGCCTGACCCTGGCCGTGTTCTTCTATGCAGGCGTGCAGCTCTGCTTCGTGTCGTTCATGAGCGTTCATCTGACCAGCCGCGCGGGCTTCGATCTGGTTGGCGCGGGACAGATGCTCGCGGCCTATCAGGTATCGGGGGTCATCACCCGACCGATCTGGGGCATTGTCGCCGACCGCTGGATACCGGCCCCGCGCATGCTGGCTGTCATGGGGTTGGTGATGGCAGGCATGGGGGTGCTGGCCGGCATGTTCGCCGCCGACTGGCCATGGTTCGCGATCCTGCTCGTGGCCGTGGTCGCGGGGGCCACCGCCAGCGGCTATACCGGCCTTGCGTTCGCCGAGTTCGCCCGGATCGGCGGCCAGAGCCATGTGGCAGAGGCTGCGGGGCTGGGCGCGTTCAGCCAGTTCTTCGGCGTCATGCTGCTGCCCAGCCTGTTCAGCGTCCTGGTCACCGTCTCGGGGTATGGCGCGGCCTACGCCACCGTCGCGGCCCTGTCCGGTCTGGCCGGCATCGGGCTGCTGCTGGTCAGGGACACCAGCCGACTGCCCTGACCCCTTCCCCGCACGGCGAAACCCGCGCCTTGCCGGCCGATCATCAGAAGTGCGAACTGGCGCGCGGCTGCCGCCGTATCCCATCCACGGCTGCCATCAGACGCACCGGAGGTGATAGGGTACGGCCACATCGAAGATCAGACAGGGAGAACAGGGACATGGCAGAAAGCGGCGTGAGGCTGGGCATCATCGGTTGCGGCATCATGGGAGAGCGAATCATCCGCGCCACCCTGTCACTTGATCCCGGCATGATCCGGCTTTCGGCACTGTGGGACCCGGACCCGGCAGCACGGCGACGGCTGAGTGCAGAACTGCCGGACTTGCCATTCGTCGATCATGCACCTGATGTCGCCGGACTTTCGGATGTCATCTACGTCGCCTCACCGCCCGCAACGCACCTGGGCCACGCCCGCATTGCCCTTGGTGCCGGCAGAGCGGTGTTCACCGAAAAGCCGCTCGCGGTATCGATCGAGGAGTCACATGCCTTTCTGGAACTCGTGAACCAGTCAGGCAGCGCGGCGGCGGTCAATTTCATCTTTGCGTCGTCGCCGGCCGTGGCATCGCTGAAAGGCTGGCTGGCGGACGGGGTCATTGGCAGCCCTGAGCACCTGGAGATCAGTACGCAGTTCGCCCAGTGGCCGCGCCCCTGGCAGATGGACGCCAACGGCTGGCTGTCACGCCGCGCAGAAGGCGGCTTCACGCGGGAAGTCATTTCCCATTTCCTGTTCCTGACCCGACGCCTGTGTGGTCCGCTGAAACTCGGCAGCGCATCGGCCCGATACCCCGGTGGTGACGGTGCAGAGACGGCCATCGCCGCCGATCTGACAGCGGGCGATCTGCCTGTCCGCCTGAAGGGCGGCGTCGGCACAACGGATCAGGCGGACCACAATCTCTGGACCCTGACCGGATCGAGAGGCGCGATCCGCCTGCGTGACTGGTCCACGGCAGAGAGACTGACCGCTGAAGGTTCCTGGGTCGGCGACCCGGAAGCGCCCAGCCACGAGTTGGCCCGCCCGATGATCCTGAAGGGCCAGGTGACCAAGCTTGCCGACATGGTCCGTGGTCAGCCCCATGACCTGGCCACAGTGGAGGAAGCGCTGGAGGTTCAGATCGTGGTGGAACGCATCCTCGCATCCGGCTGAAGCAATCCCTTGTTGACTCCACCGTCACCTTGATTGAACATTCGCTCAAATTGACCCTGGGGAGGAAGTGACATGGCGAAATATGATCGGGTGATCAAGAACGGGATGGTCGTGGACGGCACGCGCGTGCCGCGCTATCGCGGGGATATCGGCATTCGCGACGGCGTGATTGCGGAGATCGGTCACATCGATGCCGCCGACGGGGCGGAGGTGATTGATGCAGAGGGCCTGATCGTCGCGCCCGGCTTCATCGACCTGCACACCCATTATGATGCGCAGCTGTTCTGGGACCCCTATTGCACCATTTCAGGCTGGCACGGCATCACGTCGGTGGTGATCGGCAATTGCGGTTTCGGCTTCGCCCCGGTGCACCCGGAGGCGCGGGAGCGGGCGATGATGTCGATGACCCGGGTGGAGGCCATTCCGCTGCCGTCGATGGAGGCTGGGCTGCCGTGGGACTGGGTGACGTTCCCCGAATTTCTGGACAGCGTGGACCGCGCGCCGAAGTCGGTGAACATCCTGCCCTATGTGCCGATCAGCCCATTGCTGATCTGGGTTCTGGGTTTCGAGGACGCCAAGGCCGGGCGGCTGCCGACCGATGCCGAACATGCGGAAATCTGCCGCCTGCTGGAGGAAGCCCTGGATGCCGGGGGGTGCGGCTGGTCGGCACAGCGGATGCTGCCGACAGGACCGGCGGCCGTGCAGCGTGATTTCGATGGCACACCCATGCCCACCGACGTGATGCATGACGAGACCTGCCGTGAGCTTGCCAGGGTGCTGCGACGCCGCAACGAGGGCTTCATGCAGATGCTGCTGGTGTCCGGCGACAACGACAAGGACCAGAAATTCTATGAGGAAATGGCGGAGATCTCCGGTCGCCCGATGATCATGAATGTCGTGCAGGCGTTCGACCATCGTCCGGAAATCCACCGCCGCGTGCTGAGCTGGCTGCAAAGCTGTCGCGAACGCGGCATCCAGGTCGTGGGCCAGGGCCTGACCACCGACGCAGGCTTCACCTTCACGTTCGAGGACTGGAACCTGTTTGACGATATCGATGCCTGGTGCGAGGCCACCACTGGCACATTCGAGGAGCGCAAGCAGAAGCTGGCCGACCCGGAGCGCCGCAAGGTGCTGCGCGAGAACATGCCACGTACGGCCACCGGCCCGCTGGACCAGATCGTCATCGTTGGTCCGCAGCTGGACAAGAACAAGGAATGGCTGGACCACAGCCTGGCCCTCGCCGGGGAGAAGATGGGCAAGCACCCCGTGGATGTCATGCTCGACATGGCCGTGGAGGAAAATCTGGAAACGGAGTTCTTTGCTGCCCCGCCCAATGGTCGCCTCGACTATCTGAAGGAAATCGTGGACGACCCCTATGTGCTGTTCGGCGTGTCGGATGGTGGGGCGCACACGAAGTTCCTGACCGCCGGGCGCTACCCCACCGAGACGCTGGTCAAGATCGTGCGGGATAATGCCATGATCAGCCTGGAGGAAGCCCATTGGCGGCTTTCGGCCCTGCCTGCCCAGTTCGCAGGCTTCGAAGGCCGCGGCGTGCTGCGCAAGGGCGCGCCTGCGGATATTCTGGTCTACGACTACGAGAATCTGGAAGTGCTGCCTGCCGAGATCGTGCATGACCTGCCTGCGGGGGAGTGGCGGCGGGTGCAACGGGCATCCGGCTATCGCTATGTCCTGGTGAACGGTGAAGTGACAATCCGCGATGACGCGCCAACCAACGTCCACTCGGGGCGGCTGCTGCGGTTCGGCACGGGTGTGGCGCAGACCGACAGCGCCATTGCGGCGGAATAGGCAGGGAGCGACAGCTCGATGACCGCTCACGCCACCCGGACGGCAAGGCGGCGCGACCCGTCCACGTCCGCAGCCGCCGGACGGGAGGCCGTGCTGAAAGCAGCGCTGGAGGCTTTCTTTGCGCATGGATACCATGACACGTCCATGCGCAAGATTGCCGACGGCGCAGGCACGGTCATCTCGCACGCCTATTACTATTTTCCATCGAAGGTGGAGATCCTGCGGACCCTGATGATCGGCGTGACGACCGATCTGATCGTCATCCTGGAGGCGGCGCGGGATGCCGCGGGGGCTGATCCGGTGGAACGGCTGGCGGCGCTGGTACGCAATCATGTCCGTCTGCATACCGAGCGTCAGGCCGAATCCTTCGTTGCCAATACGGAATTGCGCAGCCTTTCGGCGACCGAGCGACAGGAAGTCGTGGACCTGCGTGATCACATCGCCACCCTGTTCAAGGATGTGGTGGATGATGGACTGCAGCAAGGCCGTTTCACGACCCCGCATCGCGATGAGGCCGTGCTTGCCATCATCACCATGTGTACAGCCGTCGCTGGCTGGTATCGCACCGACGGCCCGAAGGCACCGGAAGCGATCGCCGACGCCTATGTCGACCTGGCACTCGGCATGGTGGGATACGCCGCCCCGTCAGCAGGCTAGGTCAGGGGGGTGTGGTGCCCCCGGTCAGGCGGCGGCGAACCCGCATTGACACCGCATCCATGGCGATGACCAGCAGGATCGTCAGCAGGATGATGTAGAGGGTGTTTTCCCAGTCGCGTGACGTGCGGATGGTCTCCACCAGCATCAGGCCGATGCCGCCTGCCCCCAGCGCGCCGATCACCGTGGCGGAGCGGGTGTTGGATTCCAGATAGTAGAACCCCTGGGAGATGAAGATCGGCAGGATCTGAGGAATGACGCCATAGCGATAGATCTGCAGCTTCGACGCACCTGTCGCGCTGACGCCCTCCACCTGTTTCCTGTCGGTGTTCTCAAGCGCTTCCGAGAACAGCTTGCCCAGCGTTCCTGTATCCGTGAAGGCAATGGCCAGCGCCCCGGTCAACGGACCCAGCCCGAAGGCTCGGATGAAGATCAGGGACCAGATCAGCATGTCGATCCCCCGCACGAAGTCGAACAGCCGCCGCACGAAGAACCGCAGCGTCCGCGACGGTGTGAAGTTGCGCGCTGCCAGAAATGCAAGCGGCAGGGCAACAAGGGCCGCCGTGAATGTGCCGAGCACTGCCATGAGCAGGGTTTCGAGCAGCGCCACGAAGACATTGCCATGCTGCCAGTCCGGATTTTCCCAGAAAGTGCGGTAGATCAGGTGCCAGTTGGCGACCTCCGGGTCCAGGCGCGCCGCACTGAAAGTCAGACTCAGCAGTTCGCCGAAGGAGTAGGCCTTGAGCGGTGAATTGAAGGGGAAGAAGAAATTCTCCCAACCAAGGAAATAGCGGTGCACCTCGATCTTGGCGCGTGATACCTGAACGCGACGTTTCAGGTCCGGGCGGGCATCGAACTTCACATCGTTGACACGCAGCCAGTCCGGCCGGTTTCCCGGCGGCAGATCCGTGATGACGCGTCCATCCTGAACCGCAATGCGGATGCTGCCATAATTGGGGACATCAAGAATGACGGAGGTCGGAAAGACCCTGGCAACATAGCCGTCATCCAGATCGACCGTCAGTACGTCTCCATCAGTGGCGATCCAGTCCGGCGGCGTGGAGTAGGTCGCCGTCCGCTCCCCCTCCACAGCGATTGCCGTCGTGCCGCGGCGCAACATCCGGGTCACGTGCACCTTGTACGCCACGGAGTCGGTGGCCAGCAGCGCCGCCCTTTCGGGTTTGGCACTGTCAATCAGGGTAGGCACGTCGAATGCGAACCAAGTGTAGGTCAGATAGACAAACATCAGGGCCAGCAACCCGAAACCAATCCGGGCGGTCCGGCGCACCGATCTGACGATCGTCCGGCGTTCCGCCTGCCCCATCATATCGGCGCCGTTCATTGCCACACCGGTCATGTCACTGCCTCCGTGCGGGATATTCTCTGGCGCATCCATGATGACAGCTGGTCGATCAGGAATATGGAGAAGATCAGCAGCACGAACAGCGCCGCCGTCTCATCACCTGAGCCCTGCCCCCAGCCAATGGTGCGGCGCAGTTCCGTGCCAATACCGCCCGCCCCCACGAAGCCGAGGATGGCGGACGCCCGGACATTGATTTCGAACCGCAACATGAAATAGCTGAGGTAATTGGGCAGAACCTGCGGCAGCACGCCAAACCGCATCCGCTGCAGCCAGCTTGCCCCGCAGGCCCCCAGCCCTTCGACGGCGCGGGAATCGATGTTCTCGTTGACCTCAGAGAACTGCTTGCCCAGCGCCCCGGTCGTGTGGAAAGCCACCGCGATCATTGCCGGCACCGGACTGGTACCAAGAACGTAGATCAGGAACAGTGCGATGATCAGTTCGGGAAAGGCGCGCATCACATCCATCATCCGGCGCGCAACGGGCACAAGTGGCGGCCACACACTCAGGTTGCTCGCCCCAAGAAAGGCAAAGACCATGGCACCGAGACCGCCGAGGATCGACGCGACAGCCGCGATGTTCAGCGTCTCGATCAGAGCTGGCAGGAAGCGGACCAGCAAGGCCGGAAAATCCGCACCCGCGTCCCAGGCCTCTGCCACGATCTCCCCCGGGTAGTCGAAGAACTGCGTGAGGCCGTTGAGGAAATTGCCCGAGTTCATGTCGTTTGCCTGATCATAGCCACCGGCGACAATGGCAATCAGGAACACCAGAATGCCCGCCGAATAGAGCTGGCGCCGCCGCTTCATCTGCAGGATTTCGTCTCTCAGGGTTTCTGCTGCTGTCATGTGATGACACCTTCGGCCAACAGGGTAGTGCGTCGCACGAAATGCAGCGACGGAAACGCGAACGGACAGCCCGGATCACCCGGACCGCCCGCCCTTCAGGAAAGGATGTCGCTTATTGGGACTTCCGTTTCCGCGCTTCGACGATGACTGCGTAATCGGCGTGACTGATCGGGGCGATTGCCTTGATCTTGCCCGCCATGAAACCGTAGGCGCATTCCGGATCCATCGACGGCAAGCTGGCCAGCATGGCGACCATCCTGATCTTCACGGCTTCCGGCAGATCCTTGCGCAGCACGATCGGACCTTCGGGGATGACCTTGGAGCGCCAGATCTCGACCAGTTGGGTCATGTCCACCAGACCGGCGTCGGCGGCCTTGCGGAACGCACCACTGTTGTAGCCGTCTTCCCAATTGCCCAGGCCGTCGGCCCAGCTGACGCCTGCGTCGATGTCACCGTTCTGCACCGCCACGATGGTTTGCTCGTGACCACCCGTGAAGACAACTTCGCCGAAATGAACGCCTGGTTCCATCGCGTAGCCCGCAACCGGGATCTCGATGGACGGGATCAGATAGCCAGACGTGGAGTTCGGGTCGCCGAAACCGAACTTCTTGCCCTTCATCTGCTTCAGGTTCGTGATGCCGCTGTCGACACGGGCAAAGCCGATGGAGTGATAGCCGAAGGAGCCGTCTTCATTGATCTTGGTCAGCACCGGCTCCACCGCCTGCGGGTTGGACAGATAGACCTTGGCGTAGGCGGACGCGCCCAGCCAGGCCATGTCGAGGTTGCCGCCCAAAAGCCCTTCGATGACGCCGTTGTAGTCGGCCGGGGCGAACAGCTTTGTCGGTACACCCAACAGATTCTCCGTCTTCTCGATCAGGCAACCATTGCTGCGCAGGCGATCAGATGCATTCTCTCCCCCAAGGATGCCGATGCGGAACTCGCTGATGCTGCCGTTGTGCGCCCCGGCCATGGCCGCTGTGGACAGCATGGTGGTGGCCACGGCCAGTGTTGCGATACGTGTGAAGCTCATCGTCTTCTCCCTCCAGTGGTATGATGTTTGATGCCGTTGAAGTCTTCGTGGGGTCGGGTCCGTCCGGTCAGGCCGTCGCGACAGCCGCACCAAAGCCGCCCACCGCTGCCGGGCTGCGGTTGATGGCCGTGGATGTCGTCGATTCGTCGATTTCGTGATCGGCGCCGTAGATCTCACGCACGACCGCAGCGGACAGTTCTGACGACGGACCGTCGAAGACCAGCGCCCCTTCGCGCATGCCGATGACCCGGTCGCAATAGGCCCGTGCCGTGTCCAGCGTGTGTAGATTGCAGAGCACGGTGATCTGATCGCGTTCATGGATCTGGCGCAGCGATCGCATCACCGTCTCCGCACTCAGCGGATCGAGCGAGGCGATGGGTTCATCTGCCAGGATCATCCTCGGGTTCTGGGTCAGGGCGCGGGCGATGGCGACGCGCTGCTGCTGGCCACCAGAAAGTGTCTCCGCCCGTTGCAGCGCCTGGTCAGCAATGCCCAGCCGGTCCAGCGCCGCCAGAGCGCGGTCAATGTCCTCCTCACTGAAGATGCTGAACAGGCTGCCGATCAGACCGTGACCGTTCAGCCGCCCCAGCATGACGTTCGTGACCACGTTGAGGCGTGGCACCAGATTGAACTGCTGGAAGATCATGGCGCAGTCGCGCTGCCAGGCGCGCTTGTCCCGCCCCCTCAGTCCCAGCACATCGACGCCATTTACGTGAATCGTGCCACGCGTTGACGGGGTTAGGCGGTTGAGCATGCGCAGCATGGTTGACTTGCCTGCGCCGGAGCGCCCGATAACGCCGATCATCTGTGGCCTGTCCACGGCAAAACCGACGTCCTTCACGGCCACGACGCCGCCACCGAATCGTTTGGTCAGGTTCCGGATTTCAAGCATGACGCCCCCTTTGGTTGCTGGACGGCTTGATAGTCGGATGCCGTGAACCGGCGATGACACTTCGGTGAATGTTTCATGACATCGTCTGCGGTCATGGCCCTGCAACACACAGCCGCTAAAGATGGCCGACGCTTCAGATGGAGAAATCGGGGATGGCCATGAATGACGTCGAGAAACTGTTCGCACGACTGCAGGTCCGTGGCACCGGAGCCTACGGCCTGTCTGACGTTTCACAGCTGGAGCACGCCTTGCAGTGCGCCATGCTGGCCGAGGCACAGGGCGGTGATTCAACCCTGATCATCGCCGCGCTGTTGCATGACATCGGCCACCTTGCCACCGACACTGATGAAGCATTGGCCGACCAGGGCATTGATGATCGACACGAGCTGGCGGGTGCCCGCATTCTGGACCGGGTGTTCGGGCCGGGTGTCGCCGACCCGGTCCGGTTGCACGTCGCAGCCAAGCGATATCTGTGCGCGGTGGAACCGGACTATTTCGAGCGCCTGTCAGACGACTCCGTGCGCAGCCTGGAACTGCAGGGCGGTCTGTTTGGTGCCGCCGACCAGTCAGCATTCGTGGCAGAGCCGGGCCACCGAGCCGCGATCGCCCTGCGCCGGATTGATGACATGGCAAAGGTGCAGGGTCTGACGACACCGACTCTGGCGGAATATCGCGCCATGGCGGATGAGCTGGCCTGGACAGGTGATCGCCCGACATTGCGCCAATCGTGAGCGCAGCGTCTGCCATGATGCAGACAGAGACGATGACCAGTCCGGCAGTCAGTCCGGCAGTCAGTCCGCCAGTCAGTTCGGCAGTCAGGCGCCGTCGACGACGATCTCGACACGCTCTGCGGCGAACCGGGTTTCGGAGAACTGGATCGGATGGCCGGACAGATCGACATTGATGGCGCGCGCCACCATCAGCAGACCGCCATCCCCGATATCCAGCTCGGCGGCTTCCTGCGCGGTGGCCCGGCGTGCCTCCAGCACCGTCGAGCGGCGCTCGTAATCCTGCACCCCGCAGGCCGCAAGGGATGCCGTGATGGACTCAGTCCTTGCCAGATGGGCCGGAAGATCCGCAAACCGCGCCGCATCCAGCCAATGGGTGGCAAAACTGATCGGGGTCTCAACAGCCACGCCGAGGGTTTCGAGCATCAGGACTTCCGATGCGTCCGGCAAGGCCAGGGTCCGGGCGATGACAGCATCGGCCACCACCAGCGCATGGCGCAGCAGGTGAATGCGCCCGGAACTGTTCTGCGCCTCCAGCGCGGTCGAGAACCTGGTCCGGCGGCCAATGGGATAGGCAATCCGGGGCCGCCGCATCACGAATGTGCCCCGACCCCGTTCGCTGCGCACCAGGCCCTCCCGTGCCAATGCAGCCAGCGCAGCACGCACGGTGTGGCGATTGACATCGAACCGCGCCGCAAGCTCGGCTTCCGATGGCAGCCGCCCCCCGTCCTGTGTCGCCCAGATCGCCAGGTCCTCCCTGATCCGGTCAGCGATCTGCCGCCAGAGCGCAACACCACTGCGCCAGCCGGAACCATCGATTTTCGTTTCCTCAGCCATCGTGGCGTTTCCTGTCACATGCCGGTCACATGGGCAACATATCCCGATGACAGACAAATTCTAGTTGTCTATATAAATAGACAACATGAACTTCAGGATCGGAGAATCCGCGTGAACATGGCTGACGATGCGGCGAGAGCAACGGGGGACGCACGGGCGGAAGCCATGGCGCGGCGTGACCGCATGGCCGTCCTGGCGCGGGCTGACGGAAAGCGCCTGCGCGCGCTCTGGACCGGGCTGTCGCTGGATCCTGCGTTCGAGATGATCCGGGGTCCGGAAACGGGCCTCGCCACGGTGCGGGGGCGGATCAGCGGCGATGGCGCTCCATTCAACTTCGGCGACGTGACCGTGACCCGCGCCAGCGTGCGCCTGTCGGATGGCTCGGTCGGGCATGCCTATCGCCTGGGCCGCGACCTGGGGGCAGCCAGACTGTGTGCGGTCATCGACGCCCTGGCCCGGGACAATGCCAGCGCAACGAAGATCGACAGTGCACTGGTGCGGCCATTGCAGCAGGCCCAGACGCAACGCGATGCGCGACGGCAGGCAGAGACGGCGGCGACCAAGGTCGATTTCTTCACGCTGGTCCGGGGGGAGGATTGAGCCATGCAGGCTGAACCAGACGCCAATGGCTATCTCGAAGGGGGCTTTGCCGACCCGGTGATGGGCGGGCAGACCATTTTCCGCGCCATCATGCAGGCCATGGCCGAACCGGGGACGATCCGGCCCATCAGCCAGGCCCTGCGCGCGCCAGCACCGATGACACGGACCATGGCGGCCATTGCCGCCACCCTGTGTGACGCGGACACGCCGGTCTGGCTGGATGATGCCCTGGCTGCCGCGCCGCAGGTGATCAAGTGGCTCGGCTTTCACACTGGTGCACCGATGACACCACATACCGATCAGGCGGCCTTCGCCCTCGTCAGCGACAGCACGGCCATGCCGCAACTGGCGGCATTCGCGCAAGGCAGTGACAGCTATCCGGATCGATCCTCGACAGTGATCCTGGCCGTCGAAAGCCTGGCCAGTGGCGATGCGTTCGATCTTTCCGGCCCCGGCATCAGGACCAGCGCGCGCCTGCGGCTTACGCCCGCCCCGGCGGATTTCATCGCGCAATGGACCGCCAACGGGGCGCAGTTTCCCTGCGGCGTTGACCTGATCCTTGCCGCCCCCGATGCGGTTGCCTGCCTGCCCCGCACCACCCGCATCCGTCAGGGAGAAGGCTGAGCCATGTATGTCGCAGTGAAGGGCGGCGAGACCGCCATCGACAATGCCCACCGCCTGCTTGCCGACCGCAGGCGCGGTGACAGGGGCGTGGCCGACCTGGGACTCGACCAGATCATGCAGCAGCTTTCCCTGGCCGTGGACCGGGTAATGAGTGAAGGCGCGCTGTACGACCGCGAACTCGCCGCGCTGGCCATCAAGCAGGCGCGGGGCGACATGATCGAGGCGATCTTCCTCGCCCGCGCGTACCGCACCACCCTGCCCCGGTTCGGCTATACCAGACCGGTCGATACCGCAGACATGCAGGTCGAGCGGCGCATATCCGCCTGTTTCAAGGATCTGCCGGGGGGCCAGTTGCTGGGGCCGACGTTCGATTACACCCACCGCCTGCTGGACCCCGGACTGGCCGCCGGACAGGCACCTGAAACACCTGCCGTGCGTGCGCCCGAACAGGCTGGCATGATGCGCGTCTCGGACTTTCTGGATCAGGAAGGGCTGCTGGAACCCGCCCCGGAGGAGGCGGCGAAACCGGTACCGGACGACATCGCCCGCACCCCCATGATCTATCCGCTGGATCGCGATGCGCGGCTGCAGGCGCTGGCACGCGGGGACGAGGGTTTCCTGCTTTCCATGGCCTACTCGACCCAGCGCGGCTATGCCCGCAGTCACCCGTTCGCCGGGGAGATCCGCATCGGCGAGGTTGCGCTGGAACTGGACGTGCCAGAGCTTGATTTTCCCGCACCCCTGGGCCGGATTCAGGTCACCGAATGCCAGATGGTCAACCAGTTCCAGGGTTCCGCCAAGGCCCCGCCACAGTTCACGCGCGGCTATGGTCTGGTCTTCGGACAGGCGGAGCGGAAGGCCATGGCCATGTCACTGGTCGACCGGTCGCTGCGTGCCACCGAACTGGGTGAGGACCTTGTCGCCCCGGCGCAGGATGAGGAATTCGTCATTGCCCATGCCGACAATGTGCAGGCGACGGGATTCGTGGAGCATCTGAAACTGCCCCACTACGTCGATTTTCAGTCGGAACTGGATCTGGTGCGCCGCCTGCGGGCAGAGACAGGCGCAGGAGATGAAGCGGCGCAGGAGGATTCGGAATGAGCACGGATGCAAGGGCGTTCTGCCGGGACGAGGCCCAAGCCATCGCAACCTACAACTTCGCCTATCTGGATGAACAGTCGAAGCGCATGATCCGCCGCGCCATCCTGAAAGGCATCGCCGTCCCCGGGTACCAGGTGCCCTTCGCCAGCCGGGAAATGCCCATGCCCTATGGCTGGGGCACCGGCGGCGTGCAGGTTACCGCATCGATCATCGGCCCGGACGACACGCTGAAGGTGATCGATCAGGGTGCCGACGACACCACCAACGCCATTTCCATCCGCAAGTTCTTCGCGCGCACGACCGGGGTGGCAACAACCACGGCCACCACGGACGCGTCGATCATCCAGACCCGCCACCGCATCCCCGAAACACCACTGACGGAGGGGCAGGTGCTGGTCTATCAGGTGCCGATCCCCGAACCCCTGCGCTTTCTGGAACCGCGGGAGACGGAGACCCGGACCATGCACGCGCTGGCGGAATACGGCGTGATGCACGTGAAACTGTATGAGGACATCGCCCGCCACGGCCACATCGCCACCACCTACGCCTATCCGGTGAAGGTGGAAGGCCGTTACGTCATGGACCCGTCGCCGACACCGAAGTTCGACAATCCGAAGATGGACCAGTGCCCGGCGCTGCAGCTGTTCGGCGCGGGGCGGGAAATGCGGATCTACGCCATTCCGCCCTGGACCCAGGTCGTCAGCCTGGATTTTGAGGACCATCCGTTCGAGGTGCAGGCATTTGATCGGCCCTGTGCCCTGTGCGGCGCGGACGATGTGTTCCTGGACGAGGTCATCATGGATGATCAGGGCACACGGATGTTCGTCTGTTCCGACACCGACCATTGCAACAGCCGCCAGACCGCCGGCCATGCGGGGGAGCAGGACACATGAGCGTCTGCATGAATGCCGATCATCCCCTGATGACTGTCCGCGACCTGACGCACATGTATGGCAATCGTGTTGGCTGCCGCGATGTCAGCTTCGATCTCCATCCCGGCGAGGTGCTGGCCGTTGTCGGCGAATCCGGATCTGGCAAGACCACCTTGCTCGACTGCGTCTCGGCCCGACTGGAACGGTCGTCAGGCACCGTCGGTTATCAGATGCGCGATGGCCGGATGCAGGACCTGCATGCCCTGTCGGAGGCGGAGCGCCGGTTCCTGATGCGCACGGACTGGGGCTTCGTGCACCAGAACCCGGCGGACGGCCTGCGGATGAATGTTTCCGCCGGGGCCAATGTGGGGGAGCGGCTGATGGCCGTGGGGCAGCGGCACTATGGCCAGATACGGGAGGCCGCGATGGACTGGCTCGGACGCGTCGAGATCGATGACGACCGTATCGACGACCGCCCCGGCACGTTCTCCGGCGGCATGCGCCAGCGGCTGCAGATCGCCCGCAACCTCGTCACCGGCCCCAGGCTTGTCTTCATGGATGAGCCGACGGGCGGGCTGGATGTTTCGGTGCAGGCGCGATTGCTCGACCTGTTGCGCGGGCTGGTGGACGACCTGGGGCTGTCCGCCATCGTCGTCACCCACGACCTGGCTGTGGCACGGCTGCTGTCGCAACGCATGATGGTAATGAAGGACGGGCGGGTCATCGAGACCGGCCTGACCGACCGGGTGCTGGACGACCCGCAGGCGCCCTACACGCAGCTTCTCGTCTCCTCGATCCTGCAGGTTTGATCCGATGCCTCACAAACTCATCCTCGACGACGTGGCCAAGTCCTTCACCCTGCACCTGCGTGACGGCATTACCCTGCCTGTCGTGGCCGGCGTCAGCTTTCATGTCGGTGGCGGCGAATGTGTCGTGCTGGGGGGCGCATCCGGGGCGGGCAAGAGCTCCATCCTGAAGATGGTCCATGGCAACTACGGTGTCGCCCGCGGCGAGATCCTGGTGATGCATGATGGCAGTCAGGTCGATCTGGCCGTTGCCGACCCACGCACCGTGCTGCAGGTCCGCCGCCGGACCATTGGCTATGTCAGCCAGTTCCTGCGTGCCATTCCGCGCGTTTCAGCACTGGATGTGGCGGCGGAACCGCTGATCCGTGCCGGGGTCGATGCCGATGCAGCGCGGGACCGGACCGCAAGTCTGTTTGCCCGCCTCAACCTGCCGGAGCGGCTCTGGTCCCTGCCGCCCGCGACATTCTCGGGCGGTGAGCAGCAGCGGGTGAACATCGCCCGTGGCTTCCTGCCCGATCTGCCGATCCTGTTGCTGGATGAACCGACGGCATCGCTGGACCAGAGGAACCGTGAGGTGGTTGTCGCCATGATCGCCGAAAAGAAGCAGGCAGGCACCGCGTTGCTGGGTATCTTCCACGATGCCGACGTGCGCGACGCGGTGGCAGACCGCGTGATCGATGTCAGCCAGTTCGCGGAAAGTCCGCTGGCGGCCTGACAAGGGTCATATGGCTGTCACGGTGTTCGACCATGCCATGGCAGTGATGCAAGGAGAGTGTGATGCGCTTTGCCATCTATTTCGTGCCGCCACCCGGCGACCCGCTCGGCCAGACCGCCGCGCGATGGCTGGGGCGCGACCCGCATACCGGCGACAGTCTGCCAGGCGCGCCTGTCGGACGCCTGACAGCGGAGGATGTTGCATTTCATACTGCCGCCGCCCGGCGATACGGCTTTCACGCCACCATGAAAGCCCCTTTTCGTCTGGCACGCGACACCACTGAAACCGCACTGGAAGAAGCCTTCCGCACATTCTGTTCGCGGGAGGCCAGCTTTGTCGTGCCCTGCCTGAAGATCGATCGCATCGGGCCGTTCTTCGCCCTGGTGCCCGCCCGCCCGGCACCGGAGATCGAAGCCCTGGCCTGCAAGACGGTGATGGCGTTCGAGCGGTTTCGCGCACCATTGAGCGATGCGGAATTGGCGCGACGGCAGCCGGACCGGCTTTCCGTGGCACAGTTGCGCAACCTCCATCGCTGGGGCTATCCGCATGTGCTGGATACCTTCCGGTTTCACATGACGCTGAGCGGCCCCGTGCCTCATTCGGATCAGGCGACCGTGCAGGCCGCGCTGGACGAATGGTTCGCCCCGGTGATAGGCCAGCCCCTGCATTTCGGCAGCCTGTCGCTGATGACAGAGGCGGAACCGGGTGCGCCTTTCCTGGTGCGGCATTACTGTCCCCTTGCGACCTTGAACGAACGGATGAGCGCCTGACATGACCAATGAGACCGTGTTGAAGAACGCCCGGATCGTGCTGGCGGATGAGGTCATCGCCGGCGCCGTGCTGATCCGTGACGGCCTGATCGCTGATGTCGGCAGCGACATTCAGGGGGCGGGGGAGGATATGGGCGGAGACTATCTGCTGCCCGGCCTGATCGAACTGCATACCGACCATCTGGAAGGGCACTATGCGCCGCGCCCGAAAGTGCGCTGGAACCCCTTTGCTGCCGTTCAGGCACACGACGCGCAGATCGCCAGTTCGGCCATCACGACCGTGTTCGATGCGCTGCGCGTCGGCAATACGGACGGTGACCATGATCTGGTGACGGACGACATGGTGGTGCTGGCGGAGGCCATTCACGATGGCATGGCCACGGGGCGCTTGCGGGCCGACCATTACCTGCATCTGCGCTGCGAGGTGTCGTCGCCGGATTGTCTGGAAGCCTTTGACCGCCTGGGGGGCAAGGATGGCGTCAGGCTGGCATCCCTGATGGACCATGCCCCGGGGCAGCGCCAGTTCGCAAACCTGGACGCCTACAAGGTCTACTATCAGGGCAAGCTGAAGATGACGGACACGCAGTTCGCGGCTTTCTGCGAGATGCGCATCGGACAATCGAAGGCCAATTCCGACCGCCACCGCACCGCCATTGCGGAAATCGCCCGGCAGCGGGGCATCGTCCTGGCCAGCCATGACGACGCCACCGATGCCCACGTGGATGAGGCAGAAGACAATGGCGTGCGTGTGGCCGAGTTCCCCACCACAGAAGCCGCCGCCCGTGCTTCGCATGAACGCGGCATGGCCGTGCTGATGGGCGCCCCAAACGTGGTGCGTGGCGGGTCACATTCCGGCAACATCGCGGCAAGCCATCTCGCGGAACTGGGACTGCTGGACATTCTCTCATCCGACTACATCCCGTTCAGTCTGATTCAGGCCACGTTCCAGCTGGCCGAGACCGTGGACAGCATTTCCCTGCCCGACGCCGTGGGCATGGCGACGCTGCGGCCGGCAGAGGCCGTCGGACTGGATGACCGGGGCGTCATCGCACCCGGCAAGCGTGCCGATCTGGCGCACATCCGACAGGACCGCGGCGTGCCCATCGTGCGCACCGTCTGGCGGCAGGGTCAGCGCGTTGTCTGACGGTACGCTGCTGGTCATCGTCGGCCCCAGCGGCGCCGGCAAGGATACGCTGATCGATGGATTGCGGGACCGGTTCCGCGGCGATGGTGCCGTGCGGTTCGTCCAGCGCACCGTCACCAGAAAGGCGGACCCGAACGCGGAAGACCACGCCAGCATGAGCGTCGTGGAATTCGAGGAAGCTGCCCTGAATGGTGCGTTCGCCGTGACGTGGGATGCCAATGGTCTGAAATATGGCCTGCCTGCCGACATCCACGACCATCTGGCGGCTGGCAACGTCGGTATCGCGAACGGCTCACGTCAGGCCCTGCCCGCCATCCGGGCCGCATTCCCGCGACTGAAGGTGGTGGCCATCACCGTCGATGAGGCCGAACTGGCGCGTCGCCTCATGGCCCGGGGACGGGAAACCGCGGAAGAGATTCAGGGCCGTCTGCACCGCGCACGGACGCTTGCAGCGACCGGTGACGATGTTGTCTATCTGGACAATTCCGGGCCACCAGAGATCGCCACTGCGAAACTCTGTGAACTGGTTGCGCGGCTGCTCGACCGCGCCGAACAGTGATCAGAGCCAGCTTTCCAGCCGCTCCGACCAGGGGGATATGTCCCCCAGTACACGGCTGACCCAGGCGGGATCATAATAGGTGTGCAGGTAGCGCTCTCCGCTGTCGCACATCAGCGTCACGATGGAGCCCTGCTGGCCATCCCGCACCATTTCCCCGGCCACTTGCAAGGCTCCCCAGAGATTGGTCCCGGTCGAGCCACCAGCCTTTCGCCCGATCAGCTTCTCGAGCCACAGGATGGTCGCAACGCTGGCACCGTCCGGCACCTGCATCATCCGGTCGATGACACCGGGCTGGAACGATTTCTCCACCCTGGGGCGGCCAATCCCCTCGATCCGGTTGGAATGCGTGCCGGTCAGGTGCGGGTCACGGGTCATGTAACTGTCGTAGAACACCGAATTTTCCGGATCGACCACCATCAGCCGGGTGTCATGGCCCTTGTAGCGGATATAGCGACCCAGGGTCGCCGAGGTGCCGCCCGTGCCTGCGCTCATGACCAGTGTGTGGGGCACCGGGAACGGTTCCTGCGCCATCTGGGAAAAGATGCTTTCGGCAATATTGTTGTTGCCGCGCCAGTCCGTCGCCCGCTCGGCATAGGTGAACTGGTCCATGAAGTAGCCGCCGGTGTCGGCTGACAGTTTCACTGCCGCATCATGCATCTCCGGCGCACTGTCCACGAAGTGGGTCTGT
Source organism: Minwuia sp. (assembly GCA_029210175.1). Lineage (GTDB taxonomy): Bacteria > Pseudomonadota > Alphaproteobacteria > Minwuiales > Minwuiaceae > Minwuia. Next base: position 153,325 of record JARGPL010000032.1, on the reverse strand, counting down.
CCCCTGTAGAGTTCGATCATGTCGATCTTGCTCTGTGCCGTGCTGCGCGGCATGACCGCGACAAACGGCAGCCCGAGCATCTGCGCGAAATAGGCCTCCGACACCGCCGTGCTGCCCGAAGATGCCTCGATCACCGTTGTCGTCTGATCGATCCGTCCGTCGCCGAGGCATGACACAGCCGTACCGTGACGACAACGCTGAACGCCTGATCATCGCATTCAGGCACTGACGGCCCCTTCACACCAGCGCCGACCGAAGCGTGAAAGGAGCATTTCGTTAAGATGTTTCGGAATTTTGATCCACATCAATTACTTTTATCTATCTATCCGGAAAAGTGACACTTGGGATTACGCAACCTGGATATGGGGTGGGGTGAAGGTGTCATGAGACAAGTTCTTGCTGTTTTCTTGCTGGTTACAGCGTTGGCTGCCGGCGTCTCTTTGCTTGCGAAAAGCGTGCATGCGGAAGCGGGTGATCTGGGCGTTCGTGTCAGGGGCATTGCGGTCCTGCCCACGGCTGATTCCAACGGAATTCAGCCAACGCTCGGCACATCGAGCCTGCGCGCAGGAAATGCCGTCGTACCGGAACTCGATTTCACCTATTTCTTCTCCGACAGCATTGCGGCGGAACTGATCCTTGCCACATCACGCCATCAGATCAAGGGTCAGGGCGGCATCGCCAACCTGGGCAATGCGGCGAGTGCGTGGTTGCTGCCGCCGACCTTGACGCTGCAGTACCACTTCAATCCGGGGGGCAACTTTCAGCCCTACGTCGGCGCGGGCCTGAACTACACCATGTTCTATGGTGAGGACGCGGACGGGTCTCTGATCAACGCTGTCGGCGCGACCAAGGTGGAAGCGGATGACTCCATCGGACTGGCCGTGCAGGCGGGCCTCGACTATCGGATCTCGGAGAACCTTTTCTTCAATGTGGATGTGAAATACGTCCGCATCAGCACCGACGTCACCCTGCGTACCGCCAACATCGGCGTGCAACGGACCACACTCGACATCAATCCCGTGATCGTCGGTGTCGGCATCGGCTATCGGTTCAGCCTGTTCTGATCGGCGACGATGCCGTGCATGCGGACCGGAACAAGAAAGCCGTCAACTCATCCGAGTTGACGGCTTTTCCTGTCGTGCCATTGCCAGGCAGATCGGCAGGTTCGATCAGGCGAGGTCGAAACGATCCGCGTTCATCACCTTCGCCCAGGCGGCAACGAAGTCCTGCACGAACTTCTCCTTGTTGTCGTCCTGTGCATAGACTTCCGCATAGGCGCGCAGGATCGAGTTCGATCCGAAGACGAGATCGATCCGGGTTGCCGTCCACCGGACCTTGCCAGTGTCCCGGTCGCGGATTTCGTAGAGGTTCTCGCCAGTTGGCTTCCAGGCGTAGTTCATGTCGGTCAGGTTGACGAAGAAGTCGTTGGTCAGCACCCCCGCGCGGTCCGTGAGCACGCCGTGGCTGGTTCCACCATGGTTCGTGCCCAGAACCCGCATGCCACCGACAAGCGCCGTCATTTCCGGCGCGGTCAGCCCCATCAGCTGGGTGCGATCAAGCATCAGTTCCTCTGCGCTGACGGCGTAGTCCTGCTTCAGCCAGTTGCGATAGCCGTCGGCCACAGGCTCCAGAGCATCGAAGGACGCCGCGTCCGTCATCGCATCGGTCGCATCGCCACGTCCGGGTGCAAACGGCACGGTGATATCGAAGCCTGCGGCCCGGGCGGCCTGCTCGATGCCTGCATTGCCGGCCATGACGATCACATCGGCCACACTGGCCCCCGTCTCGGCGGCAATCGGTTCCAGCACCGACAGCACCCTGGCCAGGCGTTCGGGCTCATTGCCCGCCCAGTCCTTTTGCGGCGCCAGACGGATGCGCGCACCATTGGCACCACCCCGCATGTCCGAACCGCGATAGGTCCGGGCACTGTCCCAGGCGGTGGCCACCATCTCCTGAATTGACAGACCGCTTGCGGCCACCCTGGCCTTGACCGCATCCACGTCATAGTCGGTCCGGCCTGCGGGCACGATGTCCTGCCAGATCAGATCTTCCTGCGGTACATCCGGCCCGACATAGCGTGCCTTCGGTCCCATGTCGCGATGGGTCAGCTTGAACCAGGCGCGGGCGAAGACATCGGAGAAGCAGGCCGGATCCTTGTGAAACCGCTCCGCGATCTTCCGGTATGCCGGGTCTTCCCGCATGGCCATGTCGGCATCGGTCATGATCGGCATGCAGCGGATCGCGGGATCCTCCACATCGACCGGCATGTCCTCTTCGCGGATGTCCACCGGCTGCCACTGCCAGGCACCCGCCGGAGATTTCTGCAGTTCCCATTCATAGCCGAACAGCAGATCGAAATAGCCATTGTCCCACTGGGTCGGATGCGTGGTCCACGCCCCTTCGAGGCCGCTGGTGACAGCTTCACGACCCTTGCCGGACCCAGTTGGATTGTGCCAGCCCAGACCCTGTTCCGCCACGTCAGCCGCCTCCGGCTCCGGACCCAGCAGACTTGCGTCGCCATTGCCGTGGGCCTTGCCGACGGTGTGGCCGCCTGCGGTCAGGGCCACGGTTTCCTCGTCATCCATTGCCATGCGGGCAAAGGTCTCGCGCACTTCGCCAGCCGTCTTCAGCGGATCGGGCTTGCCGCCAACCCCTTCCGGATTGACATAGATCAGGCCCATCTGCACTGCGGCCAGCGGGTTTTCCAGGGAGTCCGGCGCGTCGTCGCTGTCATAGCGCTCCCGACCCAGCCATTCCTTCTCCGCGCCCCAGTAGATGTCCTTCTCAGGATGCCAGATGTCCTCGCGACCGAACGCAAAGCCAAAGGTCTTCAGCCCCATGGATTCATAGGCGATGTTGCCCGCCAGGATCATCAGGTCGGCCCAGGAAAGCCTGTTGCCGTATTTCTTCTTCACCGGCCAAAGCAGGCGGCGCGCCTTGTCGAGGCTGACATTGTCCGGCCATGAATCGAGCGGTGCAAAGCGCTGGTTACCAGTCCCGCCACCGCCGCGACCGTCGGACAGGCGGTAGGACCCGGCGGAATGCCAGGCCATGCGGATCATCAGCCCGCCATAGTGGCCCCAGTCAGCCGGCCACCAGTCCTGGCTGTCGGTCATCAGCGCATGCAGGTCTGCCTTCAGCGCTTCGACATCCAGCGTCTTTACCGCTTCGCGATAGCTGAAGCTCTCTTCCATCGGATTGGTCCGAACATCATGCTGATGCAGGATGTCCAGGTTCAGCGCGTTCGGCCACCAGCTCATGTTCGACATGGCGGTGGTCGTATTGCCACCGTGCATCACAGGGCATTGGCCTGCACCGCGGGGTTCATTTCCGGACATCGGGGGATCCTCCTCACAATTTTTGCGTGAGAAAGAGATAGGAAGTCAGCGCCGCGCCGTCAATAGATTATAATAATTCTAATTCATATATCTCTGGACTCAACTGCCGCGACGACTGTCTGATCGGATGTGTGCGCGGCCCCTTGAACCTGGACTCACCCTGCCCCCGCGATGTCCGGGAATGTGACACCCGATCCGGAAGCTTCATTTCCTGTCCCGGCGCGTCGGATCGTCGATCGGGCGCGGTTCGCGGTAATAGCTCGGCATCGACCAACCGAACACGATCGCCAGACCGCGTACGACGAAGGTGACCACAAAGGCGCAAACCGCCGCTTCTATCCGATCCAGAACCAGCGTCGACAGGATGACATAGGTCGACCCGCCCAACAGCGCGGCCAACACGTAGATCTCGCGGCGCAGGATCACGGACTGCTCGTTGCCGACAACATCGCGCACGATCCCGCCGAAAGAGGCCGTGACAACCCCCATGACGACCGCGATCAGCGGCCCGGCCCCATGGTCGAGCCCCTTGACCGTTCCGGCAACGGTCACGAACGCCAGCCCCAGGGCGTCAAACCACAACACGAGCCGATAACGCGACTCGACCTTCGGGGCGACATAGAACATGACAACGGCTGTCAGCAGGCAGGCCACGACGTGTGCCGGTTCGACAACCCAGAAGACCGGGACGTCGAGCACGAGATCCCGCAACGTGCCGCCGCCCACCCCGGTCAGGATGGCCAGCCACATGAAACCCAGGATATCCAGACCCTTGCGAGAGGCGACCAGCGCACCTGTGACCGCGAAGGCAACGGCGGCCAGCATGTCGGCACCGAACAGGAGCGGAAATTTTCCGGCGAATTCCAAACTGCAGATCCTCTTCGCATGAACCGGTGCTGCGTCGCGCCCGGCATCTGGCTGGTTAGACAGACACCATAGGGAACACAAGCAGCAGCTTCACGCGCGCGATGTCAGGTTGGCACGGACAACAGGCCATGCCCGAAAACGCAAAAGGGCTTCCATCCCTGCGGAACAAGACCTCCTGCACGTGGTTTTGGTTGCGGAGGCAGGGTGAGCCCGGGGACCAACGCTTGCGATCGCGATCTGAGGTTCAGAGCCCAAGATGGGTTTCCGGGCCATTCTCGCGTTTCCGAGACCTTCGCCGGCTGTCCGTCACGGTCCGGTAGCCCGCATCCACCGCGGCGATGACGCTGCCGAGTGCTGAACGTATGGTCAATTCTGTCCAGCAGGTGGGAAACAGCTCGGGAAGCAGGGTATCCGGAGCGCACTATTCCGGAAAGGTCCGGCTGAAACACCGGAATGGGTTGCGCATGAAATTAACCTACGGAAGGCTGTTCAAAGCGACCTCGGAATTTGGTCTGACAATGCCCATTCAAGCTTTCCGTGCCAAGGTCCAGACCCTGACTGAACACCCCATTCCGAATCCCTGACATGGAGACACCGACATGAGCACCACCGGCAAGCAGCTTTTCACCACGCTGGAGAGCAATGGCACGCTCACCGTGGCAATCGAGAACGTGAGCTTTCCCGATCCCACCGGGAACAAGGTGCTGGTGAAGATGGAGGCGGCGCCGATCAATCCGTCGGACCTGGCCATCCTGACCGGCGCGGCCGATCTCGATAACGCCGAATATTCGTCCGGCAAGTACGTCGCCACCATGCCCGAGCCGTTCAACACCGGATCGAAGGCCCGTCACGGGCTGAAGCTTCCCGCCGGCAACGAAGGTGCGGGTACGGTTGTCGCCGTGGGCGACAGTGACATGGCCAGGGCGCTGATGGGACAGCGCGTCGCCTGTGTGCCGGGCAATGCCTACAGCCAGTATTGCATCGCCGATGCCGCCATGTGCCTGCCGCTGGGTGACCATACAGCCGAGGACGGGGCCAGCGCCTTCGTCAATCCCATGACCGCGCTGGGGTTCGTCGAGAATGCGAAGATGGACAAGCGGAATGCGATCCTGCACACGGTCGGGGCCTCCAACCTGGGCCTGATGCTGACCCGCATCTGCCAGGAAGACGGCCTCGGGCTGGTCAATATCGTGCGCAAGGACGACCAGGTCGAAATGCTCAAGCAGATTGGTTCGACGCATGTCGTCAATTCATCGGATGATGAGTTCATGCAGCAGCTGCGTTCCGCGATCGACGAAACAGACGCCTTCTACGGCTTCGATCCGATCGGCGGCGGGAAGATGGTCGACAGTGTCTTCAAGGCCATGGAACAGGTTGCCGTGGGCAAGATGAGCGAATATTCGCGCTATGGCTCCAATCAGCAGAAGCGCATGTTCATCTATGGGCGGTTGAACGTTGGTCAGACAACCCTGTCGCCGAGCTACGGCTTTGGCTGGACGCTGTCCGGCTGGCTGCTCTTCCCCTTCCTGCAAATGGCCGGGATGGAAACCATGGGCCGGATGAGGCAGCGCGTGCTCGATACCCTGACAACCACTTTTGCCAGCAGCTACAAGAGGAAGGTCAATCTCGAGGAAATGCTGACGCAGGAAGCGGTGACCGACTATCGCGCGATGAAGACCGGCGAGAAGTATCTCGTCACGCCCTGGAACTGAGGGTGCGTCGAGCCTTCTCGGGCAGAAATCGAACGGCTTCAGAGGTCGCAGACAAGCGAAGGCTCATGCCTGCGCAAGGAACTCACCAAGGTGCACCGCGGTATTGATCGCATTGAAATTCACACGGGTGAGAGGCGAGGCAAGGCAAGCCCAGGGTCATCCCTGTCTGCATCCTTGCGAAAATTCTTGCATATGCATGTGCCCAGACCAAAACCGCCGCCTCCAAGGGAGACGGCGGTAGGGTCTTGCTGGTTGCGGGGGCACGAAGCCAACGTTACCGAACAATGCGAAATCTACGACCAACGTCTTGACCAGCGTCCCTGCCCCGAAGTCAGGGAATACTTGGCGGAAAACTCCGATTTCAAACGATCCCGTTCTGGGGAATCAGAGCAGGAGCAGAGCAGAACCTGAGCGATGCCTAGAAGCCTTGATTCTGCGGATCGTCGTCAGGTGGTGGACCTGCCAATGGAAACGGGCGATGCTTCGCCCAAAACTACGGGCCATCCGGTCGAGTAGCCACTTCAATTAGTGAGAAATCATCCACGGTCGCTTGCTGGGGAAGCTCTTCGATCCATCAGCGCGATAGAGCGTCGAGCTTTTCTTCTTTGCTCCACCACCGCAACAGCCGCATCCTGGGCCATGTGACGATCGTTTAGGGTTGTCCGCGCTGCGCTCGTTGACTGCATGGGCACGCCGCGTCTCACCTGAAACTGCGGATATCCGTGGTGCGTTGAGGATGGCGCGGGGGGCATCCCGGGTACAGTCAGGACAGGCACAAGGGGCGGAACGTTCTGCCATGGGGGTCATGGCTTCAAACGGACCACAATCGGCGCAGTTATAGTCGTAAAGGGGCATTTTCAGACTCCGTATCGTGGACACAGGCGCACCAGCCCGGAGGTGTCAGAGCTGGTGCGCCACGAGCCACCTGCGCCCTAGAGATCGGGCGCGAGTGGCACGTCAACAGAACCGTCGATGAATTTGGTCGGACCATCCGCATTCGGCATCATGTCGAATGCAAAGATATCGTTGGGCAACCAGAGCGTTGCGCAGGCATTCGGTATGTCGACGACGCCGGAGATATGCCCCTGGACCGGCGCTGTCCCCAGGATTGCGTAGGCCTGGGCACCCGAATATCCGAACTTCTTCAGGTACTCGATCGCATTCAGGCAGGCCTGACGATAGGCGATGTGAACGTCCAGATAATGCTGCGTCCCCTCCTCATCGACCGAGATCCCCTCGAAGATCAGATAGTCGTCATATTTCGGTGCCATTGGCGAGGGACGGAAGACCGGATTGCGGATGCCGTACTTCTCGACACCGCCCTTGATCAGCTCGACCTTGAGCTTCAGCCAGCCAGCCATTTCGATGGCGCCACAGAACGTGATTTCACCGTCGCCCTGGCTAAAATGCAGATCGCCCATCGAAAGCCCCGCCCCATCCACATAGACGGGGAAATAGACCTTGGAGCCACGCGACAGGTCCTTGATATCGCAGTTGCCGCCATGCTCCCGTGGTGGCACGGTCCGCGCGGCCTCGGCGGCCGCCCGGTTCCGCGCCTCACCGGTCATCCGGCCCATATGTGCGGCCTGGGTATTTGGCAGGGTGGCGAGTTCGGGCACCCGGTGCGGATCGGTATCGACCAGCGCCTTTTCCCGGCTGTTCCACATGTCGAGCATCTTCCGGTCAGGCAGACAGCCAATCAGCCCCGGATGGATCAGGCCCGCATATCGCACGCCAGGCACATGGCGGGATTCGGTGAACATTCCCTTGAAGTCCCATATCGATTTCTGCGCCTGGGGAAAGTGGTCGGTCAGGAATCCGCCGCCATTCTGCTTCGAGAAGAAGCCATTGAAACCCCACTGGCTCTCTTCCTTGGCACCAATATCCAGAATCTCGACGACCAGCAGGTCGCCCGGTTCCGCCCCCTTCACGCCGATCGGCCCGGACAGGTAATGCACCTGCTCCAGCTCGACGTCGCGCACATCCGACGCGTCGTCATTGTTCGAAATCTGGCCACCGGTCCAGTCATAGGTCTCAATCTTGAACTCGTCACCTGGATCGACCCAGGCTGCGATCGGGATGTCGGGATGCCAGCGATTGTGAATGTTCTCGTTCGTCGTCGGGCTTTGCGACAAATCCACCGAGATCAGAGTGTCTGTCATCTCTATTTCCTTCCTTGTTGGATCAAACCGAGAGAAATCTTGCGACGCGATCAGCGTCCACGCCGTCGCGCGGGCTGTCGTGAACGAAGCGGCCGTTTTCGATGACGATGACGCGGTCGGCGACATCCAGCGCGAAACGCAGCACCTGTTCGGAGACGATGATCGACAGCCCCCTTTCATCGCGGATCTGCTTCAGGGTACGGGCCATCTCCTGAATGATGGAGGGCTGGATGCCTTCTGTTGGCTCATCAAGCAGAAGCACCTTGGGATCGGAGGCGAGGGCGCGCGCGATGGCGAGTTGCTGCTGCTGTCCGCCTGACAGGTTGCCGCCGCGCCGTCCCTTCATCTCCTGCAGGACGGGAAAGAGCTCGTAGATGTCCGGGGGCACGACCTTCGCCCCGGTGGACGTCAATCCGGTCTCCACGTTCTCCTGCACGGTCATGGCGCTGAAGATCATCCTGCCCTGCGGCACATACCCGACACCTGCCGCGACCCGGCGGTAAGACTTGCGTTGGGTGATGTCCACGCCGTCGACGTGGATCGTGCCGGATTTCGCTGCGACAATACCCATCAGCGTCTTCATCAACGTGGTCTTGCCCATGCCGTTGCGGCCCATGATCGCAACGATCTCGCCAGCGCCAACGGTCAGGTCGAGGCCGTGCAGAACTTCACTCTGGCCGTAGGAAGCGCGCAGATTTTCAACATTCAACATGTCGTTTTCCTCAATGGCCGAGATAGACTTCAACGACCTTGGGGTCGTTCTTGACGCGCTCCATCGAACCTTCCGAGAGCATCTTTCCCTGGTGCAGGACCGTGACCCGGCTGGCGATGTTCTCGACAAAGCCCATGTCGTGCTCGATCACGATCACCGACCGGTCCTCGATGATCCGTTTCAGCAGATCAGCGGTCTTCTCCCGTTCGGCGACCGACATGCCCGCCACCGGTTCATCCAGCATCAGCAGCTCCGGGTCCTGGATCAGCAACATGCCGATCTCCAGCCATTGCTTCTGCCCGTGGCTGAGGAAGGCCCCTTTCTCGTCAAGTTGATCGGCCAGGAAGATTGTTTCGGCGATCTCTGACACCCGGTCGCGTACCGCCTGATCGCGGCGGAACGTGAGCGCGCCGAAGACGCCGTGACCCTTCGGGTAGGAAAGTTCCAGATTCTCGAAGACCGTGAGGTCCTCGTAGACCGAAGGCGTCTGGAACTTGCGGCCTACCCCCGCGTGGACGATCTGGTCCTCGCGCATGGACAAGAGTTCCCTGCCCTTGAAGGTCACTGACCCCGATGTCGCCTTGGTCCGGCCACAGATCAGGTCGAGAACAGTGGTCTTTCCGGCACCGTTCGGACCGATGATGACCCGGCATTCGTTCGGTTCGATGTAGAAACTCAGGTTGTCCACGGCCTTGAAACCATCGAAGGAGACCGTCAGCCGTTCCACTTCGAGTACAAAACTGGAGCTTGCTGTCGACATCTCGGGCGTCCTCACTCTGCTACTTCGAGATCGGGGGCCGCGGGCCGACCCGCGTCCTCGGGCTTGCCTGTGCCACGCATCCGGAACCAGAGACTGGCAAGCCGGGGCTGAACCTGTTCCGCATAGAGCCCGGCCAGTCCGTTGGGGAACGCCATGACCACGCCGATGAACAGCGCGCCAAGGCCAAGAAGCCAGAGCTCAGGGAAACTCTCCGACAGGGTTGTCTTGGCCAGGTTCACCAGCAGGGCACCATAAACCGCGCCCATGATCGACAACCGCCCGCCGACCGCACAGAAGATCACCATCTCGATGGACGGGACGATGCCAACCAGCGTGGGCGACATGAAACCAACCTGAAGCGTGAACATTGCGCCGCCGACCGCCGCGAAACCCGCACCGGCGCAGAACACGAACATCTTGAAGCGGGCAACGTCATAGCCGGAAAAGCGGACCCGGTTTTCCTGATCCCGCATGGCAATCAGGATGCGCCCGAGCTTTGACTTGCGGATCAGTTGCGCCAGCAGGATGCAGACGAAGAGCAGCCCGCCATTGACGAAGTAAAGCGTATCCTTGGCGCTGTCGGTCCTGATGTCCCAGCCATTCAAGGTCCGTAGATCGGTGATGCCGTTGACGCCGCCGGTGTAACCCTGCTGCCCGATAATCAGAATGGTCAGGATCGCGGCCAGTGACTGGGTGATGATGGCGAAATAGACGCCCCCTACCCGTCGGGTGAACATGGCGTAGCCGATGACGAACGCGAAGGCGACGGGAACCGCAACCACGGCAATCAGGGTGAAGGTCAGAGAGTGAAACGGTTCCCACCACCAGGGCAGTTCGGTCAGCTGGTTCCAGTCCATGAAGTCGGGAATGCCCGGTGTGGACTGGATCGCCGTGTTTTCCGGCGAGGACGCTTCCAGCTTCAGAAACATGGCCATGCAGTAGCCACCCAGCCCGAAGAACACACCCTGACCGAGACTAAGGATACCACCAGCCCCCCAGCAGAGGACCAGCCCGATGGCGACAAAGGCGTAGGTCAGGTACTTGCCGAACAGATTGAGTCGGAAGTTGTCGAGCGCCGTTGGCAGGATCAGGAAGATGATCACCGCCAGGACAGCAAGACCCACGAACTCGGCCGGCGAAAACAGGCGGTTGGATGTCGCATTCATCAACTGCGTTCCTTACTTGCGGAGCTTGAGGGCGAAGAGACCCTGGGGCCGGACCATCAGGATTCCGACCACGGTCAGAAGCGTCAGCACCTTGGCCATCGAACCGGAAAGGAAGAATTCCAGCACCGACTGTGCCTGGCTGATCGAAAGCGCGCTGGCGATCGTTCCGACCAGGCTGCCCGCACCGCCGAAGACGACGACCAGAAATGTATCGACAATGTAGAGCTGACCCGCGGTTGGCCCGGTCGAGCCGATCATCGTGAAGGCAGAACCAGCGACACCGGCAACCCCACAACCAATGCCGAAGGTCAGGCGGTCGGTCCATTCTGTGTTGATCCCGGTCGCACCGGCCATGACGCGGTTCTGATTGATTGCCCGCACCTGCATCCCCCAGGCGGAGCGGAACATCATGAAATAGACTGCGAGTGATATGGAGATGGCCAGCACCATCACGAAGACGCCGTTGATCGGCACCTCGATGAAATCGGTCAGCGGCAGCGATCCCATGATCCAGTCAGGGATGGTTACACCCACCTCCCGCGCGCCGAAAACCGAGCGAAAGATCTGCTGCAGGATCAGACTCAGGCCCCAGGTGGCAAGCAATGTGTCCAACGGTCGGCGGTACAGATGTCGGATCATCGCCCATTCGACCAGGAGGCCAAGCGCCCCTGAAACCACGAAGGCCAGTGCCATTGCGATGAAGAAATAGATTTCAAAGAATGCTGGCGCATAGTCCGCGAACACGATCGAGGTGAGGTAGGTGACATAGGCCCCCAGGATCATGAATTCGCCATGCGCCATGTTGATGACGCCCATCTGGCCAAAGATGATCGCGAGCCCCAGGGCCATCAGCACAAAGACCGAGAAGAGAATGAGGCCGGCAAAGCCCTGCATCGCGAAGATTGCGACCAGCTCACTGGACGAATAGCCATCGAACATGGGGGCCTCCGGTTGAAGCAACGTTCAGGAAAATGGAGCAGATGCGGAGATGACCGACCTCTCCGGTAGGGGAGGCCGGTCAATGGTCCGCTTACTGGTAGCCCTTGGGGAACGGATCCGGCTCGACCAGATCCGGGGTCTCGAAGACGACCTCGTACTGACCGTCGGCCTTGGCGAGACCAACCCGGGTCTTGGACCAGAGGTGGTGGTTCTCGTGCACCTTCACATAGCCTTCCGGTGCAGAAGTCAGTTCGATACCCGGCGAGGCCGCACGCACCTTGTCCACGTCGAACGAACCCGCCTTTTCGACGGCGGCTTTCCACAACCACGGGCCCAGATAAGCGGCCTGGGTCACGTCACCAATGACGATGTCGGAGCCCCACATCTCCTTGAACGCCTTGACGAAAGCCAGGTTGTTCTCGTTGTCGAGCGACTGGAAGTACTTCATGCAGGCGTAAGCGCCTTCGATGTTCTCGCCACCGATGCCACGAATCTCGTCTTCGGTGACTGAAATCGTCAGCAGAAGCGGCTTTTCCTTGGTCATGTCGATGCCTGCGGCCTTCAGCTGCTTGTAGAAGGCAACATTGGAGCCACCGACGACAATGGCGTAGATCACGTCCGGCTTGCGCAGGCGGATCTTGTTGATGACCGAGTTGAACTGGGTGTGGCCAAGCGGATAGTACTCTTCACCCACGACCTTCTTGCCCAAGAAATTCTCGATGTGCTTGCGGGCAATCTTGTTCGACGTGCGCGGCCAGATGTAGTCTGAGCCCAGCAGGAAGAACGTCTCGGCGCCCTTGGTCTCAGCCACCCAATCCAGACCGGCAATGATCTGCTGGGTCGCTTCCTGGCCGGTGTAGATGACATTGGGCGACTGCTCCAGGCCTTCGTAGAATGTTGGGTAGTAGAGGAAGCCGTTATACTGTTCGAAGACCGGCAGCACTGCCTTGCGACTGGCGGAGGTCCAGCAACCCATCACCGACGCGACCTTGTCGTTGACCAGCAGCTTCTTGGCCTTTTCCGCGAAGGTCGGCCAGTCGGAGGCGCCATCTTCCTGGATGAACTCGATCTTGCGGCCCAGAACACCGCCCATGGCGTTGATCTGTTCAATCGCCAGCTTTTCCGCCTGCACGGAACCGGTTTCCGAGATTGCCATGGTACCGGTCACTGAATGCAGGATGCCCACGGTGACGGTGTCATCGGTCACTGCCAGCCCGGTCGTGTTCACGGCGGCGGTGGGATAATCCTTCGCCAGCAGCATCTTCGGTGCAAAGAGGGCTGCCGTCAGGGCGGCGCTGCCCGCCAGCATCGCACGACGGCTGACGCCGGAAGAGAGTGAAGTCGGGATCTTGGAATCTGACACGGATGTCTCCTGTTCTGCTTCTGTATCCGGACGGGGCCAAGGCTGTGGCTCCTTCTGGACCAAAGACTGATCAGGTTTGCTGCAGTGCAATATGGGTCATATGACGTATGCGCCCGGGCAATTTTGCACCTATAGTCAGGGCAATGAAAAAACGGAGGGAATGGTCCAAGCTTGCACGCGTGCAGTACACGGGTTGGAGATGATTTGCGTTTAGAGGTTCCTCGCGTTCTGGAAATCGATCCATGTTTTCGAACTATCAGGTGACCCCGAAGAAGCGCCTCTACAACCAATGGGTCGCCAATGAGACCATGGAGGACTTCGCCCTCAGGTTCACGGCGCGGCGGGCGCGGCGCTGGTCCAACATGCGGGTCGCGAACACGGCCATCGGTTCGATCTCGTTCCTGGCCCTTGAAGCCATCGGCGCGGCACTGACCCTCACCTATGGCTACGACAACGCCATCTCGGCAATCCTCTTCGTCGGTGCCCTGCTTTTCCTCTCGGGCCTGCCGATCAGCTATTACGCGGCGCGCCACGGCGTTGATATCGACCTGCTGACCCGTGGCGCCGGATTCGGTTACATCGGGTCGACGATCACCTCGCTGATCTACGCCTCTTTCACCTTCATCTTCTTTGCGCTTGAAGCCGCGATCCTGGCACTGGCGCTGGAATTCTGCTTCGGCATCCCGATCCTGCTCGGCTACATGATCAGTGCACTGGTGGTCATTCCGCTGGCAACCAACGGCATGTCGCGGATATCAAGCTTTCAGGCATGGACCCAGCCGCTCTGGGTCGTTCTGCATCTGCTGCCCTTCATCTTGCTCGGGATCGCCGGATATGATTTCGAGGCCTGGTCCGGCTTCACCGGCAGCGCCGAGACCGAAGGCGGCACGCGCCTGTTGCTGTTCGGTGCGGCGACCGGTGTAGTCTTCGCCCTGATGGCGCAGATCGGCGAACAGGTCGATTACCTGCGGTTCCTGCCGGAACCACATACACGGGCGGAGCGCAGGTCATGGTGGGTCGCTCTCATCCTCGCGGGGCCAGGCTGGGCGGTACTGGGCGTGATCAAGATGCTCGCCGGTTCCTACCTGATGACGCTGGCCCTGGGTGACGGCGTGCCGCGCGAGGACGCAACCGATCCGGCATGGATGTACAATGTTGCCTTCAACCAGGTACTGCCCTGGCCGGAACTGGCAATGCTGTTGACCGGCGCGTTCGTGATCCTGTCGCAATTGAAAATCAACGTGACCAATGCCTACGCCGGGTCGATCGCATGGTCGAACTTCTTCTCCCGCCTGACGCACAGCCACCCCGGGCGCGCCGTCTGGCTGGTCTTCAACGTGTCGATTGCGCTGATCCTTATGGAACTGGGCGTCTTTCACGGGCTGGAATCGATCCTTGGCATCTTCTCGCATGTGGCCGTTGCCTGGATCGGATCATTGCTGGCCGATCTGGTGATCAACAAACCCCTGGGTCTCAGCCCGCGCGGCATCGAATTTCGACGGGCGCACCTCTATGACATCAACCCGGTCGGATTGGGGTCGATGGCCGCAGCGGTGCTGCTGTCAATCGGGGCCTATGCAGGCCTGTTCGGCCCACTTGTCGAAGCGTTCTCGTCTCTGGTGGCCTTTGTCACGTCCTTTACGCTGGCCCCCCTCATCGCCCTCGCCACACGGGGCAGGTACTACCTCGCGCGCGCGGCCGCACCGGCACATGACGCCACCACGCAATGCAGCATCTGCGACTACAGCTTCGACCATGAGGACATGAGCCACTGCCCGTTCCACAGCGGCCCGATCTGTTCGCTGTGCTGCACACTGGAGAGCAATTGCGGCGATTTCTGCAAACCGGACGCCCGCGTCGGCGCCGTCATCCTGAAAGTGTTGCGCATCTGCATGCCGGGCAACGCGGTACAGGCGTTGACCACGCCCATGGCGAGATTCATTCTCTATACCGCGCTTGCATCGGGAATTCTCGCCGCCGTCCTGCTGCTCATTCGCGCCAACGCGGGTTCACCGGATTTCGATGCCGTTCTGACCGTGATCTACGGCTCCGTCGTGATTGTCTTCGGCATATCGGTCTGGATGTTCATCCTCAGTTCGGAGAGCCAGAAGGCCGCGCGCGGTGAAACCGAGTACCAGACCAACCGCCTGCTGCGTGAGGTCCGCGCCCACGAACGCACCGATCTGGCGCTGCAGGAGGCGAAGGAAAAGGCCGAAGCCGCCAATCAGGCCAAGACCCGATACATGACCGGCCTCAGCCATGAACTGCGGACCCCGCTGAACGCGATCTACGGTTTCGCGCAGATGCTGGAGAAGGAAGAGGGAACGCCGGTCAAGCAGCTCAAGTGGGTGACCACCATCCGGCGGAATTCGGAACATCTGGCCGGGCTCATCGAAGGGCTGCTGGACATCGCCCGGATCGAAGCAGGAAGTCTGGAGATCCAGCGCGACCGCATCAACTTCGGCGTCTTCCTGGCTCAGGTCACCTCGATCTTCGAGGAGGAAGCCCGCGAGAAGGGTCTGAGCTTCACCTTCGAGACCGGTGGCAAGTTGCCCGACTGGATTGCGTTCGATGAAAAGCGGCTGCGCCAGATTGTGATCAACCTGTTGTCGAACGCGATCCGGTATACCGAACGGGGCGGCGTCCGGTTCACGTTGCAATATCGCAATGAAGTGGCCCTGATCGAGATCGTCGATACCGGCATCGGGATCACGCCGGAAGAACTCTCGCGGATCTGGCAGCCTTTCCAGCGCGGGAAGCGATCACGGGCACCAGGCACGGGCCTTGGCCTCACGATCACCAAGCTGCTGGTGGAAATACTGGGTGGCGATATCGAAGTGGAAAGCCGCCCGGGCGTCGGCAGCACGTTCAGGGTACGTCTGATGCTGCCTTCCGTTCCGCAGGAATCCCTTTCGGCCCAGGGTGGCGGCAAGACCGGCACGTCGCTGCGGATCGAAGGCATCATCGGCCCCCGCCGCACAGTCATGATCGTGGACGACGACATCAATCATCTGGATCTGGTTCGGGATTTCCTGGAACCGATAGGGTTCAATGTGCTGAGCGCCGACAATGCGGACATGGCGCTGGAAATGCTGGAAGATCTCACCCCCGATATCTTCATACTGGATATCGATCTGCCGGGAATGGATGGCTGGGCGCTTGCGGCGCGGCTGCGCACCGGTCGCTTCCGCTCCACTCCCATCATCGTGATATCCGGACATGCAGCCGAATCTCTGCAGCGGGGGCCTGCGGACATGCTCCGCGACGCCTTCATCGCCAAACCCTACAACCTGGACGACCTTGTCACACGCGTTGCGGACCTTCTGAAACTGGAACTGATTGCCAGGACCGGAACGGCGTCGGAAGTCAGCGCCCTGCCCGCGCGACCGGCGGAACGGCTGCCCATGGCATTTCTCGATCAACTGCAGCCCCTTGCCGAGATCGGACACGCGCGCCGCCTGACCGATTTGGTCGATGCATTCGCGGCCCGTGACAGTCTGCGCCCGCCACCGGTGCAACTCGCCCGCATCCGAAAGCTGCTTGAAGCCTACGACATGGCCGGCCTGACCAAACTGATTGAAGAGGAACGCCAACGTGCTGACTGATAGTGAAGGTCCAAGCATCGCCCTCGTCGTCGATGACGACCCGGCGGCACTCGATCTGGTCGTGGCGGCGCTGGAAGACTGTGGCATGACCGTACTGGTCGCACGGGATGGAACCAGCGCGCTCGCCCTGGCGGAACGGATCAGTCCCGACGTTGTCTTGCTGGACGCAATGATGCCTCGGCTGGACGGTTTCGAGACCTGCAGGCGGCTCAAGTCAGCACCGCTCGACATCGCGGCACCGGTGATCTTCATGACAGGTCTCACTGAGCCCGAACACATCCTGAAGGGCCTTGATTGTGGCGCTGTGGACTACATCACCAAGCCCCTGAAGGTTGATGAGCTGATCGCCCGCATGACGATCCACATCATGAATGCCAAGCTGATTCAGAGCGCGCGTGCGGCGCTGGACCTGTCTGGTCCAGCCTTGCTGGCGTTTGACCCCGACGGACGGCTGCTCTGGGGATCACCACGCGCCAACGAGATGGTCAATGACCGCTTTTCCGGCAGCAGCGACAAGCCGCCACGTTCGGCGTTCACGACCTGGCTGACGGGGGCCGCCGGGCGCCCCCTGTCCGACCTGCAGCCCTTTCAGGACACGGATGTGGAGATGTGCGTCATCGGTTACGGCTCGGCAGGAGAAGTCATGATCAAGGTCTCGTCAGGCCATCGGGCCAGCAACGAGGAGCGGCTCGCAAAAGCCTTTGGCCTGACCGGAAGGGAGAGCGAGGTCCTGTTCTGGCTTTCCCTTGGCAAGACGAACCGCGACATCGGCGACATCCTGAACCTCAGCGCGCGCACCGTGAACAAGCATCTGGAGCGGGTATTCCAGAAAATGGGCGCCGACAACCGGACCTCGGCAGCCGTCCGGGCTGATCGTCTCATTCAGTCAGAATGAAGGATCAGGGCAAAAGATCAGGCCAGAACCGTGACAGGTACACTCGAGTTCGATGACACGTTGCAGCAGAACGAAGCGCGCGAGCGCAAACGCGATGCACGGCGCAATGTGCTGCGCGGTGGCGACCCGTTCGAAGAGGGTCGGAAGTTCGCGCATTTTGCGCGGGCCTCCTCGCATCGCACACAACAAGCCAGGGCCTTGATGACACCCGAAGAGGTGCTGGCAGTGCCCGAAGATCGGCAAATCCTGTTCATCTCGGGCAAGAATCTGAAACCGATCTATGCAGCCAAATATCCCTATTACTCGCGCCCCGAGATGGCCGGTCATTACCTGCCCAACCCCTACCGCCCGCCCGCCGACCAAGTGCCAATCCGCGAACGCGAACGCGGACGGGACAGATGGCGGCGCGTCATCACTGCGCCGGTACCGGCCCGCTACGCCTCTTTCCCCCAATATCCGGAAGGCATCTGGTCATACGTGGAAGGGTTCAAACCCTGAGACAATGAAGAAGCAAAATCATGGGCGAGGAAAACAATGGCAAGAAGCCCAGCTTCATCGCCTATCAAGTGAGCGAAGCGAAAGACGGCAAGTCGCATTTCAACCGCCTCGGCGCGGCGTTCGAGCATGGCGATGGTGAAGGTCACAACATCTTGCTGAACTCTCTTCCGCTCGATGGACGGATCACTCTGCGCACGCCGCAGGACCGTCTTGAAGAGCTTCGCAATGACAAGGGCAAGGACGCCCCTCAGAGGAGCGATGACCGCGAGCCGGAGAGTGAGCGTTGAGCATCAATCGGGGCGGCTTGGAGATTTCCAGGCCGCCCCAAATTTCCACCAAAGCCGAACTCGATCATCTTCTGAAAAACCGGTCCGTACCGACACCAGCGCCCCAGTTGACGCCGGACGGGCCGGACGCCTTCGTGGTGCGCGAAATGGCCAATGTTGCCAGTGAAGGCCGTATCGCGAACTTAACCGAGAGATTGCAACGACTGCGTGAGGACGCTGAACGCGATTTCTCACTGGCCCAAGTTCAGGGGCGCGCGCAATGCGACTTCGAGAGCAGCCGGTAGCTTCCCCCCGCCTGCATTTCGCTCAATCGCAGTTACTCAGGCGGGGCATCCTCAACGAGTGAATAGCTCGTGCTACGCCCGCCACCGGCATCCTTTTGCAGAATATTATTTTCGATCAGATCGTTGATATCGCGAAGCGCCGTATCGCTGGAACACTTCGCGATCTTGGCCCATTTCGATGAAGTCAGCTTGCCTTCGAACCCATTCAAAAGACGGTTGAGCATATTGCGCTGACGGTCATTGATCGGGGTCTGGGCATGTTTCTCCCAGAACCGCGCTTTCAAGAACACGCTGGCGAGCACCGCTTCAGCGCCACCAAAAGCACGATCAAGACAGCCCAGGAACCAGTCGAGCCATCCGCTGACATCGAGATCGCCTTTTTGCGTTGCCTCCAACTGATTGTAGTAGTCATTGCGCTCGTGGCGAATTTGCGCGGACATGCTGTAGAAGCGCTGCGCACTGCCTTCCGAGCGGGCAAGTGCCATGTCGGCGATAGCGCGCGTGATGCGGCCATTGCCATCCTCGAAGGGATGGATTGTTACAAACCACAGATGCGCAAGAGCGGCTTTCAATACAGGGTCGGTCTTTGGCTTTTGATCGAACCACTGCAAGAACGCCGTCATTTCCGCATCGAGCCGGCCTGCGCAGGGTGCCTCATAGTGAACACGCTCGCGGCCCATTGCACCGGAAACGACCTGCATCGCACCATTCCGGTCATCCCGCCATGCCCCGACAATGATTTTGCTCAGACCGCTGCGCCCTGTCGGAAACAGCGAAGCGTGCCATGCAAAAAGTCGATCTGCAGTCAGAGGTTTGTGAAAGTTTCCTGTTGCATCGAGCATCATTTCAACAACGCCTTCGACATCGCGGTCGGCAGGCGTCAGCGCGCCGATCTCAATGCCAAGCCGGCGCGCGATGGATGATCGAACCTGCTCGGTGTCCAGAACTTCGCCTTCAATCTCGCTTGATTTGACGACATCCTGGGTAAGAGTTCGCAGCATGGCTTCATTGCGCAGATCGAAACCGAGCCCTTCCATACGCCCCAATAGACGGCCCTGGCGATGACGAACATCCGCCAGCTTCTCGGTTATCTGGGCTTGGTCCCATTGGAATTTAGGCCATTCATTGGATTCATGTATGTAGGGCATAATCTCCGCACTTTCTAAGGAGATTATGCCAGATATTCACCGCAAAATCAACTTTAATCACCGCATAATATGCGGTGATTAGCCTCGCTATTCTCCGCAAAGGTATCAAGAGCGACGGAGATTGCCTGAGTGCCAAGCCTCCCTAACGCTCTGGCCCATCGCGATCCGGCGACTGACTCGGCCTCACAGACTTGCGCTCTCTGAGCGCGCGTAACCTGTCTTCCGTGCTTGGCAACAAAGTCCCTTCGGCTTCTCGCTTGAAAGCGTCGCGCATTGAATTTGCCGTTCGTTCCGGCTGTGGTGAAACCTGCGAACGTTGAACGGATGGTTGGCGAATCTCGGAGAGCCGGTCTTCTGCCGTCCTCCGCCTCCGCTTGGGCATCGGCTCTGGCTCCGGTGCCTTCTGGGCTTGCCTCCCATGGCGAAGCTCCAAAAGGAATTCTGCCTGACGGCTTCGCCATGTCTGAATTTCGAGCTGCAACCTCCTGCGTTCATCGAGCTGCGCCGAAACCAATCCGTCGCGCTGCTCGCGATCTCGCCTCAGTTCTGCAAGAGCTTCGGCCTCATTCCTGGCTCGCGTCTTCTGATATTCACCAGTGACGCGATCCCAAAGCCCTCGAATGCCCTTGTTCAAACGGTTCTGGCGTTCACGATTGGCAGCAGCCCAACGCTCTTTCTGGCCAGCGTCGAGCTTCCCGCGCTCGGCGGTATGTCCTCGCGCCATGTCGGCGCGCTTCTCGTCCAAGCGGGCCTTCTCTAGCGCTGCCTGATCCTTCGCTTCGACGATATGCCGCGCAAAGGTGCGGCGCTTGTCATCGGACATTGATGTCTTCGCGGCCTCGACACTCGGCAAGTTTTCAGGCTCACCCAGCTTTGCGCGAATGTCCTTCGCCTTCTTTGCGGCATAGCGCGCCACAGAAAGCACTTCGCCATCATGGGTAACTGCGACATGCCCGCGCCGATCTCCGCGCGCCAGGATCATTCCACGCTCTGATAGTGCTTGTTCGAACGCGGTGCGGGAATCAGAGACGGCCCAACATTCCTGCATCTCGGCTTTCAGATCGCGGCCCGTCTTACCCATGCGTTTGGCTTGCTGGTACTCGGCCAGATCGAAATTTCTGGGATCACGCGCTTCGGTATTCATCAAGCCGCGCGGCAGCGTCCAATCGTTCTCAAGATACAAGTCCCGGGAAATGTCACGTAGGCGGTTCTTGAAGAAGGGAAGGTTCTTTGCGGTCATTGTCTCCGCATCTATGCGTGACCAAACCGCGTGCGCATGACGACGCGCTTCTTTCTCGTGGAAGATCAGGATTCGCGGATGACCGGCAAGTCCCATCTCGTTTTCGATGCGATCAACGGTCTCTTCAAACGTCTCGATACTGACATTCTCGGACTTTGGCGGGTTTAGCGAGATCGAGAAAAATTGGCTTGGTGCAGCGCGTTCCTGCTGCAACCGCCTGTGCCTCTTTAGGCGCACCAATCACGTCATCCGAAACAAAGCCTCTGATCTGATGCAACTCGACATGCTCGTTCTCGTCGAGCCGCATCAAATGCAATCCAAGCTGTTCTGCGCCGCCGCGCTGCGATGCCTTCAAGATCATCGCCTAGCGCTCCTTGGTGCGAAGCGCCTTCATCAGCAGTGACTTCATTTCAGCGATATCGCGGCGGCGTTTCGTATTTCGGCTTCGATTTCAGGGGACAGTGGAAGTGCGCCTGCTTCGGCAAGGCGTGCAAATTCTCGCAGTCCCATCGACTTCTGGGACGTGCCTAGAAGCCCAAGTAACTGTGGCCGTCTCTGCCATTCGGCAATGCGGGGGGGGCAGCCTCGGGTCTAGGATTTGGCGTGGTGTCATCCAGCACGACGCTGCGGATGTAAGCGCCCAGCGGTATCCCCCTCGCCTTGGCACGCAGATACTCCCGCTCACTGCGCGTTAGGCGCAGCGAGAAGGGTGCAGGACGTTGGGAAGGTGGGCCAGACATTCCGACATGATCATTTCTGGCGGTCTGATCGCTGGGCGAAAGGGATGAGATTCTCGGGTGCAATCATCTACGGCAGACAATCGAGACCAGAATCGCGAATCAGAACGCCCGATTTGGGGGCAATTTCATGTGCCATTCATGTGCCACGGAAAATTTGGGAATGGATGGGAATCGGTGAAAAACCGCAGAATTCTGCGGCATTTTTTTGCGTTTGCCGAATTCCACAACAAAAAAGGCCCGCGCTAGCGGGCCTAATTCATTGATATTGCTATCAAAATCGTTGGTTGCGGGGGCAGGATTTGAACCTGCGACCTTCAGGTTATGAGCCTGACGAGCTACCGGGCTGCTCCACCCCGCGCCAAAATCCCGGGCAGTGCGGTAGAACCGCGTCGCCGGGAGCGGTGATATAGCCGGTGTGCCGACACTTGTGAACCCCTGCTCTCAGGAAAAATGACAGCTTCATGAAAGCAGCAGACCTGCGGTTCACGCGCGGCGGCCTGTAAGCCGCGCCCACAGCCTGTCCAGCCCCGGAATGACCCCGTGCGGCATCAGCATGATCAGTGCGATCAGCAGGATGCCATAGACCGGGAATGAGATACTGCGGGAGATCATGCCGGCGGCATCCGGCAGGAATTCGACAATCAAACCGCCCATGAATGCACCGCGCAGGGTGGTGATGCCGCCAGCGACCGCTCCGATCAGCAGGGTGATGCCCAGAAAGATCGAATAGGTGTCGGGTGCCACGAAGTCCGCCAGCAACCCGGCGAGGCCACCGGCCAGCCCGGCGGCTGCCCCGGAGATGCCGAAAACCGTGGTCCGGAACAGGGGCACATTGATGCCCATGGTCCGCGCCGAGTCTGGATGGTCGCGCAGGGCGCGCAAGGCACGGCCGATCCGCCCCTGCATCAGGTTGCCGATCAGAAATGCCGAGGTGCCGACAATGATCAGGGAAACCACGTACCACCACTGGTCATCCGACAGCGGCAGACCGAATGGCGCACCGGGCCGATTGAGATAGATGCCCTGAACGCCGCCAGTCAGTTGGTCAATCGGCTCCGACTTCAGGAGGCGCGGCACAACCAGTGCCAGCCCCCAGGTGGCCAGCGCCAGATGTACCGTGCCGAACCGCAATGCAGGCCAACCGAACAGAAAGCCGAACAGGAAGCCCGAGAGCGCCCCGAACGGCAGCGCCAGGTAAGGCGACATGCCCCAGTCGGTGGTCAGGATCGCCACCGTATAGGCCCCGATGGCAAAGAAGGCGCTGTGGCCGATGGAGAACTGGCCGCTGATCCCTGTCAGCAGGTTCAGCCCGAGGATGGCGATGGCGAAGACCATGGCATCGGTGAAGCGGTAGAGGGTGTAGTCCTCCACCAGGAACGGCAGCAGGACCGCGATGATCAGCCCCAGCGTCACCTGAATGCGCTGCATCAGACGACATTCCGGTCGGGTGTGTGGGGGGCGGAGAGGTCAAGCCGGTTCGATACCTCGATCAGGTTCCTGTCCGGGTCGCGGAAATAGACGGACAGGATCGGTCCCTCTGCCCCCGTGCGCTGCACCGGACCTTCCAGTATCGCGACTCCTTCAGCAGCCAGATGGGCACAGACATCGTCCATTGGCACGGACGTCAGGAAACAGAGATCAGCCGCGCCAGGCGTCGGCGCCTCCGCCTTCGGTTCGAACTCCTGCCCCGCCTGATGCAGGTTGATCTTCTGCCCGCCGAACCGCAGCGCCGTGCGTCCTGGCCCCAACGTCTCCACATCCATGCCCAGCACACGGCAATAGAAGTCGCTGGTCGCGGCGATGGACGCCACCGTCAGCACCAGATGGTCCAGACTGACGATCTGCATCGCCGCTCCCCAACTTCAAAGCTACACCCGGTTACGACACACCACCGGTCAGTGACGGAAATGGCGCATGCCCGTGAACACCATGGCAAGGCCCGCTTCGTCAGCCGCGGCAATGACATCCTTGTCGCGAATCGAACCGCCTGGCTGGATCACCGCGCTCGCCCCGGCCTCCACCGCCGCGAGCAACCCGTCGGCAAACGGGAAGAATGCATCCGACGCCACCACCGAACCCCTGGTCCAGCTTTCCGAATCCCCGGCGGCTTCGCGTGCCTCATCAGCCTTGCGGGCGGCGATCCGGGCAGAATCGACACGGCTCATCTGCCCTGCGCCAACGCCCACGGTCCGACCGTCCCGCACATACAGGATGGTGTTCGACTTCACGTGCTTGGCAATGCGGAACGCGATGATCAGGTCTTCCAGTTCCGCCTCGGTCGGCTGGCGCCTGGTCACGACCTTCAGATCGGCGCGGTTGATGCGGCCATTGTCGCGCGACTGGGCCAGCACGCCACCGGCCAGCGCCTTGAAAGCCATGCCGGGTGCCGCCGGATCAGGCAGGCCATCGGTCAGCAACAGGCGCAGGTTCTTCTTCCCCGCCACGATCTGGATGGCTTCGTCACTGGCGCCGGGGGCGATGATCACCTCCGTGAAGATCTCGGTCATCGCGCGCGCGGCCTCCGCATCCAGCGGCCGGTTCAGGGCAATGATGCCGCCAAAGGCGCTGACCGTGTCGCAGGCAAAGGCATGGGCGTAGGCCTCGGCCACCGTCGCGCCGACGGCGACGCCACAGGGGTTCGCGTGCTTGATGATGGCGACGGCAGCGGTCTCATCGGGGTCGAATTCCGCCACCAGCTCGAACGCTGCATCCGTGTCATTGAGATTGTTGTAGCTGAGCGCCTTGCCCTGCACCTGTCGGGCGGAGGCGACACCGGGGCGTGGATCACCCGTCGGATAGAACGCCGCGATCTGGTGCGGGTTCTCGCCATAGCGCAATTCCCGGGCGGGACCGGCTGACACCGCAAAGCGATGCGGCATGCCGTCTGCGGTCTGGCTGAACCAGCCCGTGATGGCCGCATCGTATGACGCGGTGCGGGCATAGGCACGGGCGGCGAGGTCCTGGCGGAAAGCGAGGCTCAACCCGCCCTGGTCGCGCCATTCATCCATCATGCGGCGATAATCCGCAGGGTCGGTCACCACCGCAACGAACTGGTGATTCTTGGCGGCGGAACGGATCATTGCCGGACCCCCGATATCGATGTTCTCGATCACCGTCGCCCGGTCCGCACCGGATGCCACGGTCTCCTCGAACGGGTAGAGATTGATCACCACCAGATCGATGCTGGCAATGTCATGGTCGGACATGGCCGCCAGATGATCGTCATTGTCACGCAGCGCCAGTATGCCGCCATGGATCTTCGGGTGCAGGGTCTTCACCCGACCGTCCATCATTTCCGGCGATCCGGTGTGGGCGCTGACTTCGCGCACGTCACAGCCAAGGTCGGCCAGCGCCCGCGCTGTCCCGCCAGTGGACAGGATCTCCACCCCCTGCTGCTTCAGGAACTGGCCCAGCGCGTCCAGGCCGGTCTTGTCGGAAACGGAGATCAGCGCCCGCTTTGGCACGATGTTCGTTTCAGTCATGGGCTCAGGTACTCCTGCGTCTTGTGAAAGGTCGTGATGATCATGGCGCCGGGAATCAGGCGTCGGCACCGTCGATCAGCGTCAGTGCCCATTGCACGGTCACGTCGCTGCTGTCCAGATCGCCACTTGCCACAATCTGCTGGCTGCGGCGCGGCGCGCCCTCCCCCAGGTACACGCTATCCTCGAGTTTCAGGGTCGCGCCCGCCACCCGGAAACGCCAGCCGCGCCCGGACTTCAGGCGTATCAGCGCGGCATCACCGCCCTGGGCCATCACGGCGCTGGCGGACGGATGCAGGTGAAACCGGACGGCGAAGGGGACGACGGACAGCTTGCGCCGATCCGCCACTTCCAGCCGATCTTCCCCGCGCAGGTCGCGGCCATCGCGATCCAGATAGAGACGGCGGCGGTGGACCACGCCGTACCGTTCCTGATAGCCGGTGTGCATCATGTCGAGCCAAGTGGCGTCCGCCGATTCGGTCCGCAGGGCTTCCGCTTCCAGCCGCCGCTTGCGCCGCCGTCCGGCGTCCGGCACCCCGACCGCGTTGGTGTCGGCAATGGTCAGGGTCGAATGCGCCGCCGTGGATGCCAGCGCCCGCTCCCATTGCTGCGACGCGGGTCGGGATGCGCCGCTGTTCACCACCACCCGCTCCCGCCGGTGACTCATCTCGAAACTCAGCAGTCCGGCATAGCCGACACCCGGTTCCGGCGCGGGGCCGCCAAAATCAGCGATCAGGGCCGTGTGCCCGCCCTGCAATCGCTCGAACCCGGCCTTCGGGGCCGACAGGTTCGGCTTGCCGCGAATGCCCGACCGACGGATCGTCTGCTCGATGTCCGTCGCCACACCTTCCGTGCCCCCGTTGAACAGGCCAAGGCCACCGTCGCCATGGCGCAGCATCCGCAATGTCGGGGTCATGCGGTCAATGGCATTGATCAGCGGTTCGGGCGGCGGCTCCCCGATGTTCATCATCGTCCGCTTCAGCAGGATCAGATCCTGCAGCACCTGATGCAGGATGTAGGGGCTGCGCGACACGTGTCCGCCGTCGGACCGCAACTGGCGGCTGATCTGGTCGGTCAACAGCACCAGCCCCTTGTCGGTCCAGGCACGGCTGTCCGGCAGGCAGAGGCCCACGAACGCAAGTCCCGTCGCCGCAGTCACGGCCCCGAGATCCGTCGGCGCGTTTTCCACGACGCGGGCCAGATGCCGGGCTTGCCGCGCCATCGACCGCAACAGGTCCGACCGATAGGTCAACTCGGCATTCTTGAACAGGATATCGGCATGCAGGCACCAGCTCATCAGCCTTCGGGCCAGAATGTCGGCGCGCCAGATGAAGGGATCGTAGCCCGGATGATGCGTCAGCCATGATCCGGCAAGGGACCGGGCCGCACGGGTTGCGGAATCACCACCTGCCGCCTGGAAATGTCGCAGCCAGCGAAAGCCCTGCAACTCGGCCCGCCAGGCGTCCGAACCCTCCGCCCCGAACCATGGCGGGTTCTTGCCCACTTCCACGCTTTCGCCCGCCAGATGAAAACGACCACGGAACAGGTCATTGGCGCGGTCCACGTCGCCGGGCCAGAGATTTTCGGGATAGAAGGCCAATCCATGCGGAAAGCGCCCTCGCAGGGAAAGCTGATAGAGGCGACTGCCGTAGACAACGTCCTTGACGCCGCTCATCGCACCATGACCCCTCAGCCGTCAGTGCCGGAAAGCGCGTAGGTCGCCGACGAGTTCTGCTTCAACAGGGCAATATTGTCTGCATAGTGTGCGGGCCCGTTCTGAAACGCCGCCGTGCCTGCGACCAGCGCCGTCGCACCGGCGGCTATCACGTCGCCCACGGTTTCGGCGTTCACGCCGCCATCGACCTCGAGCACGATATCCAGCCCCGCTCCGTCGATCAGTCCGCGAAGGACCCCGATCTTCTCGAGCTGGCTCTGGATGAACTTCTGTCCGCCGAACCCGGGATTGACGCTCATCACCAGAATCAGGTCGAGCTGGTCGAGCAACGGCTCAACCACCTGCCAGGGCGTACCGGGGTTCAGGGCCAGACCGGCCTTCGCGCCAAGGCTGCGGATCAGTTGCAAGGTCCTGTGCGTATGCGCGCCGGCTTCCGGATGCACGGTGATGATGTTCGCACCGGCATCCACGAATGCCTGCACATAGGCGTCGACCGGCGAGATCATCAGATGCACGTCGAAGGGCTTTTCCGTGTGCGGGCGCAGGGCGGCCACGACATTCGGTCCGATGGTGATATTGGGCACGAAATGCCCGTCCATGACGTCGACATGAATCCAGTCGGCGCCTGCAGCATCGATGGCCCGTACTTCCTCACCCAGTCTGGCGAAGTCGGCGGACAGGATCGACGGCGATATGATTGCTGAGGTCATGGTATTCCCCTACCAGCTTCGCCCGCCCCCGGCAACGGCGGCAAACGGTATCCTTCCCCCTGAACGACCAGAAAAACGGCTATTTGATCAGGCTGTCCTTGTTGCGACTGTGGCGAAGAAACCATCCATTCCGCCGGCATCCTTCATCAGCCCTGAATGCGTCCTCAGATCGCCTGCAGGAGTCAGCGCTTCGGCTGGCAGACCCAGGGCTGCCAGATCGACCGGCAGACGGCTGAATTCAGGCAGGGTATCATAAAGCCAATCGGCCTGTGCCTCGCCCTCTTCCGGTTCCAGCGAACAGGTGCAGTAGACCAGCTTGCCGCCCGGGCGCACCAGTGCGGCGGCATTGCGGATCATGTGACGCTGCTGTTCCGCGATGCCCTGAATATCCTCTTCCTTGCGGGTCCAGGCGATTTCAGGGTGGCGGCGGATGGTGCCGGTGGCGGAACACGGTGCATCCAGCAGTACCGCATCGAAGCCAGCTTCCGACTTGAACAGCCGCAGGTCGCCCCTGACCACAGTCGCCTGCATGCGCAAACGGCTCAGGTTCCGTTCCAGCACCTCCAGCCGACGTCCGGACCGGTCGAGCGCCGTCACCGATGCGCCAAGCGCTATGGCCTGAGCGGTCTTTCCCCCCGGGGCCGCACAGGCATCCAGCAGTGTCTTGCCCGTCAGGTCACCGAACAGGCGCACCGGCAGGGTCGCCGCCGTGTCCTGCACCCACCATGCGCCTTCAAGGTACCCCGGCATGTCGGGCACACCGGCATGGCTGCGCAGGCGCACGCTGCCGGTGGGCAACAATTCGCCCTCCAGCGTCCGCGCCCATTCTTCGGCATCACCCGCGACAGTCAGGTCGAGTGGTGTCGGGCTGTCATCGCGATGCGCCGCCGCCAGGGCATTTGCGTTGGCGCGGCCCAGATGTGCCGCCCAGCGTTTCCAGAGCCACAGGGGCGTATCCCGCCGTGCCATGTCGATGCGCACCAGCCGCGCCGCGCCCTGCCGGTCGACCTTGCGCAGGATCGCATTGACGACCCCCCGGAACTTGCTGCCTTCGGGCAGCATGGCGACCTGTTCATTGACGACGGCATGTGCCGGACTCTGCAGGAAGATGATCTGCGCGATGCCTGACAACAGGATCAGTTCCGCCTGTCGCCCGGACTTCGGCAGCGGCCGATCCAGCAGATGCTTCAGATGCTGTTCGATGGATCCCTTGTGGCGCAGGCTGGCCAGCACGATGGTATGCGCGAAGCGTCGCTCCCGCGGTTCCATCCCGCGCACCACATCGTCCAGCACCTCATCCAGGCCCTGGCCCCGGTCAAGAATGCGCGACAACAGCTCAATGGCTGCCTGACGGGCTGACGGCAGTGTCGTCCCTGTCGCCTCAGCGGCCCGGTCGGTCACTTCCAGGGACCACGGCGGCGCGGCGGCTGTTCGGTCACGGGTACCGAACCGGTGGGGCGCGTACCGGATGATGGCCGCGCATGGCGGTCAGGGTCCGGGATACGCGATGCAGGCGCCATCTCGGCGGCCATCTGCTTCAGCGCCGCGACCCGGTTGGCAGTCGAGGGGTGGGTGGAAAACAGGTTATCGGTCTTTCGTGTATGCAGCGGATTTATGATGAACAGGTGTGCGGTCGCCGGGTTGGCCTCCGCCTTGTGATTGTCGATCTGGCTGCCCGCCTCCAGCTTCTGCAGGGCGCTGGCCAGCCACAGGGGGTTACCACAGATTTCCGCGCCACGGCGATCCGCAACATACTCCCGGCTGCGGCTGATCGCCATCTGCACCAGCGCGGCAGCCATCGGGGCCAGCAGCGCAACCAGCAGCGTACCGATGCCCCCCAGGGGGCTGCGACTGTCAGATCGGCCGAACAGCCCGGCGAACATGGCAAAGTTCGCCAGCATGCCGATGGCACCGGCGATGGTTGCGGTGACAGTCATGGTCAGGGTATCGCGGTTCTGCACATGCGCCAGTTCGTGCGCCATGACGCCCGCGATTTCCTGACGGTTCAGCCGCTGCATCAGGCCGGTTGTGGCCGCCACAGCGGCGCGTTGCGGGCTGCGTCCGGTTGCGAACGCGTTCGGTTGGTCATTCTGCATGATGTAGACCTTTGGCATCGGCAGATTGGCGTTGCGGGCAAGCTCCTCGACCAGGCCATGGAATTCAGGTGCCGATTGCCGGTTCACCTCCCTGGCGCCGTACATGCGCAGGATCAGCTTGTCGGCATTCCAGAACGAGAACATGTTCATGCCGAAAGCCACGACAAGCGCGATGATGACACCACCGGACCCACCGATCAGCCAACCGGCAACCAGGAATACAGCCGTCATTGCGGCCAGAAGCATTCCGGTACGGGCATAGTTCATGGGGTGTCATCTTCCTCGTTTCATGGGGTGGGAACCATTGCATGCGCGGCGCCAACTGTTATCTAGGAAAGACGTGCCCCCCTTCAAGCGGACATGGCTGGACGGCAGCGAGGCCGGTCGGGCCAGATGGGTTCATGCAAACGAATGAGCGGAGAATCGCGATGACCGACAAGGATCGCAACGCGAACCAGAGCGAAAACGCATCTGACGAGACCACCGAGGCCTTTGAGGAAACCGAAGCAGGCAAACTGCGCAGGCGCGCAGCGGCCCACAAGCTCGATCAGGCACCGGGGGAGCGCGACGGTCGCAATGGACCAGAGCCAACCCGTTACGGTGACTGGGAAAAGAAGGGCATCATCAGCGACTTCTGATGGCAAAAAGCATGAGAAATCTGATCTTTGGGCTGGTATTCGCGTTCGCTGCCATTGTCGGCAGCCTGCCAGTGCATGCGCTCACCGACAGCGAGATCGCGACCGTGCAGAAGGCTGAGCGCTGGCTGGAGTCCGTCACGACCCTGAAAGCCCGGTTCGTTCAGGTGGGCGGGGGTGGCCAGGCCGAAGGCGTGATGCTGCTGAAACGCCCTGGCCTGATCCGTTTCGACTATGCGCCGCCGTCGAAGGTACTGCTGGTGTCAGATGGCGTCCTCGTTTCCTTCGTGGATTACGATGTCGGGCAACTGAGTCAGTGGCCTCTCTTCGACACGCCATTGGCCTACCTGGTGCGCACGGAGCTCGACCTGATGGCAGAGGCCGACATTGATCAGGTGCGCGACGGCAACAGCGAGATCAGTTTCCGCCTGCGGGACCCCGAGAATCCGGAGCAGGGCACCATTACCCTGCAGTTCGCCAAGGCACCTTATCGCCTGCTTGGCTGGCGGATCACGGACGCTCAAGGGCAGGAAACTGCTGTGGCCCTCGCCGATCTGGACATCAACATCGACCTGCCATCCAACAGCTTCCGGTTCGAAAGGCCCGTGCCCCCCTGGGAAACGGACCGGTGAAACCGCTTGTCGGCATCCTGAGCTCTCGGCGCGAACTCGAAACGGTGCCCCTGCCGCTGCATGGCACCGCAACGACCTATATCGATGCGGTGCGCGGCTTCGCCGGGGCCGAGGCTGTGATGATCCCGGGGTCAGAGGATGCCGATCAGGTGATCAGCCTGCTGCACCGGCTGGATGGCATTGTGCTGACAGGCGGTGCTGCCAACATTCAGCCGCATCTGTTCGGCCAGGCGGAAGAACCGGAAAGCGGCGCCCGCGATCCCGCCCGTGATGCCAGTGCCATCACGCTGACCCGCGCCGCATTGGACGCAGGTGTGCCCCTGCTCGGGATATGTCGGGGTATTCAGGAAGTGAATGTGGCCCTGGGGGGCAGCCTGCATCAGCATCTGAAGGATGTCCCGGGGCGCTTTGACCACCGCCGCCCCCGCGACAAGCCTTTCGCTGAACAGGTCGTGCCCAGACACGGCATTGCGCTCCGCCCCGGCGGAATGCTGCATGACCTGGCTGGCGGTGCGACGGAAGTGCAGATCAACAGCCTGCACGGTCAGGGCATCGACAGGTTGGCCGACGGGCTGGTGGTCGAGGCGACGGCCCCCGACGGCACGATTGAGGCCGTGACCCACAGCACCACCCCCGGATGGATGCTGGCAGTGCAGTGGCATGCGGAGGTACAACCGGGTGCGTATCCGCTGCATGAAGCGATCTTCCGCGCCTTTGGCGCGGCCTGTATCGCGTTCCTCAAAGGCCGGACCACATGAACATCGAAGAAGCCGTCGAATGGCTGAAGGCGCGCCATATCGAAGAGGTCGAATGCCTGATCGTCGACATCACCGGCGTGCCACGCGGCAAGGTACTGCCTGTCGTGCGCTTTCTGAAGGCTGTGAAGGACGGATCATTGCGCCTGCCGGAGGCCGTGTTCCTGCAGACGGTTTCCGGCGACTGGCTGGAAAGCCGCATGCTGGATCCGCGCGACCCCGACATGGTGCTGGTGCCGGACCTGTCGTCGCTGCGTGTCCTGCCCTGGTATGACGAGCCAACGGCCCAGGTGATCTGCGACGCCATCAAGATGGACGGGGAACCCGTGATCTTTTCCCCGCGCGGGCTGCTGCGCCGGATCGTGAAGCTTTATGCCGATCAGGGCTGGCGGGTCGAGGTTGCACCGGAACTGGAATTCTACTTCATCGCGAAGAACCCGGATCCGGACTATCCCCTGAAAGCACCGATAGGCCGGTCCGGCCGGGCCGAGACCGGTCGCCAGCCCTACAGCATCGATGCCGTCAACGAATTCGACCCGATCTTCGACGATATCTACGATTTCTGCGAGGCACAGCAGATCGAGATCGACACGGTCATTCACGAGGAAGGCCTGGCGCAGGTGGAGGTCAATATCGACCATGGCGACCCGATCGCCATCGCCGATCAGGCGTTCCTGTTCAAGCGCACGGTCCGCCAGGCCGCGATGCGCCACGACCTCTACGCCACGTTCATGGCCAAGCCGCACCAGAACGAACCCGGCAGCGCCATGCACCTGCACCAGAGCGTGCATGACCTGAAGACGGGGGAGAACCTGTTCGCCCAACCCGACGGGAAGGACAGCGCGCTGCTGCTGAACCACATCGCGGGCCTGCAGAAATATCTGCCCGCCGCCATGCCGCTGCTGGCGCCGAACGTCAATTCATACCGGCGGCTGGTCAATGAATGGGGATCGACCGTCAATACGCACTGGGGCCATGACAACCGAACCACCGGCCTGCGCATTCCACGATCAGGCGCGTCCAGCCGCAGGGTGGAAAACCGGGTGCCCAGCGCCGACGCCAATCCCTACCTTGCCATCGCAGGTTCCCTGGCCTGCGGTTACCTGGGGATGATGGACAAGCTGGAACCCAGCGAACCCCTGACGGTGGATGCATCGGAGCGCAAACTGAGCCTGCCGCGATTCCTGTCGGAAGCCATCCAGCGCCTGCGCTACGCCGCGCCCCTGCGCGAAGTCCTGCATGAGGATTTCGTCGCCGCGCTGATCGACGTGAAGGAAACCGAGATGGAAGCCTTCAACCGCGTCATCAGCGCCTGGGAACGCGAACACCTGCTGCTGCACGTGTGAGCCGCCGCCCCCGGCTGGGCACCGGCGCAGTCGTCACGCCGCCAGCGAGAAGACCTCAGGCCGGAAGGCCTCGAAGCAGCGGACCGCATCCTTGGGGTCCGGGCTGAGGGGCGCGATGATGTGGGTGTGGATGCCGGTATCGGCAGCCCAGCGCAGCCGTTCGCGGCATTCGTCGGCGGTGCCGATGATGGCGATGTCATCGATCAGGTCGTCGACCAGCGCGCCGGTGGTCTTGGCGCGGTCCTTCGCGGCCCAGCCTTCGCGGATCTGCGCGGCCTCATCCTCATATCCCGCCCAGGCCAGGAACTTGTTGTAGACCGGCGTGGCATAATAGGGCGCGAAGTTCTGGCGGAACCGTTCCCGGCCTGCCGCCTTGTCGTCCGTCACCAGCACCATGTGGCGGTTCACGACCTCCACCTCGCTGCCATCGCGCCCGCCCCGGGCGGCGCCGATGTGGACATGTTCGATCATCTTCGGCAGGGCCTTCTTCGGCCAGAGGTTGAAGATCACCCCGTCACCGACTTCGGCTGCCATCTCGATCATGTTGGCGCGCAGGGCGGCGAGATAGATCGGCACCGGCTGGTCCAGCGGTGCCTGACGATAGCCCTTGCTCTGCACGGTCTTGCCGTCAAACGCCGACTTCTCCCCCGCCAGCATGGATCGGACAAGCTGCGCCGTTTCCTTGACCCGGGTCAGCGGTTTCTCGAACACCTGCCCGTGCCAGCCCACCATCATCGGCTGGCTGGAGGACCCGAGGCCCATGACGAAGCGGCCCGGCATGGCCTGACCGATGGTGCCCGCCGTCGCCGCAAGTACCGCGGGCGTGCGCGAAAACACCGGCGTCACGGCGATCCCGAACCGCAGCTTCTCGAAGCGCGGCCCCAGTGCGGCGACAGACGTCAGGGCGTCCGGTGCACCGCCGTCGGCAAACCAGGCATCGTCATAGCCGTTGTCCTGCGCCCAGGTCAGCCGGTCCACGGTGTCCTGCAGGCGCGGGCCAGCGGGGACGGTGACAGCAATGCGTTGTCTGGGGGCCATGTTCGATCTCCTCGACATGTTTCGCTCGGTATGTCTGCCGGTCAGGTGAGTGCGACAGCTTCGATCTCGATATCAAACGGCCAGGGCCAGGACCCGACTGTCACGAAGGTGCGCGCTGGCGGGTCCTTGGGAAAGAATTCGGCATAGATCGCGTTCACCCGGTCGAACTGGCCTGCATTGACCGCGAAGACCGTGCACTTCAGCACCTTGTCCAATGATGAACCGGCCTCTCCCAGAACCGCCTTGACGGCGTTCAGCGACGCGCGCGTCTGCGCTTCGATATCGCCCCGGACCAGTTCACCGGTCTTCAGATCGACCGGCGGCAGCCCGGACACGAACACCATTCCGGCACCCCTGGTGGCCAGGGACAGGGGCACATTGCCCTTGTCGATCATCTGCTGCAGCACGGGGTGCTTGATGACTTCCTTGTGCATGTGCGCGCTCCCTCACGGAATGACGAATGATGTCAGGTTGAACCGGATTTCCGTCTCCAGCCGACGGTTCATATCCTGACCCAGCGCCTCGACAAAATCGATCTGCATCTGCTCGCGCTGATCCAGGGTCAGGCCTTCAGGCAAGGTCTGGCTGCGGGTCGCGATCGCGGTGGTGAAGCCTGTGCCCTTGGGGTTGGTGATGTCGATGCGGATTTCGACACGCCCCTCCAGACGGCTTTCCTGCTGCGTCTTCAGCAGGCCGGTCACGGATGTATCCGTCTTCAGCGCCACGTCCCGGACGCTCGCATCAATGATGTTGACCCTGGCAATACCCTCTGTGCCAGCTGCCTGCAGCCGGTCACGGGACCAGTTGCGGGCGACCTGCGCCGGGGTGACGGGCAGCTGCTGTTCGATATGCGGTGGCTGGGCGGACGGCACGAACGTCTGTTCGACCTCTATTGTCGCGACTGCAAACTTGATCGCGGGCAGGTGGCGGAACGATATTTCCGGCACCCGGGGTCCGTCTGGCAGGATAGCCATGCTGTCGCACCCGAGCAAAAACAGTGCGGGCGCGGTTGCCAGCAGATGGCGGCGTGAAAGTTTCATTCAGCCAGTTCCCTTGTTCAGCAATCTACTCAACGACGTCGAAGACCCTATTCGGGGATGTCCTGAATCAGGTCGCTGAGGGGCAGGCTATACGACCGGCCACAGAACTGACAGTCCACCGACACGGTTCCCGAATCGACAGCCAGTTCCCGCACCTCATCGGCGGGAAAGGAACGGACAACCTCGCCAATGCGCTCGGCGGAGCAGGTGCATTGGTCACGCATCGGCATGGCGTCATGCAGCCAGACACCATCCTCGTGGAACAGCCGATAGAGCAGTTCGGCGGGGGAAAGCGTGGGGTCAAGCAACTCCTGCGGCTTCACTGTCGCGGCCAGGGTCTCGGCCAGCAACCAGTCTTCCTGCGCCTTGTCCTCATCGGGGTCCTTGGGCAGGGACTGCAGCATCAGGCCACCGACCCGCCAGTTGCCATCCGGGCCATGACCTGCGAACAGGCGAAACAGGCTCGGCACCTGGTCCGACTGGCTGAAGTAATGTTCGGCGGAACTCGCCAGATTGTCGCCTTCCAGTTCGACCGTACCCTGATAGCGCTGGTGCTCGCCTTCACGGTCCACGGTCAGGGCCAGCACCCCCTTGCCCAGCAGGCCGTCGGACGTCGTATCCGTGACCGCATCGAAACTGTCCGAAAGCCGGACATAGCCGCGCAGGTCACCATGGTTGCGGTAGTCCGCGACCAGCATGCGCGCCGGGCCATTGCCTTCCACCTGCAGGGTGAAGATGCCGTCGAACTTCATGGCGCTCGCCATCATGGCGGTAAGGGCCATGGCCTCCCCCAACAGGGATGCAGCGGCTGGCGGCAGGTCGTGGCGGGTCAGGGCGGCATGAGCGACCGAACCCAGACGGATCAGGCGGCCCCTGACTTCCCTGCCGTTGAGGTGGAACGGCTGGATCAGATCGTCCGTCGGGGCATTGGTGCCCACCCCGGGCTCACCGGCGGGATTGGGCTGGTTCATTGGCCGAGGCACCAGAGCAGCACGCCCTTCTGCGCGTGTACGCGATTGGCCGCCTGCGCGAAGACCACGGACTGCGGCCCGTCGATGACCTCCGCCGTCACTTCCTCACCCCGGTGCGCCGGCAGGCAATGCATGAACACCGCATCCCTGGTGGCAAGCGCCATCAGCGCCTTGTCGACCTGATAGGGCCGCAGCAGGTTGTGGCGGTCTGCAGCGTCCGCATCCCCCATGGATACCCAGGTATCGGCGACCACACA
This sequence comes from Minwuia sp., assembly GCA_029210175.1. Taxonomy (GTDB): domain Bacteria; phylum Pseudomonadota; class Alphaproteobacteria; order Minwuiales; family Minwuiaceae; genus Minwuia. The sequence goes on along the minus strand of JARGPL010000032.1, from coordinate 116,975 downwards.
GTCGGCACCTTCCACCGCAGCCTGCGGATCATCCGTCAGGGTGATGTCGGCACCATCGGCCTGTGCCTGGCGCATGATACGGGCATCCGGCTCAAGGCCCTGCGGACAGGCAAGACGCAGGCGATAGCCAAAGCGCGCCGCGCCCTCGATCCAGGAATTGGCCATGTTGTTGCCATCACCGGACCAGGCGATCGTCTGCCCGGCAACACCGCCTCGCTGTTCCTCAAGTGTCAGCACGTCCGCCATCAGCTGGCAGGGGTGACCGGAATCCGTCAGGCCATTGATGACCGGAACAGACGCCTGCGCGGCCAGTTCATCCAGCTTTGCCTGTTCGAAGGTGCGCATCATGATGCCGTCGGTATAGGCCGACAGGACCTTTGCCGTATCGCCGATGGTCTCGCCGCGGCCAAGCTGCAGCTCACCGGCGTTCAGGATGGTTGTCTGCCCCCCGAGTTGGCGCATCGCGGCGTCGAAGGACACGCGGGTGCGCGTCGACGGCTTCTCGAACACCAGCGCCAGCAGGTGGCCATCCAGCGGGCGGTCTTCATCGACCTTGCCCTTCGGCCATCCGGCACGCGCGTCCTTGCGGGTGCGGGCGCCCTGCATGATGCCCTGCAGGACATCCGCTGACAGGTCCGCGATGTTCAGGAAATGGCGCACAGGAGGAATCATCCCTGCGGCGCTCATCCTGCTGCGGCCTTCTCGGTCAGCGCGGTGGCGGCGGCTTCGATCATGCCCAGCCCCTCATCGATCTCTGCGTCGCCAATCACCAGCGGCGGCAGGATACGGACAACATTGTCCCCGGCCGGAACCGTCAGCAGGCCATGCTCCCGCAATGCCGCAACGACATCGCCGTTCACCATGACGCATTCCAGCCCCAGCATCAGGCCAGTGCCGCGCACGCCCTTGAAGACCTGCGGAAAACGGTCGCTGACGGACGCCAGCCCCTGTTTCATGCGGTTGGCAACCTGCTGGACATTGTCCAGAAAGCCATCCGCAAGCACGGTGTCGGCAACCGCATTGCCCGCAGCCATGGCCATCAGATTGCCGCCATAGGTGGTGCCGTGGCTGCCCGCGACCATGCCCTTCGCCGCCTCTGCCGTGGCCATGAAGGCGCCCAGCGGGAAGCCGCCGCCTATGCCCTTGGCAACGCCCATGACGTCCGGTGCAATATCCGTCCACTGATGCGCGAACAGCTTGCCCGTCCGCCCCATGCCGCACTGGACCTCGTCCATCAGCAACAGGATTCCGGCGTCGTCACACAGCTTCCGCAGACCCTGCAGGAACGCGCGTTCCGCCACCCGCACCCCGCCTTCGCCCTGGATCGGCTCCACCAGAATCGCGGCGGTTTCCGGTCCGATGGCGGCCTTGGTCGCGGCCAGATCGCCGAATGGCACCTGGTCGAAGCCATCCGTCACCGGGCCGAAGCCGTTCAGGATCTTTTCCTGCCCGCCTGCTGCCATGGTGGCCAGGGTGCGACCGTGGAATGCGCCATCGAACGTGATCACCCGATAGCGTTCCGGTGACCCGTTGGCGGAATGGTACTTGCGTGCGGTCTTGATCGTGCCTTCCAGCGCCTCCGCGCCCGAATTGCAGAAAAAGACCGTGTCGGCAAAGCTGTTGTCGGTCAGCTTCTTCGCCAGCGCCTTCTGTTCCGGCACTTCGTACAGGTTCGAAACGTGCCACAGCTTTGCGGCCTGTTCCTGTACCGCCTTCACCAGCGCCGGATGGCTGTGCCCCAGCAGACTGACCGCGATGCCGGACCCGAAGTCGAGAAAGCGTCGCCCGTCCGTCGCGTACAGATACGCACCCTCACCGCGTTCAAACGAAACGGGGGTTCTTGCATAAGTCGGCATCACGACATCGATCATGGCGGCCTCCATAGGGCTCGGATCAGGGGAACAGGACAACTGCTCCGTATAGTCAATCATTGGATGAAGTCTGGAATGTCCCCCATCGCCGGATCAATGGTGACCCGACGGAAAGGAGGACGATTTATCGGGCAGGCACCCGGTGGTCAAGCCTTGAGGTTGTAGCCTCGTCGGAACAGGTGCAGGGCCCAGACAGCCAGCACGAGGTCAATCACACCCAGAACCGCCGCCCCGAGCACAAGCGACACGTCACCCTGCCCGGTGATGGCATGGCGGAAGCCGTCGATGGCATAGAAGAACGGGTTCACGAAAGCTATTCCCTGGGCGAATTCGGGCAGACGGTCGATCGAATAGAATGTGCCCGACAGAAATGCAAGTGGTGTGACGACGAAGTTGGTGATGAACGCCATGTGATCGAACTTGTCAGCCCACAAGCCGGTCAGCACACCGATCAGCCCCATCATGGTGGATGCCAGCAGTGCGAACAGGAAGGCCCAGCCGAGCGACCAGAACGGCAGGTCAACGAACGGCATCATGGCGACAGTGACACAGACCGCCACCGCCAGACCACGCGTGACGGAGGCACCGACGAAGGCCACAAGCAGTTCCAGCGGACTGAGGGGCGGCATCAGCACATCGACGATGTTGCCCTGGATCTTTGAAATCAGGATCGCCGACGAACTGTTGGCAAACGCGTTCTGGGTCACAGCCATCATCACCAGGCCCGGCGCCAGAAATACATCGAACGGCACGCCGCCGACAGGCAGGCGTCCCTCCCCCAATGCCAGCTTGAAGATCGCCAGGAAAAGCAGGGTGGTAATGATCGGCGCCAGCACCGTCTGCCCCGCCACCTTCACGAAGCGCTGCACTTCCTTCGCATAAAGGGTCCAGAGACCAATCCAGTTGATCAGGCCGACGTGGCGGGGTTCAGGATACATGGAACAGGTCCGGAAATTGAATTCGGAAAAGTGTGCTGGCAATCGGGATGCGATCCCGATTGATCAATCTACACAAGTGGCGCTGGTGACGATCGCTTGCCGCCGTCGGACCCGTATGCGGTCACGCATCATTCGATTCGATGCGCCTTCGCTTGGCAACGGGCGGCGTGGCGCGTTTGACGCGATTGCGATGGCGCTGGGCAGCATCCTTGTTCAGAATACGAACACCAGCGAACACTCGTTTACTGACGTAATCGAGCTTGCCACTTTCCACCTTCTTTTCCCGCGCCGACATGATCACAACCTTTCGCGAAACATCTGCATGATATAGCGCAAACCCAATTGAATATCAAAGTCGTTGCAGCATCCAGTATCGGCGACCGGCCCTGTCCAGTCCGTCATCGATGACCGTATAGCCGTTTGATTGCATCACACTTGTTATCAGATCATGCTTGCGCATGGCCTTGGAGGGCATGTTCCGCGTCTTTGTCACACGGAATATTCGGATGGGTGCAACATCCGCAATCAGGTGCCGCACACATACAAGCACCGTGTCCAGCAACGGTTGACGAAATTCTGGCGGCAGAAACCGCAACAGACTCTTGCGGTCCTGCGTCTCGAAAGAGGGCAGCTCTGCGTCAGATTGATCAACGATGATCGAGAAAGCGAATTCATGGCAAGTGTTGCCTTGAATTACCGTTGGATAGAACCCGCAAAGCAGCGAAAGAGCATATGCGCCAGTGCGTTGCAGCACCGGCACCACAACCGTACGCGAACCGGCCTCATCACCATCCTCGACGCATGATGCTGAAGTGGAAGCTGGCAACAGCGTGACGACGTCAGAATTCACCGGGCCAGCCCAGTACAGGCAATCGCTACCTCACTCACATCGGTCTCCGGTTCGCGCGCCCATGCCCTCACGCAGCGGCGTTGCGTTTCGCGTTGGAGACCAGTTCGAGGATTTCCGCCGCGGCAGCCGGGATATGCGTGCCCGGACCATAGATGCCCGACACCCCGGCCTGCTTCAGCCAGTCATAGTCGCCCGACGGAATGACCCCGCCGCAGATGACCAGAATGTCCTCCGCATCCTGATCCTTCAGCGCCTGGATCAGGGCCGGGACCAGCGCCTTGTGACCGGCGGCGAGGGAAGACACGCCGATGACATGCACGTCGTTCTCCACCGCGTCGCGCGCGACCTCTTCCGGTGTCTGGAACAGGGGGCCGACGTCGACGTCAAAGCCGATGTCGGCGAAGGCCGTGGCAATGACCTTGGCACCACGGTCGTGGCCATCCTGCCCCATCTTCACCACCAGCATGCGGGGGCGGCGGCCTTCCGCCTCCACAAAGGCATCGATATCGGACTGGATCTTGGCAAAGCCCTCATCGCCTTCGTAGGCCTTGGCGTAGACCCCGGAAACAGAGCGGATCTCGGCACGGTGGCGGCCAAAGACCTTTTCCATCGCGTCCGAAATCTCCCCCACGGTGGCCCGGGCGCGTGCCGCATCGACGCAAAGGGCAAGCAGGTTGCCGTCCCCTGCCGCACCTTCCGTCAGCCGCGCCAGGGCGGCATCGCAAGCCGCCTGATCACGGGAATCCCGGATCTTCTTCAGCAACGCCACCTGGCCATCGCGGACCTTGGTGGTGTCGATATCCAGCACTTCCGTCGCGGTCGCACTGGACGGCTTGTACTTGTTGACACCAACGATCACGTCCTCGCCCCGGTCGACGCGGGCCTGACGGCGGGTCGCCGATTCCTCGATCATCAGCTTTGGCGTGCCTTCGGCCACGGCCTTGGTCATGCCGCCCTGTTCCTCGATCTCCTGAATCAGGGTCCAGGCATCCTCTGCCAGCTTGGCGGTGAGCGCCTCGACGTAATAGGACCCGCCGAGCGGATCGATGACATTCGGAATCCCGGTTTCTTCCTGCAGCACCAGCTGCGTGTTGCGGGCGATCCGGGCCGAGAACTCCGTCGGCAGGGCAATGGCTTCATCCAGCGCATTGGTGTGCAGGCTCTGCGTGCCGCCCATGACAGCCGCCATCGCCTCGACCGTTGTCCGGATGACGTTATTGTAGGGGTCCTGTTCCGTCAGGCTGACACCGGATGTCTGGCAATGGGTGCGCAGCATGGTGGAGCGCGCATCCTTCGGGTCGAACTGGCTGACGATCCGATGCCAGAGCAGCCGCGCCGCGCGCAGCTTGGCCACTTCCATGAAGAAGTTCATGCCGATGCAGAAGAAGAAGCTGAGGCGCGGTGCGAACCGGTCGATATCCAGCCCGCGGTCAACTGCTGTACGGACATATTCCAGGCCATCCGCCAGCGTGAAGGCCAGTTCCTGTACCTGCGTCGCCCCGGCTTCCTGCATGTGATAGCCGGAGATGGAGATGGAGTTGAACTTGGGCATGTGGTTGGCAGTGTAATCGATGATGTCGGCCACGATCCGCATCGACGGTTCCGGGGGGTAGATATAGGTATTGCGGACCATGAACTCCTTCAGGATGTCGTTCTGAATGGTCCCCGAAAGCTTCTCCGGCCCGACACCCTGTTCCTCGGCGGCCACGATGTAACCGGCCAGTGTCGGCAGCACGGCACCATTCATGGTCATCGATACGGACACCTGATCCAGCGGGATGTCGCGGAACAGGATCTTCATGTCCTCAACGGAATCGATCGCGACGCCGGCCTTGCCCACGTCCCCCATGACGCGCGGATGGTCGCTGTCATAGCCACGGTGGGTCGCCAGGTCGAAGGCAACCGACAGCCCCTGCTGCCCCGCCGCCAGGTTCCGGCGATAAAACGCGTTGGACTCCTCGGCCGTGGAAAACCCGGCGTACTGGCGGATGGTCCAGGGGCGGTTGGCGTACATGGTGGCGCGCACGCCGCGTACATAGGGGTCAAAGCCGGGCAGGCTGCCAAGATGGTCCAGGCCAGCCGTGTCTTCGGCGGTGTAGAGCGGTTTGACGGGAATACCCTCCGGCGTTTGCCAGACAAGATCATCCACTGACTTTCCGCGCAGTTCCTTTGCGGCGGCTGCCTCCCAGTCGGCGACTGTCTTGTCCTTGCCGTTCGTCATGTCCGCTTCTCCATCAATATCCCCAGCCGGCTTTATATCGGACAGGATTTGCGCACGCCAGACTGACTGGCACCACGCACACCCGGCGCATGCCAGCGGTGCAAATCGTGACAGCCCGGCAGATTCGACCGTTCAAGGCAAACCATGCGTCTTGCAAATTGCAATCCCTGCAGTTCTTGCCGGGTCAACATACAACCGAACCGGAAAAGGCTCGCCTGCTCTGAGAGGACTGCTCCAGCCCTCAGGAAATCCATATAATTCATATATATGTCAATGTGTTGAATTCTCGAAAACGCCATGAAACATGATGATTACAGACCCCGATCAGGACGAAAAAACCCGTGATACGAGAGTTGGTACGAAATCTGCGAGGTCTCATCTCGAATTCATCACCGCCGCCAGACGGCACGACACTGAGTGAGGAGAACAGCCATGTACTACCTTCTGATCGCAGCCGCGACCGGCCTGAGCATCCCCGCAGACGAAGCCCCGATCACCAAGGTCGATGTCTCCACGGCGCCGGATTCCGCGCTGACTGCCTATGACACCCGCCGCATCCAGTACAAGGCGCGCAACTGGAGCGCCGAACTGAAGAGCGATGTGGATGTCTATTTCGGGACCTTCGACAGCCTGGAAGCCTGCAAGGCCGTCCGTGCCGAAATCCGCACCGAGCTGAACGCCGAGGAAGACAAGCGCTCCGGTTGCTTCGAATCCCGGGACGGCGCTGTCGCCAGCAACTGATAGCAGGCACGACGCATCTGAATTGACGAGGAAGGGCGGTCCTGAATGGGCCGCCCTTTTTCTGTGCGTGGTTCAATCGGCGGGGACCGCGGCCTCCGACGCGCCGCTGCGTGCCCCCGACCAGGCCAGCCGTGCCAGCCACAGTGCCGCCGTCCAGACGACCAGCGCCGTTGCCTGATGCAGCGCCCCGATCCAGACCGGCACCACCATGACCAGTGTCGCGATGCCCAGCAGGACCTGCAGCAGGATGGCGTGCAGTGTCCCCATGGCAGCCGGCTTGACCCGTCCGCCGATGCGTCGCCCGCGCAGCATGACAAGAACGGCCACGATGATCAGCAGATAGGCCCCGAGACGGTGCATGAACTGCACCGTCAGGTGATCTTCGAACAGCGCCAGCCAGGCAGGACTGGTTGCAAACAGCGCGTCCGGTATCAGCGCCCCGTCCATCATCGGCCAGGTGTTGTATATGTGGCCGGCGTTGATACCGGCCACAAAGGCCCCGATGACGATCTGCAGCAGGACCAGCCCGGCCAGAACGGTTGCCGGACCACGCATGGCCACAACAGCGGCGCGCCCGGAGTTGCCTTCCCTGACCCGCCAGGCGGTCAGCAGCAGCAAGGCATAGATCACGAACGCCAGCGTCAGATGCGCGGCAAGCCGGTACTGGCTGACGTCCGGTCGGTCCACCAGACCGCTTTGCACCATGAACCAGCCGAGCGCGCCCTGTGATCCACCAGCCACCAGCAGGAACAGGAACCAGGGGATCTCACGGCGGCGGATCGCGCCGCTGATCATGAAGAAGGCCATCGGCAGGAAGAACGCCAGGCCGATGATCCGCCCCAGCAGGCGATGCCCGTACTCCCAGGCGAAGATCATCTGGAAGTCTTCCAGGCTCATGCCCCGATTGATCTTCTGATATTCGGGAAACGCCTTGTATTTCTCGAACTCGGCCAGCCACGCGGCCTCACCGATGGGCGGCAGCCAGCCGGTCACGGGGTGCCAGTCGGTCATCGACAGCCCCGACTCGGTCAGCCGCGTGATACCGCCCACCACGACCATGATGAAAACCAGCGCCGCCACCATGAACAACCAGGTGGCAACGGCCCGTCGGGATCGATCAGGTATCTGCATTGTGTTCATGGGACGGAGATAGGACAGCCCGGCGCCCCGAACGACGCGCCGATTGCCGCAGACTCGCAGGTTGAGGATTAGCTTGCCCATGGGGCAGGTCGCATGCTGCGATCATCAACGAAGACTTCGGGTGGGGAGGCCTGATCAGATGAAACTCGGCACATTCTGCTACAATACCGAATATTCGATACGCCCCGATGCGCTGGCCGTGATGCTGGAGGAACGGGGCTACGACTCGGTCTGGTTTCCCGAACACACCAACATTCCGACGTCGCGGCGATCTCCATTCCCCGGCGGCGGTGATCTGCCAAAGCCGTATTACCACATGATGGACCCCTTCGTTTCCCTGGGCGCGGCAGCCGCCGTGACCAGAACGCTGAAGCTCGGCACCGGTATTTCGCTGATCATCCAGCGCGACGCCATCACCCTCGCCAAGGAAGTCGCCACCCTGGACGTGATCTCCAACGGGCGCGTCCTGCTGGGCATCGGCGGCGGCTGGAACGCGGAGGAGATGGAGCAGCATGGCACGCCATTCAACCGGCGCTGGAAGGTCATGCGCGAAAAGGTTGCCGCGATGAAGGCCCTCTGGACGCAGGAAACCGCCGCTTACGACGGTGAATTCGTGAAGTTCGAGGAATGCTGGTCCTACCCCAAGCCGGTGCAGAAACCCCACCCGCCGATCATTCTGGGTTCCGCCACCGGTTCCGGTCGCCAGCGTGTGGTGGATTACTGCGACGGCTGGATGCCGATCAATGTGCTGCTGGAAGACATGCCATCCGCCATTGCCGACCTGCATCGCCGGGCGGAGGAGGCGGGCCGGGACCCGGCGGAGATCGAACTGTCGATCTTTGCCCAGGTCGGGGTGAACGAAGACCTGCTGAAACGGTACCGGGACGTGGGCATTGCGCGTTCCGTCATCGGTGTGCCGACGTCTGTGCCCGACCGGGTGGAAGGTGTCCTGGACCGCTATGCGAAATTGATGGACGAGCTGGAGAGCTGAGCATGGCTGAAGAACCGAAGACAATCACGGCGGAGCAGAAGGCGTTCTATGATGAGAACGGTTATCTGCTGCTGGAGAAGTTCGTGTCCGACGCCTGGATGGACCGGCTCTGGGACGTCACCAACCGGTTTGTCGAGGAAAGCCGCACGGTCACCAAGTCGAACATCAAGTTCGATGTGGAACCGGACCACTCAGCCGACAACCCGCGCCTGCGCCGCCTGTCCCAACCTGTCGAACATGACCCGGTCTACAAGGAATTCGCTTTCAACGGACCGATCGTGGACCTGGCTGCCGACCTGCTGGGGCCGGACGTGAAGTTCCACCACTCGAAGCTGAATTTCAAATGGTCCGGTGGTGGTGAAGAGGTCAAGTGGCATCAGGACATCCAGTTCTGGCCGCATACCAACTACTCTCCCCTGACCATCGGCCTGTACATGTCAGATGTGGATGACGAGATGGGGCCAATGGGTGTCATCCCGAAGAGCCACGACGCGGAACTGTTCGACCTTTATGGCAAGGATGGCGCATGGACCGGATACATCGCCGACGATGATATCGGGCGGGTGCCACTGCAGGACGTGGCCTGGCTGAAAGGACCGCGCGGATCCGTCACCGTCCACAACTGCCGCATGGTGCATGGCTCGGAACCGAACCGGTCCACCCGTGTGCGACCGTTGCTGCTGCATACCTATTCCGCCGCCGACGCCTTGACACTGGAACCCAGCATCGTGGCCAACAGGCCGCTGTCGAACAGCATCGTCCGGGGGGAAAGGGCCAAGTGGGCACGCTTCGACCCCCGTCCCTGCCTGATGCCGCCCGATTGGTCGAAGGGCTATGTATCGATCTTCGACGTGCAGCAGAAAGACAAGGACAACGCGGCCTGAGGCTGTTTCAGACGCTGGGTCGCACAGCTTCCGGGCGACTGACAGCGCAGGTTGCCGCCCCCACTGCAAGACCCGGGGTCCATGCTTTCGCGCAACAGTGGCCGGTCAGTTCGCCGTCAGGCCGCCATCCACCACGACTTCCGAACCGGTCATGAAGCTGGACAGGTCGGACGCGAGGTACAGGATCGCGTTGGCGATGTCGCTTGCCTGACCCAGCCGCCCGATGGGATGGCGTGAGGTCATCAGGGCGATCCGCTGGGCGCGTTGTTCTTCCGGTACGCCGGTCATCAGGTCTTCCATCATCGGTGTCTCGATGATGCCCGGATGGACCGAATTGACCCGGATCGGATGCCCCGCACCGGCCAGTTCCAGTGCCGTTGCCTTGGTCATCAGCCGCACCGCACCCTTGGAGGCACAATAGGCTGCCTGACGCGGCGCGCCGATCAGACCCGCCACCGACGACAGGTTGATGATCGACCCGGATCCGGATGCAGCCATGGCCGCAGTGCAGCACTTGATGCCCAGAAACACGCCCATGACATTGATGTCCATCACCCGGCGGAAATCCGACACGGAAATGTCGGGGATGTTCTTCACCAGTTCGATACCTGCATTGTTGACCATGATGTGCAGGCCGCCCAGCGTGTCGACGGTGGTCCTGACCGCCGCCTCCCACTGGTCCTCTTCCACCACATCGTGGGTGATGGCGATGGCGCGCCCACCCGCCGCCTCGATCAGGGCGACGGTTTCCTGGGCACCTGCCAGATTGATGTCGGTGCAGGCGACAGCAGCCCCGGCACTGGCCAGGGTTTCCGCCGCCTGGCGACCGATGCCGGACCCGGCACCGGTGACCAGCGCCACGCGTCCGGACAGATCTATTGCCTGTGTCATGTTGTTCCCTCCCCGGAACTGCAGTTTGGCCAGAAATCGGCCGCCGCTCGGAAAACGGCGACCGTTCAGCTTGGCAGCCTATTTCTTCTCGACAGCCTCGATCTCGTACTCTGCCTTCTTCCAGTCACCGAAGCCGCCATCGATATGGCAAGTGTTCTTCAGCCCCAGTTCCATCACGGTTTCCGTGGCCAGCGCTGAGCGCCATCCGGCGGCACAATAAAAGACAATGCGCTTGCCGGACTGGAACACGTCCTTGGCATAGGGGCTTTCCGGATCGACCCAGAATTCCAGCATGCCGCGCGGAGCATGATAGGCGCCGGGAATCTTGCCCTCGCGCCAGAGTTCGCGCACGTCGCGGATATCCACGATGGTCACGTCGTCGCGACCAACCAGGGCCTTCGCATCCTCGACGCTGATCGTCTCCACCTTGGCCATGGCCTGGGCGACCATCTGCTTCACTGTTGTTGCCATCTTCTCTATCTCCCCTTGGAATCGGATTGTCGGAGACACCTGCACCGGCCCTCGCCCCATCCGGCCACCCGTTCGGGATGATCCCGCAGGTGGATGGATGGGCGGCGGCTGATGCTGGCGTCCGCCAACCGGTATCGATCAGTCGCGGATTTCCGGCGAATTGATCACTGTCATCTTGCGCACCGACATCTCATGCATGGAATGCGGCACACCGCCAACCCCGTGACCGGAAAGCTTCAGGCCCGCAAACGGCATCCAGTCGACCCGGAATGCCGTGTGGTCATTGACCATGACCGCTGCCGCATCAAGGCGGCTGGTGGCACGCATGATCCGGTCGATGTCCTGCCCGAAGACCGCCGCCTGGAAGGAGAACGGCAGCGAATTCGCCCGCTCGATCGCCTCGTCCATGTCGGTGTGGCTGTAGACGCAGACGACGGGGCCAAAGATCTCCATGGTGGAGACCCTGGCATCCGCAGGCGGGTTCAGGATCACGGTCGGCTTGTAGGCCGTGTCGGTCAGCTTTTCGCCGCCACACAGCACCTCGCCGCCACCGGCGCGGGCTTCTTCCACCCATTCATGCACCCTGTCCACCTCACCCGGCGTGATCAGTGGGCCGACTTCGGTGCCCATCTCGGTCGGGTCACCGACCACCATCGCCGATGCGGCGTCGGCCAGACGGTCGGCAAAGGTCCGGCAGACGGACTCATGGGCGAAGATGCGCTGCACCGAAACGCAGACCTGACCGGCGTGGTAGAACCCGCCCTTGGCCAGCGACGGTACGGCACGGTCCAGATCGGCCGTCTCGGTCAGGATGACCGGGGCTGCACCACCATGTTCCAGGGCGCAGCGGGTGCCGGGGGCCAGTTGTGAACGCAGCGCCCAACCCACCTTGGCCGAGCCGATGAAGCTGAAGAAGCCGACACGCGGGTCGGTGACCAGCGCCGTCGCATCCTTGCGGTCGGCGGTGACCACGGCCTGCGCCCAGTCGGCGGGCAGCCCGGCTTCATGCAGGATCTGCACGAAATGCAGGCACGACAGCGCGGTCTTGTCGGCAGGTTTCACGATCACGGGGCAGCCGGTGGCAACAGCCGGGGCCACCTGATGCGCAATCAGGTTCAGCGGATGGTTGAAGGCACTGACCGCAACCACGACACCGATCGGCTCCTGGCGGGTAAAGGCAACCCGGTTCTTGGAGCTTTCGGTGATGCCCATGGGAATGACTTCACCGGCGCGGCTGCGGAGTTCGTCGATGCAGATGTGCACGGAATCGATGGCCCGATCCACTTCCACCAGGGAATCGGCCAGCGGCTTGCCGCCTTCGCGCGCCGCCTCCACCGCCATGGATTCGCGGCGGTCACGCATGATGCCCATGGCACGGGTCAGGATCTGCACCCGTTCGCGCATCGGGATCCAGGCGTCCCGGTTGCGGTAAAGCGCATGGGCGTTGGCCAGGGCCTTTTCCACGGTCGCACTGTCGGAACGGGCGACGCTGGCGATCGGTGCACCATCCCATGGGGCGGACACAACGACATCGCTTGCGGAACTGTTGGCTCCGGGCACCAGCAACGGGACGCGCGGCAAATCAGACATGGTCAGGACCCCCTCAAGAATTGGCTCTCTCTTCTGCTGACATCACCGGCCCCTACCGGTGACATCGCAAGGCTTCCTGGATTGTCTACGACCAGACTGCAGAATCATAGACCCCTCATGGTGCGGTGTCGGTCGGACGCGGCGGCGGTCACAGGTTGCAGCGGGGGCGCAGGCCCAGCCACATGGACTGGCTTTCTGGCCCGCCAGGCCGCACTCTTGAAAAAACACTGACAGGCCATCCGGGGGGAAGACAGCATGAACACCATCGATCTCAAGGGGCGCAGGGCCGTCGTGACCGGGGGCGCCCAGGGCATCGGGCGCGCCGTCTCCGAACGTTTCATCGCCTCCGGCGCGAGCGTCGCCATCTGGGACCGGGACACGGCACTGGCGGAGGCCACGGCGCAGGCAATCGGGGCGACCTGCGTCACCGTCGATGTCACGAGCGCCACGGATGTGGACGCGGCGGTGGCGGCGACCGTCAAGGCGCTCGGCGGCATCGACATCCTGGTCAACAATGCCGGGATTGCCGGGGCCAACCGGACGGTCTGGGACTACACCCCTGAAGAGTGGCGCCAGATCATCGAGATCAATCTGACCGGTGTCTGGCAATGCTGCCGGGCCGTCAGCCCGCTGATGCGCGACAGCGGCTATGGCCGCATCGTCAATGTCGCATCGATCGCCGGCAAGGAAGGCAACCCCAATGCCTCCGCCTATTCCGCGTCCAAGGCGGGCGTCATTGCCCTGACCAAGAGTCTGGGCAAGGAAATGGCCGATCTGGACGTGATGGTGAACTGCGTCACCCCCGCCGCCGCCCGCACCGCCATCTTCGACCAGATGTCGGAGGAGCATATCAACTACATGCTGTCGAAGATCCCCATGGGCCGCTTCGTGGAACCGGCAGAGATCGCCGCCCTGATCGCCTGGCTGTCGTCGGCGGACTGTTCCTTCACCACCGGTCAGGTCATCGACATCTCGGGGGGTCGCGCAACCTACTAGGGGACAACGGGATCACGCTGGTCTAACGTCCGTGCATGGTCGCGAGAATTTCAACCGTCGCCTTTCAGGGCTTCCGGGCGCAGATCGTCGATGTGCAGGTGCAGGTGTCGGCGCAGATGCCGGCATTCACCATTGTCGGCCTGCCCGACAAGGCGGTGGCGGAGAGTCGGGAGCGGGTCAGGGCGGCGCTGGATGCCATCGGGCTTGGCCTGCCGCCAAAGCGGATCACGGTCAATCTGTCCCCCGCTGACCTGCCCAAGGAAGGCAGCCACTATGACCTGCCGATCGCGCTTGCGCTGCTGGCCGCCGTCGGGGTGCTGCCGCCGGAGGAAATGGCCGGGCATATCGCGCTGGGGGAACTGGCGCTGGATGGCCAGATCGCAGCCGTTGCCGGTGTCCTGCCCGCAGGTGTCGCCGCGGCGGAGCGTGATCAGGGTCTGATCTGTCCCGCCCTGTGTGGTGGTGAGGCGGCATGGGCAGGCGACCTGTCGATCATTGCCGCGCCAGACCTGCTGGCCGTGATCAACCACTTCAAGGGCACCCAGGTCCTGTCGCCGCCCGAGCCGGGGCCGGTCGACCAGGACGTGTTCGGTCCCGATCTGCGCGATGTGAAGGGCCAGGAGAGCGCCAAGCGGGCGCTGGAAATCGCGGCTGCCGGGGGCCACAACCTGCTGATGCTGGGGCCGCCGGGGTCCGGCAAGTCCATGCTGGCCGCCCGCATGCCGGGGCTGCTGCCGCCGCTGTCACCGGCGGAAGCGCTGGAAGTCTCCATGATCCGCAGCCTGGCGGGGGAACTGACAGATGGCCGGTTGAGCCGTCGTCGCCCATTCCGCAATCCGCATCATTCGACGTCCACCCCGGCGCTTGTCGGCGGCGGGCTGAAGGTTCGGCCCGGCGAGATCTCACTGGCCCATCGGGGGGTGCTGTTCCTGGATGAACTGCCGGAGTTTCCGCGCGCGGCGCTGGAGGCGCTGCGTCAACCGCTGGAGACGGCGGAGGCCGTGGTTGCGCGCGCCAACGCGCATGTCACCTATCCGGCGCGTGTTCAACTGGTTGCGGCCATGAATCCGTGCCGCTGTGGTCACCTGGACGATCCGGAGCGCGCCTGTTCTCGCGCGCCCAGATGCGCCATCGACTACCAGTCGAAGATCTCCGGGCCATTGATGGATCGAATCGACCTGTCGATCGACGTGCCCGCCGTTTCGGCTGCCGACCTCAGCCTGCCGCCCCCGGCTGAAGGCTCGGCAGAGATCGCGGTCAGGATAGCCGTCGCCCGAGACCGACAGGCCGCCCGGCACGCGGCACTTGGTCTGGGGCCTGTCACGAATGCGGAGGTGGATGGTGAAGCGCTGATCAGCATCGCCACGCCGGATGCCAGCGGTCAGAAGTTGCTGACTGACGCCGCCGAACGGCTGAAGCTGTCGGCACGCGGTTATACTCGCGTGTTGCGCGTCGCCCGCACCATCGCCGACCTTGAGGGATCAGCCGATCTCCGCCGGCCCCATATTGCAGAGGCCTTGGGATACCGCCGCAGGGCGGGGCTGAATTGAGCGCTTTGGAAGAGTCACCGCCAAGATCGGCTCCGACGTTCACCCCCTGCCCGGCATTCCCCCGTCGAGGGGGAAGGGGAAAGCAAGATGAGGTGTTGCAGCGATACGTTCAGTCGCAAATCGGCTTCTCGCGCAGTTCCACCTCGCTCAGGCGGGCGATGGCGGAAAGATTGTCCGTTTCCAGGGTGAAGCTGCCTGAAACACCGTTCGCGAACATGCGCATCTGGCTTTCGTAATAGGGCGCGGAATCGATGGCATCGGGACGGTAGAACGCCACCCGCATGATCCAGGCCTCGGTCTGTTTCATGGCCTCGGGCAGGATGGTTTCCCGATCCCCCCTGTCAGCGGAAATGAAGGTATCGACGTAGGAAACATCGTCCCCATCGAACGTCCGGGCGTTGTGGAAGATTTCGCCTGCCGTCGCGGCGCGGACCATGTCGAGGCTGTGGCCCAGGGGGAACAGGGTGCCGCGCGGCAGGGTGTCCGGTGCCGTGTCCTTGTCCTCGCCTTCGTTGCGGGAGAACGTGACCGTGGCCAGCTCACCAATCGCGCTGCGCTTCACGGTGCCTTCCCTGTGGGATGTCACCTGCCCGTTGTAGCTCTCCCGCACGGAAAACCGCATGCTGCGCCCGTCCTTGCTTTCGAGAAAGCTGACCACTGCTTCCGAACGAATGGTCTGGCCCTGCTGGGTCACCAGGTTCATCAGCATGCGGTGCGAATAGATCAGGCCATCGCAGGTCGCATCGAACTCGTAGACCATGCGCCCGTCGACCTGGGAAAACGTCGTCGCCTTTGGCTTGTCCATCACATCCAGATCATAGATCGCGCGATGGGGGGTGAAGTTCTGTGCCAGAACAGGCGCAGCGAAGCCCGCAATGAGAATGGCCAGCAGCAGCGGCAGACGAAACAGGGATGACATCGGGGGCTCACGTCCTTTGAATGATCTCCATAACGTAGACGTGCAAGACCCAAACACAAGCCGAACGGAGCCACGATGTCCAAGAAGCCCCGCCTGCTGGTCACCCGCCACATGCCCGACAATGTGACGGCGCGGATCAACCGCGACTATGACGCGACCCTGAATCCGGAGGACCGGATCATGGGAACCGAAGACCTGGTCCGCGCTGCCGAAGGCATGGACGCACTGCTGATCTGCGGTTCCGAACGGATCACGCCAGACCTTCTGTCTGCCCTGCCCGACAGCGTGCGGATGATCGCCACTTACTCCGTCGGCTACGAACACATCGATGTGGCTGCGGCCAAGGCGCACGGCCTGACTCTCAGCAACACACCAAAGGTGCTCGACGACGCCGTGGCAGAGGTTGCGATGCTCTGCCTGCTGGGCGCAGCGCGGCGGGCGCACGAAGGCCAGACGCTGGTCAGGACAGGCAAATGGTCCAGTTGGACGTCCACCATGCTGCTCGGCAAGCAGGTCAGCGGCGCGCGGCTGGGCATCCTGGGCATGGGTGGCATCGGTCAGACCATCGCTGATGCAGCGCGCGGTTTCGGCATGGACATCCATTATCATAACCGGACCCGGCTGACGGCGGATGAAGAGCGGGGGGCGCACTATCATGCGTCGGCAGCCGACCTTTTTGCGGTCTCGGATTTCCTGTCGATCAGCTGCCCCAGCACGAATGAAACAAGGGGCATGGTCAACGCCGACCTGATCGCGGCCATGCCGGACGGTGCCGTCATCGTGAACACGGCGCGCGGTGACATCATCAGCGACGACGACCTGATCGCGGCCCTGCAGGCGGGCAAGCTGTCAGCTGCCGGTCTGGATGTCTTCGCCAACGAGCCGAAGCTTGACCCCCGATACCGCGAACTGGAGAACGTCTTCCTGATGCCGCACCTGGGCAGCGCGACGGTGGAAACTCGCGACGCCATGGGGTTCTGCTGCCTGGACAATCTGGATGCGTTCTTCCAGGGCAAGCCTTGCCCAACACCGCTCTGATCGGGGCGGAAGATCTTGCCGGGCTGAGCAGTCCGAATTTTCAACCCATTGATTTCAAATATCTTTCATTCTGGCACAGCGGTTGCGTTGACAGGGACAGCCAAGCATCAGTCCACCTGATCAGGAGAACCCGGTCATGAGCCTCGCGACCCTGAACGACCCCCTGCCGAGCCTGCGCACCGCCCCCTACGTGGGCCGGTTGGCAGACGAAGTGTTGAGCCGTTACGGCCAGTCCAGTCCCGACTTCAATGGCGACGGGCTGCAATTGCTGGAACGGCTGCTGGATTTTGCAGCCAACGCCGAGCAGCAGCTTGCACAGCAGCGACAGCAGATCCGTACGCTGGAAGAGATGACCCGCACCGATTCACTGACCAGCCTGCTCAACCGTCGTGGCTTCGAGGAATCCATGTCTGCCCTGCTGGGCACCGCCCAGCGCTACAACGAAGAGGGCGTCATCTGCTTCATAGACCTGGACCGCTTCAAACAGGTGAACGATACCCACGGGCATCATGTGGGCGATCTGGTGCTGCAGGAAGTTGCGAAGGTCTTGAGCGACAACGTCCGCGCCAACGACCTGGTGGCCCGCGTCGGCGGTGATGAATTCGTCGTCGTGCTGTCACGCACCACGCTCAGCAACGGTCTGAAGAATGCGCGCCGCTTGCAGCGTCTGCTCGACGATCTGTGCATTCGCACCGAACTGGGCCAGCAGATCCGCTCCACCGCCTCCATCGGCATCCATTGCTATGGCCCGGACACCGAATTGGGCCGCGTGATGCACGAAGCCGACACGGCCATGTATGCCGAAAAGGCCCGCCGCAAGAACATGGCCGGTCTGGTATCCATCAACACGGAAATCTCCGCCGGCTGAGCAATGGCCGACCGGGAAGCCGGTGCAGATGCCACCTTGTCGCGCGCTGCCTTACTGCGCTGTCCAGCCACCGTCCATCGGCAGTGCCGTGCCGGTGATCGCGGCACCGCTGTTCGTTGACAGGAAGACCGTCAGGTCACCGATCTGCTCGACGGTCGCGAACTCCTTGGTCGGTTGCGCTGCCAGCAACACATCCCGCTTCACCTGTTCCTCGGTAATGCCGCGCGCCTTTGCCGTATCGGGAATCTGCTTCTCCACCAGCGGCGTCAGCACATAGCCGGGGCAGATCGCATTGACCGTGATGCCATGCTGCGCCACTTCCAGCGCCGCCGTTCTGGTGAAGCCCAGGACACCATGCTTGGCAGAAACGTAGGCAGACTTGAACGGACTCGCGACCAGGCTGTGCGCCGACGCAATGTTGATGATCCGTCCCCAGCCGCGGGCCTTCATGCCCGGAATGGCGGCGCGGCTGCCGTGGAACACGGCGGACAGGTTGATGGCGATGATCTGATCCCACTTCTCCAGCGGAAACTCCTCGATCGGGGCCACGTGCTGGATACCGGCATTGTTGACCAGAATATCCAGCCGTCCGAAGGCCGCCTCGGTCGCCGCGACCAGATCGCGAACGGCCTTCCCGTCTGCTGCATCCGCCTGCCGATAGCCGACATCCACCCCGTGCCGCGATGCCAGATCCGTGCGCAACGCCTCAGCCGAGGCAGCATCACGACTGCCGTGCAGCATGACCCTGGCACCCGCAGCGGCCAGCGCTTCCGCGCAGCCGAGGCCGATGCCCGATGTGGACCCGGTGACCAGCGCCACCTTTCCCTGCAACATGATGCTCTTTCCCGATCCGGTTTCCGTGATCACACCATGATGCGTGCCCCGGCCCGAACCGCAAGAGCC
Source organism: Minwuia sp. (assembly GCA_029210175.1). Taxonomy (GTDB): domain Bacteria; phylum Pseudomonadota; class Alphaproteobacteria; order Minwuiales; family Minwuiaceae; genus Minwuia. The sequence continues at coordinate 98,113 of JARGPL010000032.1, read as the reverse complement.
ATGACGGGACCATCTGGCAGGTGCGACGCCACTGCCTGATCCGGTCATCCGGTGATGGCGTAAAGTGCGCAACGATCCTGCCGCATCGGCGTTGCACCCTTGCGACAGAAACAAACAACAGGAGAAGACCATGGCAAGTGACAATCTGCATGCCCCGCGGGAGCGGTTGAGCAAGGAAACCATCCACATGCATCAGGCCATAACGTCCCTGATGGAGGAACTTGAAGCCGTCGACTGGTATCGTCAGCGTGCCGACGATTGTGACGATGCCGATCTGAAGGAAATCCTGCTGCACAACATGCGCGAGGAGATCGAGCACGCGGCGATGGTTCTGGAATGGTTGCGCCGCAACAGCAGTGACTTCGATGGACAGTTGCGCAAGTTCCTGTTCAAGGACGGCGACGTCGCTGACCATTGAACACCCCCGACATCAATGAACTGACGCCGGTTCGCCGCGCCTACGGCATCCTCACCGGGGATGACGAGGGCCGCGTGTGTCGCGATATCCCCGATGCAGCCTGCGATGAGCAACCGCGCAACTTCATGACGCATGTCGTCAGCCTGTCCCTGACCAAGGTCGGGGACGGGCTGGTCGACCCGAAGCTGGTGCTGGCCTGGCTGATCACAGCGCTGGGCGCGCCGGCCGGGCTCGTCGGGGTACTCGTGCCAGTGCGCGAGGCCGGTGCCCTGCTGCCGCAGCTTTTCATCGCAGGCGGCATCCGTTCCCTGCCGGTCAGGAAATGGGTCTGGGCCACGGGCAGCATCATTCAGGGGCTGGCCGTCATCGGCATGGCGCTGACCGCGCTGATGCTGGAAGGCGCGACAGCGGGCTGGATGATCGTCGGCCTGCTGGCTGTCATGGCGACCGCCCGCAGCGCCTGTTCGGTCAGCTACAAGGATGTTCTGGGCAAGACTGTCTCGAAATCCACGCGCGGCACGGCAACCGGAACAGCAGGCAGCCTTGCATCCTGCGTCGTGCTGCTGTTCGGGCTGGCCTTGAGCCTGCACCTTCTGGACCAGACGATCGCAACAATTGCCTTCGTCATGCTGCTTGCCGGCGGTGCCTGGATCATTGCCGGTGCCTGCTTCACCACATTGGTGGAGGCCCGGGGCGCGACCGAAGGCGGCGGCAATGCCTTCAGCGTTGCCATGAAGCAGTTCCGGCTGTTGTTCGACCGGCCACAGTTGCGTCGCTTCATTGCCGCACGCGGACTGCTGATCGCGACAGCCCTGGCACCGCCTTACATGCTGGCTCTGGCCGGCGAAAATGGTCGCAACGGGCTGGCGGACCTCGGCCTCTTCGTCATCGCCGCCGCGCTCGCTTCCATTCTTGGCGGCTATGTCTGGGGGCGACTATCGGACAGGTCCAGCCGCAAGGTGCTGGCCTTTGCCGGGTTCCTTGGCGCTGCAACCCTGATCGCGACGGTGCTGCTGCACGATCTCGCGCTGCTGGATCAGAACAGCAGTTTCCTGCTGGCGCCCTTGCTGTTCGTCCTGACCCTCGCCTATCAGGGCGTTCGCCTGGGACGGTCAACGCATCTGGTGGACATGGCACCAGCGGATGACAGGGCGGCTTACACGGCACTCGCCAATACGCTCATCGGCGTGCTGTTGCTCGCCACCGCAGCCATCGGCCTGCTGGCAGAATCCCAGGGTGTGGCCACAGCCATCGGCGTGTTCGCGGCCATGTCACTTGTTGGCGGGTTCGTCGCGCTCGGACTCGATGAAGTCCAGGCGGAGGATAACTGATGATCGCTGCCGCCCTGCATCGAACACTGGAAGTGGTGGTCGGCACCGCTGATCGGAAACCACACCCTTCACAGCCGAAACGGCTAAATGCCCTGTTCCGCGATCTGGCCGATCCGGCCAGCGCCAACCTGCCTTTCGAGATAGAGGACCTGATCTGGGCGGTATGGTGTGAGCATACCGATGCAGAGCCCGCCGCGATCATGCAGAAATCCATCACGGCGATCGCATCAGGTGAGCACGAAAGCGCTATTTCCCTGCTGGATGACCTGTGCGCCCGACAGCCCGACTGGGCCGAAGCCTGGAACAAGCGTGCGACACTGCACTATATCGCCGGTCGCCACGAACAGAGCCTGCTGGATATTCAGCAGACGTTGCTGCGGGAGCCGCGCCACTTCGGCGCCCTGTCCGGGTTTGGCCAGATCTGCCTGCAACACGACGACACGCAGTCAGCGCGGATTGCGTTCGAAGCTGCGTTGAGGATCAATCCGCATCTGGCACAGGTGAAGAACATGCTGAGCCAGTTGGGCAATACGAGGGGAGCGATGAATTGATGCGCCACCTGTTGATGACCGCAATTGCTGCGACGCTGGCAGTCATGTCCCCTGCGATGGCGCAGGCCGCAGATCGCCTGATCCCCGATACCTGGACAACATCGCTGCAGGCCGATCATCCACTCGTCGGGCGCATATGGGTCCACAGCCGAGATGCCCTGGGTACGGAGCGCGACCTGCGTTTCCTGGTCTCCAAGGCAGACCACGTGCTGCTGGGTGAAAAGCACAACAACCCCGACCATCACCTGTTGCAGGCACGCCTGCTGCGCTGGGCGACCGAAGGCAAGCGCGGTGAGGCAATGCAGCCAAGGACGGTTGTCTGGGAAATGATCACGACAGAACAGCAGGATGCGCTGCAGTCCTATCTGGCCCGTCCGGGGGCTACCGCAGCCGGTATGGGCAACGCGGTGAACTGGGATGAAACCGGGTGGCCAGCCTGGTCGGAATACCAGCCGATCGCGGACGTCGCGATGGAACTGGGCCTGCCGCAGATCGCTGGCAATATCTCCGCCCGAAACCTGATGGCCTCTGCCACGGGCGGAGACAGCAAGGCCGTCCCCGCGTCGGTCACCTATCTGATGGAGACTGCCCGCTGGACCGATGCCGATCGTGAGGCCCTGAAACAGGAACTGGTCGACAGCCACTGCGGCATGCTGGACGGCAAGGACAAGGCACTGGCCGGAATAGCCAGGGTACAGCGGCTGCGTGACGCCGCGCTGGCGCTTGGCATGGCCGCATCCACGGACGGTGCAGGGGCCGTGCTGATCGCCGGCAGTGGCCATGTCCGCAAGGACCGGGGCGTGCCCCGATACCTCGCGGCTCTGGCCCCTCGGGCGCGCATGGCCGCCATTGCCATGTTCGAGGTCGTGGCGGGGGAGGAAGACCCCCGCGATTACATCGTCGGCTTCGAACCCGGTGCATTCGACGCCATCATCTTCACGCCGCGTCTGGACGACAAGGACCCCTGCGCCCGCTTCCGCAAGACGCCCGACGACAAGGGGTAACAGCGACGCTGCCTGATGCTGTCGCAGGCAACAGACCCCTTGTGTGACGCTGCGGCAGAGGGGATGTTGTGGCGTGCACGTCATTTGACCGTGTGCCAGTGCCAACCGCAGGGATGACCCGCAGTTCATGATTGCCGCCCTGCTGTCCCCTCTCGCCTTTCTGGGCCGCCACGCCACGCGGTTTCTGGCCTTTGCCGTGGTGCTGGGTTTCGCGATCCCGCCCCTGAGTTCGCTGGTTCGGCCTTACCTGGCTGCCTTCATCGTGCTGCCGCTGGTCATCGCACTGATGCGGATCGACTGGGCCGACCTGGGCGCCTATGCGCGGCGCTGGAAACTGATGGCGCTGCTCTGCCTGTGGATGATTGTTGTCTCACCGGTCCTGACCTGGCTGATCCTGAAGGATGCCGGACTGACCGAGGGCGTGCTGGCCGGCATGGTGCTGATGGCCGCCGCGCCGCCCATCGTTTCAGCTGCCGCCATCGCGATCTTCCTCGGTCTCGATGGTGCCGTGGTCATTGTCACCACCGTTGCGGCCATGTGGCTGACCCCGTTCATCCTGCCACCGATGGCGCTGAACCTGCTGGATCTGGCGCTGGAGATTTCGCTGACCACGTTCATGTTCCGGCTGGCGGCACTGGTCACGGTGGCCTTCGGCCTTGCCTGGATCCTGCGACGCCTGATCGGCCCGGTAAGTCTCGTGGCGATGCGCCCGCACCTGGATGGCGCCGCGGTGCTGGCCATGACCTGCTTCGTCGTTGGCGTGTTCGATGGCGTGACCGAAATGGCGCTGGACATGCCGGTCCATGTGCTGACCACGACCCTGCACGCCTTTGCCTTCAACATCGCCCTTCAGATTGCCGGGGCGGCCCTGTTCTGGCATCTGGGACCCCGCATCGCCCTGTCCGTCGGGCTGATGAGCGGCAACTGCAACATGGGTCTGGTGCTGGTCACGCTGGCGGACAAGGCAGACCCCGACACCATCATGTATTTTGCAGTCGGGCAGGCACCGATGTACACCTTGCCCGTCCTGCTCACCCCGGTCTATCGCCGCCTGGTGGCGCGCGCGGATCGCAGAAACAAGGGAAACGTCACATGACCAAGACAGTTCTGATCACCGGTGCCGGTCGCGGCATCGGTCGCCAGATGGTGCTGCAATACCTTGAAAAGGGCGCGAATGTCATTGCCTGCGCCCGCACCGTCAGCGACCTGGACGATCTGGTCGCCAAGGGGGCCGAGGCCCATCCGCTGGAGGTCACCGATCTGGAGGCGATCAAGCGCCTGAAAGCGGCCCTCGGCGACCGCCCCATTGATGCCCTGATCAACAACGCCGGCATCATCGGCCCGGATCGCCAGGCGGTCGGCGACATGGACATCGACGGCTGGCGCCAGGCGATGGAAGTCAACGTCTTTGCCCCCTATCGGGTGTCGGAAGCGCTTGTCGACAATGTCGCGGCCAGCGACCACCGGACCATCGTCATGCTGTCGAGCCAGATGGGGTCGATCAAGCTGACCACGTCCAGCGACCGCTTCATCTACCGCTCATCGAAGGCCGCCCTCAATCAGGTGATGAACTGCCTCGCCATCGAATGGAAATCCCGCGGTATCCGGGTGATCTCGACGCATCCGGGCTGGGTCTCGACCGACATGGGCGGCGCGCAGGCACCTGTGACACCGGCGGAGAGCGCGGCGGGCCTGATCGCCGTGACAGAAGGCGTGACCGATGCCAGCTCCGGTCATTTCTACGACTACGACGGCAAGGAAATGCCCTGGTAGGACATGCCGAAGGGCCTCATTTCCAGAACTCGTCCGCCGCGATGGCAAAGTGCAGCCGGTCGTCATTGCCAACCACGAAGTTGGTGATGCCGACCAGATTGCCATGCTGGTCGAACAGCCCGCCACCGGAGGAACCGGGGGCGGCGTAGGCCGAGGTCTGGATCAGGTTCACCCCGGCGTTGGCGCGCAACTGGGAGACGATGCCATCCTGCATCGACTGCTGCAGCCCGCGCGGCGCGGCGATGGCGAAAACCGGCTCCCCGATCTTCATGTCACTGAAATCACGGACACCGACCACGGGCTGCAGGGTCAGTTCCAGAGATCGCAGGATGCAGCGATCCGAAGATGGATCTGCGTGCACCAGTTCCGCCGGACCGTGCGTCTTGCCCTGCAGCAGCACAAGGATTCCAGCGTCCTTCACCGTGTGGCAGTTGGTGGCCAGCCGGTCCTCTGATATCGCCACGGCAGAACCCTGCCGGACATGGCGGGCGGCCCTGAAATCCGCCTCGTTCGCGGCGGCCAGAATGACGAATACGGCCGGTGACGCCCGCTCGAAGATCTCGTCCCCACGCAATGGCGTGCCGTCTGTACCGGCGGGCCGATATTGTGCGCCGCCACCCCAGTCCGGCCAGAAATCGCTCTCGGGATCCAGGTGTCCAAACCCGATCAGGCCACCGGTCATCGGCTGGGCCTCGACAGATGGCACCTCGGCATCTGCTTCGGCGGCGGCGACCTGGACAGGCTCCGTTACGGTGGTCTTGCTGGCCCGCGCCGCTTCCTGCTTCTCGCGTAACGCGGTCAGCCGGTCCAGCCAGCGCGTCTGACACGCAGCCTCCCGGTGGGAACTGACATCCCCGGCCGAACTGCAGGCGTCCCGGGTCTCCATGGTCTCCGCATCGTCCAGTGACGAAAGGTCGGGATAGGTGACCGGTACTTTCAGGCGCACCATCTCCAGTTCGATGCAGCGGCCCCATGGCGCTGGCCCCCGTTCAACGGTGTCGCTGCAGCCTTCGCGCAGGCGCTTCTGTTCACCGGGGGAATAGAGCGAGAGATCGGGCTGGAACACCAGTCGCCGCCACGCTGCGGAATGGTGGCTGAGGCACGGCACGTGGCGTTGCAGGATGCGGCCATCATCGATGCCGCAGGCTGCCATCAGAGACCGTTGCACATCGACGGAAAGATCCCGCAGGTCCAGTGGTTTGGAAGCCTGGCCAGCGGACGGCGCCAGCACGCTGGCGAGGATCACCCCACTGGCCAGCATCGCTGCGCCGGTCAGAGACCGAACCCGGCCCTTCAGGCCACCACAGTGAACCCCACGGATCATTTGTGTCCGTAAACCTCCACCGCCTGAAGGGCATGACGCCCGCGAACATTGCGCAATCTCAGGCCATCGAAAGTGTCACGGAAGGCCGTATCGGTCACATCGAACAGCGTCTTGTCGTCGACCACCACCAGCATGCGACCACGCTGGTCCCGCCGCCACGCCACGACATAGCCCGGGTTGCGCCAGCCATCGACCAGTCCTGGCATCCTGAACGCTGCCCGCGCCAGAACCTTCACGTCACGCCCGACGCGGATCAGCTGCGCCTCCCCCCTGGAACCAAAGACAATGCGGTAGCCCGAACGCCCCTTCTGGCCCTGGAAGACGCCCAGTTCGAGCGTGCCGCCGGCTTCCGGATCACTTTCCAGCCGCGCCAGCACGTCAAAAGCATTGCTCATGGGCTGAACCAGATAGATCAGCGCCGGTTCCGGCTTCTCTTCTGTCTGCGCCGCCGCAGTGCCCTGCTGATCCTGATTGCCGGTCTGTGCGCCCAGGATCTGTCCGAACAGACGGACCACGGCTTCCGCATCGCTGTTGCCGCGCCCGTTGTTGTCATTGTTCTGCGGCACAGAAGCGCGCGCTGCCACGACCTCCGACACCAGCCCGCCATAGCGCCCGATACGGAATTCGCCCTGTGTCACCTGCCACTTGGGCACGCGGGTGAAATCCCCGTCCTCGAAAGTATCCTTGACCAGCAACTCGAACTTCGGCTGGTCATGGCGTTCCATCAGGCTGCGCAGATCACGGATGAACCGCGGATCAGCAGCACGCGCCTTTTCTGCCTCATCCACCAGGGTCCGCAGGTCGTCGAGCAGCTTGTCCTTGCCGTCATCGGACGCGGCCCGACCGCCACCGGATCGCGTGTTCTCGGCGACCGTGTGATCACCAAAGACCTCACCACGATTGTCCTGCGCCAGCCCGGCAACCGACCAGAGGCCAACCGTCAGGGCCACCGCACCAACCAGACCGCCGCGGATCGCAGGGACCAGCACCCCCGTCATCATTCGCGCCAGCTCGTATCCTGGCGGTCGAGGCGGCGGATCAGGGCGGCGAACTCACGCTGGCCAAGGCCCGCGCCAAAGCCACCAGATACGGCTTCCCGCACATAATTCTGAACATCGACAGGCGGAATGGTCAGCTTGCCGCCACCGGACTGGGCAGCGACCTGCATCCGACAGGCCTGTTCCATGTAGTACATCAGCAGGAACGCTTCCTGCACCGTCTCACCAATGGTGAGCAGGCCATGATTGCGCAGCATCATGATCCGCTTGTCGCCCATGTCGGCCAGCATGCGCGCCTGTTCTTCCTCCCGCAGTGCCACACCTTCATAGTCGTGATAGGCGACGGCACCCGAGAACAGCATCGACGTCTGGGTCAGGGGCAGCAGGCCACCTTCCTGCGCCGAAACGCCCGTCCCGGCGACCGTGTGCGTGTGCAGCACACAGGCGATTTCCGGCAGTTCGCGATGAATGCAGCTGTGAATCACGAAACCTGCCGGGTTGATGCCCCACTCGCTGTCGGAGAGGATGTTGCCCTCGATATCCACCTTCACCAGGTTGGATGCCGTGATTTCCTCATACAGCAGGCCGAAACCGTTGATCAGGAAGTGCTCGTCCGGTCCCGGCACCCGCGCGGAGATATGGGTGTAGATCAGGTCATCCATGCCGAACATGTGAATCAGGCGGTAACAGGCGGCGAGGTCGAGCCGTGCCTGCCATTCCTCTGCCGTCATGCCTTCGGGTCGTGCGCTGGGATGTCTGGTTACGGTCGCGGTCATTGGTCGGTTCCTCCCGTTGGGGTGATGGCTGCCACAAGCCGTGTCCGGCAAGCCTCGCCTGTACCTTTGCCGCATGATAACCGCGCCCCCTCCCGGGTGCAAAGGAGCCACACACCACGCATGAACCTCAGATCATTTTCCCGACCTTGCCGCTGTCGGTCAGGAAGCCCGGTGAGGGACGATGCCGCCAGACAGCCAGCCGCCGACCCGTCAATGACATCGGTTGAAGTATTGCGGTCAGATCGCGCCTTCCGGCGGTGGCGTGACAGCCAGAGGCAGCCGCAGGTAACGGCGACCGTTCGCGGCTGGCGGCGGCAGACCGCCCGCGCGCATGTTGAGCTGAACCGACGGCAGCATCAGGCGCGGGGTCGACAGTCCCGCATCCCGGGTCCGGCGCATAGCAACGAAGGCATCCTCATCAACTCCGTCGCGCATGTGCAGGTTGCTTGCCCGTTGTTCCGCGACAGATGCTTCGAAGCGCAGTTCCCGCCCGCCGGGCTGATAGTCATGCGCGGTGAAAAGGCGCGTGTCGGGCGGCAGGTCGAGAATGCGGCTGACACTGCGGTACAGCGCGCGCGCATCCCCCCCAGGGAAATCACATCGGGCAGATCCGAAATCGGGCATGAACAGGCAATCCCCGACAAAGGCCGCATCGCCGATGACATAGGTCACACACCCCGGTGTATGGCCGGGCGTTGCCATGATCCGGACCGTGATCTCCCCCATCTGGAATGTTTCACCGTCTTCGAACAGGCGGTCGAACTGTGATCCATCTGTCCTGAATTCGGGTTCCGCATCGAACAGGTCAGCGAAGATCTTCTGGCTGCGTGAAACACCCGCACCAATGCCGACCGGCGCGTCCAGTGCCGTCCCCACCCAGGGTGCCGCGCTGACGTGGTCGGCATGCAGATGTGTTTCAAGCACCATCACGACCCGCAGCCCCAGGACCCGTGCGCGGTGCATCACAACCATCGCCGGTTTCGGGTCCAGTTGAACCGTGACGGGGTCAAAGGCCATCACCGGGTCGATGATCACGGCATCACGGGTTGCCGGATCATGCACCAGATAGGTCAGGGTGTTCGTATCGGTATCGTAGAAACCTTCGACGGTCGGCGTGGTCATGCAATCTCCCCCACCACAAAACGGGTGGGGGGTATTACATACCTCGAATGTAGAATTAGCAAGCCGTCACGATGCGCGGGCTGATCGACGTCATACCGTCTTCTTGGCGTCGGAAACCAGCTTGTAGAGCTGGCGTTCGACCATCTCCACGTCCTCCTGGAACTTCAGCAGAACGTTGATGGTCTTGCGCACCGTCTCGGTATCCAGTTCCGACACGTTGAGCAGTAGCAGCGTGCGTGCCCAGTCGATGGTTTCACTGATCGCGGGAACCTTCTTCAGTTCCTCTTCGCGCAGTCCCTGAACGAAGGCAACGATCTGCTTGCGCAGCGATTCCGCCACTTCGGGGACGCGTGCGGCGACGATCCTGCGCTCCGTCCGCTCATCGGGGAACGGAATGAACAGATGCAGGCAACGCCGCTTCAGGGCATCCCCCATCTCACGGGTGTTGTTCGATGTCAGGAAGACAATCGGCGGCACCTTGGCCTTGATGACCCCGATTTCCGGCACGCTGATCTGATAGGCAGACAGCAGTTCCAGCAGATAGGCCTCGAACTCGTAATCCGACTTGTCGATCTCATCGATCAGCAGGACGGCACCATTCTCCGCCTGCAACGCCTTCAGCAACGGACGCGGCTCCAGGAACTCCTCACTGAAGAAGACATCGCTGAACCCATGCAGCTTTTCCATGGACTCGTTCAGCGTCTTGGCGTCCTCCATCAGCTCGCCCAGCTTTTCCTTCAGGACCTGGGTATAGAGCAGCTGCTTGCCGTACTTCCATTCGTACAGTGCCTTGGCTTCATCCAGCCCCTCGTAGCACTGCAACCGGATCAGCGGCAGTTCCAGCATTTCCGACGTGGCGATGGCCAGTTCGGTCTTGCCGACGCCCGGCGGGCCTTCGACCAGAATCGGTTTCCTGAGGTGCTGCGCCAGGAAGACCGAGGTCGCGATACGCTCATTGGAAATGTAACCCCGGCCCGCAAAGGCCTCTTCGATCAGGCCCGGATTGGCCAGCTTGTCCTGCCATTTGGCTGTCACGCCCTACTCCCCTGCAACAAGGCCGCACCCGATCTGGCGAGTTTCGCCTGATCGACCCGTTCGGCCACACGTCCTAGCTCCGTCATATCCCGGCTCAACAGCTTGAGGAACCCATCATCCTGCATGGCCGACGTCAGCAATTCCCGCACCCGGGCCTGAAAGCCGCGGGCAAAGGCCCGGAGCGCCAGCAGCCGCGCCTCGTGTTCCGGGCTTGCCGGGTCACCGTCACTGTCGATGACGAGGGTCCGCGCGGCACTGCGAAACAGTTCCCGATCGGCGGCCAGACCTGCCAGCGCCAGAGCCTGATCGGCGGGCAGAATGGTGCTTAGATGGCGAATCTCGACACCCATGCCGCCTGCGGACAGGGCAAGACCCTGAGCGTCCTCGATCCGGCGGAAGCGCTTCAGCACCGTCTCCACCGCATCACCGGCCCCCGCCAGATACGCATCATCGGGCAGCTCGACCCCGTCCATGCGGATGCCGCAATGGCCGGACGGCTTGGCGAAATCGATGTGGATCGTGTCGGTGCGCACCAGACCGGGTGCATCTTCCGGCACCAGGAACGCACCGAAACGCTTGCGACCCGCATCTTCCGATACGATCGCGACGACAACGAAGAGTCCCGCAATGGGGCCGTTGGTCAGCCAGGCCTTCTCGCCCGTCAGGCGCCAGCCGGAAGAGGTCTTCTCGGCCCGCGTCTTCAGGTGCTTCGGGTGTGCCCCTGCACCCGGTTCGGATATGGCGATGCAGCACGACAGGTCGCCGCGCGCGACGCGGGGCAGGATCTTCGCCGCCTGATCTCCGGTGGCAAAGGGTGCGATGACACCTGTCGCCACCATGTGGTGGGTCATCCATGACGTGGCGAAACCGATCACCTCCGCCCCATCCGCCAGCGCCTGGCCCAGGTCGAACAGGGTGCCCCGGTCCACTGCCGTGCCACCCCAGTCTGGCAGACCATAGCCGAGGTGGCCTGCGTCACCCAGCGCCTGCCAGATGTCGTGCGGAAAGCCATCCTGACGGATCAGGGTGTCTGCGGCAGGTCGGATGTTCTCGACGGCGAAGGTGTGGAGGGTGTCCGCCCGGCTCACCGCCCCTTCCAGTTCGGCTTGCGCTTCTCGGCGAATGCCTTCGGGCCTTCGATCATGTCTTCCGATGACCGCAGCGTGGCAACGGAGCCATACTCGACCAGGTTGGCGTCCCAGACGTCCGCTTCCTCCAGCCCGCGCCGGACGACATCCAGCGAAGTGCGAATGGACACCGGCGAGCATTCCAGAATCATCGCCGCCCAGCGTCGGGCCGCGTCCAGCGCCTCGCCCTGCGCCACCACTTCATTGACAAAGCCCAGTTCCTTGCCCTCTGCAGCCAGGACATGGCGACCGGTCAGGATCATGCCCATGGCCTGTTTCAGACCAATCTGGCGCGGCAGGCGATGCAGGCCACCGGCCAGCGCAGCCAGTCCGACCTTTGGTTCCGGCAGGGCAAAGCGCGCGTTCTCGGATGCGATGACCAGGTCGCAGGCCAGCGCGATCTCGAACCCGCCGCCCATGGCGACGCCATTCACCGCCGCAATCACCGGCTTGCTACGCTCATAGCGGCTGGTCAGCCCGCCAAACCCCATCGGCGGATACCATTTCGGATTGCCTTCGGCCTGGTAGACAAGGTCGTTGCCGGCGCAGAACGCCCGATCGCCCGCACCGGTGATGATGGCGACCCAGAGGTCGTCATTGACCTCGAACATGTCGAACACGGCGCCGAGTTCGGCGTTGGCAGGCGGATGCACGGCGTTCATCCGCTCCGGCCTGTTGATGGTCACGGTCAGGACATGACCGTCAATCTCCGTCTGGACGAACTCACCCATGACATCCTCCCCGATGTGCAGAATGCGCCGACGTCATGCCGACCCGGAACTGACTGCCCGTGATAGTAGTTGGCACAACAGCATCTTGGATAGTCGTGCGCTTGCGGTTTCTCCAAAACGTCGGGCAGCATGCCCGTGGTCCGCCCGTCGTTTGTCGAATTGCAAAGCCGGTCGCGTGACTACATCTGTTCCAGTTCGTCGATGAAACCTTCGATGACCGACAGGCCGCGTCCCCAGAACTGCGGGTCCGTGGCATCCAGCCCGAACGGTGCCAGCAGATCCTTGTGGCGCAGCGTGCCACCAGCCGAAAGCATCTGCATGTACTTGTCCGCAAAGCCATCCGGTGCGCGCTGATATTCCGCGTAGAGGGCGTTCACCAGACAGTCGCCGAAGGCATAGGCATAGACATAGAACGGCACATGCACGAAGTGCCCGACGTAGCACCAGTAGGTCGCATAGTCATCGCGCAGATCGAACGCTGGCCCCAGGCTTTCACGCTGCACGTCCAGCCAGACCTGGCCGATGTCTTCTGCTGACAACTCGCCGTCGCGACGCTGGCGATGCAGACGCAGTTCGAATTCATAGAACGCCGTCTGGCGCACGACAGTGTTGATCATGTCCTCGGTCTTGGACGCGAGCATCAGGCGGCGCTGCGCCGGGTCCTTCGCCTCATCAAGCAGCTTGCGGAACGTCAGCATCTCGCCGAACACGCTGGCTGTTTCGGCCAGCGTCAGCGGCGTGTCGCACATCAGCGCCCCCTGTTCGCCGGCCATCACCTGGTGTACGCCGTGGCCCAGTTCATGCGCCAGGGTCATCACGTCACGAACCTTGCCCTGATAGTTCAGCAGCAGATAGGGATGCGCGCTCGGCACCACCGGATGCGCAAAGGCACCCGGTGACTTGCCCGGACGCGGCCCGGCATCGATCCAGGCATTGTCGAAGAACCGCCGCCCGATGTCTGCCATGTCACCGGAAAAGCCGGCATAGGCGTCCAGCACGGTCTTGACGCCATCGTCCCAGGCAATGGCCGTGTCATCACTGTCCGGCAGCGCCGCATTGCGATCCCAATGCTCCATCCGGTCCATGCCCAGCCACTTCGCCTTCAGCTTGTAATAGCGATGAGAGATGCGGGGAAAGCTGTCGAACACGGCGTCACGCAGGGCCTGAACCACTTCCGGTTCCACCTGGTTGACCATGTGGCGGCCATTCTCCGGCTTCTCGATCCGACGCCAGTCATCCTCGATCTGCTTGTCGCGGATCAGGGTGTTCATGATCAGGGAGAACGTCTCGATGTGCTGGCCGAAGACACGGGCCAGTTCTGCCGCCGCCTCCGCGCGTTTCGCACCATCGCGGTCGCTGAGCAGGTTCAGGGCATCCTGCGACGGCATTTCCTTGCCGCCGATGGTGAACCGCATGCGGGCGATGGTATCATCGAACAGCCGCGTCCAGGCACTGCGCGCGGTGATGGAGCGTTCGTGCAGCATCCGCTCCAGCTCATCGGAGAGCATGTGATCACGCATGGTACGCAGGTCACGCAGCCAGGGGCGATAGTGCGCCAGCCTGTCCGACACCTTGTAGAGCCCGTCCAGCAGTCCATCTTCCAGATGATTGATCTCGATGGAAAAGAACAGCGTCTGTGCTGTCAGACCATTGATGCGTTCCTGAATGCCCTGGAAGAACCGCGTCCGCTCGCCATCCGACATGTCGGTCGCATAGGTCAGATAGGCGAAGGCCATCAGTCGTCCGGTCCGGTCCGACATCTTTTCGTAGGTCGCGATCGCGTCAGCCAGTTCGTCGCCTGACAGGGTCGCAATCCGCCCTGACCAGTCGTCACGAAACGCCTTCGCCTGGCCTTCGAGCCATTTGCAGTCGTCTTCGATCTTCGGATCGGTCGTCCCCGCGTAGAGGTCATTCAGGTCCCAGACCGGCAGAGCCATGGGCGTGCTCATGTCATTCATCGGGCGTACTCCGCGGCTGATCGGTGCTGGTCAGGTTGGGCTCTTGATGGCTGTCGATTCACGTTCCGGCAGCATCATGTAAGTACAGCTTGCGAAGGCAATCGGATCGCTTTCGTCCGTGCACCAGGCGGTGGCGGAGATGAACGCCAGCTGGCTGGTCACCTTGCGGCATTCGGCACGGGCGAAGACATCCAGACCCGGTGCAGCCGGCTTCAGGTATTCCACCCTGAGATCGATGGTCACGCACGGGACAGCGTGGCCGATGGCCGAATACAGTGCCACGGCACACAGGTTGTCGATCTGCGTGGTGATGACGCCGCCATGCAGCACGCCGGTTTCCGGATCACCGACAAGATCGGGATTGTAGGGCAGGCGCGACACGATCACCGGGCCGTCCATGCTTTCGATATGAATGCCCAACGCCCGGATCTGGGGGATGGCGACTTCCATGTCGTTCATGCTCTTCAGGGTGGCCTTGGGAAAGCGCTGCCATTCCGGGCGTGGCTTGACCAGGGGCGCCGCCATCAGGCGTCCTCGCGCGGCAGCAGGAAATGCGCATGCGCAGCCGCAACAGGCTTGGCCCGGTCCGCCTGCCAGGCCTCCACGCGCATGTTCGCGATGCGCCTGCCCTGCTTCGTGATCACCGCCTGCGCATAGGTATCCACCACCCGGGCCGAGCGCAGGTATTCAACGGTCAGGTTGATGATCTTCGGCACATGCAGGCTCTCGCGCGACCACATGATGTGCATGATCGCCGTGGACTCCAGAAACGCACCGACGACACCGCCATGGATCGCGGGCAGCACCGGGTTGCCGATGATGTGGTCACTGCCCGGCATCCGGCAGATCGGTCCGTTCTCATCCGCCTCCACGACCAGACCCAGGAACTTCATGTAGGGAATGCTTTCCAGCACCGCCTGATAGTCGCCGGATTCCCGCGCGGCCTTGACCGCATCAACGATTGTTGCAGACATCGGCTCAGCCTCGTTTCGCTTGGTATTTCGGGGCGTTGGCGCCCAGCATGAAGGTGGCAACGGCAGTCGCTATCGGGTCACCATCGGTCTGATACGCACTGGCGCGCAGGAACGCGATGGATGACGTCAGCTTGTAGACCTCCGCCCCGGCGAATACATCCAGATCCGGTGCGGCCGGCTGCAGGTAGTCAATGCGCAGATCCAGCGTCGCGATGTCGCCCAGTTGCTCCAGATGGCCCATCAGCGCGAAGCCGCAGGCGGAATCGATCAAGGTGGTGATCACGCCACCATGCAGCACACGGGTTGCCGGGTCGCCCACCAGCTTCTCCTGCCAGGGCAGACGCAGAACCGAGCGGTCACGCGTGCAGCTCTCCATAGACAGGCCAAGGGCCTTCGACTGGCCATGCCCGTTCGCGAGCATCAAGCCAAGCTTGTCTGCCCAGGTGAGCGAATTCGGGTCTATATCCATCGGCATCAAACTCCGTGATAGCTGCGATACCAGTCGATGAAGGCGGGAATGCCCACATCGATTGGTGTCGACGGTTCAAACCCAATATCCCGGCGAATGGCCTCGATATCCGCATATGTGGCAGGAACATCACCGGGCTGCATGGGTTCCATGATCTTCTCGGCCTTCCGCCCCAGCGCATCCTCGATCAGCCCGATCATGCGCATCAGGGGCTCGGCCTTGTGGTTGCCGATATTGTAGATGCGATAAGGCGGCGCGCCCTCTCCACCATCCGCCGGCGGATTGTCCAGGGACGCGACCACACCGGTGACAATGTCGTCGATGTAGGTGAAGTCCCGCTGCATCTCGCCGTTGTTGAAGACGCGGATCGGCTCCCCCGCCAGGATCGCCTTGGTGAACAGCCACATGGCCATGTCAGGCCGCCCCCAGGGACCGTAAACGGTGAAGAAGCGCAAGCCCGTCTGCGGCACCCGGTAGAGGTGGGCGTAACAATGGCTCATCAGTTCATCGGCCTTCTTGGTGGCCGCATAGAGGGACACGGGATGATCAACCCGGTCATCGACGGAGAACGGCAGGTCCTTGTTGCCGCCGTATACCGACGACGAACTGGCATAGACCATGTGATCCAGCCCGTCCTTGTGGCGCGCGATCTCCAGCATGTTCAGATGTCCGGCCAGATTGGCCTGCAGGTAGGCATGCGGATTGGTCAGGGAATAGCGAACCCCTGCCTGGGCAGCCAGATGCACGATGCCGCTGATCAGCCCGATGTCGGACAGGGATACCTTCAACGCCTCGAAGTCGGAAATATCGACCTGGCGCAGGCTGAACCCTGCCTGCGCCTGCAGCTTTGCCAGCCGGTCCTGCTTCAGATTGACGTCGTAGTAGTCGTTCAGATTGTCGACGCCGATCACCTGGTCACCACGTGCCAGCAAACGCTGCGACACGTGGTACCCAATGAAACCCGCCGCGCCCGTCACCAGAATGGTCATCGCCTGCTCACCGCCCGAATAGCTGAACCAATAGCCCTACTGCGGCGCACCATAGATTCCAGCGGCGCGGTTTTCACCTGTCTTTTCAGCAGGATTGTCTTGCTCTGCCGCAATTCATGTCCCATATTGGAACATAATGACGGCGCACCAAGCATGCCGCCAGGGAATGCAGTCTGAAGGCCCGGTAGATCACATGGCGCGTACCGTACTTGTCGTTGATGACGACCCGACACAATTGCGACTGCTGGAGAGCGTCGTGACCCGAGCCGGATTCCGGGTTGAAAAGGCCAGCGGCGGCGCGGAAGCCGTGGATCGGCTGACTGGTGACCAGCGTACCGGGATCGATGTCGTGCTGCTGGATCTGGTGATGCCGGATGTGGACGGGCTGGAAGTCCTCACCCAGGTGCGCCCGCAACAACCCGAACTGCCCATTGTCGTGCTGACCGCCCATGGCGGCGTCGATACCGTGGTGAAGGCCATGCGGGCGGGTGCATCCGACTTCATGGTGAAACCGGCGGCGCCCGAACGTATCCGGGTCACGCTGGAAAACGCCCTGAAGCTGAGTACCCTGACCGGCGAGATTTCCCGCCTGCACCGGCGCATGTCCGGGGAAATGACCTTCGACGACCTGATCGGCAAGAGTGCGCCCATGCAGGCCGCGATCCACCTGGCGCAGCGTGGCGCGTCATCCAACATCCCGATCCTGATCGAAGGCGAATCCGGTGTCGGCAAGGAAATGGTGGCCCGCGCCATTCAGGGCACCAGCGAACGGGCCGGACGCCCGTTCGTCACGGTCAACTGCGGCGCGATCCCGGAAAATCTGGTTGAAAGCATCCTGTTCGGCCACGAAAAGGGCGCGTTCACCGGCGCGTCATCCAGGAACATCGGCAAGTTTCAGGAAGCATCCGGCGGCACGCTGTTCCTCGACGAGATCGGCGAACTGAAGCTGGACATGCAGGTGAAACTGCTCCGGGCGCTGCAGCAGGGGGAAATCGATCCCGTTGGTGCCGCACGCCCTGTGAAGGTGGACATCCGGCTGATCTCCGCCACCAACCGCACGCTGTCGCAGATGGTCAGCGAGGGGACGTTCCGCGAAGACCTCTACTACCGCCTGAACGTCTTTCCCATCACCCTGCCACCGCTCCGGGACCGCCCGGAAGATGTGCCGGACCTGATCAACCATTTCGCCCGCACCTTTGCCGCCAGCGAGAACAAGAATATCCAGGGCGTGACTCCGGACGCGATGGCGCACCTGTGCGACCATGACTGGCCGGGCAATGTCCGGCAGCTGGAGAACGCCGTGTTCCGCGCCGTGGTCCTGGCAGAGGACAGCATGCTGACGCCGCAGGACTTTCCGCAGATCACCGGCAAGCAGCCGATGCCCGGCGGTCAGTCCCCGATCTCGACCGGTGAGGTATCATCCGGCGCAGGGTCCGTCCTCAGCATGCAGGATGGCGAAGGCCATGTGCGCCCGCTGGATGAAATCGAAGGCGATGTGATCCGCCATGCGCTGAAGCACTACGATGGCCAGATGTCGGAAATCGCCCGCCGCCTGAAGATCGGGCGCTCCACGCTCTACCGCAAGATCGGTGAACTGGAAGCCGACGCCGCAGCGGATTGAGCGCGCGACACCTTCAGAACTGCGCCACATCCCCGTATGTCGCAACATTCATGGCGATGGCGAGGCCCTGCCAGTCGGCATTGCCCGTTTGGTGGCGATTCCTGTTTGCCAGCGCGACGTGCCGAAACAGACGCAACGCGGCCTTGTCATCCAAGGCTGACGTGTCGGTGTCCAGATGCTCCTGGAAAAGCTCGATCCGCATGTCCCGAACGGTGGAAGGATCGTGGAACGCGACATTCAGTTCGCCGTTCCCGAACAGCGAATAGCGATGCAGGTTGCATGATCCGACCGTGGCCCAGGCATCATCGATCAGCATCAGCTTCGCGTGCACATGCACCGAAACCCTTCGCCCGCTCATGTCGCGCCCCGCAATGCCGCTGAGGCAGAAATTCGGATATGACGCCAGGCGCGCCCGGGCCGCCAGCAAGGCCGGGCGTTCCGGTGCCGCGCGGATCGTGGCGGACAGGTCCGGGACGAGCGGCATCACGACCACCACCTCGACCCCGCGACTCAAGGCACCCTCCAGCGCCGCGATGATGTCCGGTACGTCCAGATACTGGTTCTCGATATAGATGCCGTGGCGCGCAGCATCCATCGCCGCACAATACTGCCGCAGGTTGGTTTGTTCCCCCGCCGCGATATCGAACGATGCCCCGCCCGGTGTCGGGTGGCCATCGCCATAGCGTCCGGCATGGGTCGTGCGCTGCACTTCGGCCACGGCGTCACCCCTGGGCGAAGGGATGCGAGCCGGGAACGCCATGTCCAGGGCGCCGTTCGGGCCAGCCATACCGTCCGGATCGTCGCGCTCGCTCGCCTCATTCCAGCGCTGCACGAAGTTGTGGTGCACATCCACCAGGCCGGGGCCAGCAAGCTCGACATAGGCATCGTGGTTCTGCCCCGCGCCATGGTGCCCCGGAGACACCAGCGAGTGCGGGTTCATGTTGATGCCACCCACAAAGCTGGTCGCAGTGGCATCTTCATCGGCATCGATCAGCCAGATCTTCTGATGCTGGCAGAACCCCGGATGCGCCCGGTCCCAGCGTACCGAGACGTCGGGACTGTCTGTTGCCAGTTGCCGGAGGTGTGCTGCGGATCCCCAGAACGCATTCCGGCGATGCCCCGGCAAGTCCGTATCCGGTCGCCAGAAAATCAGCCGGACATCCAGTCCGCGGCTGGCGGCGCGTTGCAGCAAATCCAGCCCGCTACCCTGATCATCGGGCATGCGGAATTCCGGCCACATGAAGGTCACTGCTACCCAGACGCTCGCCTGCGCGTCACCGATGGCCTGACATATCCGCCGGAACGCAGGCTCCCCATCAATCCAGGGCCGGATCCGATTGCCTGCCCGTGCGGGGTAGCTGCCGGATGAGACAAGGGGGATGCCGCAGCGTGCCATGGATGCTCCGGAAAAGGGGAAACAGCACCACCTACAGTGCGGCCCAACCCGCAGGAGTCAATCCGCCCCCGGCACCTGTCGGTTGGGCGGCGCGATCGGCGTTGCCGGCGGGGACTGCCGCTCCCAGTCGAACATGTAGTCACGGGTATAGGGCACAGCGTGCATCGAACGGCTCATCTGCAACTGGAACACGGTCAGCCAGGACTTGCGGAAATTCACCTCGCAGGATTGCAGATAGAACTCCCACATCCGGCAGAAACGCTCGTCATACAGATTGTCGCGCACATGCGTCCGGTGGACCTGAAACCGGTCATTCCAGTCCTTCAGGGTCTCGGCGTAGTGCGTCCGCAGGCTTTCGAAATCATTCAGCCACAGGCCAAGCTGTTCCAGATGCGGCAGCATCTCGCTCAGACTGGGCAGGTAGCCCCCGGGAAAGATGTACTTGCGTATCCAGGACGCGACCGGACCCGGCGGGTCGGCACAGCCGATGGTATGCAGCAGGGCAATACCGTCAGGCGTCAGCAGGTCATGCACCTTGGAGAAGAATTCGCGATAGTGCAGGTGGCCCACGTGCTCGAACATGCCGACTGAGACAACGCGGTCATAGGGACCTTCCTCCAGCCGATAGTCCTGCAGCTTGAAGGTCACGCGGTCATCAAGGCCTGCTTCGCGGGCGCGTCGGGTGGCGACGGCATGCTGCTCCTTCGACAAAGTGACTCCCGTGACCTCAACATCCTCGACTGTCGCCAGATAGAGCGCCATGCCCCCCCAGCCGCAGCCGATGTCCAGCACCCGCTGGCCCGGCCGCAGCATCAGCTTGGCGGCGATGTGGCGCTTCTTCTGGTCCTGCGCTTCTTCCAGCGAGTCGTTGGGACTGCGGTAATAGGCGCAGGAATATTGCCGGTCAGCATCGAGGAACAGATCGAAGAGCTCATCGGACAGGTCATAGTGGTGCGCCACATTCTGCTGCGCACGCCCGATGGGATTGTAATGGTCCAGGGTTGTCGCCGCGCGCCGGACGAGGCGGCCGGTGCGGGTTTCCTGGTGGTTCAGCAGGGCCAGGTTGGAGATGGCGAGATCGAGAAAATCGTACAGCGTGCCCTCATCGACGGTCAGCCGACCATCCATGTAGGCTTCCCCTACTGCAAGTCGGGGCCGGATCGCCATTTCGAATGCCAGCTTCCGGTCATGCAGCCGGATCGTTGCCTTGGGACCCGGTCGGTCCCCCCGGAACACGGTTGCATCGCCCTTGTGATCAATGACCGTCAGCTCACCGATCCGGATCAACCGCCCCAGATATCTGCGTGCGAGCGCGTTCACACACCGGACTCCTGAAAGGTTTTCAGGCAAAGATTAACCAAGGTCGCACCGTTACTGCAACAGTCAGTTATCTTTGGGCCGGCTGGCATCGCCGGTCATGCAGAAGGTTCGATGCCGGGTATAAGTCGAAAGCAGCCGCTGCAGCGGAGGTCGTGACAATCGCCAGAAGCCGAACATCAGAGGCGAAAAGTCAGAGGTCGACAGTGCCTTCGATGAGGATCAGCGTGTTGCCGCCGATCAGGATGCGGCCGGGTTCTGCTGGATCAGGGCGGACGTGAACCCTGCCAAAACGGCCAATGGTGCTGCCCTGGGACATCAGCAGCGGCCCATCAAGCCGCCCGAGGCCGTTGAACCAATGCGCAATGGCGGCATTCAGCGATCCGGTGATCGGGTCCTCGCTCATGCCGCTGGAAGGCGCGAGCATGCGGACTTCAAAATCAATGCCGCAACTCGCCGGGTGGGCGCCGATCAATCCGATCGCCTTGAATTCGGGCCAACGGACGCGCATCGCCTCCACGGCCAGCACATCGTCCGCACCGGCCAGTTCCAGAACCTGCCAGAGTGGGCCATTTTCCAGCTGTGCAGACGCAAGAACGCGCTCGGGTGCGATCTCAAGCCGGTTCAGGATGGCCTGTCGCAGTGCAGCCTCCATCGGCATGATCCGGGTCGGGGGCGCAACGAAGGCCGGGATTTCGCCGCGCAGATCAACATCCACGACACCTACGCCGCATTCCTGGTGGATAATGCCCGGTTCTGCCGCCTGCCCGCCGCACCGCAGCCAGGCCGCGCAACTTCCCAGGGTCGGATGCCCGGCAAACGGCATTTCCCGCGTCGGCGTGAAGATGCGCACGCGATAGTCGGCCCCGGCAACCGTGGGCGTCAGGATGAATGTCGTCTCCGCCAGATTGGTCCAGGTGGCGAAGTCCTGCATGGCGGCGTCCGTCAGGCCATCGGCATCAAGGACCACGGCGAGGCCGTTGCCCTTCGTTGGTTGATCCGTGAACACGTCACACTGGATGAAGCGGCGTCGGGTCATCGGGTCCTCCTCGGATCGCCAGCGCTGGCCTGCCCGGCTCGGATGTCTGCCCAGTCCGCAATGCCGGCAGCGGCAAGGAACTCACGGATGGTGGTTTCGGGGCGACCGAGCGCGGCAAGGGCAGCGTCCTCCTTGCGAAAGACCTCCACCCGAATGCCGGACTGCGTGCCGGCAGCCAGCTGATACATCCGCGCCATGCCGAATTTCTCGTCATCCGGGGCAAGGATGACCGTCAACGTACCCTGACCCGCGGCCATCGGTGCCTGTTCCTCATTGACCACGCTCAGAACATCCAGAAAACCGTAGAAGGACGCGTCGATACGGGTGACACGGGAGAGATCGATGAGTTCCGGTCGCCCGAGGCGGAAAGCCGTGTCCGCCATGTAGGCGGCGAAGTTCGCCTTGATGTCTGACTCTGTCAGAACGCGCGAATACTGGGCATAGACAAGGTCCAACTGTTCCAGAATGCGGTAGCGTATGGCCACGTTGATCGTCCCCGAGACAAAGCCAGGTCGGCAGCAGGCACAATGTAATGTTACCGGGGCGTCGCGACTGTGATCACCACCCGGTCGGCGAGCATCCGTCACCTTGCAGGACCCGCCCAGCCCGTTGGTCAGACGCAATGCCCAGCAACGCAAAGGGGAGGAAAACCAGATGGTTCTCCTCCCCCCGCAGTCACGTCATCGCCTGACGCGTCAGTGGATCAGGTTTCGGGCTGATCGGATTCTGACGGGTCGAGGTCTTCCATCTTCTGGCCGGTGATCGCTTCCACCAGTTCTTCGGCGGTGGCGGCACCTTCCTCGAACAGCTCTTCAGCTTCTTCGAGGTCCAGCACGTCTTCATCGACTTCTTCGGCGTTCAGCACGTCGACACCACGGGCCTGCGCGGCGGCCTCGTCCTCTGATCGGGCCACGTTGGCCTCGACCGTCAGGGTGACTTCCGGGTGCAGGCGCACCAGAACCTCATGCAGGCCCAGCGTCTTGATCGGACGGCTGAGTTCGACCTGCCTGCGGTCGATGGTGAAGCCCGCTTCGGTTACCGAATTGGCGATGTCGCGGGTATTGACGGAGCCGTATAGCTGACCGCTGTCCGACGACTGCCGGATCAGCACCACGGAAACTTCCGTCATGCGACCAGCCAGATCCTCAGCTTCAGACTTGAGCTGAAGGTTCTGCGCTTCCAGCTGCGAACGACGGGACTCGAAAGCCGTCATCGCATGGGCAGTGGCACGTTCTGCCTTGCCCTGGGGCAGCAGATAGTTGCGGGCGAAGCCGTTCTTGACGGTGACAACGTCACCCATCTGGCCGAGCTTTTCGACCCGTTCGAGAAGAATGACTTTCATCAGTCTGTCTCCTTCCTCTAATAGGGTTGCGTCAGTCCTGGACGTAGGGCAGCAGGGCGAGGAAGCGGGCGCGCTTGATGGCACGGGCCAGTTCACGCTGCTTCTTGGCGGACACGGCGGTGATCCGGCTGGGCACGATCTTGCCGCGCTCAGACAGGTACCGCTGCAGCAGCCGCACGTCCTTGTAATCGATCTTCGGTGCACCCTCACCCGTGAACGGGCAGGTCTTGCGACGACGGAAGAACGGACGACGGGCGCCCTTCACGGCAGAGCGGACAACGCCCTTGTGTTCGGTTGTGGTCTGCATCAGCTGGCCTCCCTTTCGCGACGTTCGCCACCGCCTTCACGGCGCGGGCCACGGTCATCGCCGCCTTCACGGCGCGGTCCGCGATCCCGGTCCCCCGGGCGACCACCACCACGGCGACCGTCGCGTCCGCCACCACGGCTCTGCATCTGCACGGACGGACCTTCCTCGAGTTCCTCGACCTTGACGGTCATGTAGCGCAGGACGTCGTCATGCAGGCGCATCTGGCGTTCCATTTCCTGCACCGCCGGTGCCGGAGCATCCAGATTGTGCAGGACATAGTGCCCCTTGCGGCTCTTCTTCATGCGATAGGAGAGGCTGCGAAGACCCCAGTATTCGGTCTTCTTGACTTCGCCACCGTTTTCCTTGATCAGGCCGGTGAAATGCTCATTGAGCTGTTCCACCTGCTGGGCCGAAATATCGGGCCGAGCAATCATGACAGTTTCGTAGGTTGCCATTGCATCCTTCCGGGTTGATCAGCGCCCACCACCGGGGGTCCCGAAAGGCCCGGTGGCTCGAACACCCGCACAGCCTTCATGACTGCCGGGCAGGACGCCAAGGCGCGGGTTATTGCGCAAATGCGACGAGACCGCAAGGGCGGAAAACCGCGCCCTGCAGTCTCATCCGATGAAGCGTGACGTCAGGCGGTCAGGAACGCACCTTGACGTAGCTGCCGGGCGCGTCTTCCAGCACCTCCAGCTTTCCGTCACCCGGAACGCGCGCAGCGACCTTCTTGCCCGAATGCTTCCGCATCCACTTGATCCAGTCGGGCCACCAGCTGCCCGGCGTTTCCGTGGCATCGGCAAGCCAGTCATCGGGATTGTCGTACTTCTTGCGCTTGTCGTTGGTCCAGTACTGGTACTTCTGCGGCTCCGGCGGGTTCACGACCCCTGCGATGTGGCCGGAACCAGCCAGCATGAAGCGGGTATTGCCGCTGAAATACCTGGTTGCCTTGAATACAGACTTGTAGGGGGCGATGTGGTCGTCCTTGCCCGCCTGCATGTAGACCGGGATGTTGACGTTCGACAGGTCGATGCCGACACCATTCATCTGGATCGCGCCCGGCTGCACCAGCTTGTTGTTCTGATACATCTCGCGCAGATAGAAACTGTGCATCTTCGGCGGCATGCGGGTCGCGTCGGAGTTCCAGAACAGCAGATCGAACGGGAACGGATCCTTGCCCATCAGGTAGTTGTTCACGACAAAGGACCAGATCAGGTCGTTGGCCCGCAGCATGTTGAAGCTGCTGGCCATCTCCGCTCCGTCCAGATAGCCCTTTTCCTCCATTACCTGTTCCAGGTGCGTGATCTGCTCGTCATCGATGAACACGCCCAGTTCACCGGGTTCCGAGAACTCGACCTGGGCGGTGAAGAAGGTACAGGCCTTGATCCGGTCATCGCCGATGGCACCCATGTAGGCGAGTGTCGTCGCCATCAGCGTGCCGCCCAGGCAATAACCGATGGCGGTGACCTCGCGCTCCCCTGTTGCCTGCTCGATCCCGTCGAGGGCGGCCAGGATGCCTTCGTTCATGTAATCCTCGAAGGTCTTGTCGGACAGCTTCTCGTCGGGGTTGACCCAGGACATGACGAAAACCGTCAGCCCCTGTTCCGTGCACCACTTGATGAATGAATTCTTCGGCTGCAGGTCGAGGATGTAGAACTTGTTGATCCATGGCGGGCTGATCAGCAGCGGGCGCTGGTGCACCTGCTTGGTCACCGGCTCGTACTGGATCAGCTGCATCAGATCTGTCTGCATGACCACCTTGCCCGGCGTCGTGGCGACATTGCGCCCGACCTCGAAGGCATCCATGTCGGTCATGGAGATGTTCAGCTTGCCCTTGCCACGCTCCAGATCCTTCAGAACGTTTTCAAGTCCGTTGACCAGATTCTGCCCGCTGGTCGCCAGTGTTTCCTTCAGCACCACCGGGTTGGTCATCAGGAAGTTCGACGGGGACAGGGCATCGACGAACTGCCGGGTGTAGAAATCGACCTTCTTGGACGTCTTGTCATCCATGCCCTCGACCTTGCCCACGGTCTCCGTCATCCATGAGGACGTCAGCAGGTACGATTCCTTGATGAAGCTGAAAATCTCGTTCTCGTCCCACTCCTCATCCTTGAACCGCTTGTCGCGCTTCTTGGCGGCGTCCGGCGGCGGGGCGGCGTCATTCGTGTGACCAAGCATGCGCTGCGCCGTGCTCTGCCAGAGCTGGACATAGCTCTGCCAGAGGTCCATCTGCGCCTGAACCATCTTTTCCGGGTTGGCCATCATGCTGCGGGTCATTTCCATGAACGCCTCGCCGACGTTCAGCGGATCGACCGGGCCGGGTGCAGCGCCCTTCTGTTTCTCCAGAAACTCGGTAACCAGGCGCTGACTCTGTTCCGCGACCTTCGCCATGTTCTGGGAAAATTCCACCGGATCAGGCACCGGCATGTCTTCCGGATTCTTGTCTGCCATCGTCTTTTCCTCCTCCTGGCATGCTCGGCGTCACGGCCACTTCACGCAGCTCCGTCCGAAGATCAGCAAATCTGAGCCTACACTTAACGCAACGTCAGGTCTCCGTCGAGGGCCTATTGTGCACTGCAATAAAATGCCGCATCGCAGCATTTTTCCAATGAATCACTCTCGGCGTGTTGCGCAATCACGGCAGACAAGGCTTGCATCTGCGGCTAAATTAGCGAATCACCTCTATCTGGTCCCCAGGGCAATCAAGTGTCGGAGCCGAACATGATGGACAAATCCTCGATGCGCACCGGGCGCGGCCTGACGGGCCGACGGATCAGGATCGCAGCATTGCTGATGGCACCTGTCCTGTTTGGCGGTTGTTCCGTGCCCGACTGGGCTGATCCGTTCTCCAGTGATTACGGCCCCGTGCCGCAGCCTGTGACCCGGGCTGGTGCCGCACCGGCCATTCCGCCTGCGCCGGACACCGGGCTTGCCGCCGACACCAAGAACGTGCGCCACAGCGCAGCCCGTGAGGTCGCCGCCGTGACCCGCGACAGCGCTGCCGAGGCAGAGGATGTGCGCCGCGCCGCAGCTGCACGCCCGGAAATTCAGGTCACACGCGTCGAGGCTCCGGTCGTCGAGACACCTCGTGTGCGCGCCCCGCAGGTCCAGGCCCCGCAGATTCAGGCCCCGCTGGTTCAGGCACCCCGTGTCGAGGCCGCTCAACCGGCAGAGCCACGTGTTGCCACTCCGACCGTCACGCAGCAGACCCGCGTTGCGGTTGCCCCGGCACCTACCCCCCGGACGTCGGGCACCAGCGCCCCGGCAAGCGACGTCGTGGCGAATTCCCCCACGCCGATGATCGCCGCCATGACGCGCGGCCAGCAGCCACCGTCTTTCAACAGCGACGGATCGGTTGTGGCGCGGCGGACCAGCGTACAGCCGTCATCCAACATCAGCCTGCGCGACCCTGTCACGCCGACAGTGGACCCGGCGCCG
Organism: Minwuia sp.; assembly: GCA_029210175.1. Classification (GTDB taxonomy): domain Bacteria; phylum Pseudomonadota; class Alphaproteobacteria; order Minwuiales; family Minwuiaceae; genus Minwuia. The sequence continues at coordinate 71,073 of JARGPL010000032.1, read as the reverse complement.
ACCGCCGTTGCGACCCGCACCGACGTCCGCCCGGGCACCACCAGCACGACCGCCCTGGCATCGCCGACAGCGCCTGCGCGCATTACCGCGCCTGCGGCAGCACCGGAAACAACGCTCGACCGCACATATCGTGACCAGTTGCGGGCCGCAGGGATCGAACCTCTGGCCGCCGGTGGCGAAGGTTCCGGCGCAGGCGCCGTGGCCCCTGGCCAGTTCCCCAACAGCGTGTCACCCGTGATCCAGCAGACCTACCTGCAGTCGCTGAACGCCCCGCAGACGTATCAGCAGGCGATCGGCGCTGCCCCGCGCAGCGCTGGCTCGACTGTTGTGGTCAACGGCGGCGGGTATGGCAGCAGCGCAGACAGCGGCCCGGTGATCATCTCCGGTGAGGGTGTCTACCAACCATCAGCAACCCGCACAGCTTCGACCGGTGGTAACCTGAACACAGGCAGCGGCGCTGCTGCGGTCATTCCCTTCGGTCACAATTCAGCACGCCTCAGCGCCCGGGACGATGCGGTGATCCGGCAGATCGCGACAGCTGCGCGCAACAGCAACGCCAGCGTCCGGGTCGTCGGCCACGCTTCCAGCCGCACCGGCGAACAGCCGGTGTCCCAGCATCTGCTGGCCAACCTGCGGATTTCTGCAGATCGCGCCAATGCCGTGGCCGACCGCATTGCCGCCTTCGGTGTACCGTATGAGCGGATCATCGTCGAAGCGGTGGGCGACAATCAGCCCAGGTTCAATGAGGCGATGCCGAGCGGTGAGACCGGCAACCGGCGCGCCGAGATCTTCCTCGAATAGCCCACGATCCGTCCTGCCCCATTTCCGCCGGAGCTTGCCCCTTTTTCCGGCCCATTCGGCTGTCACTGAAGACGGCGGAGGTTACATTTTGCCATGCAGGTTGATTTTCATCTGATCAAGCGTCTGCCCCCCTATGTCTTCAATGAGGTCAATCGCCTGAAGGCGGAGGCACGGGCAGAGGGTCGCGACATCATCGACTTCGGCATGGGCAACCCTGACCAGCCGACGCCGGAACACATCGTCGAGAAGCTGGTGGAGACGGCGCGAAATCCCAAGACCCACCGCTATTCCGCGTCCAAGGGCATTCCCGGCCTGCGGCGGGCAGTGTCCGCCTATTATGAGCGGCGCTTCGGCGTATCCGTGGATCCGGAGACGGAGACCATCGTCACCCTGGGATCCAAGGAAGGTCTGGCCCATCTGGCCATGGCGATCACGACGCCGGGCGATGTCATCCTGTCCCCCAACCCGTCATACCCGATCCACCCCTATGGCTTCATCATCGCAGGTGCAGTGATCCGGCATTTCCCGGTCGGCCCCGGACATGACTTCATGACCAGTCTCGAACGGGCCATGAAGCACTGCATCCCGGCCCCGACCCTGCTGGTCCTGAACTTTCCGTCGAACCCCACCGCCATGGTCGTCGATCTGGATTTCTATCGGGAAGTGGTCGATTTCGCCCGCAAACGCGGCCTCTACATCCTGTCCGATCTGGCCTATTCGGAAATCTACTTCGACGGCAATCCGCCGCCGTCGATCCTGCAGGTGCCGGGCGCACGGGAACGGGCGGTCGAGTTCACATCGTTGAGCAAGACATACTCGATGCCCGGCTGGCGCATTGGTTTCGCCACGGGAAATCAGGAACTGATCGCTGCCCTGACGCGCATCAAGTCCTACCTCGACTATGGTGCGTTCACGCCGATCCAGGTCGCTGCAGCAGCAGCACTGAACGGCCCACAGGACTGTGTCGATGAGATCCGGGCGGTCTATCAGTCCCGCCGCGATGTCCTGATCAGCACATTCGCCCAGGCCGGGTGGGACATCCCCTCCCCTGCGGCAACCATGTTCGCCTGGGCACCGATCCCCGATCAGTTCAAGCATCTGGGCAGCGTCGAGTTCTCCAAGCTGTTGCTGCAGGAGGCAGATATTGCTGTCGCGCCCGGCATCGGGTTCGGCGAATACGGCGATGACCACGTCCGGATCGGCCTGGTCGAGAACGAACAGCGCATCCGCCAGGCGGCCCGGAATCTGCGCCGCTTCCTCGGTCGCGACGAAAAGATGGTTGACGGCCCCCTCGACGAAGCCGAATAGACAGCCAGACGGTCTGGCTTGTTGCCGACGGCAGCAGCGCCGGGCCGGTGCGTGATCATCCACGGTCGTGATGCGATCGCGCATTGGGAATTTCTGGCGGGAGAACATCATCGTGACCGGGACAGTGCGGATCGGTGTGGCGGGCCTTGGCACCGTCGGGGCGTCACTCATAGAGTTGCTCGCGCGCCACGAAACGACGATCACCGCCCGCGCCGGGCAGCGACTGGTTGTGACAGCGGTGTCGGCGCGTGACCGGTCGCGGGATCGTGGCATCGACCTTTCCGGCATGACCTGGTTCGACGACGCCCGCGATCTTGCGACCGCCGGGAATGTGGATGTTGTCGTCGAACTGATGGGCGGGTCGGAAGGTCCGGCACGGGATCTGGTGACCAATGCGCTGAAGAATGGCCGCCCGGTCGTCACCGCCAACAAGGCGTTGCTGGCCGAACATGGCAACGAACTGGGCGTGCTGGCAGAAGAACACGGCGTTGCGCTGGGGTATGAGGCCGCCGTTGCCGGTGGCATCCCCATCATCAAGGCGCTGAAGGAAGGCCTGGCAGGCAATGACATCCAGCGCGTCTATGGCATCCTGAACGGCACCTGCAACTTCATCCTTTCCGAAATGCGCAGCACGGGACGCGATTTTGCCGACGTTCTGGCAGAGGCGCAGGCGCTGGGCTATGCGGAGGCGGACCCCACGTTCGACGTCGAAGGCATCGACGCCGCGCACAAGCTGGCGCTGCTTTCAGCCATCGCCTTCGGCCAGCAGGTCGATTTTTCCCGTGTGACGGTGGAGGGAATCAGCACCATCTCCCCCATCGACATCGCCTATGCGGATGAGTTCGGCTTCAGGCTGAAACTGCTCGGCGTGGCGGAACGCATCGGCGACACGGTGACGGAGCGTGTGCATCCGTTCCTGGTGTCGCTGGACGACCCGATTTCCAAGGTCGAAGGCGTGAACAACGCCGTGGTGGTCGAAGGGGACTTCGTTGGCCGCACGGTTCTCGAAGGCCCGGGCGCGGGCGGCGGCGCGACAGCCTCTGCCGTTGCAAGTGACCTGATCGATGTGGCGACAGGTCGCTTCAGCCCGGTCTTCGGCATTCCGGCCAGTGCCTTGCGCGCCCGCCAGGATGGCGGCAGTGATGAGCCACACGGACGTTTCTACATCAGTCTGAAGGTGGAGGATCGCCCGGGTGTCATCGCAGATCTGGCGGCTGTGCTGCGCGACCATGCGATCTCCATCGAGTCATTGCTGCAGCGTGGCAAACCGGAAGGCGGGACCGCACCCATCGTTGTGATCTGTCATGATGCACCGGAATCCCGCGTGCTCGCCGCACTGAAACAAATCGAAGGTATGGACTGCATCTTGCAGAATCCGCATATGATCCGCATCAAGGACCTGTAAGCGTCCGACAACAGAACAACGGCACCACAAACTGCCTGAAGGGAAGAACGCAAATGCCTGACACGGGGAAACTCGACCGCAATCTGACACTGGAAGCGGTCCGCGTGACAGAGGCCGGCGCCATCGCCGCCTACAACTGGATCGGAATGGGCAACGAAAAGGCTGCCGACCTGGCCGCTGTTGACGCCATTCGCACCGCGCTGAACGGGCTGTCCATCCGGGGTACCGTGGTCATCGGCGAAGGTGAACGCGATGAAGCACCGATGCTTTTCATCGGAGAGGAAGTCGGCCTCGGCACCGGCCCGGAGATCGACATTGCGCTCGACCCGCTGGAAGGCACGACGATCACCGCCAAGGCCGCTCCCGGGTCCCTCGCTGTCATGGCACTGTCGGAGAAGGGCAAGCTGCTGAATTCGCCTGATGTCTACATGGACAAGATCGCGGTTGGCGGCGGCCTGCCTGAAGGTATTGTCGATCTGGACCTCGCGGTTTCCGAGAACCTCGGTCGCCTGGCGGAAGCCAAGGGCTGCGCCATTTCCGATCTGACTGTCTGCATCCTGGACCGCCCGCGCCACGGGGAGATCATTCGTGAATCCCGTGCTGCTGGTGCCCGTATCCAGTTGATCCCTGACGGAGACGTTGCCGGTGTCATCGCGACGGCCGAACAGGAAACCGCTGTCGACCTCTATATCGGCACCGGTGGCGCACCCGAAGGCGTGCTGGCCGCAGCCGCGCTGCGCTGTGTCGGTGGTCAGATGCAGGGACGTCTGGTGTTCCGCAACAGCGATGAGCGCGGTCGGGCCGAGCGTCTCGGCATTACCGATCTGAACCGCAAGTACGAACTGGAAGAGCTTGCAGCGGGCGACGTCATCTTCACCGCAACCGGCGTGACCACGGGCGGCATGTTGCGTGGCGTGCGGCGTACCAGTGGCCAGATCATCACCGATTCCATCGTCATGCGGTCCCGCACCGGCACCATCCGCCGGATCGAAGGCCGGACCCGGATCGCCGGTTAGAGCACTTGTCGGCAGACGCCACATCCGAACAGACATTCCTCGGAATCGGCCGTTCGGTCAGCGGGCGTCGTTGGCAGTCTTCTGTCACACCGGCCAATGAACGGCTGGCCCGTGCGATGGCGCAACAACTCGGCCTGCCCGAAATTGTCGCCAGCCTGCTGGTCAGTCGTGGGATCACCGCTGACGAAGCCCCCGGGTATCTTGAACCGCGCCTGAAGGATCTGCTGCCCGATCCATCGCGGTTCGCCGACATGGACAAGACCGCCGCCCTGATCGCCACGTGCGTTCAGCAACAGCACCCCATCGCCGTCTTCGGCGATTACGATGTGGACGGGGCGACGTCGGCGGCCTTGCTTGTCCGATACCTGCAGGCAGCGGGTGGTATCGCCAGCTACTACATCCCCGACCGCATGGTGGAGGGGTATGGCCCCAACATCGCGGCCTTGCGCAAGCTGCACGCCGGTGGCGCGGCCCTGATCCTGACGGTCGATTGCGGCATCTCGGCCTTCGATGTTCTGGAAATGGCGGCTGATGAAGGCATCGAGGTCGCCGTCATCGACCATCATCTGGCGGAGAGCCGCCTGCCCCGCGCTGCTGCGGTCGTCAATCCAAACCGCACCGACTGCGACAGCGACCATGGCTATCTGGCCGCCGTCGGTGTCGCGTTCCTGCTCGCCGTCGCCGTGAACCGGGAACTGAAGCGCGCTGGCTGGTTCACGGATCGCAGGACGCCGGACCTGATGGGCCTGCTGGACATCGTGGCCCTGGGCACGGTCTGCGACGTGGTTCCGCTGGTGGGCCTGAACCGGGCGCTGGTGGCGCAGGGGCTGAAGGTCATGGGCAAGCGGCAAAGCCTGGGCCTGACCACGCTTTCCGATGTGGCGCGGGTCAACGGCCCGCCCGGCACCTATCATGCGGGCTTTCTGCTTGGACCGCGGATCAATGCCGGTGGACGGGTGGGAAAGGCGGATCTGGGTGCGCGCCTGCTGACCACCGACGACCGCGAAGAGGCCGTGGGCATCGCCATGGAACTGGATCGCCTGAATGACGAACGCAAGCGCATCGAAGCCAACGTGCTGGAAGAAGCCCTGGCGATGATCGACACGCAGGACAACCGCGCGGTCACCATCGTCGCGGCGGAAGGCTGGCACCCCGGTGTCATCGGTATTGTCGCCAGCCGGCTGAAGGATCGCACCGGGCGGCCCAGCCTGGTCGTTGCGCTGGAAGGCGATCAGGGCAAGGGGTCGGGCCGGTCCATCACCGGTGTCGATCTCGGCGCGGCCATCACTGCGGCGCGCCAGTCAGGCCTGCTGATCAACGGCGGCGGACACAGCATGGCGGCCGGGATCACCATCGCCGCCGACAAGCTGGATGCCCTTGGCGACCTGCTTGAGGAACGGCTGGCCGGACAGGTGGCCAGGGCGCAGGCCGAGAGGGCGCTGATGATCGACGGCGCGGTCAGTGTCCAGGGCCTGAACATCGAACTGGCGGAGACCCTGCAACGCGCAGGCCCGTTTGGTGCCGGTAACCGTGAGCCACGCGTCGCGGTGACCGATGCAAAGCTGGTCAAGGCGGACATCGTCGGCGAGAACCATGTCCGGGTGATCCTGTCAGGCCGCACCGGCGGTCGCGCAACAGGCATCGCGTTTCGCTGCACTGATGGGCCGCTCGGCGCAGCGCTGCTCGGCCACGGGCGCAAGGGCGGCACCATGCACCTCGCCGGACACCTGCGCGTCGATCACTGGCAAGGCGCGGCGCGGGCGCAGTTCATCATCGACGACGCGGCGACAGTGGATTGAGAGCACTGGACGGACAAACGCTCTATCCGGCTTCGACAGGCTGGCCGAAGACCACGATCAGCACACCGAGGAAGGCCAGGATCGCGAAGCCGATGCAATGCCATATGGCGTTCTTGCGCCATGCCGTAAGCGCCGCGATCAGGGCCTGCAGCGTGTAGTAGACCGCAAAGGCGCGGGACGCATAGCTGATGATCTCGAAGATGTTCGCCGCCCAGGTCAGCAGCAACCCGACGCACCCCAGAATGGCATAGGCGACACGCGGGCTCAGCCGGTTGGCCGACAATTCCGCGACAAGGCCACCGGAACCGCTGGTATCCGCGACGGCAGCGCTGAACTGGGCCGCAAGTGCTGCGGCGACCAGCAGCACCGGCAGGATGGGGGCAACAACCACCATCATGTCGACGATCGCCGTCTCGCTCAGTCGCAGGTCTCCACGATCGAAGACATAGGCGAGCAGCAGGACATAGCTCATGTAGATGCCCGTGGAGATCCACTGCGACCATTTCATCGACCGCAGCAGCGTGCGCCGGTCATAGTTCTGTCCCAGATAGCGGGAAGTCTCGAAGCCCTGCACGGTCACGATCAGGCCAAATGCCAGGGTGATCGCCGACCAGCCCGTCAGCACCGGTGCATTGAAGACCAGCGTTCCGGCAACCGCACGCTCACCGAAGTATGCTGCCAGCCCGACCAGCAAACCGGCGATGATGGCCAGCTTCGTGGCGACGGACACGTACTCCATGCTTTCCAGTGACTTGAACCCACGGGTCCAGCCCACGAACAGAATGACGGCAAACATGGCCGAGGTCAGAAGCCGGGCGTTCAGCGGGTCATGCACCGGGGTCAGGCTGACGCCGAATGCGCCGAACAGGTTCAGGTAATAGGCCACGGAAACGATGTAGGCGAAGCCAAGCGACCATGACGACATGACATCGAGACGATGCACCATCGGATGGTCACGGGCATCACCCCCATCGATCGTCACCATGTTGTAGCGGATGGCGGCCCCGTAGAAGTATGCGCCCACACAGAGTACTGCCATGATCAGCGGCGCGTACTTGCCATACTGCGAATCCAGCACCGGTCCCAGAACCAGAAATCCGCTGCCGATGATGGAGGCGAGCGGCGTGGTCATGGCCCGCCAGGTCACGGAACGGCGGATTCGCGGCGACCAGAGCAGCAGCGCCGCGCCAACCACGGTCAGGACGATGACAGCATTGAGCAACATGCCCCGGAATTAGCCGCTGCTGCACCTGGTGGCCAGACCGCGAACTGTCACCCCAGCCAACCGCTGACCCCATCGAACAACAGCTTCAGACCAACCACGAAGACGAAGGCATAACACAACGCATAGAACGGTTTCTCCGGCACCTTGTCGTGCAGCCAGATGCCTGACCACATGGCGATGGGCGCAACCGGTGCCAGAACCAGCGCAGTCATCAGATTGGTCTGGTTCAGCATGCCGAGCCAGGCATAGGGCACCAGCTTGGCGTAGTTGACGATCATGAAGAAGATCACCGTGGTGCCGACAAACATCGTCTTGTCGAGACGCAGCGGCAGCAGATAGACCTGCAACGGGGGGCCACCGGCATGGCCGACAAAGCTGGTGAAACCGGACGCCGCTGCCCACAACAGGCCCCGGATCCGGTTTTCCGCGCGGGGTTCGACAACCCTGCCACCGCCGCACCAGCGCTGCAGCCAGTGGTTCACGGCAAACAGCACGGCGATCAGGCCGACCAGCACCCGGATCATGTGTTCGTCCACCAACCCGGCAGTCAGGGTGGCAACACCAATGCCCAGGATGGCGCCCGGCAACAGGTAGAGCATCATCGGTCGGCTCCATGACCGCCGATAGCTCCAGACACCGAACAGGTCCATCAGGCAGAGCAGCGGCAGCATGATGCCGATGGCGGTCAGCGGTGGCACCACCAGCGAGATCGCGGGGGCCGCGACAATACCGATACCCGACCCGAACCCGCCCTTGGAAATGCCGACCAGCATCAGGGCCGGTATCGCCACCGCGTAGAATATCGGATCCGTGATCATGCGGTCGGTCTCTGGCCGCCGGTCAATTGCTGCCCGGGCCGAGCAGGTCGCCGGAATCGCGCTTCTTCACGGCATCCTGGAAACCAACCCGTTCGCTGAGTTCCTTGAACCAGAGGCCTTCCGGGCTGTGGCGGGTGATGCCGTCGAACAGGGTGGCAACCATCTGCGTGTTCGGCATGCCCTGCGCATCGATGGCCTGATTGATCATCAGCTTCTGCATCATCAGCTGATTCTTCGGCACGCCGGACATGCGGGCCGCCAGGGCCGCGACGCGCGCATCCAGTTCGTCTGCGGGCACAGCCTCCAGCGCCAGGCCGATCCGCACCGCCTCCGCCCCGTCAATCAGGTCGCCGGTGAACAGCATGCGCTTGGCCTGCTGCGCGCCAAGCCGGTGCACCCACATGCCGGTGGACGGGCAGCCCCAGACCCGGGTCGGCGGATACCCGATCTTTGCATCATCGGCCATGACGATAAGATCACAGCAGAGCGCGATGTCACTGCCCCCGGCCACGGCAAAGCCATGCACCTTGGCAATCGTCGGCTTGTAGCAGCGCCAGAGCGTGGTGAAGGCGTCCGTATTGGCCTTCATCAGCTTGTAGTCGATCATGGGGTCCCAGGGCATCGACTGGGTGTAGGCATTCTCCCGGTCGCCCTCGGCATATTCCTTCAGATCGTATCCGGCGCAGAATGCGCGCCCGGCCCCCTGCAACACGATGGCATGCACATCGTCATCGTCGTCGGCACGGCGAACGGCGGCGGCCAGTTCCTGGGGCAGTTCATCATTGATGGCATTCATGCGCTCGGGCCGGTTCAGGGTGATCGTCGCCACCCGTTCCGAGACCGAGTAGAGGACCGTGCTGCTGTCCATGCTGGGTTTCCTTCCCCTAGGTCGTGCCAAAGCGCTTCGCGCGCCATTTTTCCGGCGATGGCATGACGAGAATGCAGACCGCACCGGCCAGGCACAGGACCGCGCCGATCAGGATCGGCACGTCGTAGCTCTGGGCAGCGTCATACAGGTAACCCGCAATCGGGTTGCCGATCAGGGCCCCCACCGCGACCGATGAATAGACGAAGCCCAGGATGCTGCCCGCGTGTCCGACACCGTAATAGTCAGCCAGCAAGGCAGGCGCGAGGGCAACAAAGCCACCGTAGAGCGTGCCGAAGACGACGCCGAAGACGAGCAGCATCCACAGCGACGTCGACACGTACCAGAACAGGAAAATCCCGGCGAGGCCGATGTAGAGCGCCAGCACCACGGGCTTGCGTCCGTACCGCTCCGCAATTGGTCCCAGCAGCATCCGCCCCAGGATCGAGCCAATGCCGATCGAACTCACGATCCAGACGCCGGTCGTTGCGCTCATCCCCAGGTCCTTGGCGAAGGGCTTCAGGTGCACGAACGGCATGAACAGGCCGATGGAAACCAGCAGCGTCCCCACATAGACCAGCCAGATCGGCAGGGTGCGGCGCGCGGCGTGAACGTCCATCGACGGCGCTGAATCCGCGCTGTTCGGCGGTTCCGCTGACCCATCGGGGTAAAGCCCTCTTGCGGCCGGCGAGTTCTCCAGCAGCAACCCGCTGACGATGCCGAGAACCAGGACAATGATGGCGAGAACGATGTAGGTCTGGCGCCAGTCCAGCAGCGATATCAGTTCGTGGGAGGCAAACGGCGCCACGAATGTCCCGACGCCGATCCCCGTGATTGCCAGGCCGGACGCCGTGGCACGTCGCCGGGCAAACCAGCGCTGAACAGCCCCGACGGCAGGAACATACATGCAGCCGACGCCAACGCCGACACCCAGGCCATAACCCCAGTAGACCTGTTCGATCCTGGTGGCAGTCGCCGCGAAATACAGACCAAGGGCCGCCACGACAGCGCCGAAGACAACGACCGGTTTTGGCCCCAGACGATCCCCCGCCGGGCCGGAAAATGCACCCAGGAAGAAATAGAGAAAGCCCGCGATGCCGAATACCAGCGACGTGTCACCACGGGTCGCGCCGAACTCTTCCTGCAGCGGGGCGAAGAACGCCGTGAAGCTGTAGGCCGCGCCAAAGCTGACGAAAAGGATCGTGAAGGCGGCCCAGACAATCACCCAGCCATAGAAAATGCCGCCCCGTTTTTCCCGGCCCCCGTCAGCCACCACCGTGTCCTCCCCAGATTGCATGGCAGTTTGTGTGGACGGCTGCCCAAGCGCAACTATCATCGGCGCAGGGGAGACGTGACGGGCGGATCAGTATCCGAAAACGACATGTCAGATTGCCGAAAACCCGAGGGGGAGCATTGCATGGCTGATTGGCCAGACCGGATATTCGAGGCCTTGCAGGGGGCGGACGTGCGCCAGATCGCCTATGTGCCCGACGCGGGCCACAAGCGACTGATCGAGCGCGCCCGCGCTGATGGCGACATGCACGCCGTATCACTGACCACCGAAATGGAAGGCCCGGCAGTATTGGCCGGCGCATGGCTTGGCGGACAGCGCGGCGCGCTGCTGATGCAGTCCAGCGGTGTGGGCAACTGCCCCAACATGCTCTCCACCACCCAGACCTGCCGCTTTCCGCTGCTGATGCTGGTGACGATGCGGGGCGAATTCGGCGAGTTCAATCCATGGCAATTGTCCATGGGTCAGGCCGCGGCGCCGATGCTGGAAATGATGGGAACACGCATCTTCCGGCTTGATGATGCCGACGACGCCGGCACCGTGACCGCCGCCGCCGCCGCCATGGCCTTCGAAGGCCAGATGTCCGTTGCAGTCCTGATCGGCCAGCGGCTGATCGGCACCAAGAATTTCCGGAAGTGATGTCATGACCAATCGTGCAAACACGTTCGAGATCCGCCGGCTGGCCGTTGCGAAACGGCTGCTCTCGGAAAACCCCGATGCGCTGTTCATCGCTGGCCTCGGGGCCACGGTATGGGACCTGACCGCCGCCGGTGACCGCCACAGCACGTTCCCGCTGTGGGGCGCGATGGGCGGTGCCGCCGCCATGGGTCTGGGCCTTGCCCTGGCCCAGCCCGAGAAGCGGGTGATCGTCGTGACCGGTGACGGGGAACAGCTGATGGGCCTCGGCGCGCTTGCGACAGTCGCCGTCCAGCGCCCCGCCAACCTGTCCGTCGTGGTCTTCGATAACGAGAGTTATGGCGAGACCGGCATGCAGGCGACCCATACCGCTGCAGGTGTCGATCTGGCAGGCGTTGCCCGTGCAGCCGGATTCCCCACCATTGTCACCGCCGTGACCGAAGATGCGCTGGACGATGCACTTGCTGCAGTTTCGACCGGCAAGGGTCCGGTCTTCGCCTGGCTGAAGGTAAGGGCCGAACCGTCACCCTTCGCCTTGCCGCCAAAGGACGGTGCCTGGCTGAAGGATCGTTTCCGCCGCCACCTGCTGGGCCCGGAAGCGGTAGGGGAAACAGCATAGATCGTGCCATCGGAACACGTGCCGGTCCCCCTGAAACACGCGCGGTCTCAGGGGGTGGCCCGCACCTTCGGGTGCAGCGCAAGCGCACCCATGAACTTGTTGATGGTCTTGCCGTCGTCGGACAGCGGCAGGTTGATGGCTTCATGCAGGTAATGGCTGAGATCGGCAAAGACCGGCTCACCAAACGTGCGCATGGGCCGACCATTTTCGATCATCCAGTGATAGATGTCGTAGATCGATTCCATCAGTTCCGGCGGATAGAGTTCATCGTAGTAATGCCCGGTCGCGTCACGGCGCATCATGGTCGTGATGCGGGTCCCCACCAGTCTGTAGCGCAGCCGAAACGGGTCATATTCAACGTCGATCATTGAAATATTGCCCAGATACGGCACCAGGTCGGCCGGATCCAGATCGGCCCGCGCCGGGAAGCGCCGTCCGGCCCGCTTCTCATCCCAATACCGGTAGATCGCCTGCAACGTTTCGTCTTCGCAGTTCATGTCCGGGTCATGCTTGACCCAGAAGTCTGGTGCCGATTCCCTCATGCAATCCACTATCGGTCGTTTTTCCGCGAATGAAACCCCGTATCACGATTGCTGTCCATGACCGAATAAATGATACCCGGTATCAGCCGTGCCATTCCGGCAGCCGGTCTTCTTCCACCGCATGGCAGGCCACCATGGCAGCGCCGACGCTCACCGGCTTCGGTGCCTCGGCCTTGCAGCGATCCGTCGCCAGCGGGCAGCGGGGGTGGAAGGCACAGCCTGACGGTGGATCAATGGGGCTTGGCACTTCGCCCGCAACCGGCGTTCGGGACCGGCCAGACATCTCCAGATCGGGGATCGCATCCAGCAGCATCCGGGTATAGGGGTGGCGCGGCGCATTGAAGATGACTTCCGTCTCGCCCCATTCCACCAGCCGCCCCAGGTACATCACCCCCACTTTCGTGGACACGTGATAGACTACGGCAAGGTCGTGGCTGATGAACAGATAGGTCAGCCCAAGTTCGCGCTGCAGCTTCTTCATCAGGTTCAGGATCTGGGCCTGAACCGACACATCAAGGGCTGACGTCGGCTCATCACAGACCAGAAATTCCGGTGATCCGGCAAGGGCGCGGGCAATGGAGACACGCTGGCGCTGCCCACCGGAGAATTCGTGTGGGTACTTCTCGCCATCGGCTGCCGACAGGCCCACCTGTTCCAGCAACTCGCCCACCCGCGCCTTGATGGCGGCATCACCGTCCACCAGCTTGTTGAAGCGGATGGGTTCGGCCACGATGTCGATCACCCGCCAGCGCGGATTGAGACTGGCATAGGGATCCTGGAAGATCATCTGCATGCGGCGCTGTGCGCCCCGGTTGCGCGACCGCGCGGTACCGGAGGAGATGTCCATGCCGTCGAATTCAAGCGTGCCCGCAGTGGGGTTGTAGAGCCCGACGACCAACCGGGCGACGGTTGACTTGCCGCAACCGGATTCGCCCACGAGGCTGAAGGTTTCACCGCGCCCGATCTCGAAGGCGACGCCGTCCACAGCCTTGACCACGGACTTCGGCTTGCGCTCTATCACACGGTTCAGCCAGGGCGGTGAAACATCGAAATGGCGCACCAGATTGTCGACCTTGAGCAAGGCGTCGGTCATCGTCCGCCCTCCGAACCTGCTGTGTCACTGGCCCCACCGGCGGCACCGGACTCCATCAGCCAGCAAGACGCGCTGTGCTGCGCATTGCCGATCAGATCAGGGCGTACGGTATGGCACTTGAAATGCGCCTTCGGGCAGCGCGGATGAAAGGCGCACCCGTCAGGAATTGCTGTCAGCCGCGGCATCGACCCGTCAATCTGGGTCAACAGTTCGTCGCGACCACCAATCGTCGGAATCGCCCCCATCAACCCCTCCGTATAGGGGTGTCTGGCGCGCTTGATGACGTCCTGCACGGGACCGATCTCGGCGATCCGTCCCGCATACATCACCGCAACCCGATCCGCTGTCTCGGCAATGACACCCATGTCATGCGTAACCAGCATGATCGCGGTCTGATGCTCACTGCAGAGCCGCTTCAACAGGGTGATGATCTGCGCCTGGATGGACACGTCCAGCGCTGTCGTCGGTTCGTCGGCGATGATCAGCCGGGGCTCGGCACAGAGTGCCAGAGCGATGACCACACGCTGGCGCATGCCGCCGGAGAACTGATGCGGATAATGGTCCAGCCGCTCCTCCGCCGCCGGAATACCGACTTCCTTCAGCAGTTCCAGTGCCCGGGCGCGCGCCTGCCGTTCTGTCAGATCCATATGCGTCATGATGGTCTCGACCAGCTGTTTCGACACCCGATAAAGCGGGTTCAGACTGGTCAGCGGGTCCTGGAAGATCGCCCCGATCTCCTTCCCCCGGATCTTGCGCATCTCGTCATACGACAGATTGTCGATACGACGACCATCCAGCAGGATTTCGCCGCTCGCCACCCGTCCCGGCGGTTCGATCAGGCCGATGATGGCCGCCCCGGTCATGGACTTGCCGGCACCCGACTCGCCCACGACACCCAGGACCTCACCCGGCGCGATGTCGAGTGAGATGTCATCGACGGCCACGAGGGAGCCCTTGCGGGTTGGAAATTCGACACGGAGATTGCGGACCGTCAGCAGTGGTTCAGCCATGGTGCTACCTCAGCTTCGGGTTCAGGGCGTCACGCAGCCAGTCACCCAGCAGGTTGACCGACAGCACCAGCAGCGCCAGGAAGATTCCGGGGAAGATCACGATCCACCATTCGCCAGAGAACAGGAAATCCTGGCCGATGCGGATCAGGGTACCAAGTGATGGCTCGGTTGGCGGCACACCGACACCGAGGAACGACAGGGTCGCCTCCAGCAGCACGGCAATCGCGAGATTGATCGTGCCGATGACCAGCACCGGACCCATGACGTTGGGCAGCACATGGCGGAACATGATGGCACGGCTGGACAGGCCGATGACCCGTGCCGCCTGCACATATTCCTTGCTCTTCTCCACCATTGTCGAGCCACGCACGGTTCTTGCGAATTGCGGCCAGATCGACATGCCGATGGAAAAGATGATGACCACGAGGGCCAGCGTCTCCTGACTGCTGCCAGGCAACAGGGCGCGGAGCACACCGTTCAGCAGCAGCGCCACCAGCAGCGCGGGGAAGCTGATCTGCACATCGGCGATACGCATGATCACCGCATCCGTCGTGCCACCGACATATCCGGCGATCAGACCCAGGGTCACGCCGATGACGATGGACAGCAGGACAGAAGCGAACCCCACCCCGATGGATATCCGACTGCCGTACAGGATCGCTGAATAGAGGTCGCGCCCCTGATCGTCGGTACCCAGCGGAAAGCGCCAGACCCCGTCCTGCGACCAGACCGGCGCGGTGAACGCGTCCATCAGGTCGAGCATGGCGGGATCGAACGGATCCTGTGGCGTGATCAACGGCGCGATGATCGCCGCCACGATCATCAGTACGGCAAGCACCGTGGCCACGACGGTCACCGGGCTGGTACGGAAACTGTGCCAGATGTCACCGTCGAAGAAGCGGGCGAGATTGTCCTGCGTGCGTTCAATCGGACCCATGATCAGTGCCCTCCGCCGCTGCGTTCCACCCGCAGACGCGGGTCAACGACGTAATAGAGAACATCCACGATCAGGTTGATCGCCACGAAGATGAAGGCGACCAGGATCAGATAGGTGGACATGACCGGAATATCGACGAACTGGATCGCCTGCAGGAACAGCAGCCCCATGCCCGGCCACTGGAAAACGGTTTCCGTGATGATCGCGAAGGCGATCAGGGAGCCGACCTGCAGTCCGGTGATGGTGATGACCGGAACCAGCGTGTTCTTCAGGGCATGGCCGAAATGCACGGCACGGTTCGAGAGGCCCCGCGCCCGGGCGAACTTCACGAAATCGGTGCGCAGCACTTCCAGCATCTCGGAGCGCACGAGGCGCATGATCAGCGCCAGCTGGAACATGCCAAGCGTGAAGGCCGGCATGATGATGGATTGCCAGCCGGAGATGGTCAGCAGGCCCGTATCCCAGAGACCGATATCCACTGTTTCCCCGCGCCCGAATGTCGGCAGCCAGCCAAGCGTCACCCCGAACAGCAGGATCAGCAGGATGCCGATGACAAAGGTTGGAAGGGATATGCCGATCAACGAGACCGTCAGGAAGACATGCGATAGCCATCGCTTTGGGTAGAGACCCGTATAGACCCCCAACGGCACCCCGACGACGATGGCAAACAATGCCGCGAGCAGCGACAGTTCCAGCGTTGCAGGCAGGCGGTCTGCCAGAAGTTCATCGACCGGGCGACCGATACGATAGGAAATGCCGAACTTGCCCTGAACCGTGTTGCTGATGAAGCGGGCGAACTGAATCGGTACAGGATCGTTCAGCCCAAGGTCTTCGCGCAACTGCGCCCGGTCTTCCAGCGATGTGTCCTGCCCCACCATCTGCGCCACCGGGTCACCGACATAGCGGAACATGGTGAAGCCGATCAGCGCGACGACAAGCATCACGAGCATGGCCTGGAAGAGGCGGCGAATGATGAAGGCAATCATTCAGCTTCCCCGAAAATACAGAGGAGACCGGCATCCGGCGCCGGTCGGGACGTCCGCACGTTCAATCGAATGCAGACGGAATCTCGAGATCGGGCGGTTCCCCCCCGCCGCCGTCCAGACCGGACGGCGGCGGGGAGTTCTGTTGTCGTGACCGCTTGGGTCAGTCCATCGTCACGTGACGCCATGCGAACTGGTTGTCCGCACGCTGCTTCAGGTTCACGCCGTCCCGGGCACCCCAGGCCAGAGCCTGCTGATGCAGCGGGATGTAGGCGATGTCACGGGTGCTGATGACCCAGGCATCGCGGATCATGGCGTTGCGCTTCACGGAATCGGTTTCCGACAGGACCTTGGCGGTCAGGGCGTCAAAATCCGGGTTGCAATAGCGCCCCAGGTTGAACTTGCCATTGCCGCTTTCCGCGTCGTAGCAGCCATGCAGGTTGAACATCGGGTTCCAGCTGTCGAAGGATCCCGGGGTCCAGCCCAGCAGGTAGAAGGAGGTATCCAGGCTCGGCGCCAGAATCTTCTTGAAGTACAGCGCCTTCGGCTGTGCCAGCAGGTTCACCTTGATGCCGATCTTGGCAAGCATGGAGACCACGGCCTGACAGATCGCTTCATCGTTCACATAGCGATCGTTCGGGCAGTCCATGCCGACTTCGAAGCCATTCGGGTAGCCGGCATCGGCCAGCAGCTTCTTGGCCTGGTCAACATCCAGTTCCAGGCGCTTGAATGCCGGATCGGAACCGTTGATCCCCGGTGCAACCATCAGCGCGCTCGGCTCTGACAGGCCACGCATGACCTTCTTCTTGATGGCTTCCACATCAATGGCGCGATACATCGCTTCGCGAACCTTGCGGTCCTTGAACGGGTTCTTGCCCTTGACGTTGGAATACAGCAGTTCATCGCGATGCTGATCCATGCCGAGGAAGATGGTCCGCAGTTCCGGCCCCACCAGCATCGTCGTGCCGGCGTTGCTGTCGACGCGGTTCATGTCCTGCACCGGAATCGGGTAGGCCATGTCCACCTGACCGGACAGCAGCGCCGCCACACGGGTCGCGTCAGAGCCGATCGGCTTCAGCGTGACCTTGGTCAGATTGTGTTCCTTGTTGGCATTGTCCCACCAGTTCGGGTTCGGGACAGCGACCGTCTGCACATCCGCTTCACGGCTCATCAGCATGAACGGGCCGGTGCCATTGGCGTTGCGGGTGGCGAAGTTTTCCTGATCGCCAGTCGCCGACTGCGCGGACACCGCACTATTCTTTTCCGCCCAGGTCTTGGACATGATCGCCCAGGTAGCCCACTCGAAATGCAGGATCGGGTTCGCCGCTTCGGTCACGAAGTCGACCGTATGATCATCGACCTTGATGATCTCGGTCACGCCCGCCAGACGGGTCTTCAGATCCGAGCCGTCGCCGCGCACGCGATCTGCCGAGAACAGCACGTCATCAGCCGTGAAGGGCTCGCCGCCATGGAACTTCACGTCCTTGCGCAGATTGAAGCGCCAGCGCGTCGGTTCCATGATCTCCCAGCTCTCGGCCAGCGCAGGCTCGATCTCCAGGTTCGGACCACGACGGATCAGACCTTCATAGATGTTGGCCAGATACCCCAGCGTGAACGTTTCGTTCAGGTTGTAGGGGTCCATGGAGTTGGCATCACCCTGGAAGGCAAAGGTCAGTTCCTTTGCCTGGGCAGCACCGGCAGCAAGCGCGAACGCGGCTACACCCGCGAGCAGCGTGTTGCGGATATTCATGAATAGTCTCCCGCTATGTTTCCCAGTCGTGTTCAGGCGCTTGTCGCGCCATTTCCCGCGCATAGTGACTATGCGCCGGAACAACCGTCAACGTCTTTGTCCAATCGGGGGACGGGATTGAATTGCCCCCGGCCTCTCAGGCCCACTGGCACCTGCGTCAAGCAGGCTCGAACCAGAAAAGACGACAACACGCGGCTCTGGCTGCGACAACGGTGCGGCGTTTGGCCGGTGGCAAGTCGCCCGCCAGCCACTTATCTGAGTTGCTCCAAACCAGTTGTCCATTGTGGAAGGGTTGTCATGAAGAACCTGATCGTCGCGACCGCGGTTGCACTCACCCTCGGCATGGGTGCCGCACAGGCAGAAGGCGATGCCACTGCCGGTGCCAAGGTCTACAAGAAGTGCAAGATCTGTCATGCCCTCGAACCCGGCAAGAACAAGGTCGGGCCCAGCCTGCATGGCATCTTCGACCGCGAGGCCGGCACCGTGGAAGGTTTCCGCTACTCCAGCGCGATGAAGGGTTCCGGTATCACCTGGAACGACGAGACCATCACCGCCTACATGAAGGATCCGCGCGGATACATTCCGAAGAACAAGATGGCGTTCCCCGGCCTCAAGAAGCAGGCCGACATCGACAACCTGCTCGCCTATCTGAAGCAGGAAACCATGTAAGTCGCACCATCTGCCTGATGCGAATTGCAGAAAGGGGAGTGCCGGTTCCGGCGCTCCCCTTTTTTTGATCACCCCCGGTCCTTTCAGATCAGGCCCGACAAGTCCGGATCGGGTATCGGTCAGACTGACCGAGGTTTCCGTGTCGGAGAGAGCTTCATCTGGGGTGCGCGCAGCCTTTCCCCCGGCCCCGTCCAGGCGTAGGCCAGCAGGCAGGGTTCCAGATCACCGGTGGTGATGCGGTGCTCATCGCCCGAGCGGTTGAGGATCAGGGATCCGGGTGCATATACGGCGGCATTGTTCTCCGACCAGGCTCCGGCAATGGAGATGTAGCTCTCCTCGATCTCCTGATGGCTGTGCTGGGGATAGGTTGTCCCCGGGGCGAAAAGCACGAAACCAAGCACCAGCCTGTCCGCGTGGACAGGCCCGTTCGGCCCGAGGATATCGCAATAGGCGTACTTCCGGCTGAGTGCCTTCGGCATGCGGTCGTAGCCATATTCCCAGTGGAGATCGTTGCGCACCTCCCGCAGCGCCCTCGCCATGCCCTGCATCGCCGCACGCTCCCCCAGGTCCAGGGCGCGCGGCAGATGCGCCACCACCGGCTTGGTGGTCGGTTCCCGCGCAACGATCGCCGGGTTGGTGGCAATCACGGCAGAGAGGTTGTCGCGCACACGCTTGCGGTGACTGCGGATCGAGCTGCTGCCCCCGGCGGACCCGAAGCGGTAGAGCGCCTCGAACTCCCGCAGCAGATAGATCCAGCTTGGGCAATCCATCAGCCGCACGGTCGGAGCCTGTGCGTCAGGCAAGGAAGCAGGTGATACATCTGTCATCGGTGCGGCCCCGGCTCTGGAAATTCCTTCGACGGCGCGTCGAAGCGACCGCAAGCTTACCGGCGATCAAACACGGCAAGCAACTCGATCTCCGGTGACCAGTAGAACTGATCGAGCGGGGTAATCGATGCGAGATGATAACCACCATCAATCAGCATCCTGGCGTCGCGCGCAAATGTACCGGGGGCACAGGACACATAGACGATGCGCGGCACATCGGACCGCGCCAGGGTCTCCACCTGTGCCCGTGCGCCTGCCGCCGGGGGGTCCAGGATGACGAGGTCGTGGCCCTTCAGCTCGGATTCGATCAGCGGGTCACGCATCAGGTTCCACACGGCGGTCTTCAGCCAGGTACGGCGCGCCTTGTCCGCCCCGGCACGCAGCGCGGCAATGGCATCCGGCGCGCTGTCCAGCGCCAGCACCTCTGCCTTCTGCGGCACGGCAGCGGTCAGGGTGCCGATGCCCGAGAACAGGTCCAGGATCCGCCTCGCATCAATTGATGCAATCGCGATCAGGCGCTGCATCTCTGCCTCCACCTGCCGATCCGCCTGCAGGAACGTGGCCGGGGGTGCAACGACATGCAGCCCCGGCCATTCCAGGGTCGGCGCCCGGCGGGTGGCGATCGGCACCTCACCCATGCTGCCGCCGGTGAAGGTCAGTCGGGCGAGGTCGAACGCATCCGCGAAGGCCGCCAGATCCATCAGGATGTCAGGGCCGGGGGCGAACGCGCCCTCTACCTGAATGTCCACACCGGTATCGGTCAGGTTCATCGCGATCCGCGCCGATTCCTTTGGTGCCAGCTTCCCCGCCAGCACCTTTCGCAAAGGGGCGATCAGCCGCGCCAGATCCGGTTCGAGGACCGGACAGGCACGCAGATCAATCAGTTCCCGACTGCCGCGGGCATGAAACCCCAACCGCACGGCACCGCGATTGTCGGCCTGCGCCGTCAACCCCGCACGCCGTCGCCTGCCGGGGCCGCCACGGAATGTTTCAGCCACGGTAACGCCGTCGACACCCCGCCGCCCCAGGGCCGCCTGAACCTGCTCGCGCTTCCAGTCGGCCATGAAATCTGCCGACAGATGTTGCACCGCGCAGCCACCACAGGTGCCGAAATGCTGGCAGTCGGGTGCAACACGGTCCGGTCCGGCGACAAGCTGCGTCGTGGCCTTCGCCTTTGCGGCACCACCGCCCTTCCGAGCGGTCTGCAGGCTGACCTCGACCTCATCACCAGGCGCGGTGCAGGGAACGAATACCTGCTGTCCATCCAGCATGGCGATCCCGTCGCCGCCGCTGCCCAGTGCATCAATCGTCACGCGTGTCATGTGTTCACATTCCCGGCAGCCAGTTCACCAACCAGCAGATATTCGACATTGCCCTTGGGCCCGGTGATCGGGCTTTCGATACTGCCCAGAACCTGCCAGCCAGGCTGTTCGGCCAGCCAGGCTGTCAGTCTGGTCAGGACTTCTGCACGAATTTCGGGGCTGCGCACAACACCGCTCTTGCCCAAAGCCTTGCGCCCGGCCTCGAACTGCGGCTTGACGAGCGCCACAAGTCTGGTCCCAGGCATTGCGCGCGACAGTGCAGGCGGCAGGACAAGCGTCAGGCTGATGAAACTCACATCACAGACAATCAGGTCAACGGGCTGCGGCACGTCTTCAGCGGTCAGTTCCCGGGCATTCTGTCCCTCCAGGACCGCCACGTCATCGCGGCCCCGCAGGCTGTCATGCAATTGGTCGTGCCCGACATCGACCGCCGTGACATGCGCCGCACCGCGACGCAGCAGCACATCGGTGAACCCGCCGGTCGATGCCCCCAGATCGAGACAGCGGCAACCCGTCGGGTCGATCCGGAAGTGATCCAGCGCCGCCACCAGCTTCAGCGCGCCACGGCTGACATAGGGGAAATCCGGCTCGGTCAGCGCCAGGACCTGATCTTCGCGAACCAGTTCCGCCGCACGCGCAACCACCACCCCGTCAACCGTGACCTTGCCGCCATCGATCAGGGCACGCGCGCGGGCGCGGCTCTGCGCAATGCCGCGTGCGACGAGCGCCTGATCCGCCCGTTGCTCCATCATGCTGTCAGCTTTCTGTACGGATGGTCCATGACGGACCATCCATTGTGGATCAGTTCAGCATCTGGTTGGGCAGCCAGGTGATGATCCCCGGGAAGGCAACCAGACCGGCAACAGTCAGCACATCAGCAATGAAGAACGGACCAATTCCGCGGAACACATCAGACAGGGGAATATCCGGTCTGACGCCGTTGACCACGTAACAGTTCAACCCGATGGGTGGTGTGACCAGACATATCTCCACCATCTTCACCACGATGATGCCAAACCAGATCGCCACGTCGTTCGAGCCGGGATCGAAACCCAACCCCGGGCCCAGCGCCACGACAGCCGGATAGACCACAGGCAAGGTCAGCAGCAGCATCCCGATGGCATCCATGAACATGCCAAGCACCGCATAGGCGAGCAGGATCATGATCATGATTGTCCAGGGATCCAGCGGCAGATCGACGATCCAGTTGGCGAAATTTTCCGGCAGCCGGGCGAAACCCAGGAACCTGACGAAGATCAGCACACCCCAGATGATGGAGAAGATCATCACCGTCAGCTTGGCCGTTTCCAGCAGGGCTTCGCGCAGTTGTTCCCACTTCATGCCACGCACGGTTGCCATGACCAGCACGACAAATGCGCCAAGCGCACCCGCTTCGGTCGGCGTCGCCAGACCCAGATAGATGCCGCCAATGATGATCGCAATGACCATCAGGATGGGCATGGTGCCAGGGATGCTCTGGAACCGCTGCTTCCAGGTGTAGCCCGTGATCGGACGCCCGAGTTCCGGCTTCCGCCAGGCCCGGAACACGATCAGCAGTGCATAGACGATGGCCGAGAAGATACCGGGCAGGAAACCGGCAAGCAGCAGCGCACCGACGGATTGCTCCACGATGATCGCGTAGATCACCAGGATGGCGCTTGGCGGAATCAGGGATGCAAGCGTGCCGCCAGCGGCGACGACACCCGCAGCCAGTCGCCGGTCATACCCGGCCGCCAGCATTTCGGGAATCGCGATCCGGGCGAACACCGCAGCGGTCGAGGTGGATGCACCCGACACGGCGGCAAAACCTGCCGTGGCGAAGACACTGGCAACGGCAAGACCGCCGGGAACCCAGCCAATCCAACGCCGCGCCGCTTCGAACACGGCCTTGGTGATTCCGGCATGGAACGCCAGATAGCCGATGAGAATGAACATCGGCAGCACACTGAGCGTATAGGCCACCGATTTCGAATGGGGTGTCAGGCCGGCAAGGCCAGCGCCGGCAGTGAACGCCTTCACCAGGTCAAAGTTCGGCTTGGCATAGAGCACCGAGATGATGCCCACCATGCCGACGATGGCACAGGCGAAAACGACGCGCATGCCGAGCGCGATCAGGCACAGCAGCACCACCATGCCGATGATGCCGATCGTCAGCGGATCGGTGATGTTCATGCGCCCGCTCCCCGTT
The DNA here is from genome assembly GCA_029210175.1 of Minwuia sp. Taxonomy (GTDB): domain Bacteria; phylum Pseudomonadota; class Alphaproteobacteria; order Minwuiales; family Minwuiaceae; genus Minwuia. Next base: position 47,969 of record JARGPL010000032.1, on the reverse strand, counting down.
GGCCTGTCGTCTTGTTGTCCGGTCCGTCGTCGTTGCCGATGGTGTCAATGTCCTGCCGCGCCACATCCTTGATCGTCGGAATGGTCGGAACACCGATCGGGACCCGGGTCGGATCGACGACCATGCGGATATACCCGATGAGTTGCAGCAGCAGCCGCAGCCAGAGCAGGCTGAAGGCCACTGGCACGATCAACTTGGATGGCCAGACAGGAAAGTTTGCATCAATCGTGGAATCGCCCTGAACGAAGGCCCGCTCGAAATGCGTGTAGCCGTAATAGATCAGGATGGCGACCACGAGCATGGACAGCACGATGGCCAATGACTCCGCTATCCAGAGGGAACGTCCCTTCAGCAAGCGCAGCACGAGGTCCATGCGCACATGCCCCCCTGCGCGCTGGCAATAGGCAATGCCCATGAAAGCGAAGATGGCAATCGACTGCTCGACGAAGTCGATATAGCCCCACATGGGGTACCCCATCGTGCGGCCAACAATCTGGGAAACCCCCAGCAACATCAAGAAGAAGATCGAGAAGGCAGCGATCAGATTGAAGACGGTTTCCACCGACCCCAGCATGTGATCAAGCCGACCCAGATTGGATCCGTCGTGCGTTGCATCCATGCTCGCCCCTCCCCAGGAAACGAAAGAAAATCAGGTAATCAACAAACGAATATTCAAATGAAAGAGGGCGGATCCCCAGAAGGAAATCCGCCCCATATCATGTCACCGGTCTCAGGAACCGGATGCTTTCGCGGCCTCGGCCAGCAAGAAGTCCAGCAGTTCCTGTGCCGGGATCTTGCCGCCGTAGGCATCGACGAAGGCTTCCTTCCAAAGCGGCTCACCAACTTCCTTGCGGAACGTGGCCAGCTCTTCCGGGGTAAAGCGGATTTCCGTCATGCCTGCACGGAAAATCGGCAGGTTCTTCGCGTCAGCAGCTTCAAAGGCTTCACGCATCTTGTCGTATGCGGTCCAGCGCAGTTCCATCAGCAGGTCCTGGTACTGCTTCGGCAGCGCGTTCCACGCATCGATGTTGAACACCGTCGGGCAGTCAGCGGTGCCGGGCTGGAAGTTACCCGTGAACCAGTCTGCCACTTCGTTCACCTTGTAGGCGGCATGCGCGTAGGTGAAAGGGAACGAAACCGCGTCAACCGTGCCGCGTTCCAGCAGCGTGTAGACTTCTGTCGCCGGAACGGTCATCAGCGTCGCGCCGAGCTGTTCCATTGCCTTGGCAACACCACCACCGGCACGGACACGCATGCCCTTCCAGTCATCCAGAGACTTTGGCGGCGTGCCACGGCCCAGGAACTCATACTGCGGCAGGAGACCGGCCATGTAGATCATGGAGTTCCAGACAGCCATTTCCTTCTTGATGTGCGGATGCTGGTAATAGGCATCCGACGCCTTGATCCGGACATTCCAGTCGCCAATCGGCAGGAACGGCAGGGAGAAGATCATGGATGAAGGGGTCTTTTCCGGGCTGTAGAAGTTGCAGAAGTTTGCAGCTTCGAATGCGCCGAGCTGAATGCCATCCAGATTTTCGCGCGGCTTGGAGAGGCCACCGTAGGACAGCTTGTACTGGAACTTGCCGCCGGTACGGCGATCCAGTTCGGCCACGATGTATTCGAGACCAGCCGTGTAGGCCCGGGGCTTGCCCCAGATGGAATGGTTCCAGGTCACGGCGGGGCCGTCGACCATATCGGAATGGCTGCCTGCCTGCGCGGCACCGGCCATACCCAGCGCAACGGCTACGGCCGCCACGCCTTTCAGCGTCTTGTGAAGCATAGATATCCTCCCTGGTTTTGACACTTTGGTGTCGTTGTTGCTGCAGAGACTATAGCCGTGGACCGCCGTGATCAATCGCGCAGAACTGGTCCACCTACACACGCTATGGGCGGATCGAGCACCATCTCCCTCGCCGAGCGGAAATGGCGCCCCCTTCTCCACCCGTTGCCGATCCTGTAAAGCTGCCGGCATGCGGACCTGCAATCAGTTTCATGATTGGCAAATGGCGCCGGCACCCAGGGGAGTGTTCACATCAGCATGGCGGTTCAACTGCAGGGACAGATGCACGCATCACCGGCGGGTATCGCGCCGGGCAAGCAGGCGGAGGACGAGAACTTTCCCGTCGGCTCGTTCCTGCTGCCCCGCAGACTGCGACCGCATGTTGCTGCTTTCTATGTCTTTGCCCGTGCGGCGGATGATATCGCCGATGATCCCGAACTGGCCCCGGCAGAGAAGATTGAACGCCTCGATGCGTGCGAAACCGCCCTGACGACGGGCGGTGACCTGTCGGGCCAGCCTTCAGCCATCCGCCTGCGGGAAAGTCTGCAGCAGACGGGTGTCAGCAGCGCGCACGCCCGGGCGCTCCTGAATGCCTTTCGCCAGGATGCGCGACAGGCGCGCTATGCGGCGATGGCGGACCTGATCGACTATTGCGACCGCTCTGCCGCACCGGTTGGCCGTTACCTGCTTGAATTGCATGGCGAAGATCCGTCGAAACTGAATCTGGCGGACCCGCTCTGCGCCGCATTGCAGATCATCAACCACCTGCAGGATTGTCAGGATGACTTTCGCCAGATGAACCGGGTCTATCTTCCGACCACCTGGATGCACGAATCCGGGATCGACGAGACCGCGCTCGACGCCGCTGAGACCTCACCCGCCCTGCGTCGGGTTCTGGACCGGTGCCTCGACACCTGTGACACGCTGCTGAGCCAGGCGGCATCATTTCCAACCCGATTGCAGAGCCGTCGGCTGGGTGCGGAATCGGCAGTGATCATGGCGCTGGCACATCAGCTGGTGGCGGCCTTGCGTGCCGGTGATCCTCTGCGCGACCGCATTACCCTGTCCCGGCCACGATCGGCGTGGATTGCCGTCACCGCAGTCAGCCGTTTCGGGCTGCAGATACTGGGGGGGCGTCGGTCATGACAACAACTGAAGCTGCCGAACGCCATGTCCGCGATGTGGTCAACCGGTCCGGCACATCCTTCGCACGGGGCATGAACGCCCTGCCCCCGGCTGAGCAAAGGGCCATGTACGCCATCTATGCCTTCTGCAGGGAGATTGACGATATCGCCGACGAGCCGGGGGAAGAGCATGCCAAGCGCGACGGTCTTGCCGCCTGGGAGGCGGAGATCGAAGCCCTTCACGCAGGCAACCCGACGCGGCCGACTGCCATTGCCCTTGCCCCCGCGCTGGAAGGATATGACCTGCCCAAGGCCGAATTTCACGAGTTGATTGCCGGAATGCGCATGGATGTGGATCTGGATTTCGGGTCCGCAGGCCCGATGGATCACGCCGGATTGCACCTTTATTGCCGACGGGTCGCTGGCGCGGTTGGTCTGCTGACCGTTCCCGTCTTTGGGGAGCCGCGGGCAACACAGTTTGCCCTGGCACTGGGCGATGCGTTGCAACTGACCAACATCCTGCGCGACATCGGTGAAGATGCGGCTGCGGGACGTCTTTACCTGCCCGCCGATCATCTGGCACGGCACGGGGTGACAGTGACCACTGCAGCGGAAACAGTACGCCAGCCAGGTGTAAGCAAGGTTTGCGATGAACTGCTGCGCGAAGCCGAGACCCGGTTCGCCGACGCCCGGACTCAGGCAGCCCAGCATGATCGGCGAAAGCTGCGCCCTGCCTTGCTGATGGCGCTGATCTACAGGACCTATCTGGACCGCCTGCGTCGCCGGGGGTTTGCAGACCCGACACTGCGGCTCCGGCTCTCTCCCCTGACCAAGGCCGGCCTGGCGCTGCGCGCGCGCACCATCTGATGCCACCGACCGAGACCGTCATCGTTGGTGCCGGGCTGGCGGGGCTGGCCGCAGCGCTCAGTCTCAGCGAAGCCGGACACCAGGTGACTGTACTGGAAGCGGCCCCGGGTGCCGGGGGACGATGCCGCAGCTTCCATGACCCCCTGCTCGACCGCATCATCGACAACGGCAACCACCTGATGATGACGGCAAACCATGATGTCTTCGCCTATCTGGACGAGATTGGTGCAAGCGACAGGGTCGGCATCGGTGCGCCAGCGGCCTTTCCCTTCGTCGATGCCGTCAGCGGCGAACAGTGGACCGTTCGTCCCAACGCAGGCCCCGTGCCGTGGTGGATATTCTTGCGAGATCGCAGTGTACCCGGCGTACGCATCAGGGACTGGCTGTCGGGTCTGCGATTGCTGATGGCCGGACCTGACGTCACGGTCAGCGACTGCATTTCCGACAAGGGCCCGCTTTGGGAACGGTTCTGGGAACCGCTGGCAATCGCCGCCCTGAACACGGACCCGTCGGAAGGGGCCGCACGGCTGCTGGCCAACACCTGCAGGCTGACATTCGCGAAGGGGGAGAGACTGTCGCGTCCCGTCACGGTGAGAACCAGCCTCGCCGACAGCCTGATCGACCCGGCCCTGCACTGCCTGCGACAACGCGGAGTCTCGCTGCGGTTCGGGGAACGGGTCCGCGGGCTGGAGCGCAATACCGACGGTGCAGTTGCAGCCATCGAGACTTCGCGGGACAGACTGGAGCTTCCGTCCAGCGGGCAGGTCATTCTTGCCGTACCAAGCTGGAACCTTGCCGATCTGCTACCCGACCAGCCGGTGCCGACCGGCGCGCGCATGATCCTCAACCTGCATTATTCAGTCGGTGATCTGGCCCGTCACATGCCGCCCCTGACCGGCATGACCCGTTCCCTGGCGCAGTGGCTGTTCGTCCGTGAAGACATTGTTTCGGTGACCGTCAGTGCCGCTGACCGGCACGCGGACCGGGAAGCCGAAACCCTCGCACGGAAAATCTGGCCTGACGTCGCGGTCGCCCTCGGGCAGCCGGAGATGGCGCAGCCGCCCTGTCGGGTGGTGAAGGAAAGGCGGGCAACATTTGCGGAGACCCCGGCCAACGAGCCTCTGCGGCCCGGTCCCGATTGCGGCATCACCAACGCCTGGCTGGCAGGGGACTGGACGGTTCGCGGCCTGCCCGCAACCATCGAAGGCGCGATCCGGTCGGGCCGCCTGGCAGCCGGAAAGGCCATCAGATCCAGCGCTTGAGACCTGCCATCACGATCAGTCAGACACGCGCCAGACTGAAATTTCCCTGGCGCGGCCACGCACGGCCACTTTTCCGAGTGGTTCGAACACAAATGACTCTCCGCTGGTGCGACGGGTGGTGTCGCTGACCAGGATCGGACCACCAAGTTCCTTCGCCAGTCCCTCCAGCCGGGACGCGACATTCACAGTGTCGCCGATGATGGTATAGCCGAGACGGTCACCGCTGCCGACCGCGCCCGCCGCGACCGTGCCCGTGTTGATGCCGATGCGGGTCACAAGCCGGATATCCTGGCCGGGGCCGAAACGCTTGCCGTCCAGCACCTTCTGGATTGCCAGTGCGGCCCGGATGGCGCGGGCGGCATGGTCATCATGCGGCACCGGGACATTGAAGCTGGCGAAGATGGAATCGCCGATGAAGGCATTGACCGTGCCCCCTTCGGCCCGGATCGGTTCCAGCACCAGTTCGAAATATTCGTTCAGCAGACCGATGGTCTCCGCCGGGGTGAGCATTTCCGAGAAGCCCGTGAAGCCCTCGATATCCGTGAACATGATCGTGGCAATCCGCTCCTCACCCGCCAGCACGCCAGGGTCGCGGATAAGCTGTTCCGCGACCGCTTCCGGCACGTACTTGCCAAAGGTCTCGCGGATCGCCTGGCGCTCGTTCAGTCCATCGACCATATCGTTGAAGCGCGTTGTCAGCCCACCGATCTCGTCATTCGACGTCACCGGCGCACGGACTGTCAGATCGCCCTTGGCCACCCTTTCGACAGCCCGCGCCAGTATCTCGATAGGCCGGATCATGGATCGCGGCAGATAGATGATCACCAGCGTGATCAGGAAGAAGCTGACAAGGATGTCCATGATGATCGCGCCCTCGAACGACAGGTCGAGACCGCCGCCGTCGCGATAGCGTGTGAACCAGAAGAATTCGGCCGCCAGCAACACCACCGGCATGATGGCAATGACGCTGATTGCCACGACCATCCGCCGCCGCAACCGCCCCCCGCCGCCAGGCAGGATCAGGTTCCGCTCGGCAAACAGGTGCAGCTTGATCCGCGTCACCAGGGAATTGATGAAGAAGTAGACGAGGTATCCAGCGACCAGTGCAAGGATGAAGCCGACGAAATATATGTAATCGAGCGGCAACCCGAAATCACCGCCGTAGGACCCGGCCAGCGTGCTCAGATAGAAACCGACCGGCAGGAACAGCAAGTAGAACCCGAAGGACCAGATCGCGGCACGGGTCGGCAGCTGTTCCAGCGCCCGCCGTGCCACCGTGCTGTCCTGCCCCGCCATCAGCGCCTGGACCGGGCGGAAAAGAAACCTCCGCGCCAGCAGGATATTGATCAGCACCAGTACGGTACCGTCATAGAACAGGGTCCAGAGCAGATAACCGATTTCGCCCGTCACGACGGAAAACATCGCATTGGCAAGGATGTTGCCGCTCGCCGGGATGGCCAGTGCGATGGCGAATTGTCGGCTTGCGTTCATGTCAAACGAAGACGCCCGGCCCCGAAGACCGGGACCGGGCGCACTTTCGTCGAACCGTTCATCGACATGGGTTGACCCTGAAGGGGATCAGACCACGCCGAAGGCCATCATCGCAGACGCGACCTTGGCGAAGCCGGCAATGTTTGCACCGGCGACGTAGTCGGTCGTGCCCTTGCGGCCATAGTCCTTGCCATAGTTTTCACAACGGCCATGGATGTCTTCCATGATCTGGCGCAGCTGTTCCTGCATCTGATCGACACCCCAGCTGATGCGGGCCGAGTTCTGGCTCATTTCCAGACCGGACACGGCAACACCGCCAGCGTTGGCAGCCTTCGCCGGGCCGAAGATGACGCCCGCATCCAGGAACGCGTCCACGCCTTCGTTCGACGTCGGCATGTTCGCACCCTCGGAAACGGAAACGACACCGTTCTTGATCAGCATCTTGGCTTCGTCGAGATTCAGTTCGTTCTGCGTTGCACAGGGCATGGCAAGTTCACACGGCACTTCCCAGGGGCGCTTGCCCTTGTGGAAGGTCGAGCCCTTGAACTCATCACAATATTCGCTGATACGACCGCGACGGACGTTCTTGAGGTCCTTGATCCAGTCCAGCTTTTCCTGCGTGAAGCCTGCCGGATCGTGGATGTAGCCGCCGGAATCAGACAGCGTCACCGGGCGCGCACCCAGCTGCATCAGCTTCTCGGCGGCATGTGTTGCCACATTGCCCGAACCGGACACGACAGCGACCTTGCCGGCAACATCGTTGCCCGCAGCCTTCAGCATGTTCTGCATGAAGTAGACGGCGCCGTAGCCGGTAGCTTCGTTGCGGACCAGGGAACCACCGAATTCAATACCCTTGCCGGTCAGCACGCCTTCGAACGAATTCGTGATGCGCTTGAACTGGCCGAACATGTAGCCGATCTCGCGCGCGCCCACACCAATATCGCCGGCGGGAACGTCAACGTTCGCGCCGATGTGGCGATAGAGTTCAGTCACGAACGACTGGCAGAAACGCATGACTTCGTTCGCGGACTTGCCCTTCGGGTTGAAGTTCGCGCCGCCCTTCCCGGCGCCCATGGGCAGACCGGTCAGGCTGTTCTTGAAGGTCTGTTCGAACGCCAGGAACTTCAGCACCGACGTGTTCACGGACGGATGGAAGCGCAGGCCACCCTTGTACGGGCCGATGGCATTGTTCATCTGGATGCGGTGACCGCGATTGACGCGGATATTGCCCTTGTCATCTTCCCAGCAAACGCGGAACGATACCACGCGATCCGGTTCCGCCATGCGTTCCAGGATCTGCATCTCGCGATACTCAGGATTGTTGTCGAGGAACGGGATGATCGTCGCCGCAACCTCCATCACCGCCTGGTGAAATTCGGGCTCACCCGGATTCCGCTTTTCCAGACCTTCCATGAAACTTTCTAGTGCTTTGTTACCCGAGGCCATGTGTCATCCCCCTCAATTGCCGGATCGGCGCGCCATTAGCTGGCGCGTCATGTGTAAGAAATCCCGGTTATCCTTGCTGTTGTTCGTTGCAGCAACCAGACAGCCGCAGCGAGGCACGTTCGTGCACCGCCCCCTCGCGCGTAGTGTCGGTTGCTCCCGCCCCATGGTCAATACTCGGCTTCGCGGGGTCGATGTGGTTTAGTAGCAAGGCGCACAAAACCACATCGCGTCATGCGCGCGTCAAAAAATGGGCGGCACCCACTGGGTCAGTCGTCGCGCCAACAGGGAGTCGATAGAATGGATCCGACCGTCGAGGCCACGGCCAGCAACCTGCTGGAGAAGATCACGGCCCATTGTCAGCAGCGCCTGAAGCCTGAGGATTCGGAATCCCTGATTGCCTTCGCCACGCACATGGCACCCCACATGATAGCCAACGAGACCGAGCCGAGGGACCCCGACGATGCCTATGCCTCGTTGCTGTCGTTCTGGAAGCTTGCGGAACAGCGGGCACCGGGCACGGCGCTGGTCCGGGTGTTCAACCCGCAGCTGGATGAGCAGGGGTGGAGCAGCCACCATACGATCGTCGAACTGGTCAATGACGACATGCCGTTTCTGGTCGATTCCGTCATTTCCCTGTTGAACCAGAACAACCACCCGATCCATGCCCTGGCGCATCCGGTGATCGAGATCGCGCGCGATGCCGACGGTCAGATGGTTCAGGCCAGCAAGGCCGCGCAGACGGTACGCGAAAGCTACATACAGGTGGAGATCGGCAGCATCAGCGACGCCGGTGCCCTGTCGAAGATCGCGCAGAAGCTGAGCCAGATGCTCGAGGATGTGCGCGTGTCGGTCACGGACTGGCCGGCGATGATGGAAAATGCCCGCGCCATCGTGCAGGACCTCGACGCCAATCCGCCGCCGCTGGATGCCACGGAAGTGGCGGAAGGCAAGGCGCTGCTGGAATGGATGATTGCCGACCACTTCACCTTCCTCGGCTACCGCGAGTACGACTATCAGGCCAGCCAGGAATCGGAGCGGCTGGAGATCGTGCGCGGCACCGGTCTCGGCCTGCTGCGCAATTCCGAACGGCGGGTGATGAACCGCCATTCCGGCGGCCCGACCCTGTCACCGGAAGTGCGCGAATTCCTGCAACGCCCGGAACTGGTCATCGTGACCAAGACCAACTATCGCAGCCCCGTGCACAGGCCGGTGCATCTGGACTACATCGGCATCAAGCGTTTCGATGCGAAGGGCAATGTGATGGGGGAACGCCGGTTCGTCGGCCTGTTCACCTCCGCTGCCTACAATCGCACGCCAAGGGAAATCCCATACCTGCGCCGCAAGGCGGAAAACGTGCTGGAAAGATCCGGTTTCGATCGCCGCGGACATGCGGGCAAGGCGCTGGTCAATGTCATCGATACCTATCCCCGCGATGAGCTGTTTCAGGTGTCCGTGGATGAACTGCATGACACGGCGGTTGCCATCCTGGCCCTGCACGAACGCCCGCGCATTCGCCTGTTCGTGCGCCGCGACCGGTTCCAGCGATTCTTCTCATGCCTGATCTTCATTCCGCGTGACCGCTATGATTCGGAACTGCGCCGCAAGTTCGAGAAAATTCTGGCCAAGGGCCTGGGGGGGCGCATCTCAGCGTACTATACACAGATCGGGGATTCGGCGCTGGCCCGACTGCATGTGATCGTCGGTGGCAACCCGGACGGCGGCAATGTCGAATACGCGGCCCTGGAAAAACGGCTGGTCGAAGAGGCCAGGTCCTGGGATGACACGCTGGCCGCGACCCTGACCGAAGCGCATGGCGAGGAAGGCTCGGCCCGCCTGCTGCAACGCTATGGCACGGCCTTCACCACGGCCTATCGCGAAGCCTTTTCACCGGGCCTTGCCCGGATCGATATCGACCGCATCGAAGCAACACCCGACAATGACCTGGGCCTCAACCTCTACCGCAAGGTAGAGGATGATGATCACGTGATCCGCCTGAAGCTGTTCCGCAAGGGCCAGGCGCTGGCACTGTCGGATGTGTTGCCTATGCTGGAACATCTGGGCCTGCGCGTGCTTTCGGAGCAGACCTACACGGTGGGTGACCCGGTGCAGCCGCTTTGCTGGATCCACGATTTCCGTACAGAGAACATGAGCGGCCAGGCCCTGGCCCTGTCGAGCGTGAAGAAGGGTTTCGAGGACGGATTCCTGCGCATCTTCCATGGTGAGATGGAAGATGACGGTTTCAATGGCCTGATCCTCGGCCTGGGTCTCAGCCCGTCCGAAGTGACGATGTTGCGTGCATACTGCAAGTTCCTGCGGCAGGCCGGTATCCAGTTCAGTCAGGATTACATGGAGACAACGCTGGCCGCCAATCCGGCGATCACCGAACTGCTTGTGGAGCTGTTTCAGGTGCAGTTCGACCCCATGGCGGACGGTACCCGCGACGAGATGTCGGAAACCATTCTGGAATCGGTCGAAGTCCTGCTGAACGACGTGGAAAGCCTGGATCAGGACCGCATCCTGCGCCGGTTCCTGAACGCCATCCGTTCCACCCTGCGCACCAGTTTCTACCAGCGGGCAGCGGACGGCAGTGTCCGGCCCTACGCATCATTCAAGTTCGACAGCCAGGCGCTGCACGACCTGCCCCTGCCCCGACCGCTGCGGGAGATATTCGTCTACAGCCCGCGCTTCGAAGGCGTGCACCTGCGTGGCGGACTTGTCGCCCGCGGTGGCCTGCGCTGGTCAGACCGGCGGGAGGATTTCAGGACAGAAGTCCTCGGCCTCGTGAAGGCACAGATGGTGAAGAACTCGGTCATCGTGCCGACGGGATCGAAGGGCGGCTTCGTGCCCAAGAACATGCCTGTCGGCGGCGACCGGGAAGCTGTTCAGGCCGAAGGCATTGCGTGTTACCGCAGTTTCATTTCCAGCCTGCTGGATGTGACCGACAACATTGTCGAAGGGGCGATCGTGCCACCACGCGACGTGGTTCGCCGTGACGGGGATGATCCCTACCTGGTGGTTGCCGCCGACAAGGGCACGGCCACATTTTCCGACTATGCCAATCAGGTCGCGGTGGACTACGGCTTCTGGCTCGGCGATGCGTTCGCCAGCGGCGGGGCCGCAGGCTATGACCACAAGAAGATGGGCATTACCGCACGGGGCGCATGGGAATGCGTGAAGCGGCATTTCCGTGAGACCGGTACCGACATCCAGACCCAGCCGTTCACGGCGGTCGGTGTGGGGGACATGTCTGGTGACGTGTTCGGCAATGGCATGCTGCTGTCGGAACAGACGCGGCTGATCGCGGCCTTTGACCATCGCCACATCATCATCGACCCTGATCCGGACGCTGCGGTCAGCTTCGCGGAGCGCAAGCGGCTGTTTGACCTGCCCCGTTCAAGCTGGGCCGACTATGACAAGAAGAAACTGTCTGCCGGCGCGATGGTGATCGAACGCCAGGCCAAGAAGGTGACCCTGACCCCGGAAGCCATGCAGTCGCTGGACATCACGAACGCGGACAACAGTCCGTTCCAGATCATCCAGGCCATCCTGCGCGCACCTGTCGACCTGCTCTGGTTCGGCGGCATCGGCACCTACGTGAAGGCCACGGACGAGAGCCATGGCGATGTGGGCGACCGCGCCAGCGACATGATCCGCGTCGATGCCGACGAACTGCGGGTCCGCGTGGTGGGCGAAGGGGCCAATCTGGGCATCACCCAGCGCGCCCGCATCGAATTCGCGGAAGCGGGAGGCCGGATCAATACCGACTTCGTGGACAATTCCGCCGGTGTCGATTGCTCGGACCATGAGGTCAATCTGAAGATCCTGCTGGGTGCCGTCGAAAGCGCGGGTGAGATGACCCGCAAGCAGCGCGATCGCCTGCTGGTGGAAATGACCGATGACGTCGCCGAACTGGTGCTGCGGGACAACTACGTGCAGGGCCAGGCCATCACGGTGGCGGAGAGTGCCGGGCGCGGCAACATCGGTCCCCTGGGCCGGATGATGCGGTCCTATGCCCGCACCGGATTGCTGAACCGGGAGGTCGAGTTCCTGCCCGCCGACGACGAACTGGCTGACCGGACGAATGGCCTCACCAGACCGGAAATCTCGGTCCTGCTGTCCTATGCGAAGATGTCGCTGAAGACGGAGTTGCTGGCCAGCGATCTGCCGGATGAGGCATCGCTGGAAGCGGACCTGATCACCTATTTCCCGGACGATCTGCGCGAACGGTACGTGACGGAGATCAAGGAGCACCGGCTGAGGCGGGAAATCATTGCCACCCAGGTAGCCAACTTCACGGTGAACCGCGCCGGACCGGCCTTCGCGCGGCTGGCGCAGGACGATCTGGGCGTCAGTGCCGCCGATGTGGCACGCGTGACCATGGCAGTACGCGATATCTTCGACCTGCAACCCCTGTGGGATGCGATCGATGCGCTGGACAATGTCGTGCCAGCCGCCATTCAGACCCGGATGCTGAACATGGTCCAGGGACTGATGGAGCGGGCAAGCCTCTGGTTCCTGCACAATGGCATACGCCCGCTGGACGGCGGTCGCATGGTGGAACGGTTCCGCCCTGCCATTGATCAGGTCAAGGGCAGCCTGGCAGAACAGCTGGGTCCGATGGAGCGGGCGGAATGGGAACGGGTACGCGACGGGTTGATCGCGGACGGTGTGCCGAACGATCTGGCCGAACAGGTCGCGGCACTGGCACCGCTTGCCACCACGCTTGATATCGTCGATGCGGCGGAAACCGCAGGACAGGACATGCGTACTGTCGCCGCCGCCTATTTCGCGCTCGGCGGGCGGCTGGGTCTCGACTGGCTGCGGGCGCAGGCCAATGGCCTTAATGTGGAAAGCGCCTGGGACCGGCAGGCCGTCGCCATGCTGGTGGATGACAGCTATACGCAACAGCGCAGGCTGGTTGTGCAGGCCTTTGCAAGCAGTCAGGATGACCCGCTGCAGAACCTGGAAACCAGTGCCGAGGCAGGTCTGCAGCGCGTGGACCAGGTAATGAACGAACTCAGGGCTTCCGGCGGCGTGGATATCGCGCGGCTGGTGCTGGCAAACCGCCAGATCGCCCGCTTGCTGAACTGATCGGGAGAGAGACCAAGATGACCATCCGGATGTTTGACCTGTGCGGTGCCGACCCAGAACGCCGTTTCAGCCCCTTCTGCTGGCGCACGCGCCTGGCGCTGGCCCACAAGGATCTGGACGTGGAAACGGTGCCCTGGAAATTCACGGATCGCGAGGCCATCGAATCCCTGGGCGCGCAGAAGGTCCCGACCATCCTGGACGGCGAGAAGATGGTCACCGATTCATGGGCCATTGCCGAATATCTGGAAGAAACCTACCCCGACCGCCCGACCCTGTTCCCGAATGGCAAGGGAGAGGTGAATTTCATCCGCTGGTGGTCAGAGGCCGTGATGACCGTCGGTGTCGCGTCGCTGATCCTGAAGGATGTCTATGACCATCTCGATCCCGTGGATCAGCCCTATTTCCGCGAGAGTCGCGAAAAGCGCTTCGGGCGGACGCTTGAAGAAGTGCAGTCGGGCCGCGACAAGGGCGTGAAGGCATTCCGCCAGGCGCTGACGCCATTGCGGGTCACGCTGCAGCATCAGCAGTGGGTTGCCGGCAGTTCGCCGGGCTTTGCCGATCACATGTGCGCCGGTCCCTTCCTCTGGGCGCGGGCGACGTCGCCGTTCCGCTTGCTGGAGGCCGATGACAGCCTGAACGACTGGCTGAACCGCATTCTGGATTCCTATGGCGGTGTCGCGCGTTCCGCCCCCGGCTACGACTGACAGCCAGGCACCGATTGCCTGCAGAACTCGAGGACTTGAGAACATGACGAACAACGCAACGCTGTTTGCGGGCGGGCTGGTATTCGACGGCATCAACGCCCCGGTCGAAGGCCAGGCTGTGCTGGTGGAAGACGGCCTGATCAGCAAGGTGGCCCCGGCGGGTGAATTCGACGGCTTTGCCGGTGCAAAGGTGGACACGAGCGATGCCACCCTGATGCCCGGCCTGATCGATTGCCATATCCACATCTGCCACGGTGCCGAGGCCAACCCCAGCGAGAATCTGGACAAGCTGACCCATTCCGGCATCGGCATCCGCGCCCTTGAAAACGCCCGCCGCACGCTGGAAGGCGGCATCGTTGCGGTGCGCGACTGTGGCGGCAAGGACTACATCGATCTGGACGTCCGCGATGCCCTGAACGCCGGGCGCTTTCCCGGCCCCGTGATGCGCGCTTCGGGTCGGATGATCTGCATGACCGGTGGCCATGGTAACCGCTGGGGCCTTGTCGCCGACGGAGTCGACGAAGTCATCAAGTCCGTTCGCAGCAACGTCCACAAGGGCGTCGACGTCATCAAGATCATGGCAACCGGCGGCGTCATGACCCCGGGCGTGAACCCCGAGGACGCCCATTACACCGCAGAGGAAATGGCCGCGGGCATTTCCGAGGCCCGTCGCTTCAACAAGCGCACGGCCAGCCACGCACAGGGTGCCGAAGGCATTCTGAATGCGGTGCGTGGCGGTATCCATTCCATCGAACACGGCATCTTCATGGACGCGGAATGCATCGCCGAGATGATCGACGGCGGTGTCTTCCTGGTGCCCACGCTGGCCGCCGTGAAGAACATCCTGCTGAACCGCGACAAGGGCATTCCGGCTTGGGCGGTCGAGAAGTCGGAGCGGGTCTATGAAGTGCATCTGGACGCCTTCAAGCGCTATATCGCTGCCGGTGGCCGGGTCGCCATGGGCACTGATGCTGGCACGCCGTTCAACCTGCATGGCGCAAATGCCTGGGAACTGGCTTACATGGTGGAGGCTGGCATGCCGCCGTTGGATGCGCTGATCGCTGGCACATCCAACGCGGCGGAACTGGTTGAGCCGGGCGACCGTGGCGTGGTTCGCGCGGGCGCGGTTGCCGACTTCCTGCTGGTTCCCGGCAACCCGGTCGACGACATCCATGCCGCCGCTGACCGGACACGGCATCTGGCGGTGATCAAGGGCGGGCAGACCGTATCCGGTGCCGTTCAGGCCATCGCGGCCTGAGGACTGGAACGTGGATCTCGGGAAAGCCGTCGAGACCTTCCTGCGCGAGAGGATCGACGGCTTCATCCGCCTCGACAGCTGCGACCGGCTCTCCGGCGGGGCCAGCCAGGAAACCCACCGGGTCGCCATCGAAACCCGGTCGGGCAAACGGCTGCTCGCGTTTCGACGCGCACCCGGCGGAGAACCGGGCACCGACCGGGTGGGGCCCGGACTGGATGTCGAAGCCGCGCTGATCCGATTGGCACGGGCGGCGGGCGTTCCGGAACCTGAGGTCGTGGCGGTGCTCGACGGCTCGGAGGGGTTGGGCCATGGCTTCTTCATGGAATGGCTGGAGGGGGAGACGCTGGGCGCACGCATTGCCCGCGCCGATACCTTCGCGAGTACCCGACCCAGGCTCGCCCGACAGTGCGGCGAGATACTGGCCCGCATCCACGCCATCGACGTTCATGCCAGTCCCGTCCTTGCAGAGCGGCTGCAGCAATGGACGCCCGATTCGTACATTCGGGAACTCTGGACAGACTATCAGGGCTTCGGCACGCCTCAGCCGATGATCGATTACACTGCCCGCTGGCTGCTGGCCAACCTGCCAGCAAGTGACCGGGTGGCGCTGGTCCACAACGACTTCCGCAATGGCAATCTGATGATACGCCCCGACGAAGGCATCGTTGCGGTGCTGGACTGGGAAGTGGCCTGCCTGGGAGACCCGATGCGCGACCTCGGCTGGATGTGCACCAATTCCTGGCGGTTTGGTGTCAGTGAGCTGCCCGTGGGCGGGTTCGGGACCTACGACGACCTGTTCGCCGGGTATGAATCCGTGTCCGGCACGACGGTGAACCGCGCCGACGTTCATTTCTGGGAGGTTTTCGGATCCTTCTGGTGGGCCATTGGCTGCCTGCGCATGGCGGAACGCTGGCGCAACGGCCCGGACAGGACCGTGGAGCGCCCCGGCATTGCCCGACGTTCATCGGAATGCCAGATCGACTGCGTCAACCTGATCATCCCGGGACCGCCGGGGACGCCCATCGGGGACACGGCGGCGACAGATCTGAACATGCCACGCCTGTCGGAACTGACCGAAAGCGTGCGGGACTTCCTGCGCCAGGATGTCATGCACGAGACCGAGGGCCGTACCAGTTTTCTGGCCCGGGTCGCGGCCAATTCCCTTGATATCGTCCTGCGGGAGACAGCACAGGGTCCGGAACATCAACGCCGCAGCCATGCCGGACTTCAGGACCTGCTGGGTCGGACGGGGACGTATCAGGACCTGCTGCAAGGCCTGGTCGACGGGTTGCGCGATGGTTCCATCCCTCTGGACCTGCCCGGCCTTGCAGCGCATCTGCGCGAAAGCGTCATCCGCCAGGTGGCAATCGACCAGCCTGGCTACTCCGGCTACACAACAGCCATGAAATTCGATCATGAACAGGAGGAAAGACTGATGGGAATGCTCGACGGAAAAGTGGCCATCGTGACCGGCTCTGGCAGGGGCATCGGGCGCGAAGTCGCGCTGCAGCTTGCGGGCTTCGGTGCGTCTGTGGTGGTCAATGACCTGGATGCCGGTCCGGCGGACGAGGTCGTGGCGGAGATCAAGGCAAAGGGCGGCAAGGCCGTTGCCTGTGCCGGCAGCGTCACCGAAGCCGGTTTCGCGGACCGTTTCGTCAGTACCGCCATCGAGAGCTTTGGCAATCTGCACATCATCGTCAACAACGCGGGCTATACCTGGGACGCGGTGATCCAGAAGATGAGCGACGATCAGTTCGATGCCATGATCGATGTTCACCTGAAGGCACCGTGGCAGATCCTGAAGGCCGCATCCGAATTCATCCGCGTGAAGTCGAAGGAAGAGGTCGAGAAGCAGGGCGGCGCGGTGATCCGCAAGGTCGTCAACATCTCGTCCGTGTCCGGCACGCGGGGCAATGCAGGCCAGACCAACTATGCCGCAGGCAAGGCCGGCGTCGTCGGCCTGACCAAGGCCCTGGCCCGGGAATGGGGTCGCTATCAGGTCAACGTCAATGCCGTCGCCTTCGGCCTGATCGAGACCCGCCTGACCGAAGCCACCGACGAGAAGAAGATGATCGAGGTCGAAGGCAACAAGGTCCTCATCGGTGT
Source organism: Minwuia sp. (assembly GCA_029210175.1). Classification (GTDB taxonomy): domain Bacteria; phylum Pseudomonadota; class Alphaproteobacteria; order Minwuiales; family Minwuiaceae; genus Minwuia. Next base: position 30,840 of record JARGPL010000032.1, on the reverse strand, counting down.
GCCGGTGCAGAACATCGAAATGGCCAACCGCATGATCCCCATGGGCCGTGGCGGCAAGCCATCAGAGGCAGCGGGTGCCGTGGTCATGCTTTGCCTGCCCCTGTCCGATTACGTCAGCGGCCAGATGCTGGAAGTGACCGGCGGCAACTGATCGCTGGCATGGCCGCCCCGCGCTGGCCGTTGGGGCGGTGGCTGCGTCAGGGCATATCGGTTCGGGGTCAGTAACTCAGGCGGTAATTGCGCCAAAGCAATCGCGCAATGCGCACACCGTTTCCGGGGTCGAGGCGGGAATCGCTGAGGTCGTGCTGCGCGGCCCGGATGCGCCCGAGGTACATTTCCGCCAGCGCCCGGTGCAGCAGGACGGAGCGGGTGCGGTTGCGTGACCGGACACCTGCAGCCTTCGCCTGGCGCAATTCATCCGCTGCCATGTCGGTGAGTGCCGCGACCGCCGCCCGCATCCGTTCCGGGTCGCGGCGGCTTGCGGCGTCGGTTGCGCCGACTGACGTCATGATCTCCTGCGGGATCAGCACCCGACCATTCGCCCCCGCGAAGGGAATGGCCCGGATCAGGCCGGTGATCGCATAGGCCGTCCCGATGTGCATGGCCAACCGCAACGGCCCCTCATCCGCCGCGCCCACCGCATGCATGCCAAGCTGAAGCAATGCCCCACCGGTTGCCGATGCATAGGCGTGAAAGGTGTCGGCCGTGGCGAAGGGCGTGTCCTCCAGATCATTCTCCCGCGCGGTCAGGATCTGATCGAAGAGGGCGCGCAGATCCGGCGACAGCTTGCCGCCGACCCAGCCGTTCAGCGCCAGGCAGACCGGGTGGTTGCGGGGTTTGTCGGCCGTGATCTCATCCAGCGCTTCCCGCCACCATTGCAGCCGTATCTGGCCCAGCATCGGCTCGGATACCCGCTCGCGCGTGCGCGCAACCTCCAGATTGAATGCGTAGAGGGCCATGAGGTTGCTGCGCCCCGGCTCCGCGGCGAACATCGCGGTATAGAAGCGGTCGGGATCATCGGCCCGCAACTCGGTCGCAAGGGGGTCCAGTCCGTGGGGAGGTGCGCCTGCATCGTCAGCCATGCCGTGCGTCAATCCACGGCAATCAGCGCTGCGGCAACCCGACGATCCTCCGCCAGCAGCACATTGTAGGTCCGGCAAGCGGCCCCGGTATCCATCAGGTCGACGACAATGCCCTGCTCCTTGAGCAGCGCCCGCAGGTCCGGTTTCAGGAACGCGATGGACGCCCCGCATCCCAGCAACAGCACTTCGATGTCCGCTGCCCGATCCAGAATGGGCTGCAGGTGGACGGATGTCAGGTCGGAGATGGACCCGACAGGCCAGGCCAGTGTCTCCACCGGGAACACCAGCACGGAGCCGTCATGGCGCTGGCGCGTGATCCGGAACCCGGCCCCGCCATATGCTTCGACCACCTGGCGGCCCGCTGGAATGGCAGGCGTGATGTCCATTGTCAGGCAATGGCCTTTGCATCGGGTTCGTCTTCCGTGTCCCGGCTGCCGCGTTTCAGGCCGAGCACGATCAGCACCGGTGCTGCGACGAAGATCGACGAATAGGTGCCGATCACGACGCCCCAGATCATGGCGAACGCAAAGCCGCGAATGACTTCCCCGCCAAAGATGAACAGGGCAACCAGCGCCAGCAAGGTGGTGACAGAGGTCATCACGGTGCGCGACAGCGTGTCGTTGATCGACACGTTCAGCAGATCGGGCAATGGCAACTGCTTGTATTTCCGCAGATTTTCGCGAATTCGATCATAGACCACGACGGTATCGTTGATCGAATAGCCGACAATGGTCAGTACCGCCGCCACGGATGCCAGATTGAACTCGATTCCCGTTATCGCGAACATGCCCAGCGTGATGATGACGTCGTGCACCAGCGCAATGACCGCGCCCACGGAAAAATGCCATTCGAACCGCAACCAGATATAGATCAGCATGATCGCCACGGCGGTCAGCACGGCGATTGTCGCGGCCTCCACCAGTTCGCCGGACACGGTTGGCCCGACGAATTCCACACGTCGATAGCTTATTCCGGGGAACTCTGGATCCAGCGCCGATTTGACGACGGCCACAGCCGCCTGCTGCGCCTCCGCCTCCCCCGGCTGGCGTTCCACCCGGATCAGCACGTCGTCGGGCGCGCCGAATTCCTGCAGCGCCACTTCGCCCAGACCCAGACCGTTCATCAGGTTCCGCATGGCCCCCAGATCAGCCGGACCGTCGGTCTTCACCTCGACCAGAATGCCGCCTTCGAAATCAATGCCCCGGTTCAGACCCTGACCGAAGTAGATGGCCACGGAACCGAGGATCATCAGGACGGACAGGGCAAAGGCGATGCGCCTGCGGTCCATGAACCGCAGGGTTGTCTTCTCGGGGACAAGTTTCAGACGAAACATGATCGGTCGGTCCTTTTCAGACGGCCAGCAACTGGCTCAGACAGTCAGCACGTTGGGGCGCTTCCGGCGGAGCCAGAATGCGATGATCATCCGGCTGAGCAGGATGGCCGTGAACATGGAGCAGACGATGCCGAGGAAGAGGGTGACGGCAAAGCCCCGCACCGGGCCGGAACCCATGGCAAACAGGACAGCCGCGGCGAAGCCCGTCGTGACGTTCGCATCGACAATGGTCGTCAGCGCCCGCTGGTACCCGGCTTCCACCGCATTGAACGGTGAGCGGCCATTGGAAAGTTCCTCGCGTATCCGCTCGAACACCAGCACGTTGGCATCAACCGCCATGCCGATGGTCAGCACGATCCCCGCGATGCCAGGCAGTGTCAGCGTCGCCTGAAGCGCGGAAAGGGCACCGAAGATCAGGAACAGGTTGGTGATCAGCGCTGTGTTGGCTGCGACTCCGAATACCGGTCCATAGGCCAGGAACATGAAAACGACCACAGCCGCGAACCCGATCACGGCGGCGGTTTCACCTGCGGCCACCGAATCCCGGCCCAGATCAGGACCAACCGTCCGTTCCTCAAGGATCGTCAGCGGTGCCGGCAGGGCACCGGCGCGCAGCAGGACCGCCAGATCGTTGGCTTCCTGCACGGAGAAGCCACCGGTGATGATGCCGGATCCCTGCAGGATCGCGCTTTCGATGCGCGGGGCAGAGACCACCTTGTCGTCGAGGATGATCGCGAACGGGCGACCGACATTCTGGCTGGTGATCTGGCCAAAGCGACGTGCGCCGATGGCGTCGAAACGGAATGCCACGACCGGGCGGCCATCCTGATAGTTCGGCTGGGCATCGACCAGATGTTCCCCCGACACTTCAACCTTCTTGCGGACAGCCCACGGAATTTCCGCGCCGTCGCGTTCCTCGAACACCCGCATGGTGCCTGGCGGCAGACGGTCGGCATTCGGATCGGCCGACAGATCGACCAGATGGAAGGTCATCTTGGCGGTGCGCCCCAGCAGGCGCTTGATACGGTCCGGATCCTCGACACCCGGCAGCTGGATGATGATCCGATCCTCCCCCTGCCGCTGGATGGTCGGTTCGTTGACACCGGTTTCATCAACACGCCGCCGCACGATCTCGATGGACTGCTGAACCGCTGCTGCCAGCCGCGCCTTCTCCCCCGCTTCGGTCAGGGTGGCAATGAAGCGATTGCCGTCAGCAGTGATCTGCAGGTCAGGACCACCGGCACCAACCGCCAGACCGCCGCCGATCTGGGTCACCAGCCCGCGCAGGACCTCGCGCACTTCATCCATGCGTTCCGTATCACGGACCTGGAAAGACACCGACCGGTCGCCGATCTGAAAACCGGAACGGCGGATACGCGGACGGATATCCCCCAGGTCGTTGCGCATCGCCTCCGCCAGGTCGGTCATGCGGTCGCGCAGCACCGCCTCGCTGTCGATCTGCAACAGCAGATGCGAACCACCCTGCAGATCAAGCCCGAGGTTGATCGACTGGTTCGGCAACCAGTCGGGAATGGACTGGCGGGTTTGCGAAGACATGAAATTCGGTGCCGTGAAGGCGAGACCGAGCAGGCAGACGGCCAAGATGACCGCGATCTTCCATTTGGCAAAATAGAGCATGGGCTTGACCGGCTGCCTTTACTGCACGTTTCGGTTGGCGAAGGGCGGGTGACGACAAGGGAACAGCGTATCGCGAAGCTTACTTCTTCGAACCGAACATGCCCAGAATGCCGCCCTTCTGCTCTTTCGCGGCAGGTGCAGCATCCGCGCCTGGCTGAGACTTGGTGCGGACCTCCGTCAGCGTGCCCTTGACCACGTCAATGCGCACGTTCTCGGAAATCTCGACCTGAATCGTGGCCTCATCCTTCACCTTGGTCACACGACCGATGATGCCGCCGCCAGTCACGACCGTGTCACCACGACGGACGTTTTCCACCATGGACCGGTGTTCCTTCATCTTCCGCTGCTGCGGACGGATCAGCAGGAAATAGAAGACGGCAAAAATCAGCACGAGAGGCAGGATGGCGGAGAAAATGTCACCACCGCCGCCAGCGGACTGCGCGTAGGCCGGGGAAATCAGCATTAGGTCGCTCCATGCACGGAGATCAGGGGGCCCGCAACAGACGGGTGTCTATGAAAGTGCCGGGAATATAACGGCAGTGCCCCCGATTTCAACCAAAGCTGAAACGATGCTTCAAAGCTGCGCCGGGACAGCCGTCGCGCTATAAGCCCTCACCATGACGCAACCGATCACAGAACCGATCACGGATCGCGGTGCATTCATCCGCGACAATACTGCCTTGCTGCCGTCCCCGCTGGTGTCGGAGGTGCGGCTGCATCTGGCGACAGAAGCCGTGCCGTTGTGGCAACTGACCGAAGAAGCGTTGCAGGAGAAGGGTTTGCCGCCGCCGTTCTGGGCCTTTGCCTGGGCGGGGGGGCAGGCGCTGGCGCGCTATATCCTCGACAATCCGGAAACCGTAAGGGGCAAGCGCGTGCTGGATTTCGCTGCCGGATCGGGTCTGGTGGCCGTCGCCGCGGCGATGGCGGGCGCACGATCCGTGCTGGCGGTGGACGTGGATCTGTTCAGTGTCGCGGCGATCCGCCTCAATTCTATCGCCAACAAAGTCACCGTCGAAGCCAGCGCTGACGACATTGTCGGCGCTGGCCTGCCCGACATCGACATCCTTCTGGCGGGGGACATCTGCTACGAACAGCCGCTGGCGGGGCGGGTGGAACGCTGGTTTCGGGACTTGGTGGGTGCTGGCATACCCGTCATCATGGGTGACCCGGGCCGGACCTACAGGCCGACCGGCGGGATGCGGCGGCTGGCGCATTATGCGGTGCCGACGACGCGGGAGCTGGAAGACAACGACGTCCGTTCCACCGATGTCTGGCTCTTCGAGAAGTCCGGGCAGACGGAGACTGCGGAGAGCGACCGATGAGCATCATTGCCGACGCACGGGGTGACAACTGGGTCGACCGGCACGCGCCGGAATTTCTCAAGCCCTGGTTCAAGCTGGCCCGATTCGACAGACCCGTCGGCACCTGGCTGCTGCTCTGGCCCTGCTGGTGGTCGATCACCCTGGCGCGCCCGGTGCTCGACCTGGAAACCCTGCGCCTGTTCGTGCTGTTCGGCATCGGCGCCCTGATCATGCGTGGCGCAGGCTGTACGGTGAACGACATCGCCGACAGGAACTACGACGGAGAGGTCGAACGCACCCGCCTGCGCCCGATACCGTCCGGCCAGGTGACCACCCGACAGGCGATCTTGTGGGCCGGGTTCCTGGCGCTGCTGGGGCTGTTCATCCTGGTGCAGCTGGGGCCGACCGCGATCTGGCTGGGCGTGTTCTCGCTGTTTCTCGTGGTGGTCTACCCCTTCACCAAGCGCGTCACCTGGTGGCCGCAGGCCTGGCTTGGCCTCACCTTCAACTGGGGCGCGCTGATGGGCTATGCGGCGGCGGCCGGTACGGTCGAACTGCCCGCCATCCTGCTCTATGCCGGCGGCTTCTTCTGGACCCTGGGCTACGACACCATCTACGCCCATCAGGACAAGGATGATGATGCGCTGATCGGCGTCAAATCCTCAGCCCGAAGGCTGGGAAATCGCACCCGCCCGGCGCTCTGGATGTTCTATGGCGCAACCGTTCTGCTCTGGGCGCTTGCCGCGCGGGAGGCCGGATTCAGCCACTGGTTCCTGCTCGGCTTCGCTGGCGTGGTCGTCCATCTGGTCTGGCAGACGGTGCGCGTCGACATCAACAGCAGCCGCGATTGCCTCGCCAAGTTCAAGTCGAACATCGGCATGGGCTTCATCATGCTGGCCGCGCTGCTGATGGGGGGATTGCTGGCCTGACAGCAAGGTGCACACGCTATAGAATATCTTCCAATATTATTACAATCTACAGTTTTGACTTCACCCGGTGAGGATCCAGATGACCGAGCGCTGTCATCTTTAAATGAATAATCGTCGCATGACCCAAATGAAACAGCCTCCGGAAAACCCGGGACGCTTCAGACGAAGGGTTTGCGGCGGCTGTCGGTCGCTGCGCAATAGCGCGTTTCAGGCCTTTTCGCCCGGGTTCCGCGCTGATAGGTTCCGCCGGGCGTGGTCCCGTAGCTCAGCAGGATAGAGCAACTGATTCCTAATCAGTAGGTCACAGGTTCGAATCCTGTCGGGATCACCATGTATTCTGCGCTGCAGACCGAATCGGGGCCCGCGCCATGACCAGTGATGCCGACATTTCAGACGCCCAGACCGCCGGGCTGTTGCTTGCCGTTGCCGCCCTGATGGGCAGCTTGCGTGCCAGGGGCGCGCTGACGGAGGCGGAAGTCGATGCGGCGCTGGGCGGCATCGCGGGCGACATCCGGGGGTCGAAGCTGGCCGCCGCCGTGCCGCTGGACCCGATGATCGCCGCGACACTGGCACCGATCGAGCGGCTGCAACACATGAACGCCCTGTTCGATCCCGCGTCGGGGACATTCCCCGACTGGATCGCCAGGGCCGACCCCGGGGAGGGAGACGCGACATGAGTGTTGTCGATACAGAGATCGATGCGCGCGGCGTGGCGACCGTCTGGCTGAACCGGCCGGAGCGCAACAACGCCTACAATGGCGACATGATCCAGGCGCTGCTGAATACCTTCGGCAAGCTGGCGATCGACGACGCCTGCCGGGTGGTGGTGATCCGCGGTCGTGGCAAGCATTTCCAGGCCGGGGCCGATCTGGCATGGATCAGGGAAGTCCGGGCGCAGGACTGGGCCGCGAACGCTGATGTTTCACGCAACACGACGCACGCCGTACAGGGCCTGACCACATTCCCCAAGCCGACCATCGCGCTGATCCATGGCGGCTGCTTCGGCGGCGGCGTTGGCGTCGCGGCGGCCTGCGACATCATCGTGGCGGCCGGGGACGCGATCTTTTCCATCACCGAAGCGCGCTGGGGCCTGATGGCGGCACCGATCTTCCCGCAGCTGATTTCGCGCATGGGACCGGGCCGGACACGGCGCTATTCCCTCACCTGCGAGCGGTTCGACGGGGAACGGGCGCTGGAGATCGGCCTGGTGGACGAAGTCTGCGCGGCGGATGAGCTGGATGCCACCGCGGCACCGATCATCGATGCCCTGCTGCGGTCCCCGCCGGATGCCGTGGCCCAGTCCAAGGAATCCATCCTGAAATATTCGAACCTCTATTTCTCCGCCCTGGAGATGGAGGAAATGGTGCGCCCGCACGCCGCCAAGCGTCTGACCCCCGAAGCCGACGAGGGGCTGGCGAGCTTTCTGGAGAAGCGCGACCCCGACTGGTATCCCAAGCAAGGAAAGGGCTGATCATGCGCTTCCTGGTTATCTGGTTCATCGCGGGCTGCATCGGCGTCCTTGCCGGGCATCAGATCGTGCTGATGCTGCTGCACAATGCCGGCATTGCCCCCTTCGCACCGTTCCCGATGCAGCCGGTCGAGCCGCTCGGCGTGCCTCAGCTGGTCTCCCTGACGTTCTGGGGCGGCATCTGGGGCATCCTCCTGGGTGCGATCACGCCCTGGTTCGGGCGTGGTCCGAAATACTGGGTCCTGGTAGCCATCTTCGGTGCCATCCTGCCCACCCTGGTCGCCGTGGTCGTCGTGTTCCCGATGAAGGGCATCGCGCCCGGCGGTGACCCCATCAACGGCCTGATCACCGGCCTGGCCGTCAATGCCGCCTGGGGACTGGTGACCGCTGCGGCCCGAAAGGCGCTGCGGTAGGTCACAGGCCAGGCGTCGGAAATGGAAAAGGCCCGCAACTTCATCCGAAGCGGCAGGCCTATTCAGTTCACAAGGTGAAATCGAAGGCTACTTCGACAGTTCCTTCATGCCCTGTTCCAGCCCGCCCAGGGTCAGCGGGTACATGCGGTTGCCCATCAGTTCCTGGATCAGCTTGATCGACGGGGTGTAGTCCCAGTACTTCTCCGGCACCGGATTCAGCCAGATCGAACGCTGATAGACGTCCAGGAAGCGCTTCATCCAGACCTCGCCGGATTCCTCGTTCCAGTGCTCGACCGAGCCGCCGGGATAGACGATTTCATAGGGGCTCATGGTCGCGTCGCCGACGAAGACGACCTTGTAGTCGGCGGGATAGGTGTGCAGCACCTGCCAGGCATCCGTGAATTCCGAATGGCGGCGCTTGTTGTCCTTCCACAGCTTCTCGTAGGGGCAGTTGTGGAAGTAGAAATGCTCCATGTGCTTGAACTCGGTCTTGGCAGCCGAGAACAGCTCCTCGCAGGTGCGGATGTGATCGTCCATGGACCCGCCGATGTCGAGCATCAGCAGCACCTTCACGGTGTTGCGCCGTTCCGGCACCATCTTGATGTCCAGGAAGCCTGCGTTCTCCGCCGTCGACTTGATGGTGTCAGGCAGATCAAGCTCCAGGTCCGCGCCTTCCCGGGCGAAGCGGCGCAGGCGTCGCAGCGCCACCTTGATGTTGCGGGTCCCCAGTTCGACGTCCTCGTCCAGGTTCTTGAAGTCGCGCTTGTCCCAGACCTTCACGGCCCGGCGATGGCGGCTTTCCTTCTGCCCGATCCGGACGCCTTCCGGATTGTAGCCATGTGCGCCGAACGGTGACGTGCCGGCGGTGCCGATCCACTTGTTGCCGCCCTGGTGGCGCTTCTTCTGTTCTTCCAGGCGCTTCTTCAGGGTTTCCATCAGCTCCTCGAAACCGCCCATGGCTTCGATCTCCGCCATTTCTTCCTGCGTCAGCACCTTCTCGGCCATCTTCTTCAGCCATTCCTCCGGGATCTCGTGCTCCGCCTGATCGGACACGAAATCCAGGCCGTTGAAGCACTTGCCGAAGATCTGGTCGAACTTGTCGAGGTTCTTCTCGTCCTTCACCAGCGTGGCGCGGGACAGGTAATAGAAATCCTCGACGCTGTAACCGGCGACGTTGCGCTTCACCGCCTCGATCAGGGTCAGGTATTCGCGCAGTGTCGCGGGCACCTTGTTCTGGCGCAGTTCCAGAAAGAAGTTCACGAACATGCTGTTACCTCCTGCTCGGGCGGCGCGTCACCGGACGGCTGCCTCAGTTCTTGTTCTGCTCACGCTTGGCGAGGAATGCCAGACGCTCGAACAGATGCACGTCCTGCTCATTCTTCAGCAGCGCACCATGCAGCGGCGGAATCAGCTTCTTCGGATCGCGGCTGCGCAGCGTGTCGGCGGTCAGGTCTTCCGCCATCAGCAGTTTCAGCCAGTCCAGCAGTTCGGACGTGGACGGCTTCTTCTTCAGGCCCGGCACATCGCGGATGTCGTAGAAGATCTTCAGGGCTTCCGACACCAGTTCCGACTGCACGTTCGGATAATGCACCTCGATGATTTCCTGCATCGTTTCCGTATCGGGGAAGCGGATGTAGTGGAAGAAACAGCGGCGCAGGAACGCGTCCGGCAGTTCCTTTTCATTGTTCGAGGTGATGATCATCAGCGGCCGCTGCTTCGCGACAACCGTCTCACCGGTCTCGTAGACAAAGAACTGCATCCGGTCGAGTTCCAGCAGCAGATCGTTCGGAAATTCGATGTCGGCCTTGTCGATCTCGTCGATCAGCAGCACCGGGCGCTCTTCGGCCGTGAAGGCATCCCAGAGCTTGCCGCGCTTGATGTAGTTGCCGATGTTCTTGACCCGCTCCTCCCCCAGCTGCGAATCACGCAGACGGGAAACGGCGTCATATTCGTACAGGCCCTGCTGGGCCTTGGTCGTTGACTTGATGTGCCATTCGATCAGGTTGGCGTTGAACGCCTTGGCGACTTCGTGCGCCAGCACCGTCTTGCCGGTTCCCGGTTCACCCTTGATCAGCAGAGGCCGCTCCAGGGTAGCTGCGGCGTTGACCGCAACCATGAGATCCTCGGTTGCCACATAGTTACTGGTGCCTTCGAAACGCATCGCCATCCCCTTCTCGCCTCAGCAGGTTTGTCTGCACATGTTGCGCGAAACTAGGTCTACCCGCCGGTCGGATCAAGTGCGGAGCGGTAGCAGAGCCATCCCATCCATTGCAGGTCTCGCATTATGCGCGCCATTCGGGTAGCTTCTGGGCGTTTCTTGGTTCGGAAGCATGGAGTTCGTTCGGGACATGACGGAACAGTTTGATGCCGCAGCGTTCGAGGCCCTCAAGGCGAGTCTCGGCGATCAGCTGGTGGAAATGCTGCTGGGCAAGTTCGTTGTCCAGATGAAGGAAAAGACCGCCAGGCTGCAAACCGCGATCGACAGCCGCGACATGGCAGACGTGCGCCAGCAGGCGCATGATCTGACATCCAGTTCCGGCTCCGTCGGGCTTGGCGCCATGCGTGATACGGCGAGTGCCTGCGAGATGGCCGTCAAGCAGGGCAATGAAGATGAAGGGCTGGCGAAGGCGCAGGAACTGGTGGACATGGCACCGGCGACCGAGGCGGCGATCCGGGAAGCCTATCCGAACCTGGCCTGAGCACGCGCTCGGACAGTGAATACCAGCGACAAAATCGGGGATTTGATGGAAAAGCGTATTCTTGTTGTAGAAGACAACATGCTGGTGCAGGAGGTCTATGCCTCTGCCCTGCAACAGCTGGATTGCGACGTCGTCACCGCTGACGACGGGCAGGAGGCACTGGAACTGGCGGCAGAGGAAACGCCGGATCTGATCATCATGGACGTGATGCTGCCAGGCGTGTCCGGGCTGGATCTGGTGCGCCAGATGAAGGGCGACCCGGCGTTGAAGGATGTGCCGATCATCGTCGTGACCACGATGGCGACAGCGGGCGACGAGAGCAAGGTGCTGGAAACCGGCGCTGATGCCTATCTGCCGAAGCCGATCCAGGTGGATCAGTTCATCGAGGCGGTCCGGTCGATCCTCAAGCTCTGAGCATTCAGACTACGCAGCCCACCGACCGACATTTCAGGAGACCCCCACATATGGCACATTGGCTCGTTACCGGCGGCTGCGGCTTCATCGGTTCGCACCTCACGGAATTCTTGCTGAACCGTGGCGACAAGGTCTCCATCGTTGATGACCTGTCCACCGGCAAGCGAGAGAATGTGCCTGCGGAAGTGGAGGTCATTGTCGGCGACATTTCCGACAGCGCCCTGATGCGGAAGGCGCTGGCGGGCAAGGACGGCTGCTTCCATCTGGCGGCAATCGCGTCCGTGCAGCGCTGTACGGAAGAATGGGTTTCCAGCCATCGCACCAACCTGACCGGGACCGTCACCATCTTCGAAGCTGCGAAGACAGCGAAGGACGGCGGGCCGGTTCCGGTGGTCTACGCGTCATCCGCTGCGGTGTTCGGTGACAATGAGAACGTGCCGCTGAACGAGGATGCCGTGACCAGGCCGCTGTCCGCCTATGGTGCCGACAAGCTTGGCTGCGAACTGCATGGCCGCGTTGCCCACGGCGTCCACGGTGTCCCCAACACGGGGTTCCGGTTCTTCAATGTCTTCGGGCCACGGCAGGACCCGAAGTCGCCCTATTCCGGTGTCATTGCCATCTTCACCGACCGCATCAAGGCTGGTCAGGGCATCACCATCTTCGGTGACGGTGGCCAGGTGCGTGACTTTGTCTATGTGGTCGACGTGGTCCGCCATCTGGTCGCCGCGATGGACGCAGGTGGCGGTGCGGGCGACGTGTTCAATGTCTGCACCGGCAAGTCGACGTCCGTCCTCGAACTGGCACACATGGTGGCAGAGATCTGCGGCGCGGAGGCTGACATCACCCATGCGGATGCCCGTACCGGCGACATCCGCACATCGATTGGTGACCCGGCACGCGCAACGGCGGCATTCGATGTGCCCGCCCAGATGAATTTCCGCGATGGCCTGCGCCTGACGCTGGAAAGCGACTGAGGCAACTGAACGAAGGTCCGTCACCATGTCACTCCCGCCCCTGCTGATCGTCGGCACCGGAGGTCACGCGCGGGAATGCATCGAGGCGTCGGAAGCTGCCGGACGGAAAGTTTGCGGCCTGCTGGATCATGATCAGGCCCGATGGGACGGCGCGATCCTGGGCATCCCGGTGTTGCGCGGCGAACCTGAAACACATGATCCCGACGGTACCGAATGGATCATCGCGGTGGGCGACAATGCGGCGCGGTCCCGGATTGTGGCAACACTTGGCGGGCGCACGTTTGCCACGCTCATTCACCCCTTTTCCTGGATTTCGCCCAGCGCCGATATCGCACCCGGCTGCATGATATTCGCTGGCTGCGTCGTGCAGACCGGGGTGCACCTGGGCCGCCACAGCATCATCAACACCGGCGCAACCGTCAGCCACGACTGCGGGATCGGCGACGTTTCCCATGTCGCCGTCGGCGCGCATCTGGCAGGGAATGTGACACTCGGTGCCCGTGTGCTGTTCGGGGCCGGGGCCGTGGCGCGACCCGGCGTGACCATCGGAGACGACGCCACGGTCGGGGCTGGCGCAGCGGTTGTCAGCGATGTCGCCGCCGGAGCAAGAGTGGTTGGCACCCCGGCCAGGTGACATGCGGCGGCGCATCCGGCGCATCCGTCGCCTCCTGCAACCCCTCCCCCGCATCTCAAGCCTTCTGCCATCGCGCCGGATCGGCTAAAAAGCTTGCAAGCAGTGTAAAGCGTCGGGGAGGACGACCATGGACCTGTCTTTGACAGCCGAAGAAGAAGCGTTTCGTGCCGAGGTACGGGACTTCCTTGAAACATCGATGACTGAGAACGCCAGGGAAGCTGGTCGCCTGACCGCGGGCGTGGTTTCCGACTTCGAAGGTTCCATGGACTGGTACAAGGCCCTGTCGAAGAAGGGCTGGATCGCGCCGTTCTGGCCGGAAGAGCATGGCGGACCGGGCTGGAGCCCGATGCAGCGCTACATCTTCGATTCCGAATGCCAGCGCGCCAGCGCGCCGCGCCTGTTCGCCATGGGTCTCCGCATGGTTGGCCCCGTGATCATGAAGTTCGGCACCCCGGAGCAGAAGGACGCCTATCTGCCCAGGATCTACGCCGGTGAACACGTCTGGTGTCAGGGCTATTCCGAACCCGGTTCCGGCTCCGACCTCGCCAGCCTGCAGTGCCGCGCCGACCGTGATGGCGATGATTACGTGATCAATGGCACCAAGATCTGGACCACGGGCGCCCACCACGCAAACATGATGTTCTGCCTGGTTCGCACATCGAAGGACGGCAAGCCGCAGCAGGGTATTTCCTTCATTGTCTTCCCCATGGACCTGCCCGGCATCAAGGTCGAGCCGATCCTGACCATGTCCGGTGATCATGAGGTCAATCAGGTCTTCTTCGATGACGTCCGTGTCCCCGTTGCCAACCGCATCGGCCCGGAGAATGAAGGCTGGACGGTCGCCAAGTACCTGCTGGAGTTCGAGCGTGGTGGCTCGGCCTACAGCCCCAGCCTGCATGCCATGCTGGACAAGCTGAAGCGGATCGCCGCGGAAGAGGCCGCCGGTGATGGCGATGCCCTGATCAATGATCCGGCCTTCAGCGCCCGTCTGGCAGATATCGAAGCGCAGGTCGTCGCGCTGGAATTCTTCGAGAAGAAGACGATGAGCGCCCTGAACACGGGGGAAAACCCCGGCGCGGCGTCGTCGATCATGAAGCTGCGCGGATCGGAATGCATGCAGGCGACGGCCGAGCTGGCTGTGGAAGCCATCAGCTACTACGCCAACCCGTTCGAGCCTGATACCCGTACCCCGTTTTCCAATGCCATCCCGGTTGGTCCTGACCACTCGGTCGGTGTCATGGCCAAGCACCTGAACAGCCGTGCCGCGACGATCTATGCCGGCGCGTCCGAGGTGCAGCGCAACATCATGGCGAAGCTGGTCCTCGGCCTGTGAGTGACAAGCCGTTGGGTGAAAAACCCGGGAAAGGTGCGCCGAAGGCACCCCCGGCCAATTCGGATTGGGGGGAGCGGATCGACGCGATCCACCTCCGGCGCGAAATGGCAAAGGCTCATGGTGGGCCGGAAGCTGTCGCGCGCCAGCATGGCAAGGGCCGACTGACCCTCAGGGAACGCATCGACCGGCTGCTCGACACCAGCAGCTTTCACGAGATGGGGATGGGTGCCGGTGCGGCGGAGACCGATGCCGACGGCAACTTCGAGACCCTGACCCCGGCGAATTTCATTCTCGGCTTCGGCAAGGTGAATGGTCAGACCTGCGTCGTCGGTGGTGAAGACTTCACGGTTTCCGGTGGCTCCCCCAATCCGGCGGGCCTGCGCAAGTCGATCTATACCGAGGAAATGGCATTGCAGTACCGCGTGCCGCTGATCCGTCTGCATGAAGGCGGCGGCGGTTCGGTGACAGGTGCTGGCGGCAAGAAGGGCGGCAACAGCGGCCCCGTCGGGGACCCTGTCTATTCCCCGCACCGGTTCCTGTCCGTGGCCCGCACCATGGGTGCCATTCCGGTCTGTTCGGCAGCCGTCGGCCCGGTAGCCGGCTTGCCTGCCGCACGTCTGGTCGCGTCCCACTTCACGGTCATGACACGGGAAACCGCTCAGGTTCTGGTCGCCGGCCCTGCGGTGGTGGAGCGCGCACTCGGCCACAAGATCAACAAGGAAGAACTGGGTGGCGCACAGGTTCACCTGAAAAGCGGTGCCATCGACAATGGCGCGGCGGATGAGGACGACGCCTTCCGCCAGATCAGGCAGTTCCTCAGCTACATGCCACCGAATGTCGATCAGTTGCCGCCGACGATTGCCTGCACGGACCCGGTGGACCGCTGCGATGACCGGCTGGCCAGCATCGTGCCGCGCGACCGGCGCAAGGCCTATGACATGCGGAAGCTGATCGCCATGGTGGTGGATACGGACAGCTTCTTCGAGACCGGGAGACAGTACGGCCCGGGCCAGATCGTCGGACTGGCGCGGATGAACGGTCAGCCTGTCGGCATCTACAGCAACGACTGCCGCTATTATGCCGGGGCGATGTCGGCTGCCGGTGCGCGGAAGGTGAAACGTTTCATCGAACTCTGCGAGACCTTCCACCTGCCGATCATCGCACTGGTGGATGAACCCGGCTTCATGATCGGCCCGGCGGCAGAGGCGGAGGGGACAATCCGTCCCGGCACTGCGGCGGTTCTGGCTGCCGCCGACTGTCAGGTGCCCTGGGCATCCGTGATCATCAAGAAGAACTTCGGTGTCGCCGCAGCGGCACATTATGCCAGCAAGTGTCACGTCATGGCCTGGCCGTCGGCAGAGTTCGGGCCCTTGCCTGTCGAAGGCGGCGTGGCTGTTGCGTTCGGTCGCGAGATCGCCGCCCACCCGGATCCGGATGCCCGCAGGCAGGAACTGGAAGACATGCTGGCCGCGCGCCAGTCCCCCTTCCCCCGCGCCGAGTCGTTTGCGTTCCACGAACTGATCGACCCGCGCGAAACCCGTCCAATGCTCTGCCGCTGGCTGGATGTCAGTCAGGAGCGCCTGAAAGGGCTGGTCGGCCCCAGGCTCTATCCCATGCGCCCGTAACTGGCCGAACAGGAAAGGCGTGGCCCCCGGCTCAAGGCAGGGACGACAGCGTTCGCTTGCTGCGATGAGAAGCGCCGCCGCCTGCCACGGACGGCGTGCCCAGGCGAGACCTGGGGACGCCTAAACCTCTGAAAGGCTGGACACGCCGATCAAGTCCGCGTGCGCCGTGAAACAAGGGCAAGCCAATCCCGAACTGTCATGCCGGACAAGCGGAGCGCCGATCCGGCATCCACGCTTTGCCGCGCACGTGAGCGTGAGAAAGCGTGGCCCCCGGCTCAAGGCAGGGACGACAGCGTTCCCTTGCTGCGATGAGAAGCGCCGCCGCCTGCCAGGAACGGCGTGCCCGGGCGAGACCTGGGGACGCCTCAACCTCTGAAAGGCTGGACACGCGGATCAAGTCCGCGTGCGCCGTGAGCTTCAGGCGGCGTTCATCGCGTCCGGGAACACCTTTGCCGCGAAACGGGGATAGGTCTCCGCGATCTCCAGGGAGATCTGCTGGCGGATGATGTCCAGGGTGGCGCGGTCGGGCAGCACGGTCTCGGGCACCTGGTCCGGCACGTCGATCTCGAAACCGGTATTGTCCAGCACTTCCTCCACCGTGTGACCCGGATGGACAGACACCAGATGGAATTTCTTCCGGTCCTTGTCGAACCCCATCTGGCAGAGCGGTGAAACCAGCGCGTGGGGACCACCGGTGCGATAGACCTCGGGATCACTGGTGCCCGGCGTGGACACGAAATCCACCTTCTCGACAAATACCCGGCGCGTGTGTTCCTCACGGAACAGGATCACGCGCGGCACCAGATAGTACAGATAGGCAGACCCGAAGGAGCCGGGCCAGCGGATCTTGGCCTGCGGATAATCGCCGACCCCCACCAGATTGATGTTGGCCTGGCCGTCGATCTGGCCGCCGCCCAGGAAGAACGCATCCAGGCGTCCCTGCGCGGCCCAGTCGAACAGTTCAACGCCGCCATTGGTCATCAGGTTGTTCACCCGGCTGCCCAGTACGTTGACCTGCATGGCACCACCGGACTGCTGCCGGGCGAGCAGGCAGCCACCGCCGGGAATGGGGGAAGAAGCACCACATGACACCAGACGACAGCCTTCCAGCAGCCTGGCGATGAGCGTGATCAGCAGTTCTTCGGTACGGAGGTCGTCAGGGGCGGACAAATCACTCACCGGATCACTCCGCTGCTGCGGCGCGCGCGCCACCACCGGTGACGAATTCATCAAGATAGGCCTTGAACCCCTCCGGCGAGCGGGCGGCGGCGACGTAGGACGTCATGTGCGCCTCATCCGTGGCATATTCCTCCCAGAAAGCCAGCGGCCAGGCGCCCTGTTTCGCCTCGGCCACGCCGCCGACATACAGGGCCGGCAGCGTACCGGTCGCCGTCGCGTCGTCACGCAGCAGATTGCCGTCGACGATTTCCTCCACCGTCACCAGCGTCTGGCGGGATGCGCCGGCCAGCGCCATGACTTCACGGCGGAGACCGATGTAGATATTGCCGTGCCGGTCCGCCTTCTTGGCATGGATCAGCGCGAAATCCGGCTTGATGGCGGGCAGCAGGACAATCGGATCTTCCCCGTCACTGAACGGGTTCTGCATGACTTTCCAGTCATCGCGACTGGCCAGCACATCGGAACCGATCATGCCCCGCAGCGGCATGTAGGGAATGCCCTTCTGCCCCGCCTGGATACCGGCGTGAATGGCCGGACAGGTTGCATCCTTGATGGTCAGGCTGCCGTCGCCAACAGCCGCCTGGAAACGCGGCGCACCACCAAACTCGCCCAGGGTCACGGCAGACGTCTCGATGGTCTTCACCGCACCGGCGCCGATCAGCATGTCACCCTGCAGGCCGCAGGTCGGCAGGCAGACCAGATAGAGGTCACGGACACCGCGACGGATCATGGCCCGCGTGAGGCCCATTGCAATGCCGGTGTAATCCGCCGGAATAGCGACCTTCGCGCCATCCGGAATCAAAGCCGCAAGACTGTCGACAGAATCATGAACCAGACCGGTCATCGCGCATTCCTCCTGTTTTGTGTGCTATTTCTAGCAGGATCCTGCCCCCCTGAACAATGCCGACCATCGCATCGGATGTGTTCTGCATATCAGCCATCCAGCCTGTCTCCGGCGCGCGTGCCGTCTCACGACCCATGACCCGTCCCGTGTCGAAACCCGCATCCGGGCATGGGCCCAGCAAAGCGGGACGGGTGTAGAACAACCGCGCTGCTTGCGGTTCAAGGCATGGCTGACCTAGTCTCGCCACAGCAAATTCAGCGATGCGGGAGGATACACGCAATGGAAGTCGGACTGATTCTCGGGACGGGCGATGCCCATTACCGGATCGATATGGAGATGATCAAGGCGGCGGAGGCCATGGGTTACAATTCCGTCTGGACCTCCGAGGCCTGGGGCGCGGACGCGATTTCCTCCGCATCGTGGATTCTCAGCCAGACGTCCAAGATCAAGGTCGGCACCGGCATCTGCCAGATGCAGGCCCGATCCCCCGCGTTGATGAGCACCACGTCCCTGACCCTGCAAGCCCTGTCCGGCGGTCGTTTCATCCTGGGCCTTGGCCCGTCCGGCCCGCAGGTGATCGAAGGCTGGCACGGTGTGCCCTATGGTCAGCCGCTGGAGCTGATCCGTGAATATGTTTCGATCATGCGCAAGATCATCGCGCGCGAGGAACCCGTGACGCATGAGGGCAAGCACTATCAGCTGCCCTATGCCGGACCGGATGCAACGGGTCTCGGCAAGCCGCTGAAGACCATCCTGCGCCCGGAACATCCGCTGAAGATCTATTCCGCATCCATTTCTCCGGGCGGCATCCGCACCGCGGCAGAGGTCTGCGATGGCGTCATTCCGGTCTACATGGATCCGTCGAACTATGGGGCCATCGGCACCTACATCGATCAGGGCTTTGCCAAGACCGACGGTGCGCGCAGCCTGGACAACTTCGACGTCTGCCCCTTCGTCACCGTCGTGGTGGACGACGACATCGAAAAGGCCCGCCGTCCGGTCAAGGAAAACATGGGTTTCTACATCGGTGGCATGGGCGCGAAGAAGAAGAACTACTACGCCGAATATGCCACCCGTCTGGGGTATGGCGACGCGGCAAGCGCCATTCAGGACGCGTTCCTGGCCGGCCGCCGCGCAGAGGCTTTCTCCATGGTTCCGGACGCACTGGTGGACAAGGTCGCCCTTGTCGGCCCGGCAGGCCACATCCGCGAACAGCTCGCCGCCTGGAAGCAGGCCGGCAAGGAGCGGAAAGTGAACGCCATGCTCTGCCGCGCGACCTCAAAGGAAGCGCTGGAAATCCTGGCGAAGGAACTGCTGTAGGGCTGAAGTCCGGCGCGCGCTGGCTTGCGACGATCACGCGTCGTCGATGATCCAGCGCGCCGCTGCCCTGCCGCTCAACAAGGCGCCGTGCGTGGTGCCCTTGTTGTCCCAGCAAGTGTGTTCCCCGGCAAACAGCAGGGTGCCATCGACCGGTTCGGCCAGGGTCTCCCAGTCGTCGGGTGAACTGCCAGCCCGACTATAGGAATAGGCACCGTAACTGTTGGGATTCTCTGACCAGCGCGTGGTGCGAAACGCGATCGGGTCCGGCACCGCATCGCCATAGGCGTCGCGCAGCACCAGCATCGCGTCCGCCACCATCTCGGCATCCGACATGGCCTCCGCCACCAGCGGGTAGGCACCGACCGACAGGCCCACCAGCATGTTCTGATCGGTGAACGTCCTGTAATTGAGGAAGTAGTTCCAGCGCCCCGGCGGTTCTGTCACCAGCCCGAGATACTGCGTATCCACCGGCCAGAACGGCGCGTCGAACTTCAGGGCAATCTTGGTGACATTGCCCATGCCCATGCGGTCCATGGCCCGCGCGTGACTGCCCGGCAGGGGCGGGTCAAAGGTCACCTGGCCCTGCTTCAGGACACCAAGCGGGCAGGTGCAGATGACATACATGGCACGGAACGCCCCCTGGTCCGTGGTGACCTCCACGCCTTCTTCCTCCAGCAGCCGCACCGACCGCACCCGCTGCCCGAATCTCACGTCGACGCCATTCGCCAGAGGTGCGAGCACCTGATCGTAGCCACCGGTCAGAATGACGTCGTCCCCGGGGAACACGCTGTCCTCGTCAAAGAACTGACCGGAGAGGTCATCGAGGGCAGCACCATTGTCGAATTCCGTATAGGCCGAGGTCATCCATCGGCGCACCGCATCATCCAGGAACCCGGAATCCAGACGGTCAAGTGCAGCGCTCAGGCTTTCGCCCCGGCCCGCTTCCTCATCAACCCGTTCGTAGATGTTCTCCAGTTGCTCTTCCGCATCCACGATGGTCCCGTCAGGCACAGTCTCGCCATCAGCGTACATGACCTCCAGGCTCTCATCATCGGTGACGAAAGTATGCGCCCCCACGGCGGCGGCGAGCACGGACATGGGATTACCCTCCGGCCCGTGTATCCAGCCTGCACCCACTTCGAACGGCGCTCCCAGGTCGCGGTCCGTCCAGAGGCGGCCACCGATGCGGTCCGATGCCTCCAGCACCACGACATCGAAACCGTTGCGTCGCAGCGTCTGCGCCGCGGCCAGCCCCGCAACACCCGCACCGATCACCAGCACTGATCGATCCCCCGGCGCCGGTTGCGCGAACACCGGGCCGGACGCGCCCAGCACGCTGCCCGCTGCCAGGATCTCCAGCACGCCTCTGCGACTGATCATCCGAATTTCCTTCGGTTCAAGAATGTGTCCCAGCCATACAGAAAACCCTTGCCCTGCTCAATTGTATCTATATATCTAGAAGCATGGATAATGAGACAGCAGCAGAGGCCTTTGGTGCCCTGGGTCACCCCAGCCGGATTGCCATCCTGCGCTTCCTGGTGGAATGCGGACGCGACGGTGCCGATGCCTCCACCATGGTGCGGGAACTGGGGATCGCCTGGACGACGCTCAGTCACCATCTCGACCACCTGAAACGGACCACCCTGATCAGTGCCACCCGCGACGGTCGTCGCATGGTCCATCGCGCCGAGATACCGAAGGTCGGCCTGCTGTCGATGTTCCTGATGCAGAATTGCTGTGCCCGAGAGGAGAAAACCGATGAAACGCCTTCACGTCCATATCGCCGTCACGGATCTTGATCGGTCCACCGACTTCTACTCCACTCTGTTCGACACCACGCCGGCCGTGGTCAAGGACGACTATGTGAAGTGGATGCTGGATGACCCGGCAGTGAACTTCGCCATTTCCACCCGCGCCGGACGCGACGGACTGGACCATCTGGGCCTTCAGGTCGACACCGACGAGGAAGTCGAGGAGATCGAAGCCCGTCTGGCCGCAGCCAACGAAAAGGTTGCACCACAGCGTGACGCCGCCTGCTGTTATGCCAAGGGCAACAAGTCCTGGTCCCGCGACCCGGCAGGTGTGCCGTGGGAAACGTTTCACACCATGGCCGACATCCAGATGTTCGGTTCTGACCATCAGCCGCTGGATGATATCGAGAAACCGGCGATGGGTGCCAGCAGCGCCTGTTGCGGCTGACGCAGGGCCCTTGCCCGCTGCTGGTCTTTGCCGTGCCTCCCCTGATCCCTTACGCTTCACGGTGGGAGAGATTCAGGGGAGATGCCGGGCATGAGCGACACAAACAGATCAGCCGGGGACGCGCCGGTGAAGGTGGCGATGGATGGCGCGGTCTGCCGGATCACCATCGATCGGCCTGAACGGCGCAACGCGCTGAACGATCAGGTCACGTCCGGCATCGCGACCGGTCTGGCCGATGCCCAGGCGAACCCGGCGATCCGGGCCATTGTCCTCACCGGGGCCGGTGACCGGGTTTTCTGCGCGGGTGGTGATCTGTCACCGCAACCGGACGGCAGCCCGTTCGCCACCGATCCCGCACGCCCGCAACTGCAACTGACCGAGATGTTTCGCGCGTTCGAAACCTGTACCCTGCCGGTCATCGCGCGGGTCAATGGCCATGCGCTCGGCGGTGGCCTGGGTCTGGTCTGCGTCGCGGATCTGGCCGTCGGTGTTTCAGGTGCACGCCTTGGTACGCCAGAGGTCGGTGTCGGGCTTTTTCCCATGACCATCCTGCCCTACATGCTGCGCGTCCTGCCGCGGCGCAAGGTGATGGAACTCTGCATGCGCGGCACGCCATGGAGCGCGGAGCGCGCCGCCGCCGAGGGGCTGCTGAACACTGTCGCCCCCGTCGGTGAACTGGACAAGGTGCTGGACGAGATGCTGGCCGACATCACCCGCCGATCCCCCACCGCGATGCGTCTCGGCAAGCTGGCCCTGCATGCAGTGCAGGACATGCCGATCCATGAGGCGCAGCAATATACCCAGCTGATGCTGCCCGTCATGGCCGGCACCGACGACGCCAAGGAGGGATTCCGGGCGTTTCAGGAGAAGCGGGAGCCTGACTGGCCGAACAGGTGATCCGGGCAGGCCGGTGATTCAGCTTTCTCTGCTGGTCAGCCGGGTTTCAGTATTTCGTCATTCCCCTCCCCCAGCGCCGGCGCGGATGAGCGCAGGCCCGGGCGGTTGCCATCGAACTGCAGCGGCATGCCGATCAGGCTGAGCGGGTATCCGGCCAGTTTCTGCATCATGCCAGAAGCGATGGTCTGGGGATGTGCCAGCACTTCCTCGGTCGTCTGCGTCGGCGCACTCGGCACCCCGGCGTCGTCCAGGATGGCCTGCCAGTGAGACCGCGGCTGACGCAGGAAGATTCCGGTCAGCATGGTCTTCAGCTCGACGCGATGGGCATCGCGCTGCGGGTTGGTGGCAAAGCGCGGGTCGGATTTCCATTCGGGATGGCCCAGCGCGTCGGCCAGCTTGAAGAACAGCCGGTCGTTGGACGCGGCCACGATCTGATAGCCGTCATCACACTCGAACGCTTCATAGGGGGCGATGCCACGCACGCCGGACCCATGCCGGGTCGGTGACTTGCCTGTCACCTGCATGTCCGCCGAATAGAACGTCATCCACTGGACAGCGGTCTCGAACAAGGCTGCATCCACCACGCCGCCCTTGCCCGTCACCCCGCGTCGCAGCAAGGCGGACAGGATACCGATGGCGCACCACATGCCGGTCCCCATGTCGATGACGGAGATGCCGCAACGCACCGGCGGGCGACCTTCCTCACCGGTGACCGACATGATACCGCCGAACGCCTGCATCAGCGCGTCATATCCCGGGCGGTCCTTCAGCGGGCCAGACGCGCCGAAGGCATGCAGGTTGCAGACGATGAGGCGCGGGTTCAGCGCCAGCAGGGTCTCTGAATCCAGGCCAAGTTTCCGCATGGCGCCGGGCCGCATGTTCTGCACCACGATATCGCCATCCGCCGCGATCTTCTGCTTCAGGGCGTCCAGCGCCGTCCGATCCTTCAGATCAACGGTGATGGACCGCTTGTTGCGGTTCAGGGCATGGAAGATCGTCGCCGTGCCGTCGTCGGCGAACGGCGGCCCCCAGACACGGGCGTCATCGCCTTCCGGTCGTTCCACCTTGATCAAGGTCGCACCCAGCTCCGCCAGGATCGAGCCCGCGAACGGACCCGCCACGTTGCTGCCGAACTCGTAGGCCGTCAGGCCTTCCAGAGGCAATGTCACGGTATTCACCCTCCCCATCAGATCGTGTCCCGTGAAACTAGGCGGGCGGGACAGCACCGGTCAAACCGCTATCTGGGCAATGTCGGTATTCATCCCGTCCGCGCCGTGCATGGACCGCCCCCGCAAACGGCAAAAGACGATAGGCTGTGACGCAGCGTCAATCAGGAGCGTCCGGCAATGACCATCAGCGTCTTCGACATGTTCAAGATCGGTATCGGCCCGTCCAGTTCCCACACCATGGGTCCCATGTGGGCGGCGCGCAGGTTCCTGGATGCGCTGGACAGCCGGGGCCTGAAGGACCGGACGCACCGCGTGCGGGTGGAGCTTTACGGCTCCCTGGCGCTGACCGGGCTTGGCCATGCCACGGACAAGGCCCTCATCCTCGGCCTCGCCGGGCAGGTGCCGGACACTGTCGATGCCGATGACGCGGCCCGCATCGTCGCCGATGTGCGGACGGCAGCTCGCCTGCACCTCGACGGGGAGCGGGAAATCCGCTTCGACCCGCGCCGGGACATGGATTTCCGTGCCGCCGACAGCCTGCCCGAACATCCGAACGGCATGATCTTCATCGCCGAAGATACCGCCGCGACGGAGCTGCATCGGGAGGTCATGTTCTCCGTCGGTGGGGGCTTCGTGCAGGACCGGGCCGAGATTCGCGGCGAGACCCCCGCCTGGGCCGGACGCAATGTTGAGATCCCGCATCCGTTCGCCAGTTCCGTCGCATTGCTGGCGCGCGGCAAGGAAACCGGGCTGAGCATCGCGGAAATGATGGCAGCCAACGAAGCGGCAATCAGCCCCGACGAAAAGGTGGAGGCGCGGTTGCTGCACATCTGGCAGGTGATGGAGAGTTCGATCGAGCGCGGGTGCCGTGAAACCGGCATCCTGCCCGGCGGCCTGAAGGTGAAACGTCGCGCCCGCGCCATCCACCAGTCCCTGCTGGACAAGCCGGAAGCCAGCATGAAGGACCCTCTTACGGTGATGGACTACATCAACCTCTATGCCCTGGCGGTGAATGAGGAGAATGCGGCCGGCGGGCGCGTCGTGACCGCGCCGACCA
This sequence comes from Minwuia sp., assembly GCA_029210175.1. GTDB lineage: Bacteria > Pseudomonadota > Alphaproteobacteria > Minwuiales > Minwuiaceae > Minwuia. The sequence goes on along the minus strand of JARGPL010000032.1, from coordinate 6,332 downwards.
ATGGGGCCGCCGGGGTCATTCCCGCCGTACTGGCCTATTACACCCGCTTCGTGAACAGCGCGTCCGACGCTGGCGTGGTGAAATTCATGCTGACCGCCGCCGCCATTGGCAGCCTCTACAAGCTCAATGCCTCCATCTCGGCGGCAGAGGTCGGCTGTCAGGGGGAAGTCGGCGTTGCCTGCTCCATGGCCGCAGGCGGGCTGGCTGCGGTGCTTGGCGGCAGCAACGAGCAGGTGGAGAACGCCGCCGAGATCGGCATGGAACACAACCTGGGCCTGACCTGTGACCCCATTGGCGGTCTGGTCCAGATCCCCTGTATCGAACGCAACACCATGGGCGCCGTGAAGGCCATCAACGCCGCCCGCCTGGCGCTGAAGGGCGACGGCACCCACTTCGTCAGCCTGGATCAGGTCATCGAGACCATGCGCGAAACCGGACGCGACATGGCCGCCACCTACAAGGAAACCTCCCTCGGCGGCCTCGCACTGCGCATACCGGTCAGTCTGGTGGAGTGCTGAGGGGGATGGGGAGTCAGGATCAGAACGATGCCCGGTAGTTCGTTGCTTCCAGTTTCACCGACCTGTCCAAGGGCGGCCTGAGTTCGAAACCGCCCGGTTCATGATTGAACTGAAACAGGCGGACAAGGCGGAAGGCATCGGAGCGTTCTTCCGAAAACCTGAACTCGTTGGCAGAAATGAAGAACGGCGTCGTTCTGGTGCCCGTCGTCGTCTTCACTTCCAGCAGTCGTTCCTGCCCCTGCGCGTCGAACGACCTGATGTCGTACCCTGCGCCATCGCCGCGTTCCTGCGACGTCCACTCGACCTTGCGTGCCAGGTCTTGGCGGTCCATCTGGATCAGCCGCGCACGCTCGTCATGGAAGATCTTCTCCTCCCCCTGCAGGCCGAGCGCGCGATTGCGGGCGTCACGGGCAGCGGGATCGAACTTGCGTATCAGCCGACGCATTTCCGGCGTTGTCTCGGCGTCAGAGGACACCAGCGTCGGAGCCTGATCCAGATAGATGATCGAACTTTCCTGCATGCCCGGCATGGACGGCGCGGGTGGTTGAGCAGCTATGGTCAGGAATGACGGCTGACCGCCCAGACAGCGCTCTATACCTTCAGGCAGGGCAGTCTTCTGGTAGTTCTTCGCCGGCTTGTAACCCCAGATCCACGGCAGGCTGATTTCCCGCAACACGGCGCTGATGTTCTGGTGCTTGAACTCGATGGAGCCGTCAGAGCGCTTCACGAACTGCTGTAACGCCCGGCGATGCTCTGTCTTGTTGTATCTTTCGCCAGCCAGCTCCAGTCGCAGCATGTCGAAGTAGTCGGCAACGATCAGGTCGATCTCGCGATCCGTCCAGTCCTGACCTGTTGGCGATTCTCCGCTCATGACACCTGACTGTCCCTAGCCCGCCTCATCCTCACCACCGCCGACGCGCTGGGCGAGGGCGGCTTCCATGAAGGCGTCGAGGCCGCCGTTCAGCACATCCTGGGTGTTGCCGGTTTCCTCGCCCGTCCGCAGGTCCTTGACCATCTGGTAGGGGTGCAGGACGTAGGAGCGGATCTGGTGGCCCCAGCCGATATCGCCCTTGGCATCATGCAGGGCCTGCTTCTCGGCTTCACGGATCTGCAGTTCGCGTTCGTACAGGCGCGCCTTCAGCATCGACATGGCGGCGGCACGGTTCTTGTGCTGGCTGCGGTCGTTCTGGCACTGCACCACGATCCCCGTCGGTTCATGCGTGATGCGTACCGCCGAGTCGGTCCGGTTGACGTGCTGACCACCGGCCCCGGACGCGCGATAGGTATCGACGCGCAGGTCCTTGTCCTCGATCTCGATATCGATCTCGTCATCGATGGCCGGGAACGCCCCGACGGAGGCAAAGCTGGTGTGGCGGCGGCTCTGGGAATCGTAGGGAGAGATGCGAACCAGACGGTGCACACCGCTTTCCGATTTCAGCCAGCCATAGGCATTGTGGCCCTGGACGCGCACGGTGGCGGACTTGATGCCGGCCTCCTCCCCACCCGATTCCTCGATCCATTCAATCTTGTAGCCGCGCTTTTCCGCCCAGCGCACATACATGCGCAGCAGCATCTCGGCCCAGTCCTGGCTTTCGGTGCCGCCTGCACCCGCGTGAACTTCGAGATAGCTGTCGTTGCTGTCAGCCTCACCGGAAAGCAGGGCCTCCAGCGACAGGCGGTCGGCCTTTTCCTTCAGGCTGCGCAGGGTGGCCTCAGCCTCCTCCACCGTCGCCGCGTCGTCCTCTTCCTCACCCATGGTGATCAGTTCGCAGGAATCATCCAGATCCTGCTCCATCGCGCGCTGCTGGGTGATGGCCTGGTCGAGGTTGGTGCGTTCCTTCATCAGCGCCTGGGCCTTGTCTGCGTCATTCCACAGGTCAGGGTCCTCGGCGAGGGCGTTCAGCTCATCAAGTCGGCGCAGGGACTGATCCCAGTCAAAGACGCCTCCTCAGCAGTTCCAGTGACTGCTTGATGTTGGCGACAAATTGTTCGGTTTCGGCGCGCATTTCGCTCACAACCCCTTGGCATATATTGGAAAATCAACTTCCCAGACAGGAAGATACACGATGCGGCGCGACCTGGGAACCATCGCCATCCCACCCCATTCGCTTTCGCCGTTCGCTTTCACCGTCCGCTTTCCCCGTCCACTTTCCCGTCCGGGTCAGAACCGGTCCAGCAGCCGATACCAGAGACGACCGAGCGTGACCAGTGGCCGCCGGAGGTAGGGGCCGCCGGGGAAATCGCGATGCGGGACACCGGACATGATCCTGAACCCGGCATCGTCGCCCTGAATCGCGGCGGCAATCAGCTTCCCCGCGATGCCGGTGATCGCCACACCCTGACCGGAAAAACCATGGGCGTACCAGACCCGCCGACCGGCGCGGCCAATGTCGGGCAGGCGATTGCGGGTAATGGAGACCTTGCCGCCCCAGACCTCCCCCACCGGCGCATCGGCCAGTTCGGGGTAGGTGGCCGCAATCCGCCGACGCAGCAGGCCCGCGGCCGCGGGTCCATCCTCCCGCCCCAGATAGCTGACACCGCCACCAAACAGCAGACGGTTGTCCGCCGTGAAACGGAAGTAGTCGAGGACCGCATTATCGTCGCAGACGCATTCATTGCCCGGCAACAGGTGGTCACGCACCTCGGGCGCCAGCGGGGCCGTGGTCATCACCCAGGTACCGACCCCCAGCGCCCGCGGTTCCACATTCGGCAGCAGGCCATCGAAATAGGCATTGGCGGCAATGACCACGTGTTCGGCGCGGATCCTGCCCTGCGGCGTGACGACGATCCCCCTTTCCGGATCGACGGACAGCGCCGGAACATCTTCGTGCAACATCGCCCCGGCGGCGGCGGCGGCGCGGGCCAGGCCAAGGCAGTACTTCAGGCTGTGCACATGCCCTGCCCCCGGATCCAGCAGACCCCCGTGAAACCTGTCGGAGCCGGTCAGCGCGACCGCCTCTGCGCGGTCGAGCATATGGACGCGATCCAGGCCGAAGACATCGCGCAGTGCCGCATGTTCGACAGCCATGTGTTTCATGCGCCCCGGTTTGGCTGCGCCATAGAAGAACCCGCGCGCCAGATCGCAGTCGATCCGATACCGGACCACCCGGTCATCGATCAGGCGGATCGCATCCTCGGACAGCGCGAAGAGCGCCTGCGCGGTTGCCCGGTCGCAGACATCCAGCAATCCCGCGGCACCCGGGGCGAGGCCGGTGTTGATCTGTCCCCCGTTGCGCCCGCTGGCACCGCCACCGATCCGCCCCGCATCGACAAGCCTGACACTTGCCCCCTGTTCCGCCAGGTCCAGTGCGACACTGATACCGGTCAGACCACCACCAACGATGCAGACATCCGTGTCCACGTCGCCCATCGGCGCATCATGAAATGCGGGCCGCGTGACGGTGGCTTCGTAATAGGACCAGGCTTTCGGGGGTGCGCTCATGAATGCCTTATGCCAATGGAGGCTGGTCCCCGCAAGCGAGCAGCGGCGCTGGCAAGGGCAGACTTTGCAACGCGGTTGCCGGAGCGCCATATTGGACAACGGTCGCAGAAGACCGAAACAGGGGGAATTCAATGGCGGCGATAGAGCCGACACTGCAGATGTGGCTGGTCTTCGGCGTGATTGCCGTGGCCATCGTCGCCTATGCCACGGAACGGTTCTCCATCGAAATGGTATCGCTTTGCGTTGTCGCAACGCTTGCCGCCCTGTTCTTTCACATGCCGCAGATGGCCCAGCACGGCCTGCCGGAAATCACGACCACCAGCCTGCTGGCCGGACTGGCGGACCCCGCCCTGATATCCGTGCTCGCCCTGATGGTCGTCGGTCAGGGGATTGTCCGCACCGGTGCGCTTGACGGTCCGGCGCGGCGCATGGTTTCGCTGCGCCGCAAGCACCCGTTCCTCGCCGTCACAGCCGCACTGGTGGCTGTCATGGCGTTGAGCGGCATCCTGAACAACACGCCGGTCGTGGTCATCTTCATCCCGATCATGGTGGTGATGGCCGACCGCATGCGCCGCAGCGCCAGCGGCCTGATGATCCCGCTCAGTTATGCCGCCATTCTGGGCGGCATGACCACGGTCATCGGCTCATCAACCAACCTGCTGGTGTCCGCGGCGGCCGTCCGTTCAGGTCAGCCGCGGATCGAATTCTTCGATATCACCGCCATCGGCATCGTGCTGGCCGGGGTCGGCATGATCTACGTCATCTTCGTGGCGCCGCGCCTGCTGTCGGACCGGGCAACCCTGGCCCAGTCGCTGACGCATGGCGTCGAGGGACGCCAGTTCATCGCCCATATCGATGTTCGTGCGGGAACATCCCTGGTCGGCGAAAAGCCCCGCGCGGGGTTGTTCCCAAGCTTGCCCGGCATCACCGTGCGCCTGATCCACCGCAGTGAGGAACAGATCCTGCCGCCGTTCGACGAGATCGAACTGCAGCCCGGGGACGAGCTGATCATCGCGGCAACGCGAAAATCGATCACGGAAGCCATGGCCCGCACCCCGGATCTGCTGCAGGCGATGCACGCCAGCGACGACCTGCCGCCCCCCGATGACGACTCGGCGCCGATGGATCGGGATTTCCTGCTGGCGGAGGTGATCGTCGCGCCGGCCAGCCGGATGATCGGGCGCAATCTGGCGCAGATCGTGTTTCATACCCGCACCCGCTGCACCGTGCTGGGCATCCAGCGCCGCAGCCGCATGATCCGGCAGGGGCTGAACGACATCCGGCTGGAAGCGGGTGACGTGCTGCTGACACTCGGCCATCGCAGCGATGTGCACAGGCTGCGCTTCAACCGCGATGTGATCCTGCAGGAATGGTCCGCCTATGACCTGCCCGCCAGGGAACTCGCGACACGGGCGGCGCTGATCTTCGCGGCCGTGGTCGTGACCGCAGCAACCGGCGTGTTGCCCATTGTCGTGGCCGCGCTTGGTGGTGCGGTGCTGATGCTCGCCACCGGGTGCCTGAACATCTACCAGGCCACACGAGCGCTGGACCGTCGTGTTGCCGTGTTGGTCTGGGCCGCGCTGGCCATGGGCACGGCGCTGCACGGAACCGGTGGCGCAGACTATGTGGCGCAGCAGATGATGGCGGTCCTGAACGGCGCGCCACCACTGGTCATCCTGTCCAGTTTCTTCCTGCTGGTCGCCGGTTTCACCAACGTGCTGTCCAACAATGCGACGGCGGTGCTGTTCACCCCCATCGGCATCGGCCTGGCGCAACAGCTGGGGGTGCCCCCGATCGCTTTCGTCTATGCGACGCTGTTCGGAGCCAACTGCTCGTTCGCGACCCCCATGGGGTACCAGACCAATCTGCTGGTCATGGGTCCCGGCCACTATCGCTTCGTGGATTACCTGCGCGCAGGTGTACCGCTGGTCTTGCTGATCTGGCTGACGTTCACCGTCGTTGCCGCGCTCACGTTCGATCTTTGAGCGGGCACGTTCGGCAGTCTTCGAGAAGGTTACCAGTAGCGGACGGGACCAACGTCGAAATGCACGAAATTCGACCTGGTGTACTTGCCGACGCAACCGGCACGCGCGTTCCGCGCGGCGCGGTGCAGGGTCTGCAGATCGACACCCGGCACCCGGATATCCGCCGCCATGCCGCGCATGTGATAGCTCTTCTTGGCCACACCACTGCCCGGCTTGCGCAGGGCGGCATTGCTGGTCGGAGAGCGATAGAGCATCGGACCTGATTGCAGAATCGGGGATTCCCAAATCGGTCTGGATGTGATTCACCCTATTTGGAGGTGAATCATGGCTAGACCGCTATCAATTGATCTACGCACGCGCATTGTCTCGCTTGCCGAGGCGGGTCAC
>JARGPL010000016.1 GCA_029210175.1 Minwuia sp. | reverse complement strand
GCGCAGGTATGTGTTCTGGGAGACCAGAGGGGCCCAAGCGTAGCAGCGAGAGCAGAAAGCCACGAGAGCAGGCAGAAACTGACGCCAGCCAGTCACGCATTACCTCAAGGTCGCCAATCACACCGGTAAATAGAAGTGCTCGAATGCTTGATGTGTTAGTGGGACACTTTCCGCCTCACCTGCCCGTCCGCAGCACGTGGGCGTGGGACGAGTCATAAAGCGCCGAGTCACGAAAGTCCTTCGCCCCCAGTGCCGGGCCGACAAGGATCAGCGCGGTGCGGGTGATCTTGGCATCACGGGCCTTCTGTCGGATGTTGTTGAGGGTGCCGTGCAGAAACTGCTGGTCCGGCCAGCCGACACGATAGGCGACGATCACGGGGCAGTCCGCGCCGTAGAGCGGGATCAGCCGGTTCTCGATCTCCCGGATGTTGCGGATCGACAGATGAATGGCCAGGGTCGCACCGGTCCTGCCAATGGTATCCAGGTCTTCGCCCGGCGGCATGGCCGATGCCTTCATGCTGGTGCGCGTCAGGACGACCGTCTGCGCCACTTCCGGCACCGTCAGTTCCAGCTTGAGCGCGGCTGCAGCCGCTGCAAAGGCGGGCACACCTGGCACCACGTCATACGCGATACTCAGCTTGTCCAGACGCCGCATCTGTTCTGCGGTCGCGCCATAGAGAGACGGATCACCTGAATGGACCCGGGCCACATCCTGCCCGCGCGCCTCCGCCTGCACCATTTCCTCGATGATCTGGTCGAGGTGCAGCGGGGCCGTGTCCACCACATGTGCCCCGTCCGGTGCAGCCGCGACGATGGCTTCCGGCACAAGAGATCCGGCGTACAGGCAGACCGGACACTGCTGGATAAGGCGCAGGCCACGCACGGTGATGAGTTCCGGGTCGCCGGGACCTGCGCCGATGAAATGAACCGTCATGGTGACTACCCCTCCAAAGGGCGTTTTGCGGCATAGCCGCGGGGGGTGAAGACGCGGGTCCGGCCCTGCATCACGTGGGTCCGGCTGCTGCTCGCCCCGACGAGGACCAGCGTCAGCATGTCCACGTCGTCGACCCGCAGTTCAGCCAGGGTGGTCACACGAACATTCTCGTCGACCCGGCCGAGATTGCTGGCCAGCACGACCGGCGTGTCCCCGGGGCGCTGCTCCAGCAGGATGGTTTTGGCGTCAGCCAGTTGATGCCTGCGACGGCGGGAAACAGGGTTGTAGAATGCGACCACGAAGTCGCCATCTGCCGCGGCGCGCACCCTGCCCTCGATCGCGGCCCAGGGGGTCAGCAGATCCGACAGCGATATGGTACAGAAATCATGCCCCAGCGGCGCGCCGACACGCGCAGCAGCGGCCTGCAGCGCTGAAATACCTGGTGAAACCGTGATGCCGACCCGGGATGCCGCATCGGACACCTGGCCATCTGCCACCAGTTCTTCCACCAGCGCCGCCATGGCATAGATGCCTGCATCGCCTGACGAGATCAGGGCGACAGTGCGCCCCCGCCCGGCCTGTTCCAGCGCATAGGCACAACGCTCCGTCTCCTGGCCCAGCGGGAAAGCGGTTCGTTTCGCGGCGGGCACCAGGGCATCGACGAGGTCGAGGTAGAGATCATAGCCCACCACCTCATCAGCCGCAGCGATCAGCCGCCCGGCCTCCGGCGTGCGCCAGTCCGCCATACCCGGCCCGATACCGATCACATGCACATGGCCGAGGCCGCGTCCGGCGGACATCGGGTCCACAGGCTGAGGGGCACGGGCAATGGCGACGGTGGCATTCGCGCTCTTCTGCTTGGCAACCACCAGTTCGCCATCCGCACCGGTCATTGCCAGGGCTGCCGCCTCCGCAACGCCATGGCAGCCGACTTCGCGAAAGACAATGTCGGACGGGTTGGCCAGCCGCGGCGTCTCCCGTTCAAGTGCTGCTGCATCGAACAGCCGGACAGGCAGGCCCAACCGGTCTGCTACATCCAGGATCGCGCGCTCATCGGCCTTGAGATCGATGGTGGCGATGCAGGCCACCGCACCGACCGCCAGTTCCGCATCGGCCAGGGCATCACCCAGCAACTGCTCCAGTTCCTCCGTCGGGCAATTGCGCGCGGCGCCGATGCCGATGACCAGCCGCTGGGGATGATAGACCAGAACCGTCGGGCCGCCTTCCAGCGGGCGCTCCGTTGCGGCAAGAACCACATCGTCACCTTCCGCAGGCGGCGCTGCCGGTGCAAAGGGCCATTCCCCCGCCACCCGGGCGGTCCCCCCGGCGATCAGCCGACCCATGACGCCCTTGGCATCTGCCGGATTGGCCAGAACCCAGCCTGGCGGTGGCGCGTCCAGTGCCAGGCCCAGCCTGATGTCACCCGCCGTGGTGACCACGGCGGTTCCCCCCAGTGCCGCAGCGACGTCTGCCGACAATTGATTGGCACCGCGATGCCCGCCCAGCAGCGGCACCACATGTTGTCCATCCGCCGAGACCGCGATGACAGGCGGTTCCGCAAGCTTGTCCGACAGACAGGCCGCGACTGAGCGGATCAGGATACCGGCGGCGCAGATACCGATGATCGGACGCCCGGCGAGAAACAGTTCCGCCAGATGTGCCGTCGCCTGTGCGAAACCATGGTCGGCCTGCACACGCCCCGCTGGTCCATGCAACTCGCCCCCCGTCGCGTCTGCTATGGCACGGCCGAGTACGCCGGCGGCTGGGTCGAGGATGACCACAGCGGGCATCAGGTTCGTGGCCGAATTCATGCCGGATCCTCTTTGGAAATCATGACGGTGGCGAAATAGGGCAAGTCACCGGTGATGCCGCGCAGCGGCTGGATCTGCTGTGCCGGATGCGACACCTCCTGCACGACCATGGCACGATCCAGCAGATCGAGGTCATCCAGAACGCGCGACAGGCGGGCGCGGTGTCGCCCGACCTTGATGACCGCCATGGATTGCAGGGCCTCTATGCGCTGACGCAGGTCCGCATCGGACAATGTCCCGGGCACGATGCCGAAACTGTCGGTGCGGCGCGCCAGCGGCAGGCGCAGCGCTGCAGCACATGCCGCGAACGACGGCAGACCCGGCACGATCTCAACCGGAAACCGGTCCTGCAACCGCTCCATCAGATAGATGAAGGAGCCGTAGAGCAGCGGGTCACCTTCACAGAGAAACGCCACATCACGTCCGGCATCCAGCCGCGCCGCGATCCGGTCGGCAGCCGTGTCATAGACGGCTTGCCCGGCACCCGGGTCAGCACGCATCGGCATGTCGAAACCCAACTGCTCGGCCGCGTCAGGTATCACGGTCGCGGCGGTGGCGCAGGCGCGCGACGCACGGCCATCAGCCCCGATGAAGGCGATCACATCCGCTGCGGCGATGGTGCGGACCGCGCGCAGCGTCATCAGTTCCGGATCACCCGGCCCGACGCCGACGCCATGCAGGGTTCCGGTCATGCGCGCACGACCGCCCACTGCATCACCGGCATGGACGTTCGCCAGCCATTCATCTGACCCACCGGCCCGGCCCGCTCCACCATGATGCGGGTAAGGTCGCCGCCAATATCCTGCCAGGCGGCAGTAAGGACCGTCTGTCCCTCCACGGTCACCGCATTCGCGACCAGTCGCCCACCGGGTGGCAATGCGGCCCAGGCGGCATCGACCACAGCCCGGTCAGAAACACCGCCGCCGATGAAGATGGCGTCTGGTCTGTCCAGCCCGTCCAGTCCATCAGGTGCCGTGTCGGACCTAAGATCCAGCGCGGGCACACCCAGATGCAGCGCATTACGGGCGGCCATGGCTCTGCGTTCGCTGTGCGGTTCAAGCCCTGTCGCGCGCATCCGCGGGCCCGAACGCAGCCATTCGACAGCCACCGAGCCACAGCCAGCGCCAATGTCCCAGAGATGCTGCCCGGAATGCGGTGCCAGGCGTGACAGCGCCATCGCCCGAACCTCCCGCTTGGTCATCTTGCCGTCATGCTCGAACGCGTCATCCGGCAGGCCAGCCACCCGCGACAGCGGCACGTGATCCCTGTCTGCAACGCATCGGATCGCCAGGATGTTGAGGTCAGGCAGATCCGGCGCCTCAACCGGCTGAATGCTTTCCTGCGCACCGCCCAGATGACCCAGCACCACAACGTCGCTGGCCCCGTAACCATGTGCTTCAAGAACAGCTGTCGCCGCCGCCACGGTGCCAGCATCGCTGGTCAGGCACAGCACCTGTGCGCCGGGTGCAAGATGCAGCGCCAGCCCGGCGACCGGGCGGCCATGCAGGCTGATACAGGCTGTTTCCTGCAGTGCCCAGCCCATGCGGGCCGCCGCGAGGCTGAAGGATGACGGGGCGGGAAGAAACGCCACCTCGGCCCTTGAAACACGCTTCAGCAGCGCGTTGCCGACCCCGAACCAGAGCGGGTCACCGCTGGCCAGAATGACTGTCGGGCGGCCCTGAAAGGTTTCAAGCCGGTCCAGACCAGCCGAAAACGGACTGGGCCAGGCAACCGTTTCCTTCTCTGTCAGCAACGGGTGCAGCCGATCCAGATGACGTGCCCCACCAAACACGACCGCAGCATCCCGGATCAGCGAACGGGCTGCGTCGGTCAGCCCGGCATCACCCGATTCACCGACCCCGATGACATTCAGCCAGACACTCATCGCGCAGCCTCCACGGCCAGCGCATTGACCGCAGCGGCGGCAATTGCGCTGCCTCCCTGTCGGCCCTGCAGGGTCATGAAAGGCGTACCGCGGGGATTGGCCGCCAGTTCCGCCTTCGATTCGGCAGCGCCGACGAAGCCGACGGGAAAGCCGAGGATCAGCGCCGGGCTGGGCCATCCCGCATCCAGCAGTTCGAGCAGATGAAACAGCGCCGTCGGCGCATTGCCGATGACGACGACGGCACCATCCAGATGCGGGCGCCAGAGTTCGACGGCGGCGGCGGAGCGGGTGTTGCCGATCTGCTGCGCCAGGGCGGGCACGCCGGCATCATTCAGGGTCGTGATGACAGGGGACGGACGCGTCTCCGCCGCACTTGCCAGCAGCCGCCGGATGATCCCCATCTCGACCATTCGTGCATCGCAGAGGATCGTCGCACCACGTCTGATGGCGGCAATACCGGCGGCGACCGCATCATCCGACACGGCAATGGAAGGCGCGATATCGACCATGCCGCAGGCGTGGATCAGACGGGTTGCGATCGGGTGCATCACCGGGTCCAGGGCCGTCAGGTCACTCTCCGCCGTGACGGTGGCAAAAGACTGGCGGTAGATGGCATCCGGATCGCGCTCATAGGCGAGCGGCGGCATGTTACCCGCCGGATTTCATGCTGCGGGGACCGTGCGGATGGTCCGCGTGCGGATAGGGGTGATGGTGGTGATCGCCGTGCGCATGCGCATTATCGCCATGCTCATACTCATGCTCGTGCTCGTGCTCATGATCGTGCCCGTGATCATGGCCGTGCGCATGATCATGCGCCGGTTCGGATGCCGCGCCGGAGCCTATCCCTTCGACATGGTGGTGATGGCTTTCCTGCGCCAGTCCGACCTCCGCCTCGAAACCCAGCACCTGTGCGCGATACTTGCACATGCCGCAGTTCATCAGGTTGCGGCCCTCAACGATCTCATGCACCCGGTCAACGAAGGTATCGATGACCTTCTCATGGTCGTTCAGATACCCCGCCTTCACGAACTGGATATCCGGATGCCGCGCCGCCACCAGATCGGTGTAGCTGTAAATCCGCTCGATCAGGATGCCGGTGAACAGGAAATAGGGGAACACGATGATGCGGCGGTAACCCAGCCGCGTGGCATGTTCCAGCGCTGGTTCGACCAGCGGGAAGGTGACGCCGGAATAGGCCGTTTCGCACCAGCCGAAACCCATGCCTTCCCAAAGCATGCGGGCCACCTTGGCCACGTTGCTGTTGGCGTCGGGGTCCGACGATCCCCGCCCCACCACCACCAGCATGGTCTCGTGCATCGGCATTTCGCCATGTTCCGCATTGGCTGCGGCGACGGCTGCCGACACCCGGTCGCCAGCCGCCTGCAGCATCTTCAGATCAACGGCGAGTTCGCGGCCATAGTCGATCTGCAGGTCGTGCTTCAACGCGTATGTATTCAACACTGACGGAATGTCATTCTTGGCGTGACCAGCGGCGAACAGCATGCCCGGCACAGCCAGAACCCGCTGCACGCCCTGCGCCCGCAGGTTGTCCAGTCCGTCACGGATGATCGGGCGGGCAAATTCCAGATAGCCATAGTCGACCGGCACGCCGGGAAACCGGTCCTTGAGACGCGCCGATACCTGGGCGAACTCAGCCACCGCATTGGTATTCCGGCTGCCATGGCCACAGACCATGATCCCGGTTCCGGCAGGCAGGGCGGGTCTGTTCTGGTCGGTCATCAGGCGGCTTCCTCGACTGGCGTATCCGCGCGCTCGGCTTCGGCATCTGCTTCGGAAGCCTTGTCCTTGGCATCACTGCGCTGTTTCAGCTTCGCGGCCAGGGCGGCAATGGCCGCCGCACCCGCCAGAGCGGCAATGCCGGCCCAGTGCGAATGGCCCGCCAGATCGCCAATATGGCCGACGTGGGCCAAGGCCGACGCGGGCATCAAACCGAATGCAAACAGTCCTGTAAGTGCAAGGCGCATGAGCGTGCTCCCTTCGTTGCTCTTCGACCGGATGGCAACGACGCGGGCGGTACCCCTGCACATGGGGCGATCCCTGACACTCCACCGGACAGTTCGGGCCTGGTCCCCGGATTGGGTCGACCGCAACCGAAATCAGTTTCATCCCCTTCAGAAGTCTTGCTCCTCCGGGGCGCTATCCATTGCTCGGGAACCTAGGGCGGCAGCACGCGTTCCGCAATGCGAAAGGCGACATGGGGTGTTTCATTTCAGCCCTGGATCCGTGCCAACCGGGTCAGTTGCCACTGGAAAGCCATCGCGTGCGGATTCGCGTTGACGTCCGGCGTCCTGCGTGGTGAACAGCCCCATGATCCCGACAGGTGAAACACGCGCCCACGGGGGCGACATGGACCGCGCCATGGCGGTTCATGGCGGCACGCGCGCGGACTGGCTGGACCTGTCGACAGGCATCAATGCCCGGCCCTGGCCTGCCGCCCGGACGGCGGCCGCGATGCCTGACAGCATCTGGCAGGCATTGCCGGATCATCAGATGCTGGTGGACCTGCTGCAGGCCGCACGCACGGCATACGGGCTGCACCCGGACAATCACATCGTTGCCGCCCCTGGAACGCAGGCGCTGATCCAGCTTCTGCCGCGCCTTGCGGCAGGTCACACGGTCGCAGTGCGTCACCCGAGCTACAACGAGCATCGCGGTGTCTTTGCCGATGCGGGCTGGACTGTTCTGGAACAGGGGCAACAGACGAAGGACTGGTTCGATGCGACTGTCGTGGTGAACCCGAACAACCCCGACGGCCTGACCAGGACCCCGGCGGATGCGCTGAAACATGCCCGAAAGACCGGGACACTGATCGTGGATGAAGCCTTCGTGGACGTGGCACCAACATCCAGTCTCTGCCCCCACCGGTTGCCCGACAACGTTCTGGTGTTGCGGTCCTTTGGCAAGTTCTTCGGCCTCGCCGGATTGCGGCTCGGCTTTGCTGTCGGATCCGCTGCCCCGATCGCACGGCTGTCAGCGATGCTGGGGCCATGGGCGGTCAGCGGCCCGGCCCAGTATCTGGGTGCGCGGGCACTGGCGGATACGGCCTGGATCAAGGCAATGAAACAGACCCTCACGCAAGACTGCGCCAGCTTGCGCAAGGTCCTGCAGGACAACGGACTGACCGATCTGATGGGCACGGACCTGTTTCAGACCGCCCATACGCCAGAGGCAACGGCGATCCATGAGCGCCTGGCACGGGCGCACATCTGGACGCGGATCTTCGATACCTGGCCTGACCATATCCGCTTCGGGGTGCCCGGCTCGGCAGAAGATTTCACGCGCCTCCACACCGCATTGCAGACGGGAAAAGGCTGATGGAGACGGACAACCTGCTGCTTCTGCTGGTCGGTGCCCTGGTGCTGGACGCATTGCTGGGGGAGCCGGATTGGCTCTGGAAACGGGTGCCGCACCCGGTGGTGCTGGCCGGACGCGCGATCAGCTGGCTGGATCACCGCCTGAACAAGCCCGACGACAGCAGCGCGGAGCGCCGCCGCGCAGGCATTGTGGCCCTTGTCCTGCTGGTTCTGGGCGCAGGCATTCTGGGCAGCATCATCCAGAACCTGCCCTTCGGCGGGCTGTTGTCGCTGATCGGTGCGGCGATCCTGCTGGCGCAGCGCAGTCTGGTGGATCACGTGACCGCCGTGGCGAACGCGCTGGAGATTTCCCTGCCCCAGGGGCGCCAGGCCGTGGCGCAGATCGTCGGGCGAGACCCTGAAACACTGGACGAGGCCGGGGTAGCGCGTGCGGCCATCGAGTCAGCTGCCGAGAACTTCTCCGATGGCGTGGTCGCCCCCGCATTCTGGTTCGCGGTGGCTGGGCTGCCCGGCATCATGGTCTACAAGCTGGTGAACACCGCTGATTCCATGATCGGTCACCGCACACCCCGCCATGAAGCCTTCGGCTGGGCCGCTGCCCGACTGGACGATCTGATGAACCTGATCCCGGCCCGGCTGACAGCGCTGCTGTTCCTGGCCGTCGGCATGGTGCCCGGCCATCTGCGCACGGTCTGGACCGACGCGCCCCGCCATCGCTCCCCCAATGCGGGCTGGCCGGAGGCGGCGCTGGCGGCGACCATGAACATCGCCCTTGCCGGGCCAAGGCATTATGCGGGTAAGACCGTGGATGACCCATGGATGAACGGCAATGCGCGAAAGCTGGCCAATGCGGGCGATATCCGGCGGGCCACGGGCTTTGTCTGGCGGGCATTCATGGCCGGTATCGGTCTGGCGCTTGTCCTGAGTGTCCTGCTCTGAACAGAATGGCCCGACAGCCAGCGACAAGGAGAATGATGATGAGCGATGCAGCGGTACTCTGGGCCATGGACGGTGACGTCGCCACCATCACGCTGAATCGGCCCAAGGCAAGGAACAGCATGCGCCCCGAAGATCTGGCGCTGTTGCTCGATTGCCTGGATGCGGTTGAAAGCGCCGACGCGCGCTGTCTGATCCTGCGGGGCGCGGGCGGTGCATTCAGTGCGGGGCGCGACATCGCCGGGGCCGACCCGGCCAGCGATGACAACGAGGCGCTGTTGCGTGACATCATTCACCCGGTGCTGCAGGCCGTCCGCGCCGTCGACATTCCGACCATCGCGCTGATCGAAGGCCCGTGTCTGGGCGTCGGTTTCGGACTTGCCTTCGCCTGTGATCTGCAGATGGCGGCGGACAATGCCGTGCTGGGCAGCCCGTTCCGCAACATCGGCTGCATCCTCGATTCCGGCGGTCATTACCACATGCAGCAACGCATCGGCACGCACCGCACCTACGAACTGATCTACACCGGTCGTCTGCTTTCCGGTCAGGAAGCCGCCGACATGGGCCTGATCAACCACGCCTTTGCCGCCGAAACGCTGGCAGCCGAGGTGGAGAAGATGGCGCAGCACATCGCCGTTGGCCCGACCAGGGCCTTCGCCATCTCGAAACGCATCCTGCGTGACGATCTGGATCTGGACGCATCGCTGGATGAAGAGGCGAAGGGCCAGGACGAGGCCTGCAAGAGCGCGGACGGGATCGAAGGTTTCAAGGCATTCCAGGAAAAGCGACGCCCCGTCTTCAAGGGCACCTGAGCCCCGACGCGAACTCCGGCACCGGTCACTTCGTCTCGTGATCGGCCCGGTTGTAGGGATCGTCGAGGCGGACGATATCGTCCTCACCCAGATAGCTGCCGGACTGGATCTCGATCACTTCGAGCGGCAGCTTGCCGGGATTGGCGAGCCGGTGCGCCATGCCGACGGCGATATAGACGGACTGATTTTCCGACAGCAGCACCTTTTCCTCGCCCCGCGTCACCTGCGCCGTGCCGGACACCACGACCCAATGCTCGGCCCGGTGGTGATGCAGTTGCAGCGACAGCTCCGACCCCGGATTGACCATCAGTCGCTTGACCTGAAAACGGGGACCTTCATCCAGGGTCTCGTAGAACCCCCAGGGGCGATAGTGGCGGATGTGGGTCTCGTGTTCCGCACGGCCTTCCTGCTGCAACCGGTCGACGACGATCTTCACGTCCTGCGCCCGATCCCTGTGTGCCACCAGCACCGCGTCCGCCGTCTGGACGATGGCGAGGTCAGAAACACCGATGGCGGCGACGATGGCATTTTCGGTCCGGACATAACTGTTGGTCACATCATGCAGGATCGCATCCCCCAGGGTGACATTGCCCTGATCGTCGGTTTCACCGACATCCCACAGTGCCGACCAGGATCCGATATCCGACCAGCCGAAATCACAGGCGATGACAGCGGCGCGGTCGGTCTTCTCCATCACCGCGATATCGATGGACTCAGCGGGGCAGGCGGCAAATGCCGCTTCGTCGATCCGCAGGAAATCGAGGTCGGGCACGGCCTTGTCCACGGCAGTGATCACCGCCGAGAGAATGTCTGGCCGGAAGGTCTCGAGTTCACCCAGCAGGATATCGGCGCGGGCAACGAACATGCCGCTGTTCCAGAGGTATTCACCGGACGCCACATAGGACTCGGCTGTGGCCAGATCCGGCTTCTCGGCAAAGCGGGCAACCTTGTGCGCATCACCGGAGATCTTCTCACCAGCGCGGATATAGCCGTATCCGGTGTTGGGACCGTCCGGGCGCATGCCGAAGGTCACGATGTGGCCCTGATCGGCCAACGCGATCGCCTCCGCCAGTCGGGCGCGGAAGGTCGCGACATCGCGGATGACATGATCGGCGGGCAACAGGACAACGATCGCATCGTCCGCCTGACCGGCACAGTAGTGTGCTGCTGCGGCAGCGGCAGGGGCTGTGTTGCGGCCCACCGGTTCCAGCATGACCGTCAGCGGCGCGCGGTCGATGGCATGCAGCTGTTCGGAGACAATGAAGCGGTGATCGTTGTTGCAGATCACCATGGGGGGGCGGAAGCCGACATCTTCAGGCAGACGCAGGGCGGTTTCCTGCAGCATCGTCGCATCGCCTGCCAGCGCCAGCAGCTGCTTGGGATAGAGCTTCCGCGACAGCGGCCAGAGGCGCGTGCCGGAACCACCGGACAACAAAACGGGGAAGATGCGTTGTTTGCCTGCTTCGGTCATGTCAGCCCTCGTCTGCGCCGGAGCGCGTTTTCACCAATACGTCCGCAGATCATTGGCGCACAGGCGACAGATTGACAAGCGCAACACCAATGACGACCAGCACCATGCCGATGATCGCGACAATGCCGAACGTTTCACCAAACAGCGGCCAGGCGATCAGGGCTGCGGACGGCGGGACCAGAAAGAACAGGCTGGCCACACGGGACGCCGCGCCTTGGCGGATAAGCACCATCAGAAGGGTGATTGCCCCGAACGACAGCACGATGACCAGCCAGCCCAGCGCCAGGATGAATTCCGGCGTCCAGTTGACAACGCGGGTTTCGAACAGGAAAGCCAGTGCCGTGGTCACGGCGAAGGCGGCCGTGAACTGGATCGCATTGCCGGTTCGCAGGTCCATCGCCGTACAGAATCGCTTCTGATACAGGGTGCCGAGCGTGATGCCGAACAGCGCCATGACGCAAAGTCCCATGCCGAACGGCGTGCCGAGACCCAGACCCAGTTTCTGTTCCACCACCAGCGCGACACCGGCCAGGCCCAGCAGAAAGCCGAACCACTGGCGGCGGGTCACCCTCTCCCCCAGCACCGGCCCGGCAAGGATTGCGGTCAGGATCGGCTGGATCCCGACGACGAGGGCCGAAGTGCCCGCCTCCACCCCGTCATGAATGGCGGCAAACACCCCCCCGAGGTACAGGCCGTGCAACAGGACACCGACGACGATCAGGTGGCCAACCTGTCGCCAGTCCCGTGGCCAGGCCGCCCGAAACACCACCGCGACCAGAACCAGACCGACGGCCACGATGGCAAAGCGTATCGCCAGGAACGTCATCGGCTCGGCATGGGGCAGGCCCAGCTTTCCGCCGATGAACCCTGTGGACCAAAGAAAGACGAACAGCACCGGCATGGCCAGACTGGTGGTCAGGGCGGTGGCTTTGGATTCAGGCGCGTCAGACAGCGGATCAGGACCTTCAGTTTGGCCCTATCGCAGGGGCTGCATGATGAGAGTGCCCAGCGCGCCGGTCTCGAAATCCTCCGGCCGCAGCGACATGGGAATGTAATCGACCTGCCGCCAACGTTCGGCGAAATCATCATAATGCGGCGACAGCAGATGCCCCGACTGCCCGGTCGAATGCATGTAGAGCGAGGCATCGAGGTTATCGAGGTCGTAGAGCGCGCGCAGGGACGCCGCATGGCTGGTGGTCATCGGCCCCTCCGGACTTGTCGGGCGGCCATGCGCAACATTGACGGTGAACGATCCGCCGCCGACCGGCACCGAGACATCAAACACACGTTTCAGCGGGTCCACACGACCAAAGGGATTGTGCGCACTGACGGCGCGATGGATATCACCCCAGCGCCAACTGGCCGGATCGGTTCCATGACGCATGTCCAGCGCTGCAAGCGCCAGGTCGAGAGACCGGACCATGATGGTGGCACAGGTCTCGACCGCATCGGAGGCTATGTCATCGCACCATTTGCCGGCACCATTGTGATCCGTCAGGACATTGTGGATGAAGCCGGGACGATAGCCGAAGACCTGATCCATCTGATCACCCGTTTCATCGACGATCAGCTGGCGCACCATTTCCAGATACCAGGCCGTGAAGATCGTCGGTTCGATCCGGTCCGCGGCCATGCTGCCGTCCCACAGCCGCAGGTCGGCGAGCACGGTTCTCAGCCGTGCATCCTCCGGCGCGATATCCAGCATCAGCGGCAGCATCTGGCGCACGAAAAGTGACACCTGGTCGGCCTGAATGGACTTGAAACTCTCTATGGAATGGATTGATCGCCCTTCCAGCAGGTCTGTGATCCGCTGTGCCCGATAGGGCGCCGCCCATTCGTTGGTGATGAAATGCGGATAGTCGTAGTCCACGATCTGATTGTTGGCCGTGACGACATATCCCTTCGCCGGATTGAAGGTCATCGGCAGTTCGTCGTAGGGCACGAAGCCGGAAATTGCCGCAGCCGGGTCCCAGCCCTTGACCGGCAGCATGCCTTGCCAGGGTGACTGATCCACCCGCACCGGCACGCGACCGGCGGCGACGAAGCCGATATTGCCGTCCACATCGGCGTACACCATGTTCTGCTGTGCGCCCGTGAAATCCCGCATCGCCGCGCGAAAGCCCGCCCAGTCCCGCGCCGTGTGGGTATTCAGACCGGCGCGGATCGACATCTCGTCATCGTCCAGCACGTGCCAGCGGAAAGCCACCACATGGCCGTCCGGCGCAATCCCTGACAGGCGCGCTGTCGCATCGGACATGACCGGACCATGGCGGGTACGGCGCACGGTGATCACCACGTCATCCTGGCCCTTGACCCGAATGGTTTCCTGTCGCGTTTCGAACGCCGTCCAGCCATCTTCCGTCCGATACTCGCCCGGATTGTCGGGGTTGATCTGTTCCAGCACCAGGTCCTGCGTGTCGGGATAGGTGTTGGTGAAGCCCCAGGCCATATGGCGGTTGCGCCCCAGCACGATGACCGGAACACCCGGCAAGGTGGCGCCAATGCTCGCGTCCGTGCCGTCATCCAGCGCGGCGAAATACCAGACAGCGGGCGCCTGCAGTCCCAGATGCGGGTCATTGGCCAGCAGCGGCTTGCCGGTGGCGCTGCGGCTGCCACTGATCACCCAGTTGTTGGACCCGACTCCCGGCCCCTGCGGGAACGGGTCGAGGTTCGCAAGCTCCGCCCAGAATTCGGGGGACAGATCCCCCGCCAGATGCTGGATCGCGGTTGGCCCGTCCGACGGATAGTCCGGCCAGATATCGCGGATCCGGGACGGACTCAGCCGCGAAGCCAGTGCTGCACG
The DNA here is from genome assembly GCA_029210175.1 of Minwuia sp. Taxonomy (GTDB): domain Bacteria; phylum Pseudomonadota; class Alphaproteobacteria; order Minwuiales; family Minwuiaceae; genus Minwuia. The sequence goes on along the minus strand of JARGPL010000016.1, from coordinate 56,641 downwards.
CCGGGCCTCGTTCGCCCAGTTGCCGCTCAGGTTCCAGGCCATCATCTTCAGCCAGACCAGTGTATCGGCAGGCCGCCACGGCTCCGGCGTGATACCGGTGATCTGGAATTCGGGGGGCAGCAGGCCTTCCCTGTTCTCCAGAAACGCGTTGATACCCGACACATAGGCATCCAGCAGCGCCCGTGTCTGCGCATCCAGGTTTCCGACCGTCCGTTCCGCCGCCTGATAGACACCCAGCGTGCGCAGGAAGACATCGGTCGACAGCGTTGCCTCTCCACCGAACTCCGACAGCCGACCCTGTCCGACGCGTCGCTGCATCTCCATCTGCCAGAGCCTGTCCTGAGCGTGGACATATCCCAGCGCGAACAGGGTGTCCGCCCGGGTCTGCGCCCGGATGTGAGGCACGGCAAATCGGGTGCGCACGACACGGACCGTATTGTCGAGGCCGCGCAGTTCCACGGTGCCCTGGTATTCCGGCAGGGACATGCGTCCAACCACGAACACGCCGACCACGACGATGGCCAGTGTCAGCACGATCGTTACCAGCAGTCGCCAGACCCATTTCATTGCACGAATTCCGCGCCAGATTTCCAGAATCACCGAAGCCCCCAGAGCATGGCCCGTTTGGCACACAGGTCAACCGGTGACCGCCCCCTGCACGCACGCCGGATGCAAGTGGTCCGGATGCCCGTTCCAGCCGCAGGCACCGCCGTCCAAGCCGCCCCTTTCGATGCGAGGCTGTGCAGTGTAGGAAAGATGACAACAGGTTTCATACGTGGGGGATGATGAAGATGGCTCAGACAGCGGCATTCATCGGGTTGGGCGTCATGGGGTATCCCATGGCCGGTTTTCTGCAGCAGAAGGGGTTTGCGACCACCGTCTACAATCGCAGCGCCGCCAAGGCCGAGTCCTGGGTGAAAGACCATGGCGGCAAGAGCGCCGCGACCCCGCGCCAGGCAGCCGAGGGTGCCGACTTCGTCATGGTCTGCGTTGGCAACGACGACGACCTGCGCAGCGTCGTACTTGGCGACGATGGCGCATTGGCCGGCATGAAGTCAGGTGCCGTGCTGGTCGATCACACGACAGCATCCGCCGATGTGGCGCGGGAGATTGCGACACTGGCAGCGGCGAAGGGCATCGGCTTTGTCGATGGGCCGGTTTCCGGCGGCCAGGCGGGTGCCGAGAATGGCGTGCTCACCGTCATGTGCGGTGGGGCGGAAAAGGACTACGAAACCGCGAAGCCTGCCATCATGAGCTATGCCCGCGCATGTGAACTGCTGGGCGAAGCCGGCAGCGGACAGCTGGCCAAGATGGTCAACCAGATATGTATTGCCGGGGTGGTGCAGGGCCTGTCGGAGGCACTGCATTTCGCGCAGTCCGCTGGTCTGGACGGGCGCAGGGTCGTCGATACGATTTCCAAGGGTGCCGCCCAGTCCTGGCAGATGGAAAACCGCTACGAGACGATGCTGGATGACAAGTTCGAGTTCGGTTTCGCGGTCGACTGGATGCGCAAGGACCTGGGCATGTGCCTGGATGAAGCCAAACGCATGCAGGTCAGCCTGCCCATGACAGCCCTCGTCGACCAGTTCTATGGCGATGTGCAGGCCATGGGCGGCAGCCGCTGGGATACCTCCAGCCTGATCCGTCGTCTGCGTCAGCTGAAGAAGAGCCATGGCTGAGACCGACGATGAGGAAAGCATTGCCGCCCGGTCCATGCGCGCGGCGGAGGACGCGGCGCGCAACCGGCGAAAGTCGGGTCGCGTCAGCCCCTGGCTCTGGGCCGTGATCCTGATCGTTGCCGTTGCGCTATATACCGTGTGGCTGGTCTGATCGCATCTGACCTGACCGCGTTGCAAACTGCCTGCCGGAGACCTGTTCATGACTGATGCGCCCCGCGCCCTGCCCACATCCATCGATGAGACCGAGACCCTGCTTTCGGAGGCCGACTACGTCGCTGACCGCAGCCTGGCGACCATCACCTATCTGTCCATGCGCATGGGCCGCCCGATCTTTCTGGAAGGGGAGGCCGGCGTCGGCAAGACGGAGATCGCGAAGGTGCTGGCCAGCACCCTGCGCCGCCCACTGGTCCGGTTGCAGTGCTACGAGGGGCTGGATACGGCGTCCGCCGTCTATGAATGGAATTATGCGCGCCAGATGCTCGAAATCCGGCTGGCGGAGGCTGCGGGCGAGAAGGATCGCGAGAAACTCGCCAAGGGCATCTTCACCGAGGAATTCCTGATCCGTCGCCCGCTGTTGCAGGCCCTGGACTGTGAGCCAGGTGCCGCACCTGTCCTGCTGATCGACGAACTGGACCGGACGGATGAACCGTTCGAGGCCTATCTGCTGGAAATCCTGTCCGACTTCCAGATCAGCATTCCGGAAATCGGCACGATCAAGGCGCCGGAACCACCGCTGGTGGTCATCACGTCGAACCGGACGCGGGAAATCCATGACGCCCTGAAACGCCGCTGCCTTTACCATTGGGTCGATTATCCGAACGCGCAGCGGGAACTTGAGATCCTGCGTCGCAAGGCCCCGGACGCCCCGGCAAACCTGTCCGCACAGATCGTCGGCTTCATCCAGGAGCTGCGCAAGCAGGACCTGTTCAAGCAGCCAGGCGTGGCAGAAACCATCGACTGGACCCGGGCCCTGACGGAACTGGATGTGGTGGTCCTGGACCCCGACACCATCAACAACACACTCGGTGTCATCCTGAAATACCAGGACGACATTGTTAAGATGCAGGGCAGTGAAGCCGCCCGCATCCTGCAGCAGGTCAGGGCAGAGGCAGTGGCGGGCTGATGTTCGGAACCGCGCCAGTCCCCCCCAGCGACAGCGGATCACCCGATGATCCGCCGAAGGGCGGGCGCCTGGCAGAGAACATCATGCACTTCGCACGTGCGCTCAGGGCGGCGGGATTGCCGGTGGGTCCGGGCAAGACGCTGGACGCGATCCGTGCCGTCGAGACCGCAGGACTGCAGCATCGGACGGATTTCTACTGGACGCTGCACGCGGTGTTCGTGAACCGGCGCGACCAGAAGGAACTGTTCGATCAGGCGTTTCACATCTTCTGGCGCGATCCGCAATTGCTCGAAAAGATGATGTCTCTGCTGCTGCCCGAATTGCGTGCCGACGCTGACGGCACAGAAGAGGCAGAACGCAAGAAGACCATGCGGCGGATCGCCGAGGCGCTGGCCCCCAAGTCGCGCCAGGAAGCGGAGGAGAACGGCGAGCAGGAGATAGAGGTCGATGCGACCCTGACCGTTTCCGATGACGAAAAGCTGCAGACCCGCGATTTCGAGGACATGACGAATTCGGAGATGGAGGAGGCTCGGCGTGCCATGGCCCGCATGCGCCTGCCCCTCATGTCCGTGAAGACACGGCGGTTCCGCCCCAGCCCCAATGGTGCCCGGGTCGACATGCGCCGCAGTTTCCGCTCCACGCTGAAATCCGGCGGCGATATCGTGACACTGGAACGCCGCACGCGGGTGGAACGGCATCCGCCGCTGGTCGTGCTCTGCGATATCTCCGGATCCATGGAACGTTACAGCCGCATGATGCTGCATTTCATGCACGCGATGACCAGCGACCGGGACCGGGTCCACAGTTTCCTGTTCGGGACCCGCCTGTCCAACATCACCCGTCACCTGCGCAACCGCGATATCGACGTGGCGCTGGAACGCATTGGCGACCAGGTGCAGGACTGGTCCGGCGGCACCCGCATTGGCGCCACGCTGGAGGAATTCAACAAGTACTGGTCGCGACGCGTGCTGGGTCAGGGTGCCGTGGTGCTGATGATCACCGACGGTCTCGACCGCGACGCCGGCGACGGACTGCAGCTTGAAATGGAGCGGCTGCACAAGTCCTGCCGTCGCCTGATCTGGCTCAATCCACTGTTGCGGTTCGATGGATTTGAACCCAAGGCGCGTGGCATTCGTGCGATCCTGCCCCATGTTGATGACTTCAGGCCGGTCCACAATCTGGAAAGCCTGTCCCAGCTGGCGGAAGCCCTGGGTGAAATCGGACCGCGCCGTCTCGAGGCGGCGCGCAACTGGTCGGGAGAATTGTCATGACCACCGAAACACGCGACATCCTGCAGAGCGCCGCCGACTGGCAGGCCGACGGCCGCAAGGTCGCGCTGGCCACCGTCGTGTCCACCTGGGGGTCTGCCCCGCGACCGGCAGGCAGCCAATTGGCGATTGCGGAGAATGGTGACTTCGTTGGCTCGGTTTCCGGCGGCTGTGTCGAAGGTGCCGTGGTCGCGGAAGCGCTGGAGATCATGCGCCATGGCAAGCCGAAGCAGATGGACTTCGGGGTCAGCAACGACGAAGCCTGGGAAGTCGGGCTGGCCTGTGGTGGCAAGATTTCCGTCTTTGTCGAGCGTCTGGACTGAGCCATGAAAACCGACCTGCTGAAACAGCTTCTGGCCGACCGCAGCGCACAGCGTACCGTGGTCCTGGCCACCCATCTGGCCACTGGTGACCAGCGCCTGATCCACCCGGGTGACGGGGACCCGCTGGCTGACGACGCCACACTGGCCATCCAGTCCGACAAGCCGCGCACCGTCGAGACAGCTGACGGTGACGTGTTCCTGAATGTCTTCAATCCGCCGCTGCGGATGATCATCGTCGGGGCCGTGCATATCGCTCAGGCACTGGCGCCCATGGCCGCCATGACCGGCTACGACGTGACCATCGTCGATCCCCGACAGGCCTGGGCGACACCGGAGCGGTTCCCCGAGATCCGCATCCTGGATGCCTGGCCAGATGAGGCGTTGGCGGCGTTGAAACCCGATCACAGGACAGCCATCGTCACCCTGACGCATGATCCGAAGCTGGACGATCCGGCGCTGCAGGCAGCCCTGTCGTCGGACGCGTTCTACATTGGCTCGCTCGGATCACGCGGCACGCACGCCAAGCGTATCCAGCGTCTCGAGAGCGCCGGGTTTGACGCTGAAAGGCACTGCCGGATCAATGGCCCGGTCGGGCTGAATATCGGCGCAAAGTCCCCGGCAGAGATCGCCGTGTCGATCATGGGCCAGGTGACCGCTGCCCTGCGTGGCTTGGCGGCGTGATCTTCGCGCGGCTGCCCCTGGATGCGGCGACCGGCGCGTGGCTTGCCCACGGCCTGACCGTGGACGGGCGACGGCTGAAGAAGGGTCATGTGCTGACCGCTGCCGAAGTCGAATGGCTGCGCCGGAATGGCACCGAGACCGTGCTCGCCGCCCAACCGGAAGCCGGTGATGTCCCTGAGGATACTGCCGCGCAACGGGTGGCAGAGGCCAGTGTCGGGCCGGGATGCCGCGCCAACGCCCCGTTCACGGGCCGCTGCAACCTCTATGCGGATGCGGCCGGAATCGCGATGGTCGACCGGGCAACGGTGGACGCGATGAACGCCGTGCATGAAAGCGTCACGATCGCCACGGTGGCGCCATGGGCCAGTGTCGAGGCCGGACAGATGCTGGCCACCGTCAAGATCATTCCGTTTGCCGCGCCGGCTGAAACGGTGTCGAAAGTGGAATCCATCGCAGCCGGTGCCATCGCCGTTGCACCCTTCGAACCCCACTGCGTCGGCGTGATCTCCACCCGCCTGCCGGAAACCAAGCCGTCGGTCATCGCCAAGGCAACGGACGTCATGGCGGCCCGGCTGGAACGGGTCGGCAGTTCGCTCGGCGATGTCGTCACCGTTGACCATCACGAGGTTGCCCTGGCCGCGGCGATCCGCAGTCAGCATGCGGCGGGCAACGCCCCCATCGTCATCTTCGCGGCATCCGCGATCACTGACCGACGCGACGTGATTCCCGCCGGGATCGTTGCTGCAGGCGGGACCATCCGCCACTACGGCATGCCGGTCGATCCGGGCAATCTGATGCTGATCGGTGAACTGGACGGCGTGCCGGTCATTGGCGCGCCAGGCTGCGCCCGAAGCCCGAAGCCAAACGGTTTCGACTGGGTCCTGAACCGTTTCCTTGCCGGGCTGGATGTGGATGCAACGGCCGTCATGGGCATGGGTGTGGGAGGGTTGCTGATGGACACGGTGCAGCGTGGTGCGCCACGCGACGGGAAGCCGGGACAGAAGGACAGCGCGCAGCGGATGCCGCGCATCGCCGGTATCGTGCTCGCCGCCGGGCAGTCGCGGCGCATGGGGGTGGAGAACAAGCTGCTCGCCGATGTCAGCGGCAAACCGATGCTGCTGCACGCCATAGAAGCCGTGGAGGCGAGTGCGGCCACCCCCCTGATCGTTGTTACCGGACACGAACCCGATCGCATCAGTGCTGCACTGGGTGGACGGCAGGCAATCCTGACTCACAATCCCAGGTTTGCGGATGGTTTGAGCACCTCTCTGGCCACCGGCATCGCCGCGGTGCCGGACGATTGCGACGGTGCGCTGGTCTGCCTCGGCGACATGCCACGTATCACGACAGCGCTGCTGGACCGCATGATTGCCGCCTTCAACCCGGTAGAGGGCCGTGCCATCGTGATCCCGACCCGGCATGGCAAGCGCGGCAATCCGGTCCTGTTCGACCACCGCTTCTTCGCTGCCATCCGGGATGTGGCTGGCGATACCGGCGCACGCCACCTTATCGGACAGCATGAGGACCTGGTGGCGGAGGTCGCGGTGGATGATGATTCCATATTCATGGATGTCGACACGCCCGAAGCCCTCGCGATGGCGCGCAGCTGATGGCTTTCGATGTTGCGGCGGTCCGTGCCCAGTTCCCGATCCTGACCGGCGACGGCCCTGTCCCGCGCCTGCATTACCTCGACAATGGTGCCACCGCGCAGATACCGCGCGCCGTACTGGACGCCATGGCCGCGCATGAAACAACCGCGCGGGCGAACGTCCATCGCTCCGTCCATCGACTGGCGGAGGCGGCGACCCGTGCCTATGAGGGTGCGCGTGAGAGTGTTGCCCGGTTTGTCGGGGCGCAGGCCAGTCAGGTGGTCTTCACATCCGGCACCACGTCGGCCATCAATCTGGTGGCCCATGCCTTTGGTGCCCGGCTGGGCCCTGGCGATGAAGTGCTGATCTCCACCCTTGAACATCATTCCAATATCGTGCCCTGGCAGTTGCTGCGCGACCGGAATGGCATTGTCCTGAAAGCCCTGCCCGCCACAACGGATGGCCGCATGGATCTCGACCGGCTGGATGACCTGGTGACGGAGCGGACCCGGCTGATCGCCCTGACCCACGCCGCCAATGTCACCGGCGCGGTCACGGATGTTGCCCGTGTCGTGACTGCGGCCCGCGCGGCAGGTGCGGAGGTACTGCTGGACGGGGCACAGATGGTGCCGCATGGCCCGCTGGACGTGCCCGCGCTGGGCGTCGGATTCTACTGCTTTTCCGGCCACAAGATGTTCGGGCCGAACGGGATCGGTGTTCTCTGGGGTCGCTCCGACCTGCTTGAATCCATGCCCCCCTTCATGGGTGGCGGTGAGATGATCGCGCATGTTTCCCTGGAACAGACAAGCTATGCAGCGCCGCCGATGCGGTTCGAGGCCGGGACGCCCCCCATCACCCCGGCCATAGGTCTTGCCGCTGCGGCGGACTGGTTGTCAGCGCAGGACCTCGCCGGAGCCGAAACGCACCTGAAGAACCTGACCGCTCAGCTCATCGACGGTCTGTCAGGCATGCAGGGTGTTTCGCTGGTCGGCCCGGCTGGCACGCAAGCCCGGATGCCGGTGGTGTCCTTCACCATGGACCCGCTGCATCCGCATGACGTGGCCCAGATACTGGACAGCCATGGCGTGGCTGTCCGTGGTGGTCATCATTGCGCGCAACCCTATATGGACAGTCGCGATATCGCCGGGACGGTGCGTGCCTCCCTGGCGCTGTACAATGATGCAGATGATGTCGAGGCATTGCTGCGTGGGCTGAGGGAAGTGAGGGCGCTGCTGTGAGCGAGATCTATCAGACCGCATTCCTGAAACTTGCAGGTCGCGCCAGCGGCGCCGGGCGCCTGGAATCGCCGGACGCCACGACCACGACGCACAACCCGATGTGCGGAGACCGCATCATCCTCGACCTGCAGCTTGATGGTGACCGGATCACCGGCATTGGCTACGAGATCAGGGCCTGTCTGGTATGTCAGGCGTCCACATCCATCGTCGGTGAAACGGCTGTTGGCCAGACCCTGGACGACATGAAAGCACGCAAGGTAGCCTTGCAGGCGTTCCTGAAGGACGAAAGAGATGCCCCGGACGATTACTGTGATTTTCTGCCCGTCCAGGCGCATATCAGTCGTCATTCGTGCGTCCTGCTGCCCTATCAGGCCATTCAGGATGCCGTTTCTGCGGCAATCAAGGGTTGACGCAGACGCCCGGATGGACAACCTAATGAAACCTCACATCTAGCGCTTGCGGAAGAACTGGGCCGCGCCCCAACCGGCAAGACAGGCAACGATGACCGCGAAAATGCCGTAGAGGGCGGGCTGACGTTTGGCGAAGATGAAGATCGCCCGCTCGATGCCCGACTTGTCGATGATGATCGGCTTGGTTTCACCCACCACGACCTGCCCGTCCTGGAACAGGTATATCAGCGCATTGTAGTTGCCGACGGGGACGTTCGCGGGGAATGGGATGTCAGCACGAAACAACCGGTCGTAGATCACGGAAACCGCGCCCTCATCGGTGCTGTAGAGGCCGTTGGCGATCCGGCGGCGGCGGATGGCGCTGGCGAAGGGGGCCGACGTGTCGTCGTTCGCGGTCTCGCCCGTGAAACGCAGATTTTCGATGCCGATGCCGTTGCGTTTCAGAACGCGTGGGCTGGCAATTTCCGACAGCGGCCGGTTCGATGCCACAGCGTAGAATCCCGGCACACCGCGATAGGCCACGGATTCCGTATTGAGCCAGATGCCGCCGACACGGGCCTTTCGGCGGACATTCAGATCCTGATCCGGCCCGCGAACCACGATCACGACATCCCCACCGCCCTCACCGAGCGCACCAAACAGCAAGAGCTCGGTGCCGGTGTAGCTGGATGTGATGCCGATCCGGTGGGCCGAGATATCGCTGACCAGCGTCGCCTCGGCCTGGGCAGGCCCACTGCTGGCGAAAAGGACGGAAATGGCGATCAACAGACGTTTCATTGCTGCTCGCTTCCGCCAATCGACAGGCTGTAGAGGTCAGCCGGCGTGAGGAAGAGGTCGATCCCGAGCTTGATGCAGACCGCAAGGACCATGGCCGCAAGCAGCGCCCGCAGCTGCTCGGCCTTCAGATGCACGCCGATACGGGCACCCAGTTGGGCGCCAATCACGGATCCGGGCAGCAACAGCAGGGCCAGCAGGACATCGACCGTCTGCGTGTTGATGGAATGCATGACCGTGACCGCGGCGGTCACGAAGGTGATCTGGAACAGGGATGTGCCCACCACGACCGCCGTCGGCATGCCGAGCAGGTAGATCATTGCCGGGACCATGACGAAGCCGCCACCAACGCCCATGATCGCGGCCAGCACCCCCACCAGCAGGCCGATGGCCAGCGGCGGCAGGATACTGATGTAGAGCTTGGAGCGGCGGAACCGCATCTTGAACGGCAGCCCGTGGATCCAGTAGTGCTGATGCATCTTGCGGCGCTTGTAGCCGCGGCGCTGGCGGAACAGGGCGCGCGTGCTCTCCACGAACATCAGCGACCCGATGATGCCGAGGAAGACGACATAGGACAATCGGATCATCAGATCCACCTGCCCCAGACTCTTCATCCAGGCGAATATGAGGCTGCCGAAGAACGACCCGACAAGCCCCCCGCCAAGCAGCACCAGCCCCATCTGTACATCGACGTTCTTGCGCCGCCAGTGGCCGATGGCACCGGAAACACTGGCGGCCACGATCTGGTTGGCCTGGGTGGCCACCGCGACGGCGGCGGGCACGCCCATGAAGATCAGCAGTGGGGTCATCAGGAACCCGCCACCAACCCCGAAAATGCCCGACAGGAAGCCGACTCCCAGACCCATTCCGATCAGCATCAGAGCATTTATCGGCATCTCGGCGATGGGGAGGTAGATCTGCACCGGTCGCGCTTACCCTGTCAGTAACTCCACACCGACAGGGCGCCGGTACGGGATCTCAATTTCCGAACAGCTTGCCAAGTCCGCTGCCTCGGCGGTCCTGCACCCGTTCGTGTACATCCTTGGCATCATCAGGCACAGCCCCGGTCATGCGCAGCACAGCGCGTTCAAGGGGCAGGACGGATGCCGCCGCCCGTTCCGCCGCTTCGGCGGACCGCCGCACATCCTTGGCCAGATTGTTCATGTCTTCAAGCTGGCGCGACAGGGCCTGTACCGGTTCCGCCACGGGCAGCAGCAGCCCAAGGTAGTCGTGAATCAGCAGTTTGATCTCGTCGAACTCCGCCTGCATCCGCTCGTTCGGTTCTGCGGCGGGCTCGGAAATCTCGTGCAAGTGGGTTGTTTCAGGGGACGCATCATCGTTGGCGCCGCTGCGGCCCTGCTGCAGCGTCGCTTCGATGGCGGCACGCTGGGCATCCAGCTGTTCCTGTATCGCGGCCAGCAGCATGTCATTCGCAAGTGCGGGCAGTTGCGCAAGGTCGCCTGTCGTTCCATGGCCGGAGCCGAGTTCTTCTGCGACGGCATTTCGGATGGTACGGTTGAGCCAGTGGCCAAGCGTCAGCCCGGCGCGGCGAGCAGCCATCTTGGCTGCTTCCCGCGTTTCCGGCTCGACACCGCGCACGCTCCAGGGGGTTTCTGTCGACATGTTCCTGATTCCAGGCCCGATTCGTATTTTACCTACCGATTCGGTCAGTTTGCTCACACTCGCACTGAATCGGCAAGGAACCCGCAGGATACCGACGATTCAGCCACCCTGTTGCAACGCCTGAAGCACGGGTTCGGTAATCCGCCCGGTCACCGTGAGACCGTTGTCGGTCTCGAACTGACGGATTGCCTGTCGCGTCTGCTCCCCCGGCAGGCCGTCCGGCTGCCCCGGGTCGTACCCCCGGGAAATCAGCAGGCGCTGGACCAGGCGGATCTGGTCGCGCCTGCGAATTTCCGCGCTGCCGGATATGGCGTTCACCGCCTGGCTCGGCTGCAGCGCATATTGCGGGATGGCCTGAAAGCTGGCGATCCGCTGATCCTGTTCCGTGCGTTCTGCGGGGGCCATTTCCGCGCCTACATTCGCCTGATTGGCTGCGGCATCCGTGTCACCCTGGCGCGCGGCAACTCCGAACCAGAAATAGGCTTGCGCGTCATCGCGGGGCACGCCGAGGCCACCCATGTAGAGGGACGCAAGATTGTACTGTGCGTCCAGAACACCCTGCTCCGCCGCTTCCCGGAACCAGCGTGCGGCCTGAAAGTAATCTGGCCGCTCCTGATCCTCGCCCACATAGACCTGCCCGAGGAAATTCTGCGCCTCCGGATGACCGGCGCGCGCAGCGGCATGGAACCAGACCTTCGCCAGATCGACGTCCTTCGCGACGCCGACACCCTGACGGTAGAAGATGCCCAGATTCACCTGTGCAGGCACATGACCCTGCTCAGCGGCCTGCTGGAACCAGGCTGCGGATTCGCCATAGCTGACGCCGATGCCGTCCCCATCACGGTAGCGTACGCCGAGCAGAAACTGCGCCTCTGCATCGCCGGCTTCAGCCTGTGCCTGCAGGGTCGCAAGATCTGTCCTCGTCGCCGCGGGTAATGACGTCTCAGCGGGGTTCGCCGCGCCTGCTGGCGCAGCAGGTTCCGGTTCCGCCACCGTATTGGCCCGGGCAGACGCAAGTGTATCAGGGGCGGCTGCCGAAAGGGGCTCGGCTGCATCCTGCCGGACAGGTGCAGCCGTGTCCGGAACCGGAGGCGCACTGGATATGGTCTCACCCGTCTGTGCAGCAGGCGCAGCAGGATTCGCGGCAGCAGTCGGCTGGGCTGCCGTCCCGTCGGCTGCCGTGCCTGCAGGCCCCGAGCCTGTGTCCGGGCCTGTGTCCGGGCCTGCGTCAGAGCCTGAATCCGGCACCGGCACCATGTCGGCCAGACCAGCGACCACTGTCTTGCCCTGCTCGACCCACTGTCCGAAACGGTCGCTGCCAATGAAGAAGAAACCGCCAATCAGCAAGGCCAGGAACAGCAGCGCCGCAACCAGATAGCCAAGTCCGCGACGACGCTCGCGCGGTTCCTCCACCACAATCCGTTGCGCCGCCATGGGTGAGGCCACCGATGCAGCCGCCACATCGGCATTCGGCGACCGCATGTCGTCATCATCATCAAACCCACCTGATGCACGCGTGTCGTCAGCCCGCGCCGCGTCACCGCCGTCGAGCAGGTTTTCCACCGGAACGATCCGACGGGGGCGATCCGGGGCTGCCGCCGTTTCCGGGATATCCCCACCTTCACCGCCATCCAGCGAATCCCGATTCTCCAGGGGCTGATCGATCGGGTCCTGGATGATGTCCGAAGATGTTTCGGTGGCCGACGCAGGCTCTGACGCAGCGGATTCAGCAACCGGATCGGTGTCCGGCAATGGTGATGCTGCGGCTGGCTCGACCCCGGTCAGGTCGTTGGGGGCGTCGAAATCAGGGCGGTCGTCGTCATCGACCGCTCTGTGTGCATCCAGCGGTGGCTCCGGCGCGGCGTTCGTTTCGGTCGCCTGATCAGGCTCGGGCAAGTCGCGCAGGATAGGTTCAACGCGCCGACTGACGCTGTCGCGCCGGGCCGTCAGATCGTGCAGCGCCTGCAAGGCGCCGGGTTCCGGGCGCTGCATGGGGGCGTCGTCCGGATCACCTTGCGTGGTTTCATCCGGCACGGTTGCGTCTGCAGCCTCAGCCAAGTCCGCGCTCTGTTCTGAAGGTGCTGCTGGTTCGGGTTCGGGCTCGGGCTCGGGCTCCTGTTCATGAACAGGCTCAAGGACCGGGGCGGCATCGATGTCGGTGGGTTCAGCAGCGGCAACCGAAGCCTCTTCGATCCGCGCCTGCAGGTCACTCAGCCGCGCCATCACAGGTGCCAGCGCCAGGGCAATATCCGGTCGCAGGTCGCGTTCAGATGCCGCAGGCGGGGCCGATTGCGCCGCAATGGCCCGTTTCAGTTCCTGCACGTCATTGTGGATCGCCTCGATTGCCTCCCTCTGGGTATCCGGCTGCGCATCGGCTGCCGGGGAGCCGGAGGCCGAGCGCAGTTCTGCAATTTCGGCTTTCAGCGGCGCCATCTGACCAGCGACCTGCGCCTCGACTCCATCGATCTTGCGCGCCAGGTTGAGCATGCCGTTCATGACCCGCCGCATGTCCGCCTGAACAGCCGGATCGCCTTCAGACGATACCGGGTGGGCCATGGTGTCCAGCCGCTCGTTCAGATCGTTCAGCTTCGCCAGCACAGCGTCCGTGCCCTCGCCGCCGGAAACCGCATCGACATTGGCCCCGCCGGTCATTCCGGCGACCTGTTCCTCGATACGGCCAAGCTTCTGCGCCAGCCCGGCAATGCTGTTGTTCAGGCTGCCGGCAAGACCCGACATGTCCGGTGCGGCGGGGGCGCGCTGTTCCAGTGCCTCCATGCGGCGCGCCAGGACTGCCAGCGACTGTTCGATTTTGCTGGTATCGACGGCAGCAGCCGGCGCGTCCCGCACCTGATCAACCCGCCGGGCCACTTCCGATATCGCCCGCATCAGACGCGCCGTGTCCAGCGACGACCCGCCCTGGGCCACAGGTGCGGCGGCGGTCACCGGTGGCTTGTCGGCATCCGCAATCGCCTGATTGAGCCATTGACCCAGCGTCATGTCGGACGCGCGGGCCTTTGCCTTGGCAATTTCGCGCGCGTCGGGATCGACGCCCTTGATGCTCCATGGTGCTCCCGGTTTCATCGCACTCAATCCCTGACTTGGATCGCAGACATGATGGGCACCCAGCACACGCTGGCGAGATCACATCTGCCGGTTTCAGCTTCATCTCAGGACAAGTAGGGCCGATTTCTGCTGAAAGTCAAAGGTTGCCGTAAACCCGACGCTTCCGGGCGGTAGGGCCGAATCTCCCTGCATGGATTCGTGATCACTACTGACACGCGATTGGCAGGCATCCGCAAGGCACTGTCAAACCCGGACCAACCATCTTGTCGAAGGCAGCCGAAGCGGCAGGCATGGCGCAGATCTCGGCGGAAAACATCTCGCGCGCCGCACAGCCGCCAGTGGAATGACGCTCGATTGATTGACGCCGGTCACACTCTGCCCAGCCTAACAAGGCATTCAGGCCCTTGGCATTTTCCTAAAGTTTGTGCTAACTCTCTCAATTAATAAAACCAATAAGGAATGCTGCAGTCAGCAGAGGTTCGGACTTTGGAGGTCCTGTTATGTCGCTTCTGGTTGATCTGCTTCGTGCGTCAGCTGTCTCGCGTGTTCAATTCGCGGACATCGTGGGCACAAACAATCCCGATTCCCTGGCAGGGACGGTGAACGACGACACGATCGCCGGGCTTGGTGGCGATGACACGTTGCTGGGCGACCTGGGGGACGACTCCCTCAATGGTGGCGACGGCGCGGACTCCCTGTTCGGCAATGATGGTGACGACACATTCCGTGGCGGCCTTGGGGACGACACCTTTGCAGGTGGCGCCGGCCGTGACGAAGCTGACTACACCAACGCCACCGATGCGGTCCTCGCCGATCTGAATGCCGGGACGGTCACATCCCAGTTCGGAACCGATTCACTGATCGCGGTGCAGGAAATCCGGACCGGCAGCGGCAACGACCTCGTCCTTGGCGACGCCGCGAACAACCGCTTCGAGACCGATGGTGGCGACGACACGGTCGACGGTGCTGCGGGCGATGACACGATTTTCGCCGATACCGGTAATGACTCGGTCACGGGCGGCGATGGCGACGACTTCATCCATGCTGGCTCGGGCAATGATTCCGCCCTCGGCGGCCTCGGCAACGACACGATCTTCGGCAAGGACGGCGACGACACACTGCGGGGCGGCGACGACAACGACTCCCTGGCCGGCGAACTCGGTGCCGACGTTCTGCTTGGCGAAGCTGGCAACGATACGCTGGCTGGCGGCGCGGGCGAAGACACCATCAGTGGCGGCGACGGTCAGGACAGCCTGATCGGCGGCGGCGATGCCGATCTGATCAGCGGTGGCGCAGCGTTCGACAAGATCCAGGGCGACGGTGGCAACGACACGATCACCGGTGATGGCGGCAACGACGTCATCAATGGCGGCGACGGAGACGATCTTGTCGACGGCGGTGACGGCAATGATCTGGTGCGCGCGGACGATGGCTCCGACACCGTTTCCGGCGGCCTTGGCGACGACCAGCTCTTCGGCGGCGCGGGTGGCGATACCCTGCTCGGCAACGACGGTAACGACACCCTGCGCGGTGACCTGAACAGCGATCTGGTCGGCGGCGATGATGTCATCGATGCCGGGGCGGGCGATGACCAGGTCGAAGGCGGTCGTGGCAATGACTTCATCACGGCGACCAGCGGTGCAAACCGCCTGTTCGGCAACCTGGGTGACGACACCATCGTTGGCGGTACGGACAACGATACGCTGAACGGTGGCGACGGTGCCGATTCCCTCGACGGCAGCGACGGCAATGATCGTCTCGACGGCGGCACCGGCGCGGACGTCGCGTCCGGTGGTCTCGGCGATGACGAGATCAATGGCCAGTCGGATGACGACACGCTGTTCGGCAACGACGGTGCGGATACCATTCGCGGCGGCAGTGGCGCGGACTCCATCGAAGGCGGTGAAGGCGGCGACACCATTCAGGGTGGTTCGGAAGACGATACCGTTCTCGGCCAGGGCGGCGATGACACCCTGCGCGGCGAAAGTGGCGACGACTTCATCGATGGCGGCCTGGCGAATGACCAGATCGAAGGCGGGTCAGGCAACGACACCGTTACGGGTGGCGACGGCGCAGACACGGTGCGCGGCAACATCGGCGCGGATTCCATCGAAGGCAATGCGGGCGACGACGACCTTTCCGGTGAGGAAGGCAATGACCGCATCTTCGGTGGCGACGGTGGCGACACCATCACGGGCAATGAAGACATCGACGTGCTGTTCGGTGGTGCGGGCGACGATTCCATCGTCGGCGACTCCGGCTCGGAAACGGTTCCGGGCGGCGGATCCGACACGCTGGAAGGCGGCACGGGCAACGATACCCTGCGCGGCGGTGCCGAGGGCGACCGGCTGCTGGGTGAGGACGACAACGACAGCCTCGAAGGTGGCTCCGGTGAGGACACCATCTTCGGCGGTCTGGGTGATGACTCTGTCCACGGCGACGGCGGACGCGACCAGATATTCGCAGGCGACGGTGCGGATACGGTGCGCGGCTTCGACGACGCCGACCTGATCCGTGGCGGCGGCGGCAACGACGTCCTGTTCGGCAATGCCAGCAAGGACACCATCAAGGGTGACGATGGCGACGACAGCATCGATGGCGGCACCGGCGGCGACACACTGGTCGGCGGCACGGGCAATGACACGATCTTCGGCAACAACGACGCGGACTTCATTGACGGTGAGGACGGCGCGGACTCCCTCTCCGGCGGACAGGGCAGCGACATCCTGAAGGGTCGCGCAGGCGACGACACCATTTTCGGCGGTTCCGACAGCGACGTCATTGAAGGCGCGGAAGGCAACGACAGCCTGGATGGCGGTTCCGGATCCGACATCCTGCGCGCAGGCGAAGGCGACGACACCCTGTTCGGTCAGGGCGGCAGCGACATCCTGAACGCGGAAGCGGGCGCGGATTCCATCTTCGGTGGCGCCGGCAACGACGAAATGCGCGGCGGCGATGACGATGACACCCTGGTGGGTGGTTCCGGCGCCGATCGCATGGCGGGTGGGGCAGGCATCGACACGGCGGACTACACCAGCTCCGCCGGTGGCGTGACCGTCAACCTGAACAATGGCAAGGGCGAGCGTTCCGACGCGGAGGGCGACCAGCTCCGCAAGATCGAGAATGTGATCGGCACCTCCGGTGTCGACAATCTTTCCGGCAATGCCGACAACAACCTGCTTGATGCCCGTGGCGGCAATGACAGCCTGGTTGGCCGCGGTGGCGACGATACGCTGCTGGGCGGCGACGGTGCCGATACGGTCAAGGGCGGCGCTGGCGCTGACTCCCTCGACGGCGGCGCAGGCATCGACGTGGCCGACTATTCCGGCTCCGTCGGCCCGATCACCGTCGATATCGGCCTCGGCACGGCCACCGGTGGTGACGCCGCCGGCGACACGCTGACCAACATCGAAGGTGCCATCGGCACCAACGCGGACGACACCCTGATCGGTGACGCCGGTGACAACAACTTCGACGGCGCCAACGGCAACGACTCGATCGATTCCGGTGCCGGCAACGACACGCTGATCGGCGGATCGGGCAACGACACATTGATCGCGGGTGACGGCAACGACCTCATCAACGCGGGCGATGGCCTCGACCTGGTGTCCGATGGTGACGGCGACGACACGATTTCCCTGGGCACCAGTGCGGACACGCTGATTGGCGGCGCAGGCGCTGATTCGATCAACGGTGGCGCGGGAACCGACGCGATCACCTTCGCTGCCTCCTCGGCCGCCGTTGCGGTCGACCTCGGCGCTGGTGTCGGCACAGCGGGCGACGCTGCGGGCGACACCTACGTGAACCTGGAGAACGTCGTCGGCTCAGGCCTTGATGACACCATCGCCGGCTCCGGCCAGGCCAATGACCTGTTCGGCCTCGCCGGAAATGACGCCATCACCGGCGGCAGCGGTCAGGACGACATCTTCGGCGGCGCGGACAATGACACGCTGTTGGCGAACGACGGCAACGACAAGGTCGAAGGCGGCGACGGCAACGACCAGATCTTTGGCGGCAATGGCATCGACCGCCTGTTCGGTCAGATCGGCGATGACACGGTCAACGGCGACGCGGGCGCTGACAACATCTTCGGTGGCGACGGCAACGATTCCGTCAACGGTGGTGCAGACAACGACCGCATCTTCGGCGGCATTGGCGACGACAGCCTGAACGGCGATGGCGGCGATGATGAAATCTTCGGCGAGGCCGGGGCAGACAATCTGCGCGGCGGAACTGGTGCTGACGAAATCTTCGGCGGCGATGACAATGACTCTGTGCGCGGTGACGATGGCGACGACACCCTGTTCGGCGACCTGGGTGACGACACCCTGCGTGGCGGACTGGGCAATGACAGCCTTGAGGGCGGCGACGGCGCGGATGTGCTCGACGGCGCGGACGGCGCGAATGCGCTGGACGGCGCGGATACCATCGATGGCGGTGCGGGCACCGACTTCCTTCTGGGTCGCGCGGGCGATGACGTCCTGTTCGGTGGCGCCGACGACGACACCGTAGCCGGTGACGAAGGCGCGGATACGCTGAATGGCGGGGCCGGGGCCGACGTTGTCAATGGTGGCGACGGCCAGGACCTGGTGCGCGGCGCGGACGGCGATGACACGGTGATCGGCGGCAACGACGACGACACGGTTCAGGGCGGCAACGGCAACGATTCCGTTCAGGGCGATGCCGGTAACGATGCGCTGAATGGTGAGGCTGGCGACGACACCCTGTCCGGTGGCGACGGCAACGACAACATTTCCGGTGGAACCGGCAACGACGAGGCCATCGGCGGCATTGGTCTGGACACGATTTTCGGCCAGGCGGGTGCAGACACCCTTCTCGGTGACTCGGGCGAGGATCTGATCGCCGGCGGTGACGACGATGACCGCCTGTTCGGTGGTTCCGAGAACGACGTCGTGCGCGGTGACGCTGGCGCAGACGTCCTCTCTGGCGACGCTGGTGACGACACCCTGTCCGGTGGCGAAGGCGACGATACGCTGCTGGGTGATGCGGGTGCAGACCGGCTGAACGGCAACAATGGCATCGACACCGTTGATTACTCGGCGGCAGGTGGTGCCCTGCGCATCAATCTGACCACCGGTGTCGGCGAACTGTCGGATGCGGCGGGCGATACCTACGCCTTCATCGAGAACGCCATCGGTGGCAGCGATGATGACCAGATCACCGGCTCGGCAACCGAGAACTCGCTGGAAGGTGGTGCAGGCAACGACCTGATCTCCGCCGGTGCAGCCGACGATACCTTGCGTGGCCAGCTTGGCGACGACAGCCTTGAAGGCGGTGCCGGTGCCGACATCCTGGATGGCGGTGATGGCAATGACTCGGCGGACTACCGCGGATCCAACGCAGCGGTCAGCGTCAATATCGCTGCAGGGACGGCAACGGGTGGCCACGCCGACGGCGACACGCTGATCTCCATCGAAAGCGCGGTGGGCACGAACGGATTTGCCGATACGCTGCTGGGCGACGCGGCGAACAACAAGCTGGAAGGCCTCGGCGGCGACGACGTGCTTTCCGGCGGCGACGGTGACGACACCCTCGACGGTGGCAATGGCGCGGATTCACTGGTTGGCGGCAACGGAGCGGACTCGATCACCGCCGGTGACGGCGACGATACGCTCGAAGGCGGCGACGGCGACGACACGCTGGGCGGCGGCGAAGGCAACGACCTGATCATCGATGGCGCAGGTGCGGACAGCATCACGGGCGGCCTGGGTGACGACACGGTCATTGCCGGTGCAGGCGCGGATGCGATCAACGGCCTGGGCGGCACGGACCTCATCGACTATTCCAACTCCGATGCCGGGGTCACGGTCGACCTGTCCGGCGGCGTGGGTTCCGGCGGTTTCGCCGACGGCGACACGGTGGTCGGCTTCGAGAATCTGATCGGTTCCGAATTCGACGATGTGATCACCGGCAACAGCTCTGCCAACAACATCGATGCGCTGGGCGGCAATGACAATGTTTCGGGTGCCGATGGCGATGACACGCTGGTTGGCGGCACCGGCGACGACACGCTTTCCGGTTCAGCCGGTGCGGATATCCTGGACGGCGGCGATGACTCTGACCGGCTGTTCGGCGGGGCCGACAACGACACGCTGACCGGCGGCCTGGGCGATGACACCCTGCAGGGCCAGGACGGCGATGACGCGCTGGATGCGGGCGACGGCAACGATCTGGCCGTTGGCGGCATCGGCAACGACAGCATCACCGGTGGTGCTGGTGACGATACGCTGGCCGGTGAAGACGGCGATGACACGCTGGATGGCGGTATCGGCAACGACAACCTGAACGGCGGCGCGGGTGTCGACAGCCTGTTCGGCGGCGACGGCGATGACTCGATCCTGGGTGGCAGCGAGAACGATCTGCTGAACGGCGGTATCGGTAACGACACGCTGCGCGGCGAAGACGGTGACGACACCCTGTCCCTCGGCGACGGCAACGATCTTGGCGATGGCGGGACCGGCAACGACAGCATCACTGGCGGTGCCGGGCTTGATACCCTGCGCGGCGATGCGGGTGACGACACCCTGCGTGGCGGCGATGACGCCGACGATCTCAACGGTGGTGACGGTCTTGACCTGCTGTTCGGTGACGCAGGCGATGACACGATCACCGGCAACGCGGGTGAGGACACCATTACCGGCGGCCTCGGCGATGACTCGATCGACGGCGGCGATGCCAACGACGTGCTCAGTGCGGGCGATGGTCAGGATACCGTACGCGGTGGCCTGGGCGCCGACTCGGTGTCTGCCGGTGCAGGCAATGACGATGTGTTCGGCGATGCGGGCATCGACACGCTGTTCGGCGGTGCCGGCGACGACTCCATGCTTGGCGGTGACGACGGTGACATCCTGGACGGTGCCGACGGTAATGACACCCTTCTGGGTGAGGATGGTGACGACACCATCTCCGGCGGCCTCGGTGACGACAACGTCAATGGCGGCCTCGGCAACGACTCCATCACGACCGACCTCGGCAATGACACCATCAACGGTGCTGCGGGCGACGACACGATCAACGCTGGCGACGACAACGACAGTGTGACCGGCGGCGACGGCGCGGACTCGATTGACGGCAATTGCCACGACGACACCCTGGAAGGAAACGGCGGCAACGACACGCTGCTGGGTGACCATGGCAACGACAACCTGTTCGGCGGCAATGACGACGATCTGTTGAGCGGCGGCGAAGGCCTCGATTCGATGGAGGGCGGCACTGGCAACGACACCCTGCTGGGTGGCTTCGACAATGACACGCTGATCGGTCAGGGCGGCGATGACAGCCTGGTGGGCGACACCGGCGACGACTTCTTCGAAGGCGGCGCGGGTTCGGACACCATGCGCGGCGGTCTCGGCGATGACACCATGAGCTATGCCAATTCCGGTTCCGGCGTGAACATCGATATCGATGCGAATACGGCGTCGGGCGGGGAGGCGACGGGTGACAGCTTCGACCGGATCGAGAACGTCATTGGTTCCGACTTCGATGACACCCTGCGCGGTGACGAATTCGGCAATTCCCTGCTGGGCCGTGGCGGCGACGATCTGCTGCAGGGTCGGGCAGGCGCCGACACCCTGGACGGTGGCGACGACAACGACACGGCGAGCTATGAAGGCTCCAACGCTGCGGTCAATGTCGACCTCGGGCTGGGCACCGCAAGCGGTGGCCACGCGGCAGGCGATGTGATCACCAATGTCGAGAACCTGATCGGCTCCGACTTCAACGACACCCTGATCGGCACGGCAGGCGCGAACAGCCTGCTGGGTGGCCAAGGTGCCGACGTGATCACTGCCGGAGATGGCGATGACACGCTGGGCGGCAACGCAGGCAACGACACGCTGGACGCCGGCGATGGCAATGATCTGCTGTTCGTGGGTCAGGGTGCCGACTCGGTCGTCGGCGGTGCAGGCTCCGATACGGTCAGCTTCGCAGGCGAAACCGTCGGAACCAGTTTCGATCTGTCCAACGGCGGCAATGACACGGTATCCGGCATCGAACAGGTCATCGGCTCCGACTTCGCCGATACGCTGATCGGCAGCATCGACGGGGACACCCTGTTCGGCGCTGGCGGCGCTGACACGATCTCGGCAGGCGCAGGCGACGACACGGTCGACGCAGGTGCAGGCGCGGATACGGTCAGCGGCGGCGATGGTGCCAACAGCCTTGATGGCGGTGCGGGCCTCGACGTTCTGGATCTTTCGGGCGAAACCGGCCCGGTTACCTTCGATACTTCCGACACGCTGTTCGGTGACGACACGATCGCCAATTTCGAAGGTGCCATCGGCACCTCCGCGGATGACACCCTGTCCGGCGGCGCGGAAGACAACCGCTTCGTTGGCGGCGCAGGCGCTGATTCCATCAGCACCGGCGGTGGCAACGACATCGCGATCGGTGGCGACGGAGACGACATCCTGGATGGCGGTGACGGTGCAGACACGCTGCAGGGCGGCACCGGCAACGACACCATCACAGGCGGCCTCGGCGACGACTTCATGAATGGCGGCGGCGATGATGACCTGTTCATCCTGGCTGACGGTTTCGGCAACGACACCATTCAGGGTTTCGTCCCGGGTGCCGGTACCGACGATGTCATCGATGTGCAGGCCGTCACGGCGCTGAACAGCTTCGGCGACGTGCTGGCCAACGCCACGGATGACGGCACGGACACCACCATCAATCTGGGCGCGGCAGGGATCCTGGTGCTTCAGGGTGTTCTGGTGTCCCAGCTGGATGCGGACGACTTCGACTTCGGCGGCCCGACCGTCATCACCGGCACACCGGGCGATGACATCCCGCTGAACGGCACCTCGGGGCCGGACACCATCCAGGGTCTGGACGGCAATGACTTCATCGTGGCCGGTGACGGCGACGACACGCTGGATGGCGGTGACGGCAATGACACGCTGCAGGGCGGCAACGGTGCCGACAGCCTCAATGGCGGTGCCGGTGACGATTGTGCTGACTACACCGACAGTGGCGCGGCAGTCACCATCGATCTGGGTCTCGGTATTGCTTCAGGCGGCACAGCAGCAAACGACACGCTGACCAGCATGGAAGGTGTGCTTGGTTCCGACTCCGATGACTCGCTGACAGGTGACAACTTCGACAACCACTTCTTCGGGCGTGGCGGTCAGGACACGATCTCGGCCGGGCTTGGGGCCGACACCGTCGACGGCGGTGACGGCAACGACTCGCTGGATGCCGGTGACGGGGCTGACACCGTTGTGGGCGGTCTGGGCGACGACACCATTGTTGCCGGGTCAGGCAACGACACGGTTGACGCTGGAGACGGCGCGGACCTGGTCGATGCCGGGGCTGACGATGACGTGGTCAGCGGCGGCGCAGGCAACGACACCATTGACGGTGGACTGGGTGCCGACTCGATTGATGGCGGTGGCGATGACGACAGCCTGATCGGCAATGCCGGCAACGACACACTGATCGGTGGCAATGGCTTCGACATTCTTGATGGCGGCGCTGATGCAGATCAGCTGTTCGGTGGCAACGATGACGACCAGCTGTTCGGTGGCACGGAGAATGACACCCTGAACGGTGGAGCGGGCGTTGACACGCTGGACGGCGGCGACGGCAATGACTCGATCATTGGCGGCGATGGTGCCGACTCGGTCATTGGTGGCATCGGCGATGACACGATCAGCAGTGGCAATGATGATGACATCATTTCCGCCGGCGCAGGCACCGACCGGGTCTTCGGTGGCGCAGGCAATGACTCCATCGACGGCGGTGACGGCAACGACACCCTGCGCGGTCAGTTCGACAACGACACCATCAACGGCGGCCTGGGCAATGACTTCATCCTCGGCGGTGGCAACTTCGACAGCCTGTTCGGCGGCGAAGGCGACGACACCATCAACGGCGATGACCCGTCCCTCGACACGCTGGTCGGCTTCGACACCATCTTCGGCGGCATCGGCAACGATCAGCTGAATGGCGCCGGTGGTCAGGACATACTGTTCGGCGGTGACGACAATGACTCGCTGCTGGGTGGCACGGACAACGACAGCCTCGATGGCGGCAACGGTATCGATACCCTGCGCGGCGAAGCGGGCAATGACACCCTGCTGGGTGGCGACGGCAATGACATCCTGGACGGTGGCGAAGGTATCGATCAGCTCTTCGGTGGCCTGGGCGATGACAGCATCTTCGGTGACGCGGGCGCAGATACGCTGAACGGCGGCAGCGGCGGCAACGACACGCTGGCGGGCGAGGACGGGAACGATTTGTTCGTGTTCGACAATGCCAGCTTCGGCAATGACGTCATCGAGGACTTCGTGGCCGGTGCGGCATCGGAAGATGTCATCGACTTCTCGGCTCTGGGGATCAGCTTTGGCGACCTGAACTTCACCGACTCCGGCGGAGACCTGATCATCACGATCACGGGCGGCGGAACAGAGTCGCTGACCCTGCAAGGCCTGTCAGGCGTGGCGCTGGATGAAACCGACGACTTCATCTTCTGATCACGTGACGACACGGCAGGAACATCGGCGGGCATCCCTTTTGACAAGGGGTGCCCGTCTGCTTTGCGGCTTCAGCATCGCCGCGATGTTCGCCACACCCCTGCTCGCTGAGCCAAGCGTCACCCTGCGCGACGGGGTGCGCCAGCACATGGATACCGCTGGCAAGCAAAGCCATCAGGCGGGCTTTGGCCGCGACCTGTTCATCTTTGGCCCGAACAGCGGCCATGACCAGATCATCGGCTTTGACCCGGCGGAAGATGCCATCCGACTGGTCCGGGTGCCAGGCTACCCCGACTTCGCCGCCGTATCCCGCCGCGTCTGGTCCACGCCGCACGGGCTGTTCATCGGTCTGACCGACGCGGACAGCATTCGCCTCGCCGGCACCCGCCCGGGCGACCTGACCGCCGACAACCTGATAGTGATCACCGATTAACCCACCCGTCGATACTGCAATTGCCGCCGATTTGTGTTCTGCTTGGTGCAAGTTCGAACTGGGGTGATCGAAGGGGGTATTCGAGATGAGCACCGATACTGGATATGGGCCGCTGTTCCCGCTGGGCGCGGATGACACGGAATACCGTCAGCTGGACGTGGATGGCGTGAAAGTCGAGAAGCTGGGCGGTCGCGACTTCGTCACCGTGCAGCCGAACGTGCTGACCAAACTGGCGGAAACGGCCTTCAGCGACATCAGCCACCTGTTTCGCCCCGCACATCTCAAGCAGTTGCGTCTGATTCTGGATGATCCGGAAGCGTCGGACAACGACCGCTTCGTGGCCATGGAACTGCTGAAGAACGCCAACATCTCTGCTGCCATGGAATTCCCGTCCTGCCAGGATACCGGCACGGCCATCATTTCCGGCAAGAAGGGCCAGCAGGTCCTGGTGAATGGTGACGATGCGGAGGCACTGTCCGCCGGAGTGCAGCAGACCTGGGCCACGCGCAACCTGCGCTATAGCCAGATGGCCCCGCTGTCGATGTTCGAGGAAAAGAACACAGGCTCCAACCTGCCCGCTCAGATCGATCTGGAAGCGGTGGGCGGTGACGCCTACAAGTTCCTGTTCGTGGCCAAGGGGGGCGGTTCCGCCAACAAGACATTCCTGTTCCAGGAAACGCGGCGTGTCCTTGACCCGGAACGCCTGATGCAGTTCTTCGCGGAGAAGCTGCCGACGCTCGGCACATCCGCCTGCCCGCCCTATCACCTGTCCATCGTCATCGGCGGCATGTCGGCGGAACAGACCCTGAAGACCGTGAAGATGGCCAGCTGCAAGTACTACGATGCGCTGCCGACCTCCGGCGACATGACCGGACATGCCTTCCGCGATCTGGAACTGGAAGCACAGGTCCACAAGCTGTCGCAGAATCTGGGTATCGGCGCACAGTTCGGCGGCAAGTACTTCTGCCACGACGTCCGCGTCATCCGCCTGCCCCGCCATGGCGCCTCCCTGCCCATCGGCATCGGCGTCTCCTGCTCGGCGGACCGCCAGGCGAAGGCCAAGATCACCGGCGAAGGCGTGTTCATGGAGGCGTTGGAGCGCGATCCGTCGAAGTACCTGCCGCAGAAGGATATCGACGTCAGTGGCGCGGTACGCATCGACCTGAGCCAGCCGATGGACGACCTGCGCAACATCCTGACCAAGCTGCCCGTCGAAACCCCGATCCTGCTGTCCGGCACCATGATCGTGGCGCGCGACATCGTGCATGCGGAGCTTTCAAAGCGTGTGGCCGCAGGCGGCGAACTGCCCGCCTACTTCAAGGACCACCCGATCTATTACGCCGGTCCGGCCAAGACACCGGACGGCTATGCATCGGGCGCGTTCGGGCCGACGACGGCGGCGCGCATGGACCCCTACGTGGCAGAGTTCCAGGAACTTGGCGGTTCCATGATCTCGGTCGCCAAGGGCAACCGTTCCAAGCAGGTGGTCAACAGCTGCAAGAAGAATGGCGGGTTCTATCTCGGCTCCATCGGTGGCGCCGCCGCCCGCGTCGGTCGCGACGAGATCACCAGTGTCGAGGTTCTGGATTTCGCCGAACTGGGCATGGAAGCGGTCTGGAAGATCGAAGTGAAGGACTTCCCGGCGTTCGTCGTCATTGACGACAAGGGCAATGACTTCTTCGACCGCGCCGGTCGCTGACACGAACCGGACATCGACGCCTCGATATCGGCGAAGCAAGAACCGGCCTGAATGCTGAAACCTCGAAGCGGCGTATCCGGAATGACACCGGATGCGCCGCTTTCTCATTGGCAATGCTTCGGCAATGAACCAGACACGGATGAAAGCTGATCAGCCTGGTCAGCACGTATCCGGGGTCATGCCCCTCCGCCCGGCACCTGGCCCCTATTCCTGCGGCAACAGGACGACACGCCCGACGGCACGGCGTTCCTTGATGTCGGCCCAGAGCTCGCGAAACTGCGCCAGCGGATAGGTCGCGTGGATCTTTGGCTGGATCGCGCCGCGGGCCCAGAGGTCGTTCAGTCCCGCCATCACCCGGTCCCGTTCCGGTGTCAGCCGTACACGCTCATCGGCCGGGGTCCAGCCCCAGTATGTGCCCCAGTTGAAGCCCATGACCGTGATGTTCTTCAACAGCAGCAGATTGATGCCAAGTTGCGGAATGTCGCCCGACGCATAGCCGATCGTCAGCAGACGGCCCCCCATGTCCATGCAGCGCAGCGACTGGTGGAACACGTCACCACCAAGCGGGTCATAGACCACATCCACGCCGCGCCCATCCGTCAGATCCAGCACCGTATCGCGGAAATCCGGGTCGCGGCTGTCCAGCACATGATCCGCGCCGCGCTGCCGCACCCAGTCCCGCTTCTCCTCAGTACCCGCACGGGCGATGACGGTGGCCCCGATGTCCTTGGCGATTTCCACCGCAGACAGGCCGACGCCACCACCAGCGCCATGGACCAGCACGGTCTGACCTGCCTTCAGTTCGGCACGTTCCACCAGTGCGCCATAGGATGTGCCATAGGATGACAGCAGCGGAATAGCGTCAACCGCCGACAGGCCTTCGGGTACCTGGTAGGCCTGACCTTCCCAGACAACCGCTTCCGTCGCCGACCCACCCCAGTCGATGAAGGCCATGACCAGGTCGCTGACCTTGCAACGGCTCACATCGTCGGCACATTCGATAACCGTTCCCACGACCTCTGTCCCCGGCGCGAACGGCCTGGGGGGCTTGCGCTGATACTTGCCCTGCACCACCAGACCGGTGGCAAAGGAAATGCCACAGGCATCGATACGGATCCGGACAGCACCCGCCCGCATCTCGGGGACCGGCAGTTCGCCAAGTTCCAGTTCGTCGAACGGCATCCATTCGCGACAGACAACTGCCCTCATTGGCGAAACTCCCCATTGGCGATCACATCATCGGCCCTCACCCCCACCTGATCACCCATCCAGCCTGCTGAAACGGGTCGGTCAGTCGAGAGAGACGGTCGGCGCAGATTTCAGCTACGGATCGAAGGACGTGGCGATCACTCGACGCCGGGCAGACGCTCGACTGACGGGGCGCCGTCCATGAACGCCCCCATGGCGCGTCCCATGGTCTTGAAATGGTCCGATGCACGATGCGCTTCGGTGGCTTCCTTGTCCTTGTAGGCTTCAAGAAAGCGGTAGGTATTGGGAACATCGGTCTTGAACAGACGATAGAACAGACAACCCGGCTCGTTGGCATTGACCGCCTCCACCAGCTGCTTCGCAGCCGCCTCGAAATCCGCTGCCGTGCCGTCCTTGCACTTGATCGTCGCAACTACACCAATCATGGCCATCCTCCCCTGAATTGAACCAGTTGAGAGGGTAGGTTAAGGGCAGGCGGCTCGGCAAGCCGCAATGGTGAACGGCACCTGCGCGGCCCTGGCCTCCGATGGAGAATACTACATCAGTCCGGATCACGCCCGACCATGATCGCATTGATCTCCGCGAAGCCGGGCTGGTCAGCCGCGAATTCGAACGTGCCCTTCTCCTGCACCTCCGACGCGGCTGCCATCAGGCCACGCAGGGCTGCAAGGGCAAAGGCGGAACCCAGGCTGATCCGCTTCGCCCCGGCATCGGCGATTTCCGCAACGGTCAGGCTGGCGGTCGCGAGCACATTCACCGGTTTCGTGACACCCTGACAGACCTCGCGCACCTGCTCGATCTTGCGGGTGCCGGGGGCGTAGAGCACATCAGCGCCCGCGTCGGCGAACGCATTCAGGCGACGCAGGGTGTCATCCATGTCGCGACGGCCATAGAGAAAGTTCTCCGCCCGCGCCGTCAGCACGAAGGGACGGTCCAGCCCGCGAACCACCTCCACAGCGGCGGCTATCCGTTCCACGGCAAGGGTGAAATCGATGATCGGATCGCTCAAGTCGGCGGTCGTGTCCTCGATGGAACAGCCTGCCAGGCCTGCGGCGGCGGCCTGGCGGATGGTTTCCGCACAGTGCTCCGGCGTCGTACCGAAGCCGTTCTCAAGGTCGCCATTCACCGGCAGTACGGTCGCCTGCACGATCTCGTTGGCATGACCGATCGCCTCCGCACGTGATACGCCACCTTCGGCATCCCGCCGACCAAGGGCAAAGGCATACCCGGCGCTGGTCGTGGCCAGTGCCTTGAAGCCCATATGCTCCAGAATGCGCGCCGAACCACGGTCCCAGGGATTGGGCATGATGAACGGTCCATCCCCCTGATGCAGGGCGGCAAAATCTGCGGCGATGTTGCTGGTCACGCTCAGCCCTGCTTCCGTTCGATCAGCTCGATCTTGTAGCCGTCCGGATCCTCGATGAACGCAATGACCGATCCGCCATGTTTCATCGGCCCGGCGGGGCGCGGTATCGAAACACCTTCCTTCGCCAGCTGCTCACAGGTGCCATAGATGTCCGGCACGCCAATCGCCAGATGGCCAAAGCCATTGCCCAGGTCGTAATCATCTTCCTGGCCCCAGTTGTGGGTCAGTTCGATCACCGTGCTGTTCTTCTCTTCACCATAGCCGACGAAGGCCAGCGTGAACTCACCCGTGGGAAAGTCCTGTTTGCGCAGCTGGTTCATGCCCAACAGACGTGTGTAGAAGTCAAGCGACTTGTCGATATCCTTCACGCGGATCATCGTATGCAGCAGGCGTGCACCTTCCATGATCGTGTCTCCTTCAGTTTTTCTCTGTCAGCTTCAGTACCACGCGTGCCGCCCTGGACGAAGGCCAATCCCCCGGCGGGCGCAGCATGTCGGCAACCATCCGCCCCGCCTCCGCCTGTGCGTCCCGGTGTGTGCTGTCGCTCAGCAGATGCAGGACGCGCGGGGCGATCTGGTCCGGTGTGCACCGCTCCTGAATCAGTTCCGGCACGACCTCCCGGTCCAGCAGGATGTTGGTCAGACTGGCCCATCGGATCTTGATCAGGCGCTTGGCGACCATGGCGGTCAGCGGATTGACACGATAGGCAACGACGGCAGGCGTTCCGGCCAGCGACAGTTCCAGCGCAACCGTACCAGAGGCGGCAAGCGCGACGTCCGCTGCATGAAACGCATCCAGTTTCGCATCCGGTCCGACCACGTGCACAGGCAGACCCAGCGGCGCGAGCAGGTCTTTCACCAGCGATTTCAGATGCGGCAGGGTTGGCGCAACAACGGCGACATTGGGCACCTTTGCAGCCACCCGGCGCAGGCTGTCAACGAAGACCGGCCCCATGCGACGCAACTCGCCCGTCCGGCTGCCACACAGGACCGCAATCAGCGGCGCATGGGATGGAATGCCCAGATTGCTGCGGAACGCCCGCGGGTCCCCGGCATAGTTCCGCTCCGCCTCTATTGCGGGGTGCCCGACGAAGGATGAACTCAACCCCTCCTTCTCGAACAACGGTGGCTCGAACGGCAGGAGGGTCAGCAGATGGTCGTAGAGCGCGGCCATGGTCACCGCCCGCTTCGGCTTGTAGGCCCAAACCGACGGCGCGACGTAGTGGATCTTCAGCAGTTCCATGTCCTGCACCGCCTGCACCAGCCGCCGGTTGAAGCCGGGGGAATCAATGGTGATCAGGCAGTCAGGCTGCACCTCACGCACCAGCGCCTCCGTCTCCTTCAGGCGGCGGCGGATGGCGAATGCCCTCGGAAGTACTTCGAACAGGCCCATGATGGACAGGATGTCTATCGGGAACAGGCTTTGCAGCCCTTCGCGCGCCATCTCGCCGCCACCCACGCCGACGAAGCGCACATCACCTTCTGTCTGATCCCGCAAGGCCCGCATCAGTCGCGCGCCAAGCACGTCCCCCGATGGCTCACCCGCGACCAGCATGATGGTACGCATCGTCATTCGCCCTTGCGGTTGATGCCAACGATGAACAGGCCTGCCGCATCGGCTGCGGCAACGGTGGCAGCACGGTCAACGACCATGGCGGCATCAGCCTCCACGGCAATGCCGGCCAGCCCGGCGGCCTTGGCACGGCGTACAGTTTCGCTGCCGATCGTCGGCATGTCGACCCGATGGTCCTGTCCGGGTTTGGTGAGCTTCACCAATACGCCACCAGTACCCTGCACCAGGTCGATACAACGCTCCAGCATGCGATCGGTACCCTCCGCCGCCTCCACGGCCAGCACGAGGCCATCGCGCACGACAGCACCCTGCCCGATGTCGAGCGCACCCAGGGTCTCGACAACGTCAACCGCACGCCCGATGTCCTGGCGCGCCGCATCATCTGGGACGACGGTCCCGAGCGCGCCGGAGCCGACCAGGACGTCGTCCTTGATTTCATGGGCACCAACGACGCGGAAACCCTTCTTCTGGAAATAGCCGACCAGCACCTGCAACAGCGCATCATCGCCCTTTCGGGCAGCGGCAATCACCTTGGGCAGCAGGCTGATGCCGGCCAGATCGGGCCGCAGCTTTGAAAAGTCAGGCCGGGCGACCTTGCCGACCATGCAGACACTGTCGCATCCGCCCCGCGTCAGTGCGGCGAGAATGTCGCCCACCCGGTCGAACTGGATGAAGTCGTGCGGATAGCGCGCCAGCAGTTCCGGTTCGGTGAAGCCTTCGAATGCGAGGATGTGCACACCGATGCCGCGCGACTCAGCCGCGCGTGCAACGTCACCCGGGACGTCGCCACCACCGGCTATGATGCCCAGCGTCGTCGGAGGAACCTCGGCCATTGCCTACTGAGCCGCCGCCGCATCCTTGCGGGGGATGCAAAGCCCGCGCGATGAATTGGCCTTCATGAAGCCAATGATCTCATCGACACCCACTTCACTCTCGAACAGCTTTTCCGCATCCGCCACCTTCTCCTCCATCGTGCCTTCCGGCCCGAACAGGAACCGATAGGCCCGGCGCAGCGTGCTGATCTCGTCACGGCTGAAGTTGCGGCGCTTCAGGCCAACCAGGTTCAAGCCGTCCAGCCGGGCCAGATTGCCCCGGGCCAGACCGTAGGGAATGACGCTGGTGCCAAGCGCGGACGCGCCGCCAACCATCGCATGCTTGCCGATCTTCACGAACTGGTGGACCGCTGTCATGCCGCCGACTATGGCCCATTCATCCACTTCGACATGGCCGCCCAGCAGCACGTTGTTCACGATGATGACGTTGTCACCGACATGGCAGTCATGGGCCACGTGGGCACCGGTCATCAGCAGGCAGCTGTTGCCCACCGTGGTCAGCATGCCGCCGCCGTCAGTGCCCGGGTTGACCGTCACATGTTCGCGGATCGTGCAGTCCGCACCGATTTTGAGGCGTGACGGCTCCCCCTTGTACTTCGTGTCCTGCGGCGCGTGTCCAATCGAGGCAAAGGGGAACACCCGGGTTCTTGCGCCGATCTTGCTGCGCCCCGCCAGTGCCACGTGGGAGATGAGCTCCACGCCGTCTTCCAGCGTGACCTCTCCCTCCACCACACAGAACGGACCGATGCGCACGCCTTCCCCCAGCACCACATCGGCGCTGACAATGGCGGTTGGGTGAATATCGGCCATTCAGAGCTTTTCCTGGATCATGGCTGCAAAGTCGGCTTCCGCGACAACCTTGTCATCGACATAGCCCTTGCCGTGCATCTTCCAGATCATGTCACCGCGTCCACGCAGCTTTTCGACATGTACCCGCAGTTGATCCCCCGGCTCCACCGGGCGGCGGAAGCGGCAATTGTCGATGGTCATGAAATAGACGACCTTGCCTTCCATTGCCTTGCCCAGCGTCCGGGCGAACAGGACAGCAGAGGTCTGCGCCATGCATTCGATGATCAGCACACCCGGCATCACCGGCTTGATCGGAAAATGGCCGACGAAATGCGGTTCGTTGATCGTGACATTCTTGATGCCGACCGCGCTGTGGTTGGGCTGGATGTCGACAACACGATCCACCATCAGCATGGGATAGCGGTGCGGGATCATCTGCATGATCCGGTTGATATCAACCGGACCGGCGATGTCTTCCACACTCTCCACACTGGTCTCCGTCATCTGTCCGTCCCCTTTTTCGTGGTCAGCCGTCTTATCGCGGCAAGCTGACGCCAGAAGTCCCGCACCGGTATCGCTGGTTGTCCCAGGACGACCGCGCCATCCGGCTGATCATTCATCACACCGGACAGTGCACCGATCTTCACGCCGTTACCAACCTTCACATGACCGGAAACACCGGCCTGGCCGCCAACCTGCACGAACTGACCCAGCTTGCTGGAGCCAGCGATGCCCACCTGAGCCACGATGATCGACCCGTCACCGATTTTCACATTGTGCGCGATCTGGACCAGATTATCGATCCAGACGTTATTGCCGATGACCGTATCGTGGCCAGAACCGCGGGCAACACAGACATTTGCCCCGATATGGCAATCATTTCCGATCAGGACCCGGCCAACCTGCGGTACGGCGACATGACGCTGGGGGTGCGGTGCAAACCCAAATCCCCCCGGGCCGATCCGCGCGCCGGACTGCACATGCACCCTCTGCCCCAGGATACAGGTCTCCAGCGAGGCATTGGCATCAATGCGGCACCCGGCACCGATGACCACGCCAGGTCCCACCGATACGTTGGGGCCAAGCACGGCACCATCGCCGATTTCCGCCCGGGCGCCGATGACAACATGGGCCCCGATATCCAGATCGGCCCCCAGCACGACATCATCACCGACGACGGCGGTTGCATGCACCTGAGAGACAGGCGCCGTGCCCGGATAGAGCGCCTGCGAGATCATCGCGAAAGCGAGATACGGATGCGGGGTCGGCAAGGCAACAGTGCCTTCAGGCACCCTGTCAGCCAGATCGGGCGAGATGACGCAGAATTCAGCCGATGTCGTTTCCAGTGCCGGCAGATACTTGCGATTGTCGAGAAAGCTCAGACATCCCTTGCCCGCCTGTTCCAGCGGCAGGGCGTCCTGCACTGACAGAGCCGGATCGATCCCGTCCGGCACCTCAAACAGGCCGGTCTGCTGCGCCAGTTCGCCGAGCGCGAATGGCCCCTGCCTTGGATGGAAACGGGAATCGGGCATCAGAAACCTTCGGGCCGACCGACCTTCACCGAGGGCAGGCGCTGGTTCAGGCGAGTGATGATTTCACCGGTGATATCCAGGGCACCGCTGTTCCAGCTGATCGTGTTGCGATCCAGAACCAGGTTGAACCCCCGCTCACGCTCCAGCTCCTCGATGATGCCAAGGATCTGGCCTTTCAGCACCTCGACGGCCTGCTGCTGCGTGCGGCCGATAGACTGGCGCCTGTCCTGCACCATGCGCTGCGCGTCCGTGTAGCTTTTCTGAAGTTCGGACTGGCGCTGATCGATCGCTTCCGGGGACAGGATCGCCGCCTGCTGGCGCAGTTCGTCCTGGCGCGCTTTCAGGGCATTGTCTTCGGCCTGGATCAACTGCTGCAAGCTGTCCATGTACCCCTTGATCTGTCCGGCAATACTGATCGCAGCCTTCGATTCCCGAAGTATCTGCTGGGAATCGATGGTAGCGATGACTGCCGTCGGCAGTGGTTGCGCCCGCACGGCATCAACACCGCCAAGGGTCATGACGGTAATCAGGATTGTCGCAAGCCAGATGGCACGCATCGCTTTTCCTCAATCTACAGTGTTCGTTCGCTTGCCGGGGATTCAAGCAATCGCCACGACATGACGTTTACAGCACAAGTTACCGACCAGCAGCAACCAATGCGCATCAGAACCGCGTGCCGAAGCTGAAGCGGAATGCCTCCGTCTCATCGAAATCATTGCGCAACACGGCCCGGGAGAGATCGAACAACAGCGGCCCGAACGGCGAACGCCAGGTGATGCCGACGCCCAGCGCGAGCCTTGGCGACTTGTCGTCTTCGACACCGCCATTGGCGACAATGCCGAATGCCGTGCCGTAATCACTGAACACCCGCCCCTGCATGCCGAGCGCTTCAGGCAGGCCGAGCGGGAAGGTCAGTTCCGTCGAACCGGTGACGAAGAATTCGCCACCCAGGGCATCCCGTGTCGCGACATCGCGCGGGCCGATGCCGCTGGCAGCAAAGCCACGCAGGGAATCACCGCCGATGAAGAACCGGCGGTTGATGCGTACATCCTTGCGCAGGCCAACAACCGCACCGCCGCGCACGGTCTGCGAAAGGGTCAACTGTTCCCCGATAGCAAAGAACTGGGTATGGCGCGCCTGGCTCCTGAGATCGCGTACCGTTCCACCAAAGCCAGCCAGTTCCTGACCAAAGGTACTCAACGAACCGGACCTGGGCGTGATCGGGTCATCCGTCAGGTCCAGCTTCAGCTCATAGCCGAGGGAACTGGTCACGGACACGCCTTCCTGTTGCTGAATGAACAGCGAAGCGGTGTTCCCGACGTTCTTGATGTTATCGCGCCGCAACTGATAGTTCAGACTGATCCGCAGCGCTTCGGAAAGGGAAAAACCTGTCCGCAAGCGGCCGCCGGATGTGCTCTGGTCGAACGAGGATTCATCCTGGAAGTCCAGGTTGGTATTGAAGATGTCGACACCTGCCGCGATCGGCATGCCCAGGAAGTAGGGCTCCGTGAAGCTCAGATCGATCTCACGGCGGCGCAGAGACAGCGAGAATGACAGGCGCAGGTCCTGGCCGCGCCCCAGCAGATTGCGTTCCCGGATCGAAACGTCCCCGATCAGGGCCTCCGTCGTCGAAAAGCCGGCACCAACGGACAGTTCGCCCGTCGGCTGTTCCTCCACCTTCACCTTCAGGATCGCCTTGTCCGGCGCTGAGCCCTGCTCCGGCGTGATGTCATTGGTCTTGAAGAAACCCAGGCCACGAATGCGGCGGCGGGAGCGTTCGATCTTTGCCGTATCGAAGGCGTCACCTTCGATCAACTGCACTTCACGTCGGACAACCCGGTCAAGCGTGCGGGTATTTCCCTCGATATCGACGCGTTCGACATAGACCCGCGGGCCTTCGCGCACTTCGTAGGTAATGTCGACGATGCGCCGTTCCCGATCGCGCTGGGTCCGTGGCCGAACATCGACGAAGGCAAAGCCCTTGCGACCAAGCTGGAACTGGATATCGCTGATCGACTTCTCGACCTGCGTGCCGTTGTAGACTTCCCCCGGCACATCCGTGATAGCGGCACGCAGCGCCTTCGGATCCACGTCCTTCACGTCCGCCTTGAGATCGATCTCTCCGAAGCGATACTGCTCCCCCTCCTCCACCGTGAAGGTGATGAAGAAGTCCTCGCGATTGCGGGTAAGCTCGGCGACAGAGGAAACAACGCGGAAATCGACATAGCCATTTTTCAGGTAATGCTGACGCAGCCGATCCCGATCCAGTGCCACGATGTCCGGATCGTAGACATCCGTCGAACTCAGGAAATTCCACCAGGCGCTCTCGCTGGTCGCGATGACGCTGCGCAGGTCCTCATCATCGAACACCGTGTTGCCGAGGAACCGGATGGCGCTGATCTCGGTGGGGTCGCCTTCATTGATTTCAAACACCAGATTGATGCGGTTCTGGGGCAGCTGGATGATCTTCGGCTCAATGGTTGCGGCGAAGCGACCGCTGGCACGGTATATCTGCAACATGCGCTGCACGTCGCTCTGTACCCGGGCACGGGTATAGACAACGCGGGGACGTAGCTGCACTTCGCTGGACAGCAGATCATCCTTCAGCAACTTGTTGCCTTCGAAGACAAGCTGGTTGATGACCGGATTTTCGACAACTGTCACGACCAGCAGGTTGCCCTGACGACGCAATGTCACGTCGGCGAAGAGGCCGGTGCCATAAAGGGTCTTCAGCGCGCGGTCCAGACGCGATGCGTCGAACGGACTGCCGGGATCAAGCTGCATGTAGGAACGAACGGTATCAGCCTCGATCCGCTGATTACCCTCTACGATCACATCCTGAATCAGCTGCGACTGCGCACTGGCGGCGACCGGCACCAGCCAGCCAAGAACAGCAATCAGGATCAGCCATCGAGACACGCCGCAAAATCCTTTATCTCTGTTCCGCTGCACCAGATCGGCGTCAGGAGAACAGGCCCTTCATGAAATCAACCACACCGAATCGGTCGATGTCGTTGAACGTCGCCACCAGCATCAGGCCGATGACCATGGCGAAGCCCAGACGGTAGCCGATCTCCTGAGTTGTTTCACCCAGCGGACGTCCACGCACTGCTTCGACGGCATAGAACAATAGATGCCCGCCGTCCAGCATCGGGATCGGGAACAGGTTGATAAGCCCGAGGCTTATGGACAGGAACGCGGCAATATTGATCAGCGACGCGAGCCCGAACTGAGCCGCCTGACCGGATATTTCCGCGATGCCCGCCGGGCCACGCAACTCCTCGACCGACCTGTGGCCGGTAATCATGTCCCAGACCGCCGACAGCGTGCTCGTGGTGATCACCCAGGTCTGGCGCACAGCCTCAACCAGCGCACCACCCGGCCCAAGCTCCCGCCAGCCGCGCTCCACGGCGCGCACGCCCAGCATGCCGACCTTGCTCGCGTTGCCGAACTGATCTTCGATTTCGACCACACGCGGGGAGGCGTCGAGGCTGATCTGGTTGCCATCGCGTTCCACGATCAACGGCAGCGGGCGGTCGAGGTTCAGCGAGACGATGCGGCGCAGATCCTCGAATGACGCAACATTTTCCCCATCGGCTGCCACAATAAGGTCACCAGGCTGCAGGCCTGCTTCTGCTGCGGCGCTGTCAGGTACGACTTCCGAAACCATCGCCTTGGTGAAGGGCTGGCCCCAGATGGTGAACATGCAGGCAAAGATGAAGATCGCCAGCAGAAAGTTCGCGGCCGGTCCGGCAACCACGACCGCGGCGCGCTGCGCCAACGGCTTGTTGTGAAAATTCGACGGGTCGTCATTGCCCGCATTGCCTTCGTGATCGGGCGTGCTGGCGGCACCGCTGTCACCGCGGAACTTCACGTAGCCGCCGAAGGGGATCATGCAAAG
Organism: Minwuia sp.; assembly: GCA_029210175.1. Classification (GTDB taxonomy): domain Bacteria; phylum Pseudomonadota; class Alphaproteobacteria; order Minwuiales; family Minwuiaceae; genus Minwuia. The sequence goes on along the minus strand of JARGPL010000016.1, from coordinate 19,040 downwards.
TTTCCAGCGGGTTCCGTGCTTGTCATTCCAGCCGAAGATCTCCCGACCGAAGCCGACGGAGAAGGCTTCGATGCCGACACCGCACCAGCGGGCAACAAGGTAATGCCCCATCTCGTGAATGAAGACGAGTACGGTCAGGACGGCCAGGAAAGGCAGGATATAGTCGATCAAGAACATGCGGCTTCCCTCTGGACACTTTCGCCATGTGATAACACTACCTGCAGGCCCGGGATAGCTGCGGGACGGCTCACCCTAGCAACTCCGTCGTCCGGGCACGGGTTTCCGCATCCAGTGCCATGATGGCATCGATCGTGTCAGGTGCCCCCGCATCAATGCGATCCAGAGCCGCCTCCACGATATCCGCAATCCGAAGAAACCCGATCCGGCCCGCCAGGAATGCGGCCACCGTCACTTCATTGGCTGCGTTCAGCACAGTTGGTGCCCCCAGCCCCGCCTCCATTGCGGCGCGGGCAAGGCGCAGGGCGGGAAACCGCGCGGGGTCCGGGGCTTCGAATGTCAGCTGACCCAAAACGGCCAGATCCAGCTTTGGCGACGGCGTGGCGATCCGGTCCGGCCAGGCCAGACACGATGCAATGGGGGTGCGCATGTCGGGGCTGCCCAGCTGCGCGAGGGTCGAGCCATCAACGTATTCGACCATTGAATGGATGACCGACTGCGGGTGCACCAACACGTCGATCTGGTCGTGGCGAACCGGGAAGAGATGCCAGGCCTCGATCATCTCCAGGCCCTTGTTCATCATGGTCGCGGAATCGACGGAAATCTTCGCCCCCATCGACCAGTTGGGATGCGCCACAGCCTGTTTCGGCGTCACCCCGGCCATGTCGCTGTACGGCATGTTCAGGAACGGCCCGCCGGATGCCGTGAGAATGATCCGTTCTACCGTGGCGGCACGGTCCCGGTCGAAGACCTGGAAGATCGCATTGTGTTCCGAATCGACCGGCAGCAGGGCACCGCCGAACCGGCGGACGTCCCGCATGACGATATCACCGGCACAGACCAGGCATTCCTTGTTCGCCAGCCCGACGTCGGCGCCGCGCCGCACAGCCGCCAGGGTCGGCGCAAGCCCTGCGGCTCCGACGATGCCTGCCATGACGAACTCAGCGGGGCCGCATGCAGCTTCCACCAGCGCCTCCGGCCCTGCCGCGACGTCGATGTTCGTGCCGACAAGAGCCGCCTTGAGTTCTGCGTAGAGGTGCGGGTCGGCAATGACGGCCAGGCGCGCCCGGTGCTGTCGCGCCAGGGTCGCAAGTTCTGCCACGTTACGGTGCGCTGTCAGCGCATCCACTGCGAACAGGTCCGGATGGCGACCGATGAGATCCAGCGTGTTCAGGCCGATCGAACCGGTGGCCCCCAGAACCGTGACACGCTTGCGCGCCGCGACCTGACCGGGCACGGCGATCCTGGGCTTCTTCGGCAGGGTGGCAATTCCAGCAGGGCCGCTCATGCGAAAAATCCTGTCCAGGCCGACAGTGCGGCCATCACGAGCGCGGCGACGGCCAGCCCGTCAACCCGGTCAATGACCCCGCCATGCCCTGGAATGATAGCGCCTGAGTCCTTCACACCGAAATGACGTTTCCAAGCGGATTCGGCCAGATCGCCGCATTGCGCGACAACCGACATGAGTGCCCCGCCGACCACCAGCATGGGCACGCCGACTTCAACACCACTCGCCAGACCGACAGCCACGGATGCGATACATGCGAGGCCCAGACCGCCGAATGCCCCGGACCAGCGCTTGTTCGGGCTGACGCTCGGCCACAGCCTCGGTCCCTGCAGCGTTCGACCGGCTGCGAGGGCGCCGATATCACTGCACCAGACGGTCGCGAACAGCCAGATCAGGGGCCAGATGCCCGGCTGCCTCAGGTAGGCGATAGCCAGCATGGTCGCAGAGATGGCCAGCACGCCCAGGAACGTCCAGGCCCAGCGGTCGCCCTTCACCCGATCAATGACACTTGCGACCAGCGCCCCGATCAGGATGACGACGAAGAGCGTGCCGGCCGTCGCCCCTTCGTCCAGCAGCGCAATCGCCGCGACGGCACCCAGCATGCCGGTGGCGACCGCGACCGGGAACATGCCGGGTCCGCCAGGATCCTGATCACCGCGACCGGTGACGCGCGCCCACTCGAAGGCGGCGACGCTGCCTGCAAGCACGAGAACGATGTTGAACCAGATACCGCCGGCGAGTTCCGCCAGGATGACAACGGTGCCCAGGACCAGAGCCGAGGCTATGCGCGCGGGAAGCCGCAGGTCGTTGTCAGCCACTGCGTCCGCCAAAGCGACGTTCACGTTCTCCGAACAGGTCGATCGCCCGCTGCAGTTCTGCATGCCCGAAGTCCGGCCACAGCGTGTCGTCAAAGACCAGTTCCGAATAGGCGCACTGCCAGAGCAGGAAATTCGACAGCCGCTGTTCACCGCTGGTGCGGATCAGCAAGTCGGGAGCCGGAACATCCGGATTGTCCAGGCGCTGGGCAAAACAGGCCTCGTCAATCGTAGACGGGTCCAGCTTGCCGGCTGCTGCATCTTCGGCAATCTGCCGGGCAGCCCGGACGATCTCGCCCTGGCCGCCATAGTTCAGGGCAATGATCAGGGTCAGGTCGGTATCGCCGATGGTCGTCTCCGCCGCCCTGTCCATCAGGGCGCAGATATCATCGGACAGCCCGTGGCGATCACCAATGAAGCGCACGCGCACGCCATTGCGATGCAGATCAGCAATCTCGCGACGCAGATAGAGCTTCAGCAACTCCATCAGATCCATGACCTCGTCCTTCGGGCGACGCCAGTTCTCGGACGAGAAAGCGAACAGGGTCAGATAGGGTATGCCCAGTTCGCGGGCCGCGCGAACCGTGGCACGAACAGCATCAGCGCCCTTGCGATGCCCGGCCACCCGGGGCAGCCCGCGCGCGGCAGCCCAGCGCCCGTTACCATCCATGATGATGGCGACATGGCGCGGCACGTTGGCGGTCTCTGTCTGGGGTTCGGGTGATGACACCGGATCAGACCTGCATGATTTCCTGCTGCTTGACCTCAAGCGACTCGTCGATCTCCTTGATCGTGCGGTCGGTCTCGGTCTGCACTTCTTCGGAATAGAGCCGCTGGTCGTCCTGGCTCATTTCACCTGACTTCTCCAGGCGTTTCAGTTCATCCATGGCGTGCCGGCGAATGTTGCGCACGGCGATACGCCCTTGTTCCGCGTACTGCCCGGCAACCTTGGTCAGGTCGCGTCGCCGCTCTTCCGTCAGTTCAGGGATGGGGATGCGGATCGTGCTCCCCTCCGTTGCCGGATTGAGGCCCAGTCCCGAATTCCGGATCGCCTTCTCCGCTGCACCGACATTGTTGCGGTCCCAGATCTGCACCGAAATCAGCCGCGATTCCGGCACGTTCACCGTGCCGACCTGCGTCAGGGGCATGTCAGCGCCATAGACATTCACGACGATGCTGTCGAGCAACGAAGCCGACGCCCGACCGGTCCTGAGACCCGTGAAATCCTTCCGCAATGCCTCGACCGCGCCATTCATGCGTCGTGTCAGGTCATCCAGATCAAGTTCTGCCATCGCCCTGTTCCCTGCTCTCGATATCCCTGGTCCTGAGTTCATCAGGATACTGCTCCACCGGTCGTTCACTGGTCCAGGCTGTCAAACCTGCCTGCCTGCCTGGCGGGCCGCGTCTGGCCACAACGCGCATCAAGCCTGCCGGTTCCCGACCTTACCCATTATCAATCGTTGTCGCGCGTCCGTCTTCCGTCAATGCACCGGTGATACCGCCGGGACCATCCAACGCGAAGACCATGACCGGAATGTGGTTCTCCCGCGCCAGTGCAAAGGCAGCCGTATCCATGACACGCAGGTCCTTTGCCAGCGCTTCGTCAAACGTCAGCCTGTCATACCGGGTTGCTGTCGGGTCGGTCTTCGGGTCCGCTGTATAGACGCCGTCAACCTGCGTTCCCTTGGCGATCAGGTCGCAGCCAAGCTCAGCCGCGCGCAGCGCTGCCGCCGTGTCCGTGGTGAAGAAAGGGTTGCCCGTGCCGCCGACACAGATGACGACTTCGCCCCGGTCCAGTGCGGCCAGCGCATCCTCGCGCACATAGGGGCGGCAGACCGTTGGCATCGGTATGGCAGACCAGGCGTTGGCACGGACCCCGGCGTTGCGCAACGCATCAGCCAGAGCCAGACCATTCATCACGGTGGCAAGCATGCCCATGTGGTCGGCACTGGCACGGTCCATACCTGCAGCGGCGGTCTTGACGCCACGAAACAGATTGCCGCCGCCAACAACGATGGCCATGCCGATCCCGGTCTGCACGGCGCGCACGATGTCTGCCGCGATCCGGTTCAATGTCGGAAAATCGATGCCGAAGGCGGCATCACCCATCAGGGCCTCACCAGAGCATTTGAGCATCACCCTGCGGTGACCGGATGTCTCCGGCATGTCTGCGGCCCCTTCCCTGTCTCAGCCAAGCTGTCTCAATCACCCTGTCAGGGCGGTGCAGAGACAACGCTCCGCACCGCCCGGGAACAGACTGCTGATCAGTTGCCTGACGCGGCAGCCACTTCGGCTGCAAAGTCGGTTTCTTGCTTCTCGATCCCCTCACCCAGCGCGAAGCGACGGATGGCCGTGATCGTGATCGGGCCACCCGCATCCTTCGCCGCCTCGGCCAGCGCCTTCTTGACGGACTGGTCGGGGTCGATGACGAAGGCCTGCTCCAGCAGCACCACTTCCTGATAATACTTGCGCAGGCGTCCTTCGATCATCTTGTCGACGATCTCGGCAGGCTTGCCGGATGCCAGCGCCTGTTCGCGCAGCACGGAACGTTCCCGTTCCACCAGATCCTGATCCAGGTCCGCGACATCGATGGATTGCGGATTTGCGGCGGCAACGTGCATCGCCACCTGACGGCCGAAGGCCGCTACCTTTTCCGCATCACCGGCGCTTTCGAGCCCGACCAGAATACCGATCTTGCCCATGCCCGCCGCAGCCGCATTGTGCACATAGCTGCACACAGCGCCTGAACTGACGGAAATCGCATCCGCCCGACGCAGGGACATGTTCTCGCCGATGGTGGCGATGGCATTGGTCAGTTCTTCGGCGACCGTACGGTCCGTGCCGGGGAACGGCGCGGCATTCACCGCATCCAGATCGCCATTCTTTTCCAGACCGATGGCTGCAAACGTGCTCACCATGTTCTGGAACCTGTCGTTTCGCGCCACGAAATCGGTCTCGGAATTGAGTTCGATCAACGCGCCACGTGTGCCGTCGGTGACGACACCAACCAGGCCTTCTGCTGCGGTACGCCCGGCCTTCTTCGCCGCCGCCGCCAGACCCTTCTTGCGCAACCAGTCCACTGCGGCCTCGACGTCACCGTCGTTTTCCGTCAGTGCCTTCTTGCAGTCCATCATGCCGCCGCCGGTCTTCTCGCGCAGTTCCTTGACCAGCGCTGCCGTGATCTGAGCCATCACTCGCCCTCTTCTCGTCAGATATGCATTGTCGACGCCAAACCCCTGTTCGGGTCAGGCCGTCGGCTTGTCTTCAGTCGCTTCCGGAGCAGCCTCTGCTGCAGGAGCTGCTTCCGCTGCCGGTGCTTCCGCTGCCGGAGCCTCCGCTGCCGGAGCTTCTGCAACAGGCTCCTCAGCAATCGCGATCTCTTCCAGCGGCTGTTCCATGGCGCCGATGTCTTCGTCGGACGCGCCCATTTCCGCCTGAATACCGTCGAGCACGGCCTGGCTGAACAGATCACAGTAAAGATTGATGGCGCGCAGGGCGTCATCATTGGCCGGAATCGGATGATCGATAACGGTCGGATCGGCGTTCGTGTCGCAGATGCCAATGACCGGAATGCCAAGCTTGCGTGCCTCGGCAACGGCGATCTTTTCCTTGCCGGTGTCGATCACGATCATGACGTCGGGCAGGCCACCCATTTCCTTGATCCCGCCCAGGGCGAGGTCAAGCTTGTCACGCTCACGCGTCAGCTGCAGCGTTTCCTTCTTGGTCAGACCGGTCTGCTCTTTCGTCAGCAGCTCTTCCAGCTCCCGCAGGCGGCGGATCGAGTTGGAAACAGTCTTCCAGTTGGTCAGCGTACCGCCGAGCCAGCGATAGTTGATGTAGAACTGGGCGCAGCGCTTGGCCGCCTCGGCAACCGGCTGCGAAGCCTGGCGCTTGGTGCCCACGAACAGCACGCGACCACCCGCTGCAACGACATCGCGCACGACCTTCAGAGCCTGGTGCAGCAGCGGTGCAGTCTGGGAAAGATCGACGATGTGAATGCCATTGCGCGCGCCGAAGATGTAGGGACCCATGCGCGGGTTCCAGCGGTGCGTCTGATGGCCGAAGTGCGCGCCTGCTTCGAGCAGATGGCGCATTGAAACGTCTGGCAGAGCCATGGACTGTCTTCCTTGTATCCGGTTGTGCCTCCGCAGGGTGTTATCCGGCTTTCTCTGGCCGGACACCGGAAGGGTCAACGGGGCTTTCAATCCGCCAACCCAAATCCTGCGTGCGTGATGCGGCGGGTATTACCCCTACCCGCGCCGACATGCAAGCCCGGAGAGGCCCTGGGCGGAAGATCGGCGCTTATGCCGGGGTCATATGCCGGGGTCAGATGTCCGACACGTCGATGACGCCGGGGATCGTCTTCAGTGATCGCTGCAGCGCCCGGTCCACGCTGTAGGCGGGCGGCAGTTGCATCAGCACCTCGTTCATCACCTGACTGTCGCGCAAGGTGAGTTGAACCAGCCCACGCCCGCCCTGGGCACGATCCAGGATCGACTTGATGGTGGGCAGCGCCTCCGGGGCGGACATGATGATCCGCGCGCCAGCGGCCGCATCGGCAACGAAGTCATCAATGGCTTCGGCATTGATCAGGGTCAGCGTCGGCTCCTCACGGTCGCGCCGGACCTCGACCCGGAAGACACCATTCCAGCCCACTTCCAATTGCTCGCGGCAGATGTTCAGCACATCGCCGAAACACAGGATCTCGCATTCACCGGACGGGTCGGACAGACCGATGAAGGCGAAGGCCCGGCCCTTGGCCGACCTGCGCACCTGCAACGCCGAGATGCTTCCGGCGAGGGTCAGCGATTTCATGCCCTCGGCAAAGGCGTCCGGCAGCCGGTCCAGCGCCCAGACGCCTTTCTGGCGCAGGCGCTGCTGGTAGTCGTCCAGGGGATGACCGGAGAGATAGAACCCGATCGCGCTCCGCTCCTCCGCCAGGCGTTCAAGGTCGTCGAAGGTCGGCACATCCGGCAGTGGCGGCCGATCTGCCGTTGCCTCCGCCGCATTGCCACCGCCAAACAGACCCATCTGGCCGCTGGCCCGATCCGCAGCCTGCCGGTTGGCATAACCCAGCAACACCTCCAGCGACTTCATGACCTGGCGACGGTTGCTGTTGAGGCTGTCGAAGGCTCCGGCCCGAGCAAGGTTCTCGAGCTGGCGCTTGTTCAGGGTCGTGGTCTCGACGCGGGTGATGAAGTCGAACAGGTCAGTGAACGGCCCGCCCGCATCCCGCGCGCGGACAATGGCAGCCATGGCTTCGCGCCCGACGTTCTTGATCGCGGCAAGTGCATAGCGGATGCCCAGCACCTCCCCATCACTGGCGCCGTCCCGTTCCACACCGAACACCACGCCCGACCGGTTCACGTCCGGTGGCAACAGCGCGATCTTCAGCCGCTTCAGTTCCTGGCGGAAGACATCCAGCTTGTCTGTATTGCCCATGTCGAGAGTCATGGAAGCCGCCATGAAGGCCGCCGGATGATTGGCCTTCAGCCAGGCCGTTTGCCAGGCAACCAGCGCATAGGCCGCCGCGTGCGACTTGTTGAAACCATAGCCGGCGAACTTCTCGATCAGCTCGAAGACGTAGTTTGCGGTATCTTCACGCACCGTGTTGGCGCGCGCGCCGTCGATGAAACGGGCGCGCTGCTGATCCATTTCCGCCTTGATCTTCTTGCCCATGGCACGACGCAGCAGATCAGCCTCTCCCAGGCTGTATCCGGACATGACCTGGGCGATCTGCATCACCTGTTCCTGGTAGACGGGAATGCCGTATGTCTCGGCCAGGATCGCTTCCAGCATCGGATGGGGGTAGTCGGGTGCTTCCTGACCATGCTTGGTGCGAATGTACTTCGGGATGTTGTCCATCGGGCCAGGGCGGTAAAGCGCCACGATGGCGATGATGTCCTCGAACTTGTCAGGCTTCATCTGGCGCAGCACGTCGCGCATGCCCGAACTTTCCAGCTGGAACACGCCCACGGTCTCGCCGCGGCCCAGCATCTCGAACGTTGCCGCGTCACCTTCCGGAATATCGGCGATATCCATGTTCAGGCCACCGTCGCGTACGTGGGCAATGGCGCGGTCCAGAACGGTCAGGGTCTTCAGGCCGAGGAAATCGAACTTCACCAGCCCGGCGGATTCCACATACTTCATGGAAAACTGGGTGACCGGCATGTCCGATTTCGGATCGCGATAGAGCGGCACCAGCTGATCCAGCGGACGGTCACCGATCACCACACCCGCCGCGTGGGTGGAGGCATGGCGGTACAGCCCTTCAAGCTGCAGCGCCTGATCGATCAGATGTTTCACCGCATCATCTTCACGGTATTGCGCCTTCAGTCCCGGTTCCTGATCCAGCGCTTCCTTCAAGGTGACGGGGTTGGCCGGATTGTTCGGCACCATCTTGGAAATCCGGTCGACCTGGCCATAGGGCATCTGCAGCACCCGGCCCACGTCGCGCAGCACGGCCCGCGCCTGCAGCTTTCCGAAGGTGATGATCTGCGCCACGTGATCATGGCCGTACTTGTCCTGCACATAGCGGATCACCTCATCGCGGCGGTCCTGGCAGAAATCGATATCGAAGTCAGGCATCGAAACGCGTTCCGGGTTCAGGAAGCGTTCGAACAGCAACCCGTATCGCAGCGGGTCGAGGTCGGTGATCGTCAGCGCATAGGCGACCAGCGAACCGGCACCGGAACCACGGCCCGGGCCCACCGGAATACCCTGCCCCTTGGTCCAGTGAATGAAGTCCGCAACGATCAGGAAATAGCCCGGGAAATCCATGTCGATGATGATGTCGAGTTCCAGGTCGAGCCGTTCCTGATAGACCTGTCGGTCAACCGTGATGCCCTTCCTGCCCATCGCGGCGACGCGGTCGTCCAGGCCCTCATTCGCCATGGCGCGCAGCTCTTCGGCCTCCGTCCGGCCCGCTTCACTGGCGAACCGCGGCAGGATCGGCCCGCGCTGGGGTACCATGAAGCCGCAGCGGCGGGCGATGACGACCGTGTTGGAGATCGCCTCCGGCACATCGGCGAACAGGGCCTTCATCTCGTCAGCCGCCTTGAAGCGATGTTCCGGTGTCAGGCGCCGACGATCAGTCTGGCTGACATAGGCCCCCTCCGCCACGCAGATCAGTGCGTCATGGGCATCGTACATGGCACGTTCGAGGAAGAAGCAGTCGTTGGTGGCGACCAGCGGTACATCCTCAGCCAGGGCGAGATCGATCATTGGTGCTTCGACGCGATCCTCCTCCTCCAGCCCGTGCCGCTGCAGCTCGACATAGGTCCGGCCCGGGAAGAGTGCGGTCATGGACTGCAGCCATTCCCGCGCAGGCGCATCCTCTCCATCCGCCAGCAACTGGCCGAGGGGGCCCATTGGCCCGCCCGTCAAGAGGATCAGCCCGTCCGTCAGCCCCTCGAAGCCGCCTTCCGCCAGATGGGTGCTGAAGGCCGGATCGGTCTTCAGGAACGCCCCGGACACCAGACGCATCAGGTTGCCGTAGCCGGTCGCGTCCTGCACCAGCAGCACCACGGACGCAATGCGCGGGCGCGGAACCACGCCCTGTCGCCGTTCCGTTCCGAAGGCAACGGCAAGCTGGCAGCCAATGATCGGCTGCACCCCGGCACCCGCCAGGGCCGGGCCATATTCCATGGCACCGAAGAGATTGTTGGTATCGGTCACCGCGACGGCGGGCATGCCGAACTTCGCGGCCTTGGTGGCAAGATCCTTTGACCGGATCGCCCCCTCGGACAGGGAGTAGGCACTGTGCAGTCGCAAATGCACGAAATCCGCGTGAGCCATGGCCGGGTCGCCCTTGCTGCCCGCCCGACCCGCCAGATGTTGCGGCCTGCACGACACCCCGGATGCCGGGATGGCGCATCATTCGCTGGCGCACTCAGGGGTCAGACAGAATCCTGATCAACTCGGATGATCATCGACCCTGCAGTCCCGGCTGTCCTGCGTCGATGACGCACGGACCCTCAAATTCCTGTGGAGAACCTGTTGGTGGCCTGTTGGTGGCCTGTGAATGGATTAACGAAGGGCGGGCACGAACCCGCCCGTTGCCTCAACTGCCAACGACAGAGCCGATGATTTCCGCCCAGGCGGCAAAAGCGCCCCAGAGACCGACCAGTGCTGCGAGCCCCGCTGCGTCCTTGACCCAATCCATTATCGCCTCCCTCATTCAGTTGATGAATGAATGTTCCGATAATGTTCTCATTGAGTCAACATGTGTTCCCAGACAAAATGAGAACATGCGCTTTCACGACACCTGACTGTTGCCTTGTTGCATCATAAATCAGCTGGCCGAATCTGGCCGTCTGCAAGGCTGACTGCACGATCCATGCTGGCCGCGAGGGCAAGATTATGCGTCGCGAGAAGCACGCCGATCCGCGCCTGTTGCGCGATTTCCATCAGATGGCCAAAGACCCGATCGGCCGTGCGCGGGTCGAGATTCCCCGTCGGCTCATCCGCCAGCAGAACCTTCGGCAGATTGGCCACGGCACGGGCGATCGCGACGCGCTGCTGCTCCCCGCCGGACAGGCGCGCCGGGCGATGCGTGGCCCGGTCCGCGATCCCCAGCATGCCGAGCAGTTCGCGGGCGCGGGCGAGCGCCTTCTGTTTCGGCTCTCCCGCGATCATCTGTGCCAGCATGATGTTCTCTTCGGCCGAAAACTCCGGCAGCAGGTGATGATACTGGTAGACGAAGCCCAGCGAGGTGCGGCGGGTGACCGTGCGCTGTGCCTCCGACATGCCGCCGCTGCTCTGGCCGGCAATCAGCACATCGCCCTTGTCCGGTCGCTCCAGCAGGCCAGCGATCTGAAGCAGTGTCGACTTGCCTGCGCCCGATGGCCCGACCAGGGCCACGATCTCGCCCGGGGCCACGTCCAGGGATGCCCCGTTCAGGACCTGCAGCGCGCGCCCGCCCTGATGAAACGTGCGTCCGACCGCATCCAGACGCAGGGCCGATGTCTCACTCATAGCGCAGGGCCTCGACAGGATCGAGGCGTGCCGCGCGCCATGCCGGATAGATCGTCGCCAGGAACGACAGGGCCAGCGCCATGACCAGAACGCCCAACACCTCACCCGTCTCCATCCGTGCCGGTATCTGAGACAGCCAGCGGATTTCCGGAGACCAGAGCACGGTACCGGTCAACCCCTCCAGAAAAACGCGGATGGTGTCGATGTTCAGGCAGAAGACGACACCCAGGGCAAACCCGGCCAGCGTCCCCACGACGCCGATGCTGGCACCGGCGATCAGGAACACGCGCAGCACCGACCCGCGCGCCGCGCCCATGGTGCGCAGGATCGCGATGTCACGCCCCTTGTCCTTCACCAGCATGATCATGCTGGAAATGATGTTGAAGGCAGCCACCAGGATGATGAGGGTCAGGATCAGGAACATCACGTTCCGTTCCACCTGCAGCGCCGCAACGAACGACGCATTGGCCTGCTGCCAGTCGACCACGCGGATCGGCGCCCCGGAAAGCCGGGCATAGATCTCCTGTGCCGTGGACGCCGCATCGTCGGCACTGTCCAGCACCACCTCGATACCCGTGACCCCGTCGCCGGTGCGGAAATAGCGCTGCGCATGCGGCAGGCCCATGAAGATATAGCTGCTGTCGTATTCATACATGCCGACTTCGAACAGGGCGGCGACCCTGTATGTCGCAAGCCGCGGGACAAAGCCCATGACCGTGGTCGTGCCCTTGGGCGAGATCAGCGTCACCTTGTCGCCGACACCGACACCGAACCGTTCCGCCATGCGCGTCCCGATCATGATCGTCGCCGGTTCCGCCAGGGCCGCCGTGGACCCTGCCTTCAGGTTGCTCGAAAGCGCCTTGTGGATCGACAGATTCTCGATCGACAGGCCGCGAACCAGCGCGCCGCGGGCTTCATTGCGGGCCGTGATCATCACCTGCCCCTCGACATAGGGCGCAGCCTGAACCACGCCGGACAGGCCCTTGATCTGCCCGGCCATCGCCTGATGGTCCGTGATCGGCTGATCATAGGTAAGCACGGAGATATGCCCGTTCAGGCCCAGGATCCGGTCCACCAGTTCGGTTCGGAAACCATTCATCACCGCCATGACGATGATCAGCGTCGCCACGCCAAGCGCGATCCCGACAAGCGAGAACCAGGCGATGACAGAGATGAACCCTTCCGCCCGCCTGGCCCTGAGATAGCGAACCGCGATCATCCATTCGAAGGCATTGAACATGTTCTAGAACATGCCCTGCGTTGCGGCATCAACCGCAGTGCCTGCAATGACCCGCTGCAACGCCGCATCAGGGGCCATGCTGTCGCGATCCCCTTCCGCCCGGCGTTTCACCTCGACCTGACCGTCCTTCAGGCCACGCGGACCAACCACCACCTGCCAGGGCAGGCCGATCAGATCCATGGTGGCGAACTTGGCACCGGCGCGTTCGCCGGTGTCGTCCACCAGAACATCCAGTCCGGCTGCCTGAAGCTTCTGTTCCAGATCCGCGCACATGGCATCGCAGGCATCATCCCCGGCCTTCAGGTTGACGATGCCGACATGGAACGGTGCGACCGAGTCCGGCCAGATGATGCCGTTGTCGTCGTGGCTCGCCTCGATGATGCCGCCGACCAGACGTGAGACGCCCACGCCATACGACCCCATGATGACGTCCTGTTCGGTGCCATCCGGTCCGGTCACACTCAATCCCATCGGTTTTGAATACTTGTTGCCGAAGTGGAAGATGTGCCCGACCTCAATGCCGCGCTGGCTGACCAGTTCGGATTCGGGCACGGGGCAGTTCGCCGGATCATGCATCTCGTCCGCGGCGGCATAGACTGACGTCCATGTATCGACGATGGGCTGCAGGTTGGCGCGATAGTCCACATCCTGCGGTACGGCCATGTTCATCAGGTCCTGATGACAGAACACCTCCGATTCACCGGTATCGGCCAGAATGATGAACTCGTGGCTCAGATCACCCCCGATGGGGCCGGTATCAGCCGCCATCGGGATCGCCTTCAGACCCATCCGCTCGAACGTCTTCAGGTAGGCCACGAACATCTTGTTGTAGGCCAGGCGGGAGCTTTCGAAATCCAGATCGAAGGAATAGCAGTCCTTCATCAGGAACTCGCGACCCCGCATGATGCCAAAGCGCGGCCGCACCTCATCGCGGAACTTCCACTGGATGTGATAGAGCATCCGCGGCACGTCGCGGTACGACTTGGCGGCGGAACGGAAGATCTCTGTGATCTGCTCCTCATTCGTCGGGCCATACAGCATGTCGCGTCCGTGCCGGTCCGTGATGCGCAGCATTTCCTTGCCATAGTCGTCGTAGCGGCCGGATTCGCGCCACAGTTCGGCGGGCTGGATCGTCGGCATCAGGACTTCGTGGGCACCGGCCCGGTTCTGTTCATCGCGGACAATCGCCTCGATCTTCTTCAGAACACGGAACCCCAGCGGCAGCCAGGAATAAATGCCTGCACTGGACTGGCGGATCATCCCGGCCCGCAGCATGTAGCGATGCGAGGCGATCTGAGCCTCGTTCGGGGTCTCGCGCAGGACGGGCAGGAAGAATTCCGAGAGCCGCATGGGCCGCACTCCGTATGGTGGAAACTGTCACAGGAACCGGGTTTGTAGGGTCTGGCGCAGCATGATGCAATTACGCAGGGTCATTGGCGCTGCTATGGTGCGCGCAGGAAACAGGGTGGAGCAAGCAAGGTGTCAGAACAGACGTGGTTTTCAGCGAACTACAGGCAGGCGCGGGACCGGTTTCTCGATGCCGCGAAGGGTGCCAACGCCCGGATCGAGACCCATGAGAACCCTGTCCCCGGCCCGGATGGCGGCGTTCTGTCAACGGACATTACCTTCATCGGCGACCCGGATGCCAGGGCGGTTCTGCTGACATTCTCCGGCACGCACGGTGCGGAAGGGTTCTGCGGTTCCGGTGTTCAGGTCGGCTGGCTACAAAGCGGTCTCTGGCGGGAAGCCCCGGCATCCGTCGCCCAGATTCATGTGCATGCGGTCAATCCCTATGGTTTCGCCAATATCTCCCGCACCACGGAAGACAACGTCGATCTGAACCGGAACTTTGTCGATTTCGCGGCAGGCGCACCGGTCAATGCCGGCTATGAGACCATTCATGACATTCTCTGCCCCACCGTCTGGGACGATGATGCGGCGGAGCGTCTGGCCGAACGGGCTGCGGCATATACCAGCGAGCACGGCGTCTGGGCATTCAAGGAAGCCCTGTCCGCCGGTCAGTACACACACCAGAACGGCATCTTCTTCGGCGGCACCGCCCCCAGCTGGTCGCGCATGAATGTCGAACGCCTGCTGGCAAGGCATTGCGCCGGCCGGGAACGGCTGGCCGTGATCGACTATCACACCGGCCTCGGCCCGCGCGGGTTCGGGGAGCGGATCGTCGACCACATGCCGGACAGCCCGGGTTATCTGCGCTGCATGGACTGGTACGACGGCGATTGTGCGTCACCCCACCTCGGCACGTCCGCATCGGCCAAGCTGACCGGTCAGATGCTGGATGCCATCGAACACAGCTTGCCCGACGTGGCCGTCACCGCCATCGCCCTCGAATATGGCACCCTGCCCGAACATGAAGTCATCTCAGCGCTGTGTGCCGACAACTGGCTGCGGTTCCATGGCGACGCAGACTCCGACCGGGGGCGTGCGATCAAGGCGCAGGCGCGCGATGCGTTCTATCAGGATGCAGACGACTGGAAACAGATGGTGTTCGACCGGGCACTGGACAGCCAGCGCCGCGCGATCCGGGGTCTGACCGCCTGACTGTCGTGGGCCACATTTTCCTGAAGGAAGCTGTCACATGGAATGGCTGAGCGATCCGAGTATCTGGGCATCCCTCGCCACGCTGACAGCGCTGGAGATCGTGCTCGGCATCGACAATCTGGTGTTCCTGTCCATCGTCACGGAGAAATTGCCGGAGGCCCAGCGCCCGCTCGCCCGGCGGATCGGCCTTGGCCTGGCGCTGGGGATGCGCGTTGCACTGCTGTCCGTCGTGGTCTGGATCGCGAGCCTGGTGACCCCGGTATTCAGTATCGGGGATCATGCTGTCAGCTGGCGCGACATGATCCTGCTCGGCGGCGGCCTGTTCCTGATCGCCAAGGGCACCTACGAGATCCATGCGGAGGTCGAAGGCCAGCACGGGGAAGGCGAGGCAAAGGCATCCACCAGCTTCGCCTTCGCCATCGCGCAGATCGTGGCGCTCGATCTGGTGTTCTCGCTGGATTCGGTGATCACGGCCATCGGCATGACCCAGAATCTGCCCGTCATGATCACGGCGGTGGTCATCGCCATGGCGGTCATGCTGTTCGCCGCCGGTCCGGTGTCGCGGTTCATCCGAACCCACCCGACGACCAAGATGCTGGCGCTCAGCTTCCTGCTGCTGATCGGCACGGCACTGATCGCCGACGGCCTGCACTACCACATCGAGCGGGGCTTCATCTACGCGGCCATCGTCTTCTCCGTGCTGGTCGAAATCCTGAATCTTGCGGCCCAGCGCGCCCGGCGCGGGAAGGCCGCGAGAAGGAATTGAGACCGGACATCCGGGGGCGGAGAGAAACGCCGCCCCGGAACGTCATCAGCTCAACATCTGGCCTCCGTCTGCCGCGATGGTCTGGCCGGTGACCCACGATGCAGCATCGGAGCCGAGGAAAGCCGCCAGCTTGCCGACCTCATCCGCGCGGCCCATGCGACCATGCGGGATGCTGGCCAGAATGCCCTTGTAGAGCGCCGGATTGTTCTGGCGGGCGTCATCCCAGACACCGCCCGGGAATTCGATGGACCCCGGCGCGATGCAGTTCACGCGGATGTTCTTCGACGCCAGATCGACGGCCTGGGTCCTGGTGTACTGGATCACGGCCGCCTTCACCGCGCCATAGGGCGGTGTGCGGACGGATGCCATCAGACCGGAGATGGAGGAAATATGGATCAGGCTGCCGCCACCTGCTGCCTCGATCAGCGGGATGGCCGTCCAGCCCGCGCGCACCAGCGCCATCAGGTCGATGTCCAGCCCGGCCTTCCAGCCGTCCTCGTCATCTGTGCGCCCAAACCCCGACGGATTGTTGACCATGACATGCAGCCCGCCCATGGAAGCGGCGGCCCCTTCGATGAAAGCCTTCAGCGCGTCCGCGTCGCCCACATCACAGGCCTCCGCCACAACCTTGCCGCCATGTGCGCTGAGGCTGTCGCGTGCCTTGCCCAGGCTGGCCGGCGTCCGCCCGCAGATCGCCACATTGGCACCTTCCTTGGCGAATGCTTCCGCCATGCCGAAGCCGATACCCCGGCTGCCGCCGGTCACGATGACATTCCGTCCCTTGAGACCCAGATCCATGAAACCGTCCCTCCCCTTGTTTGAGTGACGGGAGCCTGCCCGACATGCCGATCACGTACAACGTTCTCGCGATCAGAGATCGAGCCTTGTCGTGACGAGTTGAATCAACATAGGGTTGCACAAGATAACTGATACTGGGAACTCGACATGCGCCACCTTCTGCTCATCATCGTTGCGGTCGGCCTGCTGGCCTGCAACCAAGTGTCGGAATCGATCGGTGATGGGCCAAGGCTCGTGACACAGAGCTTTGCAGAACAGGTTGCGGGACTGGACCGGGATCTCCGTTTCAGAAATGTCTCGATTGCCATCGGGCGAGATCGAGATAACGGCAAGGCCGCCATGCATTACTGCCCGGCACTCGGCGACTGCGTGAATGACCTTGATGGTTCGGTGGTTGAACGATGTAGCGACAGTGGCAAGTACGAATGCGCTCTGTTCATGCTGGACGACAAGATCGTCTGGCGCGGTCCGGTTTCCTATCTCGACACATCATCGAAACAGGCCATGCCCTACTCCGGCCGCTGGTCCGTTCAATATGCCTGGCAGGGGGTCGCCACCGACAATCTGCTGCGCAAAGTGGAACTGCGCTGGAACAGGGACGCCGGTCGTGGTCTCTAGAACAGCAACCCCCAGCGTGCAGGCAGATTGAGAAAGAAGACGGTTTTCGTTCATGGCAATCAGTCCTGAGTATCAGGAATTCGCCCTCGAACTGTTCGAGCCCGTCGGAACGGTCACGCTGCGGCGGATGTTTGGTGGTGCCGGGCTGTTTCATCAGGGTCTGATGTTCGCGCTGATCATCGGCGAAACGATCTACATGAAGGTCGATGACATCAACCGCCCGGCCTACGAAGAAGCTGGCTGCGCGCCTTTCACCTATGACACATCCAGGGGGACGCGCGGCGTGATGAGCTATTTCGCGCTGCCGGAGGCCGTCTATGAGGATCAGGCGGAAGCGGCGGAATGGGCCAGAGGTTCGATCGACGCTGCGTTCCGGGCTGACGCGGCACGGCCCCCGTCGAAACGCAAGCGCACGGTCTGAGAGCATCAAGGCATCACGCAGGTGATTGACTGGCGTGTTTCAAATCGCAACAACACCTGTGACATGATCAGACACGAGCCTTTTGCAGCCGCGCGAACAGAATGGCTCAGCCTTCGGGTGCGGCATCCAGCAAACGCATGGCAAACGTGATGTGCGTCTGCACCACATCGTCCGTTGTCTGCGGCCCGTCCTGGCGAAACCACATGGATACGCCCATCGCGAGAACCATGATCGCCCGCACGACATCATCAGGTTGCTGGGTCGTGCGAAACGTTCCATCGGCGATACCTCGCGCGACGACATCCTTGAAGAAACCGGCCACTGCATCGCGCTGCGCGATGACTTCCTGCAACGCGGGTTCGCTCAGGCTGCGCAGTTCGGAATTGCCAATGAAGGATTCCGCCTGCCGCTCGCAATGGCACATCACATGGGCGCGGATAAGGCCGGAAAGTTCCGTCCGCACGTCGCGATCGCAGGCGTCGCGCACCTCACGCAATTCCTCGATCACATCACCATGCACGCGCAGCATGATCGAACGCAGGATGTCGTCCTTGGACGTGAAATGATAATAGATCAGCGCCACGCTCACCTTGGCATGGCTCGCGATCTCGCGAATGGATGTGCCATGAAATCCATGTTTCACGAAGGCCGCCAGTGCGGCCTGCATGATCATGTTGGCACCACCCGCCTGATCGGCTGAAACTAAGCGATTCACGTGATCTACCTTCTGATTGCCCTGACGCCTGCACGGCGGTGTCTATCCGGCTGATTTACATGATATTCCGGCATTTGCGTGAAATTTATGTTAACTTCATCACTCTATCACGACACGTTGGTAGCACGCGATGTGCATGGGCTGGATAAGTGATTGCATAAATCCTACAAGGGAACGTGGAATCCTCAGGGCTGGTTTGCACATCATGCCCTTATAGTACCTGAGTTTCCTGGCTGCACCTCGCGCTCTTCTTGGCGTAAATTGCAGCCTGATACGAGGATCGCGTTCCGGGGGGTCGGACACGATTCTGGACCAGACGGCCAGGGGGGAAGAGCATTGACGCGCTTCGATCCCGGGCATGGAACGGAGTGAGAGATGGTCTCTTCTCGGCTATCGGTCAGGAGTCTGATTTGACGCGCGACCTCCCACCCACCACAGGTTTCAGTGGTGGTGATGATCATTCAAGCTTCATGGCCGTGTTTGATGCATCTGGCCAGACCAGTCTGGTCATTGATCAGGGGCATCTGCTTCTGACGGCTGATTTTGTCCGTTCCGGGCCTGACCTGATTCTGGTCGGCAAGGACGGCAGCCGTGTCCTTGTGATCAACTTCTTCAATTCCGAAACACCACCCGATCTCTACACGCTGAACGGTGCCCGCATCAG
>JARGPL010000006.1 GCA_029210175.1 Minwuia sp. | reverse complement strand
GTTGATGACCGCTATGCGGCAGGCCCGCATAGCGGTCATCAACCCGGGGAAACTCTCCCGGTCGATCATCCAGCTGGCTCTCCTGCACGGTTCCGGCGGCAACATCGATTGTCCATCGCTGCAGGAACGACTGCGTGAGCGTCCGATCACCAGGCGTTCCATCGGCATGCGGGAACAGCGGGGCCGCATCATACTTCATGACGTCCGCCGCCACGCCGTCCGCCGTATCGAAGGCGTTCAGCACATGGAAGACGTAGCAGGCCGGGATCTCGATCCACTTGATGGTGTCTATCGCCGCATCCCGGGCCATTACGCCAAGCCACCCGGGCTGGTCAGGCTCCCAGGCAAAGGGGGAGTTTCCCTGCATTGCCCGTTCCAGACTGCCGGTCAGGGGCAGGACGGGAAACACCACATGCTTCTGTGTGACGATGAAGTCATGCACCATTGATGAATAGGGTGTCGTGAACGTGTCGGCCCGGCTGATCGCACCTTCGGCGTTCACGACATGAAAGGTCATTTCATCGGTGAAATATCCGCCGGTGGAGTAGCCAAAGAACAGCATCTCGCCGGTTTCCGGGTCAATCTTCGGGTGCGCTGTCATCTTCGCGCCGGTCAGCTTGTCATCGAACGTGTGATAGCCGCGAGACTCCAGGTCGTCGAAGCTCATTTCGAACGGCGGGTGAGCTTCCTCCAGTGCCAGCAGTCGGCCCGCGTGTGAGATGATGTTGGTGTTGGCCAGCCCCGAATCCTGCCCCACCACGGACGCATCACTTGTCATTGGATTGCCGAATGTACCGTAGAGCGCCGTACCAGCAGCGCGTTCCGCCTCGAACTTCGGTGTCTTTACCCAGCGATTCTGGTAACGCGCGCGCCCACCTGACAGGTGGAACGCATGCGCCATTCCATCACCTGCAAACCAGTGATGGTTGCGATCCCGCGGGGGATATTGCGGGTTTGGACCAATGCGGAAAAGGGCACCGTTCAGGTCTTCCGGCAGATCGCCCCGGATGATCAGATCGCGTGCGTCACCCTCCATCCGAAGCGGAGCATAGTTGCCCGTCAGTTGCGGGTGTTTCGGAAAGGGTTTGGTCATGACGCGCTCCGGTTCGCTTCAGGTCGCGCATGATGGGCAGGACAGGCCAGTCCCTCAAGCGGTGAATCGGTTCCGTTTCATTTGACATTCGGTAAATAGCGGTATAAATACACATTCAGCAAGGCGACCTAGAACGGACTTCAGCCCATCGGCCCTTTGCCGACCTGATCCGGCGTCGCAGTGCAGGTGTGTCGACCTGATGGCTCGCCACCGTTTCGACCGGCTTATCCCAGGCAATGCTGCGGGACCCGGCGAACCTCACACACACTTTCCGGAGACGAAAATGAGCAACAGCGTCGACGAGAGCTTTCGTCGCGAATACGCCACGAATGTGCATATCGCCTACCAGCGACAGGGCACGAAGCTGCGTGAAACGGTACGCACGCAAAACAACGTGAAAGGATCTTCGACGATCTTTCAGAAGGTCGGCAAGGGCACTGCGTCGGTCAAGGCGCGGCACGGTATGGTCCCGACCATGAATGTCGCCCACGAGGCAGTGGAATGCTTTCTCAAGGATTTCTATGCCGGTGACTGGGTCGACAAGCTCGACCAGATCAAGTCCGGTACGGATGAGATGAAGGTACAGGCCAATGCTGGTGCCTATGCCCTCGGGCGAAAGACCGACGACCTGATCCTGACGGAAATGGGCAAGTCGACCACGGTCACCCCGACCACATCGGGCGGCCTGACGAAAGCCAAGGTGCTGGAAGCATTCGAGCTTCTGGGTGAGGCCGATGTGCCTGATGACGGTGAACGTTATGCCGTCGTTGGTTGGAAACAGTGGTCAGACCTGCTGGACATCCCCGAATTCGCGAATGCCGACTATGTCGGTGCGGAACAATTGCCCTGGAAGAGCACGCAGGCCAAGACCTGGCTCGGTACGCTCTGGTTCCCGCATACCGGGCTGCAGGTCGACGGGTCGAGCAATCGACTTTGCCACTGGTATCACAAGACGGCCCTCGGACATGCCATTGGCAGCGACGTGGCGTCCGACATCACCTGGCATGGCGATCGGGCATCGCACTTCATCAACAACTACATGAGCCAGGGCACGGTCCTGATCGATGCCAATGGTGTCGTGACCATCCCCTGCGCCGAATCCTGAGAGGTGTAGGAAAATGGCACTGAAGATCGAGAAGCTGGAGCGCATGGCCGGCGGCGGCGCAGGATTTGCCGTCTGGGGATATGCGACCACCGATGATGCCAAGGCCGATGTTGTCGCGGCCGGATACTTCAACGATGCCAGTGATATGCTGCGTATCGATGACTGGATCTTTGTTCGCGCAACAGATGGACATGGCATCGCCATCGTCAATCAGAATGCAAGCAACACTGTCGACGTGACGGATCTGACTGCTGTCGGCAGCAGCGACGCGAGCTGACCGAGTAGAGAGGTGGGGCCGTCAATGCCCCACCTCTCTACCTCTGCCCACAAATTTCCAGAAGGAGGCTGCCCAATGGCCCTCAACAGCGTGCAGCTCTGCGCCCGGGCTCTGCTCAAGATCGGTGCGCAACCCATCACCAGTTTCGAAGAGAACACGGCAGAAGCCGAGATATCATCGCTGCTCTATGACATTTGCCGCGACGCCCTGCTTTCTGCCCATCCGTGGTCATTTGCGTCGGCACAGGATCGGCTGGCCAGGCTGGACGAGGCGCCACAGGCGGATTTCGACCACGCGTTCGCGCTGCCAAGCGATTTCCTCAGAGTTCTGTCAGCCGGTCACGGCGCATCGGGCCGGGGACGCGGCATCAGTTATCGCATCCAGGAACAGCGTCTGCACACGAATGCGGAATCCCTGATGCTTACCTACATATTTCGCCCGGATGAGAGCGCCTTTCCAGCCTTCTTCAATCAGGCACTGATCTGCCGTCTGGCCGCAGAATTCTGCTTGCCACTGACCGAGAACACGAGCCGGACAGACATGTTCAACAAGGCTGCCGAGATCGAATTCGCACGCGCGCGCGGCATCGATGCCCAGCAGCAGACGCCACAGACCATCGAGCGTTTTCCGCTCGTCGATGTGAGGGGGTAGTCCGATGCCGGCACGTACAGTCCTCCAGCAATTCAGTTTCACCAGCGGCATGCTTGATGATGCCGTTGAGGCTCGCTCCGACGTAAAGGCCTATTATGCCGGTGCCCGAGATCTCACCAACATGCTGGGAATGGCCCAGGGTGGTGTCAAGACGCGCGGCGGGTTCCGCCGGGTGGGTGAGGTGACGCCGCCAACCGACATGGCCAATATCCGCCTGGCGGCATTTACCTTCGCGCTGGACAGTTCCTACCTGATCGTTCTTTCGCATCAGCGTATTGATGTCTTTCGCGATGGCGCGCTGACCCAGACTGTCGTTCCCGACCCGCTGGTCGCAAACGATGCGGACCGGTTCTATTCCGCCTCTGAACTGCCGGAGGTCGCCTGGACGCAGAGTCTCGATACCATGATCATGGTGCATCCCGACTATCCGCCGAGGCGGCTCATCCGCCAGCACGATGATGACAGTGAAAACTGGGTCCTGAGCGATCTGCCGCTGACCAATACGCCGACCTTCAACTTCAGGGGATTGACGCTTGGCTCTGCCACGATCTCCATATCGGGCACTGTCGCGACCATCACGTCTTCAGAAGCGAATGACTTCGAGGCCGTCGATCTGTCGGCAGGCGCGCCTACATTCTGGGTCAGGATGCACGGTGGATTGATCAGACTGACAGAAAGGACCAGTACCACCGTGGTCAAGGGAACGATCGTGCTGGATCCGGAGGAAACCAGCGCCAGCGAGCCGGGGCTCTGGACGGTGGAAGAGGATGCCTGGTCCGACATGCGTGGCTGGCCACGCTCCATCAACCTGTTTCAGGGGCGGCTGTACTTCGGTCAGAACCGCGCCAGACCACAGACGATCTGGGGTTCTCGGGCCGGGTCGTTCTTCGATTTCGGCACCACAGCCGATGTCCTGGATGATGAGGCCGTTGAACTGACACTCGATAACGACCAGATAGCTGCTGTCGAGCAACTGTTCGTGTCCAATGACTTTCTTGCTCTGACGTCAGGCGGAATTTACGCCTGCGCCGATACGCCGGTCACGCCGGCAAACTTCTTTTTCAAGCGCCAGAGTGAGCTTCCTTCATCGCGTATCAGACCGGTCGAACTGGATGGCACTGTGGTGTTTGTCCGTGCAGCAAGTGACGGCACGCGTGCGACCTGCAACGAGCTTGTCTTCGACGATACGCGGCAGGTGCTTGTGCCTCAGGATATCGGGTTACTGGCCGGCGGGTTGATTGATGCCCCGATCGACATGGCGGCCCGCCTTGGTACGGAGACGGATGGTGCCAATCACCTGTTGCTTGCCAATGGCGATGGCACCGTGGCCGTGTTGAATACCCGTCGGTCGCAGAATATCGCGGGCTGGACCCGTTTCTCTGTCGGTGGCGGTGGTCAGGTCCGCGCGATTGCGACAGTGGGTGCGCGGATATACGCCCTCGTCGCGCAACAGATTGCGGGGACATTGCGATACCTGGTCGAACAACTGGATCCTGACTGTCGGTTGGACGGTGCCCTGGAGGCCACACCCGCCGAAACTGTTCCTGCGACCGCGTGGTCAGGGTTGGATGCCTATGAGGGGGCGGAGGTATGTCTCGTCGGGGATGGCTTCGATCTTGGCGTTGCGAATGTCGTGGATGGATCTGTCACAACGCCGGAGCCGGTTTCGGCGCTTGTCGTTGGCTGGCGCTTTGACTGGTCGGCGGAAACGATGCCGCTGGAAGCTGAACTGACGGACGGAACGTTCGTAGGTAACCGTCACAGACTGATCCGCGCTACGGTGAGAACGGATTCCACGCGTTCATTCAGCGTCAACGGACGCAGCGTCAGTCCGCGCCACTTGGGTGACATGGCGTTCGCTGGTGCTGCAAGTGAATCGGACGCCCTGGTTACCGTCCGGTTTCTGGGTTGGGGTGGGGGCCGTCGAAACGGCGGATCGACCGTGCGTGTCACGGGTGATTCAACCAATCCCGCCAGTATTCTTTCCATAACAGCAGAGGTGACACAGTAATGGCTGATCCAACAAGCGCTGCCGCATTGCTTTCCCTGTCCGGGATTGCTGCGTCGCAGCAGATGTCTGCAGCATCGGCGACCCGCAAGCTTTCGCGCGCCCGTTCCAGGCTGGAGCTTGCAAGCAAGGAGCGGGACAACCAGCAGCAACTGGCGCAGAACCTGGCCAGGCAGAATGTCGTGGGTGGTGCACGGGGCGTTTCGGCGTCGAGCGGATCATTGATGCGTCAGGCCATGGCGGCCCGTCGCGCGATCCGGCGCGGTAACAGTCTGGCACGGGCATCGACCGCCATCGGTGATGCACAGGCGGATCAGCGCGCCCGTGCACATACCATTGGCAGCTTGATCGATTTCGGACGTGCCGGCGTTGGCTTCGGTAAGGCACTGCATAAAGCCTGACATGGATTTGTCGGGTGACAGCCAAGTGTGATCCCGGACATGGAATCGGCATGCCCAATCGGTGGATACCCTTCTGAATTCCCCTGACGCGCTGTTCGGGGTACTCTTATGCAACGCAAACAGGTTTTTGGGGGGATAGGCCGGATGAAATCTATCCGGACTGTAACGCTTTTGCTGACGATCGGATTTCTGGCGGCCTGCACCCAGTCGGGTACGGTGTCGCCATCTGATGGTCAGCCCGGCGCAGCCGTCAGTCCGGCGACAGAGCCGGCTTCGGGCAGTCGTTCAATCCTGGGCGGTGGATCACCCAAGGTGCCACCTCCCTTGCCTCCGCAACGACCGCGCGCGGTCGCCAAGGCGAAGATCGCGCCTGAACCGGAGCCGCGCGCCAGGGATGTGCAGGTGCGCAAGATCCCTTTCGTCAGTCTGGTCGGGCTTGATGCGAACGAACTGCTCCAGCAAATGGGACAGCCCGCAAAGGTCAGAATTCAAACGCCAATGACGGTCTGGGAGTACCGCTTTCCTGGATGCAGTCTTGAGCTCTTCCTGTTCCGGGATGTCAGCAAGCAGCTGCTGAAGGCTTTGTCATACGAAACCCAGGGTCTGGATCTGGACAAGGCAGCTGGACGGGACGAACGGTGCCCCTTACCGGTCGGCGAGACCTCTGCAGATGGATGAGTCTGGCTTGCCGCTCATATTCCTTGTCGATGATGATGACCTGTTCCGGGAGTCGGTTGCGCAGAACCTGCAGGACGCGGGATTTGCGGTCGAGGAGTTCCCGGATGGTCCCGATGTTCTGGAAGCCTTGAATGCCGGTGGTGCGCCGGGCCTGATCCTGCTGGACTGGAAGATGCCGCGCATGAACGGGATCGAGGTCCTGAAGCAGTTGCGCAAGGATGGCTTTGCGCTGCCGGTGATTTTCCTGACCGTTTTGAGTGATCAGATCTACGAGGAAGCGGCCTTGATCGGCGGTGCTGTTGATTTCATCGAGAAATCGCGCAGCTTCTCGATCCTCAGGCGACGGATCGAACTGATCCTGGGGGGGACGCGTGCTGTCAATGGTGTGGAAACGTCCCGCGTGGTCGAAGCCCGGATTGGCGACCTGCTGCTGGATACTGACTCAGCGCGCACGACGTGGCGGGATGTGGAGGTCGATCTGACAATTTCGGAGTTCGCAGTGGTTCGCCATCTCGCCGAGAATGCCGGGCGGAACATGCGCTATCGTGAAATCTACGACCTCGTCCGGGGGGAAGGGTTTCATGCGGGATCCGGTGATGACGGATACCGGACGAATGTTCGCAGCATCATCAAGCGTATTCGTCGCAAATTCGAGACGGTCGATGCGGAATTCGATGCGATCGAGAATTATCCGGGGTTCGGCTACCGCTGGCGGAAGCCGCTTGCCACTTGATCTGATGACCATGTTGGCATGATGCGTTTCCTGCGATCGCTCTGGATGCGCCTGGTGATGCTCTCGGCGATTCTGGCGATCGTGCCGGCAATCATCTACCTGCAGCTTCAGGAAGCAGACAGCGAACGGCGCGACCTGTTGCGTAACGCTGTTGCTGAACAGGGCATTCTGATCGCCACCGCCATTGCTGACGCGCTTGATCCGGCGCGCCTTCCGGAACTGCAGGGTGTGCTGGAAAGGTTCGATCAGAGCGGGAATGGTATCCGGGTTCTCTTTCGGCCGGAGGGGGACAGCGGCGGCTTTTTCTTCGTAGGTGCGTGGCCTCCGATTTCCGAAGAGGCGTTTGATGGAGAGAAGGAGCGGTTGCTCGCCACCGGCGCCCTGTCCATTCTTCAGAACAATTGCGCGTGGGTCGGTTCGACCGGCTCGGTTTACGAGACGGTTGCGGGCAGCCGCCGGGCAATCGCCTCAGTCACGCCTGTGCGCAAGCTCAGCGGCTGTTGGGTGATTGTCACGACAAAGGCCGAAGTGAATCGCCTTGGCGCTGCCGATGATGTTCCCTACTGGCAAAGCCCTGAAATGCTTGTCAGCGCGGGAATCTATCTGCTGATGGTACTTGCGGTATTCGGACTGTTTCTTTCCGTTCGCCGCAACCTGCGCCGTTTCGCGCGTCTCGCCCGGGCAACGGGCCAGGGTGGGGGGCGCCGGACAAGCTTTCGGCAGAGCAATCGCCTGCCGGAACTGGATGATGTCGCAGGCAGTTTCGATGACATGGTGGGCAGTCTGCGGCGGTCCGCCGACCAGCTTCGCACATCAGCAGAAGAGAACGCGCATGCCCTGAAGACTCCCGTCGGCGTCATTGCGCAGGCACTGGAGCCCTTGCGTCGCGCAATTCCGGAGGATCGCAGCGGCGCGCGGAGTTCCATCGACAGGATTGACCGGGCGGTCGAGCGGCTTGATGGGTTGATCGGAGCCATTCGCAAGAGCGAGGAAGCCGCGGCTGCCCTGATCTCACCCGCCAGGGAGAAGCTTGATCTCGCCGATCTCGTGAGCCGGGTGGTTGAAGGATTTCGCGAGATCGCCGAGGAGACAGGCACATCGCTCATGTTGCAGAGGGCTGGTGAGACCGACGTGCTGGGCAACGAGGAACTGTTGACCGTCGCCATCGAGAACCCGCTTGAAAATGCCTTGAGCCTGTTGTCCCGCGGAAGGCGAATTGTCGTGGATGTCCGCCCGTCCGCCCGACGCATGGTGGAGGTGCGTATCTCGGACAATGGGCCCGGCATTCCAGAAGACCGGCTGGAGTTCATCTTTCTGCGCCATGTTTCCATTCGCGAGGAGACCGGTGGGGATGCAGGCCACGATGGGTTGGGTCTCTGGCTGACCCGCCGCAACGTCGAAGCGCTTGGCGGAACGGTGACCGCCGAACTCAACAGGGATGATGGTCTGTCGATCGTCCTGCGGCTGCCAGCCGCCTGAACTGCGGCTCGCCGCCGGCGGGCAGACCAGACAATGGCTGCGCTGCCCTCATGATGCCCTCTGTTTCCCACACCTCTGCCACGGTTGCGGAGCGATGATGAGGCATGAACAAGTTCAGCCTCAGGGGTGTGACAATGACTGGCAGGCCGCAGCGAACGGCGGGTCTTGGGGGCCTTCGGGCATCGTGCAACCGCGCCCTGCGCAACGAACATGACTCCGCCAGAGGCTCGTCGCGGTCACAGATAGGCCACAGCCGTGCCGCTGACCGGTCACGCAATCCATCCCAGATCGAGATGCAGACGCAAGCAGAGGCGAATGCCTGTGGTCGGCAACAGGAGGCACGTGAGATGTATTTTTCCGCACTTGAAGATCATCCGCTCGGGCGGGCAGAGGTATCCGTTGGCGGGGTGAACTACTGCGCCAAGACAACGTCCCTGGCGCTGCGTGAGCTTGCATATGACCCCTATCACGCCGCCCGCATTGGTGCCCGGGTCCCGCGGCGCTTTGCGGTGAAGCTGCCTGAGGACATCGCTGCCCCACGCCGCATGACCGCGCGTCAGCAATCCTTTGTCAGCATCATGCTGCCGGTGGTGTTGCGCGCCAATGAAGTCGTGGGTGTGCGCAACGCCGTTGTCCGCTCGTCAGGTGACCATCCGGGTGCCGGAGAGGTCGCTGAAATGCCGGCATCCCTGCTGATCGGTCTTGCGGCGGCGGTGACGGATTGGGGACGCAACCTCGACGGCCAGTTGTCCAGCAACCCTTACCCGGCGTCGCTCACGCTTCCCTACGGTATGGCCCAGGCTGCGGTGCGCGCGGCAGGTGGCATCAGCCGTGCCCGTCATGCCAGCCTGTTGGAGGCAACGCTGGATGTTCTGCATGGGCTGGGAACTCTGGTCGATGATGAAGCCTTCCGCCGTGAACATGCGCGCCAGCGCGATCACAAGCGGCCCGACGGGTATCGTCTTGGCCTGCTGCTGTGTGGCGCCAGCCCCTGTGATGCTGGATTGGCCGCTGACGTTCTCTACGCCATTGAAGGCGCTGCTCTGACACTGCTTGACCGGTCGAGGCTGGTCGCCCCCGCGACTGTCCTTCACTGACACGGGTTCCGAGATCGGGTCAGCGGCTCTCTTGGCTGGCCTGAATGAGGTTCGTTGTATCGCACCGGCTGGTCCCACCGTCGGCGTGGCAACGAATCAGTAGACGCTGTCGCCCCCCTTCTATCCCTGACGGCGTCTGACTGGCGGGGAAGCCTGGGTCCCCCCGACCGACCGGGCTTCCCCAACCAGCCGTTTCATCCATCAGTACTACCGGGTTCCTCCCGGCCATTTAATGCACTTGTCTCAAAGTGGCATGACCTGCATAAGAGTTGCCTGTGCTGTTGCCTGTGCTGTTGGCTGGGGGAGGCCGGTGATGAACTACGAACAGATTCTCTATGACGTGGCGGACGGGGTGGCGACGGTTACCATGAACCGCCCGGACCGGATGAATGCGATGACCTTGCAGATGGGTGGTGAGATCCGCCATGCCCTGCAGGCTGCATCCGATGACCCGGCAGTGCGGGCCATCGTTCTGACAGGCGCAGGCAAGGGGTTCTGCGCCGGTGCCGATGCTGCGCGGCTTTCCGGCACTGCCAGCGGCAAGCGAGAGACGGAGCCGCTGCCCAATGCCGGTGCGATCGAGAATGGTCTCGACCTGCCGGAGGGATTCCACGCCAAGTACGCTTATCTGGCGACCGTGCCGAAGCCGCTGATCGCTGCCATGAATGGTGCTGCTGTCGGCGTCGGACTGGTGATAGCGCTGTTCTGTGATGTCCGCATTGCCGCGACGGAGGCCAAGCTGGGCACCGCATTCGCCAAGCGCGGCATGGTTGCCGAATATGGTCTGGCCTGGTTGCTGCCCCGGCTGATAGGCCCTTCCCGTTCGCTTGATCTGCTCTATTCCGCGCGCATCATTCAGGGGGAGGAGGCGCATCGAATGGGACTGGTGGACCGGATTGTTCCCGCGTCAGATGTGCTGCAGGTAGCGCAGGATTATGCCCGTGACATTGCGGCGAACGTCTCGCCCCGCTCCACCCGCATCATGAAGGACCTTGTGCTGCGTTCGATGGAACAGTCGATGAACGAGGCACAGGATCTGGCTGCTGTCGAACTGGCCGGAGCACTGGAATCCGAGGATTTCCGCGAAGGTATCGCGGCGTGGCAGGAAAAGCGTCAGCCCGCGTTCACCGGGCGCTGAACCGGAATCCCGGCTGCCCAACTGACAGGAGTACACGACCATGGAACTCGCACTCAGTGTCGATGAACAGGCCTTCCAGCAGGATGTTCGTGAATTCCTGTCGGCGGAATTGCCCGCAGATATTGCCGACAAGGTGAAACGTGGCCTGTCAGTCGAACAGCCGGACATGCTGCGCTGGCATGCGGCCTTGCGTCAGCGCGGCTGGCTGGCGGCAAGCTGGCCCAAGTCCGCAGGCGGCCCGGGCTGGTCGATCATGCAGCGGCATATCTTCGACATGGAATGCCGTCTGGCCCATGCGCCGCCCCTGCTTGCCTTCAACTTCAACATGATCGGCCCGGCGCTGATCGCCTTCGGGCGGCCGGAGCAGAAGGAATATTACCTGCCGAAGATCCTTTCGGACGAACACTGGTGGTGCCAGGGCTATTCGGAGCCTGGGGCCGGTTCCGATCTGGCCGGGGTGCAGACGCGGGCGGTGCGCGACGGTGACCATTACGTCGTCAATGGCTCCAAGATCTGGACCAGTGCCGCGGAAATGGCCAACCACATCTTCTGTCTGGTGCGGACCAACCCGGACGCGAAGAAGCAGGAGGGGATTTCATTCCTGCTGATCGAAATGGACACACCCGGTGTGGAGGTGCGCCCGCTGATCGCGCTGAACGGGCGGCGGCTGTGGAACACGGTCACGTTCGATGACGTGCGCGTGCCGGTCGACAGCATCCTCGGGCGGGAAGACGATGGCTGGACGGTGGCCAAGAAGCTGCTGGGGGACGAACGGCTGTTCGTGTCCCGTGTATCAGAGAACGCCCGTGTGCTCAGCATCGTCAAGGAAGTGGCGTCGGCAGAGCGCGCGGATGGTGAGGCCCTGATCCGGGATCCGGTTTTCGCCATGAAGATCGCGGATCTGGAGGCCCGGCTGAACGCGCTGGAGATGACCAGCCTGCGCATTCTCTCCCACGCCACTGATGGCGGCCGGGTGGGGGCAGAGCCGTCAATGACCAAGCTGCTGGGCAGCCACATGGTGCAGGACCTGGATGTCGTGCTGTATCAGGCGGTCGGCTATTATGGTGCGGCCGATCATTCCGATTTCCTGTTCCACGGGGGCAACCAGATGCCGGTGGGGCCGGACCATGCCGTGGGCATCACGTCCGGGCAGTTGCATCATCGTGGTTACACCATTGCCGGCGGCACGTCGGAGGTGCAGCGCGGGATTCTTGCCAAGGCGGTGCTGGGTCTTTGATGCCTTCCTGCTGCTGAACATGGTGCGAATCGAGAACCGACATGACCGAAATCCGACCGGCGACCCTGGATGACGTGCCCGCGATCACGGCGATCTACGCGCACTGGGTCGAGACAGGGACGTCATCCTTCGAACTGACAGCGCCGGATACGTGCGAAATGCGCGCGCGTTTCACCGCATTGCTGGACAAGGACCTGCCGTGGCTGGCCGCAACCCGCGGCGGTGCGGTCGTCGGCTATGCCTATGCTGGGCTTTACCGTCCGCGTCCGGCCTATCGCTTCACGCTGGAAGACTCGATCTACCTGGCGCCCGACGCGGTCGGCACCGGAATCGGACGACCATTGCTTTCAGCATTGATCGATG
Organism: Minwuia sp.; assembly: GCA_029210175.1. Taxonomy (GTDB): domain Bacteria; phylum Pseudomonadota; class Alphaproteobacteria; order Minwuiales; family Minwuiaceae; genus Minwuia. The sequence goes on along the minus strand of JARGPL010000006.1, from coordinate 369 downwards.
CCTGTCGCGTTGCAGGGTGCCGCAACCTGATGGCCATCGTCGGTGACAACGCGACCAACACAGGCTCGGTCCGCCTGCACATCGCGCTGGGGTTCGAGCCTGTGGGCACCGCCCGCAACATCGGCTTCAAGTTCGATCGCTGGCTGGACGTGATGACCTTGCAGAAGGTGTTGTGAGAACTCAAACTAGGGTCAAAACCCAATCAGCATATTGATTTTGTTGAGTTGAGCTGATTCTCTGAGTGCCTGATTCGCACTGGAGGATTTGTATGGCCCGGCTTTTCTGGCTTGATGATGCGCAGTGGGCGGCGATTGAGCCGCATTTGCCGAAGAACCAGCCTGGCGCACGGCGTGTTGATGATCGCCGAGT
>JARGPL010000038.1 GCA_029210175.1 Minwuia sp. | reverse complement strand
TGCCGACCAGCAGGTTGCGCAGGGTCGAGAAGATGCTGCGTTCGTAGATGGCGCGTTCGTCGGCCATGTCCTTGCGCAGACGCTCGATCTCGTCGCGTTCGATCTGCAGCGCACGCTCGTCCTTGTCGACACCGTGACGGTTGAAGACACGGACCTCGACAACCGTGCCGGAGGTGCCCGGAGGCATCTTCAGCGAGGTGTCGCGAACGTCGGCGGCCTTCTCACCGAAGATGGCGCGGAGCAGCTTCTCCTCCGGCGTCATCGGGCTTTCGCCCTTCGGCGTGATCTTGCCGACCAGGATGTCACTCGCCTCGACCTCGGCACCGATATAGACGATGCCAGCCTCATCAAGGTTCTTCAGGGACTCTTCAGCCACATTCGGAATGTCGCGGGTGATTTCCTCCGGACCCAGCTTCGTGTCGCGGGCCATGATCTCGAATTCCTCGATATGGATCGAGGTGAAGACATCGTCCTTGACGATGCGTTCGGAGATCAGGATGGAGTCCTCGAAGTTGTAACCCATCCAGGGCATGAACGCGACGAGCACGTTACGGCCCAGAGCCAGTTCGCCCAGTTCCGTCGACGGTCCGTCAGCCATGATGTCGCCCGGCTGAACATTGTCCCCGACCTTCACCAGCGGACGCTGGGTGATGCAGGTGGACTGGTTGGAACGCTGGAACTTCAAGAGCTTGTAGATGTCCACGCCGGAACGCGACAGGTCGCTGACTTCCGTGGCGCGCACCACGATGCGTTCCGCATCGATCTGCTCCACGACACCTTCGCGACGGGCCACGACGGCCACGCCGGAATCGCGCGCAACGACCGATTCCATGCCGGTGCCGACGAAGGGCGCCTCCGGCTGCAGCAGGGGCACGGCCTGGCGCTGCATGTTGGAGCCCATCAAGGCACGGTTGGCGTCATCGTTTTCCAGGAACGGGATCAGTGCCGCAGCGACCGAAACAAGCTGCTTCGGCGACACGTCGATGAAGTCGATGTCCTGCGGGCGGGCCAGCAGGAATTCACCCGCATGCCGCGTCGCGACCAGGTCTTCCTGGAACACACCCGTGGCCTGATCGAAGATCGCGTTGGCCTGGGCGATCGTGTAACGGCCTTCTTCCATCGCTGAAAGATAGATCGCCTCGTCGGTCACGATGCCGTCCACCACCTTGCGGTACGGGCTTTCGATGAAGCCGTACTTGTTGATGCGGGCAAAGCTGGCCAGCGAGTTGATCAGGCCGATATTCGGGCCTTCAGGTGTTTCAATCGGACAGATACGACCGTAATGCGTCGGATGCACGTCGCGCACTTCGAAACCCGCGCGCTCACGCGTCAGGCCGCCCGGGCCAAGCGCCGACAGGCGACGCTTGTGGGTGACTTCCGACAGCGGGTTCGTCTGATCCATGAACTGGCTCAGCTGCGAGGACCCGAAGAATTCACGCACTGCGGCAGCAGCGGGCTTCGCGTTGATCAGGTCCTGCGGCATCACCGTGTCGATCTCGACAGAGCTCATCCGCTCCCGGATCGCGCGTTCCATGCGCAGCAGACCAATGCGGTACTGGTTCTCCATCAGCTCACCGACGGAGCGGACACGACGGTTGCCGAGATGATCGATATCGTCGATCTCGCCCTTGCCGTCCTTCAGGCCGACCAGGTACTGGACAACGGCCATGATGTCCTCACGGCGCAGCACACGCACCGTATCCTCGCACTCGAGATCGAGACGGCTGTTCAGCTTCACACGACCAACAGCGGACAGGTCATAGCGTTCGGTGTCGAAGAACAGGCCCTTGAACAGGGTTTCCGCAGTCTCTTCGGTCGGCGGCTCGCCCGGACGCATCACACGGTAGACGTCGACCAGCGCGGTATCGCGATTGATGTTCTTGTCGACCATCAGCGTGTCGCGGATGTGGGACCCGACCGTCACATTGTCGATGTCGAGGGTCGGGACTTCGGTGATGCCTGCGTCCGCCAGCGCCTCCAGTGACGCCTCGTCGAGTGCATCGCCGGCTTCCACCAGCACTTCACCGGTCTTGACGTTGATGATGTCCTCGGCCACGAAACGGCCCGCGACCTCTTCCGGCGAGATCAGCATTTCCGTCATGCCGTCTTCGACGAGCTTGCGACCGGCACGCGGGGCCAGCTTGTCGCCTACCTTGGCAACCACTTCGCCCGTATCGGCGTTGACGATGTCTGCCATCAGCCGCTGACCGCGATAGCGATCGGGGTTGAAGGGCGCACGCCAGCCCTTCTTGTCATGGCGGTACATCACGGTGTCATAGAAACTGCTCAGGATCTCCTCGGCGGTGTAGCCAAGCGCGTAGAGCAGGGTCGTGGCAGGCAGCTTCCGGCGACGGTCGATGCGGACATGCACGATGTCCTTCGCGTCGAATTCCAGGTCGAGCCAGCTGCCGCGATAGGGAATGATGCGCGCAGCGTGCAACAGCTTGCCGGACGAATGGGTCTTGCCCCGGTCATGATCGAAGAAGACGCCGGGGCTGCGGTGCATCTGGCTGACGATGACGCGCTCGGTGCCGTTGACGATGAAGGTGCCCTTGTCCGTCATGAAGGGCATGTCGCCCATGTAGACGTCCTGCTCCTTGATATCGAGAACTGACTTGGCGCCGGTATCCTCATCCACCTCGAACACGATCAGACGCAGCGTCACCTTCAGCGGTGCGGCATAGGTCAGCCCGCGCTGTACGCACTCGTCCACGTCGTACTTCGGCTCTTCGAATTCGTAGGCAACAAATTCCAGGCTCGCCGTTTCGGAAAAATCCGAGATCGGGAATACGGACCGGAAGACACCTTCCAGGCCATTGTCGCCACGGAGTTCCGCGGCAATATCCGCCATCAGGAACTTCTCGTAGGACGCCCGCTGAACCTCAATGAGATTGGGCATTGCAATGACTTCTGCAATGCGACCGAAACTATGGCGAACGCGCTTGCGCGCAGTGAATGACAGCGGCATCCCAAATCCTCGTCCGATCGGGGCCCGGTCCGGACGGGCCCACATTGTCCGGCAGCCTTCATTCCGACAACAATGTGTCAGAACCGGGGCGACTGCACGTCCCCGAAACGCCTTTGACCGCCCGAAGCATCGCGCTCCGGCCGGTCATCCGTCACCGCAAGCGGCAGACGGCCTTCCGATACGGCACCGGCGGGGTCAGGCACGAACCCGACCCCGTCAGCACCATCGGCATTACTTCAGCTCGACTTTTGCACCCACGTCTTCGAGCTGCTTCTTGATCTTTTCGGCTTCGTCCTTGTCGACGCCTTCCTTCACGGCCTTCGGCGCGCTCTCAACCATGTCCTTGGCTTCCTTGAGGCCAAGACCGGTGATGGCACGCACTTCCTTGATGACGTTGATCTTCTTGTCACCAATTTCGGCCAGGACGACGTCGAATTCGGTCTTCTCTTCGGCGGCGGCGGCATCGCCACCAGCGGCGGCACCCGGCATTGCCACGGCAGCGGCAGCAGCGGAAACGCCCCACTTCTCTTCGAGCAGCTTGGTCAGCTCAGCCGCTTCCATCACGGTCAGGCTGGAGAGGTCTTCTGCAATCTTTTCAAGATCGGCCATTTTTCAGTTTCCTTAAGTCTTCAGGATCGTTGGTCGGTTAATCGGTCACATGACCGCTCGATCAGGCATCTTCCTTGGTGGCATAGGCCTGGAGGACCCGTGCAAGCTGGCTCGGCGGTTCCTTGATCGTGCGCACCAGCTGTGTCGCCGGGGCGGAGATCAAGCCAAGCAGCTTGGCGCGAAGTTCATCCAGTGAAGGCAGGCTGGCCAGGGCCTTGACCCCGTCTACGTCCAGCAACTGCTCACCCAGAGCACCGCAAAGAATCACGAGCTTCTCGTTCTTCTTCGCGTACTCGACCGTCGCTTTCGCGGCTGCAACCGGATCATCCGAGTAGGCGATCGCGGTTGGCCCCTTGAAGCTGTCGGCCAGTCCACCGAATTCGGTGCCGTCAAGAGCGCGCCTGGTGAGCCGGTTCTTTGTAACCTTGAAGCTGGCGCCTTCAGCACGGACCCGGGTACGGAGATCAGTCATCTCCGCAACCGTGAGCCCCGTGTAATGGGTCACGACAACGAGGCTGGTATTCGCAAAAACCCCGTGCAGTGACTCAACCAGCTCCGATTTCTGTTCTCGGTTCACGGTTTCGCTCCTTATCTGAGGTTTGACACGGACGAAACAGTCCGCGCCAGACCTCTACCCTGGAACAGCCCCGGCGCGCCGGTTCTGCTCCGCTCTCAAGCCTGCCCAGGGTGTGGCGAACCAGGTGACCGTTAGGCCAGGATCCCGACGCACCTTCCCCCGTCTATTGCCGGCTGCCCGCCCTTCCAGGAAGGACCATCTGGCACTTAGGTCAGGTAACCCGAAGATCCCTGACACCCGCAGTCTCGGACAGGTCCGACCGCTATCCCCGGAATGGGAAGTCCCGGTCGGGTGCCACCGGCGGACGAATCCACCGGTGAAACTCGAACGTGATCAAGCGGCGGAGCTGCTGCTCGCCGTTGTCACATCAACCTTGACGCCAGGACCCATCGTGGAGGTCACGGCGATACGCTTCAGATACTGCCCCTTGGCACCCGTCGGCTTCGCTTTCAGCAGCGCATCCATCAGGGCACGGGCATTCTCGATCAGCTGTTCTTCACCAAAGCTGGCCTTGCCGATGCCAGCATGCACGATGCCGGCCTTCTCGACGCGGAACGCAACCTGGCCCCCCTTCGCGGCGGTCACCGCATCACCGACATTCGGGGTCACCGTACCCAGCTTCGGGTTCGGCATCATGCCGCGCGGGCCGAGGATCTTGCCCAGGCGACCGACGATCGGCATCATGTCCGGCGTCGCGATGACGCGGTCAAACGGCATGTCGCCAGCCTGAACCTTTTCCATCAGATCTTCGGCGCCAACCACATCGGCACCGGCGTTGGTCGCCTCATCAGCCTTGTCGCCACGGGCGAACACGGCGACGCGGACGGTCTTGCCCGTGCCATTCGGCAACTGCACGACACCACGAACCATCTGATCGGCATGGCGCGGGTCGACACCCAGGCCAATGGTCATTTCGACCGTTTCATCGAACTTCGCCCTGGCGTTGGCCTTCACGACCTTGATCGCGTCCACCAGATCGATCTCGGCGTGGCGATCGATGGCTTCCATTGCGGAGCGGTAACGCTTGCCCTTGTTTGCCATAATCTCAGCCCTCCACCCCGATGCCCATGGATCGCGCAGAACCTGCGATGATCTTCATGGCCTGGTCGATATCATTCGCGTTCAGATCTTCCATCTTCGCCTCGGCGATTTCCCGGACCTGAGCCGAAGTCACCTTGCCGACATTGCCCTTGCCGGGCGTCTTTGCCCCGCTGGACAGCTTGGCTGCCTTCTTCAGGTAATAGGACGCGGGAGGCGTCTTGGTGATGAACGTGAACGAGCGGTCGGAGAAGGCGGTGATCACCACCGGCACCGGCATGTTCTTTTCCATCTGCTGCGTGGCGGCATTGAACGCCTTGCAGAATTCCATGATGTTCAGACCGCGCTGACCCAGGGCTGGGCCGATCGGCGGTGATGGATTGGCGGCACCAGCGGGCACCTGCAGCTTGATGTAGCCAGCAATTTTCTTGGCCATTTCAGTCCCTTCTCGGCTTCAAGAGCGGGTGCGTGGTACGGCGATGGCTCGCCTCCCACACAAACGACCGCACGCCAGCGCTGCGTCGGTGGTTCGTGGCTCACGAACCGCGTTCGCAGTTGACATTGCGGATTTCACCTCCGGTAGTTCGGAATGAGCGAACGGCTTTTAACGACCCGTCGCCCCGACCGCAAGTGCAAAATCAGATGTTGTTGATGGTTCAGAGCTTCTCGACCTGGGTGTATTCCAGTTCCACCGGTGTCGCGCGTCCGAAGATCGACACGGAAACCTTCAGGCGGGTCCGCTCTTCATCCACATCCTCGACGATCCCGTTGAAGGACGCGAACGGTCCGTCGGACACCCGCACCTGCTCACCGATCTCGAACGTGATGGACGGTTTCGGACGCTCGATCCCGTCCTGCATCTGCTGCAGGATCCGTTCGGCCTCGCGGTCGGGGATCGGCTGCGGCTTGTTCGCGGTGCCGAGGAAACCCGTCACCTTGCCGACGTTCTTGACCAGATGATAACTGTCATTGGTCATGTCCATCTTCACCAGGACGTATCCGGGGAAGAACTTCCGTTCCGAGTTGACCTTCTGGCCGCGGCGCATCTCGACCACTTCCTCGGTCGGGACCATCACCTGCTCGATCAGGTCACTCATGTCCTTCTGCACGATCTGTTCGCGGATCGCCTCGGCGACCTTCTTCTCGAAACCGGAATAGGCGTGCACGATGTACCAGCGCATGGGCATGTCAGATCAGCTCCCCAGATCCAGAATGAAACCGACACCGGTCTGGATGATGATGTCCACAAGCAGGAAGAACACGGACGCAAGCGCCACCATGATGAAGACCATCAGGGTGGTGATGCCGGTTTCCTTGCGCGTGGGATAGGTCACCTTTGACCCTTCGGCACGCACCTGCTGCAGGAACTGCAACGGACCGGTACGCTTCTTGGCGGTCGGGCGATCCGCAGGCTTGGTCGCGGCGGCCACATCTGTTGATGCGCCAGTGCGGTTCTGACCGCTCTTGCCACCCTTGCCCTGTCCCGCCTTGCCTTGTCCTGGTTTGGACTTTGCCATCGTGTTCCGTTTCCGTGTGCGTTGATCTCAGGTCCTGAACTGGTGCGTTCAGCAGCTCTTCGCTACCCCGGCAGTGCTGGTGCGCCGAATATGCCGGACGATGGCATGATCGGGCAACGGGGCATCATCGGGCAATGGCAGGAGTGGAGGGACTCGAACCCCCAGCCCCCGGTTTTGGAGACCGGTGCTCTACCAATTGAGCTACACTCCTAAGCCCACTGCAGGATCGAAACGTCGCCGCACCCGTTGGCGCAGCGACGTCCCTGAACTGCAGCTCGTACTTCAGACCTTACGCGATGATCTGCGCGACGACGCCGGCACCGACGGTGCGGCCACCTTCACGGATGGCGAAGCGCAGGCCCTCGTCCATCGCGATCGGGTTGATCAGTTCGACGATCACCGCAATGTTGTCGCCCGGCATCACCATCTC
>JARGPL010000042.1 GCA_029210175.1 Minwuia sp. | reverse complement strand
GCGTAGCGAACCGAGCGTGAGACAGAAAATGGTGGGCCAAGAGGAGGAAAGGTTTGAACCTTCGAACAGGCTGCGACGGCAGTCCGGCGACCGTTCGCCGCCCCGTCGGAGCGTTTGAGCGAAGCGAAATAAGCGCGAGACAAGAAATGGTGGGCCCGGCAGGACTCGAACCTGCAACCAGACCGTTATGAGCGGCCGGCTCTAACCAGTTGAGCTACAGGCCCAGCAGGGGCGTTCTACAGCGCGGGTCGGGCGCATCGCAAGTCTCATCTGGTGCGTGCCGCGTCGGCCCTGGCATTGCGGTTTTGCCCGGTGCATTTTCGGGGCAGGTCCGTCGTGGGTCAGGAAATGATCGCCATACCTGCTTCGGGTCAGGATTTTTTCGTGGCCATGGTGGCTCTTGAAACTATGGACCGGAACCTGCGGCGCTTTCGCTCAACCGGGTTGCGGGCACGCTTTCAGCGTGTTCCACTTCCGCGCAAGACCTTGAACGGACAGGAGGCATCAGCTTTTTCATGATTCCCTATGACGAGATGACGGCCAGCGACGGTTCGGTGCGCGACGCCTATCGCGACCTCGAACACTGGCTGACCAGCACCAGCGTCGAAACCTTCCAGAACAAGCGCAAGGAGGCTGATCTGCTGTTCCGCAGGCTCGGCATCACCTTCGCGGTTTATGGTGAAGGCGGGGATCCAGAGCGGCTGATCCCCTACGATGTGGTTCCCCGTGTCATCACCGGCGCGGAGTGGAGCGGGCTCGAGAAGGGCATGGAACAGCGGGTGAAGGCGATCAACGCCTTCCTCAACGATGTCTATGGCGATCAGCAGATCTTCCGCGCCGGCCACATCCCACGCGACATCATCGAAGCCAACGATGCCTTTGTCCCTTCGATGATGGGGGTGACACCGCCCGGTGGCATCTACGCCCACATCGCCGGTGTCGACATGGTGAAGGCCGATGGCGACTTCTATGTGCTGGAAGACAATGTCCGCACCCCATCGGGCGTATCCTACATGATGGGCAACCGGGAGGCCGAGATGCGGCTGTTCCCGAACCTGTTCCGCCAGCATCGGGTGCGCCCCGTCGACCACTACACGGATTTCCTGCGGGATTCGCTGCGCTCCGTCGCGCCGCTGAAGGACCGGGAGCCGAAGGTGGTGGTGATGACGCCGGGCCGCTTCAACTCGGCCTATTTCGAGCATGCCTTCATCGCCGATCGGATGGGCGTCGAGCTTGTGGAAGGGGCCGACCTGTTCGTGCGCGACGATATCGTCTACATGCGCACGACACGGGGACCGCAGCGGGTGGACGTGATGTACCGCCGCCTGGACGATGAATTCCTCGACCCCCTGGCGTTCCGCAAGGACTCGATGCTCGGCGTGCCGGGCCTGGTCGGGGCCTATCGCGCGGGCAACATCGCCATAGCCAACGCCATCGGCAACGGTGTGGCCGATGACAAGGCGATCTATGTCTATGTGCCGGAAATGATCCGGTTCTACCTGGGTGAGGAACCGATCCTCAGCAATGTGCCCACGTACATGGGGCGCAAGGATGACGAGCTGAAATATATCCTGGAGAACCTGGGCGAACTGGTGGTGAAGGAAGTGCACGGCTCCGGTGGCTACGGCATGCTGGTCGGTCCGGCATCGACCAAGGCCGAGCAGGAAGCCTACGCGGAACGGATCAAGGCCGACCCGCAGGGCTTCATTGCGCAGCCGACCCTGGCACTGTCGACCTGTCCGACATTCGTTGAATCCGGTGTGGCGCCCCGGCATGTGGACCTGCGTCCCTACGTCCTGAGCGGTGCCGACCGGGTGCGTATCGTACCCGGTGGCCTGACGCGCGTTGCCCTGAAGGAGGGATCCCTGGTGGTCAACTCCAGCCAGGGTGGCGGAACCAAGGACACCTGGGTGCTGGAGGACTGATCATGCTGAGCAGAACAGCCGACGACCTATTCTGGATGGCCCGATATGTCGAGCGCGCGGAGAATGTCGCGCGCTTGCTGGAGGTCGCCAATCGCATGGCGCTGATGCCACAACCCGCCGGGGGCACGGACGAATGGACCGCCGTGCTGATCGCGGGCGGTGTGGAGCCGCTGTACCGGGAAACCATCGTTGAGGTCGATGCCGACGCGACACTGGCGTTCATGGCCTTGAGCCCGGACAATCCGTCCAGCATTCGCAACAGCTTCTCCGTCGCGCGGGAAAATGCGCGGGCGCAGCGCCACACCATCACGCGCGAACTGTGGGAAGCCATCAACGACACCTGGCACGGCATTCGGGACATGACGCCCGAAGGAATCGAAGCCATGGGCAGCATCGCGTTCTTCGAATGGGTCAAGTCCCGGTCCCACCTGGTGCGCGGTGCCATGGCGGGCACGATGATTCGCGATGATTCCTACAGCTTCATCCGGCTTGGCACGTTCATCGAGCGGGTGGATTCCACGTCCCGCATCCTGGACATCAAGTACCATCTGATCCTGCCGCAGGAAGAAGTCGTCGGCGGTGCCCCCGACTATTACCAGTGGGGTGCGCTGCTGCAGTCGGTATCGGCACAGGGCAGTTACCGCCGGATGTTCGGCGATCAGATTCGCTACAATCAGGTGGCAGAGCTGCTGGTGCTGCGGCCCGAGATGCCGCGGTCGATCCGCAGCTGCTACGACGAGATCATGGAAAACCTGCAGGATCTGACCTCCAGTTACGATGTCCAGCCCCGGTGCATCCGCATGGCAGGCCGCCTGCGTGCCCGGCTGCTCTATGGCGAAGTCACGGAGTTCATCGGCCATGAGGGTGGTCTGCATGGTTTCCTGACGGAGGTCATCGACACCAACCTGAGGATCGCCGCGCAGATCGGGAAGGATTTCCTGCTGACGCCCGAGGCGGAGAGCATGAACGAAGAGGCGATCCTGATGGGCGCAGAAAGCGCTCGACAGGAACAGACGATGGGGTAAGAACGGAATTGTCTGGCAACAGGGGTTGCCGCTTTTCCCGGAGTCTTGGCCGTGACCTATTGCGTTGGGATGCTGACGTCCGAAGGCCTGATGATGCTGGCCGATACGCGGACGAACGCCGGGATCGACCATATCTCCACGTTCCGCAAGCTGACGGTCTGGCACAATCCGGGTGAACGGCTGGTCTGCCTGATGTCGGCAGGCAACCTGGCTGTCACCCAGGCGGTTGTCGGGCATCTGCAGGAAATGATGGCGTCGCCGAACGTGGATCAGGCCAAGACCATCCTTGGTGCCCCCAGCATGTTTGCCATCGCCCGCCTGATCGGTGACGCGGTGCGCGAAGTACGCCGCGTCGATGGTCCTTCGCTGGACCAGGGTGCTGGCGGTTTCAATGCCAGCTTCCTGCTTGGCGGCCAGATCGCGGGTCGGGAACTGCGCCTCTATCAGGTCTATGCGGAGGGCAATTTCATCGAGGCTTCGGAAGACACGCCCTTCTTCCAGATTGGCGAGACCAAGTACGGCAAGCCGATCATCGACCGGGTGATGAACTACCGCATGCCGCTGGTGGAGGCGGTGAAGGTCGGCCTGATCTCGATGGATTCCACCCTCAGATCCAACATGTCCGTGGGGCTGCCGGTTGACCTGATGGTCTATCGTCGCGATGAGCCGGGGATCTGGCTGGAACGCCGTTTTCAGGAAGGCGACCCCTACTTCGAGGACATTCGCAATCGCTGGTCCGATGCCCTGCGCGAATCCTACCGCGCCATCCCCGATCTGGACCTTTCGGATGCCGAACCGGGCGGCGGCCCGTCCGCATGACCGGCCTGACCGACCCGCAGATCGACCGCTACGCCCGCCATATCGTGTTGAAGGAGGTTGGTGGTGCGGGGCAGCAGAAACTGCTGCGGTCGCGGGTGCTGGTGATCGGTGCGGGGGGACTGGGTTCGCCCCTGATCATGTATCTGGCCGCGGCCGGTGTCGGCACGATCGGGGTGGTCGATGACGACATCGTCTCCCGCTCCAACCTGCAACGCCAGGTCCTGCACGGTTCCGACATGCTGGACCGGCCGAAGACCGACAGCGCCATTGCCGGCGTGGCCCGCCTGAACGACGACGTCAGCATCGAAGCCCACCAGATGCGGATCAGCGCCGACAATGCGGATGCGCTGGTGTCCGATTATGACGTGGTCTGCGACGGGTCGGACAATTTCGCCACGCGATTTGCCGTGCATGACGCCTGTTTCCGCAATGGTCGGCCCCTGGTGTCCGCCGCGATCCTGCGTTTCGACGGGCAGATCGCCACCTGGCGAGGGCATGAGGACGGCCTGCCCTGCTATCGCTGTCTTTACCCGGAGATACCGCCGGAGGAGCAGACCTGCGCCCAGGATGGTGTGCTGGGCGCGCTGGCCGGGGTCATGGGGTCGCTGCAGGCAACGGAGACCATCAAGGAACTGCTCGGCCTGGGGCAGAGCATGGCCGGTCACCTGCTGATCTATGACGGCCTGGGGGCCACCTTCCGCAAGGTGCGCGTGAAACCGGACCCGGAATGCCCGCTCTGTAGCGGCGGTTGACCGGCTCCGCTATCCTGCGCGCTGTCATCTAGGGGAGAGAGAGAATGGCTGATCTGGAAGTAGCAATCGCGGACGGTATCGCGACAGTGACCATGAACCGCCCGGACGCGCGCAACGCGCTGTCCATGGAAATGCGGTCGCTGATGCGCGAGGCGATGCATGAGATCGAATATGACGATGCGGTGCGCTGCGTCGTGCTGACCGGCGCCGGGGAGCATTTCATGGCCGGTGGTGACGTGAAGGGCATGCATGAGTACCTCGGCACCGCGACCGAGAGCGAGATCCAGGCCTATTTCGTCAATCGCATCCATGACCTGCACCCGATCATGTTCTCCATGCGCCGCATGCCGAAGCCGATCCTCGCCAAGGTGCGTGGTGCCGCTGCCGGTGCCGGTGTGTCGATGGCCGCGGCCTGTGACATGGTGGTTTCAGCGGAAAGCGCCTTCTACACCCTGGCCTATGTCCATATCGGCACCACGCCGGATGCGTCGTCCAGCTTTCACCTGCCGCGCGCGGTGGGCATCAAGAAAGCCATCGAGATGACCATGCTGGGCGACAGGCACACGGCGCAGCAGATGGCGGATGCCGGTCTGGTGAATTTCGTGGTGCCGGATGCGGATCTGGATGCCGAAACCGACAAGCTGGCGGCGCGGCTGGCCAGCGGCCCGACGTTCGTGCTGGGGCAGGGCAAGCGGCTGATGTACCGCAGCCTGGAGAACCAGTTCGAAAGCCAGTTGCAGTTCGAAGCCGAATGCTTTGCCGAATGCGCCAGGCGCGAGGATTATCGCGAAGGCGTCAACGCATTCGTCGAGAAGCGGAAGGCAGAATTCACCGGCAAGTAAGCCGGATCGCAGTCGCCACTGACGTGCTTTGCCCTGCGTGCAGCGGGTTGGTGGCGTCCGCCACCAATCAGAAGATGATCGGGGAGTGGGCATGTCCAACAATGAGATGACGGGCGGCGAAGCCCTTGCGCGCATGTTTCAGGCCTGTGGCGTGGGACCGATGTTCGGCATGGGCGGGTTCCAGTTGCTGCCGTTCTATGATGCGGTGCGGCGGCTGGGCCTGAACCACAATCTGGTCAATGACGAGCGTTTCGGGGCCTTCGCAGCGGATGCCTATGCCAAGGTGTCCGGGCGCGTCGGGGTCATCGATGCCACGCTGGGTCCGGGGGCCACGAACCTGGTGACCGGGCTGGTGGAATCCCTGAACAGCGGCGCGCCCATCGTGGCGCTGGTGGGGGACAGCCACAGGGCGCATTCCTGGAAGAACATGACCCAGGAGTCCCGTCAGATGGAGATTCTCGCCCCCGCCGCCAAGGAAATGATCCGGGTGGAGCGGATCGAACGCATTCCCGAACTGATGACCCGTGCCTTTGCCGTGGCCACGTCTGGCCGACCCGGCCCCGTGGTGGTGGATGTACCCGAAGACATAGCCCACGATACCTATCCCTTCGATCCGGCGGAGTTCGAGGTCGATCCCGCCTACCAGGCCGCGCCGTCGATCCGATCCCGCCCCGCACGCGAGGATGTGGAACGGGCTGCGGCCCTGATCGCGAAGGCCAAGCGCCCGATGATCCTGGCGGGGGGTGGGGTGCATATCTCGCAAGCCTGGGACAGCCTGCACGCCCTGGCCTCGGCTGCGGCCCTGCCGGTTGCGCACACCATGACGGGCAAGGGGGCGATTGCCTGTACCGACCGCCTCAGTGCCGGTCTGTTCGGGCGCTATGATCGCATTGCCAATGCGATGATCGAGGAAGCGGATCTGCTGCTGGTCGTTGGCTGCAAGCTGGGGGAGATCGCCACCAAGCGCTATGTCCTGCCCGGTGCGGGCAAGACCATCATCCACCTGGACATCCTGGCGGAGGAGTTCGACCGCACGACAGCGGCCCGGGTGCGGCTGTGGGGCGACGCGCGCGAGGGCTGTCGCGATCTGGCCGATGCCCTGTCGGATTCACCCCCCGATTCTGACCGTCGGGCCTGGGCGGAAAGCGTGCCGGGGCGCATGGCCAAATGGCGCGCGTCCGTGCAGGACCGCCTGACCTCCGACGAAGTGCCGGTGAACATGGCCCGGATACTGAACGAACTGAATGGCATGCTGCCGGACGATGCCCTGCTGGTCGCCGACGGTGGCTTTGCCGCGCACTGGGGCGGATTGCTGCATGACCAGCCGCGCGCGGGCCGGGGCTTCGTGCCCGACCGGGGCTTTGCCTCCATCGGCTATGGTCTGCCGGGGGCGGCAGGGGCCAAGCTGGCCGCGCCCGACAGGTCCGTCTTCGCCATTACCGGCGACGGCGGCTTCAACATGATGATCGGAGAACTGGAGACCGCGCGCCGTCTGGGTGTCGGCTTCGCGCTGATGGTCGTGAACAATGCGGCTTCAGGCTATGTGAAGGCCCTGCAGCACCTGATGTATGGCACCGACAACTACCAGTCGTCGGACCTGAAAGAGGTGAATTACGCCCGCGTGGCAGAGGCGATGGGCTGTCGTGGCATCCGCGTGGAGCATCCAGACCAGCTGCAGGCCGCCATCGCCGCCGGGCTGGAAACGACCGACGGCCCCTGTGTGATCGACGTTGTGGTCACCCGCGACCCGGCGAAGATGCTGCCCGCCGTGGACAATCGCACGGTTCAGGCCAGGAAGGGTGATCGCGTGGCGTGAGGCGGATGGCCCGGCCACGCGCGGCAATGAGTGCGCACGTGGCCGGGAACCGGCTTGAAAGGGCTTTCAGACCGGTCCATCAAATGATGGAATCGCGCCAGCCTGCCAGCAATGGACCGCTCTAACCCTTCAGATCGGCCATCGAGACGTAGGCAGAGATGCGTTCCAGGCTGGAATGCACTTCGACGACCACCGGGCCTTCATGGTTCATGGCTTCGGCAACCACACCCTCGACGTCCGCGTCGTTGTGGATGGTCAGACCCTTTGCGCCGAACGCGGCACCCCAGGCGGCGAAGTCCGGGTTGACCAGATCCGTGCCAGCGACCGTACCGGGAAAGAATTTTTCCTGATGCAGGCGGATGGTGCCATAGGCGCCATTGTTGGACACGAAGATCTTGATCGGCACCCGGCGTGAGATGGCCGTGGCAAGCTCGTTGCCCGTCATCATCGCGCCACCGTCGCCCAGGAACGTGACGATCTGGCGACCAGGCTCACGCAGGCCCGCAGCCGCCGCTGCCGGAACACCCATGCCCATGGCACCGGAAACGGCGCCAACCATGACCTGACGGCCATTCAGGCGCAGATGCTTGTGCACCCAGCTGGAGAAGTTGCCGGCATCCGTCACCAGGATCGCGTCATCCGCCAGGTGCGGGCGCAGGGCCTCGATCACCATGCCGAAATTGACACCGTCCTGAGCCGGTTCGGGCGCGCCGCCCATCAGCTTGTCCACATAGCCCTTCAGCCGTCCGAGCCAGGCGGAGCGGTCCTTCGCGGGCGGTGCGGCATCGACCAGCGCATCCAGGAACGCCGCGGGGTCGACCGTCAGACCGATGTCGGCAGCGAACACGCGGCCCACCACGTTGGCATCCGGATAGACATGCACCAGTTTCTGCCTGGGCGGGATGGTGGGGAAGGCATAGCCCTGGGTCGTCGTGTCCCCCAGCCGTGTGCCGATGGCGAGGATCAGATCCGCGTCGGAGAAGATATCCACCTGCGGCTTCGGAATGTTGAAGCCCAGATATCCGGCATAGAGCGGATTGTCGTTGGGGAAGATGTCCTGGCGCTTGAAGCTGGTGACGACCGGAACCTGCAAGGCATTGGCGGCACGCAGCATCGCGGCACGCCCCCGTTCGCCGTCAACCTGTCCACCGGCAATGACCAGTGGTCGCTCAGCCTGCGCCAGCATCGCCGCCACACGGGCCACGTCATCGGCGGCGGCATGCGTGCGGGGAACCGGCATCGGGTCGAGCGGTGTGGCGGTCACGTCGTCGAACTGCATGTCTTCGGGAAGCACGATGACCACCGGTCCGGGCGTGCCCGAACTGGCGATCTGCCAGGCGCGGGCAATGATTTCCGGAATCCGGTCCCCGTCCATGATCGTCCACACGGCTTTCGCCATGCCGCCGAACATGCGGGAATAATCGACTTCCTGGAACGCACCGCGTCCCAGTTCGTCCCGTGCCACCTGGCCGATGAACAGCACCAGCGGCACTGCATCCTGCTCCGCCGTATGCACGGCGATGGAGGCATTCGTCGCACCTGGTCCGCGGCTGACGAAGGCGACACCGGGCCGCCCTGTCAGTTTCGCGTCCGCCACCGCCATGAACCCGGCGCCGGATTCATGGCGGGTCTGGACAAGGTCGATCCGGTTCTGCCGGGCCAGCGCGTCGAGGGTCGCCAGATAGCTCTCCCCCGGCACGCAGAACACCCGGTCAGCCCCCTGCCGTTCCAGGCAGGAGACCAGCAGTTCAGCAGCGGTCGTCATGCTGCTGCTGCTCGCCGGTTGGTCATGACAGCCACCACCAGTGCCGGTATCAGCAACACCAGCGCGCCGATCACCAGTTCCACATGCGTGAAGCCGGTCAGCTTGCCGCCCGGCGCAAGGAACAGGATGGATGCAATGCCCACCGCGGCCCGTACCGGCCATTGCAAGGCACCGCCGCCTGTCAGCCGTCCGATCCCGATCAGATATCCCTGCAGGGCGGACGCCATCAGGACCACGCCAATGATGGCGGTGATCGTCACCGTCAGCACCTGCGTGACCGTGCCCTGCATGATCAGACCCGGGTTGAGCACGAAGAAGAACGGGATGAAGTAGATCACCGATCCGAGGCGCATGGCCTCGAAGCCCGTTCGCATCGGGTTCGACCCGGCCAGACTGGCCGCAGCGAATGCCCCGAGTGCCACCGGTGGTGTGATGAAGCTGAGCATGCCCCAGTAGAGCATGAACATGTGCACCGCCATCGGGTTCAGACCTGATTGCGTCAGGGCCGGCGCCAGGGTGATTGCCAGGATGATGTAGGCAACCGTGACCGTCACGCCGATACCCATGATGAAGCTGGCCAGCGCCCCCATGATCAGCAGCATGATCACATTGCCATCCGCAAGCGCCAGCAGTTCGCTGGCAAGCGTGGATACCTTGCCGGTCAGCGACAGGGCACCAACGATCATGCCGATACCAGCCAGAATGGCTGCAAGCTCTGCAAACAGGCGACCCACACCAATGATGAAGGTCGACACATTGGCCAGCTTCCAGCGTGTCTTGCCATTGATCTGGTTGATCGCGATCAGCAGCACCGTGGCGTAATACGGTGCCAGGGCTTCCTGCTGCAGTTGCAGCAGCATGTAGACCAGCAGCGCGAAGACGAACACATAGTGCCAGCCCTCCCGCAGGGTATCGCGCACCTTCGGCAGTTCGACCTTCGGCAGGCCCTTCAGATTATTGCGGGCTGCATAGGAATCGATCTGCATGAACAGGCCGAAGAAGTACAGGAACGACGGGATCGCCGCTGCAATGATGATCTCCGAATAGGGCACGTTCAGGTAGATCGCCATGATGAAGGCGGTCGCACCCATGATCGGTGGCATCAGCACGCCACCGGTCGAGGCACAGGCTTCGACACCGGCTGCATAGTGCGGCTTGAACCCGGTACGCTTCATGGCCGGGATCGACAGGGCACCCGTCGTCATGACGTTGGTGATGACGCTGCCGCTCATGGAACCCATGAGGCCGGAAGAGAAGATCGCGACCTTCGCCGGTCCGCCACGAACATGGCCAAGCAAGGCAAAGGCGAGGTTCAGGAAGAACTTGCCGCCGCCCGTATGCTGCAGCGCGACACCGAACATCAGGAAGCCGATGACCAGGTTGGCGAAGGCACGGAACGGAATGCCGAGGATCGATTCCGACGAGATCGCGTGATAGCCAAAGGTATTGCCGAACGATTCGTTGTCGAATGTCTCCAGCGGTTCCGGCAGAAATTCGCCGTATGTCGGATAGAGCGAGAAGATCAGCACGATCAGGAAGACGATGAAGCCGGCAGAGCGACGCGTCGCCTCCAGCACCAGCGCCCACAGGATGCCGCCGGCAATCTGGATATGCATCGGCGCACCGTACTCCCAGCCCAGGTTCACAATGTCCAGAGCGTGATAGAACAGGTACGCATTCACACCGATGGCGATGAGAACGAGCAGGATATCAACCCCGAACAGCGCGCGATCTGTACCGGTAGGTTCACCGGGACGCGTCGGCCGCAAGGGGAAGACGAGCAGGCACAGCGGCAGCAGCAGCGCCAGCAATGCAAAGAAATACTGCGTATCGATCGGCACGTAGCCGAAGGTGTGGCCCAGGTTGAAGAGCTTGTAGGCAGACATCGCCACGGTCACGGTGGTGATGATCATCAGCAGGGTACGCCAGAAAGGCGAAAGTGGCCGATACCGGGATTCGGTATCGGCCACTTCCATCTTCTGACCGGCGATTCCGGCAGGGCCCGTTGCGGGTCCTGCCGGAGTCTCACCAGTGTTCTGGTTCACGGATGACCAGCCGTCACTCGAAGACGACAGGCATGCCAGCGGCGGCAAGCGCCTTGGCCCGCATCGGCAGCCACTTGGCCGAGATGTCTTCCGGGCTCATGCCGGAGACGTCGCCCAGGGACTTCCAGGTGTCCATGATGATCTGCTGGCGCTTGATCAGCGTCTGGTTGTTCTTCTCGGCTTCGTCAGTCCAGACACCGGCTTCCCTGAAGTACTTCACGGCACCGTCATGGTACGGCATGCCCCAGACCAGGGTCTGGTTGGCCAGCGCCCAGCCTGCTGCGCCCGGTGCGGCATCCTTGTAGTTGTCGAATTCGTCAACCATCGCCTTGGTCAGCGCATAGACTTCATCGGTGCTCCGCGTGACGTCGGTCACCAGGATCGGGAACGGATAGACGTAACCAGCGAAGGGTTCTTCATCGGAGATGTTGGCGCCACGGGTCGCCACATGCTGCAGTGCCACCGGCTGGGCCTTCTTCAGACGTTCCCATCCGACCGTGTCGTCAGCGGGCAGTTCAGGCCAGTGAAGCCCGCGCGGGCTGGCGGCGAGGCGCTGCGCATGCGGGGCGATCGTGGACATGAATGCCGCATCGGACTGGCCATTGATGATCGCGTCAATTGATGCCTTGAAGCCCGAAACCTCGACCTTCTGCACATCGGCCCAGGTCAGCCCGGCGAATGCCAGGTTGGCGGCGGTGTTCCAGTTCAGTGCATCGCCGGCGACCACGTAGGAAACGCGCTTGCCCTTGATGTCCGCCATTGTCTTGATGCCTGCATCCTTCGCCGTGGCGATGCTCAGGTTGTTCTTGCCAACAGCAGACAGGACAACGCGCAGCGGTTGCGGCCCCCATTCACCGGACGCGAACAGGAAAATGCCTTCCTGGCCGAAGAATGCCGCGATACCGCAAGCGCAGTAATCGGCATTGCCGTCGCGCAGCGGTGCCATGCGGGACACGTCGTTCTTGCCCGGGATGACACGCATCTTGGTGCCATAGGCCTTGTTCAAGGCGTTACCGATAGCGACCGACTGGGCATAGCTTGATGCGGTGGTGCCATAGGCGGTCCAGGTCATCTTTTCCGGCAGGCCGTCGGCCGCCACCGCAGCGGATGCGGCGAATGCCAGCGCACCGGCAAATGCCGTCGCTTTCACAAAGGTCTTCATAGATTCCTCCCTGTAACAGCCGATCCGGGAAATCCATTGAGATGGACCGGCCGACCTGCGGCGCATATTGACTGTAGGCGAGCGGCTTGAAAAGCCCCCCCCAAGGCCTGAACGACCGCTCAGATCCTGCGTCATGCGGCGGGCCGCTGGTTTGCAGGGGGACATGGGAAGCAGATCATCCACGGGGGTGGGCAAGGTCGTTCCATGACTGATATGTTTCAAAAGCGACACATGGCGCTGATGCCACGATCGGCCTGGCGCGCTGGTTCATGATTCGGGGACGCGCGGCTTGAAACCATTCCTTCGACATCCCGGTCTGCAGCTTCGGCCCGGTCTGCAGCTTCGGCCCATTCTGTCGGTGGTCGTGGCGGTGCTGATCCTGCTGACGGCGCTTGCTGGTCTGGCAGGGAAGGCGCGGGCAGACAGTGCACCGGCGTGCGAACTGGACCGGCCAATTGTCCTTGCCGACCTGCCGTGGGCATCGAATGCGTTTCACGTCGCCCTGGTTCGTCGCATTCTCGAAGACGGCTATGGATGCCGGACGGAGACACGGAAAGGCGCGACCTTGCCGTTGTTCGCAGACATGGCGGCTGGTCGTGTCGACATCACCATGGAAGTCTGGAAGGACAATTTCCCGACGAAATGGAACAGCGCCGCGGAGGCCGGCACGGTGGTGGAGGTGGGCGTGAACTTCCCCGACGCCAGTCAGGGCTGGTTCGTGCCGGCATGGCTGGTCCGGGGGGCTGATGCGGTTGCGCCGGACCTGAAATCAGTGACCGACCTTGCCCGCCACAAGGATGTCTTCAGCGATCCCGAACACAGCCACAAGGGACGGTTCTACAACTGCAGTCTTGGCTGGGCCTGTGAAGCGGTGAACACCCGCAAGATGCACGCCTATGATCTGAACGGGGCATTCACCAATTTCCGCCCGGCGAACGGTGCGGCGCTCGCTGCGGCGATAGGTGAAAACTATCGGAAAAAGCGGCCCTTTGTTGCTTACTACTGGTCTCCAACCTGGGTCCTGGGCACTTATGATCTGGCGGCCCTGGATGAACCGGCACACGATCCGGCGATCTGGCGCGCCATGATGGACAGCACCCGCCCCGATGCTGCCACCGCCTATCCGAAGACGATTGTCACCATCGCTGTGCACAAGGACCTTGTTCTAGCCGCGCCGGATCTGATCGCCTTCCTGAAACGCTATCGGACCAGCAGCAGGATGCTGTCCGATATTCTGGCCCGCCAGCGCCTGTACGACGAAACGGCGGCGGAGGCGGCAGACGGGTTTCTGCGACGCAGGCTGGAACTCTGGACGGGCTGGGTGCCGAAGGCTGTTGCGGCAAGGGTTCGCCAGGCGATCGAATAGCCGGGTTTTCGGTCCGGATGGCCCGGGTTAGACTCAACGGTCAAACAAGTCGTTCCGAGGGAGGCACGATCATGAGTGCTCTTTATCCGATCGCCGAACTGGTCGGGCGCATCCTGCTGTCGATCATGTTCGTGCTGGCTGGCCTGAACAAGCTGGGCAACATGGAAGGCACCGCCGGGTACATGTCGAGCGCCGGTGTGCCGGGGGAACTGGTCATTCCGGTGATCATCACCGAACTCGGTTTCGGCCTGTTGCTGCTGGTCGGCTTCATGACCCGGCTGATGGCATTCCTGCTCGGCGGATTCACGGTGTTCGCGGCCCTGCTGTTCCACCTGGACTTCGGTGATCAGATGCAGACCATCCTGTTCATGAAGAACCTGGCCATCGCCGGGGGCCTGGGCATCATCTTCGCCAATGGTGCTGGTCCGCTGTCGATCGACGGCCTGCGTCGCCGCTGATCACGACCAGTGGGCATGCGGCTTCAGTGGTCGCTGTCCGGCAGCCAGGGAATCGCACCGACATCGATGCCTTCGTCCTGCAGTTCCTCCACCTCGGCTTCGGTCGCGTCGCCATAGATGCCGCGTTCCGGCGCTTCGCCGTAATGGATCTTGCGGGCTTCCTCGGCGAATTCGGTGCCAACGTGATCAGCGTTCTGTTCCACGTGCCGGCGCAGGGTGCGCATCATGGCGACCATGCGTTCGGGCGTGATTTCCACTTCCCCGCCGGATGTCTCCGCCACAGGTGCGCTGTCGGGCGTGGCCGTTGATTCCGGCGCGGGCATGGGGATCGGGACCGGAACCTGCCTGACCGAGTCCTTCCGGGACGCCACATTCGGGGCCATCGGTGCCTTGGTGATCTGCCCGTTGCCGCAGATGGGGCATTGCAGCAGCCCGCGATCCTGTTGCGACGCGTAGTCCGCACTGGATCCGAACCAGCCTTCGAAGACATGGTTGTCAGGGCATTTCAGATCAAAGCGGATCATCGGACTGCGATCATCAAGGGGCGCGGCCTGCGGACAGGGGTTGCTGTGGAAAAGCGTTGTGGACCATCCATGCTAAATGGCGGTACTGGCTGACTATCGCAAGGGATTTGAACGTCATGACGAACGCTGAACCGCCTGCACCGCCGCCGTCGCACTGGATCGAACGCCATCTGCCGCTGGTGAACACGTCGCGCACCATGCTGGATCTGGCCGCCGGTCGCGGCCGCCACGTGGCCCTCGGCCTGGATCGTGGCTATCGGGTCACGGCCCTGGATCGGGATGTCACAGGGCTTTCCCGGTTCGCTGCAAACCCGGATGCAACCGTCGTGGCGGCTGATCTGGAAACGGCGGATGCGCCCTGGGTGCTGGGGGCGCGGACGTTCGACGTGGTTGTCGTCACCAACTACCTCTGGCGGCCCCTGTTCCCCGACCTGCTGGCCACCGTCGCGCCGGGCGGGTTGCTGCTCTACGAGACATTTGCCCTGGGGCAGGAAGCGCTGGGACGGCCGCGCAATCCCGACTTCCTGCTGCACCGCAACGAGTTGCTGGATCGGGTGCGCCCGACACTGGACGTCGTCGCGTTCGAGGATCTGGTGGACCCGGAACCGCAGCCAGCCGTGCGCCAGCGTATTGTCGCCCGGCGACGTGCGCCCGTGGACGCGCCCATTTGACGGTGATACGAACAAAGTCCTCGCCAGCGCACCATCGGATCGCACCGCATGACCATCCCCCGGGGCCCGGAACTGCTCCAGCCCGTTGATATTTCGGCCTATGCCCGGGGCAACCAGGGCATCAGCCACACGCACCGCTTTGACAGCGGGCAGGCGGGACACGATGTTGTCGTGCTGTCGCTGGTGCATGGCAACGAACTCTGCGGTGCGCACGCGATGAAGCGTCTGCTGGACCTGGATGTGCGCCCCCTTGCTGGCACGCTGACGCTCTGTTTCGCCAATGTCGCCGCCTATGAGACCTATGACGCGGCGACCCCGACACGCGCCCGCTTCATCGATGAAGACCTGAACAGGGTCTGGGACCGCCCGACCCTTGACGGACCACGTAACAGCCAGGAACTGCAGCGCGCGCGCCAGATCCGCCCGTTGGTTGCCGGTGCGACACGCCTGCTCGACATTCACTCCATGCAGACGGATGCCGCGCCGCTGATGCTTTCCGGCGTCGCCAGCAAGGGTCAGCGGCTGGCCCTGGCGGTCGGCTTTCCCGGTCTGATCATTGCCGACGGGGGCCATGCCTCCGGCCGGCGCTTGCGTGACCATGGCGCCTTTGCCGACCCGGTGTCGGACGCGACAGCCTTGCTGGCGGAGTGCGGACAGCACCAGAGCCCGGTCGCTGCGGTGAACGCCATCGAGATCGCCGCCCGGTTCCTGCTGGCCACCGGCGTGATCGACCGTGAGACCGCGACAGCAATCGCGCCCCTGCCCGACCGCGAGGCACCGCGCACGGTCCAGGTGACGGACAGAATCACGGTGCGGTCCAGCGGGCGCAACGGCTTCCGCTTCGTGCGTCATTTCGAGGGGGTGGAGGTGGTGCCGGACGCCGGAACCACCATCGCGCTGGAGGATGGAAACCCCATTCGCACCGCCTACGACAATTGTGTCCTGATCATGCCTTCGCGGCGGCTGGTGTCCGGCCAGACGGCGGTCCGGCTGGGCCGTTTCATCGAACCGGATGCGGAATAGCGCCAGATGACCGATCGGATGTCCGCGACCACGGATGACGCCCCGACGTTGCGGGCACCGGATCCGCCGCGCCTGCGCGACCAGGCGCTGGCGCTGGCCGTCGGGGCCGTGGGCGGTGGCATCTTCTTCGCTCTCGGCATGCCGCTGGCCTGGATGCTCGGGTCCATGATCTTCGTCTCCGTGCTGGCCCTGTCCGGTCAGCGACCGGCAGTGAACAAGAAGTTCCGGGGCGTCATGGTCGCCATCCTGGGTGTCTTTCTGGGCAGCGCCTTTTCGCCGGAAGTGGCCGACCGCGCCATGCAGTGGGCGCAAGCGCTGCTGGTACTCGCGGTCTACATCATGGTGGGCAGTGCCATTGTCTATGTCTACCTGCGCCGGGTCGCGAAGTTCGACCCCGTGACCAGCTATTTCGCCTCCACCCCCGGCGGCTTGAGCGAGATGGTGCTGGCCAGCGAGGCGATGGGCGGCGACCCGCGACGGGTGTCGCTGGTCCATACCACCCGCGTGCTGCTGATCGTCCTGATCATTCCGTTCTGGTTCCGCCTCGCCATGGACCTGGACGTGCCATCGATGATGCCGCAACAGCCCGGTGTGGTGCCGGAACTGAGCGACTGGCTGATCCTGCTGGCCTGCGCCGTCATCGGCTGGCCACTGGCGCAGCTCTGCCGCATTCCCGCGGCGGCCCTTGTCGGGCCGATGGTGGTTTCCGCAGTGGCGCATCTGCTGGGTCTGACCTATGTCACCCCGCCTCCGGTCATGGTCGCGGCCGGCCAGCTCGTGCTTGGGGCCTCCGTCGGCTGCCGTTTTGCGGGCACCGCCCTGACGCTGGTCTGGCAGACGGTCAGGATCGCCGTCGTCACCACCCTGATGCTGCTCGGGCTGACGGTGGGTACCGTGCTGCTGGTCAGCGAACTGATCGGCGCAACGCCGGAAGCCATGGCACTGGTCCTCGCACCGGGCGGTCTGGCGGAGATGTCGCTGATCGCGCTGGCGCTGGGCATCGACACCGCCTTTGTCAGTTCGATGCACGTGTTCCGCATTGCCCTGGTCGTGATCCTGGTCCCAGGCCTCTACAAGCTGTTCCGCCACAGGAAGAACAGGTCACGCGGCTGAGGGCGGGCGATACGGGCGCGGGCCGTTCTGTCATACCGGCCTTGAGCCGGTAGACCACGCTTTGTGGCCTTCGCCAATTCATGAAAGTGTGGGCCCCGGCTCTCCGGCCGGGGTGACGGGGGCAGCTTGAGTGAAACGCTGGAGAAATGACCCGTAGAGGCCCGGCAAACGGGCGCAGTCGACTTTAGCAGATCTTGCCCGTCAGCCAAACCGCCAGATGATGCCTTCTCCATCTGTCTCGACACCGAACGGCATCGTCCTGTCATGCGCCAGAAGGCAGCCTTCCAGCAGTCCTGACCAGGCACGCAGCAGTGGTGCGTGTTGGTCATCGCGACCGCGCATCAGGCGCCAGCCCGGCTGGCGGACCGTATGCGCATCCAGCCGCTCCGGCGCTTCATTCATGCCGTCAAGCAGCGCCAGCAGGAAGTCGCCGAAGTCTCCACGGACCCCCGCCTGATCGCGCACGATGGCGTAATGATGCATGCCGATCCGCAGCGCCGCGCCATGGCCGATCTCTGCGGCACCCTCAGGACCGGCAACATCGATCAGGCTCGGCAGCGCGTTGGTGAAGTAGGTCAGGGCGTAATTGCGCTGCACCTTCAGCCGCCGCTCCTCTGACCAGTCCACGGTCGGGAATGTTGCGGGGTCGTAGACGGGGCGCGGGTGATGCGGTTCGAACCGCAGCCGTTCCTCCGGCCCCAGCGGTCGTCCCAGATCCTCGAAGAAGCCCTCCAGGCCCGGGTGCCCCTCTGCCGTCTGGCCGACGCAGACATAGCTGAGCGATGAAACGCCAAGGCTCTCGCCGATCCGGCTGTGGAACCCGCGCATGGGGGCCGAGGATACTTCTGGCGGGATCGCGCAGATTGCCGTGCCGTCGTACATCCAGCGCGGGATGCCGTAGTGCACCCAGGACCGGCCGCTGGCTTCGGTCGCGGTCGCAACGTCCACGCCCCCCAGCTTGTTGGCCAGATACAGGTACTTGGCCGCCTGTTCCGCCGGCGACAGGCCGGACAGGCCCAGCTTTTCCAGGGAATCCAGGAACTTCTGTCCCCGCTGCCGCGCGAAGGTCCGTTCCATCATGTCGGCGGCCACCGCTGTGCCTGCTTTCTGCAGGGTGTAGAGGATCAGGCCGATGAAATAGCGGTGATGCAGCTCCCGCACGGCATTCCAGCGTGCGAAACGGACTGTTGATGTTGCGGTCTTCAGATTTTCGTTCATCCCCTGAAGATACCGACCCCGGCCTGCCGGGCAACCGGGGGCAGGGCGACAATCCGCTCACTGGACTGTGCGCTGCACCGGTGCCATCTGACAGTGTGACACCGCAGGAGGATGCCATGCAGACCCGCAACCCGCTGTTCGACGACCTTTCCCGCCTGATGACCTCGGCTGCCGGCACCTTTCAGGGCGCCCGCGACGAGATGGAGGGACTGGTGCGCACCCGGATGGAACGCATCCTGGCCGACATGGATCTGGTCGACCGTGAAAGCTTCGAGACCGTGCGCGAGATGGCGGCGGAGGCGCGACTGGAGAATGAGCGGCTGGCGGCAGAACTGACGGTCCTGAAGGCCGAAGTCGCGGCGCTGAAGAAGGCGAAACCTGCGGCCCGGCGGAAGTCAGCCACCGCAGCCAAGGCGGCGGCAACAAAAGCATCCACAGAAAAGGGCGGTGAGACCGCGTGACAGCGGCTTTCCCTGCTTGACGACGACTCCCGGCACTCCGTAGCCTGCATGTAGCGCGTTGATTCGCTGCGCGCACAACATGTGACCACTGGATGACAGTGTTTCATCCCAGGTCACAGCATCGGAGAACGGTCGCCATGGGCATGATGATCGACCTCGCCGACCCCAGCGTCACCAATCCGCTCGATTTCGTCGAAGCCTTCATCGATGCCAATGAATGGGCATCGGAGCGCACCGGCGAGGACGAGCTTGCGGTGGTCGTCACGGGCAAGTGGTGTGACTTCAACATCTGGGTTTCCTGGCGTCCGGAGATTGGCGGGCTGCATTTCGCCTGCGTCTTCGGCAACAAGTTCCCGACGGGACAGCACCCCGAACTGCATTCCTTGCTGGTGCTGGCGAACGAGAAGCTCAGCGTCGGGCATTTCGACCTCTGGGCGGAGGAACAATTGCTGCTGTTCCGCCATACGCTGCTGCTCGGGCGGGACGCGGAACTGGAGCTTGAGCCGCTGGAGATGCTGTTCGAAATAGCATTCTCCGAATGCGAACGCTTCTACCCGGCAGTGCAGCTGGTGCTCTGGGGCGGCAAGCCCGCCCAGGAAGCCATCGACGCTGCCCTGATGGATTGCGTCGGCGAAGCCTGATCCTGACGGGTGAACCGCATCTGCCTTCAGCCCTGCACCCTGCGCACTTGACGCAGGGCGACCCGTTACGGATCAATGGTCCGGCATTAATGGGAGGCAATGATGGCAAACGAACATGATCTGGTGCTGCGCGGCGGCACCCTGGTGGACGGTACGGGCACGGAACCGCGACAGGCGGATGTGGCGGTGAAGGATGGCCGCATTGTCGAGGTCGGCACGGTCTCCGGCTCTGGCGCGGAGGAGGTCGACGCCCGTGACCGGCTGGTCACACCGGGCTTCGTCGACATTCACACCCACTATGACGGTCAGGCGAGCTGGGATCATCATCTGACCCCGTCATCGCTGCATGGCGTCACCACGGTCCTGATGGGCAATTGCGGCGTCGGCTTTGCCCCCTGTCGCGGGGAAGACCACGACCGCCTGATCCGCCTGATGGAAGGGGTCGAGGACATTCCCGGCGCCGTGCTGGCCGAAGGCCTGAACTGGAACTGGGAAAGCTTCCCCGA
Source organism: Minwuia sp. (assembly GCA_029210175.1). Lineage (GTDB taxonomy): Bacteria > Pseudomonadota > Alphaproteobacteria > Minwuiales > Minwuiaceae > Minwuia. The sequence continues at coordinate 43,849 of JARGPL010000042.1, read as the reverse complement.
GTATCTGAATGCGCTGGACGCCATTCCCCACGACATCGACTTCGGTGCGCAGGTGCCGCACGGGGCCTTGCGGGTCTATGTCATGGGCGAACGCGGCGCGAACCGCGAACCGGCGACGGCAGCCGAGATCGCCGAGATGGCGCGGCTGGCACAGCAGGGGATCGAGGCCGGGGCGCTGGGTTTCTCCACCTCCCGCACGCTCAACCACCGCACCAGCGACGGGCAGCCGACGCCGACCCTGAACGCCGAAGCCGATGAACTCGTCGGCATCGCCAACGGGCTGGGGGCCGCCGGTCGCGGCGTGCTGCAGATGGTGTCCGACCTGAAACATCAGGATGACGAATTCGCGATCTTCAAGCGGATGGTGCGCGAATCGGGCCGTCCCATGTCGATTTCCGTCGCCCAGAACCCGCGCTGGCCCAATGCCTGGCGCGACACCCTGGACCGGATCGGACATGCGGCAGACCACGAAGGGCTGGCCATGCGGGCCCAGGTCTGCGGTCGCCCGATCGGGATCCTGCTCAGTTTCGAACTGACGATGAACCCGTTTTCCGACTATCCGTCATGGAAGCAGATTGCGGACCTGCCCGTGGCCGAACGGCTGCAGGCGGCGACGGACCCGGCGATGCGGGACCGGTTGCTGGCGGAGGGACCGGAAGCAGGCACGGGTTTCGCGCGGCATGTGCTGGCGGACTTCGACAACATGTTCGTGCTGGGTGACCAGCCCGATTACGAACCGGAGGCGAGCCAGAGCCTGGGGGCCCAGGCGCGGGCGCGGGGCGTGCCGGTGCAGTTGCTGATCTGGGAAGCCATGGCAGCCAATGACGGGCGGGGCATGATCTACGTGCCGTTCCTCAATTATGCGGCCTATGACCTGGACCCCAGCTACCGGATGCTGACGGACCCGCACACCCTGCCCGGCCTTGGCGATGGCGGGGCGCATGTGGGGCTGATCTGCGATGGCAGTTTTCCCACCTCCATGCTGACGCTGTGGACCCGCGACCGCACCCGTGGCCCGAAACTGCCGATCGAGTGGGTGGTGAAGGCGCAGAGCCGCGATACGGCGGAGGCGGTTGGCCTGTTCGACCGTGGCCTGGTACTGCCGGGCATGAAGGCCGATCTGAATGTCATCGACTATGGCCGCCTGGCGCTGCATGCGCCGGAGGTGCTCTATGATCTGCCCGCTGGTGGACGCCGGCTGATGCAGCGCGCCAGCGGCTATGATGCGACCATCGTCTCCGGCCAGATCATCCGCCGCGACGGGGCGGCAACCGATGCCCTGCCGGGCAAGCTGTTGCGTGGTGGTGTTGCCATGCCCTCAACCATGAGCGCCGCGTCCTGATGCCTGATCGGATCCACGTTTTTTCCAAGTTCAATGATCGGGTCGTCGGTCCGCTGCGCGATGTCTTCCCCGGTGCCGAGATCATCACGCTGGATGATGAGGACGCCTTCGCCGCCGGTCTGCCGGACGCGGAGTTCCTGATGGCGCTGAAGCCGCCGCGCGGCCATTGGGCGAAGGCGGGCAAGCTGCGCCTGCTGCAGAGCTTCGGGGCCGGGATCGACCATCTGATGCCACTGGACGGGCTGCGGCCGGAAACCGTGGTCTGCAATGCGGCGGGGCTGGCGGCGGAACCGATGGGTGAATATGCGCTGACCCTGACCCTGATGCTGATCAAGCGCGCCGACTGGGCCAATACCGGCCACCGTGCCGCGACGTGGCGCCAGTACATGCCTGGCACCGCCGCCGGATCGACCATCGGTATCCTGGGTCTGGGGCGGATCGGTGAATCCTTCGCACAGAAGGCCGGTGCGCTGGGCATGCGGGTCATCGGCACCCAGCGCCAGCCGCGCGCGGTGCCTGGGGTAGACAAGGTCGTCGGCGCGGACCGCACAGCGGAGATCGTGGCGGAGGCGGATGTCGTTGTCTGCATCCTGCCGCTGACCGATGAAACCCGCTATGTGCTGGATGAGGCCATGATGCGGCGCATGAAGCCGGGGGCCAGCCTGATCAACCTGGGCCGCGGCGGCCTGGTTGATGAACCGGCCCTGATCCGCCTGCTGGAGGAAGGGCACCTGGCCGGGGCCGCGCTGGACGTCTTCGAACAGGAACCGCTGCCTGCCGACAACCCGCTGTGGCGGGCCCCGAACCTGATCATCACGCCGCATGTGGCGGGCGGCTTCCCCACCTACATGACCGGCATCAGCACCCTGTTCGGGGAGAACGTCCGGGCCTTCGAGGCGGGTGAGCCGATGAAGACGCACGTGAAGGACCCGCGCCGGGGCTATTGACGCGGCGGGAGCGAAGCCGGTCAGGGGATGGGCAGGCAATGAAGGCATGCGCGGGTGACCGCCCCGACACGGTGCCTGGGGCAATGCTGGCCCGCGCTTGCGACGCTGGCCCAACCGGCCCCGCCGTGGCTCGTGTTCGGCCTGGCGGGTGTTGCGGCGCTGGCTGCGCATCTGGCCCTCGAACCCCAGTACTGGCCGACCATGGGGCAGTGGCTTGCCATCGTACTGATGGGAATCGGCCCCTTCACGCTGGCCAATGTGCTGTGGGACAAGGCCACGCGCGCCGGTCCTGCGGCAACCATTTCCAGCATGGCGTTCCTGACGCCACTGGTGGCGATCAGCCTTCTCGCCGTCTTTGGCCTGGGTTCCGTGACGCTGGCCGTGGTCATCGGCGCCTGCCTGGCGATTGCCGGTGCGCCGCTGAGTGCGCGCACCTGATCTTCTGAAATCCCGAGAACCTGAACTGCCGGAGGACCCGAAATGGGCAGCATGAAAGACAAGACGATCCTCGTGACCGGTGCAAGCCGGGGCATTGGCGCGGCCATTGTCCGCTGGTTCGCGGCAGAGGGGGCCAATGTGGTCATGCTGGCGCGCAGCGGCGACGCGCTGGCCGACCTGTCGCGGGAGGTGGCACAAGCCGGTGGCAAGGTCCTGGCGGTGGAAGGCGATGTCGCTGTCCATGCGGATTTCGAGCAGGCGGTTGCGCAGGCCGAGTCCACCTTTGGCGGCCTCGACATACTGGTCAACAACGCCGGAGTCATCGACCCGATCGCGCGGCTGGCGGACAGTGATCCGGCGGACTGGGGTCAGGCGATCGACATCAATCTGAAGGGCGTCTATCACGGCCTGCGCACCGCGATCCCGGCGATGCAGCGATCCGGCGGTGGCACCATCATCAACATCAGCTCCGGGGCCGCCACCAGCGCGCTGGAGGGGTGGAGCCACTATTGCGCCAGCAAGGCCGGTGTCCTGTCACTGACGGCCTGCGCCGCGAAGGAATATGGCCCGCAGGGAATTCGCGTCGTCGGCCTGAGCCCCGGCACCGTGGCGACAGACATGCAGGTGGCCATCCGCGCGTCCGGCGTCAATCCGGTCAGTCAGCTCGACCCGTCGGTGCATCTCGCGCCCGAATGGGTGGCGAAGGCGGCGGGGTTCCTCTGTGGCCCCGGTGGCGCAGATTACGCGGGAACCGATTTCGTGCTGAAGAGCGATGCCGGACGCAAGGCTGTCGGACTGCCCTGACACGAAAAAGGCCGGCCGCGACATGTGTCGCGACCGGCCTGATTTTCGTGCCGTCGCCGGGTCAGTCCCGGCAACCGGACCCGTCGATCAGATAACGGCGTCGATCTCACCCAGACGCTTGGTCATCTTCACGTTTTCGGCGTAATCGATCGGCAGCGCGATCAGCGCCGGACCATCCTGCTGGAAGGCTTCTTCCAGCGCAGGCTTCAGGTCTGCCGCGGATTCCAGGTTGCGGCCCCAGATCCCGAAGCTCTGGGCCATCATGGCGAAGTCCGGATTGGTGAACTTCAGTTCCGAATGCTTGCCATCGAACTGATTCTGCTGCTTCCACTTGATCAGGCCGTATTCGCTGTCGCACCAGACCATCCAGACCACGTTCAGCTTCAGCCGTGCAGCCGTCTCGATGTCCTGCACGTTCATCATGAAGCCCGCATCGCCGTTGATTGCCAGCACACGGCTGTTCGGCTTGGCGAACTTGGCACCGATGGAACCCGGCATGGCAAAGCCCATGGTGCAGAAGCCGTTGGAGATCAGGCAGGTGTTCGGCGTGTCACACTGGTAGTACCGGCTGATCCACATCTTGTGCGCACCAACGTCGGACAGCAGGATGTCTTCCTCACCCATGACCTCGCGCACGTCCCAGAGGACCTTCTGCGGCTTCATCGGGAAGGCGGCGGAGTCCTTTTCCATCGCGAAATCGTCGAGGATGCGCTGACGCAGCGGCTGCACCTTCTTGATGTCGAACGGGGCCTTGGTCACGCCCCGGTCATCCAGTTCCTTGTTGATCTGCCAGAGCGCATCGGCGATGTCGCCCTGCACATCGACGGTGGCGTCATAGTCGGTGTCGACTTCGGCCGGCCAGAAGTCGATGTGAACGATCTTCTTGCCCTTGGTCTTGTTCCAGTGACTCGGGCTGTATTCCACCAGATCGTAACCAACCGAGATGATCGTGTCGGCGGCGTCGATGGCGACGTTCGCATGGTCCTTGCCCTGCAGGCCCATGGTGAACAGGCAGTATTCCGACGACCGCGGCACGGCGCCCTTGCCCATGAAGGTGTTGATGACGCCCACGCCCAGCTTCTCCGCCATGATGGCGAGCTGTGCGGCGGCACGTTTCCGGATCGCGCCGTTGCCGGCAAGGATCATCGGGGTCTTCGCCGCCAGGATGACGTCGACGGCTTCCTTGATCGCCTTGTGGTCGGCACCCGGACGACGGGTACGCACCGGCTTCATCGGCTTGGCGACGGGATCGGCGACATCGTTCTTCGCCAGATCCTCCGGCAGTTCGATCAGGACAGCACCGGGCTTTTCCTGTTCGGCCACCTTGAACGCCTTGCGCACGATCTCGGGGACCGCATTGGCGTTGGACACGGTCTGCGCCCACTTGGTGATCGGCCGGAACATGGCAATCGAGTCCATGTTCTGATGGCTTTCCTTGTGCAGGCGATAGGTGCCTGCCTGGCCGATGATGCCGACCAGAGGCGCACGGTCCATGTTGGCGTCGGCGATGCCGGTGACCAGATTGGTCGCGCCCGGGCCAAGCGTGGCGAGACAGACGCCGGCCTTGCCGGTCAGGCGGCCATAGACGTCGGCCATGAAGGCCGCAGCCTGCTCATGCCGGCAGAGAATGAAATCGATCTTGCTGTCCAGCAGCGAGATCATGGTGTCCGCATTTTCCTCACCCGGCACACCGAAGATGCGCTCGACACCCTCTTCCTCCAGGCAGCGTACGAAAAGATCTGAAGCCTTCATTATTCAACCCTCCATTGCGGCACCCCGTACCGCGAAACCCCTCAACCGGTGGCCGTCAGCAAGCACCTGTTGACGCCTAACTGTCGGTCCGGTCCCTGTTCGTATCGGTCATTCGCTTGCCATCCAGCAAGTGACGCCGCTGTTCGTCTTCGGCCGACTGGCGCTGGCGTTCAGCCCCCGTCCGCCCGAAAATGACCCTGTTCTCCGCAGCCTGGTCCGCCTTGGCTTTCCGATCACGGTTCTTTCTTGCGCGACGCAGGTTGATCAGTTCCACCATGTGAACGCACCAGCCCCTCATCCAGCAGGTTCAGGCCCCGAACGATCTTGGCCTGTGTCATGCAGCAAAAAGCTTAACCGAATGTCCCGTTGACGCAAGGTCCTCAACCGCCATGTTGTCGGTCGTCACGTCGTTTCGCCGCTTGCTACGGCTGGATTGCCAAGCGGATCAATGGCATCACTGGCATGTCATCGGTCAGGCGGCCGGGGCGGCGGTCGATCAGCCGGACGGAGCATTGTGAATGAACCACGGCCTTGCAGGGCATCGGGCATGAGAGCCAAGGGCATGAGGATGGCAGCATGAGAGTGCTGATGGCTGTCGTCGCGGGCGTCGCGCTGCTGGTGGTGGCTGGGCTGTTCGCGGCCCCGTTCCTGATTGATGCTGACAGCTACCGTGATGGCATTGCGGCAGAGGCCGAGACCTTGCTGGATCAGCCGGTACGCATGGACGGCCCGGTAAGCTTTCGTCTGCTGCCGACACCACGGCTACGGGCAGAGAATGTATCCGTCGGCGCGGCTGACGGGGATCTGCCGTCATTCCTGACCATTCAGGCCGTCGATATTCGGCTTTCCATCGCGAGTCTGTTGCTGGGCGACGTGGTCGCCAACCGTGTCACCCTGCGTGGCCCGCACGTGCGTCTGGTGACGCTGGCCAATGCGACCCGCAATCACGCCGGACTGATCGTGCTCGCATCCCGACTGAACGGTCATCCTGACCGGGCGACCGGCGCGGCAGCCCCCGATTTGCGGACCTCCGCCGTGCGCCATGTGGATTTCACCGCAGGCAGGCTGGAACTGTCGGACGCGCGCAACGGTCTCGACATTGCGCTGAAGGACATAGAAGGCCAGGCGGATCAGGACAGGGACGGGCGTCCGCCGAGCCTGCGCCTGAACAGCCACCATGCGCGACTGCCGCTGGCCGTGGAGGTGAATGCAACCCTGCCCGGCGGTGGCCCCCGTGTTTCGATCACCCTGCGCGATGACGCGGGCGGCTTCGCGACATTCCGGGGCAAGCTGGGTGAGGGCGCGCGGCCCCGGTTGCGGGGCAGCCTGACCGCGGAGACCCCTGACCTGATCACCAGCCTGAACGCCGCCGGTATCCAGACCCCGGCGGATCGTTTCCCAGACCCGCTGGACGCCCATCTGACCGGAGAGATGAATATCGAACCCGGCGGCATCGTGCTGGAGAAAGCGGTGTTCGATGTGGCGGGCATCGATGGTCGCGGACGGCTGACGGCCACCCTGCCGGTGGGCGATGCCGTGACCGCTGTGCCGATGCTGGACGTCAGCGTCGGGTTTGAGCAACTGGATGGCGATGACCTGATGCGGCGCCTGACCACCTTCCTGAACCGGAAGTCCGATACGGCCCTGGCCCTGCCTTCCGGAATCGCTGCCGCGCTGCGCGTCGATGCCGGTGTGATCGGCCTGGCCAACAGCCAGCTGCGCCAGATTGCCTTCGACGCCAGCCTGAGCCGGGGGGAGCTGAATATCGGCCGCCTGACCGCGCTGCTGCCCGGCGGATCGGATATGGCGTTCACCGGCAAGTTGAGAACGCCTGCAGGGCACCCGAGGCTGGACGGTACGATGGAGGCGGCGACCGACAACCTGCGCGCCCTGCTGGACTGGGCTGGCCTGAATGTCGCTGACCGCGCTGTCGATCGCCTGCGCAACGCCAATCTCGTCGCCACGGTCAGTGCCACCGACGATGTGGTCCAGATCTATGACCTGGACATGCGGCTGGACCGGTCGCGGGTCAATGGCGGGCTCGCCGTGGCTATCCGCCGCCGCCCGTCCTTCAGCCTCGACCTGCGCATCGATCAGCTGAACGGCGATGCCTATCTGCAGGCACTGGGTCTGGAGGACCGGCTGATGCCGGCCACGGGGAGGGGCTGGCGGTCGGACCTGACGGCCCTCGACGGTCTCGATACCAACAGCAAGCTGAGCATCGACAGTCTGTTGCTGGGGGGACGTGCCTATGACGCAGTGACACTGGATGCCAGTCTGATCGGGGGACAGCTTTCGCTGAATGGCCTGAAACTGGGCCTGCCCGGGCAGAGCGTGCTTCGCCTCTCAGGATCGCTCGACGAACCGGAGGACCCCCGGTTTGCCCTGTCGGGTACGGCAAGGGGCAATGATCTGCGGCAACTGATGCTGGCCTTCGGGCTGGATACGGACAGTATCGCGGGTCGGATGGGTGACTTCGATGCCAGCTTCGACCTGGACGGCACCTTCGACAGCATCCGCGTCGCCGCCGAGAGCCGGTTCACGCCCGGGCGGATCACCATGGAGGGCACGGTCGGCAGCCTGCTGGGCAACCCGCAGTTCGATCTGGGGCTCGCCGTTGATCAGACCAGTCTGGCGAATGCCGCTGCGCTTCTGTTCCCCGGTCTGCGCTGGCCAGCACACCTTGATGGCCAGATGCTGGCCGACCTCCGCCTGGATGGTCAGGCCCACGCCTATCGGCTGCTCGGGCATGTCGATGCCTTGTCCGGTCGCGTGGAACTGGATGGCCGCATAGAGGGTGAGAGCACCGATGATGCGTCCGGCGCGCGACGGTTCGTTGGTGGCGTCGCCTTGCGACACCAGAACCTGTCGGCGCTTGCAATGAGACTCATGCCGGGCCTCGCGCCCCCGGACAGCCAGACCGGCCCGATGGAGCTGTTCGGCACGGTGACGCTGGATGCGGGCAACCTGCGCATCGACGATGCCGACCTGCAGTCCGATCCCGTCAGCATGACCGGATCGCTGATCTGGAACCACGCTGCACGGCGGCTGAGCGGTGAGGTCACATCGGGAGTCGTGGACCTGGACCCGTTGATGCCGCGACCGGACAGCGGTGCCGCCATCGCGGCGCAACGGTCGGATACGGCGCGGCGCTGGTCACGGGCGCCGCTGGACCTGCGCTGGATCGGACGCCTGGAAACGGATCTGGACGTGCGGCTGCAGATGCTGCGCGTCGGCGGCTTCAGGTTTCTTGACCTGAAGGGGCAGATCGATCTGGACGACGATGTCCTGAAACTGAACGGGATGACAGGCAAGATGGCAGACGGCAGCTTCGCGGGCAGCATGCGACTGACCGGCGGCACCCGCGCCGACCTGTCGCTGGTCCTGCGCTGGACGGACGCCGACATTGGCGCCCTGGCCGAGGCGGCGACTGCGACCCGGTTCCTTTCCGGGCGGGGTGATCTGGAAATCGATCTGGAAGCAACCGGTATCGCGCCATTCGACATGGTGCGCAGCGCGAAGGGGATGGCGCGGTTGAAACTGGAGCAGCCACGGCTGTTGGGTGTGGACCTGATCGCCTGGCGCGCTGCTGCGGCCCAGCCCGATGCCCTTCAGACCCTGCTGCAGGGCGCGACGCTGCTTGAAGCGGCAAAGGCCGAGTGGACCATTGACCGTGGGGTGGCGAGCCCTGACATGCGGCTGGAAGCCGATGGGGGGAATGTCCGCATGGGCTGGCGCGGATCCGTCGATCTGGCCGACTGGACGCTGGATCTGGAGGCCATGCTGAGCACGGTTGCGGACCCTGGCTTCGTCAGCACGCTGTCCCTGTCAGGCCCCCTCGACCGGCCAAGGCATCGTCTGACCGACAGCGCTGAATAAAGAGCAGGCCGGTCAAGCGAACCTGTCAGTCCTGACGCCACCGTGGCAAGGCAACCAGATGTGCAAACGGCGCACCCCGATCAAGGCAGGGCACGCCGTTCACCGTTCCGAATTCCGGCTTCTGCAATCTATTCGCGGAAGCTCGGGTCAATCCGATCCAGCTTGCGCAGCAGGCCTGGCCAGTCGCGACCGCCCAGCGGGGCAAACTTCTCGAACTGCTGGGCCGTGTGTTCGCAGACTTCCGGGCTGGGCATTTCCAGCTCGACACCGCCCGACAGGGCATCAATCTGCGACTGGCAGGATTTCTCCAGATAGGCCAACACGTTGAAGGCTTCGGCGATGGAGTCACCGACTGACAGCAGCCCGTGATTGCGCAGGATCATCGCCTTGTTCGTGCCCATGTGGCCGATCAGCCGCTCACGCTCCGAATGGTCCAGCGCGACACCTTCGTAGGGGTGATAGGACAGGCGGTTGTAGAACCGCAGCGCCGTCTGGTTCAGCGGCAGCAGGCCGTCCTTCTGCGCGGAAATCGCCATGCCGGCACGGGTGTGGGTATGGGCGACGGAGAACACGTCCTCGCGGCCTGAAAGCACGGCGGAATGAATGGTGTAGCCGGCCTGGTTGACGGGATAGTCACCCTGCATCAGCACATTGCCCTCATAGTCCAGCTTCACCAGGCTGGACGCCGTGATCTCGTCAAAGAACAGGCCATGCGGGTTCAGCAGGAAGGCATCTTCCCCCGGTACGCGCGCGGACAGATGCGTGGCGGTCAGATCGTCCCAGCCGTTCAGGGCGACGAGCCGATAGAACGCGGCGAGGTCGACGCGGACGGCCCATTCCTCAGCTGAGACCTTCGATCGGACGGATTTCACGATTGGTGCGGTATCTGGCATGTCAGTTGGCTCCCCGTTTCGCTGCGATGTCTTGTCTAGACTTGGGTCTCGTACCCTGTATGCAAGCGCTTTACCGCGCAAACTGACCCAACGGCAGGCACCTGACAAGTGTCGATGGTGCAGCCTCTCCATCCGTGAGTCGCAATCCTCTGACGGTCCGGTATTCTGTGCGCCTTTGGATCGGGGAGGAGGATTTCCATGAAAGTCATGCAGTTTTCGCGCTTTGGCGTGCCGCACGAAGTTGTCGAGCTGGTCGATGTGGATGCGCCGGGGGCACCGGGGCGGGGACGTGTGAACGTCGATGTGCTGGCCAGTCCGATCAATCCCGCAGACCTGTTGAACATGGAAGGGCGTTACGGCACGGAACTGCCGCCGCTGCCCATGACCCAGGGCGCTGAGGGCGTGGGCCGTGTCACGGCGGTCGGCGAAGGCGTGGACAACGTGGCCGTGGGCGATCTGGTGACACCGCCTGCGCGTGGTTTGTGGCGCGAGAAGGTGCAGGGTCCGGCCCGCGGGCTGGTGGCGCTGCCCGCCGCTGCTGACCTGATGCAGCTCGCCATGCTGCGGGCCAATCCGGCGACCGCCTGGCTGATGCTGACCAAGTACGTGACGCTCGAGGCGGGTGACCATGTCATCCAGAACGCGGCGAATTCGGCGGTGGGCCGGCATCTGATCCGTCTGGCTCGGGCATCCGGCTGGAAGACGGTGAATGTCGTGCGCCGTCCGGAACTGGTCGCGGAACTGGAAGGCATCGGTGGCGATATCGTGCTCGTCGATGGTCCCGATCTGGCGAAACGGGTGGCGGAGGCCACCGGCGGCAACCTGCCGAAGCTGGCGATCGATGCGGTCAGTGGCAGCGCGGTGCAGCGCCTGGCCCAGTCAACGGCGGACAAGGGGACCGTGGTCAATTACGGGCTGCTTTCCGGTGATCCGCTGATGATCGACGCGCGTGAAACCGTGTTCCGCGACATCACCGTGCGCGGGTTCTGGCTTGCGCCCTGGTTTGCGGAGGCGACGCCACAGGAAATCGGCGAGACCTACCGGTTCCTGTCGGAAAAGGTGCTCAGCGGCGACCTGCATGTGCCGGTCGAAGCGACCTATGACCTCAGCAAGGTTGCGGACGCGCTGCGCCATGCCGCGAAGGAAGGGCGCAGCGGCAAGATCATCATCACGATGAATCAGGATTGATGCCGTGACCGGGGCCGCAGCCATTGTGCTGCGGTCCCCCTTGCACAGGACGGAAACGCAGGGGAATATTGCGCATGCCTGACACACAAACGTCTGCCGATCCTTCCCCGCGCACCGTCCTGCTGGTCGTGCATCAGCGGCTGTCCGACCCCGGTCGTGTCGGGCTGAGGCTGCGTACCCTCGGCTACAATGTCGAGATCTGCCGCCACGCCTGTGGTGAGCCGTTGCCCACGGACATGAGCCGCTATGCCGGTGTCACCGTCTTTGGCGGACCGATGAGTGCCAATGACGATCATGAGGACTTCATCCGCAACGAGATCGCCTGGATTCCGTCCGTGGTCGAAAGCGGTGTGCCCTTTCTGGGGATCTGCCTGGGTGCCCAGCTGCTGTCGCGGGCAGCAGGTGGCGCGGTGGCCGAACATCCGGAAGGGCGGGTGGAAATCGGCTATTACCCGGTGCGGGCGACGGACGCGGGGAAGGCGTTTTTTCCCGACGAGATGCGGATTTTCCAATGGCACCGTGAAGGTTTCACGACACCCGAAACAGCGACGTTGCTGGCGACGGGGGACTGCTTTCCCGAACAGGCATTTGCCATGAACGGCAATGCGCTGGCCATCCAGTTTCATCCGGAAGTGACGGAACAGATGAACCGCCGCTGGCTGATCGGCGGGGCTGCCCGACTGGTCTGTCCCGGCGCCCAGCAGCCGCACGAACACCATGCCGCCCGGCGGAACCATGACCCGTTCGTGGATGGCTGGGTCGATGGTTTCCTGCAGCGCTGGCTCGACCTGGATCGGCGAAAGGGTGGTGCCGTCGGCAGCAGTGCGTCCGCTACGCGCGAATCGGAACAGGCAACGTGAACGAAACGGGTGCGCTTCGCCGGGGTCAGGACGTTCGAAGGGCCAGAACTTGACTCTGTTTACCGGAACAATCACTAACATTACGGAACCGTACGGGCATGAAAGACGAATCAACCTGCCTGTCTTCTCGGCTTTCAGGATGGGAAATTTCCGACCATGATCTTTCGTGACCCGTCGCAGATGTCCGAAGACCTCGGCATGTTGCGTGACACAGTACGGCGCTTTGTGGCCGACGCTGTGACCCCCCATGGTGACGCCTGGGAAGCAGAAGGCCGCAGCCCGAAATCCGTTCTGAAACAGATGGGTGATCTGGGCCTGCTCGGGGTGCGATATCCGGAAGCCTTTGGCGGGTCCGAGCTCGACACCCGCGCCACTGTCACCCTGCATGAGGAACTCGGGCGCGCCACCTTCGGTGGTTTCAACGCCATGGTGGCTGTGCATACCGACATGGCATCGCCGCACCTGGCCCGCTATGGCACGGCAGACCAGAAGGCCCGGCTGATGCCTGGTATCGTGGCGGGCGACATTCTGACGGCTGTCGCGGTGACCGAACCGGGCGCCGGGTCGGATGTGGCGGGTATCAGGACGAAGGCGGTGCGCGACGGCAATGGCTGGCGGCTGAACGGGACGAAGGTCTTCATCACCAACGGGGCGACCGCCGACGTGCTGTTCGTCGGTGCCAAGACTGACACGTCGGTCAAGGGCAGCCGGGGCATTTCCATCTTCATCGTGCCCCGCGACACGCCCGGGTTCAGCGTGGCGCGGACGCTGGACAAGACCGGCTGGCGGTCATCGGACACGGCGGAGCTGGTGTTCGAAGACGCCTGGCTGCCGGCTGATGCCCTGCTGGGGGAGGAAAATCGCGGCTTCTACGCCATCATGGACAATTTCCAGAACGAACGGCTGACCCTGGGTGCCATGTCCGTCGGCATGGCCATGGCCGGGATCGAATTGACTCTGGACTGGGTGAAGCAGCGCCAGGCGTTCGGCAACACGCTCTGGGACATTGGCGCCATTCGCCAGCGTCTGGCGATGGCAGCGTCGGAGGTGGAGGCGTCACGCCAGTTGCTCTGGCACGCGGCCTGGCTGGATTCCCGCGGTGAGGACTGCGTGCGCGAAGTATCGATGGTCAAGGCCCTGACGGGGGAGATGGTGAACAAGGTGCTCTATGACTGCACCCAGTTCTTCGGCGGCATGGGTTTCATGCGCGAAAACCCCGTGGAGCGGCTCTATCGCGATGCCCGTGTCATGTCCATTGGCGGCGGTGCCACCGAAGTCATGCTGGAAGAGGTCGCCAAGCGTCTGTAAGGGCGAGCGGCTCAGCCTGCGCAGCAGCGGACTGCCGCCGTGACCGCCTGCCGGAACGCGTCAAGGCGTGGCGCGCCGCTGGCCTGAACCATGACCTGTCCGCCGCTCCGCTCGATTCCGGCCACCAGCATCAGGTTCACCGGCCAGCCGAAATCCTCCACCCACCAGCCGTCGGCATCGACGGGCCGCCCCTGGGCATCCAGTCCGCCGGGCATCGCACTGCGTTCGGCAAGGGCGCGCGGATCGTCGACATGACCAAAGACCGGCTTGCCTGCCGCGATCATCCAGCCGACCTCGAAGGCCGTGCCGTCGTCGGCATTGGGGCCACGAAATGGCGACAGGTTGGCCACACAGCCGTCAGCCCCCCGCATCAGATCGATGTTGTCGCGATAGATATGGCGGGCGAGGTCGTGGCGGGACAGACCTTCGGGCGGCGGTGCATTGTCCAGCGGGAACAGGCCGATCGCACCCAGTTCGACGCAGATCGCCTGCTTCTGCCTGCCGATGGCAATGGCATCGGGCGCGAATACATCCGGCCCGGCCAGGTACAGGCGTGGCACCGACATCTATCGGGCGCGCATCATTGGACGGTGATCGTCACCAGACCGGACACGACGGGCGGCACGTGCGGCACGTGGTTGTGGTCGCCCAGCATCAGTTGCAGCGTGTGCGTGCCTTTCGGCAGAACCACGGATACTTCCGTCTGGCCGCCACCGAAGTGGCGCAGGCCGTCTTCCGCAGGCAGCGAATATTCCAGGTCTTCACCTGTTGGCAGCGGGCGGTTGATCAGCAGGTGATGGTGACCGGTCTTCGCCTTGTCGATCCCGGCGGGGGCCACGCCCATGCCGGACAGACCGAACTGGATGCGGACAGGTGAACTGACTGTCGCACCATCAGCCGGCGAGATGATGTAGACCTTCGCCTCCGGGGGCGCGGGCGACTGCGCCATGGCGGCAACGGTGCCGAGCAGCAGGGCGCAGACAGCGAGTATCAGGCGGTTCATCGGTCATGCTCCAGTCATGTTTGAATGGTCGGTCACGATAACGCTGCAGGACTGTTCTGTCTGCCCGGGATGGCGGCTATAGTGACCGCAAGCAAGTCGATGGACGCGCACACGACCATGGGGAAGGGACGGCCATGAAACTGACCGCAGAACAACTGAAGCAGTTCGACGATCTGGGCTACGTGATGCTGCAGGACGTCTTTGACCCGGAAGAGGTTGGTGTGCTGACAGCGGACCTGCCGCGCATCTACGAGATGGATCGGCCTGAGGTCTGGCGGGAGAATACGGGCGTTGTTCGCACCGCATTCGCTGCCCACCGCTACAGCGAACCGTTCCGCTATATCGGTGAGCATCCGCGCCTGATCGAGCCGGTGAAGCAGCTGCTGGATGGCGAGGTCTATATCCACCAGTACAAGATCAACGCCAAGGCCGCCTTCGATGGCGACGTCTGGCAATGGCATCAGGACTACGGCACCTGGGCCCGCGACGATGGCATGCCGGAGCCGCGTGCCATGAACATCGCCCTGTTCATCGATGACGTGACGGAGTTCAACGGCCCGCTCTGGGTCATTCCCGGCAGCCACAAGCAGGGCGTCATGGCGGCAGGGCACGATCTGGCCACCACGTCCTATCCGCTCTGGACCCTGGACAAGGCCAGCATCACGGACCTGGCGTTTGAACACGGCATGTTCTCCGCCAAGGGCAAGGCCGGGTCGGTGCTGATGTTCCATTCCAATCTGGTGCATGCCAGTTCACCGAACATCGGTCCCTGGGGCCGGACCATTGTCTATCTGTCGCTGTGCGAGGTGAGCAATCACATCACCCAGTTCAAGCGGGAAGAATGGATCGCGCACCGCGACTTCACCCCGATCACGCCCCTGCCGGATGACTGTCTGCGCGACCTCGCCCGGTCGGCGGAAGCGGCGGAGTGAGCGCGCCGGCCAGTGGCGCGGGCGTGGAAGGTTTCATCGAGCGGCTGGACCGGGCACCGACCGGGACCGGGCCGCTGGACGGTCTGACCTTCGGATTGAAGGATCTCTATGACGTGGCCGGTCGTACCGCCGGATGCGGCAATCCTGACTGGCGGCGAACCCATGCGGCGGCGGACGGCGACTGTTCGGTGCTGGCGCGGTTGCTGGCGGCGGGGGCGTGCCTGACCGGCATCACCCATACGGACGAACTGGCCTACAGCCTGAACGGCGAGAACGTGCATTACGGCACCCCGGTCAATCCGGCCGGGCCGGGACGTATACCGGGCGGTTCGTCATCCGGGTCGGCCAGTGTCACGGCGGCTGGGCTGGTGGATTTTGCCATCGGGTCGGACACGGGGGGGTCGGTAAGGATTCCGGCCACCTATTGCGGGCTGTATGGCATCCGCACGACGTTCGGGACCATCGCACTGGATCGCTGCATGGCGCTGGCACCCAGCTTCGACACCTGCGGCTGGTTCGCCCGCGATACGGCTACCCTTGCGCGTGTCGGCGCGGTGCTGCTGGATCAGCCCGTCGCCCTGGCCCGTCCGAAACGACTGGTCATGGACCCGGCCCTGTTCGCCATGTGTGACGTGGCGACCGCCGAGACCCTTTCCGCGATGATCGATGGCCTGGATACGCCGGTGGAACAGGTCGACATCGGCTTTGACCCTGAACTGTTCAAGGAAGCGTTCCGCATCCTGCAGGCGCGCGAGATCTGGGATGTTCACGGGGCCTGGGTGACGGAAGTGAAACCGCACTTCGGCCCCGGCGTGGTGGACCGGTTCCGGATGGCTGCAGGCATCAGGGATGCGGAGGTGGCGGCGATGCAGCCGGTGCGCGACCGGGTTCGGGAAACGCTGGACCGGGTACTTGCCGACGATACCGTGCTGCTGCTGCCCACGGCCCCTGGCCCTGCACCTGTGGTGAACTGGGATGCCGAACTGCTCGACGCCTTCCGCTATCGGGTCATCGCGCTGACCTGTCTGGCAGGCCATGCGGGTCTGCCGCAGATCAGTGTGCCCGCCGGTATGGTGGACGGGGCACCGGTCGGGCTGTCCCTGATGGGTGCGCGGGGCACTGATGCGGCCTTGCTGGGGACGATTCAGGCCCTGGGTATCTGACCGGGTTCGTTCCACTGCCTGATTGCATCACAGGCCTTCGCCCACCTGTCGACGGACGGACCTATCGGACCTATCGGTTGGTCATCCGGCAGCTGCTTTCCGCCGCATCGATGCCCAGCGTGTCGAGCGTGTTGTCGCGATGCAGGAATCCCTCCAGCGGGGCGCGGGCGACCACGTGGTTGTGGGTGGCGAGCAGCATCGGCTGGCGCAACTGGTTGTTCCAGGGCCGAAAGCTCAGGCGATTGCCCTTGAACCCGTCAAGGACCAGATCGGTGCCCTGCAGATGCGCCTTCAGGACGGCGAAATCGTCGCTTGCGGTTCGCTGAACGGCGCTGGCGACGGCCTTTACGGCCAGCCATGCCGCCCAGTCACCGTCGCGCATCGGACGGCCGGCGTGTTTCTGAAAACGACCTTCCAGTTGTGGCGCGCCATGGCGTCCCCATGACCAGTGCCAGGCCAGTCCGGCCAGGCCCTCCGATCCCACCAGCGGGCGCGGATCGACGGTCAGGTAATTGAGGTTGCGCGCGAATTCCCCATCGGTGTCCGATACGAAGACCGCATCGTAATCGGCCCCCTGGGTCAGCAGGCGGGGATTGTTCTCTGCCCGCTGCCGTGGGTCGTTGCTGAGCACGAACGGACGTTCGGCATCGATTTCCAGCCCGTACCGCGCCGCGCTGCGCCGGAAGGCACTGGCCATGGCGCGGTCAGCATCATGTGGCCCGATGAGCAACAGGACATCGCGCCAGCGCTGCCGCGCCAGGAATTGCCCGACCGCGTCCGCCTGCATGGCGTGGCTCGGGATCAGGTGCATCAGATGCGACTGACAGTCCGGGCCGCGCAGCCGGTCGTCCGGGGCGCGGATGTTGAGCAGCATCACCTCCATGCCAGCCGTCGCCTCGGCAACGGCGGAAATCTCCGGTGCGGGCAGGTCGAGACTGATGAAGCGCACGCCCCCGGCAACCATGGCAAGGGCCGTATCCGCCAGCTCGGCCTGACCGACACGGCGGCGGTCCAGGGCGAAGCGGGTATCGGTCGCCGCACCGTGCCAGGTCACTTCCGTCAGCGCGACCTCGGCACCGGCGAAAGGCCGGCCCAGCGGCTGGGTCAGGAAAGCGGCGAAGGTGCGCGATCCGCGATAGTCGCGATCCCCCTTCATTTCCAGGTGACCGATCTTCAGCACATCCGCCCGGGCCGGGACCTGCGCCAGCGCCATCGCCGCGACCAGCAGCAGGAAGCCGGTGAGGGCTGTTCTAGTCATCGATCAGGACCGTATGCGGAACCCGCCCGACCGGTACCGAAACGGTCGCACGCCGACGTTTCATGTCGATGACCGTGATGTCGTCGCTCAGGCCGTTGGCGACATAGAGCGTGGTATCATCGCGGCTGAGGGTGGCGTTCCAGGCCCGCTTGCCCACCAGCACATAGTCGCCGATGGTCCGGTCGGCCACATCGACGAAAGCCACATGGTTGGCCCGCCCGAGCGCCACCACGGCCGTCAGGCCGTCACGGGTCATGGCGATGCCCACCGGTGTCACATCTTCCGCGCGCAGCCCTCTGGGTGGGGGGAACTGCAGGGTGGCCTTGACGGTACTGGTCGCGACATCGATCACCGAGACCGAGGCGGCCAGTTCGTTCGAGACCCAGAGTTCGCGGCCATCCGGGGTCAGGGCAAAGCGGCGCGGGCGCTGCCCGACCAGCACGTTGGCGCGGATCGCTGCCGTCGCCAGGTCCACCACGTGCACCAGATTGGCGACTTCGGACGCGACATAGACCGTGCGGCCATCCGGGCTGGCCAGGATGCCTTCCGGTTCGGCGCCGACATCAACCGTGGTCAGGCCAGCCACATCGGTACCGTCACCGGCCTCCTCGCCGTCGCTCTCTTCTTCATCCTCTTCAGCCCCGAGGGCTGTACCCGACGGCTCCGCAACGGTCAGGTCAGGCATGCCTGTACGGCTGGCGAAATGGCTTTCGAGGTCGAGAACGCCCAGCTTGGCATCATCTTCCAGCGATATGTAAAGGGTTCGGCCATCGGGCGAGAAATCGAACAGTTCCGGGTCGTCGATCCCGACGATGCGGTCCACAAGTGTCTGGCTTGCAACATCGATGATGTCGATGGCATCTCCGTCCCCGCAGGCCACGAAGATGCGGGCATGTGTCGGATCGAACTGAAGATGTCGCGGGCGGGCGGCGGTGCCAATGCGTTTGACGATGGCCAGGGTCTCGGCATCCAGAACATGGACGGCATTGTCCTTCTCACTGGAAACGAAGATGAAGCCCGTTGCCGTCCTGGTCTCCCCATCTGCCGCCGCAACAACGGACCCGGCCACGAACCATGCCGCAGCCGCCAGCATCACCACGCCTCGAAACATGCGCATCGCTCAACCTCCCCAGTTCGATCGGACTGTCTGATCCGGGCCTGACCTGGCCCCGTCCCGGTAGATTGAACCACGACAATGGTGTGTGTGCCAACGCGGCAGGGTCGGCGCAATCAGGAAATGCAACCTATGTGCGTGTGAGTTGTTGATCGGATTCAATATCGATCCTACCATCGACAATACATAACCATGAATTGTGTTGCTGATTCCCGGCAGCCACCGATACGAAGCCAGAACCAGCGTCGGAGTCGCATGATGAGTGAAGATCGTTTCAATCGCACCCAGGCATCCCTGTTCACGCATGAGGGCGGGGACGGCAATGACGCGATGGACGGTACCGACCGCGATGATACGGCAGTTGGCGGCGGTGGTCAGGACAACATCGACGGGTTGGCCGGTGATGACGTGCTGGATGGGGGAAGTGGTGATGATACGCTGGGTGGTGATGCCGGCGCGGATCACCTGATTGGTGGCAGTGGCGGGGACCGTCTGCTGGGCGGTTTCGGGGGCGACACACTGGAAGGCGGTCGGGGTGATGACGATCTGAACGGCGGCAGTGGGGATGACATCTATATCTATCGGTCGGGCGATGGCCTGGACGTGATTGACGAACGGTCCCGGGGGGGCGGCGTCGACACGATCCACATGACGGGCGGAATTACCCTCGGCGATGTCCGCCTGACAGCCACCAGTGGCGACCTTACCATCAGCCTGCAGGACGGCAGCGGCGGCATTTTGATTCGGAGCCAGTTGAGCTTTGCCGACGGCGCTATCGAGGCTCTGGTCTTTGACGACGGCACCCGTATCAACCTGGTGGCACCCATCAGCCAGTTGGGGGGCGACGGGACCGATTTCCTGGATGGGGCCAACCAGGCCGACACCATGGACGGTGGTACAGGCAATGACGATCTGGACGGCTTTGCAGGCGATGACCGGCTGATTGGCGGCAGTGGCGACGATACCCTGGATGGGGCCAGCGGCGCGGACCTGCTGACCGGCGGCAGGGGCGATGATTTCCTGTTCGGAAGATCGGGCGATGACACGTTGGCAGGGGAGATCGGCAACGACGCACTGCAAGGCGGGTTCGGCGATGATACCTATGTCTGGGCGCGCGGTGACGGGTTCGATGTGATCAGCGAACTGTCATCAGATGGGGTTGATACGCTGGTGCTCGGGTCAGGTATTGCGTTGGCGGACATCGCCCTTCTGTCGAACAATGGTAGTGATCTGATCGTCCGGTTGATTGATGGGTCCGGAGAAATCAGGATCCTGAGTCAGCTCAGCAGCGCCGATGCGCAGGTGGAGAATCTGGTGTTCGCCGATGGGACCCGGCTGGACCTGACGGCGGGTCTGCTGCTGTCCGGCAGCGATGGTGGCGACAATATCGTCGGCGCGGAGTTTACGGACACCCTGTCCGGAGGGGATGGCCTCGACAGCCTCAGCGGTCGTGGCGGGGATGACCTGATCACTGGCGGCGGCGGCAATGACAATCTCAGCGGCAATGCCGGGGATGACAGCATCTCCGGCGGCGCGGGTCAGGACAGCCTGGATGGCAATGCGGGCGATGACACCCTGTCAGGTGGTGCAGGTGGTGACCTGCTGCGCGGTGATGCCGGCAACGACACCTATGTGTTCGACCGGGGCAGTTCGGACATCATTGACGAGATCTCGACCGGTGGGTCTGGCTTTGACGTGATCCAGGTGGCGGCGGGGATTTCACTGGCAGATGTGCGGATTGTCGGGACAGGTGCAGACGATCTGTCTGTCATCCTGCGCGACGGGTCCGGGCAGATCACTGTGGATAGCCAGTTCCAGCGGATATCTGGGCGTGTCGAGTTGCTGCGCTTTGCCGACGGGACGGAGGTTCGGTTGGATGCAGGCATCATCATGTCCGGCGATGATGCAAACAACGGCATCAATGCCTCGGACTTTGCCGACATCGTGCGCGGCGCAGGTGGTGCCGACAATATCAGCGGCCGTTCCGGTACGGATATGCTGGCCGGTGAAGCGGGGGATGATGTGCTCGCGGGTGAGGCGGGTGCCGATACGCTGGATGGCGGTCTGGGCGATGACACGCTATTGGGTGGCATCGACAACGACGTTTACGTCTTTCGGTCGGGTGACGGCTTCGACCGGATATCCGATTCGTCGGGCAATGATGCAATCCACTTCGGCACCGGCATCACTGCCAGCGATGTTAGTCTTCTGCCGTCAGGCTCTGACTTGTTACTTGTTCTGGCGAACAACGCAGGCAGTATCCGGCTGGCAAACCATCTGGTCGCGAACACAGCGAAAGTTGAGGTCGCGCGGTTCGCCAATGGTACCGAGATCAACCTTGTCGATGGCATCAGTCCGGTCGGGCAGGTGATTGATGCAGCCACTGTGGGGGCTAACCTGACCGGTGGCGCAGGCGGTGACACGATCACGGGATCGGACGGGCGTGACACTCTGACAGGGCAGAGCGGGCAAGATGTGCTGCGCGGCGGCCTTGGCCCTGACAACCTGTTTGGCGGCACGGACGACGACATCTACATCTACAATCGGGGTGATGGCTTTGACGTGATCGACGAACAGGGCAACGGCGGTAACGACACCATTCAGTTCGGTGCGGGGATTGCTGTGAGCGACCTTGCCATCACAGCAAGTGGCGGACAGATGAGTATATCCCTGACAGATGGGTCAGGAGGTTTGCTGCTCAGGAGCCAGTTGTTTCGGTCCTTTGTGCCTGAGACGGATCGCAACGGCCAGATTGAAACACTCCGCTTTGCCGATGGGACGGAGATTGACCTCTCCGGGTCGTTGAACATCTCCGGCTCCGACGACAATGACATCATCAGCGTGCATCTTGGCGATGACACCCTGTTCGGACTTGGCGGCGTTGATGTTCTTTCTGGCGGGTTCGGTGACGATGTGCTGTTCGGCGGAGCCGGCAATGATGGCGTCAACGGGGATGCAGGCGATGATGACCTGCGCGGGGACAGTGGCAATGACAGGCTGAATGGCGGATTGGGTGACGATACGCTGATCGGTGGAACAGGCGATGACACTCTTGTCGGTGGCGTGGGTGACGACATTTTCGTCTATGCGCGCGGCGATGGTACCGACGGGATCGTTCGTGGGACATTTGACGACGGCTTCGACACGCTTTCGTTTGGCCCGGATATCCAGCTTGCAGACATTCGACTGACGCTGACCAGCGGCGGCGTGCTGGATTTCACGCTGCGTGACGGCAGCGGCAGCATCCGGGTTGGACAGCAGTTCAGTGGTGTCGCCGATGTGTTTCTGGAAAGCGTACGCTTCGCTGACGGAACCAGCATCGATCTCAGCGGGCCGTTGCTGTTTGAAGGTACGGACGGCAATGATGCCCTGGACAGCAGCGGTCGCGGGGACACGCTGCGCGGTTTGGCGGGTGATGATGATCTGGACGGCTTTGGCGGTGCGGACCGGCTGGAAGGGGATGGCGGCAATGACCGGATGGAGGGTGGCACAGGCGATGACACCCTGTTCGGCGGCAGCGGCGCGGATTTCATGGATGGGGATGCAGGTGCCGACCGGCTGATCGGTGGTGTTGGCAATGATCAGCTGAATGGCGGGTTCGGCGACGATACCTATGTTTGGGCGCGGGGTGACGGCTTTGACCGCATCAATGAAAGTTCGTCCGATGCAGGCACGGATACGATCGAATTCGCGGCGGGCATCACCCTGGCCGATGTGCGCCTGGCCATTGTTTCCAATGCTGATCTGCTGATCCGGCTGAACGACGGATCGGGGGAGATTCTGGTGACCGGTCAGTTTGGTGTATCCACGGATACACGGGTCGAGACCCTGCGTTTCGCGGACGGGACCGAACTCGACCTGACCGGCCCGCTGCTGACAGTGGGCAGCGACGGCAATGACTTTCTCGACAGTTCCGGCTTCGGCGACACGCTTCAGGGGCGGGATGGCAACGACGACCTGGACGGCTTCGGTGGTGATGATGTGCTGGCGGGAGAGGCCGGGGCTGACAATCTGAATGGAAGCGAGGGCAGTGACCAACTGTTTGGCGGGACCGGCAATGATGTGCTGGATGGCGGGGAGGAAGCGGATGACCTGACCGGCGGGCGCGGGAATGATCAGCTCACCGGCGGCGCGGGCGATGATACTTACCATTACGCACGTGGTGACGGCTTCGACACGGTTCTTGAAAATGATAATGACAGCGCTGGCACAGACCGCATTCTGCTGGGTACGGGGATTGCGCCCGATGATGTGCGGCTGATCAACCAGGGCAACGACCTGCATGTCCTTTTGACGGACGGCAGTGGTTCCCTGCGGGTTCGCGACCATTTCAACGAGATTGATTCACGGATCGAGAGCCTGCAGTTCGCCGACGGCACCGTGGTCGACCTGACTGTACCGCTGTTGCTGCTGGGCAGTGACGCCGATGATACGCTGACCAGCGCCGCATTGGGTGACACGGTGCGGGGCGGCGCAGGCGTCGACCGAATTACTGGTGTCGATGGCGATGATGTTCTGGACGGCGGCAGTGGCAATGACAGCGTTTTTGGCGGCGGTGGTGACGACAGCCTGATTGGCGGGTCGGGCAGTGATGATCTGGGCGGCGATGATGGCGACGATACCTTGCGCGGTGGCCAGGACAACGACCGGCTGCGGGGGAGGAATGGTGACGACACCTATATCTATGCGCGCGGTGATGGTTTCGACACGATCGAGGAAAGTTCCTTTGGTGGTGGCCTGGACCGCATCGAACTGGCGTCCGGGATTGCGGTCGGGGACGTGCTTCTCAGCCGGAGCGGCAGCAGCCTGACTGTCACGCTGACCGACGGGTCGGGCGGCATCAGCATCCTCGGGCAGGCGTCCGTCGATTCACGGGTGGAATTGCTGGTCTTCGCGGATGGCATATTGATTGACCTGACAGGGCCGCTGACCATGACAGGTGGCGACGGCAATGACCGGCTGGACCCTGGCGCCGGGGACGACAGCCTGTTCGGCGGCGATGGCAATGACACGCTCTCCGGCCTTGGCGACAATCTGTTGTCTGGCGGTGGTGGCAATGACACCATCGATGCCAACGCCGGTGACGACGTTGTGGATGGCGGCGGCGGCAATGACACGTTGTTCGGCGACGCCGGGAACGACACGCTGATCGCCGGGCCGGGCAACGATACGCTGGCCGGATCGGACGGCGACGACATCT
The DNA here is from genome assembly GCA_029210175.1 of Minwuia sp. GTDB lineage: Bacteria > Pseudomonadota > Alphaproteobacteria > Minwuiales > Minwuiaceae > Minwuia. The sequence continues at coordinate 19,768 of JARGPL010000042.1, read as the reverse complement.
ACCGCTTCGGTCGTGGGGATGGTGTCGACCGGATCGAGGAGAATCGGTTGGGCCTGGGGTCCGGATTCGACGTCATCGAACTCGATGCAGGTATCACACTGGCAAATGTGGCGCTTTCCGGTTTCTCAGGTGCGCCGGACTTGGTCATTACCATCCTCGATACGGGGGATCGGCTTGTCGTCAATCGCCAGTTTGGGGGACAGGACGATCAGGTGGAAGTATTGCGTTTTGCAGATGGCACGGAGGTCAATCTTGTAGCGGGCATTGCTTTCAGCGGCAGTCAGGGCAACGATTTCCTGCATTCATCAGAACTCGACGACACGATCAACGCCAATGGTGGCAGCGATGACCTTCGGGGTGAGGGCGGTAACGACCTGCTCTTTGGTGGTGCCGGCGTTGATAATCTCTTCGGGGGGGCAGGCAACGACACGCTGTCAGGCGGTGCGGATGATGATGTCCTGACCGGCGGCGTCGACGACGATACCTACCTTTATGACCGGGGTGACGGCGATGTTCTCATTCGGGATTCGGCAGGGCGGGACGTCATTCGTATGGGTGCCGGCATCGTGGCGTCGGATATCGTGCAGCGGCAATCCCTGGGTGACCTGTTCATCGATCTGACAGACGGCAGTGGGTCGATCAGGGTCAGCAGGCACTTCGCTTCAACCGCTGAGCAGGTTGAGGCTCTTCAGTTTGCCGACGGCAGCAGCATCAGCCTGAACGACGGCATCGCGCCTGTCGGTTTGTCGCTCTCGACACCGGACGGGGTGTTCCGGCTGGATGGAGACAGCGCCGATGACACGCTTTCCGGTGGCGATGGTGCGGACCTGCTGCAGGGCAGGAACGGTGACGACCGGCTGACCGGCGGCGCTGGCAACGACACTCTGCGGGGGGAGGCCGGTGACGATCTCTACGTCTATCGGCCCGGCGGGGGTTTCGACACCATCGATGAGCAGGGAGACAGTGGCCTCGACGTGCTGTTGCTTGATGGTGGTCTGACCGCTTCCGACGTGCGGCTGCTGGCATCCGGCGTCGATCTGACCATCCACTTGCTGGACGGTTCCGGCGCAGTGGAGATTGAAGATCACTTCGTCCGTTCCTTCGGTTCGGTTTTCGACCGGTCCTCGCAGGTGGAGATTCTGCGATTCTCCGATGGATCGGAGATTGATCTGACTGTGCCGCTGCTGCTGCGCGGTGATGCCGACAACAACACGATCGACAGCCATGTCCTCGGTGACACGATCCTGGGGGAGGCCGGGAACGACAGGCTGAACGGATTTGGTGGCGATGACGTCATCGATGGCGGATCGGGTGATGACTCCTTGCAGGGCGGGGATGGCGCGGACCAACTGGAAGGTGGTGCGGGTCGGGACTCGGTCGCTGGTGGATCGGGTGATGACACGCTCTCCGGTGGGACTGGCGACGATACCATGTCGGGGAGCGTGGGTGACGACACCTACCTTTATGCCCGCGGCGACGGCTTTGATCTGATTGATGAGGGATCGTCGCGGCGGAGTGGCGACGACCTTGTGCTGCTGGGTGCAGGCATCAGCGTGGATGACATTGATCTGCGGGTCAGCGGCAACGACCTGTTCATCGTTCTGAACGATGGCACCGGGTCAGTCCGGATCAATGACCAGTTTGCCGATTCGCTCCGCGTCATCGAACGTCTGCAGTTCGACGACGGTACCGTGATCGACCTGACCGCGCCGCTTTTCAGCCGTGGCGACGATGGCAACAACGCGCTCGACAGCAGCGATCTTGGTGATGTCGTGTCCGGGCTTGGTGGCAACGACGACCTGGACGGATTTGAAGGTGCGGACCTGCTGGATGGTGGCTCCGGTGACGATACCCTGGATGGCGGCAACGACGCCGATACCCTTCAGGGAGGCTCTGGCGCTGACTCGCTGAGAGGGGGGGCCGGGAACGACGATCTGATCGGCGGACGTGGCGACGACTTCCTGCGCGGCGGTGCCGGGGATGACCGGTTCGTTTATGGCCGCGGCGATGGATTTGACCAGATCCTTGAACCTGGCGGGGACAGTGGTCTCGATCTGATCGACCTCGGTCCGGGTATCCAGCAGCAGGATGTGCGGCTGCAGGCCATCAATGGCGATCTCCTCATCATCATGACGGATGGTTCTGGTCAGATATCCATTGAAAGCCAGTTCCAGGGTTCGGTTCCCAAAATCGAACTCCTGCGTTTCGCCGATGGTACCCTTCTCAGCCTTGATGGCGTTCCCCCGGTGGCCGACGACAATGCAGACCCGACGGCCAATGATGATCAGGCGATCCTGGCAGAGGACACGTCCATTCTGATCGATGTGCTGGCGAATGACGTGGATCCGGATGGCGATGCGCTGGTGATTTCGGCGGTGTCCGGGGCCGCGAACGGCGTAGTCGAGATCGCCGGCAATCAGGTCCGCTACACACCGGATGCCAACTTCAACGGCAGCGACAGTTTCACCTACAGCGTCGCTGACGGGGCCGGGGGTACTGACGGGCCAGCAGACGTCTCGGTCACCGTCACGCCGGTGAATGACGCCCCGGTTGCATCGGATGACCAGGTTGTCACGGATGAGGACGTGACCGTGGTGATCGACGTGCTTGGCAATGATCTGGATGTGGATGGTGACAGCCTGTCCGTGATCGCGGCCAGCGGCCTGAATGGTGCCGTTTCGATCGGCACCACGGGGCTGCTGACCTATACACCCGAAGCTGACTTCAACGGCAGCGACAGCATCAGCTACACCATTGATGACGGCAACGGCGGACAGGATGTGGCAAACGTCGCGGTCACGGTCACCCCCGTCAACGACGCCCCGACCGATATTGCGCTGGATGATGCGTCGGTGCGTGAAACAGCCGGTCAGGGCGATCTGGTGGGGCGGCTGTCCGGCGATGATCCGGACGGTGACGACCTGGTGTTCACCCTGCTGGATGATGCCGGTGGCCGGTTTGCGCTGGATGGTGACCGGCTGGTGGTTGCTGGCGATGATCTGCTGGATGCCGGCCAGGCGGCGGCGCATCAGGTGCAGGTCGAAGCCCGCGACCCCGATGGGCTGTCGGTTACTGAACAGTTCACCATTGCGGTGCAGGATGTTCTCGACACCGCAACACTTGATCTGGACGGCAATGGGGCGAGTGACGCCCTGACAGATGGCCTGATCGCCCTGGGCCATGCCTTTGGTGCACCCATCGGGCAACTGACAGCGTTCGCCGCCAACGGCGCGCCTGGTCAGGATGCGGCGACCCTTCAGGCGACACTGGATCAGGCGACGGCAGACTTCCTGGACGTGGATGGTGACGGCACCGTCAATGCCTTGAGCGACGGGTTGATGGTGCTGGGTTTCCTGTTCGGCGCACCCGCTTCGCAACTGGCCGGGTTCGCCGATGCGGACGGTATCAGGACCAGCCCCGACCAGATCGGCGACTTCCTCACCAGCTTCGATGTGGCGGCCTGACGCGGCGCACCTGCGCTCGGTGACCGTTCCGCACGTCAAGACGGTTCCCGATACCAGACCGGTCCATCAATTGATGGCGTCGCACCGACCCGCTTCAGGGGCTGGGCAAACCCATGCTTCCTCCGCTACCCTGAAGCAGAAGGTGAACCAGAGTTCATGATCAGGGGATGCGGCGATGGCAGAGGCAGGGGCGGCGGAAACGGGTGGATCGCTGTTCACGGATGTGAGCAATCCGGCGATCTATCAGGCGGATGCGTGGGAAATTCCCTTTGCCGAGATCCGGCACAACGACCCGATCCATTATTTCACTGAAAGCCTGCATGGCCCGTTCTGGGCCATCACCCGCTACCAGGACATCATGGCGGTGGAACTGAATGACGCCGTCTATTCGTCATCGTCCGAGTGGGGCGGCATCCAGATCGCGGATACCGACAGCATGGCCAGCCGCCGGAACTTCATTCGCATGGACCGGCCCGAACACACGGCGCAGCGCCGGACGGTGGCTCCCATCGTCGCGCCCAGCAATCTGGCCAACATGCAGGATGTCATTCGCAAGCGCACGGCGGCGGTGCTGGACGGACTGCCCCGCAACACGGTGTTTGACTGGGTGGCGCATGTGTCGGTTCCGCTGACCACCATGATGCTGGCAACCCTGTTCGACTTTCCGTTCGATGAGCGCGAGAAGCTGACGTACTGGTCAGACGTTGGTGCGACGGACATTTCGGCCCCGGATGCACTGGTCACGTCATCGGAGGAGCAGGCGACCGTGCTGCAGCAGATGGCGGCCCGGTTTCGGGAACTGTTCGATGAACGTGCAGCGCAGGATCCACGCGCCGATCTGATTTCCATGCTGGCCCATTCCGACGCGACCCGCGACATGACCGACCAGGAATTCATGGGGACAGTGATGCTGCTGATCATCGGCGGCAATGACACGACACGCAATTCCATGACCGGCAGCGTTCTGGCGCTGCATCAGTTTCCGGAACAGGACCACGCCTTGCGAGCGGACCCCACTCTGATTCGAAATCTGGTGCCGGAGGTCATTCGCTGGCAGACACCGCTGATCCACATGCGCCGGACCGCACGGCAGGATACGGAGCTTGGCGGCAAGGCCATTGCACGCGGCGACAAGGTGGTCATGTGGTACATGTCGGGCAACTTCGACGAGACGGTTTTCCCCGATCCCATGGCCTTCAGCCTGCAGCGCGACAATGCCCGCCGCCACCTGTCATTCGGCGCGGGGATCCACCGTTGTGTCGGGGACCGGCTGGCCGAACTGCAACTGCGCATCCTCTGGGAGGAGATCCTGGCGCGGGAGCTGGCGATCGAGGTGACCGCCGCGCCAGAGCGGGTCTATTCCAACATCATCCGGGGTATCCGCAGCCTGCCCGTGCGCGTGCGTCAGCGCGCTGCGTAGCAGTCATCCGCGATGGGACCACCCGTGCCTGCCGGTCAGGCGGGATCGACAAAGGCGGCGACAACCTTTTTCTGGCCGGCTTTCTCGAAGTCGATCAGCAGGTGATTGCCGTCAATGCGGGCGATCAGGCCATAGCCGAACTTCTGGTGGAACACCCGCTGGCCATGGTCGAACGTGCGTTCGGGTTCCAGGGTGCGGACCTCGCGTGCTTCCCCCTGGATGACCTTGCCTCGGGCACGGCCGCCGGATGTGTACCCACCGGCGCGATAGCCCTTTTCCTTCAGCCGTTGCGTCGCCTTCAGCCAGGGCGCGTCATAGGCGAAGCTGCCGGGGCTTGCCTGTCGTGATCCTGCGCCGCCGGGCTGCGCCGATGCGCCATAGAGGCCGGTTTCGGCGCGGACTTCGATGGCGTCTTCCGGCAGTTCCTCGACAAAGCGACTGGGAATGCCGGATCGCCATTCATTGAACACCCGCCGGTTCGCCGCGTGGCTGATGAAGCAGCGCTGTCGGGCGCGGGTAATGCCGACATAGGCCAGGCGGCGTTCCTCCTCCAGCCCCGCATTGCCGGTTTCCTCCAGCGCGCGGCGGTGGGGAAAGACCTCCTCCTCCCAGCCGGGCAGAAACACCGTGTCGAACTCCAGCCCCTTGGCGGCATGCAGGGTCATGATCGACACCTTCTCGGTATCGTCGGAATTGTCGTTGGCCTGCACCAGGGCGATGTGTTCCAGGTACTCGCCCAGGCTGCCCCAGTCTTCCATCGCCATGACCATCTCTTTCAGATTGTCCAGCTTGGTTGGGGCATTCGGGCTCTTGTCGCGCTGCCACATGTCGGTGTACCCGCTCTCGTCCAGCACCATTCCGGCCAGTTCCTGCGGGTCCAGATCATCCTTCATCTGCCGCCAGCGGGCAAAGTCTTCCAGTAATCTTTTCAGGGTGTTGCGCGCCTTCGGCTTCAGTTCCTCCGTCTCCACCAGCGCCTCCGCGGCGCGATAGAGGGACTGGCGGGCGCCGCGCGCTGCGCGATGCAGCATCTGCACGGTGGCGTCCCCCAGCCCGCGCTTTGGCGTGTTCACGATCCGCTCGAATGCCAGGTCGTTGTCCGGCTGCGCGATGACCTGCAGGTAGCAGGTGGCATCCTTGATTTCCTGGCGCTGGAAGAATCGCACGCCGCCGATCACCCGATACGGCACACCGATCTCGATGAAGCGTTCCTCGAAACTGCGCATCTGGAATGTCGCCCGGACCAGGATCGCCATCTCTGACAGGCGTTCGCCCTTGCGGTGCAGGCTCTCGATCTCGTCGCCCAGGGTGCGGGCTTCCTCTTCCCCGTCCCAGACGCCGATCACGGTGACCTTCTCGCCGCCGGGTATGTCGGTCCACAGGGTCTTGCCCAGCCGGTCCTCATTGTGGGAAATCACCCCGCTTGCCGCCTTCAGCACGGCGGCGGTGGAGCGATAGTTCTGTTCCAGCCGGATCACGGTCGCGCCGGGAAAGTCGGTTTCGAACTTCAGGATGTTGCCCACTTCCGCGCCGCGCCAGCCATAGATCGACTGATCGTCATCGCCGACGCAGCAGATGTTCTTCGACCCCTGCGCCAGCAGCCGGAGCCACAGATACTGCGCCACGTTGGTATCCTGATATTCGTCGACCAGGATATAGCGGAACCGGCGCTGAAACTCCGCCAGCACGTCAGGTGCAATCTGGAACAGGCGGATGCAGAGCAGCAGCAGATCGCCGAAGTCCACGGCATTCATGGTCTGCAGCCGTTCCTGATACATGCGGTAGAGGTCACGTCCGCGACCGTCGGCAAAGCCGCCGTCGGCTTCCTGTACCTTGTCGGGCATCAGGCCCTTGTTCTTGAAGCCGTCGATGACACCGGCCAACTGCCGTGGCGGCCAGCGCTTGGTGTCGATGTTCTCCGCTTCGAGGATCTGTTTCAGCAGGCGCTGCTGGTCGTCATCATCCAGGATCGTGAAGTCGCTGCGCAGTCCCAGCAGTTCTGCATGACGGCGCAGCATGCGCGCGCCGATGGCGTGAAACGTGCCGAGCCACATGCCCTCCACCCGGTTGCCGATCAGCTGGGCAACCCGGTTCGACATCTCCCGCGCGGCCTTGTTGGTGAAGGTGACGGCCAGCACTTCCCAGGGCCGCGCCGTGCCGGTGTTCAGCAGATGCACCAGACGGGTGGTCAGGACACGGGTCTTGCCGGTGCCCGCGCCCGCCAGCACCAGCACCGCCCCCTCCAGCGTCTCCACCGCCTGCCGCTGTGGCGGATTCAGGCTGTCGAGGTAGGGGAAGTTCCGTGGCGGTGCCGCGCGCGGTGGCTCTTCCGCGCCTGCAAGATCGAAGGGGTCGTCCCCGTGGTCGTCCCCGTGGTCGTCCATGTGGTCATTCATGAGGAGAACATATAGGGCATATCCACGCCCAACGGAATCCGTCGAAGTGGGGAAAGTTGGGTCGCGGAACGGAAACCGATACCGCCCCGCTCCCCACCGATGGACAAATTTCCTATTCCGCGTCCCGTTCCTCACGCACGCCGATCAGCAGGACCAGACCGACGCCGATGAAGACCAGGATCATCGAAACGCCGATCCTGTCGCCGCCGAGGCCGGTCGCCCGCGCGATGACGAAGGGTGCCAGGAACGCGGTTGCCTTCCCCGACAGGGCGAACAGGCCATAGTACTGACCCAGCTGCCCGACGGGGGCCAGGCGGGCCACCATGGATCGGCTGGCCGCCTGCGCCGGACCTGCGACCAGGCCCAGCAGGACAGTGATGCCAAGCATGACCTTCTCCGCTTCGGATGCGAAGAGACCATCACCGGGGACCGGGAATCCCATCGGAATGAAGAAGAACACATGCCCGTCCCCGATCGAGATGATCGCCGCTGTCGTGACGAACAGGCCGCCGACGGAGATGTAGAGCGTGCGCTTCGACCCGATCCGGTCGTCCAGCCAGCCGCCGAGGAAGGAACCCGGCACGCCGAACACCAGCGTCAGGATGCCGAACAGCCCCAGTTCCAGCAGTTCCCAGCCGAACTGGCTGGCAACATAGACGCCGCCGAAGATGAAGATGGCGTTCAACCCGTCGTAATAGATCATCCGCGCGATCAGGAACCGGAACATGTTCGGCCGTTTCCGGCGCATGGTGACAATGGTTTCGCGGAGTTCGCGCAAGCCCGTGCGGATGGCCAGAATGCGATCATTCACCAGCTTGGGCTGATCCGGGGTCCAGAGCAGGAACGGCAGCATGAAGACCACGAACCAGAGGCCTGAGAAGGGACCGGCCAGTCGCTCGGCAATGTGTCCTTCCGTGTCGAAGCCCGGGCCTGGAATGCCGGGCAACTGCCCCGTCATCCACAGCATGATGGGCAGCGCCAGCAGCGCGCCCAGATAGCCCATGGCCCAGCCATAGCCGGACAGCTTGCCCACCTGGTTGCCCACGGCGAGGTCCGGCAGCATGGCGTTGCTGAACACGACGGAGAACTCGGCGCCGATGACGCCGATCACCACCAGCGCGATGATCAGCGCGATGCGCCCGTCGCTGGCGTCCGGCACGGCGAACCACAGCCCGAAACAGGCCGCGGCGCAGAGCAGGCTGAAGCCGATGACCCAGGGTTTGCGGGGGCCGGTAGCATCTGCCAGGGACCCCAGGATCGGGGCCGAAAAGGCCATGATCAGTCCGGCGATGGTCTGGGTGTCGCCCCAGAGTTCCTGACCGCCGCCACCCGGCCCGACAACGGTGCCGACGAAATAGGGGCCGAAGATGAAGGTGATGATGATCGTGAAGAAGGGTTGGGCGGCCCAGTCGTACATGACCCAGCCGAACCGTCCCCGCGCGCCGGTTTGCGTATGCGTCTGCATCAGCCGGTACTCCCCCTGCCGCCCCGCCGTTGTTCGGCAGTGACCAGATCGGAAGCCTACAGCACTTCCCGAGGGTAAGGAATCTGTGGAATTGGCATGACCGGTACTGGTGCCCCGCCGCACAATATCTTGCAAGGACGGATGGCCAAGGTTCCGCCGCGTCAGACACTGCCCTAACGTCACCATGTTGGCGGCAAGATGCCACTGAAGCGGGAGGGCGGCACGATGGCAATCGGTGAAGACGGTCCAGGCGGCACAGGCAGGAATACCGGCGTCGAGCGGCTGATGCTCGGTTTCTCCAACCTGCGCGAAACACGCGAACAGCGGCCCATGGTGCTGACCGGTGGCGACGGCGTCTTCGTGATCGATGAGGATGGCCGGCGGTTCCTTGATGCCAGCGCGTCCTTCTATTGCGCGGCACTGGGCTACAGCAACGAAAGGCTGGTCGCGGCGGCGCACAGGCAGATGCAGGCGATGCCGTTCTATGTCTCGGCGCAACAGCGCACGGTGCCCGCCGTGATCGAACTGGCGGAGCGGATGGCGGCCATGTCACCGATCCGCGATGCGCATGTGGCCTTTGGCGCGACCGGGTCGGAAGCCAATGAGTTCGCGCTGAAGTTCATGCGCTATCGCAACATGTGGCGTGGTCAGCCGAAGCGGAAGAAGATGATCAGCCGCCTCGGCAGCTACCACGGCGGGACACTGATGACAGCCGGCCTTGGCGGATCGAAGACACTGCATGATTCCTTTGCCCTGCCGATGGAAGACCATCTGCTGGTCAGCCAGCCCGATTTCTTCAACAACGGCCTTCCGGGGGAGACCGAGGATGCGTTCTGCGACCGGCTGATTGCCGAACTGGAACAGGTCATTGCCGACGCGGGGCCGGAGGAAGTGGGTGCGTTCATTGCCGAGCCGTTGAGCTTTTCGGCCGGGCTGGTGATCCCGCCGAAGGACTATTTCGCGCGGGTGCAGGCGGTGCTGAAACAGCACGACATCCTGTTCATCGATGACGAGGTGATTACGGGCTATGGCCGCACGGGCCGCATGTTCGGGGCCGAGACGCTTGGCTTCCAGCCGGACATCCTGTGCAGCGCCAAGGCGATGAGCGGAGCCTATTTCCCGATTTCCGCCACGATCATCGACGGTGACATCTACCGGGATATGGAGGCCCACAGTGACATGCAGGGCATGTTCGCCCATGCGGGCACCTTCGCCGGGCACCCTGTTGGTGCCGCCGTGGCGCTCGAGATGCTGAACATCGTGGAAGAGACCGATCTGCCGGGAGAGGTCACGCGCAAGGCCCCCTGTTTCGCCCGTCGGGTCAACGCTCTGGCGGACCATCCGCTGGTGGCCGATGTGCGCACCATCGGCATGGCCGGGGCGATCCAGCTCAAGTCGGAGGGCGCGGGCGCCATGGCTGCCGGTGTGCTGGAAGGCGCGGCCAAGCTGCTCGCCACCATCGCGCAGGATCACGGCCTGATCATTCGCGTCACCGGCCCGACGGCCATGATCGCGCCGCCGCTGATCATCTCAGAGGCGGAAATCGATCAATTGTTCGACACCTTCTCGGTCGCGCTGGATGCGGTGACCGAACAGGTGAACGCGGCCGGTTGAACTGCGGCGCTGACCTTCTGGTCGCGCAGGAGAGGTCAGATGGCTTCGATCCGGGCGATCAGCGCGTCATCGACCGTGACGCCATTTGCCGTGTGGCGCTGACGGTTTTCCATGCGCCGTTGTCCGGGCAGGCGGGCACCGGGCTGATTGGTGATCGCAGCCGCCAGGTCGGTCATGCGCGCGCCGAAGCCGTCGCCGGAGAATGATGCTGGATCCAGCGCGATGAAGAACTGGCCGGTACGCGGCGGCCCCCCCGCAGTACCGGCAAAGGGACTGGCATCCTTGCCCAGGGTCGCGCCCGCCAGCACGGCGGCAAACAGTTCGACCATCAGTCCTGTGCCGAACCCCTTGTAGCCACCTGCCGGAGCCATCGTGCCCTTCAAGGCGGCGTCGGGGTCGGTCGTCGGATTGCCGTCGCTGTCATAGGCCCAGCCTTCCGGTATCGATCTGCCTTCTCGGGCATGCAGGGTGATCTCGCTCTTGGCGACGACGCTGGCCGACTGGTCGAGCACGAACACCGCACCGCCTTCGCCGTCCGGAGCCGCCAGCGCAAACGGATTGGTGCCAATGACCTTTCGCGCGCCGCCGACCGGGGCAATGGACGCCGGGGCATTGGTGAAGCCCAGGCCGACCAGGCCGTGCTGCGCCAGTTTTTCGACGTGGTATCCAAGAACCCCGCAGTTGTACGAATTTTTTACGGAAATGGCGGCTGTTCCATTCTCCCGGGTGCGTGGGATCAATTCCTCAAAGCCAGCATCAATCGCCGGATGAGCGAACCCGTCATGGGCATTCACGGAAATGGATGAGGTGTTTGAGTACCCGACTTCAGAAATGGCTTTTCCGTCCACCTTGCCGCACTGGACGTGCTCGCAATAGATCGGGACATAGATCAGACCGTGGCTGCGAATGCCGTCCATCTCCGCCGCGGCGACGGCCCGCGCCAGGGACGCGGCGGCGGGACCACGGGTTCCGGCGCGTTCGAGCGCGGCCTGTGCCAGATCCGCGATCTGCTGTGCGTTCATCGTTGCCATCTTCGTCTCCTGTCAGTCTCGATCCACCAGTCCTGCCCCGGCCCCGGCGTGGCGTGAGGCATCGGTGGAGGGCACCAGGGAGCGGCGAAAGAAATCCCGCACCACTCTCCAGTCGTCTGCTGCGACGGTCACGACCTCAGGCATTTCATGCCCGTCCGTGGCGGTTGTGGTCCAGAACCGGTCGCTGATCAACAGATCGCCGGTCGGAGAATCCACTATCTGACGCACGGCGTTCGGATCCGCAATTTCATGACGTTGGGCAATGGTCGCTGCCACCCATCCCGGCGCATCGCCCCGAAGGATCTTCAGTTGGGCTGCCGGCCTGTCTGCCAGGATGTCCCACCAGTCAGCGGCTGACGGGCCAGCCACCAGCGCCGAGAGCGGCCTCTGGTCGTCCGCATGCAGGGTACTGATGTCGTCGCGCTGCATCAGCCGGAGGGCCGTCGCGCTGCTGCCATCCGCGATGTTGCCCAGCAACCGGGCAAGCTGCGGGGCCGGGTCGATACCGTACCGGGCCAGCCAGGCAGCGGTATGGGCCGTATCCTCAGCCAGGCCCCAGGGCAATCCCGTCCCGAACGCGGCACGACAGACCTGGAAGTGCAGTTCCCCCCAGGAAAGGTGCAGCCGTGTCATGTTTCAGGCCCCGTTGGCGGGGCGCACCGCAAAGGTCCAGCCGTCCGGATCTGCGTCTGCCAGTTCATCCGGCTGGGGTGCCCCCTGAAACAGGGTGATCCGGGTCCAGAGATCGGACTTGGGATCGAACTTCGACGCACCGAAAAACGCCAGCTTGAAGCGGAGCAGATCTATAGGGCGCACGCCCTCTGCCACCAGATTGTCGCGCACTTCCGCATAGTCCAGGCCGGCAAGGCTCTGTACCCGGCGCACGGTGTGGCGATGTTGCGGATGGGTCATCAGGAATGTCGCGGTAATTCCGGTCGCGCTCCCCCTGGTGATCGCCAGATCGATGTCGCGGCACAGGGCGCGCAGGTCGCGGGCAAAGGCCAGGGGCATCTCCAGCATGCCCCCCGGTTCCGCATGCCGGTGTCCCAGCCGGGGCTCCAGCTTGTCTTCCGAGTAGTACCAGAATCTCGCGTCCGCTTGCGGGCCATCCAGCGGCAATGCCTGTGCCCAGCCATGGCTCCGGTCAATCAGTGCACGCAGGGTGGTCAGCGGCATGGCCGCATCCAGCGTCAGTTTCTCCGTCACGTGCATGGTCTCGGCCAGATCATCGACGAGGGCACCATGCGGCTCCAGAAGCAACGAAAGCAGCAGTTCCTGGGCCTCGGTATCGTGGTGCTTCATGCCATGCTGCCAGAGGGCATCCCACGGACGGTCACCCCGCAGCCCGTGCCGCGCCACCTCGGCCTCCAGATCCGCCAGATCATCGGACAGCCGGGCAATGCGCCGGGTCTGTAGCGGGTCGTCGACCTGCCATTCCCGGGCATGCTGCCGGGCGCGCTGCAGATGCATCCTGAAGGCTGCGATTGTCTCCGTCGTAGCCACCGGCAGCGCCCTGACACGGGCCAACGCCGTCTCCCGCGCCGTGACCCAGGCATGGACCAGTTGCGGGTGACGGCCCAGAAACGGTGCCATGCCCAGACCGGTGGCGTTGCCGACACCCAGATAGCGGCGCAGCGGTCCGGACAGACGAGTGGCCTTCGCCGCACCCTGCCTGCGGGCCAGGTGTTCGATCAGGTCGATGGTGAACCAGCGGAACAGGTAGACGGCCAGCATCTCCACCTGAAACGCGCCCCGCAGTTCCGCGCGGTCAGCAATCATGGCCCGGTCGCCGCACCCGAACTTGCCGCTGCCATAGACAGCCGTGGTGCGCATCAGATAGCCGACATCGGCCACGGTTGCCGCATCCGGTTGCTTTCCGGCGGCCAACCGCTCCGTGACATGCGCGAACAGCCGCAGGCTTCGATTGGCGCGGCCCAACGCCAGTTCCGACGGGGTGAAACGTCCGGCCTCCTGCTTCGGTGTGTTCGCTGCCAGGCGGGCGATATCGGCTGCCGTCGGAATGCCGTCAAACAGGCTGAAGGTTGCGTCCCAGGCTTCGGCGATCACCCGGTCGGTGCGCATCTCCGGCGGCAGGTCGTGGGAGAAGACGACCAGCGAATAGGCCCGTTTCGGCGTGTGCGCTGTCAGCACCACCGTGCCGAAACCCTGTGCGTCCAGGTCAACCAGCGTACGCGCAAAGCGCCAGTTCTCGCTGTGCATCCGACGCAGCAGGCTGCGCATGAAACTCAATCGTGTGGGGAAGGACGCCCCCATCCGATCCAGCCGCATGACCTCATCGGCTGGGCGCAGCGCGATGTCAGGCCGGGCGACCTTGCCGGTTTGGCTGTTCATGTGGCGGGCCCGAAGGAGCGTTCGAAGAAGTCCAGCCAGTTGCCGCCCGCGATCCGTGCCACATCATCAGTGGAGAACCCGACCTTGCGCAGGCCGTCCACGATATTGGCGAAACCCAGGCTGTTGGCGAACCAGTCCGGTTGCGGCGGGAACCCGGCATCGCTGGCGGAGCCTTCGCCGAAGTCCTTTGCCCGTGTCCAGGTGCCGTTGCGCATCCACTCCACCACCGAATCCGGCTGGTCCTGGCAGAGATCACTGCCGAAGCCGATCCGCTCCACCCCCATCAGGTCCGCCGTGCGGGCGACCATGGCGCAGAAGTCATCAACCTGGCAGTCGGACTTGCCCGCCAGATGATGCGGATAGAGGGAGAACCCCAGCATGCCGCCACTTTCGCCGAGCGCGCGCAGCACGTCGTCGGACTTGTTGCGCAGGGCGGCGTGCCAGAACGCCGGATTGGCATGGGTGATGGCGATGGGACGGCTGGAGAGTTCGATGGCGTCCAGGGTCGACCGTTCTGCCGAATGGCTCATGTCGACAACCATGCCGACACGGTTCATCTCCGCAATCACCTGCCGTCCCATGCGGGTGATGCCGGGATCTTCCGCCTCGTAGCAGCCGGTCGCGAGCAGGCTCTGGTTGTTGTAGGACAGCTGCATGAAGCGGGCACCCAGCTGATGCCAGACCTCCACCAGCCCGATGTCATCCTCGATCGGCGACGGGTTCTGGAAGCCGAAGATGATCGCGGTGCGCCCGCTGTCGCGCGCGGCCTGCACATCGGCGGCGGTGCGACCGGGCATGATCAGATCGGGACAGGCCTCGAACCGGCGGTTCCAGGCGCTGACATTCTCCACCGTCTCGCGGAAGTCTTCGTGATAGCAGATGGTGACATGCACGGCGGCGAGGCCCACGGCATTCATCTGCCTGAAGATCGCCTCCGACCAGTTGCTGTACTGCAGCCCGTCGATCAGAACCGGCACGTCCGCCCGTCTTTCCGTCTCCATACCGCCGCCCCCCGCATTCGCTGCCTTCAAATCGAATAGAGCAATGCGGGGGGGACGTACAGGTTCCGATGCGACGTTGACTGTTCAGTGCGAGAACAGGGTCGGCACCGTCATTTCGTGCAGCAGGCTGCGGGTGACGCCACCGAACAGGCGTTCCTGCAGGCGCGGGGTGCCGTAGGCGCCGAGGACCAGCATGTCGATGTCCAGTTCCGCCGCGCGGGACAGGATGACCTGGTCGGGACTGAGGTCGTGGGATGTCTCGCGCAGCACCTCGACGTTCACATCGTGGCGCGCCAGATGGTGCGCAATGTCCGCACCGGGCAGTTCACCGGTGCCCCGGACACCCTTCTTCGGATTGACCGAGATCACGGTCACCTTGTCGGCCTGGGTGAGGAACGGCATGGCATCGTTCATGGCGCGCGCGGACTCCCGGCTGCCATCCCAGCCCACCATGATGTGGCGACCGAAGGCGTGGCTGATGCCGATATAGGGGACCACCAGCACGGGACGGCCACTCATCAGAATGACTTCTTCCGGCATGGCGTTGCCGGCCATGCGTTCCTTGTCCGGTTCCGACTGGGTCAGCACCACCAGGTCGGCGTGGCGGGCATGCATGGCGATGACGTCATCTATGGCTGCGGTGGCGGCGATCTGACTGCGGAAGTCATTCGACAGGCCGGTTCGGTCGATCACCCGGTCGAACATCTTCTGCGCCCGTTCAACGGACTGGACCGCCTGCTGGCGCAGGGAATTCAGCACGTCCTGCGACATGGGACCATCGACATACAGCTGCATGACCGGATCGGCGGCCACATGCAGCCCGGCCAGATGGGCCTGGTGGGCTTCTGCGATGGTGACGGCGGCTCCGATTGTCTGCTCGGGCTTTCCGACTTCATCAACGACGGTGAGGATGTTGCAGTACGACATGGCGCTTGCTCCCGCTGGGTCATTTCCAGACAGCAGGATCGCGCGGTGACGCGGGGTCAGCCTTGATCAGGATCAAGTTCGGGATTCTTTTCGGATCAAGACCCGGGCCGGGGTCAGCGATCACTCCACGCCTGGATCGCGATAGATCGGTCCCCGGTCGACGACCGCCTGCAGCAGGTTGTCGCGCAGGTAGTCATGTTCCTCATCCGCGCTGGCGGGGCGATGTTCCTGGCCCTTGTACCCCATGATCGCCCGCACGCCGGGCATCAGGTAATAGGCCGATGATGCGACCAGGCCGATCGCGCCCAGGGCCTCCGGATCCTCACGGTTCAGCCGCTCCGTGGCGCTGGCGGCGTCCTCGTCCGCAGCGACGCCGTCCAGCGCACGTCGCAGGTCGTTCAGCAGTTCCGGGCGCAGGGCCAGAACATGATCGACCATCTCGCCCTGTGCCTCGGCACCGGTGAAGGACGGCATGCCCAGGGCCGCCGGGATCAGGCTGTCGCCGATGCGGCCAAGGGTCTGGCGCTGGTTGTCGGTCAGGGTGTTCATGATGCGGTCCTCTGCTCGGCCCGGGTCTCGATCATGTGCAGCACCGATCGCAGGGCGATGGCGCAGATCGTGGCGGTGGGGTTGAACCCCGATGAGGTGACGAAGGTGCTGCCGTCCAGCACATGCAGGTTCGCCACGTCATGGCTGGTGCCCCACTGGTCCAGCACGGAAGTCTCCGGGTCATTGCCCATCCTGCAGGTGCCCATCAGATGCCAGCCGCAGTCGCGCATCAGGGTGGTGGTGGAGATGCTGCTGGCACCGCAGGCTTCCATGGCTTCCTTCTGGCGGTCCAGATGGAAGGCGATCAGCTTCTCGGTATTCTCGGAATTGCGGTAGATGATCTTCGGGCTGGGGATGCCGTCACTGTCGGTCAGCGTGTCGTCAAGGACGACGCGGTTGTCCGGGTCCGGCAGATCCTCCGCGATGATCCCCCACTCGAACGAATGACCGAAGCGCTTCTGCGTGGAGCGGCGCAGGTTCTCCCCCCAGGCCTCTTCCAGCGGTGCGCCGCCATAGGCGGATCGCATGCCCAGTGGCCCGCCGGTCGGCATGGCGTTCCACTTGGCGCCGCGCACGAAACCGCGCGACTTGTCGGTTTCATAGAACTGCATGGAATGGATCGCCTGCCCGGCCGGGCCAAGCCAGCTGTCCAGCGGTTCATCGAAGTATCCGACCGTCGCGGCATAGGGGTGCATCATCAGATTGCGCCCGACCAGTCCGGACGAATTGCCCAGCCCGTTGGCGAACCGATCACCGCCCGAAAGCATCAGCAGGCGCGGGGTGCCAACGCCATTGGCGCAGACGATCACCTTCTCCGCCTTCTGATGATGCTCCACGCCGTCCCGGTCGATCCAGATCGCCCCGGTGGCCAGCCCGGCAGCGTTGACCGTGATTTCCCGCACCCGGGCACCGGTGATCAACTGCGCGCCATTGGCGATGGCGTCCGGCCAGTGGGTCAGATCGGTGGATGCCTTGGCCTGTTCGGGACAGCCCTGCATGCAGGTGCCGCGACGGACGCACTGACTGCGACCGCGATAGGCGCGGGACGGGATGGCCTGCGGTGCGGGCCACCAGTGCCAGCCAAGGTCGTTCATGCCTTTCGCGGCCAGCCGTCCGATCGTGCCGATGGGCATGGGCGGCAGCGGCGGTGGCGTCATTGGCGGATAGGCCGGGTCCCCGGCCAGGCCGGACACGCCCATTTCCTCATCCATGAAATCGTAGAACGGTTCCAGATCCTGATAGGTGAAGGGCCAGTCATCGGCGACCCCGTCCAGCGTCCGCACGCGGAGATCCGACGGCATGAAGCGCTGCCAGTGGGCGGCATAGATCAGGGTCGAGCCACCGACACCGGCAAACATCAGCGGGTTCACATCCGATTCGGAGGTGTCGATGGGATAGTCGGTCGCCAGCCCACGCACGTTCGGGTTCGGATGCCACAGCCGCTGCGACATCAGTTCCCATTCCGGCTTGTCGCCATAGAATTCGTCGGAGGTGACGGCGCGCCCCTGTTCCAGGCAGACCACCCGCACACCGGCTTCCGACAGGTGCTTGGCGGCCACGGCCCCGGAGGCCCCGGCACCTATGATCAGGACTTCGGCGGTTTCACCCATCTGCTGCTCTCCCTCAGGCCCGTGTTCAGCCATGAACCTAGCTGTTGGCGGGGCTGCTGCGCTTGGATGAAACTGTACCAACTCCCTTCCCGCCGCGCCGGGACCCGGAATTCTCTCGCAACCGGACAGGGAAGCGGCGTATAAGCCCCTATTCCGTAGAGGCCCCGCGAGCAGTGTCCGGGTGCGCCAGTGGAGGACATCCATGAACGATATCGGCAATTCCCCGGCAGCCCGGGACATTCGTAACCTGATCCATCCCTACACGAACCTGGATGTGCACCGGACCAAGGGGCCGCTGATCATCGAAAAGGGCAAGGGCGTCCGCGTCTGGGACGATGAGGGCAAGGAATACATCGAAGGCATGGCCGGCCTCTGGTGCGCGTCCTTCGGCTTTGGCGAGGAAGAGCTGATTGACGCCGCCGTCGAGCAGATGCGCAAGCTGCCGTTTTATCACCAGTTCGGCCACAAGAGCTCCATGCCCTCCATCGAGCTGGCCGAAAAGCTGATCGAGATCGCGCCGAAGTCCATGTCGAAGGTGTTCTTCGCCAATTCGGGCTCCGAAGCGAATGACTGTCAGGTCAAGCTGCAGTGGTACGTCAACAACGCCCTGGGTCGTCCGGAGAAGAAGAAGATCCTGGCGCGCGAAAAGGGCTATCACGGTGTCACCGTGGCTGCCGCGTCGCTGACCGGCCTGCCCGCCAACCACGCCGAATTCGACCTGCCCATCGCAGGCATCGGCCATGTGTCGATGGCGTTCCCCTATCGCGGCATGCATCCGGGCGAGACGGAAGAAGAATATTCCACCCGTCTGGCGCAGGAACTGGAAGAGCGCATCATTCAGGAGGGACCGGAAACGGTCGCCGCCTTCATCGCCGAACCCGTCTGCGGGGCCGGTGGTGTGCTGGTGCCGCCCGCCGGTTACTTCCCCAAGATCCAGGAAGTGCTGCGCAAGTATGATGTCATGATGATCGCTGATGAGGTCATCTGCGGTTTTGGCCGGACGGGCAACATGTGGGGCTGCGATACCTTCGACATCGAACCGGATTCCATGTCGGTCGCGAAGCAGCTTTCCAGCGCCTATCAGCCGATTTCCGGCGTCATGGTCAATGACCGCATCTTTGATGCGATGGTCGACCAGTCGAAGAAGGTGGGTGTCTTCGCCCACGGCTTCACCTATTCCGCCCATCCGGTGGCCGCCGCCGTCGCGCTGCGCACCATGGAGTTGATGGAGGAGCGCAACATCCTGGCCCACGTGCAGGAAATCGCGCCGGTGATGCAGAAACGCCTGCACGCCTTCGCCGACCATCCGCTGGTGGGTAACACGCGCGGTGTCGGCCTGGTCGGTGCCATCGAACTGGTGGCCGACAAGTCCACCGGCAAGCCTTTCAATCCGAAGCAGATGGTGGGTGCCTATTGCATGGGACAGGCGCAGGAACAGGGTCTGATCACCCGCGCGATGGGCGATGCGCTGGGCTTCTGCCCGCCGCTGATCATCACGGCGGAAGAGATCGAGATGATGTTCGATCGCTTCGAGAAGGCGCTCGACGAAACCATGCTCTGGGTCGAGAAGGAAGGGCTGCGCGCAGCCGCCTGATCCAGGCTTCAGCGCCTGATCGCCATTCAGGAACAGAGTCTGGAAAAGGTCGATCCCCGGGGGGCGGCCTTCTTCCTGTTCAATGACGCGGTAAAAAACCCGTAACGCAATTCACGCCTCAGGCAATGCTGTGTCTCGGCACGCAACACAGCCCGGGAGGTGAAGACCCATGCCGACCATTGACCAGCTCGCCGCCGAGATCGTTCGTAAGCGTCCGGTGTCGCTGCTCTGCCGCGCGTAGAGTGTGATTGATAGTGTCCGCTTAGGATAGCGGACACTATGGGGCAGCGAATGGCGCGTCGAACGAGGCGACTCTGGACGGATGAAGAGAAGCGGTCGATCTGT
>JARGPL010000017.1 GCA_029210175.1 Minwuia sp. | reverse complement strand
CAGCGGATCGCCATGTTCACTCAGGCGCTCAAGATGTTCGGAAAGACCGAAAAGATTCATTGGGTTCATCGCGCATCCTCCATGGAACCAATGAATCACAACCAGCCTCAAATCGCGAGGTTAATGCGGGTGTCCAGCTGGCCATGTCCACGTGCATGTGAGCGGTTACCAAAGGGCCGTCAGTCTGATTTCACTTCTGCCACGGCAGGTGAAAGCACAGTCGCTGGGCTGGGCCAGTCCTTCAGGGCGATGGCGCCAAAGGTCTCGTAGGCTTCGGCCACGTCGATCTCCCGCGCAACAATTCCTTCGTCTGTAGCTGTGCGGGATGGCAGCAGCAGGCGACGGCCCAGGGGGCGACCATCCGACATGTCGAATGTCCTCGCCTCGAACCCGCGTGCGTTGCAATTGAAGATCAGCGCCGGTGCGTCGGCGCTTGCGGCAAACCAGTGCGCGTTGCGCGACCATTCCTGTGCCAGAAGCCGACTGCCGACCCGCAGTTGGCCATCCGAAAGCGGCTTCAGCAGGACGTGTGTCTCGTCCAGCCGCCGGATGCGATCATATTCGCGGCCTGAAACCCTGCCTTCAAGAATGACCTGCACCGATGTGACGTTGTGATGGTGATGCGGTGGATGCACTTCGCCCGCCCGCAGGTGGATAACGCTGATGGTGATGTCGCGGTCGCCGAAGTCATGACGCCAGATCGTCGCGTCGGCAGCGGTCGCGCGGGCGGTGTCGGCAGCGGTCGCGATGATCTGCTGAACGTCCGGTTCCGTCAGGGCAGCAAGGACACCCTGCTGAAACCCGACCCCGTCGATCTTGCCTGCGGAGAAATCGGCCAGTAGCGGACCCAGTGCGGTACGGAAGGGGCCATCGTGGGCAACATCGGGGCGAGGCTGCCCCATGCGGCTGTTGTTGCGGGGGCCTGACGCGGTCATTGCAGGTTCGCCTCATAGGTCCTCAGTTGGCCACGGATGTGTTCGCGGCGCTCATCACCCACCAGGTCATCGCCGCTGCGATAGATGTCGGCCACGCGTTTTGCCATGTCGGAGATCGACTGGCTGTCCTCGCTGTTCGACCGCTTCACCCGCAAAACCGTGTCGCCCCCATAGGTCGGTATCGGACAGCTGACGTTGGCCGTGGGCAGCAGGGGCGCATGCCCCTTTCCGTGGTTCTTGATGGCGTTCCGCAGGCGGCGGCGATAGAGGCTGACACCCCTGTCGGTCGATCCCAGGCGTTCCCGCTTGTGCACGGTCCGCGGTCCCTGGCTGGACCAGGCCTCGTAGTCGCCCGGATCGTTCTGCATCTCCGCGTAGGACCGCTGGTCGGTCTGACCATAGAAATCGACACTGTTGTAACCGCAGAGGTCCTTGCGCCCGCGTCCGTGGGGGTCGGTTTCCTCGTTGAAATGACGCCAGGCGATGGTGATCGAGTTCTCGTCATCCACAGGCACGACCCAGCGGGTCAGACCGGTGCGGACGAAATAGGTCGAGCGGTCCCCGTCGATGTGCATGCCGCCGTTCTGGGAAAAGTTGGGCAGCATGTGGTCGTGGATCCGGAACCAGAGGAAATCCTCCACCCGCCGCGTCGATGTGTAGAACACCCCGTTTCCGGCGGCACGTTCATGATAATCCACCGTCGGTAGTGCCACCAGGTTGGCCTGGAACTGGACCCGGTTCATCAGGGAATGCAGGAACGACACGTGATAGGGATCGATGCCGTTCTCGAACATCTGCACCCAGTTGGCCGGTGACGGCACCATGTAGGGCACCATCTCGTCATCCGGCAGGTCCATCGTGTCGAAGAACGGGAATGCGGGCATGGTTTCCGGCGGGCCCATGTAGGCAAAGATCATGTCCTTGTAGGCCACCACCGGATAGGCCCCGTGACAGGCGCGCCCCGCGATCTTGCTGCTGGCAGGCTCGCCTGGTGTCTCAAGGATGGTTCCATCCTTTGCAAACAGCCAGCCATGGTAGCAGCACCGCAGGCCGCGTTCCGTCACCACACCATATTCCAGGGACGCGTTGCGATGGCTGCAAAGCAGATGCAGCAGGCCATAGCTGCCGTTCTTCTCGCGGTACAGCGCCAGGTCCTCACCCAGCCGCCGGATCCGCAGCGGGGTTTCGCCCACCATCGATACCAGCGCAATCGGGTGCCAGAATCGCCGCAGATATTCCCCGCACGGCTCGCCCGGACCGACCTTTGTCAGTTCATCATCAGGTTCAAGCAGGTGCAGGCCGTTGCGGTCGTAGCCCTTGAAAGCTCCTGAAGGCAGCTCGGGTATGGAATTCATGTCGATTTCCCTTGGTTCTGAATGTTGCTGCAGCGCACCATGAGGAAAGTGTCGTGGAGCCTTGCGATGAAGGATGACGTCGGGCCGCTGATGGATGCAGACGCCGTGCGGGCCATGCTGGACCTGCAAGCCGTGACCATTGAAGAGACCGAACATGAAGGGGTGGCGGGAACCGCCGGGCGGTTGAACCTGCGCACCCGGCAGCTGGCCGATGCGGCCCCTGTCCTGGCCGACCCGACCGCCTTCGGTGCTGCGCTGGCACGCATCGGGGAGGAATCATGAGCAGCCGTGAACGAATGCCCCTGATCCTGTCCCGGATCGAGCAGCTGCAACCCTCGGTCAACTGCTTCGTCGCCCTGGACGAAGACGGCGCGCGGACAACCGCTGAAATGAGCGACCGTCACCTGGAACAGGGAAACCCGCCGCGCCTGCTGGAGGGCATGACCGCCGCCTGGAAGGACGTGCTGGGCACCGCCGGCCGCCGCCCGAGTGGCGGGGCCAGTCCGGCACAGGAAAGCCGGACGGGCGAAGCGACCATCATCAAGCGGCTGCGCGATGCAGGGGCGCTGATGATCGGGGCGCTGAACATGGATGAGTTTGCGGCGGGCGGTACAGGGGCCAACGCGCATCTGGGTCGCTGCACCAATCCCTGGGACCCGTCGCGAATCACCGGCGGGTCCTCCGGCGGTACTGCCGCGGCTGTGGCGGCAGGGCTGGTGCGGATCGCCATCGGATCCGACGCTGGTGGTTCGACGCGCCTGCCCGCAGCATTGTGCGGGGTAACCGGGTTGAAGCCGACCTATGGCCGCGTCAGCCGCCATGGTGCCCTGGCGCGCAGCTGGTCGATGGATTGCCTCGGCCCCATGGCGCTCACGGCCGTCGATTGCGAGGCGGCGTTGCGCGCGATTGCCGGCACCGATGCCGCGGACCCGACCACCCTCACGGCACCGCCACTGGAACACATCAGCCCCACCACGAACGGATTGCGCATCGCAATCGCCACGCACGAGGGAACCCCGCTGTCGGATCACGTCCGGGCGGCCATCGGCCATGCCGGTACGGTCCTGCGCGAACTGGGCTTTGCCATCCATAAAGCTGAACTGCCCGATATCACCCAGGCCAATGACCTGCAGCAGGTACTGGTGAAGTGCGAGGCGGCGGCGATGCACGGCAGGCGCCTTCGGGACGCGCCGGACAGCATCGGTATCGAGGCCCGAAGCGTCATTCGGGAGGGACTGCTGATCCCCGCGACACGATATATTGAGGCGCTGGCCCTGCGTGAGGTGATGCTGGCGCGATTCGTTGATGAAGCCTTCGCCACCGCCGACGTGCTGCTGGCCCCGGTCTATCCTGATGAAGCGCCACATGCGATCGCCCGGCAGGATCCGCGTGCCATCGAGAACGCCTTCACTGCCGCCGCCCGGCAGACGCGCTACGCGAATTATCTCGGGCTGCCGGCGCTCAGCGTGCCTGCCGGATTCGGGCCGAACGGCATGCCGCTGGCGTTCCAGCTGATTGGTCGCCCGTTCGACGAACTGAGGTTGCTGGCCATCGCAGAGCGGTTTCAGGACGTGACAGGATTTCATCGCCAGCATGCCCCCAACGCCGTTCAGGCCGCATAGTCGGGACAGACGTCCCGCGCCAGCTGGGTCAGGGCTGTCCAGTCCCGCCCGTCTGCATCCACAATGCCTCGTGCCGCCATCTGTCCGGCGGCGTGGGCGCGGACCGCTTCATCAGGCCAGACAAGCCCGTCAACACCGCCGATGGAAAGTGCTGCCACCTGCGCCCGACAGGCCATTTCAAGGTAATGGTGGCGAAAGAACGCCTCCGCCACTGTCCGGCCGGTGACCAGAACGCCGTGGTTGCGCAGCATCATGACATCGGCATCGCCCAAGTCGCGCACCAGCAGCTGACGCATCTGCGGTTCGAACTCGAAGCCATGGAAATCATGGTACGCGATGCAATCATGAAAGATGAAGGCATGCTGGCAGAGCGGCAGCAGACCACATTTCTGTGCACTGACCGCCATGTTGGCGGGACTGTGAGTGTGAAACACCGCGTTCACGTCCGGTCGGGCGTCCAGAATGCCGCCGTGAATCACCAGCCCACCGGGGCTGACCCGGCCCTCGGGGGATGCGGGATCCGTCGCGTGGAAACCCGAACTCAACAGCGACGAGGCGGTCACCTGTTCGAACAGCTGGTCGTCACGCTTGATCAGGAAGTGATCGGGGCGATCCGGCACCCGCACCGACAGATGGTTGTAGGTCAGGTCATCCAAGCCGGATCGCTGGATCATCCGGTATGCCATCGCCAGATGCTGCCGACTTTCCCGTTCAGCGTCGCTGAACGGGATTCCTGCAGACTCGTCCGGAGACAGTTGTTTCATCTAGTCCTCCAGCAGGAAGCCCGCTTCCGGCTTCCATGTGACAGCGACTTCGTCACCGCCTGACAGCTGCGGCATCAGGCTCGGGTGGCTGTCGATGACGATGGTCTGCTCGGGTCCGATCTCCACCTCCACCTTGATCACGTTGCCAACGAAGCGGGCGACGACAATTCGCCCGCTCAGCTGGTTAACGCCGTTGGGCATGGTATCGGCGGGCACGATGTCCAGCTGTTCCGGACGGATGCCCAGCACCGCGCGTTTGGTCGGCAAGATGCGACCAGGGGCAAGGCCGACCTTGATCTCGCTCCCCATGTAGCCTGTGACCGCATGACCATTGGTCTGTTCCGGCAGGTCGACCGGGATCAGGTTGATCTGGCCAATGAAGTCGGCAACGAACTTGGTCGTCGGTTTGTCATAGACCTCCTCTGCGGAGCCAATCTGTTCCATCACCCCCTGGTTCATGACCGCGATCCGGTCGGACATGTTCATCGCCTCGATCTGGTCATGCGTGACGTAGATCGTGGTGATGCCCAGATTCTTCTGGATATTGCGCAGTTCGATCTGCATCGATTCCCGCAGTTTAAGATCAAGCGCGCCCAGCGGTTCATCCATCAGCAGCACGCGCGGCGTATGGGCAACGGCGCGCGCAACCGCCACACGTTGTTGCTGGCCGCCGCTCAGTTCGGATGGATAACGTTCCTGCACACCCTGCAGTTCGACCAGTTCCAGCAGATCCCACACCCGGGTCCTGATCGCACCGGCACTGTCGCCCCGTTCCTTCAGGGCGAAGCCGATGTTCTCCTCAATCGTCATGTGGGGGAACAGGGCATAGTCCTGGAAGACCATGCCGATGCCGCGTTTCTGCGGCGGAATGCCGGTCACGTT
Organism: Minwuia sp.; assembly: GCA_029210175.1. Lineage (GTDB taxonomy): Bacteria > Pseudomonadota > Alphaproteobacteria > Minwuiales > Minwuiaceae > Minwuia. The sequence goes on along the minus strand of JARGPL010000017.1, from coordinate 81,770 downwards.
CTCGTCGCCGATGTAAACATCGCCCTCGGAGGGCTGAATGAAACCGGCGACGAGACGCAACGTGGTTGTCTTGCCGCAGCCGGAGGGGCCCAGCAGCGTCAGGAATTCGCCTTCGCGGATATTCAGATCGAGCGGCTGCAACGCTGTGAAGGTGCCGTAGCGCTTGACGGCCTTGCGAAAGGTGACCTTTGACATGCTCGGAAGAGCTCCCGGTTGCGGGTGGAGGGTTTGCTGACGGAGGGGCCGCGCCCTACTGGCTGGTGACCATGCGGTTCCAGCTGTCGATCCAGTCGCTGACGTTGACCTTGGAGTAGTCGACGCGCAGCGCCTTCGCGATCATCGCCGGGTCGGTTTCAAGCATCTCGGCTGCGATCGGGTCGGCACTGAGGCTGCTGATCACCGCCTGATTGACCGGCATGACGCCATTCTTGGTACCGGCGCGGTACTGAAAGCCTTCGGCGATGTACTCATTGATGAACCAGACGGCGGCCTCGTGGTGCTCGCTGGACTTCATGACGCCCAGCCAGCCTTCCTTGGCGACACCCTTGATGCTGTCGGTGATCACCGGATGCGTGGTGGTGACCGGATAGCCTGCATTCTTGGCACGCACGCACCAGCCTGCATGAACAACGGCGGCGTAGATGTCGCCACTGCCGAACTGGGTGACCGTCTCGCCGCCGCGCGACCAGAACTTCAAGGCCTTCAGGCTGCGGATCAGCGCGATGCCGGGTTCGATGTTCACGCCGTCGCCCCCTGCCGCGTATGCGAAGCCGGCAAAATTGGCCAGGCCACCGCCGGAGGTGATGTCAGGAATGGAGATGCGGCCTTCGAGTGCCGACACGGCCAGATCGGCATAGGTCGTTGGCGCCGGAATACCCAGTTCCGCGAACTTCTCCGTATTGTAGCAGATGGTTTCCTGCGTGTTCCAGGATGCCACCATCATTTCGTTGTACTGAAAATCGGCGAGATATCTGGTGTTCGGGACCTTCGACAAGTCGATCTTCTGCAGGAAGTCGGTCGCCATGAAGTCCGGCACCTGGGCGTCCAGGATCTCCATCACGTCAAACGGTGCGCGGCCGCGCCCGGCAATCAGCTTGGCCAGATTGGCCTGGGGGCTGCCGGTCACGTACTCGATCTTGCCGCCCATCGCCTCGAACTTCGGTGTGATCGTGGCATCCAGGCTTTCCTTCCAGGACCCACCGAAGGTGGCAACCCGCAGGGTGACGCCGTCAAACTTGCCGTCGGCTGCTGCAGGCAGGGTCGATGCGGCCAGCATGGCGGCAACCGCCAGACCGCGCATAACGATGTTCACGTAAGTGGTTTTCATCATCTCGTCCTCGTCAGTTGTCGCGCAACGGGAGGGGTGGCCATTTCCGACCACCCCGCCGGAGCATGATCAGTTGGTCACGATGGCGCGGGTCCACTGGTCGACCCAGGCGCTGATGTCAGCGTCGGTGTAATCGATGCGCAGCTGCTTGCCGGTCTCGGCGGGGTCCAGCGCCAGCATCTGCTTCAGCACCGGGTCATCGGCCAGCTTTGCCGCCACCTTGATATTGGTGGGGAAGACACCGGTGTTGGTGGCCAGCGCGAACTGGTTGTCGAAACCGATGAATTCATTAACGTACCAGAGCGCCGCTTCGTAGTTCTTCGACGACTTCATGATGCCGAGGCGGCCGTATTTCTGGACGCCGACAGCCATGTCACCGATGACCGGATGCACGGTCTGCACCGGATGACCGGCTTTCTTGGCACGAACACACCAGCCCGCGTGGACGATGGCGGCATAGATGTCGCCGGTGCCGAACTGGGTGACGGTTTCACCGCCGCGCGACCAGAACTTCAGCACGTTCAATTCCTTGATCAAATCAAGACCGGGCTGCACGTTCTTCAGGTCGCCGCCAGCGGCGTAGCTGATGGCCGCAAAGTTGGCCAGGCCGCCACCGGACGTGATGTCAGGGATCGACAGCCGACCCTCAAGGGCCGGGACAGCCAGGTCCTTGTAGGTCGTGGGGGCCGAGATGCCGAGGTCGGCAAACTTCTCGGTATCGTAGCAGATGGTTTCCTGCGTGATCCAGGATGCCATGCCCATCTCGTTGTACGACCAGTCCGGCACGTCCTTCGTGTTCGGCACCTTCGACAGGTCGATCTTGGCCAGGTAGTCGGTCTTGGCGAAGTCCGGCAACTGGGCGTCAAGGATCTCCATGACGTCGAACGGCGCACGACCACGGGCGGCGATCAGCTTGGCGAAGTTCGCCTGCGGGCTGCCGGTCACGAATTCGATTTCTCCTCCCAGTGCCTCGAACTTGGGCACCAGCGTCGATTCAATCGCTGCCTTGTTCGATCCGCCCCAGGTGGCGATGCGCAGGGTGACGCCATCGAACTTGCCGTCTGCCATCGCTGGCGCGACGAGCGCCATGGATGCGGCGACCATCGTCACCGCACCCAGCGTCTTGATACTCAGGTCTTTCATCTCTTTTCTCTCCTCTGGTTTCGCCGCGGGTGCGGCTTCACCTCCCTTGGGAACCTCGGGGCTCTACCGGCCCTTTCCGGTCCCACCGATCTTCAGAAGTGCGTCCAGCCCGACCACGCGCTGCACGACGATCATCACCACCAGACAGAACAGGATGACGAGCGTGCCGGAGGCCAGGATGGATGGGTCGAAGTCGTTCTCCAGCGCGGAAAAAAGCTCCACCGGATAGGTCACGTAACCGGGCGCCGTGAGGAATATCGACAGCGGTACGTCGCCGAAGGACACCATGAAGGCATAGAGCGCACCGGCATACACTCCGGGCATGATCACCGGCAGGGTCACTCGTCGGAACGTCCGCCAGGGGCTGGCGCCGAGGCTCAGCGCCGCTTCCTCAAGACGGTGATCGAAGCGTTGCAGCACCGCGACTACCGTGCCGACGACGTACGGAATGGCGATGAAGATGTGGCCGATGGCGAGGCCGATGAAACCACCCTGGGCGTAGAAGCCCGTGGTGTCCCCGATCAGATAGAACATCTGCAGGAATGCGATGCCACTGACCACCGCCGGGATCTGCAGCGGGGACCGGAAGACAATCCCGATCAGGGCCTTCCCCGGCAGGTTGGAACGCACCAGACCCAGTGCCGCCGGCACCCCGATGACAACGGCGGACAGGGATGCCAGTGCCGCGAGGGCAAAGCTGAGACCCAGCGATTCAAACTGCCCCACGGGGATCTCGAAGTACCATTCGATGGATGGCGACACCGGCGGGAACTCAATGGCTGCATATTCACCGCCGCCGTTGAAGGACGCGCCGATGACCACGATCAGCGGGGCATGCAGGAAGACATAGGCCAGGATAACCATGATCCATTTCAGCCAGAAATTGATCGCCTGGCGGGTCTGCCAGCGCACCGCGCCACGGGTTCGCTGTGCGCGGGTTTCCGGAACTGGTGCAATACCCGTCGCAGTGCCGGTTTCCACCACAGGCGCAATGCCGCCGCTGGTGCGGGTTTCGGTATCGATGGTGCTCATGCCAGCACTCCCCGCGCGACGCGCATCCGCCTCAGAACCATGATGGAAAGGATGTTGATCAGGATGACGGCGACGAGCAGCACGGCGGCCAGGGTGCCGGCCATCGAATACTTCACTTCCATCATGATCGTGCGCTGGATCAGCACCGGCAGCGTGAAGACCTTGCCGCCGCCCAGCAGCGCCGCGGATGTGAAGGCACCCATGCACATGTTGAAGACCATCAGGCCACCAGCGACCAGACCCGGCATCGAAAGGGGCAGGATCACCCGCCAGAACATCCGGATGCGGCTGGCGCCGTGGATCTCCGCAGCTTCCTCCAGGGAATAGGGGATGGTCTGTACCACGCTGTAGAGTGTCAGCACCCCGAACCCGAGGGTGAAGTACATCAGGCCAATGACGACGCCTTCCTGGGTGCCGATGATCGTGTAGGGCGCATCGGTGATGCCAAGCGCCATCAGGCTACGGTTGAGCCAGCCGTCGGCGGAGAAGATGATGATGATGCCGAAAACCTTGATCACGATGGTGATGAAGGTCGAAACCACGATGCCTGACAGCAGGATCATGCCCCAGCGCGACCGCATGCGTGCAATGACGTAGGCAACCGGGAAACTGAACACCAGGGTGCCGATCATCGCCAGCGCCGATACCTTAACCGTGATCCAGAGCGTGGTCAGGTAGAAACCATCGGTGAAGGCCCGCAGATAATTCGAGAAGTCGAATTCATCACTGGTCCGGCCAAGCCCGAGATCGCGGTAGAAGCTGCCTTCCAGGAACAGCGTCTGCGACAGGGTCAGCAGCACGAACGTGAAGATGAAGGATGGTATCAGCAACAGGTCCCAGCGAACGGTCATGAAGATGTCTCCGTCAGCATTTCGGTTCTCACTGTGTGTGTTGGCCGATCCACCTCGTTAAGCAGCGGCGCACCGCTGCGGAACCGCTCTGCGTTATCACGGATCAGCTGGGCCAGGATCGAGAGGCGTCGCGGGTCGCCGAAACCACCGACGTGCGGCGTAAGAATGATGTTGTCCTGGGACCAGAGCGGACTGTCGGCAGGCAGGGGCTCGACATCGAACACATCCAGCCCCGCACCGCCCAGGTGGCCTGTCGTGAGTGCTTCGATCAGCGCGCCCTCGACCACGACGGGACCCCTGGAAATATTGATCAGCAGTGACCCGGGCTTCATCCCGGCCATGAAACCGGCGTCGATCAGGCCCGTTGTATTGCGGTTCAGCGGTACGGCAGGTAGAACGATATCCACCTGCCCGAGGTGCTGGCGCAGGCCTGTCATATCCGTCACCAGGCTGCTGCTGGCATATATCTTATCCGGCGCTGATGATGGATCGCGGACAACCGCCACCACTTCCGCCCCGAACGCCCTGACACGTGCTGCGATGGCCTGGCCGATAGCCCCCATGCCGATGATGGCGACTCGCGCGCCCTCCAGCACGGAAACCGCGTTGCGGATTCGCTCCCGATCCCAGGCACCATGGGTCTTCTGGGCCTCAGCCAGCGGCAACTGCCGCAGCAAGCCGAGGATCAGGGCCAGCGCATGCTCTGCGACCGTTCCGGCCCACAAGGCACCGGCTGTCGACAGTCGGACGCCATCGGGAACGCCGAACTGCAGCAGCCGGTCAAACCCTGTCGATCCGGCCTGAACCCAGCCCAGACCAGGCGCGCCAGCGAACGCCGCAGCGAGGTCTGCATTGAACGATCCGCTGTAGAGAGCTGCGGCCTGAGCGCCAGGCAGCGCCTGCGCGAATCGGTCCTCGTCCCCTGTCACGACCAGTTCGATCCGTGATGCCCCGGCAAAGGCTGTCTGCAGTTCCACATGCATGTCCGGCAGGAAGGTCACAAGTCGCATGCCCTGCCCCCGCTCATGAAAGGTGGCGGATGTCGGGCCAGCCAGTGGTGCGCGATATCCACCCGGCGGGTAACCCAGACGTCGTTTCGCGCCGCCATCTCATCCAGAAAGCCACCCAGTGCCCGGGCGCGTGCTGGATGTCCGATGACCCGGGCATGCAGGCCGACCGACATCATCTTCGGATGGTCCCGTCCTTCCTCGACCAGCATCTCGACACTGTCGCGCAGGAAGGCGGTGAACTGATCCCCCATCGACATGCCGCCCCGTACGAACTTCGTGTCGTTCGTGGTCAGCGAATAGGGGACAATCAGATGGGGCTGGCCGGTGACCATGGTCCAGTAAGGCAATTCATCGGCGTAGGAGTCGCTGTCGTAGAGAAAGCCGCCATGCTCCACCACCAGACGACGGGTGTTCAGCCCCGGGGCATAGCGGCAGTACCAGCCGTCCGGCCGCCGACCGGTGGCCCTTTCGATCGCCGCATAGGCGGCTGCGATCTGCGCACGCTCCGACGCTTCGTCCAGATCGGTATGCCGCACCCAGCGCAGCCCATGGGCGCAGATGTCGTGATCGGCGGCGGCAATGGCGTGGGCCACCGCCGGATTCCGTTCCAGTGCCTGTGCGCAGGCGAAGACGGTCAGGGGCAGGTCCCGGTCACTGAACAGTCGCAGCAGCCGCCAGACCCCCACCCGCGCGCCATATTCGAACATGGATTCTGCAGCCAGATCGCGACCCGGCACACCGGACGCCGCAGTGCCGAGTTCGGTCAGGCCGGTTTCCGAAACCCCGTCGCCATCGGCATGGCTGGGTTCGGATCCTTCTTCGTAATTCAGCACGAAATTGAGGGCGAGGCGTGCACCACCGGGCCACTGGGGGTTCGGTGGGGTCGGGCCATATCCAATGAAGTCGCGGTCAAGATCTAGAGACATGCGCGTACCAGCCCCGTAATCGAGCTGGCGCTATCCAGCGTATCGATGGCTTCGATGATGGCGTTCTGGCGACCACGTTCATGGCGCGCTGCGCCGAGACGAAACTTGGCGATCATCTCCGATGACGGCATCGGGTTGGTGCGGCTGCCACGGTTGACCGGTTCCACATGGCGCAGGACCTCACCGTCCGACAGCGTCACATCCAGCACGCCACGAAACCCGGACCCGGCGGGCGTTTGATCCGTCTGGTAGGCGAACAAGCTAGCAAGGGCGCGAACGCCCGCGTCATCAATCACGTCTTCTGCATAGTCGGCCGGGCCCAGCGCACCACGACTTAGCGCGACACAGACGGCATAGGGCAGGCTGGCCCTGGCATGCGTGGGGGTCAGAGGGTGCAGCTTTGCATCCATCGGTTCGCAGATCAGCGGCTGATACTTGGCACCCACCGATGCCCTGATCCCCACGATCTGTTCGATCTTCGCACCGGCCTGCTGCCTGACAACCAGTGCCGCATCGACAAAAGGATGGATGGCATGGGCGCACGGGTAAGGCTTGAAGGAGCAGTCGAGCATCGCCCAACGTGCGCCGAGCTCGCCCACCACCGTATCAAGATCAAACGGGTAACCGGCATCCTGCACATGCGAATGATAGAGCCCGAAGCGCCCTTCCAGGATCGAGGCAGGGCCGGTGAAACCAGCGATGGCCAGCGCTGCCGCCGCCAGCCCCGCGTGACAGGCCCATCCCGGATGGAGTGTCTTCGACCAGGTGCCATCGGCGAAGGCTTCCATCAGACCGGCCGCCTGGCTGCCGGCAATGCCAGCCGCATGGACCGCCTGCCGGGCGCTGCCGCCCATCAGGATCGTGGCCGTGATCGCCACCGCCAGGGTGCCGACAACGCTTGTGGGGTGAAAGCCGTGGCTGTGGAAACCACCGGGGGCCGCCGAGCCGATTCGGCAGTTGATCTCGTTGCCGATGGCAATCGCGTGCAGGATCTGCAGGCCCGTCAGCTGTCGTGATTGCCCGAGGGCCAGCGCCATGGGGACGATGGCCGCACTTGGGTGAACAACGGACAGGTCATGGGTGTCATCGAAATCAGCGGCATGAGCCAGGGTGCCGTCGATCAGGGTTGCCTGGCCCACGGGCAGCCTGTCGCCGGTGCCTAACGATCTCGCGTCTTCACCAGAGCCCATCTGCAACGCCGCCGCCCGTACGGCTTGCCCGATCGGTGTCTCGGCTGCGCCCAGAATAAGGCCCAGCGTGTCCAGCAGTCGCAGCTTGGCGTCGGCTATGACTTCCACGGGCAGGTCTTCGGGGCGATAGCTTGCGCACCATGCTGCAAGGGTCGCGGTGAGTGTTGGGGCGACCTCAGACAACGCGCTTCACCAGCTTTTCGCGCATGTGCTCCCCTGCCATGATCGGCGGGTAGCTGGCGGGGCGATCGGCAGACACGCAGCCGGGCAGCGCCTCCACCATGCTGTCGTAATTGGGGTGCAGGAAATAGCCCATGGATTGCCGCGCAGGCTGGGTACCATCAACCGTCGGCGGATTGGCTACACGGTGCAGGGTCGAGCGCCAGAGATCGTTCGTCCAACGGGCCATCATGTCACCGATGTTGACGACCAGCGTGCCGGGCATATCCGGCACGTCGTGCCAGTCACCGTCTTCACCCTGCACCTGCAGTCCACCAGCGGTCTCGCTGCGCAGCAGCAGGGTCAGACTGCCGAAATCCGTGTGCATGCCGGTCCGCAACTGCCCCGCCTCCGGCGCGGTCGTCAGCGCTGGGTACAGGTTGGTCGTGCCCGTGCTGAAATGCCTGTCGATGCGCGTGGCGAAATAGTTCTCCGGCAGGCCAAGGCCGAGCGCGAAGGCTGACATCAACTCACCGCCAAGACGCTCGAACGACCGGTACAGCTCGGTCATGGTCTGGCGAAACGCATCAGGGACACCTGTCCAGATGTTGGTCGCATAGAACCTTTCCGCATCCGGATAGGCGGCGACAAGGTCGCCCCTGTCCTCCGGCGGGCCCATGAAGAACTGTTCGCGCAGATCCGGCGGCGTCTCGATCCCGAGGGTCGCGGCCAGCCGCTTGCTGGCAAAGGCCTGATAGCCCCGGGGGACGGTCTTGTCCGGTGGCGCGGCGCGCATCTTCAGAACGTCGGGCAGGGCGAAGAAATCGCGGGAATCGGCGAAGGCATCGTCGATCAGCGACTGCGGGATGCCATGGCCGCCAACGACCAGAAACCCGATGGAACGGCAGGCATCATCGATCTGTTCGGCGATCCGTTGCCGGGCAGCGGCATCGCCCTGGCGAAACGGCGCGAAATCGATGACCGGGACAACCGCCGTGCCGTCATGATCCGTCATGCGGCTTCTCCCCGGGCGGCCTGGATCGCGCGCCAGACGGCATGCGGGGTTGCAGGCATGTCCACATGCGTGACGCCGAGCGGCATCAACGCGTCCATGATGGCGATCATGATGCTGGGCGGCGCACAAATGGCCCCGGCCTCCCCACAGCCCTTCAGGCCAAGCGGATTGTTCAGGCAGGGTGTGGGCGCGCGGGTGAGCTTGATGTCGGGGAAGTCTGTCGCCCGGGGCATCGCATAGTCGAGAAAGCTGCCGGTGGTGAGCTGACCACTCTGCGGGTCATAGACCACCTGTTCCATCAGCGCCTGCCCGGCCCCCTGACCGACACCCCCGTGAACCTGGCCATCGACCATCATCGGATTGATCTCGTTGCCGAAATCGTCGACCGCCGCATAGCCCACGAGCCGGACCATGCCGGTTTCCGGATCAATCTCCACTTCGGCGACGTGCATGCCGTTGGGATAGGTCGGCTCGACAGGCTGGAAGGCCCCGTCCGCTGACGGATCGCAGGCAATGCCGCCCGGCAGGCGGTCGGCATGGGCCAGACTGGCAAGCTCCGTCACCAGCACACACCGGTCTGTTCCGATGATGCTGAAGGCCCCCTTGTCGAAGGCAAGGTCAGCCGCCGCACATTCGAGAACCGCCGCCGCAGTGGGTGTCAGCTTCTCGACAAGCGTGCCCACCGCCCGGTGGAGGGCAGAACCGCCAACGGCCAGCGACCGGGAACCGAAGGTCCCGACACCGCGCGACACCCGGTCGGTGTCTCCCTGGTGCACACGGATCCGCGCCGGATCCAGCGCCAGACGTTCCGACACCAGTTGAATATGCGCGGTCGCATGCCCCTGCCCGGCTGTCATGGTGCCCAGCATCAGGTCAGCACCGCCGTCATCGTCAAGTTCGATGCGCGCTGCGTCCTCGGCACCACCTGCCGCGCGTTCCACATAGGCCGCAGCACCGAAACCGCGCAGCATGCCCCGGGACTCGCTCTCCCCCCTGCGGGCGGGGAAGTCGGCAAAATCGCTGATCTGCTCCGCTGCCGAGAGGACAGCGGCGAAATCACCGGAATCGTATGTCGCGCCCATGACGGTACGGAAGGGGATGGCGTCCGCCGGTATCAGATTGCGACGGCGTAATTCGAAGCCGGACAGACCCATGTGACGAGCTGCCTTGCCGATCAGGCATTCCAGCGCATAGATCGCTTCCGGACGTCCGGCACCGCGATAGGCATCGACCGGTGTGGTGTGGGTGAAGTATCCGGCGGAGTGAATGTCGACGGTGGATATCTGATAGATACCGCCCAGTGCGGCGAGGCCGACATTGCCTGGAACCGCGCCGAACAACGACTGGTAGGCACCCATGTTGGCCTTGACCTTTGCGCGCAGGCCCAGGAAACGCCCATCCTCGTCCAGCGCAAGCTCCAGGTTCCAGACCATGTCGCGCCCCGCCGCGTCGGACTGGAAGCCCTCGTTGCGGCTGGCGATCCACTTGACCGGTGCATCCAGCCGCCGTGCGGCCCACAGCACCAGCGCCTGTTCGCGATAGATCGGCGCCTTGGTGCCAAAGCCTCCCCCGGTATCCGGCGTCACCAGCCGAAGATCGTCGGGCGGGATGGCGAACATGTCACGCGCCAGCACATCACGGGTCAGATGCGGTGCCTGCGTGCCTGTGGTGATCACATGCCTGCTGCCGAGCGGCTGGGCCAGGGCACCGCGTGTTTCCATCGGAGCAGCCGCAACGCGCTGGTTGATCAGCCGCATGCTGACCCGATGCGCCGCCTGTTCAAACGCCGCATCGGTCTCGGTCGTGTCACCGTGGTGCAGGGCGTACCCCGGTTCGGCGGCGTTATCGTCTGGCGACAGGGCGAAGGGCAGGGGGTCATATTCCACCTCCACCAGGTCGAGCGCAGCGGCGGCCGTCGTCATGTCCCGGGCCACGATGATGCCGATGGCCTCACCGACGTAGCGGACGGTCCTGTCGGGCAGAATCCGCATTTCCGGCCGGTCGACCTGCAGCGGCTCCCCCTTCAGGGTCGGGACATTGTTGGGCGGGATCATTCCAAGTCCGTCTGCCACGGCATCGGCACCGGTCAGTACCGCCACGACACCTTCAAGGGCCATCGCTGCGGAGGTATCGAGGCGGGTGATATGGCCGTGGGCGCAGTCGGACCGGATAATCACCGCAGTCAGCGCATCTTCCGTGTCCAGGTCGTCGAGGTAAGTGCCTGCGCCCCGGACGAACCTTTCATCCTCCAGTCGGCGGGGGGAAGCGCCGAAACCGAACCCGGCTGCTTGCCTGTCCGTTGTGTTGTCATACGCCATCAGACAGGCCGATCCCCTTGGGTCTGAGTGCGGAACATCAGCCGGATCTCGCTGCTATCGTCATAGCTGGTGGCGCAATGCATCAGGCAGCGGTTGTCCCAGACAGCCAGGTCACCCTGGGTCCAGGCATGCCGATAGACAAAGCGTTCGTCCGCGATATGGGCGAACAGGAAAGACAGCAGATCCTCACTTTCCTGCGGTATCACACCCATGATCCGTGTGACGGAGTCAGGATCAACGAACAGGGCTTTCCGGCCCGTCTGCGGATGCGTTCGGACGACCGGGTGCACGACATCGGGATTGAGCGCCTTGTCTTCGGCGCTCAGGCTCCGGGCCCGCACGTAATTGCGCTCGTAACTGGCGACAAAGCTGTGGACCGCCTGCAACGGCAGCAGCTTTGCCTGCATTTCTTCCGGCAGCGCCTCGAACGCGGCATACATGTCGGAAAACAGGGTGTCGCCGCCGCTGGTCAGCGGGGTCTGCACGCCATACAGCAAGGTGGCCAGCATCGGCTGTTCGCGGAAAATCTGGTCGGAATGCCAGAAGATACCGTTGTTTGGTGCCCCCAGCGGCTTTCCGTCCACGACATTGTTGGACAGGCGCATGATCTGCGGAAAGTCCTGGTCGAGGTATTCACCGACGTGATGGACAACCGGATCACCGAACAGGTGACTGACCCTGACCAAGTCGGCCTCGCCCAGGGACTGGCGCGGAAACACGATCAGCTTGTGCTCGATGAACGCATCGCGCACCCGAGCGGCGGCTGCGTCATCCACGACCCGGGAAAGATCCAGTCCGGTGATGGCGCAGCCGAGCGGACCATCGAGAGGCTGAACGGCCAAATTCGGCGGGCCGCTGGTTACAGCTTCACTGTCAATGCGTCTCGTCGCGGCAGTCGAAGTCATCAACCTGCCTCCTGGCGCTGGTTCGCGTTTCGCTGTCGGTCAGGCCCTGTCCGTTTCCGGGCGGGAACTCCCTTCAGGCACGCAAATGCTCCGCCGCCATGCCGCACTGCACAAATTCATATTTCATATCGGGTCATTGAGACGCCCTATGTGCTACCCGGCGAGGGCCCGCGCCAGACAGACAACGGGCGTGAGCCGGGTCCGTCACCCGATCACGCCCGTTGTCGATGCTTGCAATTGGACCTGGCCGAAACGTCAGGCAGCCGGGTTGAACGCCTGACCCTGAAATACCTTTTCCGTCGCGCTCAACCGACCAGCGGAGGCTCTGAGCATGTCATCGTCAACCTTGTCCACCGGATGCAGACCAGCGTGTGGCCCATCCTTGTAGGGCAGGTTCGAGAGCGCATTGAATACCGTGATCAAGGCCCAGCGACGCCGGTCGGACCGATTGGCGCTGGACCGATGCAGCGTGTTGCAATGGAAGAAGACCGCGTCACCAGCGTCCAGCTCGCAAGGCACCACCGACAGCTTCGTTTCTGCCGCAGCCACCCGTGCCTGATCAGCACAATACTGCCTGCCAACGAAGTCATGGTCGATGCGGCCCAGCCGATGCGACCCGGCCATCATCTCGATGCAGCCGTTCTCCCGGTTTGAGGGATCGAGGGAGATGAAACAGGTCGCCATCTTCGGGGCAAGCACGCCGTAGCCATAGGCATAGCCGTAGTCCTGATGCCATTCCCAGCTGCCACCGACCTTCGGCTCCTTGGCGTTGAGCTTCGAATTGTAATGGCAGATCTCTTCACCGATCAGTTGCTCGACAGCATTGGCCACCCGGTGGCTGCGCATGGCAATGCTGTAGATATCGTCACCCATCTCGTCCCAGACGGACATGCGGGTTTCATTGCCATCCCGGTCGGTCCGCGAATAGGCCGCTGCGGCGAGCCTCTCGTCCGTCAGCGCCGCGTCGAGGATCAGCTTGACCTCATCCTTGGCAAACAACCCCGGCACGGTAACGAAGCCCTGCGTCTCGTAATCGGAGACCTGTTGGGCGGTAAGCGGTTCAGGCATCTTTTTTCTCCTCAGCTTGCAGTGACTTGGGCTTGCAGGGTTGGTGTTCAGAGACAAAGACCTTTTTTCAGGCAGAGCCGAGAAACGCGCGGCATCTGCTCAATCCACAAGCAGATGAAGACTGTCAGCATCAGGAATTCGCTGCCTTCTTTTCCAGGATTCCCTTTTTCAGCACAAAGACTTGCGCGAACGCGCCAGACTCCGAACCGCTAAGGCACGAGACTTGCGATGAAGCGTGCAAGCCAACAGTCAGTCCCTGGCTGTACCAAGGGTTCGGTCAAATCAGATTGGTTGGCAAATCCGAATACTCTATATTTCGATAGGGTGAGGCTATGACTCCGACACAGGCACGAGCGTTCCATGCAGTCGCACAAGCAGGCAGCTTTACAGGCGCCGCCCGGCGGCTCAATGTCAGCCAGCCGACGATCACCACGCAGGTCAAGGAACTTGAAAGGACTTACGGGATCGAACTGTTCCGGCGCTCCGCATCCGGTGCGAAGCTGACGGAAACCGGCAGCACGTTGTTCGCTATGGTGGATGACTGGCACGAGAAGCAGCGCGAGTGTTGCGATTTCCTGTCCGGAGTGCGGGCGCTGCGCAACGGGCGGCTGACCATCGGTACCTATGGTCCCTATGATGCGATCGACCTGACAGCCGCGATGCGGGAGAGCTTTCCCGGTATCGAGGTCAGCATCATGTTCTCCAATTCCAATAGCCTGAAGGATCAGCTGGCATCGCACGAGATCGATGTCGCCATCATGTCCGGCATGAACTACGACGCCTCTTTCCGTTGCCTGAAGTTCAGGAAGCGGCGCCTCGTGGTGCTTATGCCCAAGGACTGCCGCTGGAAGGGCCGCGAAGCGATCACGCTGGCCGAACTGGCGCAGGAGCCGCTGATCTGTCGCGAAAGCGGGTCGGCCGTGCGGGCCTGTCTGGAACAGGCGGCAAGCAGGGGTGGTTACAACGTCAACTGGTCAGCCGAGATCGGCAGCCGTGAAGGCATCGTTGCCGCCGTCGAGCGCGGTCTGGGTATCGGGGTGATCTTCGAAGAAGGCTACATACCGGTGAATTCACTCGATGTTCTTGCCATTCGCGACCTGGAATGCGATGCGACCGTTGATGTGGTCTGTCTGGCAGACAGGGCATCGAACCGGATCATCAAGAGCTTCACCGATCTGGCGACGCGTGAGGCACAGGCCCGCCAGCGGTCCCTGCCGGCATTCGCCTGACCAGTCCCAACCGGACCGGCATCCATATCGCCACGGGGTCCGGACGGACGCTGAACGGAACTGCTGTGGCCGGTCCGTGCCGCCGTGCTCCATAGAAACGCCGAATGCGCCCATTCAGAAATTGGATTTGTTGCACCGCAATAGAACCGGAACACTTGATTGATCGAGAAGCCGCGATTGTGTCGGTCGAAGCGCACTGCAATCCCACTTCAACCGGTGGACCGGTGTCTCATCAGGACCGTGATCGGGGCCTCAGCAGTCAAGGTGAGGTATTTCGAGATGTTCAACGTCCTGCGCCGTCAGCACCGCTTCCTGGCAACCATTGTTACCGCCGCAACGATCAGCTTTGCCGCCTCTACAGCGATGGCAGAAAAGATCACCATCACTGCCGGATCACCCGGTGGCGGCTACTTCAAGGCCGCAGCGGCATTTGCCGAATACATCAAGGCCGATATCGTCGGCGCCAACACCACGGTCATCCCTGGCGGGGGCTGGGCCAATGTCGAGCGGCTGCAGCCAGGATCCAGCCTGGCTGACGTCGCCGTGCTGGAAAACGCGCTGGCAACCATGGCCTTCCGCGGTGAGGGACCTGGCGGCACCAAGTATGATTTCCGCATGATCGCCGCCGTGCGCGGTCCCAGCGCCGCCCAGGCCGTTGCCACGGTGGAAAGCGGGATCACGTCGTTCGAGAAGATACTGGCCGAGGAGATCCCCGTCCGGATTGCGATGTTCGAGCGGACGCAGCTTGCCACCGCCCAGGCCCTGGCCATCCTCGAAGGCTACGGACTGACCCGCGAGAAAATCGAGTCCTTCGGCGGCAAGATCATCTTCACCTCGCATTCCGATGGCGTGCAGATGGTCATGGATGGTCAGGCGGACATGTGGTTCACCGGCGGCTCGTATTACCCGCATCACCAGTACATCAAGATCGGCGCAAAGCAGCCCTTCACCCTGGTCCCGATCAGCAAGGCCGTCGCCGAAAAGGTGGCCGCGAAGTTCGGCCAGAGCGTCATGGAAGTGCCTGCAGGCATCTATGACGGGAACAATGGCTCCAACGCCGCGTACTGGACCCCCGTCACGGTGGTTGGCTTCGGCGTGCGTAGCGCCATGTCGGATGATCTGGTCTACGCCATGACCAAGGCACTGGCGGACAACATGGCCAGTTTCCACGCCGTCCACCCACAGCACAAATTCTATGACCCGAAGGTCGCCTGGCAGAACGTCGGTGCGGTGCCGCTGCATCCGGGTGCCGAGCGGTTCTACAAGGAAATGGGCTTCATCAACTGATCCGTCAAACCCAGAAACCCCGATCGGATTGACAGACGATGACCGCTCCAACCCAGGTTCCATTCACTGACCGTGTGGCAGACATGGTCCGCCGCGAACTGGCCAGTGTCACGGCACAGGGTTGGGGTGGCCTTTCCCGGCTTCTGATTGCCAAACTCGGCGTCCTGTTGGCTGGATTCCATCTCTTCACCGCCTATGACGGCACCTATTATCCATTCACCCAGCGGGCGTTTCCGCTGATGATCGGAATGGCGCTGGTCTTTCTGGTGATACCGCTGGCCGGCATCGGCAGCGCTGACGCCAACACCCGGCGCACCATTCCCTGGTACGACTGGCTGCTGGCGCTGCTCTGCATCCCGGCCTTCGGTTACATCGCATTCTCCCCCGATTACCTTGCCAACCGCTGGCCCTTGACCACCGCCTTCGCGCCGACAACGCTCGAGATCGTGCTTTCCTTTGTCGGCATTGCGCTGATCATGGAGGCGACGCGGCGGCTGACCGGCTGGGTGTTGGTGATCGGGACCCTGGCGGCCCTCACCTACGCCTATCTGGGTGAATTCCTGCCGGAAGGCATGATCTCCCACCGCGGCTTCTCCATCATCCACATCATCGACTTCATGTACCTGACGGTCGATGGGGTCTGGGGCACGGCGCTGGGCGTCGCCGCCACATACATCGTCGTGTTCATCATCTTCGGTGCCTTCATGGAGCGCGCCGGTGCCGCCGATTTCTTCGTCGAGTTGGTCTCGGCGCTCGCCGGTCACACACGCGGTGGTCCGGGGAAGGTCGGCGTGCTGGCCTCTGCCATGGTCGGATCGGTGACCGGGTCCAGTGTCGCGAATGTCTACACGACCGGCCAGTTCACCATCCCGATGATGGCGCGGCTCGGCTATCGCCGGGCCACGGCGGGGGCCATCGAAGCGCTGGCGTCCAACGGCGGCCAATTGATGCCGCCGGTTCTGGGCGCAGCAGCGTTCATCGTGGCGGCCTACGCCGGGGTTTCATACCCGACCATCGTGATTGCCAGCATCCTGCCAGCCGCACTGTTCTTCTCCAGCCTGCTCTGGTTCATCCATCTGGAGGCCGTGAAGACGGGCATGAAGGGCATGCCCATCGACGAGAAGCCGAAGGTGATTCCGGTGCTGAAGCGACGTGGTCACCTGCTCGTCCCGATGATCGCCCTGATTGTCCTGCTGACAACCGGCTTCTCGCCGTTGCGGGCTGCCTTTTTCGCGGTCTGCCTGATCATTGCTGTCAGCTGGATCAGGGCGGAAACGCGCCTGGGCCCAAAGGAAATCATATCGGCGCTCGTCCTTGGCGCCCGCAACTCCCTGATGATTCTGGCCACGTGCGCGGCTGTTGGCCTGATCATCGGCACCTTCACCATGACCGGCCTGGCTCTGAATGCGTCCAGCGCCATCATCGCCCTCGCCGGTGGCCAGTTCGGTCTGGTGCTGGTCTGCATCGTGCTGGCGTGCCTGATCCTGGGGATGGGCATGAACACGGTCGCCGCCTTCATGCTGGTGTCGGTGATCGGGGTGCCCGCACTGCTGGAAATCGGTGTGGATCGCCTGACCGCGCACATGTTCGTCTTTTACGCTGCGCTGCTGTCCCACATCACACCACCGGTCTGTCTGGCCGTCTTCGCCGCCGCGCAGATCGCCGGGGCCAACATCTGGGCGACCGCTTTCACGGCAATGAAGATGGGCCTGATCGCCTATCTGATGCCCTTCCTCATCGTCGGCTCACCCAGCCTGCTGCTGGGAGAGGGTGAGGTGTTCCACATCATGGCGGTGATCGCGTCATTCGCAGGTGCAATGCTGATCGCATCGGGCGTTCAGGGCTGGATGTTCATGCGCCTGAACCTGCTTGAAAGGGTGCTCTTCGGCGGTGCCGGGGTACTGCTGATCCTGCCCTCGACCGACCTGCGCCTGATCGGTTCGACCTGCCTCGCTGCTGGCCTGATCACCAGCGCATTCATCTGGCGCACCCCGCTCACCCGCGCACTGCGTCCGACCAAGTCCGAAACCTGAACCCCGCGTCCCGGAGTCCTGAAACCATGCATGCCAATGACGATCTGCAGAACCTGGTCCGCCCCGACAGGGTGCATCGACGGCTCTATGTCGATCGCGAAATCTTCGACCTGGAGATGGCGCGGATATTCGGGCGGATGTGGGTCTTCGTCGCACACGAAAGCCAAGTGCCGGAGCCGAATGACTACATTACCACGCGCATCGGCAAGCAGCCCCTGCTGATCACGCGCGGTCGGGATGGCGAGGTGAACGTGATGTTCAATCGCTGCGGCCATCGCGGCGTCAAGCTCTGCGCCACGCCGGAGGGCAACAGCCCCGGTTTCCGGTGCCCCTATCACGGCTGGAATTATCGCGCTAACGGCAAGCTGGCGGGCATTCCCTATCGCGACGGGTTCAGCGACGACTTCCTGAAGGACCCGTCCCTGGATCTTGCCCGGCCCGCGCGCGTCGACAGCTACCGGGGCTTCATCTTCGTCTCGCTCAGCCCCGATGGGCTGTCACTGGACGACCACCTGGGACCCATCAAGGCCAGCATCGACGACCTCTGCGACCGGGCACCGGACGGCGAGATCCTCGCTCAGGCCGGATGCAACCGCTACATCGTCCGGGCCAACTGGAAGCTGCAGATGGACAATGGCGTCGATCTGTACCACGCGCCGTTCGCGCATCACTCAACCCTGGATGAGGACGGACGCCAGTTCTCCCGCCATGGCGGCGGCCCCAGCTTCTACAAGCCCGGCACGCGTAACCCGGTGGACTTCGACCCGATGGGTGTCCACGGCTTTGCGAACGGCCACGGCTACCAGGGGGCTGTGCCCCAGGTGCCCGACCCCGACGGCATGGCCTTCAAGGAATTGCGGGCCATGCTGGTGGAACGCCATGGGGAGGACCGCACGCGCGAGATCCTGACCTATGACCGGTTCAATTCGATGGTCTATCCCAACCTGACATTCCAGGCGATGGGACAGCATTTGCGCATGGTCCTGCCCATCGATGTGGACCGGACCGAGGTGCGCATCTACCCGGTGCTGTTCAAGGGTGCGCCGGATGAGTGGAATCGCTTCGCGGTCCGGTCCGTCGCCGCGACCCATTCCCCCGCATCCATGATCCAGACCGACGATGTGGCAATCTTCGAGCGGGCGCAGGAAGGCCTGAATGCCGAAGGCTCCGACTGGGTGATGTTCGCACGCCACATGGGGGCCGAGATGCCGAACAACACCGGCGGTCTTGGCGCGCCCGGATCCAGCGAGTTCGTGCTGCGCCAGCAGTACAACGACGTCTGGCTGAAATACATGAGCGCCTGAGGGGAGACCACGATGATGATGAGGCTGGCAGAACAGACGGTTGCCGAATTGCCCGGACGCGATCTCGTCGAGCAGTTCCTGTATCACGAGGCGCTGATCCTTGATGAGAAGCGCTGGGAAGACTGGATGGCGCTGTTCACCGACGACGGCACCTACTGGATTCCAACAGCCGACGATCAGACCGACCCTGATACCCGTGCATCAATCATGTACGACGACCGGACGATGATGCAGATGCGGGTGCGGCGCCTGCGCCACCCGGAGGTCCATGCCCAGACACCCGCGTCGCGCACGACGCATCTGGTGACCAACATCATAGTCGCGCCCTCGCCGGATGGTGATGGCGACATCGATGTCAGCGCATGTTTCACGATGCTGGAATATCGCATCGAGGAGCAGACCATCTATGGTGGCCGCTACCGCTACCGCCTGGCCGTTGATGGTGATGATCTGGCGATCCGCAACAAGACCGTTCACCTGGTCAATTGCGATGCCGCCCATCAGCTGATGGCTATCTATCTCTAGGCACGGATGAGAGACCAGATGATCGATCCCGTACCACGGAGCCGAAGGCGCATTGTCCCTTTCCGCGTCCATCGTCCTACCACTGTTCAGGAAGCGGTGGCGACCCATGCTGGCCTGCCGAACGCCGCCTACATGGGGGGTGGCATCGACCTGCTGAACGGCATGAAGACCGGCATCGAATGGGATGAGGTGATCCTGCTGCGCGACATTGCGGCCCTGCGAACGGTCCAGGCCATCGACGGGGATGTTCGCATGGGCTCCGGCATCAGCCTCGACGCCCTGGGGTGCCACCCGGTGCTGCGAGAGGCAATGCCTAGCGTGGCGGAAGCGTTCGCCCCCATCGCGAACGTTCGGATCCGCCACCAGGGCACGTTGGGTGGCAACCTGATGGCGCGGAAACCACACTACGACCTGCTGCCCGTGCTGATGGCTGTCGGTGCCACCGTGACCTTCGCGACCCGTGACGGCGTGGTCGATCTGCCCGCAGTCTGGCTCGGCAGTTCGACGAAACCGTCTGCATTCGGCGCATTGCTGACGGATGTGCAGATCCCGACCGCTGCACGCGTCCTGATTCACGACCGCAGTCACCTGCCGGGCTTTCTGCTGACGGTCGGGCACAGCGGTGACGGAAACTGGCGCGCGGTGGTGGCCGGGGCGCACCCCCTGCCGCAGGTACGCACACTCGATCTGCCAGCCGGGACCGAACTGCCGCTTGATCCCGACGCAGCCCGCGAAGTGGCAGCGGCCTTTTCCGCCCGCCTGCCGATCATGAGTGACCGCGCCAACATTTCCGGTGCTTGGCGACACCGTGCCGTGCCGGTCGTTCTGTCGCGGCTGCTGGCCGATGTTGCCGACATGCACAGGACCGATGCCGCATGAGTGACCTGATCGGATTGCGTTTCCGCCTGAATGGCATCGAAAGGGTCGCCGCCGTCGCACCGAGCATGATGCTTGCCGAACTGTTGCGCGAACAACTGGGCCAGATCGATGTGCGCGTCAGCTGCGACCAGGGCGTTTGTGGTGTCTGCACCGTGCTGGTCGAAGGCACGCCCACGACGTCGTGCCTGACACCGGCATTCCTGGTCGCCAACCGGGATGTCGTGACCGTGAAGGGACTTTCCGGCGATGCGACCGGGCTGACCGACGTGCAGCGCGCGTTCATCGAATGCTCCGCCTTTCAGTGCGGCTACTGCACGCCAGGCATGGTGCTTTCGGCCACCGCCCTGCTGGCAGAACATCCGGCGCCTGACCGGCAGACCATCCGCGACTGGCTGGATGCCAACGTCTGCCGCTGCACCGGGTATCAGGTGATCATCGAAGCCATTGAACTAGCCGCCTCCCGACGTCAGGAACAGGCCACCACCCGGATTGCGGAGGCTGCGGACTGATGCCTGATTCCCCGCGCCAGAACCGCGAACTCAGCGACCGCGCCCGCCAGGATGCCCGCGACAAGGTCAGCGGTGAAGGCCCCTTCACCGGTGACATCGTCCTGCCCGGCATGCTGGAGGCACGCCTGCTGCGCAGCCCGCACGCCCATGCCCGGATCGTCGATATCGATACGTCTAAAGCAGAAGCCATGGACGGTGTCCGCCTCGTCGCCACAGGCAGGGATCTTGGCCCGCTGAAGCGCACTACCTATGGCAATTGGGTACATGACCAGCCCGTCATCTGTACCGACAGGGTTCGCTTCGAAGGCGATGTGGTTGCCGCCGTCGTTGCGGTGGATGAGGTCACGGCCTTTCGCGCCATGGAGCGGATACACGTCTCCTACCAGTTGCTGCCCCCGGTCATGGACATCGGAGCAGCGCTGCACGAAGACGCCCCTGCAATCTTCGACCAGAAGCATCCGAACGTGCCGATGAAGCTGGGCCGCGACACGCGCACCGCAAATGAACCGGCGAAGAACGTGCTGTTTTCCTATGACTTCGAGGATGGCGACATCGACGCCGTGGAAGCCGAGGCGGCGCATGTGTTCACCGACCGCTTCCATTTCTCGCGCATTGGTCACTTCTACATGGAGCCGTGGATCTGCATCGCCCGCCAGCTGACCGACCGCATTGAACTCTGGTCGTGCAATCAGGATCCGTTTGTCCTGCGCCAGGACCTGTCGGAGATGTTCGGCCTGCCAGAAGGCTATTTCCGCGTCCAGACCGCCTATATCGGCGGTGGCTTCGGCGGCAAGAGCTATTGCAAGCATGAGCCGCTGGCGGTGTTGCTAGCCATGCTGGCGAATGCGCCGGTTCGCCTGTTGATGACGCTGGATGAATCCATGCTGACACTCAGCCAGCACGATGGTGATCTGGTGCTGACGACATCCGTCGATGCCAATGGACGGCTGCTGTCGCGGCGGACCGAGATCGACCTGAACGGCGGGGCCTATGCCGACGCCAGTGCGCAGGTCGGCGCCCGCGCTGCCTACCGATCCTCCGGCCCCTATCGCTGGCAGGCGTACCACGCGCATTCACGGGTAATCCGGACCACCACCATTCCCGCCGGCTCCTACCGTGGCATGGGCGGCACCCAGGCAAGCTTCGCATCGGAAAGCCAGATCGACATGATCGCCCGGCGGATCGGCATGGACCCCATCGATTTCCGCCGCCAGAACCTGATTCCGGCAGGCGAGCCTTTCAAGGTCGGCGACAGCCTGGTCGATACGGACTTCTCGGAGGGGCTGGACCGGGTAGAGGCCGACCTTCGGCACGTTGCCGGATCACCGGACGGACCGGTGGTACGAGGCAAGGGCTATGCCCTGGGGCTGAAGGACGGCGGCAGTTTCGGGCGGCTTGGCAAGGCAACAGTCAAGATCACGACAGATGGTCGGGTTCTGGTGCTCTGTGGCGCCATCGAGATCGGGCAGGGTGCAACCACGGTGATCACCGGCCTCGTCGCCGATGTGCTGAACGTGCCCCGCGAATGGGTGCGCTACGCCGCCATCGACACCGACGTGACCCCGTTCGATCAGGGGACCCATGCCAGTTGCGCCACGACCTTGACCGGCAACGCCGTCTGGCTTGCGGCCCGGAAACTGCGCGGCGAGATCATCGACATGGCAGCCGGGGAACTGGGCTGCGACGCCACGACCCTCGACCTGCGGGAATGGAAGATCATTGGTGCGGGCCAGCCGCTTGATCTGGAACCATTTGTCAGGAAGAAGTTCGGGCGTTTCGGGTTCGAGCTCAGCGCAGACGGCTTCGTCCAGTACCCGAAGGAACCGGATGCCCCCTTTGGTGCGAAGCATCTGTACTGGATGCCCCACTGGGTGGGTGTATCGCTGAGCGTCGACAGGGAAACTGGCGAGATCCGTATCCACGACCTCGTGACGGGGGTCGATGCGGGGCACACCCTGCATGGCGGCGGTGTTCGCGGCCAGGATGAGGGCGGGACGATTGTCGCCCTGGCCCAGACCCTGTTCGAGGAAATCACCTACGACGAAGAGGACGTGCTGGCCGTGCCGACGCCGCTGGACTATCGCGTCGCCCGCGCGTCCGACCTGCCTGAACAGTATCGGTCGTTCATCCTTGAACAGGGAATGGGGCCCGGGCCGATGGGCGCGAAGGGCGTCGGTGAAGCGGGCATGCTGGGCGTCGCCGCCGCTGTCGCGAATGCGGTGGAAGATGCAACCGGGGTGCGCCTGACCAGCCTGCCCTTCACCCCTGAAAAGGTACTGGCGGCGCTGGACGCTGCCGAAGAATGATCATGGAGCCGATCAGATGAGTGACCCCTTACGCCTGGGCATGCTGACCCCATCCTCCAACACGATTCTGGAACCTGTGACCAGCGCCATGCTGGCCGGTATGCCAGAGGCGACGGCACACTTTGGACGGTTCCGGGTGACGGAAATATCGCTGAGTGATCAGGCATTGGCCCAGTTCGATCTGGAGCCGATGCTGACGGCAGCGGACCTGCTCGCGGATGCACATTGCGATGCGCTTTGCTGGAACGGCACATCGGCAGGCTGGCTCGGGTTCGACAAGGATGTGGCGCTGTGTCAGGCGATCGAAGCACGGACAGGGATCAAGGCCTCTTCATCCGTGCTGGCACTGGCGGATATCTTCAAGCTGTCAGGCCTGAAGACCTTTGGCCTCGTCACCCCCTATATCGACGACGTCCAGATCGGGATCATCGAGAACTTCCGTTCCGAGGGGTACGAATGCGTGGCTGAGCGCCATCTGGGGGTGAAGGTGAACTTCGACTTCGCCCTGACGAAGCCCAACCAGTTGCGGGACATGATCCGCGATGTGGCGCAGGCAAGACCCGACGGCATCGTCATCCTGTGCACCAACCTGGCCGGTGCGGGGCTGGCAGAGGAACTGGAACCGGAGTTGGGCATCCCAATCTACGACAGCATCTCGACGGCGGTCTGGGGCGCCCTGCGCGCAGCCGGTGTTGCACCGAAACACATCCAGGGCTGGGGGAGGCTGTTCAGCGATCTGGGCGGTATCCAGGGCGCCTGAACCCGGCAACACGTACCCAGCACCAAGACGTCGAAGGGAACTTAGGGCAATGGCAGATTTTGATCTCGTGATCCGTGGTGGCACGGTCGGCACCGCATCCGAAAGCTTCAAGGCCGATGTCGGCGTCGTGAACGGTCGCATCACCGCGCTTGGCGTGAGCCTGGGTTCGGGTGCGCGCGAGATCGACGCGACCGGCAGGCTGGTGCTGCCCGGCGGCATCGACGCCCACTGCCATCTCGACCAGCCGTCCGGTGACGGCAGCATCTGCGCCGATGGCTTCGAGACCGGCAGCCGCTCGGCAGCCGCGGGCGGCACGACGACAATCCTGCCCTTCGCGCTGCAGATGAAGGGCGGGTCCCTGACCGAAGCTGTGAGGGATTATCATTCCCGTGCCGACGGCAAGGCAGTCGTTGACTATGCCTTTCACCTGATCGTCACCGACCCCACACCGCAGGTGGTCGGACAGGAACTGCCCAGCCTCATCGCCCGGGGCTACACGTCGTTCAAGATCTACATGACTTATGACGATCTAAAGCTGGACGACCGCCAGATTCTGGAAGTCCTGGCCCTGTCGCGGCGGGAAGGCGCAATGGTGATGGTCCATGCCGAGAACAGTGACGTGATCAGTTGGCTGACCGATCGGCTGGAACAGGCAGGCCTGACCACCCCGATCTACCACGCAGTATCGCGGCCCATGCCGGTGGAGCGGGAAGCCACGCACCGCGCCATCAGCCTGTCGGAGATTGTCGACGTGCCGGTCCTGATCGTCCACGTCTCCGGGCGCGAGGCAGTGCAGCAAATCCATTCCGCCCAGGGCCGGGGCCTGAGAATTCATGCCGAAACCTGCCCGCAATACCTCTATCTGACCGAAGACGACCTCGCCAAACCCGGCTTCGAAGGTGCCAAGTGCCTCTGCAGTCCGCCGCCGCGCGACAAGGCCAATCAGGAAGTGATCTGGTCGGGTCTGAGAAACGGCACGTTCCAGGTCTTTTCCTCCGACCACGCGCCGTTCCGTTTTGAGGACCCCGCAGGCAAGATGCTGCATGGCACCGACGCCGCGTTCCGCTATGTCCCGAACGGGGTGCCGGGGCTGGAAACCCGCCTGCCGCTGCTGTTCAACGGTATTGCCGAAGGCCGCATCGACCTGGCAACCTTCGTCCGCGTCACCGCCACGCGACCAGCCCAGATCTATGGTCTCAGCCCCCGCAAGGGCAGCATTGCCATCGGCTCCGACGCCGATATCGCCATCTGGGATCCGCATAGGAAGGTCACCATTGCCAACGCCAACCTGCACCATGCCGTCGACTACACACCCTATGAGGGGATCGAGGTGACCGGCTGGCCGGTGACTACTCTTGTGCGTGGCCAGGTCGTCAGTCACGATGGCGAGACGCTGCAGTCACCGGGCTACGGCACATTTCTGCCGTGTGACCGCCCCAACCCGCCGCTGCCGGAACCGTCACTGGCCGTCAGATCGGATTGCTGAGTTCGATCAGATTGCCATCGGGATCGCGGAAGTAGACCGACATGATCGGCCCGGTCGCACCGATGCGCTTTCCCGGACCGGCCTCGATGGCGACATCGTGTGCCTGCAGGTGCTCAACAACCTCGTCCATCGGCACATCGGTCAGGATGCAGTAGTTGCCACTGCCCGGCACGCTGCCGCGGGCAATGGCGGGCGCATTGTTAGCGTCGTTCAGACTGATCTTGTTGTCACCGAAATGCAGCGACCACTTGCCCGGCATTTCCTCCCGCGGTTCCATGCCCAGCACGCGGCTGTAGAACGCGATGATCACGCCTACATCGCGGGCGTTCAGGACAAGATGATCGAGGCTTCTGATCTGCATGGAACTTCCTGGACAAGAAACAGACTTCGTGCCTATTCACGGCGAGCATCCGCCGACGGTCAATATTGAATTTCTCAATGGATGAATGGCGGGGCGTGCAGCCGAGAGTGAACCGGCCTCCGGCGATCTTTCGATGCCTGCCTGTTTGCCGTTCTGAATGGGCTGCTTGCTGCTGTTGCGGCACTTCAGGCACCCCTCATCATGATTAGTCCTGAACGGAGAGCCGCCACGGACTTGCAGCGTTCTGAAACTGGTTGCCAGACTCACTTGAGGGCAGGGTTTGATATTCGCATGCCAGACGAGAGCCTGGATCACGAACCGACCCTGAGAGGGAATATCTCGCCGACATGCAGCAGGCCCAGATTGTTCTTAGAGTGGTTGGACAACCTGAAATGACATTGAGACCCCGCGTGGTAGCGCTCCTGGATGACCGCAGGATCAGCGCAACGCTTGCCGTTGTTGCTCTGCTCCCCAAGTCTGTACCACCGGCATCTGGAGTTCTCCGGCTCCTGCACTGAGCCCATTGTCTGGACCGCCGAGACGCTGATCAAGCGCATCGACCTGCCGCCGCACTGGGATGATCAGAAGACACTGCTGGGCTTCAGCTGAGCCGCATTCACCCAATCACCAAAGCGAACCGCTGAAACGCCGACAGAGAATACCGGGCCGGGCGCGTGGAGAATCGACACGCCAAAGCGTTCTCGGGTTCGAAGATGGGGGTATCGACGCGCGCAGCCCCGCGGAACCCGGGGGGTCTGGGAGGCAGTCCCAGAGAATATAATTATATCAACAAAAAAAATGACTTAGTGGCGGAGGGAGCGGGAGATAGTTCGAACTCTCCAACAAGCCGCGACTGCGGCCCGGCGACCGTTCGCCGCCCCTTCGGAGCGGGCGAGCGCAGCGAGTTGAGCGTGAGACAGAAAATCGTGGCGGAGAGGATGGGATTCGAACCCACGAGGGAGGATTAGTCCCCACTCCCTTAGCAGGGGAGATGGAGAAAGCGGATTATCGTTTTTTTTCAACAGGTTCGGGTTGTTCGGTTTCGTCGGTGTGTCCCGATTGTGTCAATCGCCGGTCCAGATTGCGGACGGCGCGGTCGGTACGGGAGTGTTCCAGATGGCCATAGATGTCCTTGACCAGGGCGATGGATTTCCAGCCGCCGGCGTCGGCCACGTCGGCCAGGGTCTCGCCCTGCTGCAGCATCCAGGTGGCGAAGGTGTGGCGGCCGATTTCATGGAAAGAATGGACCGGCACATCCGCCCGGCGGCAGGCCGTGGCCAGGGCGTCGATGGGGCTGGATCGGTGGCTGTAGCGGAACACCGGCGCTGCCGGCCGGCGCGGGCCGGGGATGCTGGCGATCGCGGCGACGACGGTCGGCGGCAGGGCCACGCGGCGCGGCTGTGTCTTGGTGCAGTGCAGCACCGCATCGCCCGCAGCCAGGTCGATGTCGGCCCAGGTGAGGCGCACGGCCTCCGATATGCGCGCGCCGGAGAAGGCCATGAAGGCGAGCAGCGCGGCCAGGTGCGGCGCGGCTTGTGCCATGACGGCGGCCAGCCATTCCGGCGGGACGGCGCGGCGCTGTGGCGGGCGGACGCGGCGGCGCTTGAAGCGCGGCGGGTCGCACAGGCCGTGGTCGGCGGCGACGTTCATGATCGCCGAAAGTGGAGTGATCAGCTGGCGGTTGACGGTGGCGGGCGCCGCATCCGGATAGAGCCGGCGCGCCGCCGCCGCGATCGCGGCCTGGTCGATCGCGGCCAGGCGGGTGGTGGCGAAATGAGTCAGCAGGCGGGCGGCGAATCGCCCCTCCCCGCCCTGATCGAGGTAGAGATTCAGGGCCTCCGGAAACGTCGCTACCGATTTCGGGCCATGGATATGACGGTCGAGGATTTCGGTTTCGCGGCGGATGCGGATGCGGTCGGCTGCGGCTTTCTCAGCCGTGCCTGTGCTCTCGCGTACTCGGCGCCTGCCGACGGTGCCGTGGAGATACCAGTGCGGCGTGTCGCCCCGCCGTGTGAGTCTGAGCGGCATGGGTCCACCTCCCTGTCTGTCAGCAGGCGCTGCAGCTCTGCCGGGCGATAGAGTACCCGATGTCGCCCGATTCCCACCACATAGCCGAGATCACCCGCCTGCCGCTTGCGCGCGAGTGTCTTCTCGCTGACCTGCACGCCACGGGCCGCGAGCCAGGCAATGGCGTCTGCTGTGGGGAGGAGGGGGGTGGTCACGCCTCCTCTCCCAATGCCTCGCGAAGCCTGTCAATTGCGTCGGCTGCTTCGGCGATAATAGTCGTCACATCGTCCAGCGGGATTGTCTCGCCTTCGGACAAACCTTCGACCACCTCCCGCATCCGCTTGCTCAAGTCAGTCATTTTTACTTTATCTCCCCTGTCGTGTTGCCGTTGGCGTCGATGATCAGTTCCCTGCCATCCGGTTCGCCGCCGTCCACGATGACCAGTTCGCGGCCATGTATTCGCATCGTCGTTGGCTTCGGTTCGCGCCAGATGCATGTCATGCCGTCGCCAGCAAGTTTTCGCCCCTGCTGACACCAGCGATCATGAG
This sequence comes from Minwuia sp., assembly GCA_029210175.1. Classification (GTDB taxonomy): domain Bacteria; phylum Pseudomonadota; class Alphaproteobacteria; order Minwuiales; family Minwuiaceae; genus Minwuia. The sequence goes on along the minus strand of JARGPL010000017.1, from coordinate 53,592 downwards.
GCGACCAGAACGCAGAACGACTACCGGGCTGTTGTTCCTTGGGCATCCAGCGAGCCGTCAATATCAATGGTCCGAAGCGCAGACTGTCTTGAAAGCGCCAGACTTTGCCCGCCGCGTCGATGATTATGAATGGCCCTGCCCCCCATGTGTCGATGCGCACACCGGCGACGTCGCGCGCGAAGTGTCCAAACTCGGTCATCGTGTCACCGGTATGAAATTGTCGAGACGTTGCCAGTGGGTCGGGGTGATGGGCATCGGGGCGTCCGGGTTGTCACCGTCCCTGATGATTTCGCCGTGACTGCTGGACAGCATGGCGAACGTTCCATGGCGCAGGCGGGTCATCGGATAGAGGCCGAAGGTGTCGCACCATCCCATGAGGTCGAAGGGTTGCGGCCATGCTGGTGCGGTGGCGATGGGTTTCCAACTGTCAAGCAATGACCGGATGCCCGGCTCTGGCGGGTCGGGCAGGTGTCGGTAGCGTTCTGGCAGGATGCCAAGACACGCACTTTCGTCATTGATCACGAGGCCTGGGCCCTTGCTGCCCAATGTGATGATCCAATCGGGGCCGCGCCAGAACGGGTGGATGACGAAGCACAGGCCGTGGCGTTCGGTCCATGCCATGCGGCGCTGGCTGACCCCGCGTAGCCCAGGCGGGTCTGTGTGCCATTCAGTCATCAGAATTTCCTCCGGGCGGCATCGATCGCCGATTGCAGTTCGGCAAAGGCTTCGGCAGATCCGCCGGTGTCGGGGTGGCGATGGTCATGCGGTGCCCCCAATCGCCTTGTCGATGGCCAGAAATATGCGGCCCTCATCGTTGAGCGCCTCGTTCGTTACCGCGCAGATGTCAGCGCGGTCTGCGAAGAATGGGCGGACGGCACGCAGCCAGTCTTCTACAGGACCCGGGCTCTCCATTTCATCCAGGTCGTCGGTGCAGTAGTCGATGATGCTTTCCATCGCCCGCGACAGGTCCTGTGTCTTGCTCATGACGCCCCTCCCGACCGTGAATTATTCCTCGGCAGCAGTCGTCCTGTTCGCGGGCAGCGGCGGTCGTCTTCTGCAAGGTGGTCAGCATTGTGTTCTGCGCGGGTCATCAGCATGAGGTTGCCAATCCTATTGTCAGTCTTGTCGCCATTCATGTGGTGAATAACCAAACCGGGTGGGGGACGTTGATGTCCGGCGGCTACCCATACGACCAAATGCTCGTAGGCATATCCGTTCGGATCAGCCAGGGGGTGATCCTTGCCCAATCGCAGCTTTACATAGCCGTTTGACGCAACTGACCCGCCCGGCTTCCAGCGCTGCTGGCGGCTGGCTTTCAAGTGGTTGTTGTGATGACCTCTAGGCATTGGGCACCTCCCGGATAAGGAGATCGTCCGGGATGGCCGTCTTGTCGGCCTTCGCCCCATCCAGCGTGACTGCGCTCATCTGCTTCATAAAGAACGGGACACCGGCAGCGGCGCACTGGTCGCGCAGGGAACGTGCCCAATCAGGGTGCATGGGACGGGCACCGGGACCGGCCTCGCCGCCACAGATGACCCAATCAAGACCAGGGTCGTCAGTCTTGAAGCTGTCCTCACAACGACGGCACTCGGTAACGCCTGTCGTGTAGTCGTGGAACCGGTATTCGCAGTCGTCGGCGCAGTCGAAGTACATCAGGCCATCTAGTGTCAGGTCCACCGGCCCCAGCAAGGGTTCGGCACTGATGAAGCGGATCGCGGCGGGGGTGTCCAGCAGGGCGGGGATGCGGGCGTCGGCGCTGGCCTGATCCTCCACCGACGTGCCGAGCCAGACGTTGGGGAGAGGCCAGTCATGCCAAGCCTCATAAGCGGAAGTGGCGGCGACGTTGCCATCGAGGCCCATATCCTCAACTATGTTGAATGCGGCATCCTCCAGTGGGGAGGTAGGCCAGTTTTGGCCACCCACTAGTCGCCGCGACAGGATGTGGGCCATGAAATCCCGCATCCGTTCCGGTCGCTTGGTCAGGATCTGGAAAATGTGCTGCGGGCAGAGCGCCATGATGGCGAACATGTAGTCGACCAAGACATCGGGCACCGCTTCATGGAACGGATCACCCATGGAGTTGACGAAATAGGTGGTCGGCTTGCGGCGTTTCAGCGGCGCCAGCCAGGTGGCATCGGGCGCGGCGGCTACCTTGCCGGTCCAGACCACGGTGCCTTTCACCTTCCGCGTCAGGCCGTGATAATGCGGCGTGGCGGCCATGCTGCCCAGCCGGTGCGCCATCGACATGGCGTAGCAGTTGGTGCAGCCCTTCGACAGCACGCTGCAGCCGACGATGGGATTCCAGACATGCCCGGTCCATTCAATGCCGGTGGCGGTGGTCATGACGCACCGTCCACGGAACCCTTTGCAGTATCCATCAGGTAGCGGATAAACGCATCGTCGCGGTGCGGAAGCCTTGGCGAGCGACCATCTGCATCCAGCATGTTTTCCCATTCCTGGGCAAACGCAGCGCGGAACTGTTGCACGTCATCGCGGGCATCGCGGTGCAACACCTATACGTGACAGGCGTTCAGGACCAGCAGCATTATATTCAGGGCACGCCGATGGGCGAGAATGGTCTGGCCTTCGGTAATTTCCCTGCCTTCGCGTTGCCAGTGGTCCAGGACGTCAATCCACATCTGATAAAGGCGGTCGGCTTCATCGCTGCCGTCGCGGATCATTTCGCTGGTGTCAGTCATGCCTGCCCCTCCATGTCGATGCGGGTGGTCGGGATGACCTGCTGCAGGTGGTGCAGGAACAGCGCCGCCGCCGCGTCGGGGTGCAGGGGTTCGATCTGCGGGCCGCGGTCGATTTCGAACAGGGCCCGGTCGAAGGTCGCCCAGGCGTCCATCGCCGGGCCGTCGGGCAGCAGCCATTGCGCCTCCCGCGCCAGCATGATGCGGTCGGCGCGGGCGACGTCCTGGCGAATGGCGAGGGGGGCGGTGGCCAGCGGGACGATGCCGACCCGGCCAAATATGGCGCGGTCGGCCACGTCGCGCAGGTGTTCCAGCGCCGCGTTCAGAATGGTCTCGCCATGATACCAGTGCATGTTGATGGTTTCCGCCGTGTAGGCGGCGCGGATGCGCAGGGCGCGTTTGATCGGGGTCAGCATGTCACCCACAAAAGCCTCATGCGCGTCGTGCAGCAGGGCCCAGGGCCGGGCGGCTGGCGATGCCAGTTGCATCACCGCCACCGAATGCTGCGCCACGGAGTAACAGCCGCCGTCGGTCGCGCCCATGAAGCGCGGAATGCGCGACAGGTGCGCGGCGATGTCGGGCCAGTGCACGTCCTGTTCCGTCGCGGTCAGATAGGGCCAGATGCGCCCCGACGCGGTCGGCATGAAGGTGCCGGTATGAATCCAGTCATCGGCGCGTGATGGCCAGGTCGGGTGCGTCGGGTCCTGTTCGGTCAGGGTGCCGGGCGGGGTCGTGACGGGCGGGGTCGTGACGGGGGGTGGCGTGACGGGGCCGGTGCCATCCAGGGCCGGGCCGGGGCGGGTGTTGGGGGCCGTGCTGGCCGTCACGGCGCGGGTTCTCGGCACCGGATCGGCCATCGGCGTCACTGTTTGTGCATCAGTCATCTGTCGCCCTTTCATGCAAATTCACGCTTAAGCTAAATCAGAACGTGAATTTCAGGTCAACAGAAATTTGTCACGATGATCCACCCGCTGCGGCATCGCGGCAGAGGTGCAGGATCGGTCAAACGACATGTCGAGGGTGCAGAGGACGCGAAGGCCGGGCCTGTCAGACGCCAAGCAGTTCCGCCGTGGGGTAGATACGGTTGATCGCGGCGATTCGGTCGCGGGCGACGACATGGTCCACCGGCGGGCGGAAGTGGCTGACCGTCACGCTGTCGGGCCCGTCCGCCGTCATCCGCCCGACGAAGGCGGTGACCGGATCCTGTTCCGACACCTCGGCGTCGGGCCGATCGTTCAGATACACCACCACGTCGTCGCCGAGCCTGGCCGGGCGCGTGGGTGAGACATAGATGCGTTCGCCATGTTCGAACCGCGGGGTCATCCGGTCGCCCTGCATGTAGAGGCAATACGCGCTGTCGGCGCCAGCCAGGCCGGGCGGTCGGGCAATGTGTTCCATCGCCTGGCCCCAGAAGATACCAAGGGTTCCGGCCCCGTCACCCCGGGGCTGGGTCGTGAACAGCGGCAGGCCAGATGCCGCCGCGACGGGGGGCGGTGCCGCCGGCGCCACCGGATCCGTGGCGGGGCGCGGCGTGCGAACAGGCATCGCGCGCTGCCCGACCCAGCGGCGCAACGGCGCGGCCAGACCGTCGATGGTCAGTTCGCCCGGCGCCACGTCCAGCGCGACCCCCAGCCGCCGCATCCATGATTCGCTGAGTTGCCTGTTGCCGCTTTCCAGCTGGCTGACGGTGTTGATGGATGTGTCGAGCCGTTCCGCCAGATCGCCCTGGGTCATGCCGCGCCGTTTCCGCCATTCGCGGATTCGGTTGGTCGTGACGTTCTGTTCAGGGCGTGTCCTGTCGGGCATGGCGGGAAATTTCACCTTATTCCTTGCCAAGGGAAGCACGAATATGCTCAATTCATTCCCGTTAATTCACGTTTTGAATGGTGTGCATCGTGAAACTGAACGACTGGATGGCGGAAAAGGGCATGACGTCTACGCAGTTCGCGGCCCTGATCGGGTGCCGGGAATCGACCGTCAGCATGTATCTGAACGGCAAGCGGATGCCGCGGCTGAACCTGATGCGGAAGATCATCGAAGCCACCGGTGGCGCCGTCACCGCCGACGACATGTTCGGCACGCGCACCGCCCCGGAGAAGGGGCGGGCGGCATGAGGCCCCGCGCGGGGGCGGACAGCCCGGCGGTGCCGCCGATGAACCCGCCCAACCGTGGTTCCGCCGGGCGGTCATCAGCGGCACCCGCTGGCGGCGGCGCGCAGGCGGGCCTGCATCGCGGCGGTGACCCGATGAAACCAGCGCGGCAGCAGGCGGGCGCGGCAGGTGCGCAGCATCCTTTCGTTGAGGGTGATCGCGTGTTCATCGGGGCCGCCGGTCCCGGCCGAACGCCCGAGCGGATTTATGTCGTGCGTGCGGCAAAGGCCGACGGGTCGATGGTAGCGGTCCACGTCGACAATCAGGCAGGCGACGACGCCCGGCTTGCCAATGAAATTCGACAGCGTATCCGTCGCCGCCGTGAAGCCCTGCGCGCCGCGTTCCGGCGTGTCGATGCCGAACAGGCGGACGCTGTACGTCCATCCCTTGCCGGTGACCGCGATGGTATCGCCGTCGATGACACGCACGGTGCCGACAAGGGTGGTGCCGACCATGGCGGCACGGGTCGGGGCCGGGTCGGCGGACGTGCCGGCGGCGCGGGCGGTGGGGCTGCACACCATGGCGCAGGCAATGGTGGTGGCAAGGGCGGCGCAGGCAAGGGCGCAGGCAGGGGCGGCGGCAGGGGCGGTCGTGCCTGGCCTGATCCGCGCCCGAAGATGCGCCGCCTGCCGCAACGCACCCTGTGGCACCTGTGCGGCGCGTTCGCCGAAGGGGCCTTTGCCGCGCTGATCGTTGTCGCTGTCGTGCTGTTCTGCGGCTGGCTGGCGCTGCGCCTGCTTGGCGTGATCGACCGTGATGTCGGTTCCGTTTCCCATTTGACGACCATACCCGCTGCCGTCGCCGACGGCACCCGGACAAGCGCCGTCGCTGTCCACCCGATTCCCAACCCCTACACCCCGCCCCGCCCCTGACCGGGCAGGGGCGACCCCTGACCCATGGAGAACCGACCATGAGTACATCGCGCATCAAGTCCTATCGCCCGCGCCGCGCCGGCACGGTGAAGGATGTCTTCGCCGACCTGATCGAGAACGCGGGCGGGTTGCGCGCGGCGGCGGCCATCAGCCGCCTGGGCAAGTCGCGGCTGGGGGAAATCGCCAGCCCGCATGCGCCCGAAAGCCAGCCGCCGGTGGATGTGGTGCTGTCGCTGGAACTGGCGACCGGCACCAGCCCGGTGACGGCGCACATGGCCGCCGTGCAGGGCCGCTTGCTGATCGATCTGGGCATCGACCCGGCGGCGCTGGGCGACGCGGATGTCGCGCTGATGCTGCGGATCAATGCGGATGCGGTGAAGGCCGCCGCCGAGACCATCAGCCACCAGATGGATGCCGCCGCCGATGGCGTGATCGAACAGGCCGAGGCGGTGGCCTGCCTGCCGCATGTCGAACAGGCGCTGCATGCGCTGGCCCTGTTGCGGCAGCTGCTGTTGCAGGTCGCCCCGGACGATGACGCCTGAGATGACGCCAGCGCAGCACGCGCCCCGAATTCCCGTTCGCCGGCGGGTGGCCCCGACCAGCCCCCCTGCCCCGCCGGTGGATCGCCGCGCCCCGCACGCCCCCTCCCCGGTGCGGCGGGGCGCGGCAGCCCGACCCTGCAGAAACCGAAGCATCAAGGAACCGAACCGATGGAGGCAAGAATGAGTGACGACATGAGAGCGGCGGACGGCGGCACGTTGCCCGTCCACCGATACTTCGACCAGATGATCGCGCATCTGGAAGACGGTGATCTGAACAATGACCTGTCGGAAGCGGTGCAGGACATCGTTTCGACCCTGCAGACGCATGTCCTGAACCACGGCGGCAAGCCGAAGGGCACGCTGACCCTGAAACTGGAATTCAAGCTGGCCGGTGCGTCGTTCGAAATCAAGCCGACCGTGGCCAAGGTCACGCCCGAAGCCCCGCGCGGCACCGCACACCTGTGGGCCACCCCCGGTGGCCTGCTGACGCCGGTCAACCCCAAGCAGATGCAGATGTTTTCCGGGCCGCGCCCGGTTCACCCGGCCGCCGCGAAGGCCAATGACGAAAGGGAAGACGCATGAGCAACCACGAGAACGAACCAGGGGCCGCGGTCGTTGCCGCGATCATGGAAAAATATCATCAGCCGGGCAGCTGCGACGTGAAGGATCCGAACACGGGCCTGACCGTGCCGGTGCTGTTCGTGCCGGGCGTGGACGGGGTGACGGTGAAGTCAGTGAAATCGTTCTTGGACGAATGGCGCACCCGGCCGGAGCGCATGCGCGGCACCACGCGGCTGGACACGGCGCAATCGCTGATCGACCACGCCAATCGCTTCAAGAACGATCAGTCGGTGCTGTTCTGCCATGCCGACCGGGCCCAGCCCAGCATCCGGGCGATCTACAATTACGATGATGCTGTGGCGGGCGATGTCGGTCTGGCCGCCGCCGCGGAAGCGGACTGGAACGACCATATCGGCGCCTATCGGTTGCCGCTGTCGGAAGAATGGCAGAAGTGGCTGGGGGTGCATGGCAAGGATCTGGAAGCGGCCGATTTCGCCGAGTTCCTGGAAGATCACATCCTGGACGTGATGCCATACGACGCCGCGGCGGAACGTGAGCCGATCGTCCGGGCGCTGGGTGGCAAGCTGGCCGGGGCCGACACCGTTATGGCGCTGAGCCGCGGGGTGCAGGTGTTTGCAACGAACGAGGTGCAGACGAAGATCAACCTGTCCAGCGGTGAAGCGACGCTGATCGCGCGGGAAGAGCACCGCGACGACAAGGGCGCGCCGGTGAAGATTCCCAACCTGTTGCGGGTCTGCATTCCCGTGTTCGACCAGGGCGACCCGGTGCCCGTGTTCGTGCGGTTGCGGTATCGGGTGCGCGGCAGTTCGGTGCGCTGGTCGTTCATGCTGCACGACGTGGTGCGGGTGTTCGATACTGCGGTGCGGGCCGAGGCTGAACGGGTCGCCGCCGCGACGGCCCTGCCGCTGCTGTTCGGGAGCCTTTGACCCATGAGGGCGGGCACGCCGGTCGAACGGCAGTACGTGCGCTGGACGCAGGCCCTGGATGATGAGGTGATTGCCCTGATCAACCAGGGCGAAAGCCGGGCGCAGGCGGCACAGCTGATGACCGCGAAGCACGGCGTGACATTCACCCGGCAACAGATCGGCGCGCGCGTGTTCAGGCTGCGCAATGGTTCGCGGGCGCAGGACATTCATGCGCCCGCGGCCATGGCGAAGGTCTGGACCCCGGCGGAGCGGCGGCGGTTGCTGGCCCTGCGGCAGACGGCGGGCGGCATCGCCGGGGCGGCAGCGGCGCTGGGGCGGAGCCGCGCCGCGTGTCAGAACGAACTGGTGCGAATCCACAATGGCCTGGGCGTCATCGATGTGCCGGAGCAGGTGCGGCGCCCGTGCATCACCTGTCGCACGCCGTTTCCGTCCGCCGGGCCTGGCAACCGCATGTGCGACGGCTGCCGCAGCCAGGCCACGGCAGAGCATGTGGTGATTCACGCCATGGGGGTGGTCTGATGCGCCCGACATGGACCAATGGACAGCGGGCGCGGCTGGTGGCGCTGGCGGCGGACCCTGGCAACAATGCCAGCGATATCGCCGCCGCCCTGCGCGATGAATTCAACCGCAGTTTCACCCGCAACGCCGTGCTGGGGTTCGCCAATCGCCAGGGCATCAAGGTGGGGGCGCTGCGCCAGACCCCGGCGCAGACAAGGGCGGAGAAGCGGGCGGCAAGGGCGCATGCGGATGCGGCCCGCCCCCGGCGCGAACGGGCCCGGGTGCCGTCGACCAAGGTGATGCCGCGCCGCCGGCCCGCCGACGTGAAGGCCGGGCAGCCCTGGCCGGATGACACGGTGCATGTGCCCGGCCTGGCGGCCCCGCCGCACGGGCAGCAGTGCGCCTGGCCGATCGGCGACCCCGGCGCGCCCGGTTTCGGGTTCTGCGGCCGCAATGTCGCAGCACGGCAGGCGGCGGGGCGAGAGGGGGCGGTGCCGCTGAAAGGCCTGGGCGGCCGGATGGCCCGGACCTATTGCGCCGCGCACGCCCGGCGGTCGATCCGCCGCGCTGGTGAAGCCGCCGACCCCGCCGGTGCCGATGCGCAGGTGTCGGCATGAGTGGCGGGGCGGAGACCGATGGCCCTGTGCAGGTGCATGTCGGCGATTGCCGGGCGGTGATGGCGGGCATGGATGCGGCGTCGGTGGATGCGGTGGTGACGGACCCGCCCTATCACCTGACCAGTATCGTGCGGCGGTTCGGGGCCGATGATGCCGCGCCGGCGCAGGCCAGTGGCGCGACCGGTGTCTATGGCCGGGCATCGGCGGGGTTCATGGGGCAGACTTGGGACGGCGGCGACATTGCGTTCGACCCGGCGACCTGGGCGGCGGTGCGGCGGGTGATGAAGCCCGGCGCGCACCTGGCCGCGTTCGGCGGCACCCGCACGTTTCACCGCATGGTCATGGCGATCGAGGCGGCGGGTTTCGAGATTCGCGACCAGCTGATCTGGATGTATGGCAGCGGATTCCCCAAATCGCACAGTCAGTCCGGTGACTGGGAAGGCTGGGGCACCGCCCTGAAACCGGCGCATGAACCGATCTGCCTGGCGCGGGTGCCGCTGATCGGCACCGTCGCCGCCAACCTGGCCGCGCATGGCACCGGGGCGCTGCATGTTGATGCCTGCCGGATTGGTGCCGAGTTAGCTGGGTGGAAAGGAGCCGCCGCGGGCGGTCGCACGTGGAACGACGCGAATATGGGGCTTGGGAAAGGCGGGGAGCCTCGACCGACAACCGGCCGCTGGCCTGCGAACCTGTGCCACGACGGCAGCGCAGCGGTGGCCGGGCTGTTTCCGCAGGGCAAGAGCACCAACGGTCGGCCCCTGAGGTCAAGGCGTCCAGGCGGCGGTTGGGGGATGACCGCCACGGGTGCCGAATATGATGATCAGGGGTCGGCGGCGCGATATTTCTATTGCGCCAAGGCATCGCGCGACGACCGCGACGACGGGCTGGACCACATGCCCAAGGGGGCCGCGGGCATCCGGTCCGAAACCAGGGGGCAGCACATCACCCGGCGCGATCCGGGGTATGAGGTCGCGCCGCGGGCGAACATTCACCCGACGGTGAAGCCGACCGCCCTGATGCAGTGGCTGTGCCGGCTGATCACGCCGCCGGGCGGTGTGGTGCTGGACCCGTTCATGGGGTCCGGGTCCACGGGTCGCGGCGCGGTGATGGAGGGATTTCGCTTCACCGGCATCGAACAGGATGCGCATTACGCGGCCATCGCCCGCGCCCGCATCGACGCATCACGCCGCCGGGTCGCCGCACAGGGCATTCCCGGCCCCGACCTGTTCGCGGGGACGGACGCATGAGTGCCGCGGCCACACGACGCCCGTTGCGGGTGCTGTCGGTCTGTTCGGGGATCGGGGCGGCGGAGCTGGGGTTCGGGCGGGCGGGCATGGAGGTTGTCGCCTGCGCCGATATCGAGGGGTTTCCCAATGCGGTGCGCGCGATCCGGTTTCCCGGCGTGCCGAACCTGGGCGACATGACGAAATTCCGTGAATGGCCCGCATGGGGCCCGCATTTGGGAGGTCCGGATGGATCAGCTATCGATGTTCTTGTCGGCGGAACCCCCTGCCAGTCGTTCAGCATCGCCGGATTGCGAAAGGGACTGGATGATCCGCGCGGTAACCTCGCCCTCACATTCCTTGCACTGGTTGAACGCTATCGGCCCGTCTGGGTGGTCTGGGAAAACGTGCCCGGCGTTCGCAGCAGCTGGATACACGACGCGCCGGAGCCGGTTCCACCGCCGGACGACATGGAAGAAGGGTCCGAATGGCTGGGAAGTGATGAATACGAAAGTCACGAAACGGCAGCCCTTGGATGCTTTTTCGCCGGACTGGTCGAATGCGGGTATGGCGTCAGCTGGCGGAGTCTTGATGCTCAATATTTCGGTGTTCCCCAGCGACGCGAGCGTGTGTTCGCTGTCGGACATCGTGGAGACGGGCGCTGTGCCGCAGCGGTATTGCTTGAGCCCGAAAGCCTGCGGCGGGCTGCTGCGCCGCGCCGCATCGCGGGGCAAGGACAACCGTATGCCGGTATCACTGCGCCGGGCGCTGGAAGGCCAGACGCGGGTGGTGGCGCATGTGATGGCGCATGTGACGGCGCAGGGGGGATAGATGCGGTTGCCGGGCCGGTCCTGGCCAGCACGGGGAATGCCAGCCCGCGTGGTGACGGATCCGACACGCTGATCGTGCAGGACGTGGCCCCGACCCTTGCGGCGCGCAAGGGCAGCGGCATGGGCACGGACTTCGATCTGGACGGCGGTCTGGTGGTGACGTCGAAATGGTCGAAGCGATCCGGCGGGCCCAGCGGCGATGAATGCGGCAACCTGGTGGCGTTTTCGGCCTGTGATGACGGGTCGGGCGCGCAGCAGGACGTGACCCCGGCGTTGCGGGTGGGCAATGGCCAGCGCGCCGGTGGCGGGCAGCAGATGGCGGTGGCGTTCGACATCCGGGGCCGGGACGAGGGCGCGCGGATCGAAGGGCCATCGGAGACGGCGGCGTTGCGGGCCGCGTCCGGCGGGTCCAGCAGGTCGGTGCTGGCGGTGCATGAGCGCCGCGACGACATCTGCGAGGCCGAATATGCGCCGGACGTGGCGCCGCATGGCGCGCGGCCTGGACAGGGTTACACGTTGCTTCGAACCAACATGTCGGTCCGGCGGATCATGCCGCTGGAGGCCGAGCGGCTGCAGGGGTTTCCCGATGGCTGGACGGCGATTCCCTGGCGCGGCAAGGCGGCGCAAGCCTGCCCCGACGGGCCCAGGTATCGCGCGCTGGGCAACAGCATGGCGGTGCCGGTGATGCAATGGATCGGGCGGCGCATCGTGCTGTGTGACGAGGTCTGGACCGGCCTGCAGGCCGAGGGGGACGGGTGATGGCGCGACGGCGAAAGGGGCGGGTTCGGGTGGTGGCGGCGCGGGTGGTCACCGGAGAGCGGCGGCAGTTCCTGCAGGCGGTGCTGGGTGCGGCGGAGGGGGTGCGGGTGCGACCGGCGTACCGGGTCAGCCCGTACCGCGAAACCGCGGCGCAGCAGCGGGTGCGGCAGGCGTGCCTGCAGGCCGGGTGGGTCGAGACCGTCTGGGGCCATGGCGCCTGGCGCCTGTCGTCGGCGGCGTTCAACCGGCGGTTCCCCGATCAGGCGGCGCGGGCGAAGGCCTGGCAGCAGGGCTGGCGGCCGGTGGGTGACCGGATCACCGATCTGGGACGGGAGGTTCTGGGGTGCCTGAGCGGCGCGCCGGTGGCTTCTGTGGCGGATGTGGAAGGGGGTGCGGCATGAGTGTCGTGGCGATTGCGTGGGCCTATCGGCAGCGGTGCGGGTCGGCGGCGGCGAAGGCGGTTCTGGTGAAGCTGGCCGACAATGCCGACCACGCGGGTGTGGCCTGGCCGTCGATGACCACCATTGCCGATGCGACGGAACTGTCGCGGCGGGGTGTGATCAAGGCGATCAAGCATCTGGAAGCGGGCGGCCTGCTGTCGGTGGTGCGCCGCCGTGTCGGGGGCACCAGCGTGCGCAACACGTACCGGCTGCACCTGGCATTCGACGCGGATCAGGCGGTAAATACCGGGTCGGCGGCAGGGGCGGCGGCAGGGTCGGCGGGTGCCCCTGAACGGCAGGGGGGTGGTGAACCCAGTTCACCAGGGGTGGTGAACCCAGTTCACCAGGGTGGTGAACCCAGTGCACCAGGGGTGGTGAACCCAGTGCACCCTAACCGTCAATATGAACCATCATTGAATCAATCAAATCAATACGCGGGCGCGGGCGGGTGCGGGGCACCGCCCGTGGCGCCACCCGGTGGGCCACCCGGTACGGCGGATGCGGTAACGGCTTTACCGGTGGACTGGCGTCTGTCGGACGCAGGGCGGGCACATGCGAGAGAGAGGGGAATGGACGATGCAGAGATCGAGCTTGTCGCCGGGACGTTCGCCGGTCACCACCGGGCCAGGGGGAGCCGCCGAAAGGACTGGGAAGGGGCATGGATCACCTGGGTCGGCAATCACCTGCTCTGGTCATCGGGGAAGCGCGGTGACAGCAGGAGACGGCGCCAGGACACAGGAACGGGCACAGGAACGGGCACGGACGGCGACACCGCCGACGGCGCTGGCCACCGCGCTGCGGCGCGAGGCCGGGCCGGCGGAGGTGCGGGCAAGGACCGGGGCGGAGCATTGGGCGAGGGCGTCTATCGGGCAGCAATGCGGCTTGCGGATCGTGAATGTCAGGACGGCGGACCTGTCACCGATGGATCGCCAGGACTTCACCATGCACTGGGCGACGGGCTGGCAGGTGGTGCCGGAGGGCGGGGGCCGGGCCGGGAGCGGGACGGCGGCCGGAGCCGTGGACCTGGCGGCGGCGACCGATCTGGCGGCGGCGATGGTGCGGCCCTGTCTGGACCTGAGCGGCGGACGGGGCGCGCTGTTGCGGGCGCTGGGTGAGGCATCGCTGTTGCTGAAAGTGCCGGCGCGGGTGCAGGCCGACCCGGCGCCGGTGCTGTCGGCCTATGTCGGGGCGATGGCCGGATACCCGGTGATGGCCTGTGACGATGCCATCCGGTCCTGGCCCGATGCGCATGACTTCTGGCCCGACTGGCCAGGGCTGCGGGCGGCAATTCAGGAGCGGGCGGCGGTGCTGCACCAGATCGCCGCAGCGCTGCGCCAGTGGATCGATCAGCAGGCAGGCGGCCAGAACCGGCACGGATGAGGCGGCGATGACGGCAGGGCCCGGCATGGCGGCGGGGCGCGAAACACAGACAAGGATGACACCATGGCCAAGGCGAAGAACAGGCGGAAGTTCGGCAAGAAAGGCAAGATCGAGCGGCGCGGGCGGCCCCGGCTGAAAGGCGATCGGGAGCCGAACGGGCGGCTGCAGCGCGGGGGATCGGGCGATGACCGCGCGGTCGGGGCCACGCCGGAACAGCGGCTGCGCAAGATCGCGACCGCGGCCATGACGGTCGGGATCCGCGAGGAGGGCGCGGCCAGGCAGGGCACCGACCTGACCGGCGCGCCGCTGGACCTGTTGTTCGGGGCCGGGCTGGTCGACGATGAAACCTATCGGGCGCTGATGGTCTGGCGCGAACTGCACCGGCGGATCGTCGGCGCACCCGCACCGGCCGGGCGCGAACGCACCGGCACCGCCGCCGATGTCTCCCCCGCAGAACACCAGCGATGGCGCGCCCTGACCGAAGCCATGACAGCCAGGCAACGCGGCGCGGTGTTTGCCATCGCCGTGCAGGAATGCTGGCCGGCCTGGATCATGGCGCGCGACGGCTGGACCGACCCGGACAGCACAATCACGGCAGACGGAAAGCGATGTCAGTTATTCCGGGCCGGGGCGGCGGCGCTGGTGGCGGTAGAAGGCAAATCCATTCAATCACTTGCCAGCAGGGCACAGCGGCGCTTGACGGATGCGCAGGGCGCGGCTAATGTCATAAATGGAGCGTCGATAAGTGGGCCTGAAACAGGCGAAACAGACGGCGCAACCCTCCACGACACACACAGAACAGCGGCGGCCAGGTAGATGGCCCGTCGCCCGAACACGTTCCAGTCAGGGGCCGCAAGCCTCGGGCCATCCGGGGGCAAACGGGCGCGGGCGCGGGCCTACAACATGCAGCGCCCCGCCGACGTGAAACGGTTCTACGACTCACGGAAATGGCGGGCGGCGCGGCTGAACGTGCTGGCCAGGGACCCGATGTGCGGCTCGGAGGGATGCAGCAACCTCGCCACCGACGTGGATCACATCCGACCCATCCGAGACGGCGGGGCACGGCTGGACGGGGCGAACCTGCAGGCGCTGTGCCACGGATGCCACGCACGGAAAACGGTACGCGAAGGGGGTGGGGGCGGGTCAAATACCTAGAAAGGTCGCTATTGACCTATCCGTGCCCAAGTCAAAAATAGGCGTGGGCGAATTGATGTTCCGCTGTAATTTATTGTTTTCATTGATAAATTTTTGGTAAAGCAGGTGAATATGCCTGAGCGTTGCATATGACGCATACCGCATTCGGTAAAGGTTTTTCGATGCGCGCCCCGCGCGTCATTGATTCGCTGTTGACGGGCAGAACACAGTCGGAGGTCATCACCATGAACCGCGGACGAAAGCGCGAACCGGCATCCATCAAGGCGCAGCGCGGCACCGCCCCGGCGCTGGCGGAGCATCCAAGCAGCGAAGTGGAAACGGATCTGCCCCGCATGCCGCCAGACTTCCCGGCGCATGCCGTGGAGGTCTGGAACGATCTGGTCGTTCTGGTCGAAGCCAACCGGCTGGCGACGGAGCGGGACAGCCAGGCGTTCGCCAACCTGTGCCAGCTGCAGGCGATGACCACCGCGCAGTTCACCGCCGCGTTCGAGGGCAATGGCGCACAGCCATCGATCGCGGCGCTGGCCGAACTGCGCAAGCAGTTGGAAGTGTTCGGCCTGCAGGGCGTGAAATCCCGCATCGGTGCGGAACCCGCCAAGCGCAACAAGAACCCGTTCGCCAGCAATGGCGTCAAGTAGGCACCGGCGCGACTATGTTGCCATCGCCCGGCGCTATGCGCAGGCGGCGGTAAGGGACACGAAGGGCCGCAAGCATTGCAAGCTGGTGCGCGATGCCGCGGCCCGGTTCCTGGGCGACATGAACCGCGCCCGGCGCAAGAAACCGCCGTTCACGTTCAACCGCCAGCACGCCAGTGACGCCTGTGACTTCATCGAGAAACTGCCGCACGTCGAAGGCCGCTGGACCACCCCGACCCTGCATCTGGAACCATGGCAGGTTTTCATCGTCGTGAACCTGTTCGGGTTCCGCCGTGTCGATGCGGACGGCACCGACCTGGGCCGGCGGTTCAGCACGGTCTACATCGAGGTCGCGCGCAAGAACGGCAAGTCCGCCTTTGCCGCCGCGATCATGCTCTATTGCGCGGTCTGCGAGGGAGAGGTTGGGCCCCAGATCAAGACGGCGGCGACCACCGGCGACCAGGCGCGCATCGTCTGGGGCGTCATGAAAAAGATGTGCGATGCGACCCCTGACCTGCGGGAAGCGTTCGGCATAGAGACCTGGGCGAACAGCATTTCCATCGCCGCGAACATGGGCGATATCAAGCCGATCAATTCCAAGTCGTCAACGCAGGACGGCCTGAACCCGCATGCCCTCTGCATGGATGAATTCCATGCGCACAAGGATCGCGGGCTGTGGGATGTTCTGCGCACCGCCCAGGGCGCACGGACGAACCCGATGGCGCTGATCATCACCACGGCGGGGCGCAACATCGAGGGGCCGTGCTACGAACAGCGGCAGCTGGCTGTGAAGGTGCTGGAAGGCATCATTGAAGCCGACCACTATTTCGGCGTGATCTACACGCTGGACGATGGCGACGACCCGCTGGATCCTGCCGTATGGATCAAGGCGAACCCGAATCTGAAGGTATCGAAGCAGCTTCGATACATGCACGACCGGGCACTGGAAGCGGCAAACAGCAACGAAAGCCAGGCCGAGTTCGTCACGAAGGACCTGAACCGCTGGCTGACGTCGGCAACCACCTGGCTGAAACACGATGAATGGATCGCCTGCGCCGACACCGGCCTGACCCTGGATGACTTCGAGGGTGAAGACTGCTGGATCGGTGCAGACATGTCTGAGCGCGATGACATGACTGCGGTCGTTCTGGTGTTCCGCCGTGACGGTGCGCTGGTCTGGTTCCCGCAGTTCTGGTTGCCGCGGGACGTGATCAACCGCCGTGTCCGGGAAATGGCGCTGGATTTCTATCGGGTCTGGTCAGACGCGGGTCTGGTCACCCCGACAGAAGGCGACTGGATCGACAGCGAAAGTATTGAAAACCACATCCGCAAAGCCTGCGAACGGTTCAACGTCCGCGCCGTGGTGTTTGACCGGTACGGCACGGGCCCCGACATCGTGACCCGGCTGGAACGTGATGGCCTGCCTGCGGGCATCCTGAACTATACGGCGGCGAACATCGGGTCCGCGGCGCTGGATCTGGAAGCGCGCGTGCGGTCATCGGGCCGGTTCGCGCACCCCGGCAACCCGTGCCTGACCTGGCACGCCAGCAATGCGGTGGTCGAACGCCGCGTCGACGGCAGCATCCTGCCAAAGAAGGAATCAGCCATGAGCAAGCAGAAGATCGACGGAATCGCTGCTGGCCTGATGGCCATGAGCCAGATGCCGCTGGCCAAGGATTCGGCACCGAAGATCATTGAATACACCCGCGGGGACATCTTCGATGCTGCGTAGTCTGGGCCATGCAATCGGCGGCTGGCTGGGCGTGCGCAACGACATCACGTCACCGCAGGATATGGAAAAGGTACTGGCGAACTATGGCCGTGGCAGTGACGCCGGCGTGCCGGTCACGTCGGAAACCGTTGCGGGCATCCCGGTGGCGCACCGCTGCATCCGGTTCCTGTCCGAAACCGTGTCGCAATTGCCGATCCGGGTGATGACTGTCGCCGCCGGCAAACGCACCCCGGCGCCGGAACACCCGGCCGCCCGGGTGTTGCGCAACCCGAACCCCTGGCAACGCCCGTTCGAATTCCGCGAACTGCTGATGGATGACGCCCTGAAATCCGGTGCGGGCACCGCGCTGATCACCCGCGGCACCGGCGACCGGCCGGTGCAGATGATCCGCCTGCACCCGGCGCATACCCGCATCGAACTGAACGACCGCCAGGTGCCGCAATGGGTCTGGCGCAACCCGCAGACCGGGCGGGAAACCACGTTTCCCCAGTCCCGCATCTTCCATGTGCGTGGCCCGTCAGATGATGGTGTGCGCGGCCTGTCGCCGGTGGCCCAGTTCCGCAATGCGTTCGGTGAAGCCCGCGCGGTGCAGCAGCATGCGGGCCGGTTCTTTGCCAATGGGGCGAAGCCGTCGGCGGTGGTGACCACGGCCCCCGGCACGGATGTCGGCCCGGAATCGCGGCGGGGCCTGCGCGAAGACATGGAAGAGTTGTATTCCGGCGCCAACGCCTATCACACTGCGGTCCTGCCCTATGGCATGACGTTTGAACCGACAAGCATGAATCACAAGGATGCGCAGTTCATCGAAAGCCGCAAGTTCGGCCTGCTGGACATCTGCCGCATCTATGGGGTTCCGCCGCACCTGGTCTATGAC
This sequence comes from Minwuia sp., assembly GCA_029210175.1. GTDB lineage: Bacteria > Pseudomonadota > Alphaproteobacteria > Minwuiales > Minwuiaceae > Minwuia. The sequence goes on along the minus strand of JARGPL010000017.1, from coordinate 35,681 downwards.
CTGGAACGGGCGACGTTCAGCAACATCACCGAACAGTCGCTGGAAGTGCTGAAATTCAGCATCGCGCCCTGGCTGATCCGCTGGGAACAGGCCATCGAATTTTCGCTGGTGCCGGAGCGGGACCGCGACCGAATGCAGGTGAAACACAATGTCGATGCCCTGTTGCGCGGCGACCCGAAGGCGCGGGCCGAATCCCTGAATATCCAGCGCCGCGCCGGTGTCATCAGCGCCAACGAATGGCGCAGGCTGGAAAACCTGGACCCGCGCACCGACGACGGCGGCAATCGCTACATCATCGAATCCAACATGCAATCCGACAGCGGCGTGCTGATGTCGGACCAGACCGGAGAACCCCAGCCATGAATGCCAACCTGATCACCCTGCCCGCCCTCTGCATGGCGCACACCGACATCGGCATCTGCGCCCGGCTGGCCCCGATCGATCTGCCTGACGCCATTCCCGGCCATGCCCGTCGCGGCGTCTTTGCCCGCGGCACGGGGCGCCAGTTCGATGTCCGGGCGGAAGGGTCAGATTGCACCACGCTGGTGATCTATGACGAAATCGGCGAATGGGGCATCAGCGCCCGCATGCTGCGCCAGGCCCTTGCCAGCATCACCACGCCGCGCATCCGGCTGGAAATCAACAGCCCCGGCGGCGACGTCTTCGACGGCATTGCCATGTTCAATGACCTGGTCAGTCACGCCGCCCGCATCGAGGTCGTGGTCACCGGCGTGGCCGCGTCCGCCGCGTCGGTCATCGCCATGGCGGGCGACAGCATCGCCATGCACGCCAATGCGTTCATGATGATTCACAACGCCTGGTCGATCACAATAGGTGACAGGCAGGACCATGCGGCCATGGTGGCCGTGCTGGGTGGCATCGACGCGGCCATCGCCCGCACCTATGCGCGGCGCGCCGACGACGACACCGACGTGATTGCCGCGATGATGGATGCCGAGACCTGGATGGACGCCGAACAGGCCGTCGACCGGGGCTTTGCCGACAGCATCATCGCCGATGAAACCGATCCGGCCGCACGGGCCGCGTTCGACCTTTCCATCTTCAACAAGACACCGCGCGAGCTGATGCATTCAGCCCCCCTTGAAGGCGACCCGACCATTCGGGATGCCGAGCGTGCCCTGCGGGATGCAGGGTTCTCACGCACCAGGGCCAGGGCCATGGCGTCAGGCCGCACACCCCAGCCGGACAACGGGAATCAGCGGGAAGCTGATGAACCGGATTTCGGCCCGCTGCTGGCCAGTATCAAGGATCTGGCCAGCAAGATGAAACCCCAGATCGGGAAACAGTAACAATGCCCCAGCTTCAGGAAATCCAGAACGCCATCAATGGCCTCGGCACCACGTTCGAGGAATTCAAGGCGGCCAACGACGCCATGCAGGCGGAGATTGCCGCCAACGGTGCCGCCAGCACCGAAACCGCCACCAAGGTCGTGAACATCGAGGCCGCGATGGCCCAGCACGAAGCGACCCTGACCGAACTGCGTGACAGTTCCGACAAGATCTTCGCATCCATCGACCAGATGAACATCGGGTCCGGTGGCCGTGGTGAAGCCGCGGAGAAGAAGGCTGCTGCCGCGCGGCAGTTCTTTGCCCGCCACAACGCCCCGTCAGAGAAGCACCGCCCGACCGACCCGATCGGTGGTGATTTCGGCGACACCCACATCGACGCCTATGCCAACTATGCGAAGGCGTGGCTCAACCTGATCCGTGTCAACGGCAACGTCAACGCGCTGCCCGCCGACATCCAGAACAACCTGCGCGTCGGGTCCGATACCGACGGCGGTTATATGGTGCCGACGGAAATGGAGACGACGGTGCGTGAACGGCTGCGCGATACCAGCCCGATGCGCAGCATCGCCACCGTGCAGGGTATCGGCTCCGACAAGCTGACGTTCCCCTATCGGTCGGACGATGCGACGTCCGGCGGCTGGGTCGGTGAAATGGAGTCGCGGCCCGAAACCGGCACGCCCCAGATCGGCGAACAGACGATTGAGGCGTTCGAGCAGTATGCCATGCCCAAGGCATCGCAGCGCCTGCTGGATGATGCCGTCATCGACGTCGGCGGGTGGGTCATGAATCTGACCGGCGACAAGATGATCCGGACGGAGAACGCCGCCTTTGTCACGGGCAACGGGGCGAACAAGCCCCGCGGTTTCGTCGACTATGCGGCGGCGTCGGTGACCACGACCGATGCGGCCAACCGCGCCTGGGGCGTGCTGCAGTACGTGCCCATGGGCGCCGATGGTGCATTCCCGACGTCCGGCACTGCCGATGATGCGTCTGCCCTGATCGACATGATCGCGGCGCTGCATCAGGGCTATCACGCCGGCGCTGTCTGGGCGATGTCACGCCTGACGGCGGCGGGGGTGCGCAAGCTGAAGGATGCGGACGGTCGTTATCTGGTGGACTTCGGCGGCACTGGCGGCCTGGACGGTGGTCCGGGTTTCTCGCTGCATGGTTATTCCATCGCGCAGCTGGACGACATGCCGGCCATCGCGTCGGACACCTATCCGATCGCGTTTGGCAATTTTCGCGATGGCTACATGATCGTTGATCGCCTGGGCATGCGGACGCTGATTGATCCCTACACCACCAAGGGTCAGGTCAAGTTCTACATGACCAAGCGCGTCGGCGGTGACGTCCAGAACAGCGACGCCATCAAGTTCATGAAAGCCGCTGCAACCTGATCCACTGACCTGAACGGCCACCCCTGGCCCATCGAAGACTGAGACGCCGCCGCCCGGCAACGGGTTGGCGGCGTTTTCATTGAAGGAGACACCCCCATGCAGTCCCTGCATCAGAATATCGAGTTCGTGCAGCACATCAGCGGCGCGAAAACGGCCACCGAAACCCCGACCAACGGCGTTGACCTGCGCGATTTCGCGGGCGGCGTCGCCCTTGCCATCCACGTCGGGCCGGTGACCAACATCGCCAACAGCCCGCAGCCGACATGGACCTTCCATCTGGAAGAATCCGACACGATCAACAGCGGGTTCGCCGCCGTGACCAACAGCGATCACGTGGATATCGAAGGGTCGCGTTCGCCCGTGGTCGCGCCCGACAGTTCCACCGGTGTGTTCCTGACGATCGATGACGCCGCCGAAGATGATCTGACCTATCGCGTCGGCTACCTGGGGTCGAAGCGGTATGTCCGCGTGGTCGCCACGGCGGCCAATACGCCGGGCAGCACGAACATCGTTGCCTTTGTCGTCGGCCAGCCGCTGTTGCGTCCGGCCGCCGACGCCTGATCGCGCGGCGGGGGGTGGGGCCGGTTCCCCCTTCCCCCGTTGCCGCGCGTGGTGGACCTGGCCGGGTTCCCTGTTCCCGGCCAGGTCTGCAGCCACATTTCAGCGAACGACGGAGGATCCGAGCCGTGCCATTGATCAACGTCAAATTGAAGAAGCTGCACGCCCCGCGCGGCGACATTCACCCCCGCGCATATCATCCCGGCCCCCATGATGTGAGTGAGGAAACGGCGGAAGTGTTCATTCGCAATGGCTGGGCGACCCCTTTGGACGCGGGCACGGCGGCGAATGGCCAGCCGGAGCCGCCCCCCGCGCCGCCCGAATCCCCTGCATCTGGCCCGGCGAAACAATCATCTGCATCGCCGGCGGCCCTGGCTTCACCGAAGCCGCGGCGCAAACGTGCCGCGCCGCGCAAGCGGGCGGCAAAGCCCGCCTGATCGGCGTCAACGAAGCCTGGCGGCGGCTGCCGCTGGATATCCTTTATGCCTGCGATCTGAAATGGTGGCAGCTGCATGACGGCCTGCCGCACTTCACCGGCCTGCGGGTCAGTCAGGACGCCAGGGCCTGCAGCCGCTGGCCCGGCATTCATCACATCGCCCTGGCCCATGAACCGGGCCTGAGCCACGACCCCAGACTGATCCACAGCGGCGGCAACAGCGGCTATCAGGCGGTGAACCTGGCGCTGCATGCCGGGGCGCGGCGGATCATCCTGGTGGGGTACGACATGCGCCGTGGCTCCGATGGTCGTGCCCATTGGCACGGCGACCACCCGCCCGGCATGAACAACGCCCCGCCGGATGCCCTGGCCCGCTGGGTCACGGCGTTCGACAGCATTCCGCCGACCCTGCCCGCCGGGGTGCAGATCATCAACGCAACACCGGGGTCGGCGATTACCGCATTCCCCTTTGCCACCCTTGCATCCCTGTTCTGAACCGGAACTCCGCCCATGTATGACCCCTTTGCCCCGAATCGCCTGAGCCGCACGGTCGCCCCGGCGGCGCTGGTTTCAACCGCGGACGCCAAGGCATTCCTGCGCGTGGAGATCAGCGACGATGACAGCCTGATAGATGATCTGGTCGCCGCCGCGGCGGAACATCTGGACGGTCGGCGCGGCATGCTGGGCCGTGCCCTGCTGACTCAGACATGGGCCTGGACGCTTGACGATTTCCCGTGCGAGACCTGGGCCGATCCTTACGCGGGCATCCGCGTGCCCCTGCCGCCGTTGCAGTCGGTGTCGTCGATCAAATATCTGGACGGCAATGGCGACAGCCAGACGCTGGGCACGTCGGTCTATGCGGTCAACACGGGCAGCGAACCCGGCGTCATCAGCCTGAAGAAGGGCCAGTCCTGGCCATCGGTGCAGGACGTGCGGGACGCGGTGACGATCACGTTCATCGCCGGATATGGCGACACGGCCAGCAGCTTGCCCGCAAGCCTGCGGCTGGCCGCGCTGCAGCTGGTTTCCGCCTGGTACGACAACCGTTCCGCCGTGGTGATCGGCACGATTTCATCGACCCTGCCCATGGCGGTCGAACGGCTGATCGCGCCGTACAAGGTGCATGTCTGATGGCCGGGCCGCGCATGCAGCCAGGGGCCATGGATCAGCGGATCCGCATCGAAGGCCAGGGCAACACGTCCGATGGCCAGGGCGGGTTCACCCGCGCCTGGTCCACGGTGGCGACGGTCTGGGCCCGCGTGGAGCCGATCACGGCAAAGGAAGCCGTGGAGGCCGGACGCATCGAGTTCAGCCAGCGGTTCCGCATCATGCTGCGCACCCGGCTGGATTTCACCACCGCCGCCCGCATGGTCTGGACCAGCAACGCCGACATGATCCTGAACATCCGCGAGATACACAACGGCGGCCCCCGCCCGCAGTTCATGATGGTGATTGCCGAAAGCGGGGTGGCGACATGACCAGCACCGCGAAGATGCTGAACCGCGAACGGCTGGAAAAGAAGCTGCTGGCCCTGGGCAACAACGCCGCCGAAAAGACCCGCAAGGCCGTGGCGAAAAGCGCCGCCGAACTGGAAGACGCCGCCCGCACCCTGGCCCCGGCGGATTCCGGCGATCTGCGCAAATCGATTACGCACCAGATCAGTGACAATGGCCTGTCTGCCGTCGTTGGCACGAACCGGTTCTATGCGCGGTTCGTGGAATTCGGCACGAAAGGCGGCGGCAAGAACCGGCCCGACCATGCCGGCACCGCGGCGCAACCGTTCCTGTTCCCGGCCTATCGCATCCTGAAGAAGCGCCTGAAGGGCCGGATCAACCGGTCGGTGAAGGCGGCGGTAAAGCAGGCGGCGAAGGCCAACCTGCCCGACGCGCCGAAGTGAGGAAACAGCCATGACCGGTGACGCCACATCCGCCGTGCAGGCTGCGGTCTACACCGCCCTGACCGGCGCCAGCGCGGTGACCGATCTGGTCGGCAATCGCATCTATGATCACGTGCCGCAAGGCAGCGACACGTTTCCCTACATCGAACTGGGCGACCCCCTGACCGAACCCTGGGACGGGTCGAACATGCTGGGCCAGGTGGAGAATCTGACCATCCATGTCTGGTCGCGCCAGATGGGCCGCAAGCAGACGGCGGCGGTGCTGGCCGCCATTCACGCCACCTTGCACCGCCAGGCCCTGACCATCACCGGCCAGACCCATGTTCTGACCGTGAAGCGGTATCAGACCATCATGGCCGACGCCGACGGCGAGACATGGCACGGCGTTGCCCGATACGAAATCACGACCCAGGCCACGGCCTGACCCCCCCCGACCACCCCCGAACTGCCAACCCCGAATATCGAAGGAGTACACACCATGGCCGCACAAGCCGGTGCCGCGCTGCTGTTGAAGATTTCCAACGGCGATTCCCCTGAAACGTTTGCCACGATCGGCGGCCTACGTTCCCCCAGTTTCAGCCACAACAAGCAGGCGATCGACATCACCGATCAGCAGTCGACGGGCCGCTGGCGTGAATATCTGGGCGCCGTCGCCACCCAGTCGGTCGGCGTGTCCGGATCCGGCGTGTTCACCGACGACGGCGCGGGCGACACCGCGCTGAAGAATGCCGCGATCGATGCCGCGGCGATGATCAATTTCCAGATCGTCATCCCGGATTTCGGCACGTTCGAAGGCCCGTTCCATGTCACGTCGCTGGAATACAGTGGCGAGCACGAAGGCGCGGTCGAGTTTTCCGTCAGCCTCGAAAGCGGCGGCGTCATCGCCTTCACCGCCGCATGATCCAGCGCGCGAACCCGCAACGCGGCGCCGTCACCGTTACGGTGGCGGGCCGCACCGCGGTGCTGGTCGGCACCCTGGGCAACATGGCGGCGCTGGAAGACGCCTGGGGGGTCGGCATCGCCGACCTGGCCCACGGCGCCCTGGACACGCCGAAGGTCAGCCACATCGTGGCGGCGCTGCATGCACTGTCCGGCGGTGAACTGGACCGGGCGTTTCTGGACGGGTGCCTGGTGGCCGATGTCATGGGATCGTTCGCCGCCGTCCGCCGTTGCATCGTCCTGTCGTTCAGCGGCGGCGACGAACAGGCCGCCGATGCAGACGCAGCGGAGGACGGCGAAGACCCTGAAAACCCTCCGACGGCCTGACCCCCTGGGGGCGATGGATGGAACTGGCGTTCGGCATGCTTGACTGGACGCCAGAGACATTCTGGAACGCGACGTACCGCGAATTCCACGCGGCCATCCGGGGTCGGGCGGAAATGCTGCAGGCCAAATCAGGCGGCGGCGGCAGTCATCGCAAGATGACAGGCAGGGAAAAGGCCGACCTGCTGGCCTGGACGAAAGACATGCAGGCGAAATATCCCGACGGCCCGTCGATCAAGGCGAAGGGGTGAGGGGTCAGTCTTCTATGTCGAACGACAATTGAGGATCCAGGTATCGAACGCCGGGGCCCGCCCCTTCGTCCTTGAGGAAGGTGATGCCGTATCGTCGAAAGGCAGAAATGATGGCCCCCATTGTCGACATCATCGCTTGAATCTGCCCGGTCTGGGCCTCAATGCGCTGGATCGTCGGAACGCTCAAATCGGCTTCTCGGGCCAAGTCTCGTGCCGACCATCTTAGGAACGCTCGGGCGGCCCTGATCTGTCCCGCATCGGGGATTACAGAAAAAATATCAGACATGATGTAATTCACATTGACTAAGTTTCGATATCTGATTATGTAAATTACATCATCGGCGATATCAAGGGGATGATCCATGAACGGAGCAACACAGAAGGGGGCGGACATCGGGCGGCTGTGCATGGCGCTGGCCCTGAATGATGGTGACGACGTGGCGTTCGAAGGGGCATTGCTGGTCGACATCGACGGCGCCCGCGAAAGCCTGAGCCATGCGGCTGTCCGCACCGCGGCCGACCGCCTGGCGTTCCTCGCCACCATGCGCGACGACATCGAATTCCTGCGCGCCGGGGCCATGAACCCTGCCGACGAGGCCGCCGCCACCCGCCTGCGCCGCATGGCCGACGCCTTGATCCGGCAGGCCAGCACCGAATCCGGCCTGTCCGCCACCATGTTCGGCCCGACATTCCGCGCCGCCGAATCCATCCCGGCACGCCGCACCGCCTGAAAGGAACCATCATGGAACTGATCAAGATCACCGACCTGCCGACCGCCGGGCGCCACATTCCTACCGCAGATGCGCGCGAACTGCACGGATACATGGCGGTGAAAGATGATTTCTCGACGTGGATGAAACGCCGCATCAAAAAGTATGAATTCACTGACGGCGTGGACTATTGGGTTTTCAGCGATTCGGCGGAAAACCCTTCAGGTGGCCGCCCCACTTTGGAATACAAACTGACCCTCGACATGGCCAAGGAACTGGCGATGGTCGAGAACAACGACAAGGGTCGTGAGGCCCGGCGGTATTTCATCGCCTGTGAAGAACGGGCAAAGAGCCCGCCGGATCCTGTCAAGGCGCTGAACGACCCCGCCGTGATGCGGCATCTGTTGCTGACATACAGCGAAAGGGTGCTGGATCTGGAACAGGACGTTGCCGAACTGACGCCGAAGGCTGAGGCGTTGGACCGGATAGCGACCGCCGACGGGTCAGAATGCATCACCGACACGGCGAAGGCTCTGGGCATGCGCCCAAAAGACCTGTTCAGCTGGCTGTCCGGCAACAAGTGGATTCACCGCCGCGCCGGTTGCGCACATTGGATCGCCTATCAGGACAAGCTGATGCGCGGTCTGCTGGAACACAAGGTGACCGAGGTGACCCGCGGCGACGGCTCCACCCGCATCAGCGAACAGGTGCGCGTGACAGCCAAGGGAATCGCATTGCTGGCGGAAAAGACTGACAGGCTGCTGATCTGATTACCCCCCAAGGCATAACGACGGTCGTTATACCTTCACCCTTCGTCGCGGGGTTTAAGATTCGGCTCGGCTGGCGTTGTGCTGGCCGGGCTCTTTTTTTGCACATCCCGCGGCCTCTTCTTGTCCTGTTCTGCCGACTGCTGAGCCATCACACCCGCGATGATTGCGGTGAAGCCGACGGGAACCAGGGCGACCATCAGCAGCACCGGCCCCGCGAACGTCGCAAACGAAAAGGGGTTCTCGCCCATATCGCGCAGAACCTGCCCCATTGGCACAACTGCCAATAGGACGCCCACGATTACCAGGCACGCGAAGCCGCTGAGCGTCGAAAGCACACCAAGAAGAAACATGAAACCTCCGCAACTATTGGATGCGGCGAAGTCTAGACGCGTCGGTTGGTTCCGTCACCCGGAACCCGCGCACGCCTGTCCACCAACCCAATTTCCGAAGGAACCGCACCATGGCAGAGACCATCGAGACCCTTATCGTCAAGCTGGATGCGAATGTTCAGTCATTGACTCGCGGGCTGGACCGGGGTGCCGGGGAGGCGAAGCGGGGCAGCAAGAAGATCCTGACGCCGATCCAGAAGATGGGCCGCCAGATCGACGCCGAGTTTAAGGGCATTGCCGCAGCTGCAGGCCGATTTGGTAATGCGTTCGGTGCGCTGGGCCCTGTTGGACTGGCTGCAGGCGCCGCATTCGGCGGGGCCGCTATTGCGCTGAACGCGGCAATGGATGCCGCGCGCCAGGCGGTTGAGCAATTCTCCAACCTGGCCAATACAGCCGACAAGCTGGGCATTGGTGTTGAGCGGTTGCAGGAACTGCGGTTTGCATCCGAACAGGTCGGCGTTTCTGCCAACACCCTCGACATCGCGTTTCAGCGCTTCACCCGGCGCCTGGGGGAGGCCGCGCAAGGTTCCGGCGAACTGAAGGGCATTCTGGAACAGTATGACATTGCCGTCCGCAACGCCGATGGCACCACGCGCAGCGCCACCGATGTGATGGGTGACCTGGCCGAATCCATCAAGGGCGCGGAATCAGAACAGGAACAATTGCGCATCGCCTTCAAGGCCTTCGACAGCGAAGGCGCGGCACTGGTCAACCTGTTGCGCGGTGGCAAGCAGGGGCTGGATGACTACGCCGCTGCGGCCCGCGAGGCAGGCGCGGTCATCGATAAGGAGATGGTGGAGAAGGGCCGTCAGGCAGGTGACAAGATCAACCGCCTGCAACAACAGCAGACCGCCCTGATGAACCAGACAGGCATCCTCTTTGCCGACTGGCTGGTGCGCTGGGAGGAAATCAAGACTGAAGTCCTGGCCACTGTCCGCGATATCGCGTCCGCATTCTCCGATGAGATCCCGACAGAATCCATGCTGCCCGCCAGAATTCGGGAGGTCGAAGAGGCTGCCGCTGCGGCAGCGACCAAGCTTGGCAATTATCGCGAGGCGCGTGACCGGATGCTGGCATCTGGCAAACAGGTGCCTGATCAGCTGACCGGCAACATCATTGCCCAGGCCGCAGAGGTGGAACGGCTCACGGCCAAGATCATCGATCTGAAAGATCTGCTGAAGCGGATGAAGGGTGAGGACGGCGTTGGCGAAGGCGGCGGCGCCGAAGGCGGTGGCAACATCATCCCCCAGGCCACGCTGGACAAGGCGTCGGCGGAGATTGCCAAGCTGCAGGCGCAGTTTGATGACCTGCGGCGCACCGACCTGGGCCGGGACACGTTCGGGTCGTTCCGCGCCGCCGACGTGCTGGACGATGACGGCAACGTCAGGCCCGGCATGGAACAGCAGGCAGAGGAAATCGCCCTGCTGCAGCGCAAGATCGCCGAAATTGAAAAGGCCAACGCGGTGCAGGAACGCGCCACCGAAATCGTCGCGGCGCTGCGCACGGCGGAGGAACAGCAGGCCGCCGAACTGGCAGAGCTGAACGACCTGTACGCCGACGGGCGGCTGGAACTGGAAGAATACGAACGCGCCGTCGCGGCGGTGAACGAAAAGTACGACGGCCTGGGCAAGGCCGCCAAGCGTGTCATTGAAGACATCAAGACAGAGCATGAAAAACTTGCCGACGAAATCGAACGGCTGAATGAAATGCTGGAACGCGGTCTGATCACCACCGAACAGCACGGCAAGGCGGTGGAAAAGGCCAGGGAAAAATACGACGAAGCCACCGACGCGCTGGAAGAAATGGCGAAAAGCGGCGTGGACGAACTGCGGTCATCGTTCGAGGATTTTGCCCGCGGCACCAAGGATGCGGGTGACGTGATCCTGGACGTGCTGTTCAGCATTGGTGAGGCGCTGGCCGACGTGCTGGTGCAGCAGGCGAAGGCCCAGAACAGCAGCGGCGGTGGCGGTGGCGACCTGTTCGGCGGCATCTTCCAAGGCATCGCCGGCCTGTTCGGCGGCGCATTTGCCAAGGGCGGGCGGCCGCCGGCGGGCAAGGCGTCACTGGTCGGTGAAAAGGGCCCGGAACTGTTCGTGCCGGACAGGCCGGGCACCATCATTCCCAATGACGTGATCAGCCGCGGCATCGCCCGGATGAACGAAGGCAAGGAACCGCTGCGCCGCGCGCTGGCGGCGGCCTTGCCCCACTTTGCCGGCGGCGGTGACCCGCCGGTCGGCATGCCGTCCATCGTCGGGGAACGCGGCCCGGAACTGTTCATTCCGAAGATACCGGGCACCATCATCCCCAACCACGCCGCGGGCGGGATGCTGCGCGGCGGTGGCGGCGGCGGCGTCACCGTCAACCAGTCGATCACGGTCAGCGGACTGGGTATCGATGATGTCGAACGGCGGCTGGCCCCGCGGTTCCAGCAAATGCGACAGCAGACGCTGCAGGACGTGCAGCGGGCGCATCGCGACAACGCGGGGTTCCTGGCCTGATGACCAGATATGTCTACCAATGGCCGGCGGCGCTGAAGGTCACCGGATCCGGCTGGGTGCCGCAGCACCGAATCGGCAGCACCCGGTCGCTGCTGTCCGGCGCGGTCTACCAGACGGAAACCCACCGCCCGCGGATTCTTGCCACGGTCAGTGGCGTGGCCGGGCCGCCGCATATGCCGGACCTGAACATCTTCCTGGCACGCATGCGGGGTGGTCACAACCTGGTGCAACTGACCGATTGGGAAGCCTATCGCAACGGCGGCGTCGTCAGCACCTACCAGGCGGCGACGGTCAACTGGGCCGACGCATCCGGCGGGGAATGGTCCTGGGATGACACGGGCACCCTGCGGCCCTGGGTGGGGGCGTCGCCGGTGGTGGCCGCGAATGCCGCTGCGGATGCGGCGACCATCAGCGTCAGCGGCCTGTGGCCATCCCTGCCTGCATTCACCCGCGGTGCCGAGATCAGCATCGGCGGCTGGAGATACCGGGTCACCGCCGACGTGACCGCCGATGCCGACGGGCTGGCCAGCATATCGATCGCGCCGCGCCTGGTGCTGGACGCGGCGGAAGACGACGCCGTGACCTATGAGGCGTCCGGCCTGTTCGTTCTGGCCGCCCCGCCGACGGGGTTGGAGCGCGACCAGAACGGCGTGTCGAACTGGCAGATGCAGTTCCTGCAGGTGTTCGCCGATGAACTGGGGGAGGTGCCGGTCCATGAGGACGCTTGATTCCGCATTCCTGGCCGCGCTGGCCAAGCCGTCGATATCGCTGGTGCTGTTCGTCTATCTGGACTGGCCCGGCGGCGCGGTACGGGCACACACGCGCACGGGCACCATCACCTGGGGTGGGAATGACTGGCTGGGTGTCGGGGAATTCGGCGCCATCGCCCCGGCATCGGAGGGCGGTTCCAGCATCGCCAAACGACTGACGCTTTCGCTGGTCGGTTTCAAGGACAAGCTGGATGGCGACCTGGGGGCCGTGATCCGCAACCGCGCGGCCCGCATCTACTGGGGTCTGCTTGGCGATGACGGCACGCTGGTGGCCGACCCGGACCTGATGCTGGCCGGGGTTATGGATGGCCGGCAGTTCACCATGTCGGGCGGGCGCGACGGGCAGGTCAGCTTTGGTCTGAGCATCAGCGTCTGGTCCGGCGCCAGTCCGCGCGAACCCGGCGCCGCGCTGCATTCATTTGAAGACCAGCTTTCCGAGCACCCCGGCGACACCGCCGGTCGGCATCTGGTGACCCAGCCGGAAAAGGTGTTGTCATGGCCGGAATGACATTGCAGGCGGCCATTGTCCGCCATCTGGCACAGCAGCCGTTCGTCTGGGGCAAGGCGGACTGTTGCCTGGCCGTCTGTGACGTGCTGGTCGCCATTGGCCTGCCCGACGCCGCGGCGATCTTTCGCGACCAGTACAGCGATGCCGCGGGCGCGGCGGATATCCTGGCCCGTGGCGGGGGCATGCTGGCCACCGTTGGGCGGTCGTTCGCCACGCTGGGCTGGCCGGAGATCGAAAGCGCCGCGGCCCGGGCGGGCGACGTCGGCGTCATCAAGGTGCCGACCCTGGCGCTGGCCGTGTTCGATGGCGACCGCTGGTGTGTGAAGACGCAGCGCGGCGTGATGCGGCATCGCGCCGCCACGACGGCCTGGTCCACGGGATACCTGGCCTGATGCCCGTCGCCATTTCACTGGCCGCCACGGTCGTCGGATCGTCCATCGCGGGATCTGCGGTGGTGATCGCCGCTGTCGGCAGCATCGGTGCATCGCTGCTGGGTGGCGCCGTCACCGCGCTGGGGGCCTTTGCCGCGGCATCCCTGACCGGATCACCGGCGAAGCCAAAGCGGGCGGAACAGCAGGTGCAGGCGCGCATCGGCGGCGTGTCGTCCGCGCCGCCCTATCGGTACGTCTATGGCCGGAGCCGGATTGGCGGGTTTCGCGTCTTCAACCATGTCGAAGGCGCAACGCTGTATCTGGGCTTTTTGCTGAACAGTCGCCCGTCTGACGGCATAGAGGCGGTCGAGTTCGACACGCGGGAACTGACCTGGACGTCGGACGGCAGCAACGACATCTTCGACATGGCCAAGGGCGCGGCGGTGACCAGCGACCCGTTCGACGGGCTGGCCCGCATATGGATCGGGATGGGGGATCAGGCCGGGCCGCCCGCGCTGTTCCTGAGCGAGATCGCCGACAGCGACATCCTGGCCAGCAGCGACATATGGGAAGGGGTCACCGTGATGTGGCTGCGGCTCGACTTCGGTGCGCCATCCACTGCCGCCGACCGCTGGGTGAACACCCCGCCGGAGGTTCGGGTCACGGGCACCTGGTCGTTGCTTTACGACCCGCGCGAGGGGACACAGGACGCCGCCGATCCGGACACCTGGACCTATAGCGACAATGCCGCGCTGGCCGCGCTGGACATGGCGCGCGACAGCCGCGGCATGAACCGCGTCGATGACCTGGTCGATTTCGACAGCTTTGCTGCGGGTGCGGATGACTGCGACGCCGCGATGGACCTGAGCGCCGGCGGCACCGAAGCGCGGTATCGCGTCGGCGGCGTGATCGAAATGGGCGGCCAGGAAGCGGCGAAGCTGGAACCGCTGACCGACGCGGCCGCCGCGCGGTTGATCGATGTATCGGGACGGCTGACCTATCTCGCCGGGGTCTGGCGGGCACCGACCCTGACCCTGACCGATATCGTCGGGGAACAGATGACATACAGCGACCTGCGCGAAGGCCGGGACGCGCCGAACACGATCCGGACTGCGATCATTGCGGAAGATCGGGCATGGCAGGAAACCGAGATTGCACCGCTGCAGGACGCGACAGCCTTGTCGGATGACGGCGGTGTGGTGCGCGAGGCCCGGCTTGACCTGCCGCTGGTGCCATCACCGACGCAGGCCATGCGGCTGCAGAAGATCCATCTGAACCAGTTGCGGCTGGAACGGTCCATGACGGCCGAGTTTCCGGCCATCGCCTATGCAGCGCACGGCGGCGACAACATCACGCTGGCCCTGCCTGCGTTCGATGCCGCGGATGGCAGCTATGAAATCCAGACGCTGGAACCGCGGCTGCAGGAACGCAATGGCGGCGTGATGCTGACCATCGGGCTGGGGCTGATTGAAACCGCAGAAAGCATCTTTGCCTGGGACGAAACGGTTGATGAAACCACGTTCGCCAGCAGTGAGGATCTGGACAATGTGCCGGTGCCGCTGCTGCCCGGCGGTGCCCTGACGGTCACATCCGGCGCGCGGGCTGTGGGTGACGGTTCGGATGTGCCGCAGGCCATCCTGACCTTCGCACCGTCGGCGTCCGGCGCCGTTGTCGGATACCAGGTGCAGCGGCGCATCAGCGGCGGCGTCTGGCAGGATCTGGTTGTCGTGGACAGCGATCAGCTGGACGGGGCGGGCGACGTCTATGTCGAGACGGAAGGGGTCAGCGTCGGGTCGTCCTATGATTTCCGGGTCTATGCCCTGTCCGTCGATGGTCGCCGGTCCCTGCCCGTGTCCATCACCGGCCAGACCATCACCGCGCCGGCCGCATCGGTGGACGCCCCGATCGGCGGCACCGCCACCAGCACCACGCCGACGGAGGCGGATGTCAGTTTCACCACGCCGGCCGACAACGACGTGCGGGCGCTGCGGATCTACGGGTCCGACACCGACGACAGCGGCGCGGCGGTGGAAATACTGGCCGTGTCCGCGGCCCCTAACCAGACATTCACGGTCACCGACACCGGCCTGACCAGTGCCAGCACCCGCTATTACTTCGCCCGCAGCGCGGACGCATGGGGCGGGCTTTCCGCCTTTACCGCCAGCGTTTCAACCGTGATCGCGTAAACCCGCGCCGTTTTCAGAGGAGACCCCCACATGGCGATCGACCCGCAGCCCGATGCCGTCATCATTCCCGGCCAGGACGTCAGCCAGGCTGACATGCTGGCCCTGTTGAACGATCTGGTGTCCACCATGGAAGCGTTCCAGGCCCAGGATACCGTGGTTTATGCCACGGAAACCGCGATGAACGCCGACCTGTCGCCGGCGGCCGATACCGTGGCCATCGCCGCAGACACGCTGAAGGTCTACACCAAGGTCGGCGCGTCCGGCGCCGGGTCGTGGAGCCTGACCAGCAACGTGATCGCCGATCAGGACACGGCGATCACGGCGGCAACGACCACCGCGAACACCGCCGCGGCGGCGGTGCAGACGGCGGTGCGGGAGGCCATGACTGGCGCCCTGCCGCCCGACCTGCTGGGCCTGTGGTACGTGGACCAGGCGGAGACCAACGGGTTGCGGCAGTCCGTGCCGAACCTGGCGCATGGCAACAACCCGGCGAACCTGTTCACGCCGTCGCGGCACATGTTCAACAACGCGACCTACTGGCTCAAGTTCAACGGGGCGACGGTGACCGATGACAGCGAGACCGGGCCGAATGGATTGACCGACGCCGCGTTGGTCAGCGGCGGCGCCACGGACTGGTCATTGAGCCACAATTACACGACCCTGCCCGCCGGCACCTATACCCTGGTTGTATCCGTTGAAAGCGGTGAAGGGTCGGATTTCGATTTCAAGACGGGGTTGGGTTCGGATCTCGACACGGTGACTGCGCCGGCGTCCGGCTATGTCCGGCGCACCAGCACGTTCACGACCACGACCACCGGCGCGAACATATTCATCATCAATACGGTCGGCAGTGCCGCGGGGTCCGTGCGGCTGCATGAAGTGGCATTGTACGAAGGGTCGGTGGACCTGGGGGCGGAAAACCTGGTCGGCGACATCCTGTTCGGCGCCGACGCCCATACCAACCAGCCGACGATCAGCGGCGGTTACATGACCATGACGGGCAGTTCGCCTGCGATCGCGCAATGGGACGATTACCAGGACCTGTCGGAATTCACCGCCGTGGTCATCGGAAAGCGCAACGACGTGCCGCCGGGCGTGAACCAGTACCAGATGGCGCTGGCCGCCTTCGACAGTGTCAGCCGGGTCAACCAGCTTGGCGTGGCCATGTCCGACGGCGTGAACAGCGGGCCGCTGGCCCTGTTCGGGGCGGATTCCGTCACCTTCGCGGCTGGGGAGGTCATCGGCGGTTACCTCGACGGGCTTTGGAACCCCGACGACGATGTGCCGATGGCGCTGGCCACCCGATACAGCAATGCCGACGGGCAGATGACGATATGGCGCAACGACATCCGTGCGGTCGAAGCCACGTCCGCCGGCCTGACCACCAGCGTGCGCGACCTGGCGGTTGGGTCGTTGTTCGGCGGCGCCGCCGCGAAATATGATTTCGCGGCCATCGCCCTGTGGCGGCGCGCACTGACCGACGACGAGCTGCGCCGGGCGTCCTGGGCCATGCGTGACCATGTCCGCCGGGCATCGTCGATCGAGGTCACGGAACGCCGGTTCCTTTGTGCGGAGGGCGACAGCATCACCCGCGGCCAGGGCGCGACGACAAGCTATGCCTATGACTTCGGGGCCAATGCCAGCCCGGCCGTCGATGGCGTGGTGCCGGCCACGTCCACCGCCACCCTGCTGGAGGATTATGCCGCCAGCACCGGCAACAGCCTGGAGGCCCGCATCGCCTATATCGACGGCATGATCCCGCCAAACAAGCAGGGCCGCACCTTCGTGCTGTCGGTTCTGGTCGGCAATGATTTCGTGACCGGCTTCACCGATGCCGCCGCCTATGCGGTGAAGGTCGGCGAATATTGCGCGGCCCGCAAGGCGGCGGGCTGGGACAAGGTGGTTCTGATCAACATCCTGCCGCGCACCACGGCGGGCTTCAACACCTGGCGCAATGCCGTCAACGCCGCCTTCGCCGCGTCAGGCTTCGACACGACATACAGCATCGACGCCATCTGCGATTTCGCGGGTGAGGCGACGGTTGGCGGGGACGCGGCAGCATCGAATGCGACCCATTACCCGGACGGGGTGCATCCGTCCGATGCGGCCCACGCGCTGCTAGAGGTGGTCTATCGGGCGACGATCAATGGCCTGTAACCGCGTGGTCACGCTTTGCGTCCTGCTGCTGGCTCTGGTCGCCTGTTCGCCCATGAACCCCGCCGATCCACCGCCTGCGGCAAAGCCGGTGTTCCGGGCGGACCTGGCCGGGTTCTGCCTGCGCAACCCGGACACCACGGGCTGCGAGAATTTCAAGCAAGGAGTCAGCCGATGAACCGACTGTCGGTCTCAGACCAGGCGATGCGGCTGGCGGCTGAATACGCCCGCGCGCATTTGCAGTACCAAGCGGGACAACCGGACTGGACCCTGCATGAAGCGTTCGTGATGCGGGAAATGCCCTCGGCTGGCGTGCTGCATCTGGACTGCAAGGGGTTCGCCATGAACGTGGCGCAGCTGCTTTACACCGACCTGATGCTGGCGCACGGCGGCCTGTCGGAAAACAGCCTGCGGCGGGCGCTCCGCATCGGCTTTTTCGATTGTGACCCGCACGACCTGCGCGACGAGGATCACGTCGCCTGCATGGCGTGGAGCGGCACCGACTGGCACCTGGTTGCCGACACGATGGAACGCGATCCGCTGGCCCTGCCCCGCGTCCAGGACGTCACCGACCGCCGCTGGACCGCCTGGGTCGACCTGACCGATCTGGCGACGGCGCACATGGCGGGAGGGCAGCATGAGTGACACCGAACTGGCGGACCTGAAGACAAGGCTGGCGCTTGTCGAACAGCGCGAGGCGGCGCTGGAACGCAAGAACGAAAAGCTGGAAGCGAAGGTCAGTGAAGTGATGGCCGTGCTGCAGCGCGGTCGGGGCGCGGTTTATGTGCTGGGCGGACTTGGCGTCGTGATCGGTATGGCGCTGGGCTGGTTCGAAAAAATTGTCGGGCTGCTGAAATGATCAGGGGAAAGGATCGCCATGCGATCGCGGGGGCCCTGTTCGTGCTGGCGCTGGGCATCCTTGTCGGCTTTGGCTTCTCCGGTGCGCGGAAGGCGAAACAACAATCACAGGCCGCCATCGAACTGGCGACCCCCCCCGTCACCGTCCACGAAACCCGGTCGGGTCCGGTCACGAATCGAACCGTCGGGATCGAGTTCCGCGCCACCCGTCACCGCAACTGCCGCCTGTCGGCCCTGGCGGAATGGGAACGGCCGGACGGCGTGCGCCTTTCGCGCATGAACCCGAACAAGGCCACGCTGCGGCCGGGTCAGACCCGCTGGATCGAGCTGGAAATCGAACAGCCTGACAACCTGCGGCCAGGGCTTTATCGCGTGCGATCCGTTGGCGAATACCTGTGCGCCGATGGTCAGGTATTCGTTGTCCCCACAGGCTGGATAGAGGTTGAAATCCAATGACCGACCAAAGCGAAATTCGAGACCATGGCGAATTCTTTTGCGCCAGCCGCCCGGCCGGGTCGCCACCCGTCTTCACACGGGACCACGTCAATCCTGACATATGGCATGTCCTTCCGAACGGTGACCGGTCCTGCAGCTATTGCGGCAGCCTGCACCCCGACGATTTTGGTCGCCTGCTGGATCGTGGTCTGGATCCGGACGATCCTGTGGAGATTGGACCGACAGCGAAAGGCTACAAGGTTTATGTCAGTCAGCCTGATGTCCGCAACGCGAGCGAGGGTGGCATCATTTTCTACAGCTGGCATGATCCTGAAAGGCTGTTTGTGGATCGAGTGGTCGCGGCTGCCAAAGTGCAACGTGATCGACTGGCCGCGCTGATGACCGGTGGCGATGGTGGTGGGGGCGGATCATGACGAGCCCGGATATGCAATTGCTGTTATCGCTCTGGTTGTTGCCGGGTTGGTTGTTTGCCGGTGTACAGATCGCCCGTGGCGCGTGGGCCAAGCCTTACTATCGTGATTGGGTCTACAGCAGCTTGCTGGGCCCCCTTCTGCCGCTGGCCGCCGCGGTCGTTGCGGTGGCTATCATCTTGGGCGCGCCAGATGAGTAACTGCATCGAAGCCATGGCCCGCCATATCGTGGAGCGCGAAGGCGGGTACGTTGACCACCCCAACGACCCGGGCGGCGCGACGAAATACGGCGTCACCATTCACACCATGCGCCGGCTGGGGCTGGACCTGGATGGCGACGGCGATGTCGATGCCGCCGATGTGCGGCTGGTCACGGTCGAACGCGCCGTCGGCCTGTTCATCGATCGCTACTATCAGAAGCCGGGGATATGGCGTCTGCCGGAACCGCTGCAACCCGCCGTCTTTGACATGCAGGTCAATGCCGGCAGCCATGCCGGGCGGCTGCTGCAGGCGGTGCTGAACCGGGCGTGTAACGCCGATCTGGCAACCGATGGCATCATCGGGCCGGGCACAGCCTCCGCCGCCGAAAGGGCGTACCAGGCCATGGGCGACCTGCTGGTCGATGCCTACGCGATCGAGCGCCGGGATTATTATTACCGCATCGCCGACCGGCGGCCAAAGCTGCGCGCCTTCGCCCGCCGGCGCGATGGCGGCAAGGGCGGCTGGATCCGCCGTGCCGAGGAATTCATGTCCGCGCAGTTCCACTACACCGCGCGGCAGCATCACGAAAGGACGGCGGCATGGGCGTAGCTTCAGCGACTGTTGTTATCCGTGAGAGGCTTAGCGAATTGAAAGCCCCCGGCGATATCGCCTGGCGGGTCGGTTCTGGAAAGGATGCGGATGGTGTTTGGTGCGCTTTCCGTATCCCGGAACAGGGGGAGCGGCCCGACCACATGTTTTTCATTGGCCTGGATGGGGTCATCGGGCTGCTGGCTTTGCGTCCGGAAGTCTTGTCGAACGGTCACAGCTGGATATGGAACGGCGACCTGCAGGCGCCGACCATTACCCCATCAGTAAATGGTGGGCCGGGTCGCTGGCACGGCTGGATTACTGACGGAGTGATGCGATGAGATGGAACCCGATTGGTGCTGTCGTTGAGGGCGTGGGCAACGTCGTCAACGGCTTCGTAGGCAAGGTGTGGGGCGACAAGGGCGCGCGGGAAGCCGCCGGCCACGACGAGACCATGGCCGTGCTGGGCCAGTTCGCGGGGGAATTCCGCCAGCTGCAGAACCGCACCTGGTGGGATGCGCTGATCGACGGGCTGAACCGCTTGCCGCGACCGGTGCTGGCGCTGGGCACCGTCGGCCTGTTCGTCTATGCCATGGCCGATCCGGTGGGGTTCAGCATCCGCATGCAGGGGCTGGACCTGATACCGGATGAACTGTGGTATCTGCTGGCCGCGATTGTCAGCTTTTTCTTTGGCGCGCGGGAACTGGCCCACAGTCGGAAGGGAAGGGCGGAAGCGTCGCCCGCCGCCAGGAAGGCAAAGGTGCAGGCGGTGACCGAAAGCATCCGCGAACTGCGCACCCTGCGCACCCCCGACACCCCCGGCATCGCCGCGATCGATGACGAACAGTTCGCGCGGGAAATGGCCGATACCGAAAAGCCCCTGACCAACGCCGCTATTCTGGAATGGAACAAGCGGTCGGCGGCTGGTTGACAAACTGCTGCCATATTGGGAAACGGTTGCGCGGGTACGTTGGCAACCGATCAGGCGTTGCCGGCTGGTCTGGCGTGGACCAGGGAAGCGGTGCTTTGCGCCACGGTGACCAGTTCCACAGGATTGAGAATCACCGTCAGGGCGCAGGCAATCGCCCGTTGGTGACATGCGGCAAAGGGCAGGCCGCGATCCACCGCCTCCGCGTCCGTTGTGCAAACGGCAATCTCCAACGGCAGGGCATCATCGACATCCAGATCTTCGAGGTGCTGGACAAGATTGTCGGCAACAGTCTGTATCTGGTCGTAGAGATCACGCAGCTGATCAAGGGCTTCGGTCGGTGGTTGCCGCCGTCCGCTGGACCATGAACGGGTGGTATCCTCCCGAACATCGTGCAGGGATGCCGCCTGTTTCAGCGACATCCCCGTTGTCAGAAGCAACAGGCCGTAGGGCGTCACTGCGCCGCGTACCGCGCTTCAATGGCCCGAACCTTGACTAAAGCGGCCCGATGCAGGATTGCTGCCTTCACGATCTTCAGGGCTTGCCGGTATTCGGAACGATGCGCGGTCAGCCTCCATCCGTCGGTCTCGTCGAGGTCATTGACACAGACCGCCTCAACGGAACGGAGGTAACGCGGTACGTTGCCGAGCGCGAAATACTCATCGGCGGTGAAAACCTGGCGGCTGGTCTGATACTGGCTGGTCATCGGGCTATCCCCTTGTGTTTCGGCTGGGCCATCCCCTGCCGTCCATGTATCCAATATGTACATTGTTGGTGTACATGTCAATGAAAACTTTTGCCATATCGCAAAAAAAACTGGCACACGCAGGCCGTGTCCGGAACTGCAACAATCGATCAGTCGGGTGGGGGGTATCCGGCCAGCAGATCCGGCCCGTGCTGATCAATCAGCCATAGCAGCCGTCGCACCGTGTCCGGCATCGCGCGTGCGTTCGGCCCGCCCGCCTGTTCCCATGTGCGCACCGCCCGCGGCGACACGCCCAGCAGGCGCGCGAGCGCGGCCCCGGTGAGGGAATGCCGCGCCAGGAATGCCTTCACGTTCATGCGCTGGCCCGCGCCGGTACGCGGGCGGCCTGTTCGATTTCTTTGCCGTCTGTCCACGCCCAGAGTCGCGCAACGACCCAAGCGTCGGCGATCATGCTCAGATCGCCAGCGACAGACCATGCAGGTTGATCCGGCCGCCCGGCGGGTTCATGGCCGGCCATGTCCGCGAACGCTGCCGCCATCACCGCGGCCGCGTCTATGTAATCAAGGCTGGCGCATCGCCCCGCGGTTTTCGCGGATCCGCTGGTGCGGCGGATCAGTTCCGCCAGTTCGTCCGGCGTCAGCGCCGCCCTGATCCCGTCAATGAACCGGCGCGCCAGACCTTCGACGCTGTAGGGCAGGCGCTTGCCGCTGATTGCATGTGAGGTCATCTGTCTGTCGCCCTTGTTGATACATAATATATAGGCACGTTGTGCCTAATACGCAAGGGTGCCTCGACAGAAAAACAGGCGAAAAACAAGGCGCACGAATAGGAACGCCGTGGCAACCGACTGTGTCAGTCCTGTGTCACAGAATCGGGATGTTCCGGCTTTGTGCGTCTGGTTATGACCGACGCTGTCCACTTCAGGGATCTGATGTCGGCCACCGATCAGGGCGCAGCGTCGGAAAAAAGTCAGTGATTTCAAGGGTAGTGGCGGAGAGGATGGGATTCGAACCCACGAGGGAGGATTAGTCCCCACTCCCTTAGCAGGGGAGCGCCTTAAGCCACTCGGCCACCTCTCCACCGCCGGGTATAGACGGGGCGTGCCAAGCAGTACAAGGGGTTTTTCGACCGGGGGCGAAAACCGGGGTCAACGGTGCGGTTCAGGCAGCGCGGGTCGCGTTTACCGATTATTCAGCCCCTGCCATTACGCTCCATCGTGCAGGCTCCCGGAATGGGGACCCGGACACGGAGTGGTCGAGATGAAGATCGCGACATCAAGGGCTGGCGTTGGCGTTCAGGCATGGCTGATAGCGATTGCCATCAGTCTGGTCCCCGTCAGTCGGCCTGCCGCGCAGGCCGAAGCGGATGGCAGCGTCGCCGGCAGCACGGACAGCACACGCATCTGCGAGAGCCGCAGCACCGTGCTGGAACAGCTTTCCAATCGCTTCAGCGAGGCGCCGGTCGCCATGGGTCTGGCGACCAACGGGTCGGTTCTCGAACTCCTTTCATCCGGCGAAGGCAGCAGCTGGACAATCATCCTGACAGGTGCAGACGGCATCAGCTGCGTCATTGCAACGGGCGAGTCCTGGCAGGTGCGGAATCGCGTCGATCTGCACAACGACATTGATTCCTAGATCGGTCCATCAAATGATGGAATCGCTCCCGCCCAAGCGGCCACCAGATCAGTCATCCAGCGGCGCGAAAGCCCCCACAGTTGCCTCGATCCGATCCTGCACAGCCTGCAGGTTGAATGGCTTGACGATGTAATTGCTGACGCCCGCGCGCTTCGCGGTGACGACATATTCGGTCTTGGATTCGCCGGTCACCATGATGAACGGCAGATCCTGCATGGCAGCGTCGGCCCGGATTTCCCGCAGCAGCTGCAGCCCCGTCATCGGTTCCATGTTCCAGTCAGCCAGGATCAGCGCATGTTCGCGCTTGCGCAGCTTCCGCAGGGCCTCCGCCCCGTTGGTCGCCCCATCCACGTCACTGAACCCCAGCTGACGCAGCAGGTTGGTCAGCAGCCGGACAATATCGCGATAGTCATCGACGACAAGCACAGGCAGGGATCGGTCGTAGGCCATCGGTGGTTACTTTACTGCGGAGTTCCAGACTGATCGCGATGATGGCAGCACCGGTTGAAGGTTCGGTTAACCGCCGAGAAAACGCGAGAGGTAGGTCCGGGGTTCCGGCCCCGCATGGCTTTCTTCGAATGCGTCGATGGCCGCATTGATCGCGGCATCGATCGGCATGTCCTGCCAGCTGCGGATCAACCGCTTCTGCATGCGTACCGCATCCGGCGCCGAAGCCATGATGGAGCCGATCCAGGCATCGACCTGGGCGTCGATCTGATCCGGCGTGGCAACCTTCTGCACCAGACCGCAGACCATCGCCTCATCGGCGTCGATCATGTCGCCGGTCAGCAGGATCTCGGTGGCCTTGCCCCAGCCCATCAGGCGCGGCAGCAGCACGGCCTCGATCACGCTGGGCATGCCGACGCGAACCTCCGGCATGCCGAACTTCGCCGTGTCCGCGGCAACGCGGAAATCGCAGACCGCAGCCAGTTCCAGACCGGCCCCCAGGCAGTAGCCATTGATCCGCCCGATCACCGGAACCGGGATGCGCCGGATCTCGTCAATCGCCAGATGCAGGTTGGTGATGAAGGTGCGGGCGGTGTGACGGTCCAGCCGGGCCATTTCCTTGATATCCGCGCCGCCGACGAAGGCCTTGCCCGCCGCCGTCAGCACCACGGCCCGGAGACTGTCGTCGCGGGCGAGGTCATAGGCCGCCGCCTGCAGATCCAGGTTCATCTGCGTCGACATGGCGTTCAGCTTGGCCGGACGATTCAGCGTGATGGTTGCCACCGCGCCACCGTCCCGCTGCTGCCGTGTGACCAGTATCGTCTCGAACTCAGCCATGTCGGTCATCCTGAAACAATGTCGGGCCAGAAGTTGTCCATGCCCCGATCAACCGCCCGCGCGCCCAGGCGCCGCGACCAGAACCGCGCACCGCCAAATTCGGAACGCCAGGACCACAGCCGACGAGTCGCGAAATGCAGGCTGTGTTCATAAGTGAAACCGATGGCCCCGTGGGTCTGATGCCCGACAGACGCGCCAATGCCCGCCGCCTCCGACGCACGCGCCTTGGCCGCCGCAATCTGCCATTCGGGGTTCAATCCCTCATCCAGCGCCGCGAAGGGTGCTTCGGCGATGACACCTGCAGATGCGGCTTCGCCCGCCATGCGCGACATTTCCTGCTGGATCGCCTGGAACTTGCCCAAAGGCTTTCCGAACTGCGTGCGTTCGTTGGCGTACTGCACGGTCTGGGTCAGAACCTTGTCCATGGCACCGGCAATCTGCGCCGCCCGGATCATGGCTCCGTACTGCAGGATGACATCCGCCGGCACATCGTTCGGCAGATGCGCCATCTGCACCGATGCGCCATCGAAACTGACATCGTCGCGGGATTCGCGGGCCATGTTCTGGTTCGGCGCGACATGCGCGGCATCCGACATCCGCACCAGCGCCACCATCGGGCCACCGTCATGCGGCGCAACCACCAGCGCCGTTTCGGCCTTGGTGCCCCAGGGCACCCGGGATGCCCTGCCTGACAGCTTGCCGGTCCTGCCGTCGCCGGTCAGGCTCAGCGAGCCGTCGCTGCCGTCGATAACCGTCGCGGCCCCTTCCGGCACCTCCAGCCCCGCCTTTTCGGCCAGCCAGGTCGCCAGAATGGTCTCCCCCAGCGGCACAGGGGCAGAATGGAACCCACCCGCCTGCACCAGCACATGGGCGTCGCGCCATTCGCCGCCAACACCGCCGTTCTCCTCCGACACCAGCGGACGGGTCAGGCCCTGCGCCTCGACTTCGGCCCAGACGCCGCCGTCATCGCCGGTCTCGTCAAAGCGGGTCAGCAGTTCACGCGTGATCTTGTCACCGAACAGGCCGTTGACGCTGTCGGTCAGAATGCTTCGAAGTTCGCTCATCGCAGACCAAGCCCCCGTGCAATGATGCCGCGCAAAATCTCGCGTGTGCCGCCGCGCAGGCTGAATGACGGCGCTTCCATGGTCAGGAAAGCCAGCACCTGCTGGAAGTTGCTGGCATCCATCAGTGTCGGTTCCTCATCCACCAGTCGGGCGGCGATTTCCGGTATCGACTGTTCGAACACACCGCCGACATCCTTCACCACGCTGGCTTCCAGCGCCGGGTTTTCACCGCGTTGCAGCTTGCCCGCAACAGACAGGGACATGCGCCGCAGGGTCATGGCATGGGCGGTCAGGCGACCGACTTCCTCCACCATCGCCGGGTCCTTGCTCCGGGCCGCAATGCCAAGCAGTTCATAGACCAGCTGGATGCAGCTCAGGTACCGCTCCGGTCCGCTCCGCTCGAACGCGAGCTCAGCCACGACCTGGTTCCAGCCGCCGCCCGGCTTGCCCACCAGCCGCTCATCCGGCACGAAGACATCGTCGAAGACGCACTGGTTGAAGTGGTGGTTGCCCGCCAGATTGATGATCGGGCTGACGGTCAGGCCAGGCGATTTCATGTCGACGATGAACTGGCTCAGGCCACCATGCTTGTCCTCCGCATCCGTGCGGAACAGGGCGATCATGTAGTGAGCCAGGTGGGCGCTGGAGGTCCAGACCTTGGTGCCATTCACCTTCCAGCCGCCATCCACCTTCTCGGCCTTGGTGCGGGTCGCGGCCAGATCGGAGCCTGAGTCCGGCTCCGACATGCCGATGCAGAAGCAGGCATTGCCGCTGATGATCTGGGGCAGGAAGAACTCGCGCTGTTCCTCTGTGCCAAAGCGCAGCAGCAGCGGGCCGCTCTGCCGATCGGCAACCCAGTGCGCCTGCACCGGCGCACCGGCGGCCAGCATCTCTTCCATCACCACATAGCGCTCGAAGAACGTGCGCCCGCCACCGCCGTACTGTTCCGGCCAGGTCATGCCCAGCCAGCCCTGTTCGCCGACCTTGCGGCTGAAGTCCTGATCGTGACCCATCCAGTTCCAGGCCCGGTCGACGGGGCGCTTGTCCTTCAGAGCCTCGTCCAGGAACGCGCGCACCTGCGGGCGCAGCGCCTCCGCCTCCGGCGGCAGGGCCGCCGGTTCGAAATTGAAGAAACCCATGATCTCACTCCCCGATATATCTCTGCCGAACGTACCAGTCCTCAATCTACGGTCAAATGCCGACAGCGGATGATAGGCATGCCACACCTTGCACCACCCAGCCGAAATCCATAGCGTCCGCTGAAAGCCTGCTTGCGGCGGGACAGGGGTTTTGGGGGGACAGGCGACATGGCGACCAATCACAGGACAGGCGGCCAGCTGCTGGTGGACAGCCTGGCGAACCAGGGGGCCGACCTGGCGTTCTGCGTGCCCGGCGAAAGCTATCTCGCCGCCCTGGATGCGCTGTACGACCAGCCGTCGATCCAGCTGATCACCTGCCGTCAGGAAGGCGGTGCGGCGATGATGGCCGAAGCCTACGCCAAGCTGACAGGCCGTCCCGGCATCTGCTTCGTCACCCGGGGTCCGGGCGCCACGAACGCATCCCCGGGTCTGCATATCGCGTTTCAGGATTCGTCGCCGATGGTCCTGTTCATTGGCCAGGTGGCGCGCGATCAGGCGGATCGGGAAGCGTTTCAGGAGATCGATTACCGGCGCATGTTCGAACAGCTGACCAAATGGACGGCACAGATCGAAGATGCGGGCCGTGTTCCCGAATATGTCAGCCGCGCGTTCCATACAGCCACTGCAGGGCGCCCCGGTCCGGTGGCGCTCGCCCTGCCGGAAGACATGCTGCGCGACGCAGTGGAAGCCACCATCGGTACACCTTGGCGGTCGCCGGAAATCGCGCCGACACCCGATGATGTAACCCGGCTGCAGGACATGCTGACGGCTGCCGAACGCCCCATCATGATCGTCGGTGGCGCGCGCTGGTCACAGGACACGGCGGATCGCCTGGCCGCATTCTGTGCCGCGAACGACATGCCGGTCGCGACCTCGTTCCGCTGCCAGGATTTCATCGACAATACTGCGCCCGCCTATGCGGGCTGTTCGGGTATCGCACCGGATCCGGAACTGGTGGGGCGGATCAAGAATGCCGATCTGGTGATCTGCGTTGGCGCCCGGCTGGGGGAAATGACCACCGGACGCTATGACCACTTCGACATTCCCCGCCCGAAGCAGAAACTGGTGCATGTCTATCCGGACCCGGAAGAAATCGGCAAGGTCTATCAGGCGGATCTGGGGCTGGTCGCGACCCCTGCCGCCTTTGCCCGCGCTGTGGAAGGCATGGCCGTGCGCGCCGACAAGGGCGTGATCGCCGCCGCGCACAAGCGGTTCATGGAATGGACCACGCCCACCCCGATGGCCGGTGACGTTCAACTGTCGGAAATCATCCACCACATCTCCGAGAACCTGCCCCCCGACACCATCGTCACCAACGGCGGCGGCAACTGCATCACCTGGGTGCACCGTTTCATGCGCCACAAGCGCTATCGCACGCAGCTTGCCCCGACGTCCGGTTCCATGGGCTACGGCGTGCCGTCGGCTGTCGCGGCAAAGCTGGCCCACCCGGACAGGCACGTCATCAGTTTCTCCGGCGATGGCTGCTTCATGATGAATGGCCAGGAATTCGCCACCGCCGTGCAGTACGATCTGCCGATTGTCTTCATCGTCGTGAACAACGGCATGTACGGCACCATCCGCATGCATCAGGAACGGGACTACACGGGACGGGAAATCGCGACCGAGTTGAAGAACCCCAACTTCGCGACCATCGCCCAGGCCTATGGCATGGACGGCACGGTGGTGGAGCGCACGGCGGATTTCTTCCCCGCGCTGGAAAAGGGGCTGGCCGCAAGCGGCCCCAGCCTGATCGAAATCCGCATCGATCCGGACGTCCTGTCGCCAACGGTCACGATTTCCGGCCTGCGCGCCAAGGCTGCGGCCGGTCAGGACTGACAGACAGGAAAGCCGATTGATGCCGCGACCGTCCATCCCCTCCCCCTGCATCTCGGTCTGTGTGCTGGATGCAGGCCGCGACATGTGCGTCGGCTGTTACCGCAGCCGTGCCGAGATCGGCGAATGGTCCCGCGCCGACGACGACCGGCGCTGGGAAATCAGCCTGGCCGCGGAGGCCCGGCGCATTGAACTGACAGAAGCGCAGGAGACTGCACGATGATACCGATCACTGCCCCGTTCGAGCTTTACACGGACAAGGTCCGCCCTGAATGGATCGACAACAATGGCCACATGAACATGGGCTATTATCTGGTTGTCTTCGACCATGCGACGGACGCGTTTCTGGACGCCTGCGGTCTGACGCAGGCCCATCGCGATGCCGAACAGGTCTCCACCTTCTCACTGGAAGCGCACATCAACTATCTGCAGGAGGTAAAGGAAGGCGATCCGCTGATCTTCCGCACCACCCTGCTGGGCCATGATGCCAAGCGCATTCACTACATCCATGAGATGATCCATGGCACGGAGGGGTTTCGCGCCGCCACCAACGAACTGATGTCCCTGCACGTCAGCCGCCTCACCCGCCGCACAGCGCCGATGGCTGACAATGTGCAGCAACGGCTGGCCACCATCATGGAAAGCCATGCCCGGCTGACACCACCGCCGGAGGCCGGACGCCACATCGGCCTGGGCCAGCGTCGCAAGGGCTGAGTCTGCGCGCCGCCGGCCCACGAACGGCGTGCTGCTCAAACGCTGAAGGGCCAGGCACCTGGATCAAGCTCGCCTGCGCCGTGGGAGGGGGGACAGGCGGGCGACCTTGCCTCGGGTTCAGGCTGTTTCCCTGAGCGCGGCGGCTTCGGCCAGGTCCACCGACACAAGCTGGCTGACGCCGCGTTCGGCCATGGTGACGCCGAACAGGCGGTCCATGCGGGCCATGGTGATCGGGTTGTGGGTGATGACCAGGAAACGGGTGCCGCCGCGCGCCGCCAGATCTTCGATCAGCAGCATCAGGCGTTCCACGTTGGCATCGTCCAGCGGCGCGTCGATCTCGTCCAGAACACAGATCGGGGCCGGATTGGTCAGGAACACGGCGAACAGCAGCGCCGTTGCGGTCAGGGCCTGTTCGCCGCCCGACAGCAGGGTCAGGATCTGCATCCGCTTGCCCGGCGGGCTGGCCATGATCTCCAGCCCGGCCTGCAACGGGTCATCCGCCTCGGTCAGGGCGAGGCGTGCTTCACCACCGCCGAACACGCGCTGGAACAGCTGCGTGAAGTGGCCATTCACCAATTCGAACGCCTCCAGCAACCGCGCCCGTGCTTCCTTGTTGATGGCGCTGATGCCCTGGCGGAGACGCTGGATCGCCGCTTCCAGATCGGCCCGCTCACTGGTCAGCGTGTCCAGTTTCTCCGCCACTTCCTGCGCCTCGATCTCGGCACGCAGGTTGACGGGACCCATGTTCTCGCGCTCCCGCTTCAGTCGCTCGTGGCTGCGCTCCGCATCGCGCAGGTCGGGCAGTTCCACATCGTCGGCCAGGCCGCCGGCTTCCAGCACCTTGCCCGGTGGGCATTCCATGGCGTCGCTGATTTCGCGCGTGAGGCGCTGCAACTCGGCCACGCCCATTTCCACCGCGCCTTCCTTGCGTACATGGTCTTCGCGTGCCGTCTGCAGCGCGGCCTGAACCGAACGCAGTTCCCGATCGCTCTCGGCGAGCGTGGCTTCGGCCCCGGTCAGGCGTTTCACGGCCTCGGACCGGGCCGCCTCCGCACTTTCGATGCGGCCCACCAGGTCGGCGCGCTGGCTGCTGATGGTATCGGGGCGTTTGGCGATGTCGGACAGGGCCTGCCGCGCGGCATCCCGACGTTCGCTCAGTTCCGCGACGGTTGTTGCCGCTTCCTCGGCGCGCTTACCCCAGTCGGCGACCTCGCGCGCGATCTCCTCGCCCCGGCGTTGCCGGAACCGCCGTTCCCGATCCAGCTTCTCCAATCCCTGCCGCGCGATCTCGACGGCCTGCCGGGCCGTGTCCACGGCGCTGCGCGCGTCCGCCTGGGCACGTTCGGCACCATCGGTCTGTGGCAGGGCCGCAAACTCGGCGGTCAGGGCCTCGACCAGGGTCGCCGCCGCTGCACCGTCGCGACGCAGACTTTCCAGCGCGGCTGCCAGCCGTTCGCGTTTCTGGCGTTCCCCGTCAGCCTGCCTGCGCATGGCGACAAGGGCCTGACCTGCCTTGGCGATCCGCTGTTCCGCCTCCCCCCGCCGGGCACGGGCGGAACGCTCCGCGCCGATGACGCCGGCAACGGCCTCGCGGGCCTTGGCGACGGCCTGTTCGGCGTCACGCAGGGATGCCCGCGCCGGTTCGACAGACTGCCGGACGGCGCGCTGGCGGTTCTGCTGTTCCAGCCTGACGGCCCCCGCCGCCTGCTTGCCCGCACGCCGCACGAAACCGTCCCAGCGCCAGAGGTCACCTGCCCGGGACACCAGCCGCTGTCCCGGCTTCAGCACGGGTGCCAGGGCATCACCCGCAGCACGGTCGGCCACGACCCCGACAGACGCCAACCGTCGTGCCAGCGCCGCCGGGCCATCGACCTCGACAGAAAGCGGCGTGGCACCATCCGGCAAGACCCCGGACAAGTCAGCCGGTTCCCGCTGCATCCAGTGCGCCGGGGCATCCGGTTGCAGTGCGGCCTGCACACCTTCGCCCAGTGCCGTTGCAAATGCCGTCTCGAAGCCGGGGGTGACCTGCACCTGATCGATGACGGGCGCATGCGTTGTCTTCGCATCCCGCGCCAGCAGGCGGGTCAGGGTCGTGAGTTCGGTTTCCAGCGCCGCACTGGCCGATTTCGCCGTGCGTTCCGCCTCGATGACGCCGTTGAGATGCTCCTCCGCCGTGACGCGCGCTGCTTCCGTCGACGCAATCTCGGCAGCGACCGCGTCCACGACAGCGCGGGCTTCCATCTCTGCCCGTTCAGCCGCGCTGATCCGGTCTGCCAGACCTTGATCACCAGTGCGCGCCAGTTCCTGTTCCGCCGCCTTGACCCGCCGGGACAGATCGTCCCGTCGGGCGGTTTCATCAGCCAGGCGACGGCTCAATGCCTGCCTTCTGGCCCGCAGCTCGGCCAGATGTTCGGTTGCTGCCGACAGCGCTGTCTCGGCCTCGGCCAGTGTGGTGCGCCGAACATCGACAGCCTGCTCCGCCTGTAGTTTCAGGTCGTCCTGTCCGGCGGATGCGCGATGCAGGGATCCAGCTTCCTGCGACAGCGCCGCGACCCGCTCCCCGGCCTCCGTCTGGCGTCGTGTTTCACGTTCCAGATCACGGCCGAACTGGCCGACACGGTCTTGCAGATCCGTGATCGTCTGGCGCACACGCGCCTCTTCCTGATCCAGCGATTCCCGCGCCAGCAGCAACCGCTGCAGCGCCGCTGCCGCCTCCACCTCCGCTTTCCGCAACGGCTCGATCCGCGCCACGGTTTCCGCCTGCAACGCCGACGCGGCAGCAGCGGCCCGCGTCGTCTCGGTGACCACGGCCTCGGCGGCTTCCTTGATGTCCCGGGCCTTGTTCAGGGCTGCCAGCGCGGCTGTGTAGCGCAGATGGTGGATGATCGCTTCCGCCTGGCGGATGGCATCCGACAGGTTGCGATAGCGGCTGGCCTGACGGGCCTGCCGCTTCAATCCGGAAAGCTGCCCGTCCAGCTGTCCCGTGACGTCATCCAGCCGCTCCAGATTGGTCTCGGCCCCGCGCAGGCGCAATTCGGCCTCATGCCGACGCGAATGCAGCCCGGTGATGCCCGCCGCTTCCTCCAGCAGCAACCGCCGTTCCGCCGGCTTGGCTCCGATCAGCGCCCCGATGCGGCCCTGACTGACGATGGCAGTGGACCGGGCACCGGTTGCCAGATCGGCAAACAGCAACTGCACGTCCCGCGCCCGGACATGACCGCCGTTGAGACGATAGTCGGAACCGGATTCACGGGTGATCTTGCGGCTGACCGTGATCTCCGGCGCATCGCTGTAGGCGGCGGGGACCGGGCTGCCTGTCGGGTTCTCCAGCGTCAGCTGCACTTCGGCCTGATTGCGGGCGGGGCGGGTGGCGGACCCGGCGAAGATGACGTCATCCATCTCGCCGCCACGCATGTTCCTGGGCGATGTTTCACCCATCACCCAGCGCAGGGCCTCGACCAGGTTCGACTTGCCGCAGCCGTTCGGCCCCACCACGCCGGTCATGCCCGGCGAGATGGTCAGTTCCGTCGGTTCGACGAAGGACTTGAAGCCGACCAGCCGAAGCTTGTTGAAATTCACTGCTGCTGCGCCACCCCTGTCCTGGCCTTACAAGGCGCTGCGGATCCGGCTGGAGATGTCCGCATAGTCCATCGGATCCCCCACCTTCTCACCATTCACGTAAACGCTGGGCGTGCCCGAGACCTTCATCCTCTGATGGCCATCCAGGCGCGTGGCGAGGATCGAATCGACCAGCGACTCATCGGCCATGCAGGCATCGAAGGCGTCGCTGGAAATGCCGCCGAGCAGGCCGATCTGGCGCAGGGCTGCGGCCGGGTCACTGGCGCTGGTCCAGCTTGCCTGCTGCTTGAACAGCAGATCGATGAAGCCGAAGAACTTCTGCTCCCCACCACAGCGGGCCAGCATGGATGCTTGCAGCGCATAGCGGTCGAGCGGGAATTCACGGAAGACAAAGCGGACCTTGCCCGTGTCGACCCACTCCTTCTTCAGCGCCGGATAGACTTCCTCATGGAAGCGACGGCAGTGCGGGCAGGTCATGGAGGCATATTCGATCACCTCCACAGGCGCGTCCGGATCGCCGAGCACCATGTCACCCTTCGGGTAATCCGCGCCCTGTGCCGCCGCAGGCAATGCCACACCGCTGAGGGCAAGCCCCGTCGCGATGCCACCCGAGACCAGCAGCGTCCGCCGCGAGATCGCCCCGTCAAACTTGTCTGTTAGTGCCATTGTCTGTCCGTACCCACTACATGTTGTGAAATCATACTGCCGAGCGCCCGCAGCCTCAATCTGAAAATCCTGATCCCGACCGAAAGGGCAGCATTCACCAGAATAGGGTCAGAATGTGGCAAATGGTGATCGGCCTCAATCACTTCGCGGTTTTATCATCCGCCGTGAAGATGGATTCGCCCAGGCCCCGCAAGACACGCCGTGCATCTGCGTCCGTGACCATGGCGGTCACACGGTCCAGTTCGGCGCTTTCCGATTCGCTCAAGGGGCGGTGCTTGCGCTGCCGCGTTTCAGGTGTCGGTTTCAGGTGGACCTGGCGCAGGCGCATGCCGGTAACGGCGCGCCAGCCGAAGAAACGGTTCACCCGCTCGATCAGCAAGGGCTCCAGATGCTGGATCTCGGTGGCCCAGCCCGGCGAGACGCTGAGGTGCAGGATGGCCCCGTCGGCGGCGGCAGACTTTTCCTGCCCGTCGATGACGCGCGGCCAGGCCAGCCGCTCCGGGCGGCACTGATCGGCCAGTGCGGCCCCGACAATCTCCGGCCAGCGCAACACGATATCGGTCTGCGCAAAGCCACGGCGCTTGAACGCCGGGGACAGGATGGCGGCCACGTCCTCACCGGCACGGCGGAAGCCGCCCTTGCCACGACGGGGAACGCTGCCTAATCCTTTGCTGCTGTCAGACTTCTCGCCCGCCACCTGAATCCGCCTCTCCCTGAGCATCACGCCGGAACCGCCAGCGAACCATGCCCGATCCGTCCCGCATCATAGCCGACCTGCTGGCCCACTACGACAGCCACCGGCGCCGCCTGCCCTGGCGCCTGGACTGACGGCCGCCTGAATTCTGGCTCAACCGTCTTTTCCCGGATGCTGACCCATGCTGTAGTGCAACCAATACGACAGCCATTGGAGAGCAGCAGATGCAGATCACAACCGACATGCACCGCGCGGCGGCGCTGATCCCGGACCTCGCCGCCAGCGATATCACGCGGCCGGACACCATCGTACCTGATTGCCAATGGAGGAACTCCATGAAGAAGACAGCCGTTGCCCTGGCCTTTTTCTGCGTGCTTGTGAGCGCGTCATTCGCTGCGGCCCAATCTCTGACCGGGCCGCAGAGGAACGCTGTCCGGTCTGCAAACAACTACCTGAGCTTTCAGGGGTTTTCGCGCGACGGCCTGATCGAGCAGCTTTCGTCGCCATACGGGGACGGCTACAGCCGGGCCGATGCCACGGCGGCGGTGAACAGCCTCGCCGTTGACTGGAACGAGCAGGCGGCAAGATCTGCCGAGCAGTATCTGAGCATCATGGGATTTTCGTGCAACGGGCTGATCGCGCAGCTGTCATCGGATGCCGGAAGCAAGTTCACGACAAGCGAGGCAACCTACGGCGCGCGGAAGGCCGGAGCCTGCTGATTCCCGGTCACAGGAGGCCCGCGCTGACGCTGGCGCGCAGCCTCGCCACCCGCAAGACGCCGATCAAGGCGGCAATTCAGGTACAGCCCTGGATCACATCAGAACGAGCGATCTCATGCTGGTCAACGTCGATTTCCGCCCAATCGGCAGCCGAGACAATCCCCCAGTTCCCCTTCGCATTGGGACGCCGCCACCGGGCCAACGGCATCTGAGTCAGCGTGGCGAGGGCATCCAGAAAGTCCGGAACGAGGCTCTCGCTCCCCTTGGCCCCAATCCAGTACCCTTTTGACCGCCTCAGTGCAGGAGCGAAAACAGAGCCGTCCCGGGCGACGGGAACACGCAACATGACGAGACCTTCGCGATGGTGATCGTGGGCAGGTGACGGCTTCAGGGACGGTTCCCCGGCAATGGCAGCCGCTACGCCATCGCCGGGAGGTTTTCCCCCGATGGGTTCCCCTGCTCTGTGTCCTCAGCGCCGCCCTGTCCCGGCGCATTGAGGCGCACCATGCGCTGCCTGATCAGTTCCTCCCTCGCCGCCACGAACTCGGGCAGCTTCTCGACCGTCCAAAGGCGGGGATCAGGCGGAATCAGATGGCGATCTAGAGCAGATTCGGTTTACTCGGGTTCATATCCAGCGGCCTTGAAGTAGTTTCTGCATTCATCCGGGGTGAATGCGGAGATGCAGGTGGCGATGGTGTCCCAGAGTTCGTCGATTGTTCGGGCCGCGGCTTTTCTGAGGA
>JARGPL010000009.1 GCA_029210175.1 Minwuia sp. | reverse complement strand
CCAAAGCCAGAACAAAATCAGGCACCATCGAACAACACAAAGGATGCAAAACAGACAGTCACACGTGACCAGCCTCTAAAGACCAAAGCCAACAAACCGCCAGCCTCACATCCCCTTCAATCCAACCATGTCAAACAGCAGTGCGATCCGGCCCGGAGGCCAAAAAGCGCGGCACAGTGCGTTCGCGATAACTTCATCGCGAGGGATTCGCAATATGCCGGAAATCTTCATGTTAAGCAGATTGGACCCGCTTATCAAGGCTGCCGTGACCTGCCAGCCTCCGTTTCCGGGGCGACCTCTGCGGCGCGGCGGAGAAATGCGCCTTTTCGCCGTTCAGGTCAAGCACCTTGAAAGGGGTTGCGCAAAAAACTTTGCGGCGATCTGTTCGGACGCAGGGGAATCCTAGGACCGAGGCTAATGGAAACTGAAGTCAGTGATGTGAACAACCAACCGCGACCCAAGATCGGGCTGGCCCTGGGCGCCGGAATCGCCCGCGGCTGGGCCCATATCGGCGTCCTCGAACGGCTCGAAAGGGCCGGTATCAGGCCCGACATCATCTGCGGGACGTCAATCGGCGCGCTGGTTGGCGGCACCTATGCTGCTGGAAAACTTGAGGTTCTGGACCATTGGGCGCGCCAGATGACCCGCGGGCGGATGCTGCGCTACCTCGATATCGGGCTGGGCAGCGGCGGCATGCTGGGTGGGCGGCGCCTGAAACGCACCCTGCAGGAACACCTGGCCGGCATCGACATCGAAGATCTGCCCTGCCGCTTCGCCAGCGTGACGACCGAACTGGCAACCGGGCACGAGATCTGGCTGCAGAAGGGCAATCTGGCGGAAGCGATCACCGCGTCCTACGCCATGCCGGGCATCTTCCCCCCCGTCAACGTGAACGGTCGCTGGCTGGTTGACGGCGCCATGGTCAACCCGGTGCCGGTATCGGTATGCCGTGCCCTGGGTGCCCGGCTGGTCATTGCGGTCAATCTCAACAGTGACACCTTCGGCACCAACAACCTCGCGGCACAGATGATCGATGAGGACCTGAAGTTCGATGAGCTGTTGCAGCGCATTCGCGCCAATCCCGACGAGATGCTCAGCCCCTCCGCGCTCGTGATGCGGCAGGTGTTCGGCAAGGCAGAGGATTCGCCGAGCATCTTCAGTGTGCTGCTGGGCACCCTGAACATCGTGCAGGACAGGCTGAACCGGTCGCGCATGGCTGGCGATCCCGCCGATATCGATATCGCGCCCCGACTGGGCCATGTCGGCCTGCTGGAATTCGACCGGGCCGAAGAAGCAATCGAGGAAGGCCGCAATGCCGTGGAACGTGCCCTGCCCGCACTGGCGGATGCCTATGCGATCCTCGCCTGAGGTTTAACGACCACGGCCTGCCAAGGGCCGCACATCCCTGCGGTCGCACAGGGGCCGGGACATGTCGTCCCTTCACTTCCGATCCCCCTTCCGGTGGCGTAAAGTCGGCACCCCAATTCCCGCCCGTCCACAGGTGTTCCATGGTCGCCCTGTTCTCTGTCTCCGCGCTGTTTCTCGGGATTGCGCTGATGATGCTCGGCAACGGGCTGCAAGGCTCGCTGCTCGGGCTTCGCGGCTCCCTCGAAGGTTTCGACAATCAGGTGCTCGGCCTCGTCATGTCCGGCTATTTCGCCGGGTTTCTCGCCGGATCCCTGTTCGCACCGCGGGTGGTGGCCAAGGTTGGACACATCAGGGTTTTTGCCGCCCTCGCCTCCCTCGCCTCCGCCGCCGTGCTGGTGCATTCGATCTTCATCGATCCGTGGGTATGGTTCGCCATGCGCCTTATCACCGGGTTCAGCTATGCCGGCCTCTACATCGTGGCCGAGAGCTGGATCAACGACCTCAGTGACAACCAGAACCGCGGCCGCCTGCTGGGGATCTACATGGTCATTCAACTGGGCGCCCTTTCCGCCGGGCAGTATCTGCTGGCGGTATCCGACCCCAGCGGCGCAAACCTGTTCATGATCGCTGCGGTGCTCGTGTCGCTGGCTCTGCTGCCGGTCTGCCTGGCTGCATCGCGGGCCCCGGACTTCTCTGCCCCCGAGACCCTGAGTTTCAGGGAGCTGTTCTGGCTGTCCCCGCTCGGCAGCATCGGCATGACGCTGAATGGTGTCGTCAATGGGGCCATCTTCGGCTTTGCCGCGATCTATGCGCAGAGAATTGGCCTGACAGTCCCGGAGATATCCACCTTCATCGCCGCCATCTTTCTGGGTGGCATGCTGATGCAGTTCCCGATCGGGCGGATCTCCGATCTGGTCAACCGTCGTCTGGTGATCACGGTCGTCACCTTTGCGGCCATGCTGGCGGCCATAGTCGCCATGCTGCTGCCCGCCCCGGTCACCGTCCAGCCACCGAGCATGGTCGAGGCACGCAATGTCTGGCCGCTGATCATCGTCATGGCGCTCTTTGGCGGGTTCTCGATTCCGACCTATTCACTGTTCAACGCGCATGTGAATGACCGGGTGCCGCTGAAGAAGATGGTCGCCGCATCCAGCGGGCTTGTGTTCCTGAACGGCACGGGGGCGATTCTTGGTCCCAATCTCGCCGCCCTGACCATCGACCTGACGGGTCCGAGCGGTTTCTTCATCACCCTTGCCGGGATTCATGGGTTGATCGGGCTGATCACCCTGTACCGCATGCTCCGCCGCCCGGCACCGACGGCCAAGCAGCACGTCGACTTCGTGGCAATGCCTGTGCGCGGCACTTCCTATGCGGTCCAGCTGACAGCCGAACAGGAAGAACAGGAAGAACAGGAACCGGACACCCCGCCAGGTGACGAAACCGGCAGCATGGCAGAACTGGAGCCAGGACTGGACGCGGTAACCGACCAGACGGCGGATGGCGCAGGTGCAGACGGTAACGACATGACACGAAAGGACACACCCAATGGAGACCGCTGATGTCGTCGTCATAGGTGCTGGCGTCGTGGGCCTGGCTGTCGCCCGACAGCTGGCAAGGGCTGGTCGCAACGTCATCGTGCTGGAACGCGAATCCCTGATCGGTTCCATCACCAGTTCCCGCAATTCGGAGGTCATTCACGCGGGTATCTATTATCCGAAGGACAGCCTGAAGGCCCTGACCTGTGTGCGCGGCAAGGCCCTGCTCTATGATTTCTGCGCAAGCTACGGCGTGGCGCACCGCAACTGCGGCAAGGTGATTGTGGCGGCTGATCCGTCGCAGACCGGCGACCTGGACGCAATCCGCGCCAGAGCCAACGCCAATGGCGTGGCTGACCTGCGGGTGATCGACAGGGTCGAAC
Source organism: Minwuia sp. (assembly GCA_029210175.1). Classification (GTDB taxonomy): domain Bacteria; phylum Pseudomonadota; class Alphaproteobacteria; order Minwuiales; family Minwuiaceae; genus Minwuia. The sequence continues at coordinate 195,112 of JARGPL010000009.1, read as the reverse complement.
TGGCTGAACTCGAGCCGGCGGTCCATGGCGTCATGGCCTTGCTGTCCCCCTCAACCGGCATCATCGACAGCCATGGATACATGCTGGCCCTGCAGGGCGATGCGGAGGCCAATGGCGCAATGATCGCCTTCGACACGCCGGTCACCGACCTGACCCTTGAACACGGCGGACCGATCATCAGGACCGGCGGTGCGGATCCGTTCGAGATGAAATGCCGGACGCTGGTGAACGCAAGTGGCCTTGACGCCCCTGCCCTCGCCCGTGCCACGGCTGGCTTGCCTGACCGGGGTCGCCCGGCCACCTGGTTCGCCAAGGGCAGCTATTACGTGCTTGCCGGGCGATCCCCCTTCAACCGGCTGATCTATCCGGTGCCGGAACCGGGTGGCCTGGGTGTCCACGTCACCATCGACATTGGCGGCGATGCGCGCTTCGGCCCGGATGTCGAGTGGCTGGAAGCGACGTCACCGGCGGAGATCGACTATACGGTCGACCCGCGCCGCGCCGATGGCTTCTACGCCGCTGTCCGGCGCTATTGGCCTGACCTGGCTGATGGTGCCCTGCTGCCAGGCTATTCAGGCGTGCGACCCAAGCTCTCTCCGCCCGGTGCCGCCGCAGCCGATTTCCGTATCGACGGCGTGGCAGAACACGGCTGCGCGGGGCTGATCAACCTTTTCGGTATCGAGTCCCCCGGCCTCACGGCATCGCTCGCTCTGGCCGAGATTGTCGCCGAAAAGGTCACTGCCGCGTGAAACAGCCCTCGGCCGCCACGACCGGCGCAGCACGCTGGACAAGTTTCCCAACCCTCTGCTAAAGCCCCCGGGCGCGGGACAGGTGGCCGAGTGGTTGAAGGCAGCGGTCTTGAAAACCGCCAAGGGTTAACCCCCTTCGTGGGTTCGAATCCCACCCTGTCCGCCAGATTTTCTGTCTCACGCTCAACTCGCTGCGCGCGCCCGCTCCGACGGGGCAGCGAACGGTCGCCGGGCCGCAGTCGCGGCCTGTTGGAGAGTTCGAACTATCTCCCCCCCTGTCCGCCACTACTGCCTTGTTTTCACTTTTACATTACCTGAAGCGGGGCACATCTTGCCCTTGCGTGAGCATCAGTTGATGTGTCGCGCGCTGATCCCCCACTATCAAGCCTGGACACGCCCGAGCCATCGGTTCCCTGAAGTCCTGGATCACCTCTCCGAGACGAGACGCTCATAGAGATGCCAGCTCGCGTGGCCGAGAACGGGAAAGATAAAGATCACACCGATGAACAGCGGCGCAACGGCCAGAAGGGTCAGCGCCCCCACCACTGCGCCCCAGCCAAGCATGATCACGGGGCTTTGAATCACCGTCTTCACGCTGGTGATCATCGCCGTGACGATGTCGACCCGCTTGTCCAGCAGCAGCGGCATCGAGATCACCGTGATCGAGAACAGGATGGTCGCCAGCACGGCGCCGATGATCGAGCCAATCGCCAGGAACGTCATGCCCTCGCTCGTCGTGAACAGCACGCTGAGCAGATGATCGAGGGAGTGGACCCCATTCCGGTAAAGAGTCAGGGCCAGCACGAGCCTGACCTGATAGGCCCAGATCCAGAATACGAACAGGACAACGAACGACATCCATCCGAATTCGCGGCGTTGCTGGCTGAAAATGGCACCGAAAACATCCCGGGCGTTGAAGGTTTCCTCGCGCTTCAGACGGCGGGACATTTCATAGAGACCGGCAGCCAGAAAAGGCGCAACCAGCGGAAAGCCGACTGCTGCGGCGATGACGATCCAGATCTGGTCATATACCGAGAGACCAACAATCAGTACCGCGCCGAACAGGGCATAGACGGCACCAAAGAAGAGACTCAAAACCGGTCTTCGGCCGAAATCGCGGAACCCTGCACGAAGCGCTTCCCTGATATCGCCTAGAGTTGCAATGGCAACATCCAGCTGAACTGGTGGCGATGCCGTTGCCTCCTGCCGTTCCTGCTCTGCTTGCATGTCGAGCCCCCCCTTCGACAACCGACCCCCAACCCGTACGTGGAGCGCGAGATCGACGTACAGAATACTTCGGGACCTGCTCAATGACCAGCCGTGCCGAATTGCGGCCCATCCCGAAGCCGCAACGGGTGGGCGAAAGACAACCAATTCGGGCGATGACCTGCGTGTCGACACAGATCAGATACAGGGATCGGGCCAGATCAAGGGCAGGATGGAAAGTCAGAAAGGGTCGCAATCTGCCCCGGATCGGCACACTGACTGTTCAGGGTGATACAGAAAGATGATGTTGATTCTATTGGGTAATACTTGCAGCCTTCAGGCCAATTCGACAATCAACGATGTGAGAAAACACCTCACGCTCGTCCGTCTTACCAATCGGATTTCAGGAACTTCTGAGCCAGAAACGTGTACAGGCCCGAAATTGCTCGCCGCACACTGTCGCGAGTTTCAAATTTCGGAGACCTCCACACTTCCTCGATCTCTGACCAAACCAGTGTGCCCATATGGAGATCATCGCGCACCACACGAACAAATTCGATGACATTCGGCAGGTTGCTCAAAGCAGATACGATATCATCGATCTGTGCATCAACATCGATGAATTTCTGCTTGAATTCCTTGGTCGACTTCTCGGCAAGATGATCGGCGCGGATTGCGTTCTCGAGTGCCTGTGAATCACCCTTGAGAAGGCTTTGCGCGCCCTTGAGATGGCGACGAATCGAGAATACCCAGACGTAGTATTCCTGGAGGGCGTGAATATAGCCGATCTCACGCCCCAGGCGTTCGATCATCTCCACCACCTTTTCACGACTTTCCAGCTTGAGAGCGGTGGCCGCCTGTTCAAACCCTCTCTGGATGTTCTTCTGCACTTCGGGATCCTGCAACAGATTAGACATGCCGATATTGCTTGATTTCGACATGCTTGATCCGGTTGCCCAGGCCGCGAGTTTCAACATCAGCTGGTTCTTGGCCGATTCAAAGTGTTCGGGTCCGATGGGCCAGGAAGCGGTGCCATCGATGATCTCTGTCGGTATCGAGTCTCCGGGAGAAATGTAGTGCACATACTTGAGCGCATCCTGCGCGATGGTGATGAGCTCGAAATCCCGCGAATCAGGAGTTATCCCGAATTCCCGGATCAAACCGTCGATTGGCATGGATGCGTGCAACTCGCCCATTTCGACATGAAGCATCGGCTTCCGATCCAGTCCGGAACCGAAGATATATGCACCCGGGAGCGTGAACACCCGGTGTTCGAATTCGAAGCAGGTTACTTCCATGGCCGACAGTCGATCCTGTTGATGATTGTTAGATACCCGTGTGGCAACCAGCACCTAATCAAGGTGCCAAAATTACCATCAGGAGAGTTAACGATGCTTGAATCGGATGCCCGTTGGGGGCGCGCCGGAACCGTCGTTTGACATTGCACGGATGAGCACCCTCTTACCTGTGCGCGGCTCCGAACAGTCACGCTGCAGGCGAAACCTTCCCTGAAGTGTTGCGATACACATGGACCTTGCAGGCCAGGTGCTTGCCGAGGCCCGGCGCATTCTCCATGAGCCCGGGGGCTGCCACCACCGCCGGGCGAGAAGTGTCGGTCGGATCCGGACGCGTCAAACAGCGCTATCCCGCCCTTGTCCGCACACCTCGCCGTGGCATGACATGGCACCGCAACAAGTCCGTGCCAGGCGCAATTTCACTCGAAGAAAATCTTGTCGATGGCGTCCTGGTCGACTGACTTGTCCATGGTCGGACCGGCCGTTTCCTTCGGGGTGAGCGCGGCAACTGATCCAAGGTTGTTCAGTCGGCTCCTCATCTGCATCAGCCTCTGTCCGACGATATCATCGAAGTCGCACGCCTGCATGATCTGACCACTGATGCTCCGAATCTTCTTGCGGTCACCATCAGACCTGCCGATTTCGTCCACGGCTTCCAGAATGGTCTCCGCCGAGGACGACAGCTTCTCCATGCCCATCTGGATCTGCTCATTCAGATATTTCATGTCATCGACGGACAGTTCAGGCCGCGGAGGCGCAGGCCTGCCACCCTTGGCACCGGGCTTGTTGTAACGATTGGCAATGCCGGTAAGCGTGTTGACAAACCCCCTCATCTCGATCGCGCCAAGCGGCTGTTTCCGATCAAGAAGTGCGTTGATGTAGGGTTTTAGCTCGTTCTCAAGTGACATGGTTCTCAGCCCTCCAAGACTGGCCTAGTTATCCCCGGATCCGTTTGTCTCGGACTCAGCAGAAAAGCACTCCTGCACCACACGATTGGGGTCCAGAATGATGGCAATCTCGTTGCCGATCCTGGCGATGCTGGTGCAGATCTGCTGACAATTGGGGGCGATGGTGCCGGGAACCGGTTCGATCTCGAACCGCTCACGCGGGATTACTTCTCCGATCCTGTCGAACAGGAAGCAGTAATGCTCGTTCTCGTATGACGCGATGATTCCGTAACTACCCTCCCAGCTCGCGTCCGGGGTGCCGAGAAACCGCCGCATGCAGATCGCGGTAACGATACGGCCTCGCAGGTTGATCACACCCGGAATCACGGGTTGGGCGCCAGGCGCCGGGGTAAGCGACCTCACCCTGATCGTGTCGCCGATGGACAGGATCGGGAAAGCGTAGAGTTGCTTCCTGATGCTGGCCGTGACGATGCTCTGGTCGCGACCAAAATGTCTTGGGCTGACATCAGACAACGGATTTGCGTTCATGCGACCATCTCCGTCTCGATGATTGCCCGCTGCAGGGCCTTCAACAGCCCATCCTTGTCCAGCTTGCTGACGTACGCGTTGAATCCGGCGTTGAGGCCACGTTCGATATCGGTCTTCGAGCCATAGGAACTCAATGCGATCACCGGCACGTCTTTTCCTCCGGGGCGCTGGCGAATGCACCGCAGCAACTCATAGCCATCCATCTCCGGCATCTCGATATCGCTGATGATCACATCGAAATCAGGATGCTTGTCGAACATCTCCAGCGCATCGCGCGGATGTTCGACAACAGTGGTGTTGTATCCACTGGTCCTCAGCAAGGGACCGACGAAGTTACGAAAGAACTTGGAATCATCCACCAGAAGAATCTCGACAGATGACGTGGTGCCACCGGCATAGGGCACGCTTCGTGCGCCATACTTCTGCGGGAAGCACGTCGACATCATGTAGGAGACGTCCAGGATCTCGATCACCCGCCCTTCCGAAACGGTTGCACCGAGACACCCGGGCCTCAGATCCTCGATGTCGGTTTCAATCTCCAGTTCGGCGATGTCACAGATTTCGGCAATCTTCATCCCCAGGAAATTGTCATTGTCGTGAAAGACAATCACGGAGTGCTTCTGTTGCTCGTGCAGCAGGGCCTGATCGATCTCGAGTATGGGCATCAGCTTGCCTTCATACTGAACGACGATCTTCTGATCTATCTGCTCAAGCTGCTCCGGCCCGAATTCCTCGACCCGGTCAACCAGTGTGATCGGCAAGGCCTTTCTGGTGCCGTCAACGCACTCGAATACGATCATCTGGAAGGTTCGATCGATATCGGGCTGGGGTTCGTCAGCCTTTTCCGATGGCGCTTGACTGCTGTTCTGTTTCGAACCGACCTTTGCGGCCAGCGCGTTGGGATCAAGCACGAAAATCGCCGCTCCATCGCCAAGAATTGCGGTGCCGGAGAAATACCTGATGCCATTCAGGATCTTTGCGACCGGCTTCGCGATGATTTCCTCGGTATCGAAAATACTGTCACATATGAGACCGAATGTAATGGTTCCGAACCGGCATATGACAATGAATTTCTTGTGGTAGGCAGACGCGAGATCGCTCGTGGCGCGACCGCATATCTCATCCAGTTCGATGATCGGGATCAGGTCGTCGCGGTAGTGATACAGCAGAGAGCCCGAGACACGCTCGATGCCTGAATTGTCGCGATCCCTTATCTGGACAACCTCCTGAAGATTGATCTGTGGCAACCCGTATCGTTCATCGCCGCTGCCAATGATCAGCACAGGCAGAATGGCCAGCGTCAGCGGGATCCGGATCGTGAAGCAGGTGCCCGCGCCAAGCTCTGACTCCAGGCTGACGGAGCCGCCGATCTTTTCGATATTCGTCCGCACCACATCCATGCCGACGCCTCGACCGGAGACACTCGTTACCGTCGTGGCCGTCGAAAATCCGGGCGCAAAGATGAACTGATGCATCTGGTGGTCGGTCATGGCCTCAGCTTCATCAGCCTTGGCGAGGCCGCGTTCGACGATGCGGCGCCGAATCGCCACGGCATCCAGACCGCCACCATCGTCCGACAGGGTGATCACGACGTGGGATTCCTTGTAGGCCGCTGCCAGCCGGACAGTGCCGACTTCCGGTTTGCCTGCGGCCTTCCGGGCGTCCGAGGATTCGATTCCGTGGTCGGCCGAATTGCGCACCATGTGCGTCAGAGGATCCTTGATCAGCTCCAGAACCTGCCGATCAAGCTCCGTGTCCGCCCCGATCATTTCCAGTTCGATCTTCTTGCCAAGATCCTTGCTCAGATCCCGCAAGATCCGGGGCAGCTTGTTCCAGGCGTTGCCGATTGGCTGCATGCGGGTCTTCATGATCCCTTCCTGCAACTCACCGGTCACCTGATCGAGCCTTTGCAGAGACGTTTCGAACAAGCCGTTCGATTGCTGCCTGGCAAGCTGTGACAGCTGGTTGCGGGTCAGCACAAGTTCACCCACCAGCGTCATCATGTGTTCCAGCAACTCGACGTTGACCCGCAACGTCGCGCCGCTCTGTGCGCCCTTGGCGGGCGCATCTTTCGCTTCCTCTGCCTTGGCCGGTGGAGCAGTCTTTGCCTGCAGGTCCCGGGCCGGAGGCGTCATTTCCTTTGCTGCCGGAAGAGACGCTTTCGCTGCGGCCGCAGGTGACTGGCGCGGCTGAGGCGCACTCTTCTTCTCGGGCGGGGGATTCTCGGGCCTTGGTGCCTGGCCTTTTCCGGGACCGCATTGCGCCAGAATGCTTGCCATGGTCAGGGGTTGGTCATTGTTCGTGGGCGCACTGCGTGCAGATGCATCACTGGATTCGGCGCCACGGGACGATGTTGCGTTGGCAAGGATATCGCCAATCGAGTTCACCGACGGTGTCGACGACTGATTCTCAGCTTCGCCGTCGTCATCGGCATCGCTGAAGTCCTCGTCATCGACAGAAACCGTGTCCGGCAGATCACCAAGTATGGCCGACAGTGTCAGCGCACCCGGTTCATCCGGGTCTGAATCAGCATGCTCAGTATCGGAACCGAATGTGTCATCGTCGAACCCTTCTTGCAGATCCGCATCGACAGCATTTGCGCCCTCATCACCATGTCCGGCGCTGGCATCAATCCCGAGAATATCGGCAAGCGACAGCACCTTGCCATCGTCTGCCTCGTCATCGGCAGTGTCATTGCTGCCGAACTCAAGGTCGAGATCATCCAGCCCGGAATCCGCTTCCGCATCGACATCCTGATCGTCCGGTCCGGGGAAGTCCCGGATGTCCATTTCCATCATGTCGTCGTTCTGATGGTCGCTGGTCGCTGCCGAACCCGATGCATCGGCGAAAGCGTTCAGTCGCGTCACCAGCGGGGCCACATCAATCTCTGGTTCCGCCCCTGTATCAGCCGTGCCTTCGAGCAGCTGGGTGATGACATCGACCGCTTCCAGAATTGTGGACACTGCGTCTGCGCTGAGCCCCATTTCCCGGTCCCGCACCTTGCCGAGGATGTTCTCCGCTGCATGGGCCAGCCCCCCCAACCGGTCCAGGCCGATGAAACTGCATGTTCCCTTGATCGTGTGGACCAGCCTGAACAGGTTGCCGACGTCATGTTCGGCATCCGGGTGCTGTTCCATCTCGAGCAGATCGCTTTCGACTTCCGACAAAGCTTCTGACGTCTCTTCGACGAATTCGCGAATCAGATCATCCATCGGAATACAGCCCTTTAAGTCTTGGATTGACGGGATCAGGCGGCGAACGACGCTGCAATTTTCTGCCGCAGCATCGCCGAGGAAAACGGCTTGATGATGTAGTTGCTGACCCCGGCCGCACGCGCCTCACGCACGTTCTCGACCTTGGATTCAGCCGTCACCATGATGAAGGGTATGCGTTTGTACTTGTTGATCTTTCGCACGTGGCGAAGGAACTCGATCCCTGACATCGGCTCCATGTTCCAATCGGAGATGATGAGATGAAAATCCCTTTCCCCGATGAGGCGCAGTGCGGAACCGCCATCCTTCGCGTCACAGATATCCCTGAAGCCAAGCTCTTCCAGCTGGTTGCGGATGATCCGGCGCATGGTCGCGAAATCGTCCACCACCAGGACAGATGGAATGAAACCCAGATTGGACATTGTTTGGCTCTCCTCAGCATTGCGGTCCGACCAGAGGCCCGCATTCGCTGGCATCGCTCCGGATTCGGCGTGTCAATTCGCCGGGGGATATACGTGGTCAAGAATTAAGAAAACATGAGCATCAGATTTTCCGTCCAATGCCCCAAAACGGTGACTTTCCTTGGTAACACTTCAACACAACAACGGAGCAACGCCACAATTTCGAGTTCAAGCCATTAACGCCAAGTCGCCACTGCACAGCTTCCGCGCAGGTCTTAAGTGAAAATTAGGGGCTGACTCATAGATTCCCGCCATCCCGCCGGCTGTCAGACCGACAAATGGTTCCGGGACTCACCCAACGGAACCATCAATGCCGAGGATATGGACAATGGCTTTCTCTAACTATCCTACCCGCTTGCTGATGCTTGTTGCCGCAATCACATGCATATCGAGTGTCCTGCCATTGGCGGTGGTGGCCACGACTTCGGATTGGCAGCAGGGTGGCGGCACCTGGCTGGTGCTGGCCTCAGCCTGCTTCCCGGTGCTGGTGGCTATCGTCGCGTTCACCATGATCCATGCATCCATCCAGACCAAGCTGCTGGTGCCGCTCAAGGACCTTGAATTTGCGGTGATCGATATGGTCCGCAGCCCTGAAAACAGCTCGGTACCGGGCGCCGCAGACGTTGGTGCCGTGGGTCAGGTTGCCCGTGCGGTCGCCACTCTGCGCCAGGAACACGCAAGCCAGCTTCGGTCAGCTGATCGGGAACGTTCAGCGCTTGCGAAGGAACTCCAGTCACGGCGCCAGCAGGTCCGCGATGGGTCGGCGCAGATTCTCATCGATGTCCAGGATGTCGTTGCGCAGGCAGTTGAAAAAATCGACATCATGCATGGCAACGCCTCGGCCGTGTCGGCAACACTCGCGCAGATCAACGAGAAGACGACCGACGCCGCGATGAATACCGACGCACCGGCTGCCAATGTCGAACAGGCGGTTGCAAGGATGGAACAGCTTGTCGCCGTCAGTACCGAGATGTTCGAGAACGTGTCCCGTGCCACCCACATGTCGTCTGATGCCGTGGCACGCAGTGATGACGCCAACCGGCAGATGAAGTCGCTCGCCGAATCATCGGAATTGATCGGCAATGTGGCCGAGATCATTCACGAGATTTCCGAACAGACGAACCTGCTCGCGCTCAACGCGACAATCGAGGCGGCACGCGCCGGAGAAGCTGGCAAGGGATTCGCGGTCGTCGCATCGGAAGTGAAATCGTTGGCAAGCCAGACGGGCAAGGCCACCGGCGAGATTGCGCTTCAGATTGCGCGTATCCAGGAACAGACCGGTGCTGCCGTCGCAGCAATTCAGGAAATCTCCAGCGTGATTCGTGAAAACAGTGCCGTTTCCGCGCAGGTGTCCAAAGCGATCGGCAGCCAGCGCGAGAGTGCCAACGAAATCCACTCCAGCCTGCACAGGGCACTGGAGACATCGCGCGCCATGTCCACTTCAATGGCTGGCGCAACGGAAGACATCGTCGCAACCGGCGAGCTGGCGAGCGCGATCGTCAGGGCATCAACGGGACTTCAGGGCACACTTCAGACACTGAGATCAACGATCAGTTCAAAGGTCGCCAGCCTTGATGCCGCCGTCGAAAGCATGTCGTCACCAGAGATGCAGCCAGTGCCAGCCCGGATTGAAGTCGACGGCACCCGCATCGAAGGTGAGATCGTCGCCATCGACGCGCGCTCTGCATCATTCAGATGCGGTGCTGAAAATGCACCTGGTGCCGGGACCGTTGACCTCTGGCTGGACGGGGCTGCCGAGCCGGTACAGGCGATCATCTCCGCGAGGAATGGCGGCTATCGGGAACTGAGGTTTGTCACTCCCCTGGAAGTTGAAGATCAGGCTGATCCTGGATATCCGGCGACAAGGTCCCGGAAATCTGCGTGATCCGAAAATCAACTGAGTTCTAGCGAGGGTTGCTTTCCGGGTTGGTCAAGTATTTGGAATACGTCGGGGAAATTACTTGAAATATCCCAATAAATACAGCGCTTCTCCAAATAATCCCCGATTATTCATCCAGTGTTAAACAATCGCGACCATTTTGCGCGCAACGAAAACATGCGAGCGCTGGGAGCGTCGAAATGGAAACCAACGAGGCTGCTGTTTCAGCGGCAGATACCCCTTCCGGGATACAAGGTCACGCCGTGGATCTGCCTTCGTTTCTGGATCTTGGTTACGCCGGGGAGCTGAAATCGGCGCTGCAGGAAGCGATGCGCCCCGGTGGTGACCTGACGATCAACGGCGCGGCAGTCGAGAGCATAACGTCCCCCTGCATTCAAGTGCTTCTGGCGGCGGAAAAAACCCTTTCCGGCTACGGACGTTCCCTGAACCTCATCGAGGCACCCCCGGTGCTCACAAGCGCCTTTACCGATCTGGGCCTCAATCACATCCAAGGCTGGAGCAATACCCAATGAGCAAGAGAATTCTCGCCGTCGACGACTCCAAGACGATGCGCGACATGGTTTCCTTCACGTTGAAGGGCGCGGGATTTGAAGTCCTGGAGGCACACGACGGACAGCATGCCCTGACCGTTCTGGGCGACGAAAAGGTCAACCTCGTGATCACCGACGTGAACATGCCGAACATGGACGGTCTCAGTCTCGTCAGGGCCGTTCGCAGTCACCCGGTCCACCGGTCAACGCCGGTCCTGGTGCTGACGACAGAAGGCGATGCGGCCAAGAAGAGCGAAGGTCGCGAGGCCGGCGCTACAGGCTGGATCGTCAAGCCGTTCGCTCCGGAGAAGCTTCTCCAGGTCGTCCAGAAAGTCTGCGTCTAAGCAGCGCCCCAAGGAGTGAGCCAGAACATGGATGATTTCGAACAATTTAAGTCCACATTCTTTGCCGAGTGCTCTGAATTGCTTGCTGATCTCGAAAATGATCTCGAGTTGCTGCAGGGTGAATTCTACGACAAAGAGACACTGAACTCGATATTCCGTGCTGTTCACTCCATCAAGGCTGGCGCTGGCGCGTTCCAGTTCAAGGCACTGGTCAAGTTCTCGCATGCATTCGAGGCACTGCTGGATCTGCTGCGGAATGACGAGATACCGGTCGTCGAAGCGGTTGTGACAGTCCTGTTCCATGCCTCCGACGTGCTTGCGCAGATGATCGAGCTGGCTCGTGACGGACAGGAACCGGAAAGTGGCTACGGGGCCGAGACCCTGGCCGAACTGGACGCCATCCGGTTCACCGCGCGGCCTGCCGATGCAGCAGCCAGTGCCAATGCGGCCAGTCCCGATGCAGCTCTGTCGAACGGCGAGGATGCGCCGGACGGAATGACGACATTCCTGATCAAGTTCCTGCCCAGGGCTGAAATGTTTCAGCACGCCAACGAGCCACTGTTGCTCGTGCGGGAAATGGCGCAGCTCGGACAGCTTTCGGCAACGCCGTCTCTCGACCGCCTGCCCGACCTGGACACGATTGACCCTGAACAGGCGTACCTCAGCTGGGACTTCGTTCTCAAAGCGGCATGCAGCATCCAGGATGTCGAGGAAGTCTTTGAATTTGTTGTCGATGATGCCGAACTGACAATCGAGATTGAAAAGTCGGAAGCGCCCGCGGCCATCGAAGTGACTGAGGAAAGCGCCCTCCCCGCCGGTGTCGAGAGCAAGAATGCCGACACGCGGTCCGGGCGACCGGCGCAGGTGAGTTCGATCCGCGTCGATCTCGACCGCATCGATCGTCTGGTCAATATGGTCGGCGAACTTGTCATCACGCAGTCAATGCTGTCGCAGCAGACCAACGACATGCCCGAGGAACGCTTTGTTCCCGTGGTGCGCGGCCTGGAAGAACTTGCCCTGCACACACGTGAACTGCAGGAAAGCGTGATGGCGATCCGGATGCAGCCGGTGAAATCGGTCTTCGCCCGGATGCCCCGGCTTGTCCGCGAACTCGCAACGCAGCTGTCGAAGAAGGTGCGCCTCGAGATTTCCGGTGAAAACACCGAGGTCGACAAGACCGTTGTCGAGGAAATCAGCGATCCGATCACCCACATGATCCGCAATTCGCTGGATCATGGTCTGGAGACGCCGGAAGAACGCATCGCGGCTGGAAAGCCCGAAGAGGGCGTCATCACGCTGTCAGCGGAACATCGCAGCGGCCGGATCCTGATTGTCATCCGTGACGACGGAAAGGGCATCAATCGGGAAGTCGTGCTGCGCAAGGCGCGGGAGCGCGGCATCGTTGCGCCGGAACAGAACCTGTCAAATGAAGAGATCGACAATCTGATCTTCGCGGCCGGTTTCTCCACAGCTGACGCCGTTACCGACGTTTCGGGACGCGGCGTGGGCATGGATGTGGTCAAGCGCAACGTCCAGTCACTGGGTGGCCGGATCAACATCCAGTCTACACCGGGCGCGGGCACCAGCTTCACGATGATGCTGCCGCTGACACTTGCCGTCATGGACGGAATGATTGTCGCTGTCGGTGGTGAGAAATATGTCCTGCCGATCACGGCGATCGTCGAATGCCTGCGCCCACAGCGTGAAGCGCTCAGCCGACTGCCCAATGGACTGGAACTCGTCCAGGTACGCGGAGAATACATTCCGCTGGTCTATCTGTGCCGTGCGTTCCGACTGAACGGTGGAATCCAGAACCCGTCCGAAGGACTGGTCGTCCTGGTCGACAGCGACCGGTTCGGCAGGATCGGCATCGTCGTGGACGAACTCCTCGGACAACAGCAGGTGGTCATCAAGAGCCTCGAAGCGAACTACGACCCGGTGCCCGGTCTTTCGGGGGCCACGATCCTGGGCAATGGCCGGGTCGCGGCCATCCTGGATGTCGAGGGACTCTGCGAGGACAGCGGCACGGACCTTGGTTCAGCCGCCAGTATCCAGGGTGCTTCACGGGCACACGAAGTAGCCACAAGCCAAAACGAAACAAGGGAAGCAAGCCAATGACCGAGCTGCAAGTGAAAGAGGCAACCGTCGGGTACCCGACAAGTCAGGGGGCCGCCAGTGGCGTTGGCGGTGCCGAATACAGGCAATTCGTCAGCTTCACGGTCGGCCAGGAGGAATATGCCGTCGACATCATGCAGGTCAGGGAAATCAAGGGGTGGACCGAAGTCACGGTACTTCCCAACCAGCCGCCGTACATGCGTGGCGTGCTGAACCTGCGCGGCCTGATCGTTCCGATCATCGATCTGCGCTGCCGGTTCGGGCAGACGCGCACTGAAGCGACCGCTTCCCACGTCGTCGTCATTGTCGCCCTCGGCGACAGGATCGTCGGCGTTCTGGTCGACATGGTTTCCGACATCCTGACGGTCAACACGCAGGACATCCGCGCTGTGCCCGACATGGAAAGCCGCGATATCCAGGATTTCCTGGTGGGCATCGTCTCCGCCAACGAACGCATGGTCGCAATCCTCGCGATCGAGCGCCTGACCAACACACGCGCCCTGACGGACGCCGCTGCGGCGTCGGTCGCGGCCTAGGTCGATCCATCGACAGATGGAACCGCACCAACCCTCTCCCCACCCGTTCACCCGCTGGATCATCCTGGATGGGTGGCCGGGTGGGGAGAGGGCTGGTGATGCAAAAAACTGGGGAACGATCCAGGTCCCCGCAACCTGTTCTTGGTATCATGAAAAGGACCAAACAAATGGCTGATACAAGCACGGATCGGCATCAGGTAAATGCCGACACCGAATTTTCTACCCAAAAACGCAAGGGCGGGTTTTTCTCGAACTTGAGCATCAAGAAAAGAATATCAGCCGGTTTTGCTGTGCCTCTGGCCATGATCGTTGCTGTCGGTGGTGTTGCGCTCTACGACATCGAGAGCATCAAGGAAAAGTCCGGGGGGGTTGACCATGCCCGGATCGTTCTTGCCGAAAGTGACGCGATCCTTGCCGCCGCCGTCGACATGGAGACGGGCATGCGCGGTTTCCTGCTGGCCGGCAAGGACGAATTCCTCGACCCCTACCGGAATGGTCAGGAACGGGTCTATGAGAAGCTTGGATCGTTGCAGGAAACGGTCAGTGACAATCCGCCCCAGGTCGCGCGCCTTCAGGAAATCGAGAAGGTGTTGCGCGATTGGCAGTCGAACGTGACGGAGCCCGTGATCTCGTTGCGCCGCGACGTCGGTGTGACGAAGAGCATGAACGACATCTCGACGGTTGTAGCCGAAGCGCGCGGCAAGGTCTATTTCGACACGTTCCGTGAGCTGATCGCCGAATTCAAGAGCATTGAAAGCAGCCTGATCGAACAGCGACTGGCTGGAAACGCAAGCACTGCCGAAGTCGCAGTATATCTGATCCTCGGTATCGTCCTTGCCGCTTTCATGTGCTGTGCCTTCATCGCCTGGCGGGTTGGGCGCGGCATCACCGATCCGGTCAACCAGTTGAAGACCTCGATCAACGCTCTGGCAGAGGGCGAGCCGATCGACATGATTCCCGGCATCGAACGTGGCGACGAGATCGGCGACATCGCGCGTTCCCTGAACGCGATCAAGCAGAAGAACGTCGAGACGCTGCGCATCAAGACAGCCCTGGATAACGTCGAGACCAACGTGATGGTCGCAGATATCGACCTGAACATCGTCTATACGAACGAGACACTGGGCGAGATGCTGAAGACGGCAGAGGCGGATATCCGCACCGAACTGCCGCAGTTCTCCGCCGAGAAGATCATCGGTGCCAACATCGATATTTTCCACAAGAGGCCCGAACACCAGCGCGGCATGCTGGCCCGGCTGAGCGAGACGTTCAAGACGACCATCGCGGTCGGTGGCCGCAGCTTCAACCTGGTCGTGAATCCGATTCACGATGCCGATCAGGAAAAGGTCGGGTTCGTCGTCGAATGGAGCGATATCACGCAGGAACTGGCCATCGAGTCCGAGATCAATGGCCTCGTGGCAGCAGCTGTCGAGGGTGATTTCAGCCAGCGGCTGGATCTCGACGGAAAGGTTGGCTTCCAGCGGACGCTTGCCGAAGCCATGAACCGCCTCTCCTCCACCACGTCCGAGGCGATCACCTCAGTTGCCGACGCACTCAGCGGTCTTTCGGAAGGCGACCTGACCCGACGTGTCGACGGGGAATTCCGGGGACTCTTCCGCAAGCTGCAGGGCGACACCAACACGACGTCCCAGCAGCTCAGCCAGATCGTGACGGACATCATGTCGGCGGCAGACGAAGTGTCGGCAGCAGCTGACGAGATCTCGTCAGGGACCAGCGACCTGTCCTCACGGACGGAACAGCAGGCATCCAACCTGGAGGAGACTGCAGCATCGATGGAAGAGATGGCGTCCACCATCAAGCAGAATGCCGAAAACGCGCAGCAGGCAAACCAGCTGTCGTCGTCGGCACGCGAAGTGGCCATGCGGGGCGGCAGCATTGTCGAGAATGCGATTTCGGCAATGTCCCGCATCGAGGACTCCTCGCAGAAGGTCTCGGACATCATCGGGGTCATCGACGAGATCGCCTTCCAGACGAACCTCCTCGCCCTCAATGCCGCGGTCGAAGCGGCACGGGCTGGCGACGCCGGCAAGGGCTTTGCCGTCGTGGCTTCGGAGGTGCGCACCCTGGCACAGCGTTCATCGCAGGCTGCCAAGGACATCAAGGGCCTGATCGTCGACAGTGGCGCGCAGGTGAAGGATGGCGTTGAACTCGTCAACAACACCGGCAAGTCCCTGGGCGAGATCGTGGACTCGATCAAGCGTCTGAGCGACATCGTTTCCGAGATCAGCGCAGCCAGCAACGAGCAGGCTACGGGCGTCGAGGAGATCAACCGGGCTGTCTCGCAGATGGACGAGATGACCCAGCAGAACGCGGCCCTGGTCGAGGAAAGTGCAGCCTCTGCCAAGACCCTGCTGGAACAGTCTCGCGGCATGCGTCAGCGGATGACCTACTTCACCGTTGGCGAAGGCACCGGTTCCGTCGTCTCGCTCGGCGAACAGGCCAAGGCATCGTTCGAAGCGCGCGTTGACCCGAAGCGGGCGAAGCAGGCGGCCACAGGTCTGCGCAAGGCAGCTGGCGGCGGCGGCGGTGGTTTCATCGCCGTGGACGGTGACGACGGCGGCTGGCAGGACTTCTGATCAGCGCATCCTCCAGCCCCTGCACTTCTCACTACGCAGGGGCTGAAGGATTGTTTTTTCCAATGTATCTCGTCTCCTCAAGAACGGAAATTCCGAATGCTCGCGAAAGCAAAATCGACTGAAGACAGCAGGGAACGCGAGTTTCTCTTTACCGATCGCGATTTCAAGATGATCGTGTCCCTGGTTCATGAACGGGCGGGTATCGCCCTCACTGAACAAAAGCGGGAACTGGTCTACAGCAGGCTCTCCAGACGACTTCGGATCCTGAAGCTCAAGAAATTCTCAGACTACCTCCGTCTGGTGGATGGCGATAAGTCCACTGATGAAATGGGCAATTTCATCAATGCCATCACGACAAACCTGACATCGTTCTTCCGTGAATCGCATCACTTCGACCACCTGGCCAAGAGCGTCGTCACTCCGCTTGCCAACTCGGCCCATGCAGGTCGCAAGGAACTGCTTGTCTGGTCGGCCGGTTGCTCCACGGGTGAGGAACCCTACTCCATCGCC
Source organism: Minwuia sp. (assembly GCA_029210175.1). Classification (GTDB taxonomy): domain Bacteria; phylum Pseudomonadota; class Alphaproteobacteria; order Minwuiales; family Minwuiaceae; genus Minwuia. The sequence goes on along the minus strand of JARGPL010000009.1, from coordinate 178,221 downwards.
ATGACCATCGCGAATGGCTTGCCGGACTGGAAGAACCACAACGTGCGGATCCTGGCCACGGACCTGGATACAAATGCCGTGGCGGCCTGCAGGCGGGCAACGTACCGCCATGAATCGATCAAGCAGATTCCGCGCGACATGACCAAGCAGTTCCTGATCAACGATTCCGATGAAACGGTCCGCATCGATCCGGACCTTCAGCGCATGCTGTCATTCAAGCAGCTGAATCTCAGGGGCACATGGCCCATGCAACGGCAATATGACGTCATTTTTTGCCGCAACGTGATGATCTACTTTGACGACGCCTTCAAGACGGACCTGCTGAAAGGTTTCCACAGCCTGCTGAAGCCCGGTGGATACCTGTACATCGGCCATTCGGAATCGGCTGGCAAGCTGCATGGCGGCTTCGACCTGATCGGGCGGACGATCTATGAGCGCCGCGCATGACGGTGCCAGCCAGTCAGCAGCGCCGCGAACGGATCAAGCAGGTGGACGACGGTCACAAGCGCTATTTCGATCCGCGCTTCGGCAAGGTTTCGGTTCGGGTGCTGCCCGGCGAACACTACGTCACCGGCAACCCCGACGAGATGATCGTCACGGTCCTGGGATCCTGCATCTCGGCATGTATCCGAGACCCTGAAACGGGAATTGGCGGGATGAACCATTTCATGCTGCCGACAAGCGATACCGGCCAGTGGGGCGATGTCAGCGCGGCCATGCGCTATGGCAATTACGCCATGGAAGTTCTGATCAATGACCTGATGCGGCGCGGCGCCATCAAGCAGAGTCTCGAGATAAAGATATTCGGTGGCGGCCATGTCGGTGTGATGAACAGCGATGTTGGCGCGAAGAACATCCGTTTCATTAAGAGTTATCTGTCAGAAGAAGGGTTCCGGCCGGTAGCAGTCGACGTTGGCGGGGCGCATCCGCGGCGCATTCACTATTTCCCGGCCACCGGCGTCGTCAAGCGTCTGGCCCTGAAGCAGATCGAAAGCACGGAGCTGAGCAGGCAGGAACAGGATTACAGATCGAGCATCGGCGGAAACGATGTCAGCGGCGACATCGAACTTTTTGACTAGGAGTGACCCCATGAACAACAAGATGATCCGGGTCGCGGTTGTGGATGACTCAGCCCTGATGCGCGAGATTCTCTCGTCCATTCTTTCAGAGGCGCCCGATATCCAGGTGATAGGGACCGCCCGCGATCCCTACGTGGCACGGGAACTGATCAAGAAGACCAACCCCGATGTCCTGACGCTGGACATAGAGATGCCGCGCATGGATGGCCTTGGCTTCCTGGAGAAGATCATGACGCTGCGCCCCATGCCCGTCGTGATGGTGTCGTCACTGACCCAGAAGGGCGCTGATGCGACCATGCAGGCACTGGAACTCGGCGCTGTCGATTTCGTCAGCAAGCCGGCATTCGACCTGCAGTCCGGGATGAAATCGAAGTCCGAGGAAATTATCGCCAAGGTCCGGACCGCGTCCCTGGCCCGCGTCCGGGGCCGGCAATCGAATCGCGGCGGAGTTCAGCCGCAGAAGCCCGCCATCCGTTTCAGTTCAACCGAAAAGATAATCGCGATCGGGGCATCCACCGGTGGTGTGGAGGCCCTGCGCGAGATCATTTGTCAGCTGCCGCCGGATGCACCTGCTGTCCTGGTCACACAGCACATGCCGGAACAGTTCACCAAGTCATTTGCGACCCGCCTCGACTCGATCTCAAGGGTGAAGGTGCAGGAAGCGACCGATGGTCAGCGTGTATTGCCCGGCCATGTGTACCTCGCCCCCGGACATTCCCACATGGCACTGGCGCGGACGGGCGCGAATTATCTTTGCAAGGTCTTTGACGGCCCACCTGTTTCCGGTCATCGGCCATCGGTTGATGTGCTGTTCGAATCCATGGCGCAAGTGGCGGGCATGAACGGCGTTGGCGTCATCCTGACCGGCATGGGGCGCGATGGCGCGGCCGGACTGGTTGCGATGCGCAAGGCAGGCGCGCGAACCATCGGACAGGATGAAGCCAGTTGTGTCGTTTACGGCATGCCGCGCGCTGCGTTCGACGCGGGCGGGGTCGAGAAGCAGATGTCGCTGTCCTCGATCGGTGCCGGTCTCGTGGAAGCTGCTGGCGCTGGTGCTGACAAGGTAAGGGCCGTTCGCGTCTGACGTGGCGACCATTTAACGAAAGGTTGAATCTGGTGCTTGGGCAACTCGTTCGAAAAATGAGAAACGAACCGTTCAGCGAAACGCGTCGTTGCGCTGAGGTCGATGGTGACGCCGAATATCACGGCCTTGCTGGCAGTGGGTTCGAACTGTCAAACGATGCCGGAGACGGAGGCAATGCCGCCGCCGACGGCGGTTCGGCACAACAGACAGAATTGGTTGCATTCCTGTCGCAGTGGCTGGGCCTTTCGGAGGCGCAGAAACGCGCCTTGAAGGCGCTCTGTCAGGAAATCGATATCGTCGACGGCCTGGTTGAAGAATCGACATCGTCAATCGTCTCCGACTTTCAGGGTCTGGCCGGGAATGCGGTCACGCAGTCGCGTCAGATAGACGAGTTGCTGCAGGCAAAGCGTGACGTGTTGATGGGGACCGAACGCATCTCCCTCGAAGAGGCCACGGACAAGGTCGATCAATATCTCGCCAACCTTGTGCGCAGAACAGTCGATGCGGCAACGCAAAGCGTCTCCATGGTCTATTCGCTCGGCGATGTCATGAAGGATGTCGGAAATGTCGAGAAGCTGATCGAGGACGTCGAGAAACTGAACAGCAAGACCAATGTCCTGGCGATGAATGCCATGATCGAAGCGGCAAGGGCGGGTGACGCGGGTCGGAGTTTCGCCGTCGTCGCGCGCGAAGTCCGCGCCCTGTCCGAATCCGTCAAACACCTGTCCGTGAAGATGCATCAGGAAATTGATGCGGTCGCGATCGGTATTCGCAACGGGCACGTTCAGCTGAAGGCCGTGGCCAAGATCGACATGTCCGAGAATCTGGAGATGAAGGACCAGTTGAGCACCATGATGCAGGATCTGATTGCGCAGAATGGTAACCTGGTCGATGCACTCGGCCAGACCGGGGCACTGACGAAGGACATATCGGGTGACGTGTCGCGACTGGTCTCCTCGATCCAGTTCCAGGACCGTGCCAGTCAGCGGCTGCAGAGCATCAAGGAAACGTTGTTGTCCGTCGTCGATGCAGGTGAAGAACTGAGGGCAGTCGCCGATCCGATCGCCGAAGACCTCGGCATTGAGTGGGAGATTGATGAGACGTGGCTGCGTGAGGTCATCTCGCAACGTTCGTTGAGTGAAGTGCGGGAAAGATACGTGATGTCGCTGTTGAGTGAAGACGGACCTGATGCGTCGATCGATGTCGCTCCTTCGAGCGATGCAGACGGCGATGGCGATATTGAACTCTTCTGAGGGCGCGGACCATGAACTATGAAATCGGTGACTACGGTGACGAGATCTTTGTCAGAATCAACGGCAATGTGGTCTTTGATGACCATGAGAAGTTCCGTGAGATCCTGAACGCCATCAAGGACAGGGAACCAAAGACCTGCATTTTCGATACGGAGCGGATCGGATCAATGGATTCAGCCGGGGTCGGGATGCTGATGGTTGCCTATGAAGCCTGCAAGACCGACAATCGGCGCTTCCTGATCCGGAAACCAACCGATACCATCAGGAACCTCATGGAGATCGTGGGCCACGGGGATATCCTTCTCAGCGACACTGTCTGAAGCCGGGGCCGAAAAAATGCCGATCGCGGTCCGCTGGCGCCGGGTATTGCCCAGAACGTCCACCGTGGCCGGTCCTGTGACGGAACAGTGCAAGCGCGCTTGGTTCGGAACTGACACCTAGAATGGCCCTGGCCACGACTGTCAAAAACAGAAATTCGATTTCAATAATAATTCACCCCTGCTTGCCAGTATTTCTCACCGAATGCCAGTTATTTTACCTCCTGTCAGCACCTGCAGAAACGCTCGCCACGCTTGAGCGTCATTATCTCGCCGGTTGATCTGGATCAATAGTTCCAGCTGCCGACTTCTTATCATGCACAGCAGTTCAAGCAGGGACACTGGCATGAGCCGAATAGCCTGTTGCGCGAACGCTCAGGGGTCGTTCTCCGATGCCCCTGCCCCGCCAACCGAGGTGCAACACCATGCAGACAGATGACCTTGCGGTTTCCCCCGATCATCTGCGCCGGGCAACGGATCCGGCCAGTCTCGGCTTCTCGACAACGGAGGAGCTTTCCGATGTCGTGCAGAACGTCACGCAGGAACGGGCCATCGAAGCGGTCAGCTTTGGTGTCGGCATCCAGTCGCCAGGCTACAACGTCTTTGTCATGGGCGGGCCCGGTCACGGTCGTCATCGGATCGTTTCCAGCATCCTGAAGTCATTGGCCGCAGAACGCCCGACGCCGTCGGACTGGTGTTACGTCCACAACTTCCAGAATCCGCACAAGCCGCGCGCCATCATGCTGCCCCCAGGACGCGGCACCCGACTGAAGGCCGATATGGACCGACTCATCACGGAGTTGAGTGCGGCTGTTCCCGGCGCATTCGAGAGTGACGACTATCGCGCGCGCCGCCAGGCCCTCGACGACGGGATGCAACAGCGCCAGCAGGAGATGTTCGCGGGCATTCAGGCCGAAGCCGAGAAATCCGGCGTGGCGCTGATCCGCACCCCGATGGGATTCACATTCGCCCCGGCGAAGGATGGCGAGGTGCTCACGCCAGAGACCTTTCGCGCCCTCGACCAGGCCGAACGGGAACGTATCCAGGCGGAGATCGAGCGCCTGCAGGGGCAATTGAAAAGCATCGTCGTGCAGATTCCCGGCATCGAGAAGGAGCATCGCGAGAAGGTCCGTGAGCTGGACCGCGAAGTGACCCGGTTTGCCGTTGGCCACCTGACCGACGAGTTGGAGAAGACCTATGCGGACCTGCCCGATGTCGCCGCCCACATCGACGCGGTAGAGGCAGACATTGTCGAGAATGCGGGACAGTTCCTGCGGCCTGCGCCATCGCAGAACCCGCCAACGGATGCCGAAGGCGGGGTCGAGGCCGCCGTGCGCGCGATCCAGAGGCGGTATCGGGCAAACCTGATCGTCAACAACGGGGATACCTCCGGTGCTCCCATTGTTGCCGAAGACTTCCCCTCCCACGGAAATGTCTTTGGCCGGATCGAACACATTGCCCAGTTCGGCGCCCTCGCAACCGACTTCAACCTGATCCTCGGCGGTGCCCTGCATCGCGCCAACGGCGGTTACCTGATCCTTGATGCGCGCCAGATCCTGACCCAGCCCTTTGCCTGGGAACAGTTGAAACGGGCGCTTCGATCCCGCGAGATCCGGATCGAGTCGATCGCCCAGTCGATGGGCATGATTTCCACCGTCACCCTGGATCCGGAGCCGATACCGCTCGACACGAAGATCGTGCTGGTCGGTGACCGCCAGCTCTATTACCTGCTTTCAGCCCATGATCCGGAGTTCCCCGACCTCTTCAAGATAGCGGCGGATATCGAGGACCAGGTTCCGCGCAGGGAAGACACGGCACTGCAGCTTTCCGCGATCGTGGCCACGGCTTCACGTAACGAGGGGCTGTTGCCGCTCGACAGCGGCGCAATGGCCGGGATACTGGATTTCGCCATCCGCAAGGCTGGTGATGCGGAGCGGTTCTCCACCCAGGTCGGAGACATGATCGACCTGGCGCGGGAGGCGAACCACATGGCCACGGCGGCGGGTGCGCCCGCAATATCACCAGCCCATGTATCCGCTGCCCAGGACGCGCGTGTTCGACGGGGCAGCCGGATTCGTGACCAGATCTATGAACGCATCGCCGATGATGTGGTCCTTGTCGATGTCGATGGCAGCACCGTGGGACAGGTAAATGGTCTTTCCGTCCTGCAGGCCGGTGCCCTCGCCTTCGGTCAACCGAGCCGGATCACGGCCCGCGTGCGCATGGGGCGTGGCGGTGTCATGGATATCGAGCGGGAGGCGAAGCTCGGCGGCGCGCTGCATACCAAGGGCGTCATGATCCTGCAGGGGTTCATCGCCCAGCATTACCTCCCGGAACTGCCGCTCAGCCTGTCGGCAAGCCTGGTCTTCGAACAGTCCTATGGCGGCGTGGATGGTGACAGTGCCTCCATGGCGGAGCTCTGTGCACTTCTTTCGGCCATCAGTGGCCTGCCCATCCGCCAGGACCTCGCCATGACCGGATCTGTGAACCAGCACGGCATCTCGCAGGCCATCGGCGGGGTGAACGAGAAAGTCGAGGGTTTCTTCGATATCTGCAGCACTGCCGGTCTGACGGGGAACCAGGGCGTGATCATCCCACGATCCAACGTCAGGCACCTGATGTTGCGCGAAGACGTGGTCGCTGCGGCAAGAGCAGGAACCTTCCACATTCATGCCATCAGCACGGTTGATGAGGCCCTGTCACTGCTGACAGGCAAGCCTGCAGGCCCCCGCGACGCTGATGGCACCTTTGCCGACGGAACAGTGCACAGGATGGTCGAGGACAGGCTGACAACCTACGCAAGGGCATCAAAGGCCGCTTCATCACCTGATGGTCAGGACCATGGCCAGGTGGAGAATGTGGTTTGACCGCACGGTTCACCATACGCCGCATGGTCATGGCGCTGGACCCGTCTGCCGCTGCCCGGGCATCGCTGCCGCAGGCGCTGCGGCTGGCCGCCCGGTTTGAGGCAAAGGCGGAGGGTCTGTTCGTGGAAGATGCCCGCCTGATGGCAGCGTGCATTGGCGAGGGTCTGCCATCTGGCCATGTCAGTCGCATCACCGGTCTTCCCGAATCGCTGGATGCCGGAGCCATGGAAGCAGGCTTGCGGGCCCAGACTGCGATGCTCTCACGTCATGTCTCAGCCACCGCTGCCGCTGTTCGGTGTCAATGCGCGCTGCGGATCGTGCGCGGTACTGTGGCGGAGGCACTGGTTTCCGAAACAGAACAGGGCGATCTGCTGGTACTGTCCCGCAGGGTCGGGCATGTGGGGGCCGTTCTTGCCGCCACGGCGCGCAGCATCTCGGCACCAACGCTGATCCTGCCCCCGGGTGAGAGCCCCGATCAGGGACGTATCGTGGTGCTTGCCGACACGGTCGGGTTTCTCGAACGCGCGCTTGCGGCTGTCGAGCGCTTCCTGAATGGCAGTCATCGCAGGGTAGAGATCGTTCTCTCATCCCAGATCAAGGACGATGAAGCCGAAAGGCTCGTCCAGGCGATCAGTCTTCCGGTGAGAGCCCGCTTTGCCAAGGCTACGACAGACCTGTCGGCTTGCATTCCGTCCGATACCGGCCTCGTGATCGTTTCGCCGGACAACGCCGCGCTCTCCGGCATCCAACTGACCCATTTTCTGCAACGCGTGACGAAGCCCGTTCTGCTGATGCAATAGCCAACTGCGGGCGGTCCGGACCACCCGCGAACGTGTCGTCAAGAAGGAGACTGCCATGGCACTCCACCGTCGCGTAGGCCTCGGCCTGCTGATCCTTTATGGCGTCGGTGTCATGGTCGGGGCTGGCATCTATGTGCTGGTGGGAAAGGTCGCTGGCGTTGCCGGTGCCCTGACCCCCATGTCATTTCTGGTCGCGGGTATCGCCGCTGCGCTGTCAGCACTGTCGTTCGCGGAACTGGCCGCGCGCATTCCCGAAAGCGCCGGAGAGGCCGCCTATGTTCGGAAAGCCTTCGGCCTTGGCTGGTTCGGTGACTGTATCGGCGTCGCTGTTGCCTGTGTTGGCGTGATCTCGGCTGCCGCCATCCTCAAGGGCGGCGTTGGCTACCTTTCCGCCCTGGTGGAGCTTCCGAGGCTCTGGCTGGAAATCTCGGTCGGCCTTCTGCTTGGTTTCGTCGCCCTGGTGGGAGTCCTGGAATCACTGGTCTTCGCTGCGGTCCTGACGATCGTGGAGATCATTGGCCTGCTGCTGATCGTCGGTGCCGGGTTCAACGCCGAACCCGTGACATCGTTCGCGGAGATGGTGGACTTCGGCTCCCTGCTGCATGGCGGTGTCCCCATGGTGCTCGCCGCCGCACTGCTCGCCTTCTTCGCCTTCATCGGCTTCGAGGACATGGTCAACCTGGCGGAGGAAACCACCGATCCGGTGCGCACGATGCCCCGCGGCATCGTTGGTGCGATCCTGATCACCACACTGTTGTATTTCCTGGTCGCCATCGCTGCGATCAGGGCGGTCGATCCAGTTCTGCTGGCACAGAGTGAGCGCCCCCTGGCGCTGGTGTTCGAGGCGGGCATGGGCTGGTCACCGGATACGATCATCGTCATCGCCGTTTCTGCAACGCTCAACGGCGTCCTGGCCCAGATCGTCATGGCCGCACGTGTCCTCTATGGACTGGGCCGCCGCAACCGCCTGTTCGCCTGGGCGCATACGACCCATGGCAAGCGCGGAACGCCCGTTCAGGCGACCGTGGTGGTAACACTGATCATCATCGTTCTGGCGATCAGCACACCGATCGAAAACCTGGCTCAGGTGACGACATACTTCCTGCTGTGCATCTTCATCGTCGTGAACCTGGCTCTGCTGGTCCTGAAGCGACGTGAACCCACGCCCGCGGGTGCGCCAGACATCCACTGGCTGGCGCCCGCGACTGCGATCATCATCTCGCTGGTCCTGCTGGCGTCATGAAACCCGGCAAAGCCCTGTCACTGTCGTGAATCCAGGGCCCTGAGGCTTGTGGGCCACAACCGTGATGGCTACGGTCCCGAGAACGCCTGAAGCGCGCAGGACGGGTGACCCGTCAGCTGTTTCACGCGCAGAACCTTAGGGACAACAGGGACATAAAATGACCGGATCGAAGGCGAGCATTCTGGACGGCTGCAGCGAGACAAGGGCAAAGGTCCGGCAAGGGTATGCCGCATCGGAGGCGGAAGTCCTGAACAGGCTCGTGGCCCTGATCCGACAGGGAGAAGCCGAGCGCCAGAAGATCGCAGCAGCCGGGGCGCAATATGTCGAGCGGGTGCGCGACGAGACCTCGCCATCGATGATGGAGGCATTTCTGGCCGAATACGGGCTGTCAACGCAGGAAGGTGTCGGTCTGATGTGCCTCGCCGAGGCGCTGCTGCGGGTGCCGGACGCGGAAACGATCGACGATCTGATCCACGACAAGATCGAGCCTTCGGACTGGGGATCCCATCTGGGGCATTCGTCCTCGCCGCTGGTGAACACCTCGACCTGGGCGCTGATGCTGACCGGCAAGGTGCTGGACGATGACCCGCAGAAGCCCGGTGCCGCCATTCGCGGCCTGGTGCGGCGGGTGGGGGAGCCACTGGTCCGGCGCGCTGTCGGGCAATCCATGAAGATTCTGGGTGCCCAGTTCGTCCTGGGCCAGACCATTGCCGAGGCCATGAAGAACGCGCGCGACAGCGAGAAGGAGGGCTATACCTATTCCTACGACATGCTGGGTGAAGCCGCGCGGACGGATGCGGATGCCGTGCGCTATCACGAGGCCTACGCCAAGGCGATCAAGGCCATCGCGAAGCAGGCCAAGGGCGATGTGCGGTCCAGCCCCGGAATCTCGGTCAAGCTGTCGGCGCTGCATGCCAGATACGAATACACCCACCGCGCAACCGTGATGCAGGAACTGGTGCCCCGCGCGCTCGACCTGGCCCGGATGGCGGCAAGGGCAAACATCGGTTTCAACATCGATGCGGAAGAACAGGACCGGCTGGACCTGTCGCTGGACGTGATCGAAGCCGTGCTTTCAGATCCGTCCCTGGCGGGTTGGGATGGATTCGGTGTCGTCGTGCAGGCCTATGGCCGTCGTGCCGCGCCGGTGATCGACGTCCTCTACGACATGGCGGAGCGGCTGGACCGGAAGATCATGGTCCGGCTGGTGAAGGGTGCCTATTGGGACACGGAGATCAAGCTGGCGCAGGAAATGGGTACGGAAACGTTCCCCGTCTTCACGCGCAAGGTGAATACTGACGTCAGCTACATGGCCTGCGCCCAGATGCTGATGGACCGGCGGGACCGGATCTACCCGCAGTTCGCGACCCACAATGCTCACACCTGCGCCGCCGTCGTGGAAATGGCCGGCAATGACAAGGACAGCTTCGAGTTCCAGCGCCTGCATGGCATGGGCGAGTCGCTGCACGGTATCGTCAAGGCGACAGAAGACACGCACTGCCGCATCTATGCGCCTGTCGGCGCGCATCGCGACCTGCTGGCCTATCTGGTTCGGCGCTTGCTGGAAAACGGTGCCAACTCGTCGTTCGTCAACCAGATCGTCAATGAGGATATTGCGCCAGCCGACATCTCCCGCGATCCGGTTGCGGAACTGGAGCGCCTGGACGGACAGTTGGCCAACCCGATGATCCGCCTGCCGGGCGAACTGTTCGCACCGGACCGGAAGAATTCGCGCGGTTTCCGCGTCAACGAACCGGCGTCGATCCTGCCGCTGCTGGCAGCGCGGGAGGAATGGGCCGACGCAACCTGGACGGCGGGCCCGATGATTGCCGGGGCGCCCGCGCCAAAGGGTACCGGGCGCAAAGCCTGCTCTCCGGCTGATGCGTCACGTGTCGTTGGCACCGTGCACGAAGCCACGGCAGATGACGTCGCTGCGGCCCTCGCCGCAGCAGGCGACGGGTTCCATGACTGGTCTGCGCGACCTGTGGCCGAACGCAGTGAGACCCTGCGCCGGATCGCCGAGCTGTATGAGGACAATGTCGCCGAGCTGACGGCCCTGGCCACGCGGGAGGCCGGGAAGACCGTCCTCGACGGCATTTCCGAAGTTCGCGAGGCCGTCGACTTCCTGCGCTATTACGCCAATGACATCGAACGGCTGGAAGAAGAGGCACCGGGCACCGCGCGCGGTGTGTTTGTCTGCATCAGTCCCTGGAACTTCCCGCTCGCCATCTTCACCGGTCAGATTGCCGCCGCGCTGGCCGCAGGCAACGCCGTCATCGCCAAGCCTGCCGAACAGACCCCTCTGATCGCCGCCCGCGCGGTCGAACTGATGCGGGAAGCCGGCCTGCCGGACGCTGCGCTGCAGCTCCTGCCTGGTGACGGGCCGACGGTGGGCGGGCCCCTGACCAGTTCCCCCGACATTGCAGGCATATGTTTCACCGGCTCCACCGAGGTCGCGCAGATCATCCACAAGACCCTGGCAGGCAATGCCGGGCCAGAGGCGGTCCTGATCGCTGAAACCGGTGGTCTGAACGCCATGATCGTCGACAGCACCGCGCTCACCGAACAGGCTGTGCGCGATATCCTGATGTCGTCGTTCCAGTCCGCGGGGCAGCGCTGTTCTGCCCTGCGCATGCTCTACGTGCAGAAGGACGCGCGCGACCGGCTGCTGGAAATGCTTTACGGCGCACTGGAAACACTGACCATCGGCGACCCCTGGAACACGGATACCGATGTTTCACCGGTGATTGATGCTGACGCGCAGCGCGAGATCATGGGCTACATCGACAACAACCAGTCGTCCTTGCTGAAACGCCAGCCTGCGCCGGATGGCGGCACCTTCGTGACCCCCGCTGTCCTGCAGGTGGACGGTATCGGCGATCTGGAGCGGGAGATATTCGGACCGGTCCTGCATGTCGCGACCTTCAAGGCGAGCGAGATCAATCAGGTCGTGGATGACATCAACGCGCGCGGCTATGGCCTGACCTTTGGATTGCACACCCGCATCGATGACCGGGTGCAGCAGATCGTGGAGCGTATCCACGTCGGCAACATCTATGTGAACCGCAACCAGATCGGTGCCATCGTCGGCAGTCAGCCGTTTGGTGGTGAAGGATTGTCCGGCACCGGGCCAAAGGCCGGCGGCCCGTTGTACGTCAATCGCTTCCGGCGTACCGGCAAACCAGAAACCCATGCGGCCCCCGATGCGGAACCTGTAGCCGAAGCGGTGCTGGCCAAGGCCATATCCAGGCTTGATGCCCGCAACTGGGCGGCCAGGCCGGATCGGGTTGCCGTCTTGCGCAACGCCTTGCCCGAACGGTCGGGCATCGTGCGCAAGGCCCTGCTGGAAACCGCAGCTTTCGATACCAGTCCGCAAGGCCTGCCCGGCCCGACGGGTGAGAGCAACCGGCTCAATTCCTATCCGAAAGGCACCGTGCTGTGCCTTGGCCCGACCCGACAGATCGCGATGGCGCAAGCTGTTCAGGCACTCGGCGCGGGCTGTGCCGTTGCCGTCGTCGCCCCGGGGGCGACCGAGGCGGTGCGCCCGCTTGCGGCTGCCGGTGCCCCGGTTGTTGCGCTGGACGGGACCGTGACTGCGGCGATGCTGCGGACGCTGGACGGCGCCGTGGCGGTTGCGGCGGCGGGTGGCTCGGACTGGACACGCGCGCTCCGCATTGCCCTGGCCGAACGCGATGGACCGATCATTCCACTGGAAACGCAGGTCATTGCGCCCGGGCGCTATGTGGTGGAACGGCACCTGTGCATCGACACCACCGCGGCGGGCGGCAATGCCAGCCTGCTGGCATCGTCGGAGTGAAGTGACCACCGGACCGGGTTGCTTCAGAACCCTTCCGTCACCGGGCGCAGGTCCAGTTCGTGGGTCCAGGTGGAGCGTGGCTGGTGCGCCAGCCCCCAGTATGCGTCCGCGATCTCGTCGGGCTTCATCATCCGCGCCGGGTCCAGATCATGCAGGTCGCGGCTGCGCGGTGTGTCGATGATGCCGTCCAGCAGCACATGCGCCACGTGCACACCCTGCGGCTGATATTCACGCGCCAGAGACTGGGTCATGCCCCGCAGCGCGAACTTGGCCGATGCAAATGCGGCAAACCGGGCACCACCGCGAATGCTGGCCGTCGCGCCGGAAACCAGAAAGACACCGCTGCCAGCCCGGGCCATGGCAGTCACGGTGCCCTGCGCCAGATTGAAGGCCGACAGCACCGTGTTCCGCCAGACGCCTTCCATCTGCGCGCCGGAAAGATCGGCAAAGGGCGAGATGACCAGCTCCGCTGCATTGTGAACAACAACCTTCGGCACGCCATGGCGGCTGATCAAATCCGCCAGAGAGGCAGCGGTCCTGTCAGCATCCGAAAGGTCCAGATGGTTCAGGGTCACGCCAGGTGAAGGCTGCTCCGGCATGGTCCGGACAAGACCGACAGCGGTGTATCCCCCCGCCTGAAACCGGGCGAGCAGATGACGACCAAGCCCCTGCCCCGCACCGGCGATGATGACGAGGCCCTTGTCGCTGTTCTGTCCAGGCAAGGTTACATTCCTTCCGATGAATGACCGCAGCTACAGGGTTGCGCACAAGCCGCCATCAATGTTCACAGCCGTGCCGGTGATATAGGTCGACCGATCCGACGCCAGGAAGGCGATGAGGTCAGCATATTCCTCAGCTTCCCCCACGCGTCCCAGCGGAACGCGGGATGCCATGTTGGCGTAAAGCGTTTCAACCGGTGCGTCGTCGGTTGCCCGGCGGTCCCACTGGGCACTCTTCAGCAGTCCGATGCAGACGGCGTTGACGCGGATATTGTCCGCCGCCAGCTCATCCGACAGCGACTTGGTCAGGTTCAGCCCTGCCGCCCGTGACAGGGACGTCGGCAACTGACCGGCCCGGGGGGCCTTGCCGCCACTGATCGACGCATTGATGATCGATCCGCCGCCGCGGGCCTTCAGATGCGGGATCGCCAGCCGACACATGCGGACCGCCCCCATGATCTTGAGATCGAAATCCGCCTGCCAGGCAGCGTCATCCAGATCCTGCAACCGTGACGCCGCCGAGGCACCGGCGTTGTTGACGAGGATATCAAGACCGCCGAAGGCATCGATTGTCCCCGATACCAGCCGCTCGCAGTCTGCCAGTTGCGTGACATCCGCCTGGATGCCCAGCACCTTGCCCCTGGCCCCGGCCGACAGGTCCGCCGCTGCCTGTTCGACATGCGCCGCACGGCGACCGCAGATGACGACATTCGCGCCCTCCGCAGCCAGCAGGGCCGCACTTGCGCGACCCAGGCCGTCGCTGCCGCCCGTGATGATTGCAACCTTGCCTTCCAGACCCAGCTTGAACATGGCCCTGTCCTCCCGATTTCAATATTTTCTGAACTGCATTTCCCGTGAATCTGCCACCGGCAGCACCCGACGGCGTCACGCCGCGAAGGCGCGTGCCCTGGCTTCATCCATGCCGACCTGGATCGCGGCCTGCACCATCTCTTCCCACGTCGTATCGTCAACGGGCGCACCGTTCGACTGCCGCTCCGCCATGGATTTCCGCTCCGGATCGCCTGGAATCATCACCTCATCCACACCCGGTGCCGGCGGTGACTGCTTCACGTGCTTGATGAAGGCATCCACTTCCGTCATCAGCGCGGTGCGGTCGCACAGCCTGTCCGGGTCGACCAGGATCGTCAGCATGTTGTTGATGATCGAGAACCCGTCCGAGCGATCCGGCAGGAACGTGCCACCACCCGACAGCGCCCCGGCGAGTATCTCGCATACCAGCGCCAGCCCATAGCCCTTGTGGTCCCCCATCGGCAGCATCGCGCCGCGCGGTTCCTCGTACATGACGGACGGGTCAAGGGTCGGGTTGCCCTTGGAATCGATCACGCATCCCGGTGGCACTTCCGTGCCCTTGTTGTAGGCGACACGCAGCTTGCCCATCGCCACCTTGGTCGTGGCCATGTCCAGCACCATGCGCGGATGATCCGGCGTCGCAGGGATCGCCGTGCAATAGGGATTGGTGATGAAGCGCGCATCGGATCCGCCGAACGGTGCGGTCGAGGGGATTCGTGTGATGCCATTGACCCAGTGGATCGAGATCAGACCCGAATCCGTCGCCTGTTCGCCCCACGCTCCGATCCGGCCCAGATGATGGCTGTTGCGCAGGCTCATGAGGCACATGCCGTTGGCCTTGGCCACGGGAATGGCCATGTCCATGGCCTCTTCCCCGATGACCTGCCCATAACCGGCATTGCCGTCGAGCAGCAGCATGGCGCCGCTTTCCTGTATCAGACTGACGTGCTGGTTGGCGCTGAGCTTGCCGAACTGCAGGGCATTCACATACGCGGGCATCATGCCCACGCCGTGGCTGTCATGCCCTCTCAGGTTCGCCCCCACGAGCTGTCTTGCGATCTGACCGGCTTCCTTGTCTGACGACCCGCCAGCGCGCGCCATCTCGACGACGAATTCCTCAAGCCCTGATG
This sequence comes from Minwuia sp., assembly GCA_029210175.1. Taxonomy (GTDB): domain Bacteria; phylum Pseudomonadota; class Alphaproteobacteria; order Minwuiales; family Minwuiaceae; genus Minwuia. The sequence continues at coordinate 163,102 of JARGPL010000009.1, read as the reverse complement.
CTGAAACAACCGGCATCCGTTTCCTCCCCCACATACTGATCCAAGGAGTGTCGCAGCAACATGTCGGCGCGGGAAGTCATTCGGTGCGCACATCGGCCCATGAGCCAACGGGACAGTATCGCGCCGTGGTCGGACAGTTTCTCCCGCCATGGTCACATTTTCATTGCCGGACCGAAACATTCGTCCCGATTCCCGGGAACCCATCAACGCCTCAGGCATTGAATTGATGCCGGTTCTTCCTTCACGCGCGGAGGAAGTCGAGGTCGTGGATGCGGGCAACGGCAGAACGAGCCGTCGATTCCATGATCTGAAGGCAAGGAAGAGTCTCATGGCTGCGGTTCCGGGAAACACCCTGCTGCGCCGCATCACAGAGGAAAAGAAATTATGACCGATATCCTGAAGAAGCTGAGTCTGCTGGGTGCCATTGGCGTCATGCTTGTGGGCCTCGCGGCCTGTGACAACACGATCCGAGGCGTCGGCCAGGACATCAACGAATCGGCTGAAGCAGTCGATGACTCCACCGATTGACCGATTGACCGATGGACCGATGGACCGATTGAATGCTGTTCTCGTCCCGCCATTGGTGACGCAACGACGTGAGGAACTGAAACGATGGAAGTAGGTGGAATTGTCGGCCTGATCATCCTTATTGCGGATATCTGGGCCATCGTGAACATCTTCGGCAGCTCGGCCAGTACGGGGACCAAGGTCATCTGGATTCTGGCCGTCCTGTTGCTGCCGGTGCTGGGCCTGATCCTGTGGCTGATCTTCGGGCCCAGGAGCGCCGGACGCGCGGTCTGACCAACGGCTGCGATCCGAAACAAGATATTGAGCAGGGTCGGCCTCACCGGGTCGATCCTGCTTGCGTTCGGGAGCAATCGCTCCGGGCACAGTTCAGAAAAGGCCGCTACCGCCGTCGAACGTGATTTCGCCGAGTTCGAGCACATGCCCCTGTACGCGCACGACGTTGACGAAACCAATGCCGCCCGCGCCATCAAGGTCAACCTGCAGGAAGCTGTCGCCCCCCACCTGCCGAATGGAAAGGGCTTCGGCCAGCGCAGCCAGATCAGGGGTATCACCTGAGAACTGATCAAGGCCCTTCATGACGATCCGGTCGCCATCGTTCCAATCCGTGATCTGATCGGTCCGGTCCAGGGGCCTGTCGAGATCGAAGACAAAGGTGTCGTTTCCGGTACCGCCAGACAACCTGTCATGACCAGCATCGGCGAACAGAACATCATCGCCTGCACCACCGAACAGCTTGTCATCGCCGCTGCCGCCAATCAGCGTATCGTCACCGGCTCCACCGCGCAGCTGGTCGAGCTGTGCACCGCCTGACAGCAGGTCATCGCCGTCATCACCAAACAGGTTGTCGCGCCCTGTATTGCCGAACACCCGATCATCACCCGATCCTCCGAACAGCACATCACGATCCGCGCCGCCCAGCAGGACATCATCACCCGCATCGCCGAAAATGCGATCGAGCCCGTCGCCGCCATCCAGCGTGTCGGAGCCGTCACCGCCGAACATCTGATCATCGCCGCCCAGGCCCCGCATGGCCTCATCGCCGATGCCCCCGTGCAACCGTTCGGAGGTTTCATCGCCAACGATCAATACCTTACCCGCAGGGGGTTGCTGTGGCACCACGGGCGGTCGCGCCAGGTCGTCGAGGTCAACATCAACGGTAATCGGGTCAGAGATGCCACCACCCGCGCCCGGCGTCTCAGCGGGAATGTCACCACTCAGGGTATCCGCGTCGCCACCGGCCACCGTGTCCGCTGGCCCGTCACCCGTCAAGGTATCGACCGGATCGCTTGTATCCGGCGTCCCACCGTTCCCGCCGGAGGGTGTGTCCGCGTCACCACCCGAAAGCGTATCCACCACATCGTCAACGGCGGGTGGTTCATTGTCGGTCCCCGCCAGGGTGTCAGCAGGATCACCAACGGCAGGCGCATCAGAGCCGCTGGACGGCGGCGTGTCATTCCCAGCGCCGGAGAGCGTATCGGAGCCACCAGATGCCGGCAGCGTGTCATCACCACCGGCCACTGTGTCCGCTGGCCCCTCACCCGTCACGGTATCGACCGGATCGCTTGTATCCGGCGTCCCACCGTTCCCGCCGGAGGGTGTGTCCGCGTCACCACCCGAAAGCGTATCCACCGCATTGTCATCGGCGGGCGTATCGGAGCCACCAGATGCGGGCGGCGTGTCATCATCGCCTGCAACTGTATCCGCCGCCTCACCGCCACTGACAGTATCGACCGGATCGCTTGTATCCGGCGTCTCACCGTTCCCCCCGGAAGGTGTGTCAGGGTCACCGCCCGAAAGCGTATCCACCGCATTGTCATCGGCGGGTGATTCATTGTCGGTCCCCGCCAGGGTGTCAGTGGTGGGCACATCAGGGCCGGCGGATGGTACAGTGTCATCATCATCTGAAGGCGCAACGGTGTCGTCAGCGCCTGCAGGAGTGTCATCCGATCCATTGCCAGATATTGTTTCCTGGGTGACGCCATCACCCGGACCTGCGGGCAAAGCCGTCCCCCCCGATTTCGGGAAAAGCAGGTCGCGCAGGTCTAGGCTTGAGCCATCCTCGAACTGCAGTCTGTCGATGCCACCATCAATGGCCAAGAACTGCCCGCGGACGACCACGAGTCCACCGCCTGAGAGCTGGATATGCAGATCACCATTGCTGCCGGCAAGAGTGAGCTCGTCTTGCGAGATACCGCCGCTGAACGAGATGGTATTGATATCCTGGCTGGGGCGTTCATTGATGACTGTGGTCTCACCGGCCAGCAGGTCGCGGCTGATCAGGTAGTCATCAGCGCCTCGCCCTCCCACCAGGACATTGCGGCCCGTACCGCCAGACAGCGTGTCGTCGCCCCGCGAACCGAACAGCCGGTCATCACCTTCACCGCCCGTGACAACATCATCGCCATCGTACCCCCAGAGAACATCATTCCCATCGGAACCGGTCAGCGTCACATCGGCAAAGATGTCCAGAGGGCGATTCATCGCCGCACCATCCACGCCGAAACGGGTCCGCGCACATCGGCTGAGAAGCTGACACTGTTGTCGGCACCCTTGGAAATCGTCTTGCCCTCATTCTCCGGGTCTTGTTTTCGCCCTGCGCACGCCGGGGTTCGCCCCGGTCGCCCTCCACACGGCTAACCCATTAATAGAATGTTAACTTGGTCATAAATCGCCCAGATCGTGAAAGGGGTTTCCTGCATGCATTGCATGCAATCCTGTAACAGTGTGCCGAAAGACACACTATCATGGTGAAAATGCATGTATTTTAAGGGTTTAGGTGCATGTGAATACCACACGCGACATTCGATGCGGGGCATCGGGCACAAAATCAGCCGTAAAGTACCAGCGCCCGCTTCTCGAATGCGGCGACCATGCGCCGGACGGCTTCATGGAACAGCGGCTCGATCGCCTTGCGCAGCAGCAGGGAACGGAACTCGAAATCGACATTGAAATCGACCTGGCATCCATCGGCGTGTTCGATGAACTGCCAGTGGTTTTCCAGATACCGCATCGGCCCCTCGACATAGGCCACATCGATGGTCCGCTGTGCCGGGTTCAGATCGACCTTGGAGCGGAACCGCTCCCTGAAGACCTTGAAGCCGATCAGCAGGTCGGCAACCACCACACGCTCCGTCTGCTCCACGATCCGCGCGCCCACGCACCACGGCAGGAATTCCGGGTAACGGCCAATGTCTGCGACCAGGCTGTACATCTGTTCTGGCGTGTGCGGCATGACACGCGATTCCGAATGCTTGGGCATCGACTATCCGGTTTGGCCAAGGAAATCTGGTGTGGAAAGGGTCTCTACCCTGATCAGGCGGACCTGGCCAGCTGCTTCTCCCGCGCGTCGCGCAGGCGGCGGAAATCATCCCCCGCGTGATACGATGACCGGGTCAGCGGCGTGGCTGAAACCATCAGGAATCCCTTGCCATAGGCGTTCCGCTCATAACCCGCGAATTCCTCCGGCGTCACGAACCGATCCAGGATGTGGTGCTTGGCGGTTGGCTGCAGGTACTGGCCAATGGTCATGAAATCGACATCGGCAGAACGCAGGTCATCCATGATCTGCAGCACTTCCTCGCGCTGTTCCCCCAGCCCCACCATGATGCCGGACTTGGTGAAGATGGACGGATCCATTTCCTTCACGTCCGCCAGGATGCGCAGCGAATGGAAATAGCGCGCGCCGGGGCGTACCGACGCATAAAGCCGCGGCACGGTCTCCATGTTGTGGTTGAACACGTCGGGGCGGGCTTCCACCACCATCTCCAGCGCGCCGGGCTTCTTCTGGAAGTCGGGCACAAGGACTTCGATGGTCGTGTCCGGGCTGGCCTGACGAATGCAGGTAATGGTGCGGGCGAAATGATCCGCCCCGCCATCGTCCAGGTCATCGCGGTCCACGGATGTCACCACGACATGCGCCAGCCCCAGCTTCGCGACTGACTGTGCCACGTTTTCCGGCTCGAACGGGTCCAGCGCGCCGGGCTTGCCTGTCTTCACGTTGCAGAAGCTGCAGGCCCGGGTGCATGTGTCCCCCAGGATCATCATGGTCGCATGACCCTTGGCCCAGCACTCCCCGATGTTCGGGCAGGCCGCTTCCTCACAGACCGTGTTCAGCTTGTGCGTCCGCATGATCCGCCGGGTTTCCATGTACTCCGGCGACGTCGGCGCCTTCACCCGGATCCAGGCGGGCTTCTTCTTCCAGACCGGATTGTCCGGCCTGTGCGCCTTTTCAGGGTGTCGAACGGTCGATTTGGTGGTGTCAGGCATGGTGCTATTCGCTCAGATTCTATGATGTGAATTTCTTTGCGGCGGCGTCCACGCGAGCCTTCGCATCCTGAAGGTCTTCAAGGAGCCACTCAGGCATCAAATCTCTTTCAAGCCCGCGGACATCTAAAAGCTGCCATCCCTGCAAAGTAGCTTCATGCCGCAGGTCTATACCGATAAAGTTAGCGCCTTTTAGCTTAGCATCGGTCCAGACAGCAGAATTGATTGCTGCATCAGTCAAATTAGCAAAAGTCAGATCGGCACCAATAAATCTGGTTCCAGCCAGTCGAGCACCACGAAACAATGATCTATTGAGGTCGGCCTCCGCAAAGTCTGCTCGGTCCAAAATCGCCTCTGAAAAATCGCAAAGACGAAGATTTGCCCCCCGAAAACTAGCATCTGTTAGATCGGTCCCTTTGAAATTTGCTCCAATCAGACTTGCATGCGAAAAATTTGCGCCAGCTAATACCTTCTTTGCCATTTCAAATCGAGGATAATGAAGTCCTTCGAAGTTGAACTTGTAATTTACGGCTTTCAGTCGCTCGCGAACATGCCGAAAACGTTCATAATATGCATCAGCAACCATTGTCATCTACCGTGCCTCCGCCGCTGTGCTCACAAGAAACCGCTGAATCTCAACGAGATCGGGCCGAGTTCCAAGAGTCATAGCATCTAGTTCATCACTCTCCGCAGAGATCGTCTCCATCTCTGAGCTAAAATATGCAACCAGCACACTCACCACAGAATCCGAAAGCTCCGGCGCTGTCTCTGTGATTTGTTCTAGCACAAATACCGCCCCCAATCGAACCCAATGCTGCTCGTGATTTAGCCTTTCGAGCGAACTGTCAAAAAGCTGAGCAACGTGCTCGCGCTGGCGCTGGACCTCGGCCAACTCTGACGTTTCAGTCTGGCGACCAAGCGCCCTGGTCCGCGACCATGCCAGCCAAAGGCCGAACCCGCCACCGGCAACAATTGCCAGATTCCGCGCGATCTCACTCCATTCCACCCAGTTCATGTCACATCTCAGAAATGGATAGCGCGACCGTAGGCGTCAAGGACGGACTCGTGCATCATTTCCGACAGGGTCGGGTGCGGGAATACAGTATGCATGAGGTCGATCTCGGTCGTTTCCAGCGTCTTGGCGATGCCATAGCCCTGGATCAGTTCGGTCACTTCCGCACCGATCATGTGCGCGCCCAGCAGTTCGCCGGTCTTCTTGTCGAACACGGTCTTCACCATGCCCTCCGGCTCCCCCAGCGCGATGGCCTTGCCGTTGCCCTGGAACGGGAAGCGGCCGACCCTGACCTCATGCCCATTTTCCTTGGCTGCGGCCTCCGTCAGGCCAACGCTGGCCACCTGCGGCTGGCAATAGGTGCAGCCGGGAATGTTGGTCGTGTCGAGCGGGTGCGCATCAAGCCCGGCGATCTTCTCGACGCAGATCACACCTTCATGGCTGGCCTTGTGCGCCAGCCAGGGCGGGCCGCAGAGGTCGCCGATGGCATAGACGCCCGGTTCGCCGGTGCGGCAATATTCGTCGATCTGCACATGGGTGCGGTCCACCTTCACCTTGGTGTTCTCAAGCCCGATATCCTCGACGTTGCCGACGATACCCACGGCCAGAATCACCCGATCCACGGTCAGGGACTGGCTCTTGCCATCCTTGCCCTTGATGGAGGCAGTGACCGAGTTCGTCTTGCGGTCGAGCTTCTCCACCGTCGCGCCGGTCATGATCTTCATGCCCTGCTTGGTGAATGCCTTTTCGGCGAAGGCGGAAATCTCGGCGTCCTCCACCGGAAGCACGCGGTCCATGACCTCGACCACCGTCACATCGACACCAAGGGTGCGATAGAAGCTGGCAAATTCGATGCCGATGGCACCAGACCCGACGACCAGAAGCGATTTCGGCAACTCTTCCGGCACCATGGCCTCACGATAGGTCCAGACAAGCTTGCCATCCGGTTCCAGCCCGGGCAGCGACCGCGCGCGGGCACCGGTGGCCAGGATGATGTGACTGGCCTTGATCTCCTCGACCGCCTTGCCGTCCCTGGTCACCTTGACCGTGCCCTTGCCGGCCAGCGCCCCCTGCCCGTCGAAGACCGTGACCTTGTTCTTCTTCAGCAGGTGTTTCACGCCGCCGGAAAGCTGTCCGGCCACCTTGCGCGACCGCTTGACGATGGCCGCATTGTCGATCTCGATCTTGCCATCGATACGGAAACCATAGTCCTGGGCGTGGGTCATCAGATGATAGACCTCAGCCGAGCGCAGCAGCGCCTTGGTCGGGATGCAGCCCCAGTTGAGGCAGATGCCGCCCAGATGCTCCCGCTCCACCAACGCGACATTCATGCCGAGTTGCGCAGCGCGGATCGCAGCCACATACCCGCCTGGGCCACCGCCCACGACGACGAGATCGAAATTCTTCGCCATGATCTTCGTCCTCCGTCAGAGCAGCATGGTGAGCGGGTCTTCGAGCAGGCCCCGGAGTGTCTCCAGGAACGCCGCCCCCTCCGCGCCACCGAACACACGATGATCCGCTGACAGGGTCGCGGTCATGACCGTTGCAATCGCCAGTGCCCCATCCTTCACCACCGGTTTCTGCGTGCCGGACCCCACCGCCAGGATTGCGGCCTGGGGCGGATTGATGACAGCGACGAACTGATCGATGCCGAACATGCCCAGGTTGGAAATGGTGAAGGTGCCGCCCGCAAACTCTTCGGGTTTCAGCTTGCCATCCCGCGCACGGCCCGCCAGGTCCTTGGTCTCAGCGGAAATCTGCTGCAGACCCTTCTGGTCGGTGTTGCGCACAACCGGCGTGATCAGGCCGCCTTCGATGGCAACGGCCACCGAAACATCGACCTTGCGGTGCTGCAGGATCGCGTTTTCCGTGAACTGCGCGTTGACTTCAGGGTGCTTGCGCAGCGCCAGCGCCGAGGCCCGGACGATGAAGTCATTGACCGAGATCTTGAAGGCATCAGACCGCGCGTTGAGGTCCTTCCGGAGTGCCAGCAAGGCATCCAGTTCGACATCGATGGTCAGGTAGAAATGCGGCACCGTCTGCTTGGACTCGGTGAGCCTGCGCGCGATGGTCTTGCGCATGGAGTTGAGCTTGATCTCCTCGTAGTCATCCGTGACCGGCGGATAGTCCTTCGCCGCCACCGGTGCGGCGGATGCGGCGGCTGGTGCTGCCCCTTCTGCCCTGGTCGATTTCGGCGTCTCGGCTGCGGATTTGCCCGCCGTGCCATTGGCGATCGCCGCCTCGACATCACGCTTGACGATGCGTCCCTTGGGTCCGGTGCCTTCGATCCGCGCAAGATCCAGATCCGATTGCGCCGCAATGCGCCGTGCCAACGGGCTGGCAAAGGTACGCCCGGCACTGCTGCTGCCACCGCCGCCTGCTGATGCCCTGGGTGCCGGGGCCTTCTCGGCAGCCGCAGGTTCCTCTGGTTCGGACTCGGGTTCTGCAGCCGGCGCGTCGCTTCCGCCGCCGCCAGCGCTCTTGGCCTCGTAGCCGTCCAGCGCGCTCTTGTCCTCACCTTCTTCGAGCAGCACGGCGATGGGTGCATTGACCTTCACACCCTCGGTTCCGGCATCGACCAGCAAGGCACCGATAGTGCCTTCGTCAACCGCCTCGACCTCCATCGTGGCCTTGTCGGTTTCGATCTCGCACAGCACGTCGCCAGAGGAAACCGTGTCCCCCGGCTTGACCTGCCAGCTCGACAGCGTGCCCTCTTCCATCGTCGGGGACAGGGCTGGCATGGTGATTGTTATCGGCATGTCGCGCCCTCCCTATTCGCTGTAGCAGACGGCCTTGGCCGCCGCGACGATGTGATCGGACTGTGGCAGCGCCAGCTTTTCCAGGTTGGCTGCGTAAGGCATCGGCACGTCCACGCCGGACACCCGCTTGACCGGGGCGTCCAGCCAGTCGAAGGCCTCTTCCATGATCCGCGCGGAAAGTTCCGCACCGATGCCGCAGGTCGGCCAGGCTTCCTCGACCGTGACGCAACGGTTCGTCTTGCGTACCGATTTGACAACGGTGGCAGTGTCGAGCGGGCGGACGGAGCGCAGGTCGATGACTTCCGCCTCGATGCCCTCCTCAGCCAGCTTGTCTGCCGCTTCCAGTGCCTTGGCGACGGCAATCGAATAGCCGACCAGGGTCACATCCTTGCCCTTGCGGATGACCTTCGCCTTGCCGATCGGCAGGGTGAAGTCCGGGTCGGTCGCGACATCCCAGGTGCGACCGTAGAGCACTTCGTTCTCCAGGAAAATCACCGGATTCGGGTCACGGATCGCCGCCTTCAGCAGGGCCTTCGCGCTCATCGCATCATAGGGTGCAATGACCTTCAGCCCCGGCACTGAAGCATACCAGGCCGCATAGTCCTGGCTGTGCTGCGCACCGACGCGGGACGCGGCACCGTTGGGGCCACGGAACACGATGGGGCAGCCCATCTGGCCGCCGGACATGTAGAGCGTCTTGGCGGCCGAGTTGATGATCTGGTCGATGGCCTGCATTGCGAAGTTGAAGGTCATGAATTCGACGATCGGCTTCAGTCCACCGAACGCCGCACCGACACCGATGCCGGCGAATCCGTGTTCGGTAATCGGGGTATCGATGACCCGCCGCGGGCCGAATTTTTCCAGCAATCCCTGGCTGACCTTGTACGCCCCCTGATATTCGGCGACTTCCTCACCCATCAGGAAAACCATCTCCTCGCGTTCCATCTCTTCCGACATGGCGTCACGCAGCGCTTCCCGCAGGGTCATGTTCGCGGTTTCAGCGCCCTTGGGCAGATCAGGCTCATCATCACCGTCATCTTCATCGTCATCGTTTGCCGCTTCAGCCGCCCGGGCCTGCGGTTTTGTCTTCGGCTTCTCTTCCGGCTCCGCCTCATCCTCAGCGGATGGCGCATCGGCCTTCGGCGCAGGCCCGCCGGAACCGGCGTCGAAGCCCTCCAGCGCCCTCTCGTCCTCACCATCTTCCAGCAGCACGGCAATGGGGGCGTTGACCTTCACACCCTCTGCGCCTTCATCGAAAATCAGCTTGCCGATGGTGCCTTCGTCAACAGCTTCCACTTCCATGGTCGCCTTGTCGGTCTCGATCTCGCAGAGCACGTCACCCGGCCCCACCTGATCGCCGACCTTCACCATCCATTTGGCGAGTGTGCCTTCCTCCATCGTGGGGGAAAGCGCGGGCATCAAAATCGGTACTGGCATCCGTCTTCCCTCCCTCAGGCTTCGATCAGAATATCGGTAAGCAGTTCGGATTCATCAGGCTCCGGGCTGTTCTGCGCGAACTCGGCGGCCTCACTGACAATCGCCTTCACATCCTTGTCGATGGCCTTCAGCTCGTCCTCCGTCGCACCCAGCTTGTCCAGCAGGTTCAGGCGGACCCGTTCGATGGGGTCACGTTCCGCCCGCATCTTGTTCACTTCTTCCTTGGACCGGTATTTGGCCGGGTCGGACATGGAATGGCCGCGATAGCGATAGGTCTTCATTTCCAGGATCATCGGCCCCTTGCCACTGCGGACATAGGCAACGGCCTCATCCGCCGCAGCCTTGACTGCCAGCACGTCCATGCCGTCGACCTGCACACCGGGGATGCCGAAGCTCTCGCCGCGTTTGGCCAGTTCGGGCTGCGCTGACGACCGGGCCACGGACGTGCCCATGGCATACTGATTGTTCTCGATCACATAGATCACCGGCAGCTTCCACAGCGCCGCCATGTTGAACGCCTCATAGACCTGCCCCTGGTTGGCGGAGCCGTCGCCGAAGTAGGCAACGCTCAACGAATCCGAACCCTTGTACTTCTCCGCGAAGGCCAGTCCGGTACCCAGTGGCACCTGCGCGCCGACAATGCCGTGCCCGCCGTAGAAATTCTTCTGGCGGCTGAACATGTGCATGGAACCGCCCTTGCCCCGGGAGTAGCCCCCGGCGCGGCCGGTCAGTTCCGCCATGACGCCGTTGGATTCCATGCCGCAAGCCAGCATGTGGCCGTGATCGCGATAGGACGTGATGACCTTGTCGTTGCTGCTCAGCGCAGCCTGGATGCCGACAACCACGGCTTCCTGCCCGATGTAGAGATGGCAGAAACCGCCGATCAGGCCCATGCCGTACATCTGGCCCGCCTTCTCCTCGAAGCGCCGGATCAGCAGCATTTCACGATAAAGCTCCAGCAACTCTTCCTTGCTGGCCTCAACCTTCGGCGGAGCGGATTTGGCGGTGGATCTGGCAGCCGATTTCGCGGGCGCCTTCCGTGTACGGGTCTGCGGGGTCCTGGCCATGAGTCCTCCTCGACTTAAGGGAACCCGCGCTGATTGTGGCCCTGTTCGATCAAAGCTCAGTGCGCGGGCAGACGTTTCGCTGACTGCAGTAATGCACACCGCTGCATCGATTGCATGAACAATCGGAGTATTAACCCAATTCCAGTTAAAGCGGTTGATTTCGTTCAGACGACGATAATGCTCAGTCCGTACCCATGATGACGATCTCACCCGGACGGCTCCAGCCAAGGGTCTTTCGCACCTGCTCATCCAGAATATCGGCGTCGATGGCCGGACCAGACAACAGGCCGACGCGTCGTTGCAGGACCACACGATCCGCCTCCAGCTCTGCCAGCCGGAGCTGACGCTCCGCCGTGCGTTCCTGCAAGTGGCGCGTGGCCAGAAGACCGCGGTCGCCCCACGTGGCATGGAACCCGAAATACCCGACACATAGGGCACCAAGAACCAGGGGCAGCCATTTGGAGATGTAGGTGGAACGTTTCATTATCGAATCGAATCAGAAAGCGATTCGCCGGTCAAGCGAAACAGCACCAGGCTCGACAATCAAAGCCGGATCACGCAGGGTCTGGTGACAGTCGCTTGCAGCCTGCAGTGCATGGCTTTCATCTGTTCAACGGCATGGGCTGCGCGGGTGTCATGGCTCTCGCTCACACTGATGCGGCACTCTGAATGAGGAATGAGACGTGATCTCGAAATGGCGATGGCTGCTGCTGCAACTCTCCCGCAGGCTCTGGATACGCGTTGCCCTGTTCTGCCTGCTTGCCGTCGGCACCGCGCTGGCGTCCGCAATCCTGGACCCGCTGGTCCCGGAACGGCTGGCGCAGCGTGTCGGTGCAGATGCAGTCGGCGACCTGCTGAACTTCCTGGCGTCCAGCATGCTGGCCGTCACCACGTTCTCGCTGAGCGTCATGGTCACAGCCTATTCCGCCGCTGCCGCCAACGGCACCCCGCGCGCGACCGCACTTCTGATGCAGGATTCGACCAGCCAGAATGTCCTCGCCACCTTCCTTGGCACGTTCGTCTATGCCCTGGTCGGCATCGTGGCCATGAATGCCGGGGTCTATGGCCAGTCCGGTCTGGTTGCTGTCTATGCCGTCACCGTCGCTGTGCTGGCGCTGATCGTCTTCACGCTGTTCCGCTGGATCGAGCATCTGTCCAGTCTGGGGCGCATATCGGACACGACAACGCGGGTTGAACGCGCAACCTATGCCGCCATCCTTGACCGGGTCGGCAACATGGCACTGGGCGGCCGCACGCTGAAGGACCCGGACACAGAAATTCCGAAGGACGCAAAGCCGGTCTATACGGAGCTGATCGGCTATCTGCGCCACCTCGCGGTCGATCACCTGTCCGCGGAGGCCGAGGCGGTTGAGGGGACGATCTATGCTGCGGTGTTGCCCGGGCAGTTCATTCACCCTGCCATGCCGATTGCCTATCTGACGGGTTTTCCCGATGACCATGATCTGGCACCCGTGCGTGACGCGTTCGAGATCGGACGTGACCGGTCCTTCGATCAGGACCCCCGCTTTGGACTTGTGGTCCTGTCCGAAATCGCGTCAAAGGCGCTTTCGCCCGCGATCAACGATTCCGGCACGGCCAAGGATGTCCTGGCCCGCGCCGTGCGCCTGTTGCTGATCTGGGGCCAGCGGGAAGTGTCCAGCGACGACAAGAATCCGCTGTTCCCCAGGGTCTGGGTCCCGGAACTGCAGATCGCGGATCTGTTCAACGACATGTTCATCCCGATCGCGCGCGATGGTGCCACCCACGTGGACATTCATATCGCCCTGCAGAACGGCCTGGGGGCGTTGTTCGCCTCCAACCACCCGGGACTGAAATCGGAGGCCTACAGGCACTCCGAGCTGGCCATGGAGCGTGCGCGAACAGCACTGCAGCTCGACGATGAGATAGAGCGGGTGGAGCGGGTGGCGGAGAACCTGCAGGAAACCGAGGCATTCACGACTGACCGCCGCCCCACGGGTATGGAATCCGAACAGACCTGAACCCGCCGCGCCGTGCAGAACGAAAAAGGGGCCCGGCACACCAGGTGCCAGGCCCCTCCTTAGATCGGAAGGATCCGGTAAGCGATCAGTCGCGACGACGGCGCGGACGATCGCCGCCACGGCCACCGCCACCGCTGCGTTCGCGCTGCGGCAGGGCTTCGACACCCTCGATCTCCTCACCGGTCTCCTGGTTCACGTAGCGCATGGACAGGCGCACCTTGCCCCGGTCATCCACGTCCAGCAGCTTGACCCAGACGTCATCACCTTCGTTGGCAACATCCGTCACCTTTTCGGTGCGGCCATCCTTCAGCTCGGAGATGTGGACCAGACCATCGCGTGGACCGAAGAAGTTGATGAAGGCACCAAAGTCCATGGTCTTGACGACCTTGCCCTTGTAGATGGCGCCAATCTCCGGCTCGGCCGTGATCGACTTGATCCAGTTGATGGCCTTCTCGGCAGCGGCACCGTCGGAGGATGCGACCTTGATGGAACCATCGTCGTCGATGTCGATCTTGCAACCGGTCTGCTCCGTGATCTCGCGGATCACCTTGCCGCCGGTACCAATGACATCGCGGATCTTGTCGGTCGGGACCTTGATCAGCGTGATCCGCGGCGCGGTATCGCGCAGTTCCTCACGCTCGGACGTGATGGCGCTGGCCATCTTGCCGAGGATGTGGTTCCGGCCGTCATGCGCCTGCGCCAGAGCGATCTTCATGATCTCCTCGGTAATGCCGGCAATCTTGATGTCCATCTGCAGCGACGTGACACCGGCTTCGGTGCCCGCAACCTTGAAGTCCATGTCGCCCAGGTGATCCTCATCACCGATGATGTCGGACAGGACGGCGAACTCTTCGCCTTCCAGGATCAGACCCATCGCGATGCCCGCAACCGGACGGCGCAGGGGAACACCCGCATCCATCATGGCCAGGGACGAACCACAGACCGTTGCCATGGACGAAGAGCCATTGGACTCGGTCACTTCCGACACGATACGGATCGTGTAGGGGAACTCATCCTTGGCAGGCATCAGCGGATGCAGCGCACGCCATGCCAGCTTGCCATGGCCGATCTCGCGCCGGCCCGGCCCCATGCGGAAGCTGGTCTCACCAACCGAGTACGGCGGGAAATTGTAGTGCAGCATGAAGTGCTGGCGGCTCTCACCAACCAGCGCGTCAATGATCTGCTCGTCCTGGCCAGTACCGAGCGTGGTCACGACCAGCGCCTGGGTCTCACCACGGGTGAACAGGGCTGAACCATGCGCACGCGGCAGGATGCCGATCTCGCATTCGATCGGACGCACTGTCTTGGTGTCGCGACCGTCGATGCGGTGGCCGGTATCCAGAATGGAGCGGCGGACCGTGTTCTTCTCCAGCGACTTGAACGCGGAGGCGACGGCCATGCGGCCTTCCTCATGCTCACCCAGCGCTTCCATGACCTTTGCCTTGGCGGCGGAAACGGCCTCCTGACGGGGGCCCTTTTCGGTGATGGTGTAGGCCTGAGCCAGATCAGCGCGCGCAATATCGGCAACCTGGGAAGCCAGAGCCTCCGTATAGAGCGGTGCCGGTTCGGCCCAGGGCTCCTTCGCGGCGACCTCTGCCAGGCCGATGATCGCGTCGATCACCGGCTGGAACGCCTTGTGCCCGAAGGTGACGGCACCCAGCATTTCCTCTTCGGAAAGCTCGTCCGCTTCGGATTCCACCATCATCACGGCGTCCTGCGTGCCGGCAACCACCAGGTCGAGCTTGGTGTCAGCCATCTGCTCCAGCGTCGGGTTCAGCACGTATTCGCCATTGGCGAAGCCGACCCGGCAGGCACCCAGCGGGCCCATGAAGGGCAGGCCGGAAATCGTCAGCGCGGCGGAGGCACCGACCAGGGCAACGATATCGGGATCGTTCTCCAGGTCATGCTGCAGCACCGTACAGATGATCTGCGTGTCATTCTTGAAGCCATCGGCAAACAGCGGACGGACCGGGCGATCAATCAGGCGACAGGTCAGCGTCTCGGCATCCGACGGGCGGGCCTCACGCTTGAAGAAGCCGCCGGGGATCTTGCCCGCGGCAAAGGCCTTTTCCTGATAGTTCACGGTCAGGGGGAAGAAATCCTGACCTTCCTTGGCAACCTTGCTGCCGACGACGGTGCAAAGCACCATGGTCTCGCCATAGGTCGCCATGACGGCACCCGTTGCCTGGCGGGCGATCTTGCCCGTCTCCAGCACGAGTTTCCGGCCACCCCAGTCGAGTTCCTTGCGGTGTATATCAAACATCTTTTCTTAACCTTCCTGCGACGGATCATTCCGTCGCACAAATGACAGCGGGCGAACCGGGCCCCTGCCCGATCCGCCGTGGATCTGTCCCGCTTGTCCGACCGCCATTGGTCGAACGGCCACGATCAGCGACGCAGGCCGAGTCGTGAAATGAGCTCCCGATAACGGGCATCATCCTTGTTCTTCAGGTAGTCGAGAAGCGACCGCCGCTGGCTGACCATGGTCAGAAGACCGCGGCGCGAGTGGTTGTCCTTCTTGTGGGCCTTGAAATGGTCGGTAAGGGCCAGGATCCGCTGTGTCAGGATCGCGACCTGGACTTCGGGGGAACCAGTGTCCCCTTCGCCACGGCCATATTCGGCAATAATCTCGGCTTTACGCTCGGGCGTAATCGACATCGGGTACCTCCATCAGTCATGTCGACCGGAAACATCCGGTCAGAAATTGAACACACGTATCGGCTCAACCCATTCGGCCCGATATCGGGCCAGCGCCACAGGCCGTTGATCATGCATGGCGCAAATGAGTTCATCATCGCGGTACGTGAAATTCAGCACCCTGACAGCCTGACCATGTCTCATCCGGTCAGCCTGCTCACCTGTCACGGCCAGTGCCGGGATGTCGTCCAGCGCGGTCTCGACAGGTTTCAGGGCCTCAAGGCCGCTGCGCTTATGGCATAGGCCCTCGAAGGTTTCCAGCGAAATTGACCCCGCTTCCGTGAAGCCACCGACCGCGGTGCGCCGGATCGAACCGGCATGCGCCGGAATCCCCAGAACACCGCCGATATCACGGGCCAGGGAGCGCACGTATGTGCCCTTCCCGCAGACCATTTCCAGCTCGGCATTGTCGGCATCCGTCATCCCGAGCAACCGCAGGTCTTCCACATGGACAGCGCGGGCCTTCATCACAGGCGGACGGCCGTCGCGGGCCAGGTCATAGGCCCGTTGTCCGTCGATCTTGATCGCCGAAAATGCCGGGGGGACCTGCTCGATGTCGCCGATGAACCGGCCGAGCACTGCTGCGATCTGATCCGCAGTGGGCCGGGCGCAGCTCTCGGCAACGACATCCCCTTCCCCGTCATCGGTCGTCGTGGCGATGCCGAAACGGATATGGAAGCGATAGGTCTTCGTCGCGTCGGTCAGGAAATTGATGCACTTGGTCGCCTCGCCAAAGGCGATCGGCAGGATTCCGCTGGCCAGAGGATCAAGCGTCCCGGCGTGCCCTGCCTTCTGCGCGTTCAGCAACCGCCGGCACTTGTTGACAGCATCGGTGGACGTGGGGCCAACGGGCTTGTCGAGTACCAGCCAGCCGCTGACGTGGTCGCCCCGCCGCCTACGACCCATTTTCCGCTTTCGGATCTGTCTGTTCGCGGGCAAGGCGACGACGCTCGTCATCCGCCCGCGCGGCACGCATCACCGCATCGATATGGCTGGCATTATCGAAGGAACGGTCGCGGTGAAAGGTCAGTCGCGGCGCGTACTTCATGTGGACGGAACGGGCGATACGACCGGAAAGGTAGCTTGCGGACCGGTTCAGCCCCGCCAGCACGCCATCCACATCCTGGCCACCCAGCGGCTCGACATAGGCCGTGGCATTCCGCATGTCCGGCGAAACGGTTACCTCGGTGACAGTGATGGAACGCCCGGACACGTCCGGGTCACGAATCTCATCGCGCTGCAGGATCTCCGACAGGGCATGGCGGATCAGTTCCCCGACACGCAACTGCCGCGTCCCCGGTGCAGAACCGGCAACATTCTTTCGCTTGGCCATCTGGTACCTGTCCACTTGCCGGACGTATTCACCGGGAAGGTCGGGAAGGCCGGCATCGGCCTTCCCCCATCACCCACATCAGAGCGTGCGGGCGATCTCCTCGATCTGATAGACCTCGATCTGGTCCTTCTCCTGGATGTCCTGATGATTGGCAAAGGACATGCCGCACTCGGAACCCTGACGGACTTCCGCCACATCTTCCTTGAAGTGCTTCAGGCTGGCGATCTTGCCTTCATGCAGCACGATGCCATCGCGCAGCTGGCGATAACCGGCACCCTTCTTCACGGTCCCTTCGATGACCAGGCAACCGGCGATCTTGCCGACCTTGGTGATGTTGAAGACTTCGCGCACTTCCGCCGTGCCCAGGGTGATTTCCCTGGCTTCCGGCGCAAGCAGGCCGCTCATCATCGCCTTCAGGTCGTCGGTCAGTTCGTAGATGACGTTGTAGTAGCGAATATCGACGCCATCGCGCTCTGCCGCTTCACGTGCCTGACGGTTGGGGCGGGAGTTGAAGCCGAAGATCACGGCACCGGCCGACTTGGCCAGCGTGACATCGGTTTCGGTGATCCCGCCAACACCTGAATGCAGGATGCGGGCCTTGACCTCGCTGGTGGACAGCTTGTCCGCCGAATTGATGATCGCCTCCACCGAGCCCTGCACATCGCCCTTGACCAGGATCGGCACTTCCGCCGCCAGGCCTTCCTTGATGGCAGACAGCATCTGTTCCAGCGTGCCGCGACCGGCCTGCGTGGCCAGCTGCTCACGGGTACGGCGGGCGCGGAATTCAGCGACTTCGCGAGCCTTGCCTTCGTCCTCGACAACGGTGAACTCGTCACCGGCCTCCGGCGCACCATTGAAGCCCAGAACCTCGACCGGCTGAGCCGGAAGAGCTTTCTTGATGCGATTGCCCTGATCATCGATCAGCGCACGCACCCGGCCCCAGGTTGCACCACAGACGAAAATGTCACCGGTCCGGAGCGTACCGCCCTGCAGCAGCACGGTGGCAACGGCACCACGGCCCTGTTCCAGCTGCGCCTCGACAACCGAACCGTTCGCGGGACGTGACGGGTTGGCCTTCAGTTCCAGCAATTCGGCCTGCAGCAGGATCGTGTCGACCAGCTTGTCCAGGTTCGTCCCCTTCAGGGCCGAAATCTCGACAGCCAGATCCTCACCACCCATTTCCTCGACGATGATGGAATGCTGCAGCAGGTCCTGCTTCACCTTCTCTGGCGTCGCATCCGGCTTGTCCATCTTGTTGATCGCGATGATGATCGGAACCCCGGCGGCCTTGGCGTGATTGATCGCCTCGACCGTCTGCGGCATGACCGAGTCATCCGCCGAAACCACCAGGATGACGATGTCCGTCACCTTTGCACCGCGGGCACGCATCGACGTGAACGCGGCATGGCCCGGCGTGTCGAGGAACGTGATCTTCTGCCCCCCGGCTGTCGTGATCTGATAGGCGCCGATGTGCTGGGTGATACCACCCGCTTCGCGGCTGACCACGTCGGTCTTGCGCAGCGCGTCCAGCACGGACGTCTTGCCGTGATCGACATGCCCCATGATGGTCACCACCGGCGGACGCGGCACCATGACGGCGTCATCATCTTCCGGCGCAGCAATCGCCACCTCGACGTCGGCATCGGACACACGGCGGATGCGATGGCCGAATTCCTCGACAATCAGTTCCGCCGTATCGGCATCGATCGACTGGTTGATGGTCGCCATGACGCCCATGTTGAACAGCGACTTCACGACGTCACTGCCCCGGACGGCCATCCGGTTGGCCAGTTCACCGACGGTCAGGACCTCGGGCACCACAACGTCGCGCACGACGCGGCCACCGGCCTCACCACCACCTTCGGCGGTGCGCTTCTCACGCTCCCGGCGACGCCGGGTCGCGGCAAGCGATTTCTGGCGATCACCGGGGCCATCCAGCGCCTGGCTGATGGTCAGCTTGCCACCACGACGGCGGTCATTGCCCTTGCCACGTGCCGGGCGGGTCGGCGCCGGAGTGGCAACCTTGCCCTTGCGCGGCTTGCCACGTGAATCCGTATCAGCCGGCGCAGAACGCGGGCTGGCATCGGGTGAATCAACCTTTGCAGGGGCGCTCGCCCGCTTGGCCGCTTCCACTTCGGCCTGGCGTGCCCGTTCGGCATCCGCCTCTGCCTTGGCCTTTGCGTCTTCGGCAGCCTTCTTCTCGGCTTCGGCCTCCGCGACACGCTTTGCCTCTTCCTCGGCAACGGCGCGGGCCTGGTCTTCACGCTCCGTACGCATGCGCTCTTCTTCAAGCGCACGGCGACGGGCTTCAACCTCTTCCTGGCGGGCGCGTTCGGATTCGCGCGCCTTGGCGTTCACCAGAGCCTGCTGACGGGCGCTCTTCTCCTCATCCGTCAGACGCTGCAGAACCATGCGACCGCGGGTCTGATCGACCGGGCGCCGTGGCTCTTCACGCTTGGGCTGCTCGCGCTTCGGCTGCTCGGCCTGGCTCTTCTTAAGCGTCTCGCGCACGACCTCGGCCGCCGGTGCCGCTTCCGCAGGCCCGGCATCCCGTTTCGCGCCGCGCTTCTTACGGACTTCGACCTGGACTGTCTTGCTGCCGCGGCCACCAGAAACACTCTGGCGCACGCCACCACCACCGGTCTTGAGGCCAAGGCGTCCGCCATGCGATACGCTCAGGGTCTTCTTGTCGCCCGTCTCTT
Source organism: Minwuia sp. (assembly GCA_029210175.1). Taxonomy (GTDB): domain Bacteria; phylum Pseudomonadota; class Alphaproteobacteria; order Minwuiales; family Minwuiaceae; genus Minwuia. The sequence goes on along the minus strand of JARGPL010000009.1, from coordinate 143,304 downwards.
TCGCTTCACTCATCGATCGCCTGTCTTTCGTCATTCAATTGCCGGGCGCCGTGTTGCACTCCGGACAGTCGTTCCACCTCCCGAAGGAAGCGATCTGCGAGCCGCCCTGGAGCGATCGCAGCATGTACCATATTTTCAAGGCCCAAGGCCAAGCTCAATTCATCTCGTTCGAAGCAGTCGACGACAGGCGCTCCGCCCGCCATACGTTCCGCCTTCTCGACAGCTCCCGGACCGGCATCTGCCGCCAGGATCATCACGCCAACGGCTCTCTTCGCAGAGAACGCCAGAACCTTCTCCAGCCCAGACACCACCTGACCGGAACCCCGGGCCAGACCCAGAAGTTCCAGACATTTACGTCGCAGCAGCCTGGTGACCAACTCGATCACATCGTCCGGCAGGCTGGTTTCGGACCTGAACGCCCTCGCGAAAGGGTTGCGCTTGCGCATCTGCTCGAAAGCGGATCGGTCTGCAAGGACCCATGCGCCCCGGCCGGGAAGCTTCTCATCCAGGTCCGGCACCGCAGCCCCGTCGGGGCCGCGCACGAACCTGATCATTCCAGATGTATCGCGGCATTCTCTCGTGACAATGCAGCGACGCTCCGGAATCTGCTCCGCGCGTCCTGTCCTAGCTCTGGGCGTCTGCTTCCTCCACGTTTTCAGCATCGGCGGTTTCAGCAACCGCCACGTCAGCAACTTCATCATCGAACCAGTGCGCCCGGGCCGCCATGATGATGCGATTGGCATCATCCAGCGAAAGATCCATATCCCGCAGCGGCGCAGTCGAATCCGAAACAAGTTCTTCCGATGCAAGGTCACCCAGGTCATCCAGGGTCTTGATCCCGGCATCACCCAGTTTCACGAGCATGGCGGGCGTCAGCCCCTCGATGGCTGCAATGCCATCCTCCACACCCATTTCCTTGCGCTTTTCGTCCATGGCCTCTTCCAGCCTGGCCAGGTGTTCGTTGGCACGCCGGATCAGCTCTTCCGCCACTTCCTCGTCGAAGCCATCGATCTCTTCCAGCTCACCGACCGGCGCGAAGGCAATTTCCTCCACCGCGTCGAAGCCTTCGGAAACCAGCAGCTGTGCGATCATCTCATCGACGTCCAGTGCCTCGATGAACATGTTGCTGCGTTCAACGAACTCCTGCTGGCGGCGCTCCGATTCTTCCTGCTCCGTCAGGATGTCGATGTCCCAACCGGACAGCTGCGACGCCAGACGGACGTTCTGGCCGCGACGGCCAATCGCCAGGCTGAGCTGGTCGTCTGGCACCACGACCTCGATCCGGTTCTTGTCCTCGTCCAGAACCACCTTGATCACATCGGCAGGCGCAAGCGCGCTGACGATGAATGTCGCAGGATCGGGCGTGAACGGAATGATGTCGATCTTCTCGCCCTGCAGTTCGTTGACAACGGCCTGCACGCGACTGCCGCGCATGCCGACACAGGCACCCACGGGATCGATCGAGGAATCATTGGAAATGACCGCGATCTTGGCGCGGCTGCCCGGATCACGGGCCACGGCCCGGATCTCGATGATCCCGTCATAGACTTCAGGCACTTCCTGCGCGAACAGCATGGCCATGAAGCGCGGATGGGTCCGTGACAGGAAGATCTGCGGCCCACGCGGCTCCCGACGCACGTCATAGATGAACGCACGCACACGGTCACCGGGGCGGAAAGTCTCCCGCGGCAGCAGTTCGTCACGGCGCACGATCGCTTCGGCGCGACCCAGATCGACCATGACATTGCCATGCTCGACCCGCTTGACCAGGCCGGAAATGATCTCGCCCGAACGGTCCTTGAACTCATCGAACTGACGGTCGCGCTCAGCGTCACGGACCTTCTGGAAAATGATCTGCTTGGCGGCCTGGGCGGACACACGGCCGAAATCGATCGGCGGCAACGGTTCGGAAATCAGATCGCCGACGATGGCATCCGGGTTCATTTCCTGAGCGCGCGAAAGCGGTATCTGCGTTGTCGCGTCCTCCACCTCCTCCACGGTCTCGCGCAGCCGCCAGATGCTGATCTCACCGGTCTTGCGGTCGATCTCCGCACGGATCATGTGCTCGGCACCATAGGTGGTCTTCGCCGTCCGCTGGATCGCCTCTTCCAGCGCCTCCAGCACGATCTCATGATCGATGGACTTCTCACGCGCCACCGCGTCTGCGACCTGCAGAAGTTCGAGCCTGTTGGCTGTTGTGACCGCCATCTTCTACTCCGTTCCGTTCGTCTGCTTCCGGGCAGTTTCCCGTGCCTTGCTTTCGCGAAGGCTTGCTTCGACCAACGCGTCGGTCAGCAAGAGCTTTGCCTCTCCGATCGCATCGAAATCCAATTCCACATCCGCTTCCGCCGCCGGCACACCACTCATGCGCACCCTGACAACGTCGCCGGAAATCCCCAGCAACTGACCCTTGAAGCGCTTTCTGCCGTCCAGCGGCCGTGCCAGCTCCACCTTGATCTCATGCCCGCTGTAGCGTTCGAAATCCTCCGGCCGCACCAGCGGCCGATCGATACCCGGCGACGAAACCTCCAGTGCGTAGGCACCGTCTATCGGGTCTTCAACATCCAGCAGCGCCGAAACCGCACGGCTTACCGCTTCGCAGTCGTCGATGCCCATGGCCCCGTCCGACAGCCGCTCGGCCATGATCTGGACGGTGGGACGCTTGCCGCCAGTATGGCGTATCCGCACCAGGCGGTATCCCATGTCCAGAATGGACGGTTCGATCAGTGTCCATATCCGATCACCCGGCGTGCCCGACATTCAATCTCCAAACGACACAAGCAGACGAATCACCACAAACAAAAAAGTGGGCCGCTGGCCCACCCTGAAGGTCGCTCTGGTAGGCGATTACTGGTGTAGATGGGGTTATAGCCCCAAACGCCCGGATATCAACCTTCTTCTCGCGCGCCCCCGGTCTGGCAGCGATCGAATGCCAGAAACAATGGTGTCGAACCTGCCAGCAATTTTGACTGGTAGCGGGTGGTCACGTGGTCCGGCGGCACGTCCAGCCAGTCCCTCACACTATCCGCCGTCCACCGGAACGCGGGGTGACGCAGCACATGAAACAGGATCCAGCGTCCATACCCCATGTGGTCGGTCGCAATCCTGAGCATCGCCCCCGGACGCATGACGCGGGCGAGACTGTCCAATGTGGTGTCTGAAACGATCCTGCGCTTGTGGTGGCGGGTCTTCGGCCAGGGATCGGGAAACAGGATGAAGACACGGTCGATGCAGGCGTCCGGCAACTGATCCAGCAACGGTCGCACGTCCTCATCATGAATGCGGACATTGCGCAGAGCCGCGGCCTCGATGCCATCCAGGGCCTTCACGACACCTTCCAGGAAGGGCTCGCATCCGATCAGACGCACATCCGGATTCGCCACCGCCTGGCCGACCAGATGTTCCGCACCGCCGAACCCGATCTCCAGCCAGACAGGTGTATCGCCCGCGCAGCCTTCGGTCGGATCAGCGGGATCAGCACGAAAACGCGGCAACACGTCATCGAGAAGATGCTGCTGCCGCGCGCTTCGTTTCTTGCCCTGTCGGCGACCGTAAAACCGATAGGGCGATTGCTCAGTCATGGAAGGGAAAACCAGGGATCAGGCAAACGCGCCCTTCAGCGCATCAACAAGATCAAGACGTTCCCAGGAAAAGCCGCCATCGGCATCCGCAGGCCGGCCAAAGTGGCCATAGGCGGACGTACGCTCATAGATGGGGCGCATCAGGTCCAGATGCTCCCGGATGCCACGCGGGCTGAGGTCCATGACATCGCGAAGGACAGCTTCCAGCTTTGCCTCATCCACATTGCCCGTACCCTGCAGATCGACATAGACCGACAGGGGCTTGGACACGCCAATGGCATATGAAAGCTGGATGATGCAGCGGTCGGATAAACCGGCACCCACGACGTTCTTCGCCAGATAGCGCGCCGCATAGGCGGCGGAACGGTCGACCTTTGTCGGATCCTTGCCGGAGAACGCACCGCCACCATGCGGGGCCGCACCGCCATAGGTATCGACGATGATCTTGCGCCCGGTCAGGCCAGCATCCCCGTCGGGGCCGCCGATCACGAAGTTGCCGGTCGGGTTCACGTAGAACTCGTCATCGGGGCACATCCAGCCTTCCGGCAACGCCGATTCGACGAAGGGACGCACCAGTTCACGCACCTGTTCGTGGCCGACGCCTTCGATGTGCTGCGTTGACACCACGACGGAGGTCGCGCGCACCGGCTTGCCATCGCGGTATTCAAGCGTCACCTGGCTCTTCGCGTCCGGCCCGAACTCCGGACGGCTGCCGTCATGGCGCGCGGTGGCCATGTCCTGCAGGATACGATGAGACAAGTGGATCGGCGCGGGCATCAGTTCTTCGGTCTCGCGCACGGCGTAACCGAACATGATGCCCTGATCGCCGGCACCCAGATCCTTGTTGCCCGAAGCATCCACGCCCTGCGCGATGTCCGAAGACTGCTCATGCAGGTGGATCTGGACCTCGGCATCCTTCCAGTGGAAACCGTCCTGTTCGTAGCCGATGGCCTTCACTGCCCCACGGGCAGCTTCCTCGATCAGGTCATCGGTGATGGACGACGGCCCCCGGGTCTCCCCGGCAAGCACGATCAGGTTGGTGGTCGTCAGCGTCTCGCATGCAACCCGGGCATCCGGCTCGGCAGCAAGGAAAAGATCGACGACGGCATCCGAAATGCGATCACAGACCTTGTCTGGATGACCTTCAGAAACGGATTCGGACGTAAATAGAAAATTCTGCCGCGGCAAAGTCGCCCCTCCTGTCAGCTAGGAATGCTCTGGGTAATCAGAAGCGACGCTTTGTGACAAGCAAGGCCGCCCCGGTCAAGTGACTGGCGCGGCCCAATTGATCTTCAGCCCCGATGTCGGAACCTATTCCTTGCTCTCGCTCGCCTCGAACTGCGTACCAATGGCTTTGACCAGCTCGAAAAGGCGCTTGCGCACGGCCGGGTCCGAAATCTTGTCATAGGCGCGGACGAATTCGAGTATCTCGCGCCGGAACAGACGCTCCGAATCAAACGGTGCAGGATCCGATTCGGCCAGTCCGGTTGGTGAACCGCTGCCGCCCTTCCCCGTCGGGGGGGCGCCATCAAAGAAGAATGACGGCGGCACATCCAGAATTTCGCTGAGTTCGAAGACACGGCTGGCGCCAACACGATTTGCACCGCGTTCATACTTCTGAACCTGCTGGAACGTGAGTCCCAGGGCATTGGCCAGTTTCTGCTGGCTCAGCCCTTTCAGGGTCCGACAAAGCCTGATGCGGCTGCCGACGTAGATATCAACCGGATGTGGATGTTCAGCCAAGTTCAAAGCCTCGCGTTCAGTTTGAGTTTCCGCAGCGGTAATGATGCATAACCGTGCGCCCACTCCCCGACCCCCGCTATGCAAGGTTCTATGAAGACTTCATGACAACGGGTCAAGTGAGAAACGCACGATACAACTCTGACTACGCCTTAACACTTGATCAGCCCCGCAAATTGATGGTCACATTAACGAGACGTTACTCAATTGTGCTTCGCAATTTACTCAAATGTCCCGTGTCCGTTTTGTGTCAACAATCACGTTTAACGTCGATGACCGGTGGCTGTTGCAACAAATCCGAAGAGAAGAACCAGAAAACATATGGCAACAGTCGGCCAGCTTCCCGCAATGGAGAACAGGCTTGTTTGTGCAGGCGCGGGCAAATTGCCCGAAACCACGCCACTTGCCCCTAAATCAAGCTGCATGCGGACTTGGCCATAAGGGTCAACGACTGCCGATATGCCGGTTCCCGCCGCGCGAACCATGGGCAATGCTTGTTCAACTGCACGGAACCGGGCCATGGCGAAATGCTGATCCGGGCCGGTCAGTTCCCCGAACCAGGCGTCATTGGTCAGGGACAGCAGCCATCCAGGCCGTTCACCGTCACTCGCGGCTTCATCATCGAAGATCACCTCGTAGCAGATCAGCACCTTCGCGTTTGGCAGACCCGGCAACTTGAGGAGGCCGTCGCCGGCCCCGGCGGAGAAATCGCCGCGGCCCTGGGCGAGCTTCTCCAGCCCGATTCGGGAAAGGACCTGCCTGAATGGCAGATATTCGCCAAAGGGAACGAGATGGCGCTTGTCTGCCGTTGCCACGATCTCCGCCCCCGCATTGATCGCCACCCCGGAATTGAAGAAACGGTCTCCGGCGGCTGAACGCTCGACGCGGGGCGCGCCGGTCAGCATGACGGCATCCAGTTGCCCGGCAACAATCGCCATCCGCTGACGCGCGCCCTGATGCTCGTTGATCAGGAACGTGGCCGATGTTTCGGGCCAGATGATGATGTCAGGCTTCGGTTCACCTTCTGCCGGGATGCTCATCGCGAGATGACGGGCAAAGTTGGGTTCGATCCGGTCGGGTCGCCATTTCTCGCGCTGTGGCACGTTGGCCTGGACGATCCTGACCATCGGCCCCCCATTGTCAGCCGAGATCTGTTCCTGGGACGGCAGGCGCATGGCCCCTGCCCCGATGACCAGGGCGAAGAGCAGGGCCACGGCCCCGGGAATCCTCCAGGCGCGACGGTCGGCCATCAACAGCGCCGGAGCCGAACCAACAAGCACGGTCAGGAAACTGAGACCGAAGACCCCGACCCAGGCCGCCGACTGCATGGCAGCATCCGCAAACCCGAAGCCATAGCCCACGAGATTCCAGGGGAATCCAGTCAGCAGCTGCCCGCGCACCACCTCCAGCAATGTCCAGACAGCTGCCAGAAGAAGCATGCGCCAAGATCCGTGTCGGCTCAGCCGCCAGGCGACCCAGACCGACAAGGCTGGAAAGACCGCGAGCACCGCTGGCAGGCCCAGAAGCGGAAACGGCACCATCCAGGCGAACTTTTCCGGCTCGACGAGGAAAGCGGACGCAATCCAGTAGAGGCCCGCGATGAAGTGCCCCCACCCGAACCACCAGCCGAGCGCAAACGCGCTGCGCCCCCGGTCGACGCCGCGCAGCAGCAGCAGCACGCCGGAAAACCCGATCAGGAATACCGGGAAGAAATGAAACGGGGCGAACCCCAGACTCATCAGGGCACCCAGCAGAAATGCCACGACAAGTCGCGTCCAGCCCCTGATCCCCTTTGCACGTCGTGCAATCTGGCCGATCAGGGTCCACATCAGGACGTCTTGTCCTGTCCTTCTTCCCCGATACCAGCCGAGTACCGGCGTACACGCAGCAGCTTGATACGGCGGGGATCGGCATCCGCGATCTCGAACTCCAGACCGCAGTCGTGCCGGACCACCTCACCGCGCTTCGGGACCCGCCCGAGGGTGACGAAGATGAAGCCGCCAAGCGTATCGATTTCCTCATCATCCGCATCGGTCAGCAGATCGCAATCGACCCGGGCCTCAAAGGCTTCCAGTTCATAGCGCGAGTCGACCTCGATCGTGCCGTCCTCATGCTCGACGAAGATCGGCTCTTCTTCGGTGTCGTGCTCATCGCGGATGTCACCAACGACTTCCTCGATCAGATCCTCGATCGTCACCAGACCGTCAACGCCACCATATTCGTCAACAACGATGGCAAAGTGGCGACGCTGCGCCCGCATCTCGACCAGCAGATCCGTCACCGGCTTCGAGGGCGGCACGACAAGCGGGTCACGCAGGATCGGAACGATGTCCACCTCCCCCGACTGACCCCAGAGCTGGACCAGATCCTTGATGTGCAGGATGCCGACAATATCGTCCAGATTGTCGCGGAAGATCGGCAGGCGCGAATGCGGTGCGGCCAGATAGCCTTCGACAATGTCCTGCAGGGGCAAGCCAAGCTCCAGCGCCACGATGTCGGCGCGCGGTACCATCACGTCCTCGATACGCTTCTCGCCAAGCGAGATGATGTTGGAAAGCATGTGGCGTTCCTCGACGCCCAGCTCCGAGTCGCTGATCTCATGCTCTTCGAGCAATTCCTCCAGACTCTCGCGCCAACCATTCTCTTCGGGCCTGACGCCCGAAAGGCTGCGGACCAGGCCTGCCAGCCAGGATCCTCGTCTGCTGCTGCTGTCATTCTCGTCGTCGGCCCCGCCGTCGCGGGGCTGCATACTTGAAGAAGAGTCGCTCATTACCTTCGCGTTCCTGTCATGTCCTGTAGGGATCCGCGATGCCCATGGTGGCCAGAACCTCACGTTCCAGCGCCTCCATTTCCTCGGCATCGTCGTCCTGTTCGTGATCGTACCCCAGAAGATGCAGAGTACCGTGCACTATCATGTGGGAGAGGTGATCACCAAAGTCCTTCTCCTCCGCCGCGGCTTCGCGCTGCACGGTCTCCAGCGCCACTGCGATGTCGCCCAGTGGTGCGTTTTCGCCAGGGGGCAGCATCTCCGCCTCCCCATCCAGCGGGAAAGACAGGACATTGGTCGCCGCATCCTTGTTGCGGAAGTCGCGATTGAGAACGCGGATCGATGCGTCATCCATCAGAGCGACGGAGATGTCACCCATGGCATCTGCAGCATCGAACCCGGCAATCGCCGAACGCACAGCACGCTGCACTGTCGCAACCGCATCGCCCGGCCAGTCACCGGCGGAAATCACCACCTCGACCTCGGGTCCGTTCATGGCGTTCTGATCTGCATCCGTGGCGTTCACCGCTCGATCCGGCCACCATTGTCGAACAGTTCAGCCTGTTCATGCCCTGCGTAGGCGCGCACGATCCGCGTCACCAGCGGATGGCGGACCACATCCTTGTCGTCGAACCAGGTGAAGGTGATCCCCTCCACATCGTTCAGCACGTGCATGGCTTCGCGCAGGCCGGACGTGGTGCCACGCGGCAGGTCGACCTGCGACAAGTCACCGGTGATCGCCATGCGGGAATTCTCGCCCAGACGGGTCAGCAGCATCTTCATCTGAACCGGCGTCGTGTTCTGCGCCTCATCCAGAATGACGTAGGCATTGGCCAGGGTCCGACCGCGCATGAAGGCAAGCGGTGCGACCTCGATCTCCCCGGTCTCGAGCTTCTTGGCCACCTGTTCCGCTGGCAGCATGTCGTAAAGCGCATCGTAGAGTGGACGCAGGTACGGATCGACCTTGTCGCGCAGGTCACCGGGCAGGAAGCCCAGACGTTCCCCCGCTTCCACTGCCGGACGCGACAGGACAATACGATCGACCTGATGGGTAAGCATCTTGTTCACGGCCGCAGCCACAGCCAGATAGGTCTTGCCGGTACCGGCCGGGCCAATGCCGAAGACCAGTTCCTTTTCCAGCAGGTTGCGGGCGTAGTGGATCTGATTGGGCGACCGCGGCTTGATCGCGCGCTTGCGGGTCTGGATCAGAACACCGTCCGCCGCCTTGCTGTCATGGCCCAGCCGGATGGCATCATCGACTTCGCGACGGCCCACCGGCTCCCCCTGCTCCACGCGCTGATAGAGCGCCTGCAGGATGCCACGGGCACGCTCGCAGGACGCCGTATCACCGCCAATGATCAGGCGGTTGCCACGTGATGTCAGACTGACGCCCAGTTCCTGTTCGACCCGGGCAAGGTTGCTGTCATGGTCACCGAAAAGGGCACCGAGCAGGCGATTGTCCTCGAAATCGACCGTCAGGCCGCCCTGGGACGTGCGCGCGTTGTCAGGTGTTGTCAAAGTCGTTTCAGACCTTCGCTTCAGGCAGCATGAACTTCGTCGGTTCCCGTATCAGGTTTGCCGGGCATGTCATCTTCGCGGGCGAGCCTGCCCGAAAGGCTGTTGGCACCGCCCTGTTCGATGGTGACGTCTGCGATCTGGTTGCGCAAGCTCTCCGGTGCCAGAAGGTGGACGGCCTGCATGTAGGGGCTGCGCCCGATCAGCTGTCCGGCGTGACGCCCGGGCCGTTCCAGCAATACCGGCATCGTCCGCCCGGACATATCGGCATTGAACGCCGCCTGCTGGGCATTGATCAGGGCCTGCAATGACTGCAACCGCTCATCCTTCACCGCTTCATCGACCTGCACCGTCTCCACCGCCGCCGGTGTTCCGGGGCGCGGGCTGTACTTGAAAGAATAGGCCTGGGCGTATGTCACCCGCGTGACAAGGTTCAGCGTGTCCGCGAAATCGCGGTCTGTCTCACCGGGGAAGCCAACGATGAAATCCGACGACAGGGCGATGTCGGGGCGCGCATCGCGCAGCTTGTCGACGATCCGGAAATAGGTATCGCGGTCATGACGCCGGTTCATGGCGTGCAGGATACGGTCGGCACCTGACTGGACCGGCAGATGCAGATAGGGCATCAGGGTCGGCACCTCGGCATGGGCGGCTATAAGGTCCGCCGTCATCTCCAGCGGATGGGACGTGGTGTAGCGGATGCGCGCAAGCCGATCGATTTCTGCCAGCTCGCGGATCAGGCGACCCAGCGCCCACTCGGCACCACCATCCGGTGCCGCCCCATGCCAGGCGTTGACGTTCTGGCCCAGCAACGTGATCTCGACGGCACCATTGGCCATCAGCCGCCGCGCCTCCGCCAGGATATCGGCGGCAGGGCGAGAGAACTCGGCACCGCGCGTATAGGGCACAACGCAGAAGGCGCAGAACTTGTCGCAACCTTCCTGAATTGTCAGGAACGCAGTCGGCCCGTTCTTCGCGGATGTTTCCGGCAGCTTGTCGAACTTGTCCTCGACATCGAAATCAGTCTCCAGAACCGTCTGGCCGTTGGCACGCGCGGCACGCGCGACCATTTCGGGCAGGTGCTGATAGCTCTGCGGGCCAAAGACGATATCCACATAGGGCGCACGCCGGGCAATCTCGTCGCCCTCCGCCTGCGCCACACAGCCTGCGACACCGATGACCATGTCATTGCCATCCGCCTTGCGCCGTTCCTTCAGCTTGCGGATCCGGCCAAGCTCGGAGAATACCTTTTCGGCCGCCTTCTCGCGGATGTGGCAGGTGTTAAGGATCACCATGTCCGCGTCATCGGGGCTGGCGGTTTCGGCATAGCCGAGCGGGGCCAGGATATCCGCCATACGCTCCGAGTCGTAGACGTTCATCTGGCAGCCGTAGGTCTTGATGAAAAGTCGTTTGGTCATGCTTGAGTCTTCAGCCGGAAAACCGGCACCCGTGCTGCATCAGATCGGACATGTATCAGGCACCCGACCCAAGTCAAGCGGCGGAGGCGCTGAGCGCTTCCGAGTTGCCCGCAATCACCTGTTCCTGACAATAGGCCGCCAGGCGTTTGCGATTCCCGATCTCATCCAGGGTGACCGGATCATGGAACTTCAATCGCACCTCATAGGGACCACCATAAAGATAGGTCTTCAGATGCGGTGCCAGGTCCATGTCGCCATACCAGGCAACCCGGGGCATCGACCGGCGGGTAACGGGAAAGCCGTCGACACGGGTATAGGTGAGAGAAATCGGCTGGACCTTCACGGGCTTGTCGTCAACCTTCAGGTCGGCCAGCGCAAAGAAGGCGGAACGGAATTCCTGAATGCGCAGCCCGTCGCCGGATGTCCCCTCCGGAAACAGGATCAGGCTGTCGCCGCGCGCCAGCCGCTCCTGCATGGCCTTGCGTTCCTTGTCGGCAGTCTTGCGATCGCGACTGACGTAGACCGTGCGTTGCAGGTTGGCGAGCCACTTGATCACCGGCCATGTGCCAACCTCATGCTTCGCAACGAAACTGGCGGGCAGGGTTGCGCCCATGACGACAATATCCACCCAGGACACATGGTTGCTGACATACAGCACGCCTTCGTTGCGGACCGGCGTGCCTTCGATGCGGATCGTCAGCCGCAGCAGCCGGAACGCCACCTGGTGCCAGAGCTGCGGGATCACGCGCGAAATCCGCCAGCCGAACAGGATGCCCAGCAGGTGCGGCGGCATGATGATCAGGGTGAAGAGGACCAGGAACAGGATGATCAGGGTTATATAGGCCGTCCGCATCAGTCCCTGGACTCCTTGCCCGGCTTGATCTTCGTGCCGAACAGTTCCAGCCGGTGATCCACCAGTTCATAGCCCAGTTCCCGTGCCACGGCGCGTTGCAGTTCCTCGATCTTCTCGTTCTGGAACTCGATCACCTCACCCGAATTCACGTCGATCAGGTGATCATGATGGTCGTCGTGGGCTTCCTCATAGCGGGCGCGTCCGTCGCCGAAGTCGTGGCGTTCGAGAATGTCCGCCTCCTCGAACATCCGCACGGTGCGATACACCGTTGCGATGGAAATCCGGGAATCGATGGCACTGGACCGTTCATAAAGCTGTTCCACGTCCGGATGATCCTCCGCCGTCGACAGCACATGAGCGATCACGCGGCGCTGGTCGGTCATCCGCATGCCTTTTGCGATGCACTTACGCGCCAGTGTGGAATCCATGGTGCCCTGCCTGCCGTTATTTTGATTTGGTATAGTGCTCAGGCACCTGCGCGGCAAGGAAGCGGAAGCGAAATCCCCATCACGTGTGCATCGACAGGGTCACCAGCAGCACGCTTGTAGTAGCCCCGTCGACGCCCGACCTCGGTGAAACCCAGCGCCTGATAGAGGGCGATGGCAGCAAGATTATCGCTCGCCACCTCCAGATAGGCCCGTGCGAGACCGTCATGTTCGGCCAGAACGTGGGTCAGCAGCCTGCGCGCGATCCCCTGTCGTCTGCGGGCGCGATCAACAGCGACCAGGATCACCTCGGCCTCATCCAGAACCTTGCGCAACAGCACGAACCCGACAGGATTGTCGTCGCTTTCCAGCGCCACGCAGGCCAGCATGCCCGACATGCCGAGCGTCTCGGCGAAAGCCAGATCATTCCAGGCATCGTCGACGGCAGTGGCGTGCAGCGCCGCGATCAGGTGTGCAGCCTCGACCCCGACGGTTTCGAACCTGATGCTCACTTGCGCGTTGCGGGCCTGGCGTCCGGCGCGCGCAGATACAGTGGACGCGGTGCCGCCACAGCATATGTCGGCATGTGCCGTGCCATGGCCAATGCCAGCAGGTCCGCCGCATCCGGCTCCACATCGTCGAGCACGCGGAAGTCCGGGCCGCCGCGGGCGGCCACCAGACCAGCACCGTTGCCGATCAGGACCGTGCCGGGAGAGAGCATCGCCGCGACATCAGCCGCGCGGGCAGCCATGGGGCCGGTCCAGGCCTCACCGAATGGCGGACCGGCACGGCGGAACAATTGCGCGTAGACCTGATCACGCCTGGCATCCAGGACAGCCAGCACCGGCTGATCCGGGTAACGTCGCGCCGCAGCAGCTGCCAGCACCTCAAGCGATGTCATGCCCATCAGCGGAATCTGCAGTGCGATCCGCATGGCCCGTGCCGCCGCCAGTCCGATCCGAAGCCCGGTGAAGGTGCCCGGCCCCACGGTCACGGCCAGACCGGTCAGGTCTGATGCCTGCGTTCCCGTCGCGTCGAAGCCGCGCTGGATCATCGGCATCAGATTCTCGGCCTGCCCCCGGGACCGCAACTGGAACGCAGCAAAGCACCGCACGCCTTCCCGCCCGATGGCAATGGAAAGCGCGCGCGATGCGGTATCGATAGCGAGGATCACGACGGGTGGATCACAGGATTTCGCAAGCTTCCTCGAACTCCAGCCGCGGGCTGCGCGGGAACAGCCCGGACGGATCACCGTGGCCGAGATTGCACAGGAAATTCGATTTGACCTGGCCGTCGGGGAAGAACTCCTGATCCAGGATGGCATTGTCGAAACCACTCATCGGACCGCAGTCCAGGCCGACGGCGCGGGCGGCGATCATCAGGTACGCGCCCTGCAGGGTTCCATTGCGAAAGGCCGTTATCTCAGCCACTTCCGGTGCCTTGAACCAGTTCTTTGCGTCCGGTTCATGCGGAAACAGCTTCGGCATCTGCTCGTAGAATTTCAGGTCATGCGCCACGATCACGGTCACGGGTGCCGCCAGCGTCTTGGCCATGTTGCCTTCGGACAGGGCTGGTTTCAGGCGCGCCTTGGCCGCATCCGTCGTCAGGAAGCGCAGGCGCGCGGGGGCGCCATTTGCGCTGGTCGGGCCGTTCCGCATCAGATCATACAGGGCACGCAGCGTGACCTCGCTGACGGGTTTGTCGGTCCAGGCATTGTGGGTCCGTGCCTCACGGAAGATCAGGTCCATGCCTGCATCGTTCAGAAGCTGCGTCATGATTGTTGTTCCTTCGCTCTTCGACATTTGCCGGTTCTGTCGTGGCTGGTATTAATCGCCTGACACAAGCGCATCTGCGATGTGCGTGCATATACAGCATAGAAGGTTACCGAACATGACAGCCTTTCTTCGGTTGCGACAATCGCTCGCGATCCTGCTGGTCATGCTGTTGACCACTCCGCTGCTGGCGGCCGACCATGCTCTGGTGCTGATGTATCACCGCTTCGGGGAAGATGACGTTCCCCTGACCAACATCCGCCTGGCTCAGTTCGAGGCCCATCTGGATCACCTGGAACAGGGTGGTTTTGCCGTCCTTCCGCTCAGCCAGGTACTGGATACCCTGGCGAGTGGTGAGCCCCTGCCGGACCGGACCGTCGTGTTGACCGCCGATGATGCCTATCTCAGCGTCATGACCGAAGCCTGGCCACGGGTGAAGTCACGGGGCTGGACGATGACCCTCTTCGTGGCCACGGACCCGGTCGATCGCGGCCTCCGTCGCTATCTCGACTGGGATCAGATCCGCCGGTTGCGCGATGAGGGGATGGAAATCGGCGCCCATTCCGCCACGCATGGTCACCTGACGTTCATGGACACCGCAACCGCACGCGCGGACATTCTGCGCGGCCAGCAGCGACTGGCAGCAGAGCTGGGTCAGGCGTCGGACGTCTTCGCCTATCCCTTCGGCGAATATGGGGAGGATCTGCGCAAGATGGTGGCGGAAATGGGGTTTCGCGCAGCCTTCGGGCAGCATTCCGGGGCCATCGGTCGGGCACGGGATCGACACGACCTGCCTCGGTTCGCCATGAACGAACGCTATGGCGAGATCGAACGGTTCCGGACCGCCATCCGTGCCCGCCCCCTGCCCGTCACGGATTCCCTGCCGCGCGATACACGGGTCGCGGCTGGCAGCCAGCCGACCTACGAATTCCGTGTCGGCGGTGACCTCAGCCCTGACCGTCTGAACTGCTATCACTCAACCGCGCCTGGTGCGGTGGCACTGGATGTGGCGGGCAGTCTGGTCCGTTTCACCGCGCCAGGACCGCTGCCGAAGGGCCGGTCACGGTTCAACTGCACCATGCCCGCCGGTGACGGGGGCTGGTTCTGGTATGGACGCCAGTTCGTGGCACCGGCTGGAAAGGACTGATCGGATGTTTCGTGGTTTCAGCCTGCAGGCGGCAAGCGCAGGCCTGCTGTCCGCCTTCGTCGGTTTCGCCAGTTCGTTCGCGGTTGTGCTTGCCGGGCTGCGCGGGGTTGGTGCAGACCCCGCTCAGGCGGCATCCGGTCTGATGTTCTTATCCTTTGCAATGGGCATTTCCGCCATCATCCTGAGCTTGCGCCTGAAGATGCCTGTCAGCATCGCATGGTCGACCCCTGGTGCGGCACTGCTGGCGACGTCCGCCGCCGTGGAAGGTGGTTTCGCGACCGCTGTCGCCGCCTTCATCATCTCGGCGATCATGGTGATCGTCGCCGGGCTCTGGCGCCCGCTGGGCAATGCTGTTGCTCGCATTCCGGCCCCCCTCGCCAATGCCATGCTGGCCGGTGTGTTGCTGGGCCTTTGCCTGGCCCCCGTGCGTGCCGTCGCGGCGGACCCTTTGAGCGGGCTTGCGATATTCGTGGTCTGGGCGCTGGTTGCCCGCTTCCGCCCGCTGCTGGCGGTCCCGGCGGCAGTGCTCGTCGCCCTTGCCCTGCTGATACTCGTGGTCGACCTGCCCCCCATCGCCATCTCGGCTGTCATCCCCGATCCGGTTCTGGTGACGCCCAACTTCTCGCTCGCCGCGCTCGGGCTTGCGATACCGCTGTTCATCGTCACCATGGCATCGCAGAACATTCCCGGCATCGCAGTGCTGAACGTCAACGGCTACCGCCCCGCACCCGGGCCATTGTTCACCGCGACCGGCCTGTTCAGCCTGATCACGGCACCCTTCGGCGCTCACGCGGTCAACCTCGCCGCCATCACCGCGGCCCTCTGTGCCGGCAAGGATGCGCACCCGGATCCCGAACGACGCTATTGGGCGGCAGTAACGGCAGGGGTCTTCTATATCATTTTCGGCGTGTTTGCCGGGGCAGCAACGGCCCTGGTGACAGCGGCACCGCCCGTCCTGATCGAAGCCGTTGCGGGCCTTGCCCTGCTCGGCGCTTTTGGCGGCGCTGTCATGGGGGCTGTATCAAACGAAAGAGACCGCCAGGCTGCCATCGTCACCTTCATCGTGACGGCATCCGGCCTCACCTTCGCCGGGGTCAGCGGAGCCTTCTGGGGGCTGATCGCCGGGGGCGCGATGTACTGGCTGTCGCGCGCAGGCCAGACAGGCAAGACAGGCCAGACAGGCCAGACAGGCCAGACAGGCAAGACAGGCACCTGAGATCAGATGGTGATCCACTCGCCCTCGGCAGCGGATTCATATATTGCTTCGACAATACGGACATTTCGCAGATATTTATCAACTGATGTCTCAGCTGCAATGCCATCCAGGAAGTGCGCCACCGCGTGGGTCTGGAATGCATGCACGCAGTCGCCGCCGAAGTCCCGGTCCTGCCAGACGTAGTCATGCACCCGCTCCGGCTGCCCGAGCGGTTTAAGGAACAGTATACCGTTCCCGTTCAGACGCAGCTGCGCCTCACTGCCCTCCAGCAGCATCTCACCCATGGTGAGACGCGGGTTCACGGCCTCGATCTCCGCCAGTCGGTTGCCATCGAAGGTGCCACTCGCGCCATCGCGGAACCGGAACAGCACCACCGCCGCATCCTCACCCGCGATCACCGGATTGAGCCGCCGCAGGTCCGCCAGCACTGATCCCACCTCCCCCATCAGGTAGCGAAAGGTATCAACGAAATGCACTGCCGTTTCGTGGATCAGGAACCGCGGCATGTCGCGGAAATACGGCTGACGGGCCAGGTAGGCATCCGGACCACGCCCGTCACCGGGACGCAGCCGGATCTGGATGCCCTGTGGCACCCCCAGCAGGCCCGCATCCAGCAGCCGACGGGCCTCCCGGTACCAGGGCTGAAACCGGAAGTTCTCGTGCACCAGCATGCCGACTCCGGCTTTGCGGGCCACCCGTGCCACGTCCTGTGCGCCCATCAGGTCATCGGCCAGCGGCTTCTGCACGATCATCGGCAGCCCCGCCGCTGCGACAGCTTCCGCTACCGCCAGGCGGGCCGCAGGGGGCGTGATGATGTCGACAAGGTCGGGGGCTGTCTGGGCGATCATGTCCTGCACAGCGGCAAATGCACAATCCGGGTCAATGGCTCTCGCACGGTCGAGATCGGTATCGCAGACACCAATCAAATCAACCGCATCAATGCGTTGCCAGGATCTATAATGAAACTGGCTGAAGTATCCAGCGCCGACGCCAGCGACGCGCAGACGCCCGCGCATCAGGTGCCGAGCCGCGCGATCACCGCCTGGGCCACGTCGGCAGTACACACCGAACCACCAAGATCAATCGTCGTTGCCGCACCTTCGGCCAGCGCCTTCGCGACAGCAGCGTCTACATCCGCAGCACCGGCGATCAGGCGCTGATCCTCCCACCGTCGTCCCAGCCAGTCCAGCATCAGGGAGACGGACAGAATGGTCGCAAGCGGATTGGCAATGCCCTTGCCCATGATGTCCGGTGCCGTGCCATGGCTCGGCTGGAAAATCGCGGCCTTGTCACCGATATCGCCGGACGGCGCGAGGCCAAGCCCGCCAACCAGACCAGCGGCCAGATCGGAGAGGATGTCGCCGAACATGTTCTCCGTCACCATGACGTCGAAGTCCCACGGGCGCTGTACCATCAGCATGGCAGCGGCATCGACATAGAGATGACGTGCCTCCACATCGGGGTATTCCAGTGCAACAGCGTCGAAGATCTCCCGGAAGAACGCCATGGAACCCAGCACGTTCGCCTTGTCGATCAGGGTCAGTTGGCCGCGACGCTGGCGCGCCAGCTGGAAGGAGAAGTGGAACAGCTTCTCGGAGACCGATCGCGTCACCCGCATGGTGTCAGTGGCGTGATCCGCATCGCCATTGCGCTTGCCCCGCTCGACGAACAGGCCTTCCGTCGATTCCCTGACCAGCACGAAGTCGATGTCCGCCCCGCGCGGATCCTTCAGGGGCACAGCCGAAGGCAACCAGGCGCGGATCGGTCGGACACCGCCATACAGGCCGAATATCTCCCGCAGATCGATCTGGGGGACGATTTCGGTACCGTCCGCACAGCGCACATCGGGCAGCCCCATGGCCGCAAGCAAGGTCGCATCAGCGTCTTCGACAGCCTTGACCGTCGCCTCCGGCAAGGCCGAGCCATGATCGCGGTAATGACCGGCCCCCGCACCATGTTCGCGCGCGTCGACCTTGAAGCCGCGGTTCTTCGCGACCGCGTGCAGAACCTCCAGCGCCGGGGCCGTGACCTCGGGACCGATACCGTCTCCCGGCAGGACGGCGATGGAGATGGAGATGGTGTCGTTGGTTTCCATGGGTCTACTCTTTGGGAATGTTCTGTGCGGGAATGACCTTGCCGTCTTCGTATCGTGGCGGCACGTAGGTGGAATCCGTCCCCTCCCCCGTCGTGGCGCGCAGGACGAAGAACGAGCCTGCGACCAGCACCAGGCCGCAGATGGTCAGGATCATCACCGGAAATACAGGTCGTCCGGCATCGGAACGGCGCTTTATCAGCCGCCAGTAGATCCAGTAGATCAGGAACGGCAACAGAAACAGCAGGATTCTGAGCAGGATGATTTTCGTCATGTGCTGGAATTCTCCGGTTCAATCAAACGGGCGTGAAGGTTCATCAGCATTCCGGCGGTGGCCCCCCAGATGTAGTATTCGCCCCAGGGCATGGCCCACCAGCGGCGCGACGTGCCGTTGAACCAGCCCGAATGGCGCACGTGGTTGCGGCTGTCGAGCAGGAACGAAAGCGGTGCCTCGAAGACCTCCGCAACCTCGTAGGCATCGGGGCTGCAGGCGAACTGCGGTCGCACGATGCCCACAACCGGCGTCACCGCGTAATTGGTGACGGTGCGATAGGTGTCCAGCCGTCCGACAATGTCGATGATGTCCCGGTCGATCCCCACCTCTTCCTCGGTTTCCCGCAAGGCCGTGATCTCCGGCGACGCATCTTCCGGTTCGGCGCGGCCACCGGGAAAGCTGATCTGCCCGGCATGGGACGACAGATGCGCCGTGCGCCGGGTCAGCAGCACCGTCGGCCCCTCCGGACGGTCGATGATCGGCACCAGAACCGCCGCCGGCTTCAGGCGCGCGTCTGCCTTCGGGCGGGTTTCCGGTGTCAGGTCGAAATCCGAATGGCCCCATTCGGGCTGCGCAGGCTGCAGCAGCCGGGCACGGATGTCATCGGGGCTCATGCGCCGCTGTCCGCCACGAGCTGATCATGCGGCTGTCCATCCAGACGGCCGATGATGTGGAACATGCCATTGCTCATCACCCCCTGCACCATGACGCCGTCAATCTCGCGCTCCTCCGCAATATCCACCAGATCATAGAAGACCGCGCGGACAATCAGCGCCATCAGGCGGCCCCGCACCGCGACCAGCGGTGTTGGCTCGCCCGTTTCCGGGTCCACATCGACACGCAGCGGATGATCGGCATCCAGGGTCACCATATCGTCGGTCAGGGTGCGGAAGACCAGTTTCTGCTTCGCCCCATGCCCTTCGCGGAACATCTCGACGATGTGCAGCGGCGCAACATCCACGGTGATTCGCTGTTTTTCCGCAGGTGTCACGAGATAGTGGTGTCCGTCCGCATCCCGGCGCAGCACCGTCGCGAACAGCTTCACCATCCCGGCCCGCTGGATCGGCGACCCCTGATACAGCCACGTGCCATCCGCCGTGATCCGCATGTCGATCACGCCTTCATGCGCCGGGTGCCATTGATCGACCGGCGGGTAGCCACGCCCGGCGGCCTGTTCCAGACGTTCGGCGAGATCGGCGATATCCAGATGTGATTTCTGCACGGCAGCCTCCGACACGATGAAACTCCTTCACATGTGGGGGGACTTGATAGCACACGGCCACAATTGCAAAGCCCGAACGACAGAATTTCGCCTGCTCACGGGAATTCGTTTCGTCCTCCGCCGTGGTCTCCATATACTCCCGCACATGCAAAACGTCAGTGAAACGGGCGAAGCCTTCGCCCAGGAAGTGGAAACGCTCGGCGCCAAGGCCCGGCAGATCCGCGAGTCGATCGGACAGGTCATCTTCGGGCAGCAGTCCGTGATCGATGAAACGCTGATCACCCTGTTTTCCGGCGGCCATGTGCTGCTGATCGGTGTGCCCGGCCTGGCCAAGACCAAACTGGTGGTCACGCTGGGCAAGGTCATGTCGCTGGACAGCCGTCGGGTGCAGTTCACCCCCGATGTCATGCCTGCCGACATTCTGGGTTCCGAGGTACTTGAGGAAAGTGACAATGGTCGTCGCAGCTTCCGCTTCATCAAGGGGCCGGTTTTCTGCCAGCTGCTGATGGCCGACGAAATCAACCGCGCCAGCCCGCGCACCCAGTCGGCGTTGCTGCAGGCCATGCAGGAATATCACGTCTCCGTGGCCGGGGAACGCCATGACCTGCCGCGACCGTTCCACGTTCTGGCGACCCAGAACCCGCTGGAACAGGAAGGCACCTACCCCCTGCCGGAGGCGCAGCTCGACCGTTTCTTCATGCAGGTGAACGTGCCCTATCCGGATCTGGAGGCGGAACGGCGGATGCTTCTGGCCACGACCGGTGCCGATGAGGCCGAACCGGACATGGTGATGAGCGCGGATGAATTGCTGCATGCACAGCGCCTGGTGCGTCGCCTGCCCGTCGGGGAGACGGTGGTGGACAGCATTCTGAAGCTGGTGCGCAATGGCCGCCCCGAAGAAACCGAGGTCGACGAGGTGCGTGAGCATGTCGCCTGGGGACCCGGTCCACGCGCCAGCCAGGCATTGATGCTGGCAGTCCGCGCCCGCGCCATGCTGGACGGGCGTTTCGTGCCGTCAGCCGATGACATCGCCGCCCTTGCGCCACCAATCCTGCGCCATCGCATGGCGGTCAACTTTGCCGCGCGCGCTGATGGGGTCACGGTGGAAGACATCATCCAGCGCCTGATCCAGCGGATCTGAAACAGACCCGCATGGCGATTTCCCCACGCACCCTGAAGCAGACGGGCGACAATGCGCCCCGGCGCACCAGCCGCTATGACCCGCGGCTGCGCAATCGCGCTGACCGCCTGGCTGATTCCATGCCGCCGTTGCTTGTGGCGGCAGAACGCGTCGCCCAGACAGTCAGTCAGGGCGTGCATGGCCGCCGTCGCGTCGGTGTGGGGGAGAGCTTCTGGCAGTTCAGGCGCTATCAACAGGGCGATCCGGCGACTGCCATCGACTGGCGGCAGTCGGCAAAGCGCGTACCGACCTATGTGCGGCAGAATGAATGGGAGGCGGCGCAGGCAGTCTGGCTCTGGCGCGATGGCTCGGCATCAATGGATTTCCAGTCCCATCTGGGCCAGACGAGCAAGCTGCGCCGGGCGACACTGTTGCTGATGGCGCTGGCGTCACTATTGCTGCGTGGCGGTGAACGGATCGCGTTCCTGGGCCTCGACAACCCACCTGGATCGTCGCGGGCCTTGCTGGAAGACTATGCCCTGGCGATCAGCCGGGGCCTTGTCGAGGATCACCACAGCCTGCCACCACCGGCAGACCTGCCGCGTTTCGCGCAAGTGGTCCTCGTGGGTGATTTCCTGACACCACTCGACGACGTGCGCGACTTCCTGCGCCGATTTGCGGCGGCAGGTGTGGGGGGGCACCTGTTGCAGGTCATGGACCCGGCGGAACATCGCCTGCCCTATTCGGGGCGCGTCCGCTTCGAGGGGCCGGAGGGCGAGGGCAACGTGCTGATTGGCCGTGCCGAAGACCTGCGTGAAACATTTGCCCGTCGCGTTGATGAGCGCGAGGTGGCCCTGCGCCAGATCGCCCGCAGCACGGGCTGGACCCACGGCGTGCACCGCACCGACCAGCCACCCCAGACGGCATTGCTGGCGTTGTATCAGGCCATTTCGGGCAATGGGCGCGGATGAGCGCCTTGGCCGCCATGACATTTGCCCATCCCTGGCTGCTGCTGGGGCTTGCGGTCCTGCCGGTCATCTGGCTGTTGCTGCGCGCCACCCCGCCTGCGCCGGAGTTTGTTTCCTTTCCGCCTGCACGCCTGATCTTCGACATGGCCCGCACCGATGAGACCCCGGCGCGCACGCCCTGGTGGCTGTTGCTGCTGCGTCTGCTGATCGCGGCGCTGATTGTCATTGCACTTGCACGCCCCGTGATCAATCCGGGCAGCAGCTTTGACGGCTCCGGCCCTGTCGTGCTGATCGTCGATGACGGCTGGGCCGCCGCGCAGCACTGGGACGCGCAGGTCGAGAGCATGACCGATATCGCCCGCCGGGCACGACGCCAGGACCGCAATGTGGTGATGCTGCGGACAGCCCGACCTGTGGACAACACCGCACCGATCGCCCGTCTGGGTACGGCAGAGGAGGCGCTGGCCTCCATCGGCGGCATGGTGCCCCGTGCCTGGGCGCCGGACCGTGCAGCCGCGATCACCGCACTGGGTGACCTGACCCTTCCGGGATCTGCCAACGTCTACTGGCTCAGCGATGGTGTTGCGTCCGATGCTGACGCCGATCTGATCGAGACCGCCCGACGCCTGGGGGGTCTGACCGTACTGCGGCGTGACCCGGTCAGCAGTGTGATGCTGGTGCGCCCGCCAGCCAGCAGCGGCACGCGGCTGGAGGTTGCGGTGGAACGTGACAGTTCGGCCCAGGAAGAGCGCCTTGCCCTGCGCGCGACCGGTGCAGGCGGTGGCGTGCTGTTTCGCCGTGATGTGGTTTTCGCCCCGGGGGAGCGCAGCGTGACCTTCAGCGAAGATCTGCCGCTGGAGGCCATGAACGCCATCGAGCGTGTCGAGGTGGAGGGACGTCAGAGCGCGGGCACGGTAAGCCTGATCGATTCAGGCCTGCGCCGGTTTCGCGTGGGCCTTGCCGGAGCACAGACACAGGATCAGGCCCAGCCGCTGCTCGCTGATCTCTATTTTCTGAAGCGCGCGTTGCAGCCCTTCGCCGAACTGCGCGAAGGCAGCATCAGCGACCTGCTCGACACCGCGCTTTCGATCATGATGCTGCCCGATGTGGGACGGTGGGTGGATGGTGACCGGCTGCGGCTCGCCGACTGGATCGAGAAGGGTGGCGTGCTGGTACGCTTTGCCGGGCCGAAGCTGGCAGACAATGCCAGCGATCTGGTGCCCGTTGACCTGCGATCCGGCGGGCGCAGTCTGGAGGGTACGATGAGCTGGGCAGAACCGGCCCGCCTCGCCGCCTTCCCCGACAACAGTCCATTTGCTGGCCTGGCCATCCCGCGCGACGTCACCATTCAGCGTCAGGTGCTGGCCGAGCCTACTCTCGACCTGCCCGAAAGAACCTGGGCCAGCCTGGTGGACGGAACCCCGCTGGTCACCGCAGAACGACGCGGTGACGGCTGGCTGGTGCTGTTCCACACAACAGCGAACACGGGCTGGTCGAACCTGCCGATTTCCGGCCTGTTCGTGGAGATGTTGCGTCGGCTGAGTTCGCTATCGGTCGGCATCAGTGCTGACAGTTCCGATACGCAGCGTCTGCTCGCCGCGCAAAGCGCGCTGGATGGTCTGGGTCGACGCAGCGAGCCGCGGATCGGCACCCGGCCACTGGCGGAGGCTGATCTGGCCACCATGCGGGTCGGACCGGATCACCCGCCGGGGCTTTATGGGGAGGATCCGACCCTGCGTGCGCTCAATGTCGGCTCTGCCGCACCACCGCCCGAACCGCTTGCTGCTCTGCCGGGCGGTGTCGTCCAGGGCGTGACAGGTGCAACGCCGGAGCGGGATCTGGGACCATGGCTGCTGGTTTCAGCGCTTGTCCTGTTGCTCGCCGATGCGCTGATCGCATTGGCGCTGCGAGGCATGCTCAACATGCGCCGCCTGGCCCATGCCCTGCCGCTGATGCTGGCCGCGGGCTTGCTGGTTCCGAGTGACGTCCGCGCCCAGGATGCCGAAGCCGGCGTGGACCCCGGTGTCATCGATGCTGCACTCAACACCCGGCTTGCCTATGTGCTGACCGGGGATGAGCGGGTCGATCGCATGTCCGCGGCAGGCATGTTCGGCCTCAGCGAGATGATGCGCGCGCGGACATCCGTCGAACCGGACACGCCTGTCGCCCTGGATGTGGAACGCGATGAGTTGATCTTCTATCCGCTGGTCTACTGGCCCATGGTCGCCAGTCAGCCTGCCCTGTCCGATGAGGCGATCAGGCGGTTGGACCGATACCTGAAGACCGGCGGCGTGGTGCTGTTCGATACCCGCGATGCGGGCGGGCCGCAGCTGGGCCGCAGTCAGACCAGTCCGGGAACCGCGCGCCTGCGCCAGTTGCTCGCGCGGGTCGACATCGGGCCGCTGGAACTCGTCAAGGAAGGTCATGTACTGACCCGGTCTTTCTATCTGACGCAGAGTTTTCCCGGGCGATATCCGTCCGACAGGGTCTGGGTTGAGCAACTGAATGCGCGTGCCAACGACGGTGTCTCGCCCTTGCTGATCGGCGGTGCCGACTGGGCTGCGGCCTGGGCCATGGATCGCGACGGTCGCCCGGTGGCCGCCTTGAGCGGTGGCAACCGGCGGCAGCGGGAAATGGCCTTTCGGTTCGGCATCAATCTGGTGATGTACGCGCTGACCGGCAACTACAAGTCCGATCAGGTGCACCTGCCTGCCATCCTCGACAGATTGGGGCAGTAGACCATGCTGGATGGCGTGCAGATCGCATTCGAACCGCTGATACCGCTGTCGATCCTGACACCATTGGCCATTCTGGCGGTGCTGCTTGTCCTGTTCGGCCTGTTCCGACGGGCGCGTGGCACGGCAATCCGGTTCCTGCTGCTGACCATCCTGTTCGGCGTGCTCGCAGGCCCGACCCTGCTGGAGGAGGAACGGCGCTACCACGATGACGTGGCACTTGTCGTCGTCGACCGCAGCGCCAGCCAGTCCCTCGACCGCCGTGCCGACCAGACCGACGTGGCGCTCACCGCCCTGCTTGGCGACCTGGATGGTCAGGCAGGTCTGGATGTGCGCGTGGTGGAGGCCGGGCCTGACAGCGGCGGCCCCGCCGATGGCACGCATCTGGTCAGCGCCATCCGGCGCGGGCTGGAGGGTGTCCCGGCAGAGCGGACAGCAGGTGTCATCCTGATCACCGACGGTCAGGTTCATGACCTGCCGCGTCTGGCCGTGGGGGACACCCCGGCAGAGGGCACCTTGCCCGGTCCGCTGCATGTTCTGCTGACGGGAGAGGTTTCCGAGCGGGACCGCAGGATAGAGATCATCAACGCCCCGACATTCACTGTCGTGGATCAGTCGGCGGAAACGGCGATCATCGTTCATGATCAGGGCAGCAGCGCCCAGGAGGCCATCGCCCGCGTCACGATCCGCCGGGATGGCGAAGTCATCGAAACCCGGATCGTGCCGGTCGGGCGAGAGGTCGTGCTGCCGGTCGATATCACCCATGGCGGCCACAACCTCATCGAGTTCGAGGCCGAGGCCGTTCCGGGCGAACTGACGGCGGAGAACAATCGTGCCGCAATCACCGTCAACGGTGTGCGGGATCGGCTGCGGGTCCTGCTGGTATCAGGTGAGCCCTATCCGGGGGAGCGTGCGTGGCGCAACCTGCTGAAGGCCGATCCGGCGGTGGATCTGGTGCACTTCACCATCCTGCGGCCACCCCAGAAGCAGGATTCGACACCCATCCATGAGCTGGCGCTGATCGCATTCCCGATCCGGGAACTGTTCGAGATCAAGCTGCACGAATTCGACCTGATCATCTTTGATCGGTTCTGGCGGCGCGGCGTACTGCACTTTACCTATCTGGAGAATATCGCGACCTACGTGCTGGAGGGAGGCGCGTTGCTGAACGCCGCCGGACCTTCTTTCGCAGGCCCGGCCAGCATCTACCGCACACCGCTGCGCCAGATCCTGCCAGGTGTGCCCACAGGCGAGGTCACGACCAGGGGCTTCCGACCTGCCCTGTCGGAGACCGGCAAGCGTCATCCGGTAACCGCCGGACTGGAACCCGGACCATCGCAGCAGCCCTGGGGGCGCTGGTTCCGGGCGGTGGATGTCACTGTCGATGATGCGGACGTGCTGATGCACGGACCTGATCAGAAACCCCTGCTGGTGCTGGATCGCGTCGGTGAAGGCCGCGTGGCGCAGATATTGTCCGATCACGGCTGGCTCTGGTCGCGCGGTCTGGAAGGCGGTGGCCCACAAGCCGAGATCATGCGCCGCACCGCGCACTGGCTGATGCAGGAACCGGCGCTGGAAGAGGAAAGCCTGACCGCGGAGATTGAGGGCGCGACCCTGAAGATCACCCGCCGGTCGCTTGATACCGGTCAGCCGCCTGTTGTCATCACCGGCCCCGATGGCACGCCCCGGAGCCTTGATCTGACTGAGGGGCGGGATGGCATCGACTTTGGCCGCATCGACCTGAATGTCGCCGGGCTCTATCGCGTCAGTGACGGGACACGCAGCACGATTGCCGTGCTCGGCAATCTCAATCCCGTGGAATTCTCCGACCTCGTCTCCACCGACAGACACCTGCGCCCCTTTGTCGAGGCAACGGGTGGTGGCACCATTCGTCTGGCCCGTCATGGCGAACCCGATATCCGCCGCGTGCTGCCCGGGCGGCAGGCCGCAGGCAGCACCTGGGTCGGGCTGGTGCGCAACGACGCATTCGACGTGGCCGGTCTGAAGACAACACCGCTGGCGCCGCCGCTGGCTGTCTTGCTGCTGCTGCTTGTACTTCTGCTGGCCTGCTGGCGCCGCGAGGGACAGTAGAACCACGTGGCACGGCGCGGGACCTAGAGGCCGACCGAACCAAGACAGAGAACAATCAACTGGGGAGAAACCACAATGAAACTCTATGATCTGGCCGGGGGTTCGAACACCCGCCGCGTACGTATCTATCTGGCTGAAAAAGGCATTGAAGTGCCGACGCAGGCCATCGACATGATGAAGAAGGAAAACAGCCAGCCTGAATTCCTCAAGATCAATCCGTTTGGCAAGTTGCCGACCCTGGAGCTGGACGACGGCACGGTTCTGACCGAATCCATGGCCATCTGCCGCTACTTCGAGGAAGAGAACCCCGAGCCGCCGATGTTCGGGCGCACGTCCCTCGAAAAGGCACAGGTCGAAATGTGGAGCCGACGGGCCGAGCTGGAGATCCTCTATCCCACTGCCCAGTGCTTTCAGCACACCAGCGATTTCTGGATCGGACGTCTGGAACAGCACAAGGGCTGGGGCGAGTCATGCCACGCCAAGACACTGGCCAACATGGTCATCTTCGACAAGCACATGAAGGACAGGGAATTCCTGGCCACCGACGACTACACCGCAGCCGACATCACGCTGCAGTGCGGCATCCTGCTCGGCAAGGGTGTGAAGCTGAGCATTCCCGAGGAACTGGAGAATCTCACCGCCTGGTGGAAACGCGTGACTTCGCGGCCAACCGCGCGGGCCTGATACCTTCGGCTTTCAGGGACAGGCGGCCATGAACGGGCAGCCTGTCCCGCACCGCATGGCCGCCTACCGATGACGGCTGGTCTGTTTGGCATCGTGATTGCTTGCCAACGATACCCATGTGGACATTGGCACGATTCAACAGCAAGTGGTGGCGCGGTGGCGACCGGAGCGCAGGTGCGGGCGAACGCCGCCGCAGCGCCCGTTATCCTGTCAGGTTGCCTGTCACCATTTCCCGGTTCCGTAACGATCCTGAAGGCCCTTCCCTGGCCATCGACGTATCCGACAGCGGCATGCTGGTGAAGCCGAACCTCTACGGCTCTGTCAGCGAGCATGTCTTCCTGACGACGGACCAGTTCCTGGGTCAGGTGCCGGCAGTCATCGCCGGACAACGGCCGGAGGGGACAGCGGTTGCCTTTGCCGATGCCGAGATGGGCCGCAGGTTCGCAGCCTTGCTGTGCGCCCGGGCAGAGGGCCGAAGCGGAGTTGGCCCGACCAGCTGATCCGGCGTTGCCGGTTGCCACAAGGCAAGCAGGCGGATGCCGCGAGCCGGGATGATCACAGGTCGGCGACGTTAACCACAGATTCATCAGCTGCCCCGATGATCAGGGCATTGATCAAGCTGACCGACGGAATCCCTGAATGAGCCTGTTCCAGAACGTGTTGCGCCGCGCCCGTCAGTTTCACCTGCTCTTCCGCCCCCCGCCGCAGCTGCGCCGGGCGCACGTGCGGTTCGCGGTCAACCTGCCGATCAAGGTCCGTGAGCTGTCGGAGACTGCGCCCCAGTCACGTATCGCAGTTGATGTCTCTGACGGTGGTCTGTTCTTCGAGCCCGCCATGCCGGTTGCGACAGGCACGGTGGTGGAGGTCAGTGTCGGCCTGTTCCTGAGGAACGCCCGCGCAGCCGTTGTTGCACATCGTCACAACGGTACGGCCCTGCTGTTCGAATCCCCGGCCCATGGCGCCGCGATACGCGCCTGGCTGACCGAGATGGCCAACGACACGCGCGCACCAAACGGCATCAGGGTAAAGGCATGCCTGTCCGAACAACCTCTCGGCGATCAGCCACTGAACTGACCAGCGACAAGCGAGCATGGTACAGCGATTGCGAAATCGCCCACCATCACACCAATGGAGGACCCGATGTTTCGCAAGACTGTCTTCTCGCTCGCCCTCATTGCCCTGGCAGCACCGGCAGTTGCCGACAGCGCCAGTGATTTCCGCTCGGCGTTCAACGCCGCACGGGATGGTCAGCATGAAGTCGCTGCCCAAAGCTACACGCTGGCGATCAACGCAGGCGATCTGAGCCAGGAAATGCAGGTCAAGGCCTTCAACAACCGTGGCCTTGCGCGCTACAAGCTGGGCCGGACAGATGATGCCATTGCCGATTATGACCAGGCCATCCGGCTGGATCCGCGGTATCACATCGCCCTGAACAACCGTGGTCTGGCGCGGCAGAAGAAGGGCGAGAACAGCCTGGCGCTGAAGGATTTCGAGGCCGCGATCATCGCCGACAACAGCTACATCCGGGCCATGAACAACCGTGGCACGCTGCTGCATGAGATGGGGCGGTCAAAGGATGCCGTGGCGCAGTTCAGTCAGGTCATCCGCCTGGACCCCGACAATGCCACGGCCTACCGGAATCGCGGCAAGGTCCACCGGTCGGTGAAGGATCTGGATCTGGCGCTGGCCGACTTCAACAGGCTGCTGGACCTGCGCCCCGACTATGGCCACGGCTATCTCTATCGCGGTCTCGCCCTGGAAGACCTCGGCCTGGTGAATGCCGCCAAGTTCGATATCCGCACTGCCTACGAACTGAACCCCGGGTCCCGCATCATCAAGGCGGCCCACAGCCGCATCGGCGCGCTCTGACACGACCATCATGTCCGGCGTCGCCAGCGGGTGGCGCCGGAATTACTTCAAGCTTAAACTATCTCCGTTCACATCAAGGCGCGACGGAGATGACGGGCGATGAAAATCAACGTGGTTGGCGGCGGTCCCGCGGGCCTTTATCTGGCAATCCTGTTGAAGCGCGCCCGTGCTGACATTGCCGTCACGGTGCACGAACGGAACCGGTCCGACGACACGTTCGGCTTCGGCGTCGTGTTCTCCGATGAGACCCTGACGCATTTCCGTGAGTCCGATCCGGAAAGCTACGCCCAGATCATCGAACGCTTCGCCTACTGGGAAGAGATCGACACCCATTACAAGGGACAGGTGATCCGCTCCACCGGGCACGGGTTCTGCGGGATCAGCCGGATCGAGTTGCTGAACATCCTGCAACAGCGCGCGGAAAAGCTGGGTGTGCAAATCGAGTTCCAAAACGAGATCGTTGATATCGCCAGATTGCGGGACTGCGATCTGCTGGTCGGTGCCGACGGTGCCAATTCCATCGTGCGGCGCGCCTTCGAAGATGCCTTCCGCCCGACCATAGAGATGAAGCGCAACAAGTTCAGCTGGATGGGGTCAACCGCGCCCCTGAAGGCCTTCACGTTTCACTTCAAGGAGAATGAGCACGGCCACTGGATGATCCACGCCTATCGCTTCCGTGGCGAGGCCGCGACCTGGATCATCGAGACCACACCGGAAGCCTTCGCCAATGCCGGGTTGCGTGAAGATGATGAGGCTGGTTCCGCTGCCTACCTGGAAGACCTGTTCAGTGATGAGTTGCAGGGCCACAAGCTGCTCACCAACCGGTCCATCTGGCGGCAGTTCCCCGGCATCAAGTGCGAGAGCTGGATCCATGAGAACGTGGTGATCCTGGGGGATGCGGCGCACACGGCGCACTTCTCCATCGGGTCGGGAACCAAGCTGGCGATGGAGGATTCCATCGCCCTGGCGCAGAGCCTGCTCGCCAATCCCGACAGTGTGGCGGACGCGCTTGCCGCCTATGACAGTGGCCGACGCCTGGACGTGGAAAAGACCCAGCACGCCGCTGATGTCTCGCTTGGCTGGTTCGAGAATGTGGTGCGGAACTTCAATCTGCCGCCGGTCCAGTTCAATTTCTCCATGCTGTCACGGTCGAAGCAGATCACATACGAGAACCTGGCGCTGCGTGATCCGGCCCTGGTTCAGGATGTGGCGACATGGTTCGCCGATGATGCACGGGCGAAGGGGCTGCCGGTTCCGGCGAACACGACACCGCCGCCGATGTTCATCCCGTTCCGCCTGCGTGACATGGTGCTGGCCAACCGTGTGGTCGTGTCCCCCATGTGTCAGTACAAGGCAACGGACGGACTGCCTGGCGAATGGCACATGGTGCATCTGGGCAGCCGTGCCATTGGTGGTGCCGGACTGATCTTCACGGAGATGACGAACGTGTCCGCAGACGGCCGCATCTCCCCCGGCTGTACCGGCATCTATTCCGATGCGCAGGAAGCGGCGTGGAAGCGGGTCGTCGGTTTCGTGCATGCGGAATCAGACGCGAAGATCGCGCTGCAACTGGGTCATGCCGGTCGCAAGGGGTCGACGCAACTGGCCTGGGAGGAGATGGACCGCCCGTTGCAGGACGGGAACTGGCCACTGATCGCCGCGTCCGCCCTGCACTATTTTCCCGACAGCCAGGTGCCGAAGGCCATGGACCGCACTGACATGGACGCGACGGTCGCGGACTTCGTGCAGGCGGCGCAGAGGGCTGAGCGCGCGGGCTTCGACATGCTGGAAGTGCACATGGCCCACGGCTATCTGCTTGCATCCTTCATCTCGCCGCTCACCAATCAGCGGACGGACCGCTACGGCGGTGACATCGCCAACCGCATGCGGTTCCCGCTGGAGGTGTTCGACGCCGTGCGGGCGGTCTGGCCGGATGGCAAGCCCATGTCGGTGCGCCTGTCAGCCACGGACTGGATGCCGGAAGGTCTGACGGAGGACGACTTGCTGGCCGCAGCCGCGATGCTGGCGGATCACGGGGTCGATCTGATCGACGTTTCGGCGGGCCAGACGGTGCCGGACCAGAAACCGGTCTATGGGCGCATGTTCCAGACTCCGTTTGCCGATGCCGTACGCCAGACCACCGGCAAACCGACCATGGCCGTCGGCAACATCACCACCGCCGATCAGGTGAACACCATCGTGGCCTCAGGTCGCGCCGACCTGGTGGCACTCGCCCGACCACACCTGTCAGATCCCTATTTCACCCTGCGGGCAGCAGCCGAGGCCGGGTTCGATGGCGCTGTCTGGCCCCAGCCCTATCAGGCAGGCGGCGACCAGGCGAAGGCAACGGCGGAGAAGGACAAGGCTGACCTTGCCAACCTGCGCGCCGCCGCCCGCCCGGCCCGACACGTCATGCACCGGCTGGCATCTGACTGATCGGGACTTGGCACGCCATCGCCCCGATCAGTCATCCATAACAGGCGCAGTGCAGGATCAGCCGTTTTTCAGACCGTCATCCAGCTTGCCGGGGTCGGCGTCGATGCCGTCCGCGAAATCAGGCTCCTTGATCCACGGGTACCAGGGCGGCATGTCCTCCGACACCTTCATGGAGAACTGCGGTGCCCGCTTTTCGAGGAAGGAACTGACCCCTTCCTGCGCATCGGCATTGGCCCCCATGTAGACCATGTTGCGGCTGTCGATCTGGTGCGCCTCCATCGGGTGATCGGCGGCGAGGCAGCCCCAGAACATCTGGCGGATCAGGGCAACGGAGACCGCTGACGACCTGTCGATATAGGTGCGGGCGATCTCACGGGCGCGCGGCAGCAGGTCATCGTGCGGCACGACTTCCTTCACCAGGCCGCCTGCCAGCGCTTCGTCCGCTTCGAACACCCGACCGGAAAAGCCCCAGTCCAGCGCCTGGGAGATACCGACCAGACGCGGCAGGAAATAGCTGGAGCATGCCTCTGGCACCACGCCGCGCTGGGCAAAGACAAAGCCGAAACGGGCCTTTTCCGACGCGATGCGAATATCCATCGGCAACTGCATGGTGGACCCGATACCGACCGACGGGCCGTTGATCGCGCCGATCACCGGCTTGCGCGACTTGTAGATGCGCAGGGTCATGACGCCGCCGCCATCGCGGACAACCTCACCGGGCTTGTAGCCGCGTTCCTCGTAATTGAAGGTTCCGCCACCGCGTGACAGGTCGGCACCGGCACAGTACCCGCGACCGGCACCGGTGAAGATGATGGCGCGGACATTGTCATCCGCATCAGCGCGGTCCATCGCGTCGATGACCTCCACCCGCATCTGTTCGGTGAACGCATTCAGCCGGTCGGGCCGGTTGAGGGTAATGGTGAGAATCTGGTCCTCCACATCGTACAGGATCGATTCGTAAGCCATGTCAGTCTCCGCCATCAGTTGAATTCAGCCGTTGGGCGTCTGCTGCCCACGGTGGTGTCTGCTTGTTCAGGAATGCGCGCATGCCCGCCGGGGCTTCCGGTCGCCTCAGCAGGCGGACCAGATGGCTGGCGGCATGGTCGAACACGTCCTCATCTGCCAGGTGATCGGTCGAAAGGACCACGTCCTTGACCGCAGAAACAGCCGCCGGGTCACAGGCATCCACATCAGCCAGCACGGCAGCCAATTGCGCCTCTGCCTCCGCGACGGTGTCCGCCAGGTAATGCCCGACACCCAGCCGGAACGCCTCCCGCCCCGAAACGCGCTGCCCGAGCACTGCGATCCGGCGCAACTGTCCTGATCCGATGCGGCGGGAAATGAAAGGAATGATCTGGGATGGAATGAAGCCCACGCGCGGTTCAGGCAGGGCGAACTTCGCATCGGCCAGCAAAATGGTCACATCGGCGCAACAGGCCATGCCGAATCCACCTCCTGCGGCGCCCCCCTCCACCAATGCGATCACGGGTTTCGGCATCCGGTCCATGGCCAGCAACACATTGCCGAAATACCGATACTCCGCGATCAGGGGGTCCGGGGAACCATCCGTCGGCTCCGGTGGCATGTCCTGCATGGCGTTCAGATCGCCACCGGCGGAGAAATTGCCCCCCGCACCGCGCAACACCAGCGCGTGAACGGACGCGTCGTCGCGGGCCCGTTCCAGCACGTCGCCGATCTGGCGCATCATGTCATGCGTCAACGCATTGCGCGCCGCCGGACGATTGAATGTCAGATGCAGCCGCGTGCCACGACGTTCCGCCAGAACATCCTGATAGTGCGGATAGTTTCCATCAGCCAAGTGCAAGTTCCTCCCCACGCGCGACTACAGCATCGCAGCGCGATGCAGGCAACCGGTTGGATCGGGTGGCGGGGTTGCTTGTCAGTGAATGGCTGGCTCGAACGCATAGCCTGCGGAGCGGACCGTGCGGATCAGATCCCCCCCGTCCCCGACGTTGACCGCCTGGCGCAGGCGCCGGATATGAACATCGACCGTGCGCTCTTCGATCTCGGCCTCATTGCCCCAGATCGCGTCCAGCAGCTGGGCGCGCGACATGACGCGGCCAGGATGTTCCATGAAGTGGCGCAGCATGCGGAATTCGGTCGGGCCAAGATGCAGGGGCTGCCCGCCGCGCGTCACCCGGTGGGCCGTCAGGTCCATTTCAAGGTCACCGCGGACGATCTGTTCGTCGGTCAGGATGGGGCGCAGCCGCCGCAGCACCGCCTTGACGCGGGCGATCAGTTCATTGGTGGAAAACGGCTTGGCCACATAGTCGTCCGCGCCGGCGTCCAGACCGCGAATCCGGTCTTCCTCCTCCCCGCGCGCAGTCAGCATGATGACGGGCAGGTTGCGGGTCGCGGTGCGATGCCGAATCTCCTTGCAGACCTGCAGGCCGGACATGTTCGGCATCATCCAGTCGAGGATCACGAGATCGGGCAGTTCCTCATCCAGATACATCATGACATCACCACCATCGTCCACGGTGGTCACGCGAAAGCCTCCGGCTTCCAGATTGTAGCTGAGCGTGGCCAGCAGAGCCGGTTCATCTTCAGCAATCAGCACATGCGCCTGCATATCACTCTCACGCGTTGTCTTCGGTCATCGGAATATCCGTCGTGCTGGTGAAATCGCGCTTGGGCCGTTCCTGCTCCATGCGCTCACCACGCGCGACGAAGTGGATGGTCTCGGCAACATTCGTCACCAGGTCGCCCATGCGTTCGATGTTCTTGGCAACGAACAGCAGGTGGGTGGCGGCGCTGATGTTGCGCGGGTCTTCCATCATGTAGGTCAGCAGTTCGCGGAACAGGCTGTTGTAGCTCTCGTCAACCTCCGCATCCTTGGCCCAGATCTCCTCCGCCATGGTCGCATCACGGGTGACGAAGGCCTTCAGCACGCTGTCCAGCATGCGCTGCACCAGTTCCGCCATGCGCGGGATCGAGCTGATGGAGCGGATTGGCGGCGACTGGTTCACGACAAGCGTCCGCTTGGCGATGTTCTTCGCGTAGTCACCAAAGCGTTCCAGATCACCGGCGATCTTGATGACGGAGACGATGATGCGCAGATCCCCCGCCATGGGCTGGCGCAGCGCCAGCGTGCGCACGGCCAGATCGTTGATGCGTTCCTCGATCTCGTCAATTTCCCGGTCGGCCGCGATCAGTTCCTCGGCGGAATCGCTGTCACGCTTTTCCATCGCCCGGATCGCACCGGAAAGCTGGATCTCGGCCCGTCCGCCCATTTCCAGGACCAGGTTGTTGAGCTGCTCCAGCTCATCCTCATAGGCCGACATGATGTGCGGCGCATTGTTGCCTTCATTGGTCGCCATGTTTCCTGCCTCCAGCAGATTGCCGTGCGTCAGCCGATACGGCCCGTGATGTAGCTTTCGGTACGCGGGTCCTTCGGCGCGGTGAAGATTGCGTCGGTCGAGCCGAATTCCACCAGATTCCCCAGGTGGAAGAAGGCGGTGCGCTGCGAGACACGGGCCGCCTGCTGCATCGAATGGGTGACGATGACGATGGTGTAGTTTTCGCGCAGATCATCGATCAGTTCCTCGATGCGCGCCGTTGCGATCGGGTCCAGCGCGGAACAGGGTTCGTCCATCAGGATGACATCGGGCCGCACGGCGATGGCGCGTGCAATGCACAGCCGCTGCTGCTGGCCACCGGAAAGGCCGGTACCTGGTTCATTCAGCCGATCGGAAACTTCACCCCAGAGACCGGCACGCACCAGGCTGTCGTGCACGATCTCCTCCAGGTCCGCCTTCTTCTCGGCAATGCCATGGATGCGCGGACCGTAGGCAACATTGTCGAAGATTGACTTGGGGAACGGGTTCGGCTTCTGAAACACCATGCCGATCCGGGCGCGCAGTTGCACCACGTCGACGGACCGGTCGTAGATGTCGTCACCGTCGAGCAGGATGCGGCCCTCGACCGAGCAGCCGTCGATCACGTCGTTCATGCGGTTGATGCAGCGCAGGAACGTTGACTTGCCGCAGCCCGACGGGCCGATGAGCGCTGTTACCTGATGCTGCTTGATGTCCAGATCGACATCGAACAGTGCCTGCTTGGTGCCGTAGTGGACATTGACCCCGTCGGCCACGATCGCGGTACGCGGTGTCTTCTCGTCGGGCAGTGTATCAGCCATGACCATCAATCCATTCTCTACCAACGGCGCTCGAAGCGCTTGCGCAGCATGACCGCGCTCAGGTTCATCACGACAAGGAACAGCAGCAGGACAATGATCCCCGCCGATGTCCGCTCGACAAAGGCACGTTCCGGGCTGTCCGCCCAGATATAGACCTGCACGGGCAGCACCGTCGCCGGGTCCAGGGGGCCGCCTGGCAGGTCAACGATGAAGGCCACCATGCCGATCATCAGCAGCGGCGCGGTTTCCCCCAGCGCCTGGGCCATGCCGATGATGGACCCGGTCAGCATGCCTGGCATGGCCAGCGGCAGCACATGATGCGTCACTGTCTGCAGTCGCGACGCCCCGACCCCCAGCGCCGCCTCGCGGATCGATGGCGGCACGGCCTTCAACGCGGCACGACCGGCAATGATGATCGTCGGCAGGGTCATCAGCGCCAGCACGACGCCACCGGCAAGCGGGGCGGATCGGGGCAATCCTATCACGTTCAGGAAAACCGCCAGCCCGAGCAGACCAAAGATGATCGACGGCACGGCAGCGAGATTGTTGATATTGACCTCGATCAGGTCCGTCCATTTGTTCTTCGGCGCGAATTCCTCGAGATAGACCGCCGTCGTCACCCCCAGCGGGAATGCGAGCAACAGCGTCACCATCAGGGTGTAGAACGACCCCAGCGCGGCACCCCAGATGCCGGCCTGTTCCGGTTCACGACTGTCGCCGGAGGTGAAGAATGTCGTGTTGAAATGCCGTTCCAGCCGCCCGTCCGCAATCAGTGCGTCGTACCAGGCGATCTGCTGGTCCGAGACACGGCGGCCCGTGGAATCCACGTTCCGGTCGATGTATCCCTTGTCGAGCATGTCGATGTCGTCGCTGGCTGTCAGCCAGATGTCGATGGTCTGCCCGATCAGCGACGGGTCCGCCACGACGTGGTCGCGCAGTTCGTATGTCGCCCCGGTGCTGATCAGCTGATACAGCGTCCTCCGGTCACGACGTTTGCTGACATCGGGAAACCGGTCACGCAGTGCCTGCTTCACGATCCCGCCAAAGTCGGCGCGTTGCAGGGACTCGTCGGTGACCTCGCCATCGACCGAGAACGCATCCATCGGCAATTCGACCGACAGCAGGATGTGGGTCTGGGTGATGACCGAAGCGCCACGGAACAGGATCGACCCCACCAGCACGACCAGAAAGCCGAGCGCGATGGCAATCGCGATACGTCCGTACCATTTGAAGCGCCGTTCCGCAGCGTACCGCCGACGCAGACCTTTCCTGACAGTTTCCATCGTGTCGGTGCGGCTGAGACCGCGCCTGACTTCGCCGGGCTGCCCGTTCATGGGTGCATCAGTCATATTTTTCCCGATATTTCCGCACGATCCGCAGCGCCATGACATTCAGCGCCAGGGTGACAACAAAAAGGAGAAGACCAAGCGCGAAGGCGGACAGGGTCTTGGCGGTGTCGAATTCCTGATCACCGGTCAGCAGGGTGACGATCTGAACCGTCACGGTCGTCACCGCCTCGAACGGATTCGCCGTCAGGTTCGCTGTCAGACCAGCCGCCATGACCACGATCATGGTTTCACCGATGGCGCGGGACGCCGCCAGCAGCAACGCACCAACGATGCCCGGCAGGGCCGCCGGCACGATCACCAGACGGATGGTTTCAGCCCGCGTGGCGCCAAGACCGTAGGAACCTTCGCGCAGGGACCTGGGAACCGCCGTGATCACGTCATCGGAAAGGGATGAAACGAACGGGATGATCATCACCCCCATGACCAGACCGGCGGCCAGCGCACTTTCGGAATCGATCCCGATGCCCAGTTGCGCCCCACCGTCCCGCAACAGCGGGGCCACCAGCAAGGCGGCGAAGAAGCCGTAGACCACGGTCGGCACACCCGCCAGTATCTCCAGCAAGGGCTTGATGATGCTGCGGGCGCGCGGACTGGAGAACTCGGCCATGTAAATGGCGGAGAACAGACCGACCGGAGCCGCAATGCAGAGCGCGATGGTACTGATCAGCAGCGTACCCATGAAGATCGGGATCGCGCCGAAGGAACCGGAACCGCCCACCTGATCGGCACGCAGGGCCGTTTGCGGGCTCCAGTGCAGGCCGAACAGGAATTCGTAGAACGGCACGCGGCGGAAGAACTCGATGCTCTCGTAGAGCAGCGACATGACGATGCCGACCGTCGTGATCACGGCAATGGTCGATGAGAGGATCAGCAGCACCATGACAAAGCGCTCGACCCGGTTGCGGGCGCGCATCTCCGGCACGACCTGACCGCGGCTGATGAACAGGCCGATCACGGCCAGCCCCCCCAGCAGGGCCAGCAGCATGAAATTGGCCGTTGTCTGCCAACCGCTCAGTTCGGCGGCAGCAGCGATGATGACAGGATCCGAGGCATCCCGCACGGGATTGCCGGCAGCCATGTTGCGAATGTCATTGATCAGGGCGTTGAGGAAGAGGTCATCCAGCGCCTGCCTCTCGGGCGGCAGGCTGCTGACGATCATGCCGTCAATGATCAGCGGCTGGAAAATCGACCAGATCAACAGCGCCAGCACGGCAGGAACCACCGCAAGTATGGCCGTGTAGGCACCATAATGGCTCGGCAGGGAGTGCATTCGCTGGCCGCCGGCAATGATGCCACGCGCCTGCCCCTGGCCCATCTTCCATGACGCGAACCAGATGGCCGCGAGCGCCGCGAGGGCAATCGTGTAGATCATGAGAGGTATCCAGGCTTCATCGGTCGGACTGGCAGAGTTCTAGTACATCCCGCCGGATATCATATCGGCATCTTCGATGCCGTTAGGAAATGCGGCAGATAGCCCGTGATCGGTCATGGCGGCGCAGGGCGCGCAAATGAACGGGGTCGGCACCACCAGGGCACCGACCCCGAGACATTCGATTACATGGACAGCTTGGCGTTGCCCTGGGCAGATGCGCTCCACTGGGCGCGCTCCGCATCGGACATGGGGATCAGGCCCTTGTCGCCGAGGTAGCCTTCCGGACCCCAGGCGGCTTCGCTGGTGAACTCGGCAACATATTCGGCAATGCCGGGGACGACACCGATGTGAGCCTGCTTCACGTAGAAGTACAGCGCACGACTGACCGGATAGGATCCATCGGCAATCAGCTCGAACTCAGGCGCGACGCCGCCAACCCTGGAACCTTTTACCTTGTCGGCATTCTGATCCAAGAACGAGAAACCGAAGATGGCCAGCGCGTCCGGGTTGGAGGTCAGCTTCTGGACCATCAGATTGTCGTTTTCGCCCGCATCGATATAACCGCCGTCTTCGCGGACCGTGTGGCAGCCAGCCTTGTAGGCAGCCTTGTCCTTCTTCTTCAGCGCTTTCACCCAGTCGAAGGTCTTGCAACCGCCTTCCATGGCCAGCTCGACGAAGGCATCGCGGGTGCCGGAGGTCGGCGGCGGGCCAAGGACCTCGATCTTCACCGCTGGCAGGGACGCGTTGACATCCTTCCAGGTCTTGTTCGGGTTCGGAATCCACTTGCCGTCAGCTGTCGGCACGTCCTTCGCCAGCGCCATGTAGAGGTCGCGCAGGGTCAGGTCGTAGGCCGGGGCCTCGATGGCGTTGGCAATGACGATCCCGTCATACCCAAGCTTCACCTCGGTGATGTCGGCCACGCCATTCTTGGCACACAGCTCGACTTCCGAAGACTTGATGCGGCGGGACGCGTTGGTGATGTCGGGGTGTCCTGTGCCGACACCGGAACAGAACAGCTTCATGCCGCCACCGGAGCCGGTAGATTCGACAACAGGCGTACTGAACCTGGTCTTCTGGCCAAAGGCTTCGGCCACCGCGGTGGAGAACGGGAACACCGTCGACGAACCGACGATCTGGATCTGATCCCGGGCCTGGGCGGCACCGGCAAAAACGACTGCGACAGATGCCGCGATAACGACTTTCTTGATCACTTGAACCTCCTCGAGATCGGAAAGTGATGCCGCTTATGCTCGGGCAATGTTACAGCGTTGTGACAGGAAGAAATTTATTCATTTTCATATATTTGAAGCATTTCCATGATCCAGATCATGCACTTCCGTCACGTTACAGTGCAGAAATCTCCGACTCGCCGACAGGGACCGATTCTGCGCGCGGGATGCGCACGGCAAAGCAGGACCCTTCGCCCTCGCTGGACCTGATCGCAAGCTCACCGCGGTGACGCGAAACGATGTGCTTGACGATGGCCAGACCAAGGCCGGTGCCCCCTGCCGTGCGGCTGCGCGCCTTGTCCGTCCTGTAGAATCGTTCGGTCAGCCGCGGAATCTGTTCCCGCGCGATGCCGGGCCCCTGGTCGCGAACCTCCACAAGGATGTTCTGCGCATCGACATTGGCCGTGACAGACACCAGGGTCCCCCTGTCGCCGTACTTGATGGCGTTGTCGACCAGGTTGGTGAACAGGCGTGTCATCTCATCACGCGCGCCGACGGCAAGCATGTCATCGGGATAATCCTTGACCACCTGCATCTCCCGCGCCTCCGCAAGCAGGCTCAGGCTCTTGAGGACACCATCCAGCACCGCTGACAGATCAACCTTGTCGCGCGGCGGCTGATGCTCGTTCATCTCGATCCGACTGAGGGCAAGCAGATCATCCACCAGACGGGCCATGCGCTCCGACTGTTCGCGCAGGATGTCCAGAAACCTTTCCTGCGCCTTCGGATCGTTGCGTGCAGGGCCCTGAAGCGTATCGACAATACTCAGCACCGCTGCCAGGGGCGTGCGGAGTTCGTGACTGACATCGGCCACGAAGCCGGACCGCATTTCCTGCACCCGGCGGCTGTCGGTCACATCGTCTACCGATGCAACGAACCCCTGCCCGCCCACGAACCGCGCAGGCAGCGCATCGATGGTGACGCGGAACCGTCGTTTGACGGGCGCAAAGACCGGAAATTCGGCGCTGCGCGACTGCCGGTCACTGACGGATTTCTCAATGGCCGCAAGCACGTCCGGATGGCGCAGAGCCGCAGCAATGTCACGTCCCTCCAGCCCCGTGCCGAACAGTTCCCTTGCGGCAAGGTTCATGAATTCGAGGCGCCGCCGCACATCGAATGTCAGGACAGGCCGCTCGATCCCGTCCAGAATTGCCCGCAGCGCGGCCGCGTCTGCCTGACTGCGGGCCCTCGCCTCGGCCAGGTCACTGCCCAGCCGCTCCACCGCCGCCGCATAGTCGCGGGTGCTGGCCGGGCGACGCAGCAGGGCCGTCAACGACCTGTTTTCCCGAACCAGCACATGCAACATGCCGATCATCAACACATTCAGCAGGGTCCAGCAGATCAGCGCCGTGAACGGCTGAATGGCCGAATTCACGGCCAGTCCGCCAAACATTGCCGATGTCGGCACTGCGATGAGCAACGCCAGCCGCAGCAACCGCCACCAGTGGGCGTTATCATCTCTGTGCGTTTCGACACTCATCTCGACATTCCGGTTCCGGGCGACCCTGCAATGCGGCTGGAAAGGATGAAAGAAACACCAAATCAAGCCAGAATGATGACACAGTTCAGATTAAATCGCGTCCTGGGGGGATAAGCCATTGAAACAACTGCAAATTGAACAAAAAGGTGCGGTGGCTGTGGTCCGCTTCTGCAACCCGCCACACGGCTACATGAACGCCGACACGCTGGATGATCTGGACACGGCCA
This sequence comes from Minwuia sp., assembly GCA_029210175.1. GTDB lineage: Bacteria > Pseudomonadota > Alphaproteobacteria > Minwuiales > Minwuiaceae > Minwuia. The sequence continues at coordinate 101,563 of JARGPL010000009.1, read as the reverse complement.
CGGCGCAGTTCGATGCAGACGACAGCATTCGGGCCGTGGTCTACACGGGCAGCCAGCCCGATGTCTTCATCAAGCATTACGACACCAACGAACTGGCTGGCATGGCCCGGCACATTCGCGAACGCGGCATGAAGTTCTCGCCCGAGCGGATGATGCCGGAACGGAACATCGACCTGCTGTTCAACCGCATCGGCGCCAGCAAGAAGGTGCATATCGCCGCGATCAACGGCGCCTGCATGGGCGGCGGGCTGGAGTTTTCCCTCGCCTGCGACCTGCGCTATGCGAAGGCCGGTGACTACCGCATGGGTCAGATCGAGATCGCGCTGGGCATCCTGCCAGGCGCAGGTGGCGTGGCACGGACGGCAAAGATGATCGGTGCCGCCAAGGCCATGGAACTCTGTCTGATGGGCGACGCGTTCGGCCCGGCGGAGGCGGCGCGGCTGGGTATCGTCAATGAACTCGTGGATGGCGATGTGGTGGCTCGCGCCATTGCCGTGGCGGAACAGATCTCCGGTTATCCGCCGCTTGCCGCCCAACACATCAAGCAGATTGCGCGGGCCGCGGCTGACCCCGCCGACCCGGCAGCCCTGGCACTGGAACGCACACTGTTCATGGACTTGCTGGTACAGGACGAAGCTGTCGAACGGCTGGATGCCTACAACGAAGGAACACTCACCTTCGGCGACAGGAATCCTGTTTAACCACTTGATTCAAATATATTCCCTTCCATTATTGACCGCCTGGAGACTGCCGGATGAACAACCCGTCCAGCAATGCGCTGTATGACCGGCACCCGATCAATGCGGATCAGATCCTCAACACCGTGCGTGATGCGGGCAAGGATATGGAGCGTCTGATCCCGGCAGACCTGCGCCCACACGATCAGGACCATTACGGCGGTGAGGCGGCCGTACTGGCCCTGGCGGAGGCGGCGGGCCTGAAGGATGGCGACCGGGTCGTCGACATCTGTGCCGGCGTCGGTGGGCCGTCGCGCCTGCTGGCGGAACGGTATCCAACGGCACGGTTCATCGCGTTCGACCTGAATGGCGGGCGATGCCGTGGCGCCAGGCGGCTGAACGCAATGGTTGGCCTGCAGGACAGGATCAGCGTCGTGCAGGGGGATGCGCAGTCGATGCCGTTTGCAAACGGCAGCCTGGACCTGGCGCTCAGTCAGGAAGCGTTTCTGCATATCCCTGACAAGTTCGCTGTCTTGGCAGAAGCGGCGCGTGCGCTGCGGAAAGGCGGCACGCTGGGCTTCACCGACCTGATTGCCGGGCCGGAACTGACGGAGCAGGACCGCGCCGCGATCGAGGATGGCATGGAAATGCGGACCATCCAGACGGTCAGCGGCTATGGCGCGATGTTCGATGCTGCGGGCTTGTCCCTGGTCCGCCACGACGATCTCAGCGCGGCCTGGGTGGGCATATTGACCGAACGGCTTGAGATGTACCGCGCCATGAGCGCCTCAACGCAGGCGACATTGGGTGACGGCGTGCATGAACGCTACATGGACGCCTACGAAACCTTTGTCGGTCTGGTGCAGTCAGGCCGTCTCGGCGGTGGACGCTTCATTCTGACAAAGGACTGACGCTCAATCCCTGAGCGCTGCGGTGCCTACCGCATCGACCGCCCGACCATCCGCTGTCAGGGCCACGCCATAGACGCTGCGGGCCGCATCCCGGCTGACGATCTCATCGCGTACGTCGCGCAGCACCAGCGCGGGATCGCGCTGCATCGGCTCTCCCCAGCCGCCTCCGGCAGGCGATTCCGCCTCCAGCCGCGCAGGCGGGAACTCCCGGACGCCGTATTTCGGCGCGACATGCTCCGTGCCATCTTCCGCATGGATCCGCATGGCCCCGGCCAGTCCGGTGCCGCCGCCCTGAATGCCGAAGCCGGAGGGCGTGTCCAGCCCTTCTCCCCGGAACGAATAGGTGGCGTCGCCGGTGACATCGACGGCGTAGTGCACACCGCTGCCGCCGCGATAGGTCCCGGCACCGGCGGCGTCGGTCCTGAATTCCTGCCTGCGGATCATGGCGGGATATATCCGCTCATAGCCTTCCGCGTTCGGCAGATGCAGGCCGCCGAGGGCGATCAGCAATCCGATCTGGTTGAAGCCGTCGCGCCCCTCCACCGCGCCGCCAGCCGCATTGGCGGCCCAGTTGTACATCACATAGGGCTCCGTGCTGCCCGGCATCCGGCCAGAGGTGATGTTGTGGATGGTCTTGCCCCACCCTGCGCAGGCGCGTTCCGGCACTGCTTCCCCCAGTGCGCGCCAGATGGCGTGAACAATCTCATGCGCGATGAAGACCGTGCACATGGTCAGCGGCGCAGGCGGGCGCGGGTTCACCACGGTGCCGTAGGGGGCGATGATCTCCACCGACCGGAAAGCGCCTTCGTTGCGTGGCAGATCAGGATCAAAGAATGACGCCAGCGCCATGTAGACGGCGGAATGCGTGTTGGCGATGGACGAGTTCTTGAAGCCGCGCATCTGCGGGTCCGACCCGGTGAAATCCACCTTCACACCATCATCGGTCACCGTCAGGGCGACACAGACCTTGATATCGCGCTGCACGAAGCAGTCATTGTCGGTGATCTCGGTCGCCACATAACGGCCGCGCGGCAGTTCCTCGCAGGCCTGGCGGAACCGCTGATCGGCATAGGCCAGCAGGGCGTCGAAATAGCCTGCACCGGTTTCCCGACCCAGCTCCGTGACCAGTTCCGCCAACCGCTCGGCCCCGATGCGGGTGGACCCGATCATGGCGCGCAGATCGCCATCCAGCAGTTCCGGCGTGCGGCTGTTGAGCAGCAGCAATTGCCAGAGGTCTTCACGCACCTCCCCCCGCTCGAACAGTTTCAGCGGCGGCAGGCGAATGCCTTCATGAAATATCTCGGTGGCTTCCGGATTGTATGTCCCCGCAGCCCCGCCGCCGATGTCGGACTGGTGCGCCCGGTTGCAGGTCCATGCCGCAAGCTCCCCATCGACGAAGACGGGGCGGCTGATCACCCAGTCCGGCAGGTGATTGCCCCCGGCCACATAGGGATCGTTGGACAGGAAGATGTCATCGGGATTGATCAGCCCCGCAAATGTTTCAATCAGCGCCCGGACCGTGAAGCCCCCTCCGCCGGTATGGATCGGAATGCCGTCCGCCTGGCTGATCAGGGTGCCGGACGCATCGGCGATGAAACAGGAGAAGTCATGGCTCTGATTGAAGATCGGGCTGCGTGCCGTTCGGGTCATGACAAAGCCCATCTGGCGGGAGATATGGTCCAGCCGATTCTGCACCAGTGCCAGAGTGACGGGGTCTATCTGTGTGACGGGGTCTATCTGTGTGACGGGATCGATCTGCGTGCTCATGCTGCCACTCCCTCGGCGATCTGGATCAGATAGTTGCCGTGACCATCGACTGTCAGGCCGTCGCCACTGCCGATCAGGACGGTTGTCGTCGGGGCCTCTATGATCGACGGCCCGGTCAGCGCGTGGCCTGGCAACAGGGTGTCGGACCGAAAGACCGGCGCATCGACCCAGCCACTGGCCGCATCGACAAAGACCCTGCGGTGATCCAGCACCGGCGGCTGCGCCGCTGTTGCCTTCTCAGACAGGCCAACGGGTGCCTGTCGCGCGATCTGGCCCGTTGCCACAGTGCGCAGTGCGGTGATCAGCAGGTTGCCATCTGGCTGGATATGACCGAAGCGACGCTCATGATCTGCCTCGAACGCGCTGCGGATGGCGGCATGATCCAGTGTTTCACCGGTGTCGGGCACCACGGTCCGGAGCGACCATTGCTGGCCCTTGTAGCGTAAATCGAACACCCGCTGCACCTGCGCTTCCGCAGTGGTGAAACCTTCACGCGCCAGCGCGGCGTCGGCTGCACTGACCAGCGGGGCAAAGCCCTCTGACACCTCCTCAGGTCCGATGGCATCCAGATCGCCATCCAACACCCGCAGCGAATCCAGCCGTACGTCGGACCAGAGCATACCGAGGGCGCAGAACGCGCCTGCCTGCACCGGCACGAAGACGCGCCGACAGCCCAGCGCCCGGGCGACGGCCACACCATGCATCGGCCCGGCCCCGCCAACGGCCACCAGCGTGAACCGCTTCGGGTCATAGCCGCGCTCCACCGACAGCCGCTCCACCGCATGCAACAGGTTCTGTTCCAGCAGGCGCAGGATGCCGATGGCGGCCTGTTCGACTGTCAGCCCCAGCGGCTCGGCCACATGCGTTCGGATGGCCTGTGCAGCCCGATCTACATCCAGGGTCACGGCCCCACCCGCCATGGGTCCGGGACGCATGCGCCCCAGCACCAGGTGCGCATCGGTCGCCGTCGGGCGGTCATTGCCAAGTCCGTAGGCCGCAGGGCCCGGGTCTGCCCCTGCCCCGGCCGGCCCGACCCGCAACATGCCCCCGCCATCGACCCCGGCCAGCGTGCCGCCCCCGGCACCAACCGTATGAATGTCCACAGCCGGGGTTGCGAGGTGATAGCCGTCGATCTCCAGCGCGTCCGAGACCGGCACGTCGCCGTCCGCCATCAGCGTGACATCGCAGCTGGTGCCACCGATCTCCATCGCCACCAGATCGTCGATCCCCGTCAGGCTGCGGTAGAGGTTCAGCGCCCCGACACCTGCTGCCGGACCGGAAAGCGCCAGATTGACCGGACGGTCCGCTGCTTCCCGCGCTGACACCACGCCACCGTTCGATTGCACCAGCAGGATCGACTGTTTCAGCCCCTCCGCCTGCAGCAACTGGTCGAGACGTTCCAGATAGCCGACGACCTTCGGTGCGATCCAGGCATTCACGACGGTGGTGGAGCCGCGTTCGTATTCCCCGACCACCGGATTGATACCGGACGACAGCGACAGCCAGCGCCCGGACCATTCCGCCTTGATGATGTCCGCCACCTGCTGCTCATGCGCCGGGCTGGCGTAGGCATTCATCAGGCAGACAGCGATGGATTCCACGCCCTCCGCCTCGAAGAACCGGATCGCTTCGCGCACGTCATCTTCGGACAGGGCCGATTCCTCGATGCCGTCCTTGTCCAGGCGGCCCCGCACCGGGCGGCGCAGGTATCGCGGCACCAGCACCGGCGGAAACGGCGCGCGGTGGTCCCATTGATCCGCGCGCAGGCCACGCCGGATCTCCAGAAAGTCCCGGAACCCTTCGGTGACGATCATCCCGACGGGCACGCCCTTGCGTTCCAGAATCGTGTTGGTGGCGATGGTCGACCCATGGATGAACAGGCGACACTGGGCGAGCAACTCCGCCACCGGAACGCCCAGCTCCGACGCCGCAACCTGCAGCACCTGCAACACACCTTGTGAGGGGTCAGCAGGGGTTGTCGGGCTCTTGAATACCCGCAGGCTGCCACCTGCATCCATCAGGGCCATGTCCGTGAAGGTGCCCCCGATATCGACACCGATCCGCCAGGGCGGCGTGATCGCAGGCGACGTTGTTTCAGGTGGTGTTATCTCCGCCTCTGGCATCATGTATCGTTCTCCCCTGCCGGGCAGTCTGGACGTTCCGGCGACACGCTTCAATCGCGCACGGGGAAACGCAGCCATGAGTCAGCAGATCGAGTTCTTCTGGGATATCGGCAGCACCAACACCTACTTCGCGCTGCACCTGCTCCGCCCGCTGGCCAGGAAACACAACGCCACGATCCTGCTCCGCCCCTTCAACCTGGGTTACGTCTTTCGCCACCACAACTATGTGCTGATGGAGGAACCGGCGGCCAAGATCAGCAACCGGATACGCGATCTGGAACGCTGGGCAGAGCGTTACGACCTGCCGTTCCGGGTGCCCGACGTCTTTCCCATCAAGACCAGCCGCGCCCTGCGTGGCGCCCTTGCCGCCCGCGAACTGGGGCGGGAAGACGCCTACATGGACGCGATCTTCCGCCGTTACTGGGAAGAGAACGACCACAGCATCGCGGAGCTTTCCGGCCTGCACGCGGTTGCGGCCGAGATCGACCTGGACCCGGATGGCTTCGTGGCCCTGCTGGAATCAGACCCGATCAAGCAGGCCCTCATCCAGGAAACGACGGAGGCGCTGGATCGGGGCATCTTCGGCGCACCCTCGATCCTTGTGGGTGAGGAACTGTTCTGGGGCAAGGACCGGATGGAATTCGTCGAGGACGCTCTGAAGCGCGGGGCATGAGATGCAATTGCGACTGCACGCGCGCTATCAGAACTCGGCCGGGCAACGGGTACGCATTGTCCTGAACCTGAAGGACCTGGCCTACACGTATGTGCCTGTCAGCAAGGCATCCGACCCGGCCTACCTGGCGATCAATCCGCAGGGGCTTCTGCCGACGCTGGAGGTGGATGGCCGGTTCATTGCCCAGTCGATGGCCATCGTGGAACTGATCGAGGAGTTGCATCCCGACCCGTCCGTCATGCCCGCCGACCCGATCAGACGCGCGCAGATGCGGGCCTTTGCCGACCTGATCTGTGCCGACCTGCACCCGCTGAACAACCTGCGCGTCCGCCGCTATCTGAGTGGCACCATGGGAGCCGGTGAGCAGGCGATTGCCGGTTGGTATGCCCATTGGGTGGCCGTGACCTTCAGCGCACTGGAACAGTCCATCGCGCGCAACGACGGCGCATTCCGCTATTGCTTTGCCGACCATCCGACAGTGGCAGACGCCTGTCTGGTGCCGCAGATCGACAATGCACGGCGGTTCGACTGCGACCTCAGCCCCTATCCGCGCCTGCTGCAGATCGACCGGCGATGCCGCGAACTGGAAGCCTTTCAACGGGCTGCACCTGAGCAGCAGGTCGATTTCCCCGGCACCTGAATGATCCGGACGCAGGAAATCTGGTGCGACGCACAGAATTTCTTGGTTGTCGGTCTTAAATGCAGACTTGATAGTGGTCCTGCATCACGCAGACAGGCTGGACCGATCAATGCGCTGGAATGAACTGGAAGATCAGAGGTGTGCCGTCGCCCGGGCCGAGTCCGTGCTGGGCGACCGCTGGACCATGATGCTCGTCCGCGACTGCCTGCTCGGCATCCGCCGGTTCGAGGATTTCCAGTCCCGGCTGGGTATTGCGCGCCGCGTGCTGACGGATCGGCTGAACCTGTTGGTGGACAAGGGCGTCCTGCGTCGCGAAGCCTATTCGCAACGTCCCTTGCGGGAAGAATATCGCCTGACCGATGCCGGTCGCGACCTGCTGCCGGTCATCATGGCGCTGTCGCGCTGGGCCGACAGGCACCTGCCCCACCCGGACGGAACCGCCGTCCAGTATCGCCACACGGATTGTGATGAGGTCATCGAGCCGCGCGTCGATTGCCCGACCTGCGCAAGCCCCCTCACCGTGCGCAACACCCGGGCGGTCATCAACCAGCCCAACCTGCAGCAGGAGCCAAAGAAATGAATGCGCCAGACCAGATGCGCGAGATGACGGGACTGCAGATGCTGGAGTTCGCGTTCGGCAGCCGGGACAGGGCGCCCAGCATCGGCCGGACCCTGAATTTCCATCCCTCAAGCCTGGAAGAAGGCAAGGTCATCTTCGAAGGCGAACCGACTGAGGATCACCTGAACCCGCTGCGCACCGTACACGGTGGCTATGCGGCCACCTTGCTGGATTCCTGCATGGCCTGCGCGATCCATTCGAAGCTGCCGGCGGGCAAGAGCTACACGACGCTGGAACTGAAGGTGAATTACATCCGCGCCATGCGCCCGGGCGAAGGCAAGGTGCAGGCGATCGGGGAGGTCATTCACGTCGGCCGGTCGACGGCCACGGCGGAAGGCCGGATGATCGACGCAAAAGGCCGACTGATTGCGCATGGCACCACGACCTGCATCATCATGGATAACTGATCCGACCCGGATCTGACTGAACCCGTTTCTGGGGGGACACGAGAATGACGGCACGAGAAGGAATGGCGGCGGCAAGCCGTCGCTGGCCGCTGTGGCTGATGGTGGCGTCCGCGTCCCTGATCGTCTTCTTCGGCATGGGCACGCGCAACACCTTCGGGCTGTTCCTCGACCCGATCTCCGAATCCATGACCTGGGGTCGCGAGATATTCTCCATGACCCTGGCGCTGCAGAACATCATGTGGGGTGTCACGCAGCCGTTCGCCGGGGCCATTGCCGACCGCTATGGCGCGGGCAAGGTCATGGCGCTAGGCGGCGTCCTGTATGCCGTCGGCATTCTGGCCATCAGCTTCTCCGGCGTGCCCATCGCCATGCATCTGGCAGGTGGCGTGCTGATCGGTGTGGCGCAGGGCCTGGCGTCAATGAACATCGGCATGGCCGTGGTCGCACGTTCGACACCGACCCATCGCCGGACCCTGGTGATGGCCATCGTGACCATGGGTGGCTCCGCCGGTCAGATGGTGCTGTCCCCCCTCGCCCAGTCCTTCATTGAAGGCTACGGCTGGGTTACGGCGCTGGTCATCATCTCCATCATGGTGCTGATGATCGTGCCGCTGGCGGTGCCGCTGTCCGGCAGACCGCTTGCGACGGTGGGCAGCACCCAGACATTCGGCGCGGCCTTGCGGGAGGCGCGTCGCCATCGCGGCTATATCCTGCTGATCGCCGGGTTCTTCGTCTGCGGCTTTCACGTGACCTTCATCGGCAACCATCTGCCCGCCTACATCCGCGACCTCGGGCTGGATCCGGGACTGGGGGCGGTGGCGCTGATGGTGATCGGATTCTTCAACATCTTCGGCACCCTGACGGCAGGCCTGCTGGGCGACAGGTTCAGCAAGAAGTACATGCTGAGCGTCATCTACTTCGCACGCTCGGGCGCGATCCTGTTCCTGCTGTACGCACCACCGACGGAACTGACGATCCTGATCTTCTCCGCCATGATCGGCCTGCTCTGGCTGTCCACCGTGCCGCTGACGACCAGTCTGGTCGGTCAGATCTTCGGGGCGCAGTACATCGGCATGCTGGCCGGGATCGTGTTCTTCAGCCATCAGGTCGGGGCATTTCTGGGCGTCTGGATGGGCGGTCTGCTGTTCGACATCTATGGCAGTTACGACATCGTCTGGTGGCTGAGCATCGGGCTGGGTGTGCTGGCGGCGGTGGTTCACTTCCCCATTGACGAGCGGCCGGTCACGCGAACCGCCGAGGCCTGACGCAGGGACAGGCGTTTGATCCGGTTGCGGGGTGCGTTGCGTGGGTGCGGCGACGGGGTGTGCGCCGCTGCCACCCTTCGCGGCCCGGACGTGGCCTGCTAGTGTGGGCGCAAATCAATCCATCAAGCATTTCGGGAGATCGCCATGAATGACCAGACCCCCATGGGCGTGCCAGCCATCGGCATGAAGGACGCCAACCTGTTTCGGGAGCAGTGCTTCATCAATGGCGTCTGGTGCGACGCCTACGGCGGCGAGACCGTCGATGTGACCAACCCGGCATCCGGGGCCAAGCTGGGCACCGTGCCCAAGATGGGTGCCAACGAAACCCGCCGCGCGATCGAGGCCGCAGAGGCTGCGATGCCCGCATGGCAGGCCAAGACCGCCAAGGAACGCGCCACGATCCTGCGCCGCTGGCACGACCTGATGTTCGAACATCAGGATGACCTGGCCCGCCTGATGACCGCCGAACAGGGCAAGCCGCTGCTGGAAGCCAAGGGCGAGGTCGCCTACGCCGCCAGCTTCATCGAATGGTTCGCCGAGGAAGGCAAGCGCATCTATGGCGACACCATCCCCAGCCACCGCGCGGATGCCCGCATCGTCGTGATCAAGGAAGGCATCGGTGTCTGTGCCGCGATCACGCCGTGGAATTTCCCTGCCGCCATGATCACGCGGAAAGCCGCCCCGGCACTGGCTGCGGGCTGTGGCATGGTCGTGAAGCCCGCGACCTCGACCCCCTATTCGGCCCTCGCCATGGCCGAACTGGCCAACCGCGCCGGTCTGCCGGATGGTCTGCTGTCGGTGGTCACCGGTTCCTCGTCCGCCATTGGCGGGGAGATGACCAGCAACCCCATCGTGCGGAAGCTGTCGTTCACCGGCTCCACGGAAATCGGCAAGATGCTGATGAAGCAGTGCGCCGACACCCTGAAGAAGACCACGATGGAACTGGGCGGCAACGCCCCCTTCATCGTCTTCGATGACGCCGACCTGGATGCCGCTGTCGAAGGCGCGATCATGTCCAAGTTCCGCAACACCGGTCAGACCTGCGTCTGTGCCAACCGCATCCTGGCGCAGGATGGCGTCTACGATGCCTTCCTGGACAAGCTGCAGGCGGCGGTGGCCAAGCTGCGGGTCGGTGACGGCCTGCTGGGGGAAACGGACCAGGGACCGCTGATCGACGATGCGGCGGTCGCCAAGGTGCAGGAACATGTGGACGACGCTGTCTCCAGGGGCGGACGTCTGGTCCAGGGCGGCAAGCGCCATGAACTGGGTGGCCAGTTCTTCCAGCCGACCATCGTGGCCGACGTGACGCCCGACATGAAGGTTGCGCGGGAAGAAACCTTCGGCCCCCTCGCCCCCGTTTTCCGCTTCAAGGATGAGGCGCAGGCGATCCAGATGGCCAACGACACGGAATTCGGCCTTGCCGCCTATTTCTATGGCCGCGACCTGGGTCGTGTGTGGCGTGTGTCGGAAGCACTGGAATACGGCATTGTCGGCATCAACTCCGGCATCATCTCTACCGAAGTCGCACCGTTCGGCGGCATGAAGGAGTCCGGCTTCGGGCGTGAAGGCTCCAAGTACGGCATCGATGACTATCTGGAGATCAAGTATCTGTTGATGGGTGGCCTCGACACCTGATCCACCCTAGATAGCTGAACAGTCGGGGGGCGTACCCTTTTTGTGCGCCCCGCCGATGTTCCGTACTGACAGTGACACCGATAATGGCACCGTACACCGATAATGGCACCGAAACCGGCAATCGCTCCGGCACCGGTATTCAAGGACGTGAATTCCCATGAGCAACTACGACTACGACCTCTTCGTCATTGGTGTCGGCTCCGGCGGCACCCGCGCCGCCCGCATGATCGCCAGCACCGGCGCCCGCGTGGCCGCCGCCGAACAGCAGTTCCTGGGTGGCACCTGCGTCAACGTCGGGTGCGTGCCGAAGAAGCTCATGGTCTTCGCCAGCCACTTTGCGGAGGATTTCGAGGACGCGGCAGGCTTCGGCTGGGACGTGAAACCGGACCGGTTCAACTGGGACCGCCTGATCGAGAACAAGAATACCGAGATCAGCCGTCTGAACGATGTCTATCGCCGCCTGCTCGACAATGCCGGGGTGAAACTCTACGAGGCCCCGGCGAAGATCATCGACCGACACACGATCCAGGTCGGCAACGAACGGGTCACCACCGACCGCATCATCGTCGCCACCGGCGGCTGGCCGTCGATGCCCGACGTGCCGGGTGTGGAACATGCGATTTCGTCGAATGAGGTCTTCTTCCTGAAGGACCTGCCGAAGCGCTTTGTCGTTGTCGGCGGCGGCTACATCGCCGTGGAATTTGCCGGGATCATGAACGGTCTCGGGTCCAGGGTGACCCAGATCTATCGCAGCGAGAAGATCCTGCGCGGCTTCGATGAGGATGTGCGCGATGTCCTGTCGAAGGAAATCGTGCGCAAGGGCGTCGACCTGCGCACCAGGGTCAATATCACCGCCATCGAAAAGCAGGGCGAGACACTGATCGCGACCCTGACCGACGGCACCACCATCGAAGCAGACTGCATCATGTACGCCACCGGTCGCCACCCGCGCACCCAGGACATCGGGCTGGAGGAAATAGGCGTCGAACTGGCGCCCAATGGTGCGATCAAGGTCGATGAATATTCCCGCACCAACCTGGACAATGTCTGGGCCATCGGCGACGTCACCGACCGTATCGCCCTGACCCCGGTCGCGATCCAGGAAGCCATGGCCGTCTATCGCACCGAGTATCTGAACGACCCGACGCCATGTGACCATGCCAACGTGCCGTCCGCCGTTTTCAGCCAGCCGCCGGTGGGGTCCGTCGGCCTGACCGAGGACCAGGCCCGGGAACTGCACGATTCCATCGACATCTACCGCTCCACCTTCACACCGATGAAGCTCAGCCTGACGGAGCGGGAAGAGAAGACGCTGATGAAGATCATCGTCGAACGGACCAGCCAGAAGGTCGTCGGTGTCCACATGGTCGGCCCCGACGCGGGGGAGATCATCCAGGGCATCGCGATTGCCGTGAAGATGGGCGCCACGAAGCGCGACTTCGACCGCACCGTCGGCATCCATCCGACCGCCGCCGAGGAATTCGTGACAATGCGCGAAAAGGTGGCCTGAGGATCTCGGGAAGTTCTTGATGTTCGCACGCCGCGCTGGCCTGATGCTGGCAAGTGAAACATTCCCTGCCCGCGCCGAACGGATCAAACGACCATGACCGAGAATGACTTCATTTCTATCGCCGCCAGTGCTTTGCCTGAAGCAGGAGCATTCGGCGAAATGCTGGACGAGCAAGTCGAGGATACGGGTGTCGATTCACTGGATCTGGTGATCCTTCGCACGGCTCTGGAGGAAGCGCTGGGAAGGGAGATCGACTCACATGTATGGGAGAACGCACCGACTTTCCGCAATCTGATAGAACAAATCTGATGCGGGTTCATGTCGGCATGCCGCAGATGGCGGTGAAGGGCTTGTCAGAGAATTGGCTGTTCAAGCATTGTGGGGATTCTCACTGGAGCGAACTCAGTCGCATTTTCGGTGCGCGATCACAGGACTTCATCAGCGACAGCGGCGCCCGGATCTATTCAAGCTTCGTGGCAATCAGAGGGCGTTATGCCGTGCCCCTGTCAGAAATTCAGGAGAATACCGAGATCGACTTCTCTGTCGTGATGGATCATTTCGGAATGTCCATCCTGCGCAGTCGCCATACAGGCCACATCGACGGCGAGCCCGTCATCAACATGGAAATGCTCACCAAGTTCGTCGCCCGGGAGCGCGAAGGGTCCAATGATCTGGTCCGCGCATCCATGCGACCCGTACCCGTGCATCCCATTGATGACATGGGGCAACCACCAGAGCTTGTTCGGGACTTTCAGAAAGTGCGGGCGGGCAAGGCAAATGAGATAACCGTTCCGGGTTGCGCAACCGGCAAACCTATCCCGACAATCGATCCCGGTGTCTATGAGCCCAATCCCTACACCGACTACAATGGTGCGGGCCTGCTCTATTTCGCGTCCTATCCGGCCATCAGCGACCATATGGAACGCAAGGCGGTGAAACTGCGCCTGGATACGGACTGGTCCCTGCATTCGGGTACGGTGCAACGGGATATTTTCTATTTCGGCAATCTGGACCTGGGAAAACACATCGAGATGAAGGTCGTCGGCGCAGAATTTCTCGGCGCGGAGCAGGAATTCGCCCGTCTTGATACGTCGATGATGGAAGCGGGCACGGACCGGCTACTTGCAAGAATCTGCACGATCAAGGCTCTCGGGGACGGCAAGGCCCGTGACGATGGATGAAGCGATACTGTCAGTTTCGACCGAACTGAATGATGATGTCTTCGACGGCCTGCGCCTTTACGGTGAGTTGACCGGTGAGGCTGACAATGCGCGGGCTGACAGATGGGCGAACCATTTCTTCCGTGAAAATCCACTCGGCAATGGCCTCTTCGTTTCAGCAAAGGTCGATGATCGGCTGGTTGGGTTCATCAGCCTGATCGACATCGAAATGCGCGTGGATGGGCAGACCGCCAAGGCGGGCAAGGCCGAATTCTGGTCGGTTCGGCCGGAGTTCCTGAAGCTGACCGTTGGCGGTGACCGCCTGCCCTGGGCAATTTTTGCTGCTTTGAGGCGTGAAGCCGCGCCCCATGGTTACCATGTCGTTCAGACAGTGTCGCCCCAGGGTTCGCGCCCTTTGCGACGGGCGGGTGACTTGCCGGTTCAGTACACCTTCAACCGATGGATCGGACCAACCCAGCCACAGAACCGGTACGCCCGCAGGATAGATCGGCTGCTGTTCCGGAAGCACCGGATGACCGGACTGGCAAAGGCTTTGCGCGCGAAGGCTGGTTCGCAGCTGCCCAACGTCCGCCGCGTTGCGCGATTGGCAGAACCCGTTGCATGCGGATACGACAATGCCCTGTTCAGTTCGTCGGAAGCCCTGATCAACTACCGGTTTCCCGAAGAATCATTCATGAAACTGCTGATCGACCGTCCCGGCGCCCTGCCCTGCCTGTTCGTGTTCGAACAGCCGCGACGCTCCAAACCCTTGATGCTGCTGCACACATCCGACCGACCGGCCTTGGGTGAATGGGCGGCAATCGCGGCAGTGGCTCTGCAGGAAACCGCAAAGGGAAGCGGCATCGGACTGGTCATGGATCTGCCGGATGACCTGGGCATGTCACTGGACGACCTGGGATTCACACACACCGGCCAATCCGAACAGGTCTGCTTTCTTCATGATGCAACCGGGAAAGGTCTAGGGGGCGAATGGCAATGCTCCCATGCGCACATGGGCCTCTACCGGGCTATTCCATAGGCAGCTGTGCTTCCATGGCCGGAAGGTTCTCTTTGCGCCAGTGCTCGGCAACCTGCCCCGAAGTCGCGAACCACGGATCACGCTCCACCAGGTAATCGATCACCCGGGTGTATATCTCACCCTCTTGTCCGTTGAACGAGTGGTTGTGCCATAGCAGCGTGAACACACCATTCAGTCGCTGCACGTCGTCGATCATCCGCTGGACCAGCGCAAGCGACGCTTCCAACCCCAGGTTCATGTATTTCCAGAGAGTCACGTCCATGACGATCAAGGGTATTTCGATCAGGTCAATATAGGCCCCGGTTTCCTGATCAAAGGGCCGGAATGGATAGCAGAGGCCGTTCCTGTAACCCGCCAGATCAGCAAACCCGAATGTCGTATCATAAGCGAAACCCGCATCCTTCAGGTTCTGCCAAGTATGAGGCGTCCTGAACTTCAGATAGTGACTGCGATGCCCCTGGATTGGGTATCCCAGGGCCGTCTCCAGCCGACTCTTCTCCAATGTCAGCCGGTTCTGGTCAACCGTGGTTTCATGCCCGCCATGAAGCCCGATCTCGTTGCCATGCAAATCGATCAGAGGCCGGTATCGCTCCACCGTATCCATGGCGTAGTTGTAGTCCCAATCACCCTTCGCAAGAGACAGGAAGAAATAGGTGGCCCGGATGTTCTGCTCCGCTTCCCTGTCGATCAACCGCCGCAAGGACCACTCCGGCTTTTCCACCGGGACAAGCAGGTTCTTTCCTGCAAATGATGCCGTCCTGATATCACCCTTCAGCGCCCCCCGGACCGCAGCCTTGAAAAACCCTGACCGCGACAACGGTTGATGGATCCAGTCAACGTCATGCGACACGCAAACCGCGAACTGCTTCCCGTCCGGATAGGCCGGGCGAAAGCCGTTCGAATGCAACTGTTCCGACAGGACCGGGGTCAACTTCGGAAACGCGTCCTGGATGAACGAAGGTGATCGCGCCCAATTATCACGGATCGAGCCGTATTCATGCGCCGCAGAATAGATATTGCGAACCATTTCATCCTGCACGGTCAAGTCTCCCTTTCCCACGCACCAAATTCGATCAACCTCTCACCTCAGTTGGCAGGAGTTGTCGAACCCGACCTTCAATTCACATCTGGGTTGAATTTCCCATGCGGGCGTCAGCGACGCCCGGCCCTGATCATCACCCGGTTCGACGCGGCGAGCAAGGTGCGGCAGCTGGCCAATCACGAACGATTATTACAATAAAAGGTCAATATATCTGACCTATTATTGACTTTGCGTCACCCGGCAGATACCTTCAGATTATATTTCGGAAATTCTGAATGCGGGAGCGTAGATCATGGACCTCGCCCAGGTATCCCTGAACGACAAGTACGAACTGGAAGAAGGCCGCGTGTTCATCAGTGGCACGCAGGCGCTGATCCGGTTGCCGATGATGCAGCGCAACCGCGATCTGGCGGCAGGGCTGGACACGGCCTGCTTCATCTCCGGCTATCGTGGCTCCCCGCTCGGCACCTATGACCAGCAGCTCTGGCAGGCGAAGGAATATCTGGAAAAGAACCACATCCGGTTCCAGCCGGGCCTGAACGAGGACCTGGCGGCGACCTCCGTCTGGGGTTCGCAGCAGACCAGCCTCTACGGCACCGCCAAGTACGACGGCGTATTCTCCATCTGGTACGGCAAGGGCCCCGGCGTTGACCGGTCCATGGATGTGTTCAAGCACATGAACTCGGCGGGCATGTCAAAGAACGGTGGCGTGCTGGTGCTGGCAGGGGACGATCATGCGGGCGTGTCGTCCACCCTGCTGCATCAGTCGGAGCATGTGTTCCAGTCGGCGATGATGCCGGTGCTGCATCCGTCCAACGTGCAGGAATATCTGGATTTCGGGCTGCTCGGCTGGGCGATGAGCCGCTATTCGGGTCTGGCTGTCGGCTTCAAGTGCGTCTCCGAGACCGTTGAAAGCTCCGCCAGCGTCTACATCGATCCGCACCGCATTCAGATCAAGGAACCGGAGTTCGACATGCCGCCGGGCGGACTTTCGATCCGCTGGCCCGATGACCGGTTTCAGGAAGAACATCGCCTGCACCGCCACAAGATCTATGCCGCCCTCGCCTTTGCCCGTGCGAACGGCATCGACAAGACCCTGATCGACAGCCCGAAGCCGCGCATCGGCATCATCACCACCGGCAAGTCGTACCTCGACGTCATGCAGGCGTTCGATGATCTGGGCATTGATGAGGAACTGGCAGCCGAAATCGGTATCCGCCTCTACAAGGTCGGCATGCCCTGGCCGCTGGAGCCGGAAGGCGCGCGCCACTTCGCCGAAGGACTGGAAGAGGTTCTGGTGATCGAGGAGAAGCGTGCGGTCATCGAGAACCAGTTGAAGGAACAGCTGTACAACTGGCGCGAGGACGTGCGCCCTCGGATCTTCGGCAAGTTCGACGAAAACCGCAACTGGCTGTTCCCGAGCCACGGCGAACTCAATCCCGCCCAGATCGCCCGCTTCATCGCCAGCCGTCTGGCACCGTTCCACTCCAACCCGGAGATGGAAGAGCGTATCGAGATCCTGGACGCCAAGGAGCGGATGAAGAAGATCGCGGCGGAGACCCGGGAAGCCGGCGACAAGCTGGAACGCACGCCGTACTTCTGTTCCGGCTGTCCCCACAACACGTCGACCCGCGTGCCGGAGGGTTCGCGCGCCACCGCAGGCATCGGCTGCCACTTCATGGCGCTGTGGATGAACCGCGAAACCATGACCTTCACCCAGATGGGCGGCGAAGGCACGCCCTGGATCGGTCAGGCTCCGTTCGTCACCGACAACCACATCTTCACCAACCTGGGCGATGGCACCTACTTCCATTCCGGGCTGCTGGCCATCCGAGCGGCAATCGCGTCCGGCGTGAACATCACCTACAAGATCCTCTACAACGACGCCGTCGCCATGACCGGCGGACAGCCGCATGACGGCACGCTGACCGTGCCGCAGATCGCGCAGCAGGTGGCGGCAGAGGGCGTCAAGAAGCTGGTGGTGGTGACCGATGAGCCTGACAAGTATCCGGGTGACGCGGGCTTTCCCGCCGGGACCCGGATCTTCCACCGGGCAGAGCTGGATGAGGTGCAGAAGGAACTGCGCGACACGCCGGGCTGCACCGCCCTGATCTACGACCAGACCTGTGCGGCCGAGAAGCGCCGTCGCCGCAAGCGCGGCACCTTCCCCGACCCCGCCAAGCGCGTGATCATCAACGAAGCGGTTTGCGAGGGCTGTGGCGACTGTTCCGTGGCATCCAACTGCGTCTCGGTGGAACCCGCCGAGACCGAACTGGGCCGCAAGCGGAAAATCAACCAGTCGTCGTGCAACAAGGATTTCTCCTGCGTCAACGGCTTCTGCCCCAGCTTCGTCACTGTGCATGGCGGTGGATTGCGCAAGCCGAAGGCCGCCGCGAAATCAGCGCAGGGTGCCGTCGCGAAGGACCGCTTCGCCGACTTGCCGATGCCAGAGGCCGCATCCGTGGAGGAAGAACCCTTCGGCATGGTCATCACCGGCATTGGTGGCACTGGTGTGCTGACCGTTGGCGCCCTGATGGGCATGGCGGCGCATCTGGAGGGCAAGGGCACGTCTGTGCTGGATTACACCGGTCTGGCGCAGAAGAATGGCGCGGTCATGAGCCATGTCCGCATCGCCAGGGCCCCTGAGGATATCCACGCCGCACGGGTGGCATCCGGCAAGGCCAATCTGGTGCTTGGCTGCGACATGGTCGTTGCCGCGTCCGACAATGCCATCGACACCATGGAAAAGGGTGGCACGCGCGCGATCATCAACAGCCACCTGGCACCGACTGCCGCGTTCACCCTCAACCCGGACCTCAAGTACGGGCCGACGGCACTGGAAGAAACCATCCGGGAAGCCGCAGGCGGCAACCAGACGGAATTCATCGACGCCACCCGCATCGCCACCGCGCTGCTGGGCGATTCCATCGCCACCAACCTGTTCATGCTGGGCTATGCGTTCCAGCGCGGGCAATTGCCGGTCGGGCACGAGGCGCTGATGCGCGCCATCGAACTGAATGGCGTCGCCGTCAGCATGAACAAGGAAACCTTCAACTGGGGTCGCCTTGCCGCCCATGATCTGGATGAGGTGGAAGCCGCTGCCAAGCCCACCGCCAGCAAGGTGCTGCCGTTCAAGAAGCCGCTGACCGATCTGGATGACATCATCGACCATCGCCGAGGTCTGCTGACTGCCTACCAGAATGCTGCCTATGCCGACCGCTATGAGGCGCTGGTGCGCGACGTGGCGAAGGCGGAACAGCAGAAGGCCGGCGGTGCGACCGGCCTGGCGCTGGCCGTGGCCCGCAACTACTACAAGCTGCTGGCCTACAAGGACGAGTACGAGGTCGCCCGGCTCTATACCGATGGCAGTTTCAAGCAGACCCTGCGCAACCAGTTCGACGGTGACTACAAGCTGAAGTTCCATCTGGCACCGCCGATGATCAGCAAGCCGGACCCGGAGACGGGCAAGCTGTCGAAGATCGAATTCGGTGGCTGGATCCTGCCCGTCTTCCATGTGCTGGCTCGGATGAAGGGACTGCGGGGCACCCGCCTCGACATCTTCGGCTACAACCCGGAACGCAAGCAGGAACGCGCGCTGATCACGGAGTACGAGGCCGTCGTTGCGGAACTGATCAACGGTCTGACCGCGGGCAACCACGCGATGGCCAAGGTCATTGCGGAAATTCCGCAGGACATCCGTGGTTACGGCCATGTGAAGGAGCACAACATCGAAGGTGCCAAAAAGCGGGAGGCTGACCTGCTCCGCCTGTTCCGCCAGCCGTCATCGTCCGGCGATCAGGCACAGGCGGCGGAGTAGCACTGCCAGAGCGGCCCTGAGCCAGAAACAGCCCATTCGCCCCATTGCCGGCTCAGAAAGTCTGGCCCCCGGGTCTTGCGTCCGGGGTGACAGCGCCCGGGGTGACAGCGCCCGGGGTTAGCGCACGGGGTGGCCGGGGCTACCAGGTCTCGCCAAATGGCCTGACGACGATGGAGAATGTCCAGGCCGACTTGTCCTGATGGGCAACGTGAAAGACCTCATCGGCAATCGCTGACGGTTTGGCGAAGAAGTCATCGGGCTTGTCGGGAAACAGCGACGGGCGGGTCCATGGTGTATCGATGGCCGCGTCGATCGTGACGTAGGCGACATGGATCCCCTTTGGCCCGAAGTCCCGCGCCATCGCCTCCGCCAGGATGCGCTGCGCCGCCTTGGTCGGTGCGAAGTGGGAGAAATGCGGCTTGCCCCGCCAGGCCGCCGTGTTGCCGGTGACGATGATCGACCCCTCCCCGGCGGCAATCATGTCCGGCGCGGTTTCCTGTGCCAGAACCAGCAGCGCTGTCGTGTTGACGCGGAACATCTTCTCCATCTTCAGCGCATCGCCCTCCAGCACGTAGCGCGATCCACCCATCGCCGCATTGTGGACGGCTGCCTTTGGCGCTCCCATCTCCGTCTTCACTCGGGCCAGCGTTTCCCGGAAGGCTTCGAGGTCGCTGACATCGCAGGCATATCCCCTGGAGCCATCGATCTCCGCCTCCAGCTCGGCCAGCCGATCCGCAGACCGTGCGAGCATGGCAACGCGGTATCCGCCGGCAGCAAACCGGCGGGCAATGGACGCCCCGGTACCGGCCCCGGCCCCCGTCAGAACACATACTGGGCTGCTCATCTTCACCCTCCCCATGGCTTGTCTGATGAAACGAGTATAGACCGCGTTCTGGGGAACGGGAGCGACCTGATGGCATATCTGGCCAACACATTCGATTGCATCATTCTCGGCGCAGGTGCGGCAGGGCTGATGGCCGCGTTGACGGCGGGACAGCGTGGACGCCGCGTCCTGCTGCTGGATCATGCGGACAAGGTCGGCAAGAAGATCCTGATCTCCGGCGGCGGACGTTGCAACTTCACCAACATCGGTTGCAGCGCACAGAACTTCCTGTCCGCCAATCCGCATTTCGCCAAGTCCGCACTGGCGCGCTACACCCAGCATGATTTTCTGGAGATGGTGAACCGCCACGGCATCGCCTGGCACGAGAAGACCCTGGGGCAGCTGTTCTGCGACGGATCAGCCCGGCAGATCGTCGACATGCTGCTGGCGGAATGTGCTGTCGGCGCGGTGGAAACGCGTCTGAACTGCACGGTGCAGGACGTCAGCCGGTCCGATGACTACACGGTCACCACCAGCCAGGGCGTGTTTCAGGCCCCTGCCCTGATCCTGGCGACAGGCGGGTTGTCGATTCCGAAGATGGGGGCAACCGGCTTCGCCCACGACCTCGCCACCCGCTTCGGTCTGAAGCTTGCGGATGTGCGCCCGGGTCTGGTGCCGCTGACGTTCAGCAATCAGATCGGCGACTTCATGCGCGGTCTGAGCGGGGTCGCCCTGCCCTGCATCGCACGGGCCGACAGGACTGCATTCGATGAGGCCATGCTGTTCACGCATCGCGGGCTGTCCGGCCCGGCCATCCTGCAGATATCGTCCTACTGGCGGGACGGCGGCACCATTCGCCTGGATATCGCGCCCGACCTTGATGCGGCGGCACATCTGCTGGCCATGAAACGCGACCGGCCCAAGGCACAGCCCGCAACCATTCTGGCGGAGCTGCTGCCCGCGCGGCTGGCGACGGCGCTGGCTGCGCAGGAACTTCCCCACCGTCCGATGGCGGAAATCGCCGACGCTCCGCTGCGCAAGCTCGGCGCAATGCTGAACGGCTGGGACCTGACGCCCAGCGGATCAGAGGGCTATGCCAAGGCTGAGGTCACGGCAGGCGGTATCGACACGGCCAGCCTGTCATCGCGCACGATGGAGGCAAAGGCCGTCCCTGGCCTGCATGTCATCGGCGAGGCTGTGGATGTTACCGGCTGGCTCGGGGGTTACAATTTCCAGTGGGCCTGGGCCAGCGGCCGTGCAGCGGGTGAGGCTGTCTGAGGCAGCTTCCTATTCTTCCAGTGTCGGCCCCGCGCCGCGCACCCGGGTCTGGCGCATCAGGCGGCGATGCTTGTCCGCGTCATAGCCGAGACCGCGATGCAGCAGGCACCTGTTGTCCCAGATCACCACATCGCCGGTCTGCCACCGGTGGGTATGGACATGCTCTGGCGCGGTGGCTTCGGTGATCAGCCCTTCGATCAGGTCACGGCTTTCGGTATCGTTCCAGCCCTCGATGGTCTTCGCATGTGAACCCATGAACAGGTTCTTCTGTCCGGTGCCCGGGTTGGTGCGGACCAGTCGCTGGCGGACAGGCGGCAGGGACCGGGCGAGTTCCGGCGACACGGCATCCGGCGCGATCTTTGATCGGGAATAGACATAATCATGAATGACAATCAGCGGATCGACGGTCGACTTCTGCTCCTCCGACAGCCGCGCATGGGCGGCGCGGGCGCTGATGAACTGGGTTTCCCCACCTTCCGAAGGCACTTCATAGGCTGAGGTGATGGAGACCAGAGCAGGCACCGGCTTGAAGCTGGCATCGGTGTGCCACATGTTGTTGCCGGTCAGGAATATCGTCTTCCTGTGGTCATTGCCCAGCGCCGTGCCATCTTCCTGCACATTGCCGATGGTGCCGAAATAGTCGATGCGATTCTCTTCACCCTTCGGCAGATGATTGGGCTCCGGTTCGCCGATTTCGCGGGTGAAAGCCAGTTGCCGGTCATCACCGGGGGCCTGATCGGGGAAACAGAGAAACGAATAGCGGTCGATGGCAGCCATCAGCGCGGCACGGCGTTCTGCGTCGAGCGGCTGCGAGATATCGAAGTCCGTCACCCGCGCCCCGAAGTCGGCGTGCAGTGGTTCCAGTTGCATGGTCATTCTCCCCCGTTCAGCAGTGCCTGCCGGTCGATCTTGCCGGTCCCGGTCTTCGGCATCTCCCCCACGAACTCGACGATGCGCGGATACTTGAACGGCAGCAAGGCCTGGCGCACATGCTGTTGCAGCACCTTGACCTGCACATCGTCACCAGCTTGGCCATCGCGCAGGCAGACCACGGCACGCAGGCTCATGCGCCGGTCCGGCAACTGATGCGCCAGCACCGCGCACTCATGCACATGCGGGTGTTCGTTGAGGCAGCGTTCGACTTCCAGGGGCCAGACCCACTGACCCGAGACCTTGATCAGATCATCGGCGCGGCCCTGAAAATGATAGAAGCCATCCGTTTCAAGGAACCGGTCACCGGTGTTGATCCAGTCCCCGCGCATGGTCTCGGCGGTCTTGTCAGGCCGGTTCCAGTAGCATGGAGCCGACGATGTACCGCGCACCCACATGATGCCTTCCTCGCCCCCCGGGGTCGGCGCGCCGTCCCGGTCGCGCAACTCCACCTCATAGCCCGGAACCCGTCGCCCGGCGGCACCGATGCGCTGCTCATCCTGCGTGTTCGACAGATAGATGTGCAGCACCTCCGTGGAGCCCAGACCTTCGATCGGGCGCAGGCCGGTCAGGCTCAGCCAGGCGTTGAAGATGTCATCCGACAGGGTTTCCGCCGCCGACATGGCCAGCCGCAACGACGACAGGTCCCGCGCGTCGACGC
Source organism: Minwuia sp. (assembly GCA_029210175.1). GTDB lineage: Bacteria > Pseudomonadota > Alphaproteobacteria > Minwuiales > Minwuiaceae > Minwuia. The sequence goes on along the minus strand of JARGPL010000009.1, from coordinate 78,586 downwards.
CGGGTGTCCGGCAGATCGCCGTATAGAGCGTCGGCAGACCGAACAGCACCGTGGGCCTGAATGCCTCGATGCAATCCAGTACGGCAGTCGGGTCGGGGCGTCCGGGCATCAGCACCGCTGTTGCACCGACCGAGAAGGGAAACGTGAAGGCATTGCCAAAGCCATAGGCAAAGAAGATCTTCGGCACCGAGAAACACAGGTCATCGGACCGCAGTTTCAGGATGCTTTCGGCGAACGAAAGCTGCGTGTAGGCCATGTCATGATGCAGGTGAACGATGCCTTTGGGTCGCCCGGTCGAACCCGACGAATACATCCAGAACGCCATGTCGTCCGGCCCTGTATCCGCCATCTCCAGGGTCTCTGGCTGACCGTCGATGAAGTCGGACGCATGCTGCATGTCATCGGCCAGCGCACCCGCCCCGTTGGCAATGACAATGCGCTCAAGCCGGGTCTCCGCGCGCGTCTCAGCCGTGAACCGATCCGTGAACTCGGCCTCCGCCACCGCGATCCGGGCCTCGGTATCCGCCAGGAAGAACTGCAGCAGGTCCGGCGTTGTCAGGGTATTGAGCAGGACGGGTACGAATCCCGCCCGGACAGCGCCGAAGAACGCCGCCGGATAGACCGGCGTGTCATCCAGGAAGAAGGCGATGCGACCACCACGCTGCAGCCCGAACGTCTGGAACGCGTGCCCCCACCGCGCCGCCTCGGCACAGAGTGCGCCATAGGTCAGTGTGCCGGCTGGCCCGGTCACGGCGACCCGGTCGGCATTGCAGGGCAGATTGTCGAACAGGATGGTGCTGCAGTTCGGATGGTCCGCCTTGATGAAACCGATCTCCGCCGCGCCCGCCGTTTCGCCGACCGGGTCCTGAATGCTCATGCGGCGGGTCCCTTCGCCGCGTCGTAGCGGGCCATGAATTCGGGCGACAGATTGCGCAGGCGATCCATGTCCACCCGCCCGGAGCGGGTCACATAGTCGAAGGCGAAATCCAGCGGATCCAGCGCCATCTTCTCCGGAAACCGGTCGTACCAGGCGGCAGAGGTGTTGGCGGCATCGACGATCTTTCTGGCAATGGGTTGCCGTGCCGCCTGAAACGCCGCCAGGGCCGTGCCAACATCCGCATTCGCCTGCAACGCCCGCACGAGTGCGATGGCGTCCTCCATAGCCAGCCGCGTGCCGGACCCGATGGAGAAATGAGCGGTATGTGCCGCATCGCCCAGGATCACGCGGTTGCCGGAGACCCAGTTTTCGCACCAGAGCCTCGGGAACTGCCGCCAGAGCGAGCGGTTGCAGATCAGCGCGGCGCCCTGCAGCGGTTCATGGAAGATTTCTGCACAGGCGATCGCCGTTTCCGCCTCTCCCATCCCGTCGAAACCATGGGCATGAAACGTCGCCGGATCGCATTCGACGATGAAGGTGCTCATGCCAGGCTGGTAGCGATAGTGATGCGCGTTCAGCGAGCCCTTGTCCGTGGTGACAAAGGTCTGGGTCAGCGTGTCGAACGGCTGCGTCGTGCCGAACCAGGCGAAGCGGTTGTCGAAGTATTCCAGACGCGACCGGAACCCGGCTTCATCGGATGCCCGCACCAGGGAATTCAGCCCGTCGGCGCCGATGATCAGATCGGCGCTCAATTCGCTCAGGGATCCAATGGGCCGGTCGTACCTCAGTTCCACCCCGACCTCGCCCGCGCGATCCTGCAACGCCTGCAACAGTTCCAGCCGTCCAATGGCGGCAAAGCCGATACCGTCCAGCGTCACCCGGTCGCCGCGATGCGCCAGGGTCATGTTCCGCCAGCGCTCCATCAGCGGCGTGATCAGATCATGTGTTTCAGGGTCTTCGCCACGCAGGAAATCCAGCGCCTGATCGGAGAAGACAACGCCAAATCCGAACGTCGCGTCCGCCGGGTTCTGTTCCGTCAGCCGCACGGAGATGCCAGGCCAGGCCCGCTTCAGCAGGATAGCGGCATAGAGGCCCGCCGGACCGCCGCCCAGTACCTCGACATGTTTCAACCCTGTCACCTGAACCGATCCCCCCGAGCCATCATGCCAATGAAATCTGGCACGGACGGGTCAGCAAGCCCAGCGCGGAAAAGCAGATGTTTCAGATTTCGACGGTCATCCCGTCATAGGCGGGCTCGACCCCGGCAGGCAGTTCCGCCGCCAGGGTGTGATAGTCCAGATCGACATGCATGTTGGTCAGGATCGCGCGCTCCGGCCCGATCCGCGCAATCCATTCCAGCGCCCGTTCCAGATGGGCATGCGTCGGGTGCGGGCGATAGCGCAGGGCGTCAACGATCATCAGGCGGCTGCCCGCCATTGCCTCGAACGCGGCGTCATCCAGTTGCACCACATCGTTGGCATAGGACACATCGCCAAAGCGGAACCCCAGCGAGGGCATGGTGCCGTGATCCTGGTAGAATGGCAGGATCGGCACGTTGCCGATCTGGAACGGGCCGTCGATGAGGTGATCATTGACGATGGCCGGATAGGCCGACGTGGCTTCATCGGGGAAGCAATAGCCGAACTTGCGTTTCAGGCGGACAAGCGTGTCCGCGTCACCCCAGACCTCGATCCGGCGGCGGTTGTGGATCGCCAGCACCCGCAGGTCATCCAGCCCGTGCGTCTGGTCGGCGTGGTCATGGGTCCAGATGACCCCTTCCAGATCCGTGACCTCTGCATCCAGCAACTGTTCGCGAACATCGGGGGAGGTATCGACGAGAACCCGCGTCCCCTCGTTCTCCACCAGGATGGAACAGCGCCGACGCCGGTTCTTCGGCTCCTTCGGGTCGCAGACGCCCCATTCACCGCCAATGCGCGGCACACCGCCGGAACTGCCACAGCCAAGGATGGTGATGCGCATGATCAGAATTCCGCCCGGGTGAACAGGTCGCGGAAGTTCTGTGTCGTCTGGCGCGCCACCTCGTCAACCGATACGCCCTTGATCTCGGCGACCTTCGCCGCGGTATAGGCGGTCATCGCCGGCTCGTTGCGCTTGCCGCGTTTCGGCACCGGTGTCAGGTACGGGCTGTCGGTCTCCACCAGCAACCGCTCGAGCGGCACCGCTTCAACCGTGCGCCGCAGGTCCTCCGCAGACTTGAAGGTGACGATGCCGGAGATCGAGATGTAGAAGCCGAGGTCCAGCGAACGGTCGGCGAGCTGCCGCGTGCCGCTGAAACAATGAATCACACCGGTGAACGCCCCGTTTGCCATCTCATCGCGCATGATGTCGATGGTGTCGGATTCGGCATCACGGGTATGAACGATCAGCGGCAGGCCGGTTTCACGCGACGCAGTGATGTGGGCACGGAACAGGCGTTGCTGAACATCACGCGGACTGTGTTCATAAAAATAGTCGAGACCTGTTTCGCCGATCCCGACCACCTTCGGATGCGCGGCCAGTTCGATCAGGGTTTCGGCGGTGGTGTCCGGCTCGCTCTCCGCCTCATGCGGATGCACACCGACACTGCAGAACAGGTCATCGGCCTTTTCGGCGATGCCGCGCACAATATCGAATTCCCGTAGTTTGGTGGAAATCGTCAGCATTGGTGACACACCGGCATTGCGCGCCCGAACCAGTACATCGTCCAGATCGCCGTCGCGGGCCAGATAGTCCAGATGACAGTGGGAATCGACCAGCATCGCCTCAGCCCTTCGTCTCGGGTTCTTCAATCATGATACGCGGGAACACCGGCACCGGTTTGTCGATGGCCGTGCCGCCCTGAAGCGCGTGATCCGCCGTCAGGTGCACGAATGCCCGCGCGCCAGCATCCACCTTCAGTTGATCCAGCAGGTTGGCCCCGGCATCCGGCATGATCGGCTGCACCAGAATGGCGATCCGGCGTACGGTTTCGGCCAGCACGTAGAGCACGGTCTTCTTGCGCTCCGGATCCGTCTTGCGGAGCGTCCACGGGGCCTGAGCATCCACATAGCGGTTCGCGGCGCCACAGACTTCCCAGATCGCGGCCAGCGCCTTGTGCAGCGCCTGGACATCCACCTCCGCGCGAACACGGGCCAGCATGCCAGCGGCAAGGTCCAGCAGGGCGCGGTCATCGTCTGTCATCGGGCCGGGTTCCGGCAGCGCGCCGTCACAGTTCTTGAACACCATCGACAGCACGCGCTGCGCCAGGTTGCCCAGGTCGTTGGCCAGATCACCGTTGGTGCGATGGATCATCGCCTCGCGGGAGAAGTCGCCGTCGTTGCCGAACGGCACTTCACGCAGCAGGAAATAGCGGGTCTGGTCCAGACCATAGGACTCAACCAGTTCCTCCGGTGCTATGGCATTGCCCAGCGACTTGGACATCTTCTCGCCCTCGATGGTCCACCAGCCGTGTGCGAAGACCCGCTTCGGCGTCGGCAGACCGGCCGAAAGCAGGAACGCGGGCCAGTAGACCGCATGGAAGCGCAGTATATCCTTGCCCACCATGTGCACATCAGCCGGCCAGAACTTCCTGAACAACGGGTCATCCGTATCCGGGTAGCCAACGGCGGTCATGTAGTTGGTCAGCGCATCCAGCCAGACGTACATGATGTGCGTGTCGTCGCCCGGCACCGGGACACCCCAATTGAAGCTGGTGCGGGAGATGGAGAGATCACGCAGACCGCCCTTCACGAAGCTGACGACTTCGTTGCGCCGCGCAGGCGGCATGATGAAGTCGGGGTGCGCATCATAGAACGCGAGCAACCGGTCGCCCCAGGCGGACAGGCGGAAGAAATAGCTCGGCTCCTCCACCCACTCCACTTCGGCACCGGACGGCGCGACGCGGCTGCCATCAGGCTGCTTCGTCAGTTCATCCTCGCCATAGAAAGCCTCATCGCGCACAGCGTACCAGCCGGAATAGCTGCCCAGATAGATGTCGCCCGATTCCTCAAGCTTCTTCCACAGTGCCTGGACGGAGCGCACATGGCGTTCCTCCGTCGTGCGGATGAAGTCATCATTGGAAATCTTCAGCACCGGCATCATGTCGCGGAAATTCTGCGCCACGCGGTCACAGAAATCCTGCGGGTCCGTGTTGGCGGCGGCAGCCGATTTCTCCACCTTCTGCCCGTGTTCATCGGTGCCGGTCAGCAGGTGCGCATCAAAGCCGTCCAGACGCTTGAAACGCGCGATCACATCGCAGGCCAGCGTCGTGTAGGCATGCCCGATATGGGGCCGGTCATTGACGTAATAGATCGGGGTCGTGATGTAGAACGGACGTCCCTGGCCCTCACTCTGCAGCTGGCCCTGCGGTCCGTTGCTGCCAGTCGCTGCAGCGTCGATGGTCATCCAAATCTCCCGATCAGCGCACCTTGGTTGCTCAGGTCTGGCCCACGCTGATCCGCGCCGCCTCCTCGACGTCGGAGAGGATCGACAATGTCACGGCCTTGCGGTTCAGATTGACGGCCCCGGTGCGCTCCCTGAGCCGTGCGAGTTTGTCCCACACCTCGAACCATTGATCAAGACTGCCCCGGGTCAGGCGCTGCATCAGTTCGCGCTCCGGCTGGCTGGCTGCAAGATCATTGACCGGCGCCTGCACCAGGCGCTTCAGGAACCCGTCCAGCAGATCCATCAGCAGGCCAAAGGCAATCTCGCCCACGCCGGGCTTCGATACCATGTCGCCCAGTTTCTGTGCCGCCGCGCGGTCCATGTCAGGGGCAGCCACTAGGACGGCAAGCAACTGCCGGTACAGCGCCTCGCCCCCCGCCACTTCCAGGCGCAACGCCTGTCCGGGGGCGCCATTCGACAGCTGCAGCAGCAGCCGTGCCGTCGGGCCATCCAGATCAGGGCGGGCGGTTTCCATGACCGCCAGCGCCTCCCCCTCCGAAAGGCCGGACAGCGACAGCCGACGGCAACGCGACCGGATGGTGGGCAGCAATCGACCCGGTGAATGGCAGATCAGGATGAACACCGTGTCGGCAGGCGGTTCTTCCAGCGGTTTCAGCAATGCATTGGCGGCATTGCGGTTCATGTCGTCGGCTGCGTCGATCAGCACGACACGGCGTGTCGGCAGATTCGCCCGCTGCCCCAGGAACGCGGTCAACCGCCGGACGTCGTCCACGCGGATTTCGGTGTAATAGCGCTTGCCCTCCCGGTTCCAGGCGCGGCGCAGGATGGTCAGGTTGGGATGGGAACCGCTGGCGACCTGCTGGAACAGGGGATCATCGGCATCGGCGTGCAGGCTCGGTGCGCTGTCGCCGAACAGGCCGCCCCCGGATTCAGCCGACAACAGACTGCGCGCGAAATGATAGCCCAGCGTTGCCTTGCCGATTCCGGCGCTGCCGCTCAGCAGCCAGGCATGGTGCAACCCGGTGCCTGCCGCGGCTTCGGCCAGCGTATCCCAGGCTTCGGCGTGGCCGTGTACCCTGGTCGACAGCGCCGGATGCAGTTCTTCTGCGATCTCGTCCGGTGCAGGGCGCGGGATGTCGTCGCTCACGACCACACCCGGGGTTCGACGAACGCCAGGACCGATTGCGCGATGTCCGAAGCGGGCGCATCGGCGGCGATCACCTGGCAGCGCACCGGTTCCGCCGCCGCGATGGCCAGGAAACCCTGGCGCAGGCGTTCATGAAACGCGCGGTCGGCGGTCTCGAACCTGTCGGTTGCGGCCGCGCGATCAGCAGCCCGGCGCAGACCCGTTTCCACCGGCGCATCCAGGACAACGGTCAGAACCGGCATCAGATCACCAAACACCAGCCGGTGCAGGTCCGTGATCACCTGTCCGTCAATGCCGCCGGCAGCCCCCTGATAGGCCCGCGTGGAATCGATGAAACGGTCACAGATCACCACGTCACCCGCCGCCAGCGCCGGGGCAATGACCTGGCGCACATGGCTGTGGCGGGCGGCATTGAGCAACAGCACCTGCTCCATGGGATCCAGATCGTGTGCCGGATCGAGCAGCAGACCACGCAGGGTCTCGGCCATCGGCGTGCCGCCGGGTTCGCGGGTCACGGTCACCTGGAAACCCTGCGCCCTGAGTGCGTCTGCCAGCAGGGCGGTCTGGGTCGACTTGCCAACCCCTTCCCCGCCTTCGAAGGTGATGAACAGGCCTGGTGTCAGCGCGGATTGCACAGCCCTACTCCTGGCCGGGTCAACTGCCCGGACCCCATATCACATGTGCCAGGGCCGCACCGATACGCCCGAAGGGTCCCAGCGCCTCGACGTCAGCCGCGGCCAGCAGCGGCGCTGTCGCGATCCTTGCCCCATCGGACGTCACGACCAGTCGCCCGACCTGCGTGCCTTTCACGACCGGTGCCGGGATCGGGCCATCATAGACTGCTTCCACCTTCATCCGCGGGCGGTCAGCCCTGGCCATACTCACCAGCAGGTCATTGCCCAGCATCAGCGGTACCTTGGTCGATTGGCCGAGCCAGACTTCCGCTTCCGTGATCGTGTCGCCTGCCGAGCCGAGACGGTAGGTTTCAAAGGTCCGGAACGCCCACTTCAGCAACCGCTCCGCCTCATCACCGCGTTCCCGCGAGCTCTCCAGCCCGGCAACCACCATGACAAGGCGGGTATCTCCGCGCACGGCCGACGCTGCCAGGCCATATCCTGCAGCTTCGGTATGGCCTGTCTTCAGGCCATCCGCACCGACGTTGCGATAGAGCAGCGGGTTGCGGTTGCGCTGCGTGATGTCGCTGAAGGTAAAGCTCTTTTCCGAGTAGATCGGATAGAAATCGGGGAAGTTGCGGATGATCAGCGTGGCCAGCTTCGCCAGGTCACGCACGCTCATCCTGTGCTCCGGGTCGGGCCAGCCCGTCGCATTCTTCAGCGTCGTGTTTTCCAGCCCGAGTTCCCGGGCCTTTCGGGTCATCTGTTCCGCAAAGGCCTCCTCACTGCCAGCCAGGCCCTCTGCGACCACGATGCTTGCGTCATTGCCGGACTGAATGATGATGCCACGCAGCAGATCCTCCACCCGGATCTGCTTGCCGACCTCCACGAACATCTTGGATCCGCCCTTCTGCCAGGCCTTCTTGCTGACCGGCAGAGTGTCATCCAGTTTCAGTTCGCCGCTCTTCACCCGTTCCAGCAGCATGTAGACCGTCATCAGCTTGCTCATGGATGCGGTCGGTATCGGCAGATCCGCGTCCTTTTCGAACAGCGGCTGATCGGACTGGAAATCAATGACGATGGCATGTTTCGCCTTGGTCTCGAACTCGGCCGCCTGCACGGGCAATGCGGCCAGCATGGTGCAGGTGAGGAGAGCGGAAAGCAGCTGCGGCAGGAATCTGGGAAACATGAGCAACAGACCTTGTCAGGACACATTGGGGGCCACGATGTGAAACAACACACGCGGCCAGGCAGAATGAAGCGAGCCGTGAAGTCTAGTCGACGATGATGCGTGCGTCATCCGCCCCGGCGTTCAGCGACAGCGCCAGCAACTGGTCGGCACGGTCCACGGAATCGATCGGCCCCAGCCGAACGCGGAAGAAATCCCGCTCATCGATCAGCACATGATCGATGAATGCCGGTCCGACAGCGGCCAGCCTGGACCGCAAGCGATCCGCATTCTGGAACTGGGTGAAGGATCCGGCCTGCACGAACAGGCGTGTGGGAACAGTGGGGACAACCCGCACCTGACCGTTCGCCGCCTCTTCACCGCCGGCCAGGGTCAGCGGTCTGCTGCGCACCACGGGTCGGGTGACCGGCGTGGACTGGTTGAGGGCGGCATCACCGCTCGACCCCTGTGGGGGTGGCAGGGAAGCGACCTTGACGGATTTGCGTGGTGCGGCTGATCCGGCTCGCTTCTCCCCCGTGGGTGTCTTCACCTCACGCAGGACAAACCGGTCATCATCGGAACCGACGACTTCGACCCGGACGCGCGCGACGCCCTGGCGTTCGAACCCCAGCAGCTGCGCACCGCGCTGCGACATGTCGATGATGCGGTTGTTCACGAAGGGGCCACGGTCATTGACCCTGACCGTCAGGACCCGCCCATTCTCCAGATTGGTCACCCGCACCGTGCTCGGCAACGGCAATGTCTTGTGCGCGGCGGTCACGATACGCTTGTCATAGACTTCGCCGCTTGCCGTCTTGCGACCGTGAAACGGGTCGCCGTACCAGGACGCGATCCCGGTCTCGTCGTAATCGGGCATGACGGTCGGGTAGTACCAGATACCCTTGATCTGATAGGGGCGCAGGCTGGCACGTCGTACCTTTGCGGCATCGATCTGGCGAGTCCCGGGCCGGGCCTCATCCGCCTGCGCGATCTGTTTCGCGCCATGGATCGCCAGCGTCGTCTCGGCGCAGCCCGCGAGGCCCAGAAGTAGGACCGGCACGGCAAGCCTTGTCAGCCACCAGGTTGAACGGTCCAGGTGGCTGGTCATGACGGCTACTCCACGAAACAAGGGCCTGATTCGCCCAGTCTATCTGCGGCCTATGGCATCGGCAAGCTGGGAGACGGCAAGACCGTACAGGTGGGCGCAGTTATATCGCAGGATCGAATGATAGTTGCGATAGACCAGAAAGGCCTTACCGGTAGTACCATCCGGTTCCACCAGGGACGCAGGCAGATCACGCGACGGCAGGTCTGTGCCATCCGCACGCCGCACGCCCATCTGCTGCCAGGTGCTCAGAGGTGCCGCACCGGACATCGAATTGATGGCGCGGCAGCCACTCCCGGTGCGGGGTTCGGGTATGGCCGCGCGAAATGCGGCATCCTTCGGAATCGTCACTTCGCGGCCCCAGGTCTGGTCATTGTGCCAGCCATGCCTGGCCAGGTAATTGGCGATGGAGGCAAAGACGTCTGCCTCGTTCGTCCAGATATCGCGGCGACCGTCGCCATCATGATCGCGGGCATAGGCCATGTAACTGGAAGGCATGAACTGCGGCTGGCCCATGGCCCCGGCCCAGGACCCGAGCATCTGCGGATGCGTGATGTAGCCCTTGTCGATCATCAGCAGGGCCTGAAACAGTTCCCGACGGAAATAGCTCGACCGGCGCCGGTCATAGGCAAGCGTCGCCACGGCAGGCACGACCGCCATCGTCGGTTTCACCGCACCGTAACGGGTCTCCATTCCCCAGATCGCCAGGATGAAGCGGGGCTGCACCCCGTATTCCGCCTCGATTTCGGCAAGTAGGGCTTCGTGCTTCGCCAGCTTGCCACGTCCGACACGGATGTTGGTCGGCGTCAGCAGGCGGTCATGATAGATCTGGTAGGTCAATTTGAATTCGGACTGGTTGCGATCCCGCTGCACCACACGCCGGACCGGTTCAATGCCGGTCAGAGCGACCTGAATGGTTTCCTCGGCAATGCCCTTTTCCCGCGCTTCCTGCCGCACGCCGTCCAGCCAGACGTCGAACGGCGGCGGCGTATCGTCCGCCAGCGCCGGAGCTGTCAGCCCCGCCAGAACGGTCATGACGGCAAGCAAGGCCGAACCCGGAACTACCCGCAGAAAGCGCATGATCTATACCGCCTGGATCAGAAAGGGCTGACATCATCGGCTGTGAGCCATGATTCGGGAAGTGACGGCAGGGCAACAGTCGCGCGCCTGTCCGGCCGGAGATCGACTGAGGCGGTGCCAACGGCACTACCCGGCGAGGATCCGGTCGCCCTCGCAGCGCAGCGTCTCGGCGGCATTGGAGCCGTCCAGCATTTCCACCATGCGTACCAGGCCATAGAGACCGGCGCGGGCCGACGCCCGGGCACCGGGTTCATCCGGCACCTGCGGCAAGGACGAGAGCAGCGCGGCCTGGCGGGTCGCGATCTGGTTGCGCAGCGCCACCTCGCGCGCGCGCAAGGGGTTGTCCACACCCAGACGGTCGATCCGGGCACCCAGCCGGATGACGTTGCCGATTTCGCTCTCCAGTTCGCGATAGGTCTCCGCGTGCGCCAGTCCGGCGCTCTGCTCGACGGACAACAGCGTCCTGATCTGATCTTGCCGTGACGGCTCAAGCGCAGCCACGTCCGACAGGCTTTCCATGCCGCCCAGCCTGCTGGCAATCCGTGAACCGGCCTGCTGCATCTTCGGGCCGACCGCACCTGACGCGCTGATCTGGCCCAGCCGGTCGAGCAGACGTTCCGCCTGGCGCACAACCTCCGGCGCACCATGCCCCCCGGCAGCCAGTTTCGCGACACCGGCCTCGACGCCTGCCTCGATCTCGCCGCGCACCATTCGGGTCAGGTCCTGGCGTGTCGCCGCCGGCAGCGACCCGGCATCGGACTGAAGGATTGCCATGACGCTCGCGGGGTTCTCCAGCCGCCGGGCCAGCAGCGCCATGAGGTACCGGGCGTGACCGGTCCGGTCCTGCGGCAGGGTCCTGAGCAGCCTGACGAGCAGCTTGGCCCCGCCCTCGTCCAGCGCATCAACCCGCCCTTCAGGAATACCGCGCGACAGCGTGACCATCGCCTCCCCGATCTGCAGGCAGCCGATCAACAGGCCAATACGCGGCTGCGGGTCACCTGGCGTCCTGGGCCTGGAAAGACGCAGGTCGGAAAGTATCTTCGCCGCCACCTCCCAGAGGTCGCGGCCCAGCAGCACCTTGGCCGCACCGTCATCGGGTTTCAGCGCTGCGATCCGCTGCTCGAAGCGCACCAACTCGGCCGCAGAAAGATGTCGCCGGACAAGCCGGGCGACCGGCAGACACATGCGCCGAGACACCAGCCCGGGGTCCGAAGGTTGTCCGTTGACCAGAAATGCCTCGAACGGTTCGCACAGCAGCCGCGTGAACGTCAGGGCGCGCCTGGGTCGCATCCGCACCAGGCGCCGACGCAGGATCTGCATCTCCACCTTCACATCGACCGTGCTGCCAAGCTTCTCGTACAACCGGTAGAGTTCCAGAAACTGCTGTGGCTCCAGAACGAACAGGCGCTCCTTGAGTTCTTCCTGCGAGACTGTGCCTTTCATGCGCGGGTATCCCGGTTGCCGGGCCCGGGACCGGCGGGGTCGGCTTCGTCCGGATCTCCGCTCAACCAGTCCTCGGAATGGCCGACGCGGCTGCGGTACTGGCGGAACAGTTCGACAGACTTGTGGGCACTTGCATCCTGAACTTCGCTGGCCGGCACGATGGGAACGATCCGGCCGATCTCGGCAATCGCGACATCGACCGCCGTGCGCTCGGCAACCACGTCAGCCCAGACTCGCAGCACGTAGTCCCAGCCGTCCAGCAGCCAGGCAATCCGCAGCAGCTCGGTGCGGAGGGATTTCTTTCCGGCTTCCCGGTTGCTGATCAGCTTCAATGAATCCGCCAGCAGCGCGTCGACCTGCGCGATTGCACGCCCTGCGATAGCGGCGGAATGTTCTGACGACATGGCCGCGAAATGGCCGACAGGGGCCGATTCGGATACGGTGGTGCGAGACCAGTTGCCGATCGCATGGGAGAATTCCTGCAAGCGAACATGCAGGTCACGCAGACGACCCGGTTGCGGCAGGGACCGCAACCCGAGGGTGCCGAGCAGTGCCGCCAGTTCCCCGATATGGGCGTCAATGGTTGCCACATCACAGTCAATGCGCCGTGCAGTACCGGCCAGCAGGGCCTTTGCCTGCTGCTCCCCATCGGGGTGACCCAATCGGGCCATCAGTTCCGGCCCGACCTTACCACCGGAACGGCGGATGCAGTCGAGCAGAAGCATGATCCTGGTCGCGACCCGAACTTCGGCAGCGTGCGCCAGCTCTTCCCGCGCTTTCTCGGCCAGGGCCTGTCCCCCGATGCCGGTGGTCGCAAGTTCCGCCCAGCAGCGACGGACATCCGGCGGCGAAATCACCCTCTGCTGCGCGATGGTTTCGATCAGTGCCCGGTCATGGACAGACGGCGACGTGATATCCGGCAGGCTGGACCATGCGGTGATATAGACGCCCTTGCCCCCTGAAAATCCGGGCAGGATGACTTCCTGCCTTCCCCGGTCATCCAGGCGGACGCGCGATTGGGCCAGGCTGGATGTGGTAAAGGGCACGACCGTGCCGCGCTGCAGAAAGGTCGCCGGTTCATGGTGACTGCGATTCGTCCCCGGTGGCCTGCTGGCCGGCAAGGGGCGCCGCGCGTTGCCGGCCGCCTCACCTTTCGCTCCTGGCACCTGTTTCAAAGTCGCTGACACGTCCTGTCCAGCCCCTTGCCAATCCGACACTGATGTCGTGTCTACAGCTACCCTGGGCTGAAAAAGGCAAACAATGACTTAATCCCGCATGGTGCAACGGTCAGGCAAGTGCCTTGATCGCGGTCTGCACCGCTGCGATCTGGCGATCTGCATCGATGGTGGTCAGTGCGGTGATCTCCAGGTCCCTGTCTTCCAGCACATCATCACTTGGCCGGGCCATCATCTGATGGTTCAGCACGGCGTCACGCCGGTGCAGCAGGGTTTCGATCTGCGGCCGGAATAGCACCATCATCGCCGTCAGCCAGCGGTTCACCGGCCAGTCCGGCCAGATCAGATCCATCTCGAACCGGTCGAGCATCGCGATCACGTCCTGCGCCCCGTAAAGCGTTTCACCGGTCACCCAGCGGTTGGTGCTGAACAGGTGCGTGGGCACACCAAAGGGATCCATTGAAATCGCGATCATGTGGGCGACCGCATCATCACCCTTCGGCCAGGCTTCGTCGCGTTCCAGCGGCAGCGGCAGCACACCGGGCGGCATGCCCTTTGACCGCACGAAGGTATGAAAATGCCCGTGTTCCCCCATCGCGCCACGGTGCGCATGGTAATAGTACTGGCTGTGGGTCTCGGAATCGTAGACGTCACCCTTCGGGTAATGGTCCCATTCGAAGAAACCTTCCGACTGCTTCAGCAGCAGGCCGACGATATTGTCACCGGTCTTTGCGATGACCCGATAGATGTCTATCAGTTCATCACCCGCAGCCTCCATCCGTCGCAGACGCCGCTGTCCCATGCGGGCAAGCAGGCGGGCCGGATCAATCTGCAGATCCGATTCCGGTTCATCCACTGTCCCCTGCCAGGCCCGGCTGAAGGCCGGAAGGTCGGGGTGGTCACTGATCAGACCATCATGTTTCACTGCGCCTGCTCCTGTACCAGCCGGAACCCCACCAGGATGTGCTTCAGATCGTCGGGCCGCCCGTGACGTGCAGCAGGACGGCAGACGCCGCACCCACTGTCATCCCACGAACCGCCCTTGACGATGCTTCTGCCGTCAGCCGAAGGGGTCGCCGTCCACTCGAATACCTGCCCCGCCGGATCACGCATGCCGAACGGGCTCTGCCCCGACACGTAAGCACCCACGGGGCGCGTGTCGAACGGCCCCTGATCATGGCTGTTCAATTTTGCGGGATCAAACGTTTCTCCCCAGGGGAAGGCCACGCCATCAATACCGCGGGCCGCCTTCTCCCACTCAAGCTCCGTCGGCACCCGCCAGACCGCGCCGGTGACGGCGGAAAGCCAGGTCGCGTAGGCATCGGCATCATGGCGGCTGACCAGCACGACGGGGTGCGCGTCGCGACCCGCTGGCGGTGCGCCATCAGCCCAGGCGTGACGCCGCGTTCGGGCGTAGGGGTGAATCAGGCCATATGATTCCCAGGTCGCCGGGTCGACGTCAGGAACCGCGTGACCGGTGGCCTGGATGAAACGCGCATAGTCCGCATTGGTCACCGGATCGCGCATGATGCGATAGGATGGCGTGTTCAGCCGCTTCCGTTCCGGCTCGTTTTCGTACCATCGCTGATCGCGGGTCACACTGTGGCCGTAGGCGGCCTCATCCAGCGCATAGGCCATCTCTCGCTCACCACGGTCGGATCCGACGATGACCGGCCCGGCAGGAATCCGAAGAGTAGCGGGAGCGGGTGACGGGGAACCGGCGTGTGCAACCTGAACGGCCAGACCGAGCAGCAGCAGAGCCAGGATGGACGCGGCAATTTTGCCCATTAATACGTCATACTGATCAAAAAATCGGCAACGTGACTGCGCAATATTCTGGCACATATCCCTAATTCCATGAAACACAAGGTCTTTTACAATCGGACAGGATGGCATGAGCCATGCTATTCCTTGAAGGCGCGGTCGCAGGATCGCGTGAGGAAACGTACTGACCACAAGGTGCCGAGAACACACTGATGAAAAAGATCGAGGCAATCATCAAACCCTTCAAGCTCGACGAGGTGAAGGAAGCCCTTCATGAAGTGGGCTTGCAGGGTATCACGGTGACGGAAGCAAAAGGCTTCGGTCGTCAGAAGGGTCACACCGAATTGTATCGCGGTGCTGAATACGTCGTCGATTTTCTGCCCAAGGTGAAGGTGGAAGTCGTCGTCGAGGACAGCATGGTCGAGCGCGCGCTGGAGGCGATCCAGCAGGCGGCCCATACGGGTCGCATCGGCGATGGCAAGATTTTCGTTTCGTCCGTGGAAGAAGTCATCCGCATCCGGACAGGCGAAAAAGGGGCAGACGCGGTCTGACGCGTCCCTGCCAGGACGAATTTGGCCCCGTCGCAGGGGCCAGCAACTACGACAGGTTAGTTATCCACTTCAGAGGGTGAAAAATGTCTGACGTCAAAAGCGTTATGGAACAGATCAAATCGGGCGAGATTGCCTATGTCGACGTGCGGTTCACGGACCCGCGCGGCAAGTGGCAGCATCTCTCCATGGATGCCCTGGACTTCACTGAGGAGTTCTTCGAGGAGGGCATCATGTTCGATGGCTCGTCGATCGCAGGCTGGAAGGCGATCAACGAATCCGACATGGCGCTGATGCCCGATGCATCCACCGCCGTCATGGATCCGTTCACGGCTCAGCCGACGCTGATCCTGTTCTGCGACATCCATGAGCCCTCGACCGGTGAAGGCTATGGCCGCGATCCGCGCACGACCGCGAAGCGCGCCGAAGCCTATCTGGCGTACACCGGCATCGGTGACACGGCGTTCTTCGGCCCGGAAGCCGAGTTCTTCATGTTCGACGATGTGCGGATCACGACCGGTTCGCATCACACGTCGTACCAGCTGGACGACGTCGAGGCCCCGCACAATTCCGGCGCCGCGCTGGAAGGCGGCAACATGGCCCATCGTCCGCCGGTCAAGGGCGGTTACTTCCCCGTCATGCCGATGGATTCCGGGCAGGACATTCGCGGCGAGATGCTGTCCGTCATGCGCGAAATGGGTCTCGTGACCGAAAAGCATCATCATGAGGTTGCACCGAGCCAGCATGAGCTGGGCACCCGGTTCGATACCATGGTGAAGACCGCTGACAGCATGCAGATCTACAAGTACGTGATCCACCAGGTCGCGCACCAGTGGGGCAAGACAGCCACGTTCATGCCGAAGCCGGTATCGGGTGACAATGGCTCCGGCATGCACACGCACATGTCGATCTGGAAGGACGGCAAGCCGACCTTCGCAGGCTCCGGCTATGCTGACCTGTCAGAGACGGCGCTGTACTACATCGGTGGCATCATCAAGCATGCGAAGGCCCTGAATGCCTTCACCAATGCCTCCACCAACTCCTACAAGCGCCTGATCCCGGGTTTCGAAGCGCCGGTGCTGCTGGCCTATTCTGCCCGCAACCGCTCTGCTTCCTGCCGGATCCCGTTCGGTTCCGGTCCGAAGGCGAAGCGTGTCGAGGTTCGCTTCCCCGATCCGACCGCCAACCCTTACCTGGCGTTCGCTGCCATGCTGATGGCTGGCCTTGACGGTATCGAGAACAAGATCCATCCGGGCGACCCGATGGACAAGAACCTCTATGACCTGCCGCCCGAGGAGCTGGCCGAAGTGCCGACCGTTGCCGGTTCGCTGCGTGAAGCCCTGCAGTGCCTGGACGCGGATCGTGACTTCCTGAAGAAGGGTGACGTGTTCACCGACGACCAGATCGACGGCTACATGGCCCTGAAGTGGGAAGAGGTGTACCGCTTCGAGCATTCACCGCATCCGGTCGAGTTCGCGATGTACTACTCGGTCTGATCACCGGTACAGACACTGCACGAAACAGGGGTCGCAGCCACGCGCTGCGGCCCCTTTTCTGTCTGTGAACCAGCGCTTGCCGGGGTCAGGCCCGGGCAAGCGGTCAGAATTTTCTTGAGGGAAGAGTGGCTCAGCGCCGCCCGAGCCATTGCGGAATCTTGCGCAGGGGCTTGGCCACCAGCGCCCTGTCGATCAGGCCCACGCCCAGGCGGCGGCGGCGGACCTGCAGGCTCTGCATGTTGCCGCGCAGGAAGGCACGGACCCCGCTGGTGCTGTACCCGCCATTCGCCATCTCGACCAGGACCTGGTCCACATGCCTGGTGCGGAAATCATTCAGTTCCATCGCCCGCAGCATCCAGTCGTAGTCGGAGGCGCTGGGGTACGTCAGGTCGAATTCTCCGACCGCTTCGACGACCTGGCGCCGCACATAGAAACCGGGATGGGCCGGCATCCAGCCCTGACGAAATCCGCCGGGCAGGTAAGGCGTGTTGCGCCAGGCACGGACAAGCTTCCGCGATTCATGATCCGCGACAATATCGATATCACCATAGGCGACATCATGGTCGGTCAGAGCGTCGGCAATGGCCGAAAGGGCGCGGCTGTCGCGATAGCGGTCATCCGAATTCAGGAACCCGACGGCATCACCACTGAACCGCTGCAGCCCCTTGTTCATGGCGTCATAGATGCCGGAATCAGGCTCGCTGCTGATGCGCACGGCCGGGTCTTTGAAACTCTCCGCAATCTTCAGCGTGTCGTCCCGCGATACGCCGTCAACGATCAGCAGTTCCTTGTCCGGCCAGTCCTGCGCCAGAAAGGACTCGATGGTCCAGCCGATGGTTGCGGCCGAGTTGAAGCAGACCGTGACAACCGACATCTTCATGGGCAGCCCCCTGCCCCACGGCCATGTCGTTCAGCTTTGCCAGAACGGACAGGCATCACCGTTCCCGCACGGCGTCGATGTTGTCGCGGAACCACCGGTAATAGCCCTGCAGCCCTTCTGACAGACCAATGCCCGGCTGCCACCCGATGCCGGTCAGCTTTGCCACATCCAGTTGCTTGCGGTACATGCCGTCTGGCTTCGACGGATCGAAGGCAAGTTCCCCATCGTGCCCGACCGTGGTCTGGATCAGCCGCGCGAAGTCGGCGATCGAGATATCCTCACCGCATCCGACATTCACATGCCCATGATCCGAATAGTGGACCAGCAGGTGCACGCAGGCGTCGGCCATGTCGTCCACATGCAGGAACTCGCGCCGCGGCCTGCCCGTGCCCCAGACCGTGACCCGTTCGACCCCATCCCGCTTCGCCTCATGGAAACGGCGCAGCAGAGCCGCAGCCACATGGCTGTTGTCCGGGTGAAAATTATCACCCGGCCCGTAGAGGTTCGTCGGCATGGCCGAGATGAAATCCGCGCCGTACTGCTGCCGATAGGCCTGACAGAGGCGGATCCCCGCGATCTTGGCGATGGCATAGGGCTCATTCGTCGGCTCCAGCGGGCCGGTCAGCAGGGCGTCCTCGCTGATCGGCTGTGGTGCCTCCCGGGGGTAGATGCATGATGAGCCCAGGAACAGCAGCTTCGCGACGCCCGCTTCGAATGCACCGCTGATCAGACTGGACTGCAATTCCAGATTTTCAGCCAGAAAATCAACCGGATAGGTGTTGTTGGCGTGGATGCCGCCAACCCGTGCAGCGGCGTCTATGACCACATCGGGTCGATTGTCGGACAGCCAGTCACGCACCGGGCCGCGCTGCCGCAGGTCCAGCGCAGCGCGATCGACTGTCAGGATCTCGACATCTTCGCCGGCCAGCCTGCGGACAATGGCCTGACCGACCATGCCCTTGTGCCCGGCAACGAAGATCCGACGCCCCTGCAGGTTGAACGACGCTGTCATGTCAGGACTCTCGGGCCTGCCGCATGGCCGTGTTGAACTCATGCTCGCGCTTCACGGCAACAAGGTCGGCGCGCACCATCTGCCCCACCAGGTCAGCGAAGCCGGTCGTATGCGTCCAGCCAAGCTTTTCGCGCGCCTTCGTCGGGTCACCAAGCAGCAACTCGACTTCTGTCGGGCGGAAATAGCGGGGATCGACCTCGATCAGCACGTCGCCTGTCGCTGCATCGCGGCCCTGTTCTTCCACGCCGGACCCGGACCAGACGATCTTGCGCCCCACTTCCGCGAAGGCGGACTCCACGAATTCGCGCACCGAATGGGTTTCCCCGGTCGCCAGCACGTAGTCGTCGGGCGTGTCCTGCTGCAGCATCCGCCACATGCCCTCGACATAATCCTTCGCATGCCCCCAGTCGCGCTGGGCGTCGAGATTGCCGAGGTAGAGCTTGTCTTCGAAACCAAGCTGGATCGACGCCACGGAACGGCTGATCTTGCGCGTCACGAAGGTCTCGCCACGCAGGGGGCTCTCATGATTGAACAGGATGCCATTGGATGCGTGCATGCCATAGGCTTCGCGGTAGTTCACGGTAATCCAGTAGGCATAGAGCTTGGCGGCCGCGTAGGGACTGCGGGGCCAGAACGGGGTTGTCTCCTTCTGCGGTGTCTCCTGCACCTTGCCGTAAAGCTCTGATGTCGACGCCTGATAGAACCGCACGGTCTTGTCCATGCCCAGGATACGGATCGCCTCCAGCAGGCGCAGCGTGCCCATGGCGTCCGAGTTGGCGGTGTATTCAGGTGTCTCGAAACTGACCTGAACGTGGCTCTGGGCGGCCAGATTGTATATTTCGTCAGGCTGAACCTGCTGCACGATGCGCAACAGGTTGGTCGCGTCAGTCAGATCGCCGTAATGCAGGTGCAACTGGACATCTTCCGCATGCGGGTCCTGGTAGAGATGTTCCAGTCGGCCGGTGTTGAAGGATGACGACCGGCGCTTGATGCCATGGACCACGTAGCCCTTTTCGAGCAGCAATTCCGTCAGGTAGGCACCATCCTGACCTGTCACGCCGGTCACCAGGGCAGTTTTTGCCGTTTTCGTCGCGTTCATGGGAGCTATCACCTAACGATAGAGTACTGGAAGTCCAAGGTTAGCAGGACAGGGCGAGCCGCGTTCCCCCGATGAAAAGGGCCCGGGGCGGTTGCGACTCGATCCGCGTGCGATACTCCCTATCTCTTGAGCATGACATTTTCAATCCGCAGAGGACGGACATCTCCATGACAGCCCCCTACAAGAAGACCGACGACGCCGTGCAGAAGCTGTCGCCGGAGCAATTCGCTGTAACGCAGCAAGACCATACCGAGCCGCCGTTCCGCAACCAGTACTGGGATCACAAGGAGGCCGGAATCTACGTCGATGTGGTCAGTGGCGAGCCGTTGTTTGCCGCGTCCCAGAAGTTTGATTCCGCGTGTGGCTGGCCCAGCTTCTTCCGTCCGCTGGAACCCGACAACATCGTGGAGAAGCGCGATGTCTCGCACGGCATGGTCCGCATCGAAGTGCGGTCCCGGCACGGGGATTCACATCTGGGGCACGTTTTCCCCGATGGCCCGCCCCCGACGGGAATCCGCTACTGCATCAATTCGGCATCCATGCGGTTCATTCCGCTGAGTGACCTGGAAGACGAAGGCTACGGTGCCTACCGCGAGATTGCCGAGTTGCCGGATTCGTGAGTTCAAGCAGCCGCTGATATCCACGCGACGCCGGTCCGGCGGAGGGCACGCCCGCCAGACCGGCTGTCGGACCATTGCGAAACCCTGATGGCCAGCGCAAGTGTGGTAGAGCACACCTATCGGGTGTCCCACAGACCCGATCCGCTTGCGTCGCCGACCCAGTGCCGAAACACGACGCATGACATCAAGTCATTATTTCAATTGAGTTATGTCTCTAGAATAGCCTGTGGGCCTTGCCATTTGGTGGTATTGGAAAATCGCCAACTCTCGCAAATGGTTAATTTTCTTCGAAACTGTGACGGTGTTGGCATCACGCTTGCTGCGTTGTGTGACAGGAAGCCTGTGGCCAGGTTTTTCGCTCTCAATTTGCCAAATGCCATGCAAATGGCACGAAGCAATGGGCAAAGGCTGCCGGTAACGACCGAGGATGCCTCTATGCAGACCATGTGTGTGCTGATTGTTGATGACAGCGATGCGAACCGTAAGGTGGCACGCGTCTTCCTGGAGCGGGAAGGCCATACGGTTGTTGAAGCCAATGGCGGCGTCGCTGGCCTGCGGGAAATTCGCGCCAATGCCATCGACATCGTTTTGATGGATATCGCAATGCCCGAAGTCGACGGGCTGGAAGCCACCCGGCAGATCCGCCGGATGGGCGGCAGCGTCGCAATGACACCGATCGTGGCATGGACGGCACATGACGTGCCCGGCATGCGACTGCAGTGTTCGGCGGCAGGCATGGATGGATATCTGACCAAGCCGATCCAGCGCACGCCTCTGGTGGAAAACCTTGAGGCCATTCTGAAGCAGTCGCGAACCAGGCAGGAAAACGCAGCCGTCGGCAGCTGACGCACCTGTCTGATCCGGCCTGGCCTGGATCGCCGTTCCGCGATGCCCCTACTTGAAACCGACCGCGAAACCGTCATCGACGCTCACGATCGAGCCGTTGATGAAACCGCCGGATGGTCCGGCAAGCACCATCAGCATGCCGTCGAGATCTGCCGGTTCACCGACACGGGGCCGGGGGAACCGCGACAGGAACGCCTTGCCCGCGTCTGTCTGCCAGTAATCGGCATTCATCTCGGTCTCGATATATCCCGGGCACAGCGCATTGGTATTGATGCCGTGGCGGGCCCATTCCAGTGCCATTGCCCGCGTCATCTGGTCCATCGCGATCTTGGACATGCAATAGACTGACAGTTGCCCGATCACCCGGTGCGCCAGGGTGGAGGAAATATTGACGATCCGCCCCTCGCTCTTGCGCGCAATCAACCGCCTGGCGACCGATTGCGCGACGAAGAACGCCCCTTTCAGGTTGGTATCCAGCACCTGATCATATTCTTCTTCGGTAATGCGTTGCAGGGCGTTTGGCACGGTCACACCGGAATTGTTGATCAGTATGTCCACCGGCCCCAGGGCCTGTTCCACCGCGTCGATCGCCGGATCGATGGCGGGGATGTCCGTGACGTCCAGGGACACGGCATGGGCTTCACCGCCTGCCGCGCCGATTTCTGCCACCAGGTCAGAGAGGCGTTCTTGTCGCCGTGCCGCGATACCTACCTTTGCGCCCCGGCTGGCCAGCAACCTTGCGAAATGAGCACCCAGCCCCGAACTCGCGCCTGTCACGAACGCCACCTTGCCTGTCAGTTCCTGTTCCATCGTCCCTCGCCTCCCCCATGAATCAGCGGTCCGTTCGGCTCTCGCGTCGTTTTGAGTGGTCCTGAGCCTGACCCTGACCTAATCTCTGCTGCATGCTGATAGATATTGTTTCCGATACCATTTGTCCGTGGTGCTTCATAGGCAAGCGCAAGCTTGAATCCGCCATGCAGACCCGCCCTGATGTCACAGCGGAAATCGGCTGGCGGCCTTTCCAGCTGAATCCGGAGATGCCGCGCGTCGGCATGTCACGCGACGCCTATCTCTCGGCCAAGTTCGGCGGCGCGGATCGGGCGTCACGGATCTATGAGACCATCCGGGCTGCGGGTGCGGAACTGGGCATCCCGTTCCGGTTCGACCTGATCAAGCGCACGCCGTCCACCCTGGATTCGCACCGGCTGGTCCGCTGGGCCACGGCGGAGGGACTGCAGGACACCCTGGTCGAGGCATTGTTCGTCGCCTACTTCACCGAAGGCGCGGATGTCGGCGATCTGGACGTGCTGGAACGCATCGCGGTGGAATGCGGCATGGACCAGAAGACGACGAGAGACCGGCTGCAGAACGATACCGACCTCGACCTCATTCGCCAGGAAGACGCCATGGCGCGGTCGATGGGTATCAATGGCGTGCCCTGTTTCATCATCGACCGAAAGTACGCCGTTTCCGGCGCTCAGGACGTTCCGGTGTTCCAGAAGGTCTTTGATCTGGCGCTGAATGAAACCGTGCCCGTGCCGGAAATGTCCGACGCGGACTGAAGCCGGGTCGCGCGCACTTCCCGCCTCAGGCCGCTTCGGCTTTTGCCTTCTCGGCAATGCGTGCGAGGCCCCGCACGAGCTGGCGGACGCCCTTTACCCTGACCGGTACATCATCCCATCCGCGCAGGAAGACCATCGTGTGGTCGGGGCGCAGCTTGGCCGTGCCGGACTGGCCGGAGATGAAGCGCACCAGACCCGCCGGATCAGGGAATGAATTGTCACGGAAATGCACGGTGGCGCCCTTCGGCCCGGCATCCAGCTTGTCGATGTTGGCCATGCGGCACAGCCCCTTGATGGCCACGACGTCGAACAGGTTGTCGACCTCCCCCGGCAGGGGACCGAAACGGTCGATCATCTCCGCCGCGATCTCCTCGACACCGGTTTCATCGGTCACATGGGCCAGACGGCGATAGAGATCCAGCCGCGCCGACAGGTCGTGGACGTAGTATTCCGGGATCAGCACCGGTGCACCGAGATTGATTGACGGGGACCAGCTGCGTTCATCGGCGTCCGTCGCACCACGTGCTTCGGCCACCGCCTCCTCCAGCATGGCCTGGTAAAGCTCGACGCCGACTTCCTTGATCTGGCCGGACTGTTCCTCGCCCAGCAGGTTGCCTGCGCCACGAATGTCCAGATCATGGCTGGCCAGGGTGAACCCGGCCCCGAGCTGATCCAGCGTCTGCAGCACGCGCAGCCGCTTGTCGGCGCTGGCGGTCAGCCGCTTCGATGCCGGGACGGTCAGATAGGCGTAGGCGCGCACCTTCGAACGGCCAATCCGCCCGCGCAACTGGTAAAGCTGCGCCAGCCCGAACATGTCGGATCGATAGACGATCATCGTATTGGCGGACGGCACATCCAGCCCGGATTCCACGATGTTGGTGGACACCAGCACGTCGAACGCACCTTCGTAGTACGCGTGCATGACATCTTCCAGTTCCCGCGCCGGCATCTGACCGTGTGCCAGGGCGAACTTCACCTCCGGCACGTGGTTCTTCAGAAAGTCGGCGACCTTGGTCAGGTCAGTCAGGCGCGGTGCGACGAAGAAGCTCTGACCGCCACGATAATGTTCCCGCAGCAGCGCCTCCCGCGCCACGATTTCGTCGAACGGCAGGACGAAGGTCCGAACCGCCAGACGATCCACCGGCGGCGTCGCGATGATCGACAGGTCGCGGATGCCGGTCAGGGCCAGCTGCAGGGTGCGCGGGATCGGCGTCGCGGTCAGCGTCAGCACATGCACATCGGCCTTCAGTTCCTTCAGCCGTTCCTTGTGCTTGACGCCGAAATGCTGTTCCTCATCGACGATCAGCAGACCCAGGCGCTTGAAACTGATGCTCTTGCTCAACAGGGCGTGGGTGCCGATGACGATGTCGGTGGTGCCGCTCTTCAGGCCGTCCTTCACCGCAGTGACATCCTTGCCTGTCACCAGGCGCGACAATTGCGCGATGCGCACGGGGAAGTCCCGGAAACGGGCCGTGAAGGTCTCGTAGTGCTGTCTTGCCAGCAAGGTTGTCGGTGCGACGATGGCGACCTGCATGCCCTCCATAGCCGCAACGAAGGCACTGCGCAGCGCGACTTCCGTCTTGCCGAAGCCCACGTCGCCGCAGACAAGCCGGTCCATGGGGCGGCCAGATGCCAGATCGCCCAGCACGTGGTCGATGGTCTTCGCCTGGTCATCCGTCTCCTGATAGGGGAAACGGTCACAGAACTCGTGGAATGCGCCCGCAGGCGGCTGCATCACCTGGCCCGAGGCCAGTTCGCGCCCGGCAGCAATGCGGATCAGCGCCTCCGCCATGTCCTTCAGCCGCTGTTTCAGCCTGGCCTTGCGGGCCTGCCAGTTCTTGCCGCCCAGCCGGTCGAGGACGGTCTCGCCCTCGGACGAACCGAACCGCGACAGCAGTTCGATGTTTTCCACGGGCAGATAGAGCTTGTCGCCCCCCTGATAGACCAGCAGCAGGCAATCATGCGGCGCCCCCATGATGTCCAGCGCCTGCAGCCCTTCATAGCGGCCAATGCCGTGATCCACGTGGACCACGAAATCACCCAGCTGCAGCTCCGTCGCCGTGGCGATGAAATTGTCTGACCGGCGCGATGAACGCTTGCGCGACCGTACCAGCCGGTCCCCCAGAACATCCTGTTCCGACACCAGATACAGGTCAGGGCTCTCGAAACCTGATTCCAGAGGCAGGACCGTCAGGCCAACCGCGCCGGCAGGAAGTTTCTCCACCTCCGACATGTCCGCCACATCGCTCAGGACAGCGATACCGCCGTCGCGCAGCATGCCCGACAGGCGCTGGCGCGCGCCATCGGAATAGCTGGCCATGACAGCACGGTGCCCGGCCTTTGACACTTCCTGCAGATGCGTGACGAGGGCGTCATAGACATTGTTGCCCGGAATCGCGCGTTCCGGCGCGAAGTCCCTGCCCTTGCGACCGCCCAGATCAAAGGCTTCGCCGGGCACGTCGCTGACGGCGAACGGCGTCAGGGCCGCCACTGCGTGGTTGCCGAGTTCTTCCGCCCATTCGCCGCGCCCCAGATACAGCATGCCTGGTTCAAGAGGGCGGTAGACAGCACCGGCTGCCCCGGAAGCACCGGCGTTCGCCTTCAGCGCTTCCTGGCGTGTCCTGTAATAGTCCTCGATCGCCTCGAACCGCTGTTCGGACGCATCATCGGCCAGATAGTCCAGCACGATGGGGGCGTCGCCAATGTAATCGAAAACGGTCTCCAGCTTCCGGTGAAAGATCGGCAGCCAGTGTTCCATGCCCGGATGCGCGCGGGATTCGGATACCGACGCGTAGAGGGAATCGCCCTCCGCCCGATTGCCGAACAGCTCCCGATACCGCGCGCGAAACAGGTTGACTGCCGGTGCTTCCAGAACCAGTTCGCCCACGGGCGTCAGTTCGAACCGTTCGATCTTCTCCAGCGTGCGCTGGGTCATGGAATCGAACAGGCGAATGCTTTCCAGTTCGCGACCGAACAGGTCGAGGCGCACGGGATAGGAATCGTTCGGCGGGAAGATGTCGATCAGACCGCCACGGATCGCGTACTCGCCCGGCTCCATGACCGTTCCGGTGCGGGAATAGCCCTGCCCGACCAGAAAGGTCGTCAGCGCCGTCTCGTCGATCTTGTCGCCCAGCTGGGCCACGAAGCGCCCGTCCATCACCGTGGCGCGTGCTGGCACACGCTGGGTCATGGCATTGACGGTGGTCAGCAGGACGCGGCCCGCCAGACCATCCTCCGCCAGCAGCCCGAGCGTGTGCATCCGTGCCGCCACGACCTGGCGATTCGGGGATGACCGGTCATAGGGCAGGCAATCCCACGCAGGCAGCGTCAGGACCTGCAGGCCCGGCGCGAAGAATCGCAGCATTTCCGCCGTTGCGGCAAGGCGCTGGTCATCGCGCGCAACATGCACGACACCGGCCTTCGTCCCGGTGACGAGAGACACAAGCAGGCGTGCGTCCAGCCCTTCAGGCGCGTTCTGGACGGTGATCCTGCCTGGCGCCGACAGGATGTCTATGAGTGGTTTCAACTGGCGGTCTGGTAGAACTTGAACTGCATCAGCATCTGGGTGACTTCATTGTCGAATTCAGCCGGGACGGGCCGACGCCCCATCACCCAGGCCAGAATTTCCGGGTCACCCGCGTTCAGCATCTGCTGATACAGGTCCATCTGCCGGTCCGTGAACGTCGGCAGGTGGCGCTCCGCAAACCGGGTCAGCAGGATGTCGGTTTCCTTGGTACCCGTGTACTGTGACCGGTAGAGCATCTTCTTGCGACGGACGGCCAGTCTTGCTTCTTCGTCGGACATGATGACGGCTCCTCGGCATGCGGCGTATTGCGGTCGGCAGGATATAGTACGATTTCCCGTCACGGGGAAGTCGCACCGCTTGCGTCATCGCGTTCATGTCCGGATGATCCGCCCCATGCGCCCCGAGATCCTTTTTCCCCTGTTCGCCAGCGTCAGCACCCTGAAGGGTGTCGGACCGCGCGTGGCCGCATTGCTGGAAAAGCTGGATGTCACCAGGGTGGTCGATCTGCTCTGGTTGCTGCCGCACAGTCATATCGACCGCAGCCAGCGCCCGACGGTGGAAGATGCCGAACCGGGCGTGACCGTCACGCTGACCCTGACCATTCTGGAACACCGCCCCGGACGCACGGACAAGCAACCCTATCGCATCTATGGCAGTGACGAGACCGGCGTGGTTGGCCTGACGTTCTTCCGGCCCCGCCGCGACTGGCTGGAACGCCAGTTCCCACCCGGCGAACGGCGCATCGTCAGCGGCAAGCTGGAACGCTATGGCGACCAGTTGCAGATGGTGCATCCCGAACATGTGGCCGACCCGGACAAGGGGGAGGACGTGCCCCTGCGCGAACCGGTCTATCCACTTACCGCAGGCCTTGCCCCGAAATCGCTGCGCAACGCCATCGTGCAGTGCGTCGAGCGGGCACCGGACATGCCGGAATGGCAGGATGCGGCATTCAGGAAACAGAACAGCTTCCCCGACTGGCGGTCCGCCCTGCATCAGGTGCATTCGGACGGCGCGGTGAAAGACCCGGTCGCTGTCGGCGACGCGGACATGCTGGCCCGGCGCAGGCTGGCCTATGACGAACTGCTGGCCAATCAGCTGGCGCTGGCGCTGGTGCGGCAGCGGATGCGCCGCCAGGGCGGGCGGGCGCTGCCCGTGACACCGGATGGCAAGGCCGCCGAACTGCGCGCGGCCCTGCCCTGGCCGCTGACCCGCGCACAGGACAGGGTGATCGCGGAGATCATGAACGACCTCGCCGATCCGACCCGCATGTTGCGCCTGCTGCAGGGCGACGTCGGCAGCGGCAAGACCGCTGTTGCCTTGCTGGTCGCCGCGGCGGTGATAGAGACCGGCGCCCAGGTGGCGTTGATGGTCCCGACCGAGGTACTGGCCCGACAGCACGCGCGGACACTGACCGACATGGGTGCGGCGGTGGGCATTCGGGTGGAAGCACTGACGGGACGCGACAAGGGCAAGGGTCGCGCGGCGATCCTGCAAAGGCTGTCCGGTGGCGAGATCGATCTGGTCGTGGGCACGCATTCCCTGTTTCAGGACAGTATCCGGTTTCGCGACCTCGGCCTGTCGATCATCGATGAACAGCATCGCTTTGGCGTGCATCAGCGCATGCTGCTTTCCGCCAAGGGCCGAAAGACCAGTGACGTGCTGGTCATGACGGCCACACCGATCCCGCGCACCCTGGCCATGACGGCCTATGGCGACATGGACGTATCACGGCTGGACGAGCGTCCGCCGGGGCGCAAGCCGGTCGACACACGGGTGCTGCCTGCCGACCGGGCCGATGCGGTGATCGACCGGCTGCGCGGGCTGATGGCTCGGGGGGAGCGCGCCTACTGGATATGCCCGCTGGTGGATGATGAGGGGGAGAGTGACGCGGCGGCGGCAGAGGCCCGTCACCGGGAACTGCAACAGCCATTTGGCACCCAGGTCGGGCTGGTGCACGGACGCATGAAGCCAGAGGACAAGGACGCGGCACTCGTCGCCTTCGCGGAGGGGCGCACGAGCCTGCTGGTCGCCACGACGGTGGTCGAAGTGGGCGTGGACGTGCCGGAGGCCACGGTGATCGTCATCGAGGATGCCGAACGGTTCGGCCTTGCCCAGTTGCATCAGTTGCGCGGTCGCGTGGGACGCGGCGACAAGCCGGGACATTGCCTGCTGCTCTACCGGCCGCCACTGGGTGAGACGGCACGCAAGCGGCTGGAAGTGCTGCGGAATACCGACGACGGGTTCCTGATCGCGGAGGAAGACTTCCGCCTGCGCGGCGGCGGTGATCTGCTGGGAACACGCCAGAGCGGTCTGCCGCCCATGCGACTGGCCAGCGTGGAACGCGATCAGGACCTGCTGGCCGCCGCCCATGATGATGCGCGGCTGATCATCAACACGGACCCGGAACTGCAGGGCAAGCGCGGCCCTGACCTGAGGACGCTGTTGTACCTGTTCGAGCGTGATGCGGCGATCCGATACCTGAAATCAGGCTGACTTGCGCGCGCCGCCATCCTTGCCGCCACCGATCGGGGTAACGTCGTTGGTGGGCATCGGCTTGGTGCCGAGATCCGGCGGGACAACAACACCGACCGAGACCACATACTTCATCGCCTGTTCAACCGTCATGTCCAGCAACCGTACGTCCTCGCGCGGGATGAACAGGATGAAACCCGATGACGGGTTGGGTGTCGTCGGCACATAGACGCTCACCAGATCGAGTTCCGTGCGCAGCAGCACCTCCCCCTTGGTGTCACCGGCAACGAAGCCGATGGTGTAAAGGCCGCGTCGGGGATATTCGACCAGCGCCGCGTGCTGGAACGCCTGACTGGAGTCCTGCAATACCGTTTCGAAAAGCTGCTTCAGCACATTGTACATGCCGCGCACGATGGGCATCTGATCCACCAGCCGCTCACCGACGCGCACGATGGAGCGCCCCAGCAGATTGGCGGTCAGGAAGCCGATCACGGTCAGCCCGACCATCGCCACAACCAGCCCGAGGCCGGGTATGTCGAACGGCAGATCGAACGGCAGATGCAGATAATCGTCATATTTCTTGGGCAGTGTCGGCACCAGCGGCAGAAACTTGGCATCAAACCATTCGATGATCGACCACGTTACATAGACCGTGATCGAAATCGGCGCAGTGACGATCACGCCCGTCAGGAAATAGGTGCGCAGCCGCTTCATGAATGGCGAACGGGTCTTCATCGGCATCTTTGGCGAGGAACTCATCAGGGGACATACTCCATGACTTCGGGATATAGCACGGCGACCAGGCTCTCTCGACCGCAAAAAGTGTCGCTGCACAGCGTTTCAGGCCGCAGTGATCTCCGCGGGCTTCCGGTCACGCATTTGTCACGCGCCGAAGCGGCCAGATGTGAGTCATGTCACCCCTGACGGTGAAACCCGGGCGTACGGAACCCGCCGGGATTGCGCTCCGATTGCTGCAACGCCACGAACAGGTATATCGTCGGGACGGCCCGGCAGCGTCGGCTGGCTGAAATTCAGCCAGATTTATGGGAGACACCCAACCTATGCACATTCAGCCAAAGCAGAAGCAGAAGGCGACGCTGACCCGTGCCGCCTTTGCCGGCCTGGTCACGGCCAACCCGCCGCATGTCCTGAAGCAGTCCGAGGTCGCGCGCCGCGCCGGGGAGCTTTTCGGCGGCAATCTGGCCAGCTTTGACCGCCTGCGCCCCGTCTACGAGAATGCCGAGATCGAGACGCGATACTCCAGCGTGCCGATCGAGTGGTATCAGGAAGTTCACGGCTTCGGCGCGCGCAACAGGCAATACATCGAGACAGCGGTCGATCTGCTCGAAGAAGTCGCCGTGCGCAGCGCGGAGCAATGTGGGCTGGGGCTGGATGAAATCGACGGGATCGTCACGGTCTCCACATCCGGGATCGCGACGCCCAGCCTCGACGCCCTGGTCATGGAACGGCTGAAGCTGCGCCGGGATCTGGACCGGCTGCCGATCTTCGGCCTCGGCTGTGCCGGTGGTGTGGTCGGCCTGGCCCGTGCGGCCCAGATGGCCCGCGGTCGTCCGGGCGCGAACTATCTGTTTCTGGTGGTGGAACTGTGTGGGCTGACTTTCCGCAGTCGCGACTTTTCCAAGAGCAACGTCGTGGCGACGGCGCTGTTCGGTGATGGTGCCGCCGGCGCCATCGTGGGGTCGGAGATCGACGGCGCAGAGATCGGGGTCAGTCGCGAACATACGTGGGAAGATTCCCTGGACATCATGGGCTGGGACGTCACCGACGACGGGCTGTCGGTCGTCTTCTCACGCGATATCCCGACCCATGTCCGCACCAAGATGAATGACGCCCTGCAGACGTTCCTGGCCGAACAGTCGCTGGACCTGGCCGATATCGACCATTTTCTGTGTCACCCCGGCGGGGCCAAGGTACTGGATGCGCTGGAAGGCATTTTCAAGCTGCCGGAGGGTGGGCTGAAGCATTCCAGGCAAACCCTGCGCGACTTCGGCAACATGTCGGCGGCAACCGTCATGTTCGTCATCGCCGCCGCGCAACGCGACGGGCTGAAGGGTCGCGCGCTGCTGTCCACCCTGGGCCCGGGCTTCACGGCCGGCTTCATGACAGTAGACCTCTGATGAACCTGTTCCATCTGGTTCTGGCGGTTCTGATCGTCCAGCGGCTGGCAGAACTGGTACTGGCCAACCGGAATACGAAACGGCTGCTGGCAGAAGGGGCGGAAGAACATGGCCGTCGCCATTATCCGCTGTTCGTGCTGCTGCATGGCGGCTGGATCATAGCGCTGATCGTTCTGACGCCTGCCGATGCCACCATCAACCCGGCGCTGCTGGTGGCTTTCGTTCTGCTGCAGCTGGGCCGCATCTGGGTGATTGCCACACTGGGCCGGTACTGGACGACACGCATCATCAATGTGCCCGGGGCCCCTCTGGTGCGGCGGGGACCGTTCAGATTCGTGCGGCACCCGAACTATCTGGTCGTCATCGGGGAAATCGCGGTCGTGCCCCTCATGATCGGGCTGTGGGAAGTTGCCGTTGTCTTCAGTCTGCTCAATCTCGCCCTTCTGATCTGGCGCATCCGGGCGGAGGAACAGGCGTTGAGCCAGCGGCGGACTGGCTAGACATCTGCCACATGTGTTAAATGAATATTCATGAGCAGACGTTCAGATGCGTTTGTTTCGAAGACAGCCATTTGACCTGATGGAAGGTGCAGGAAGCATCCTGTTGCCACGTACTCAATGAACGCGAAAATGCCGCCCAAGCTGCCAGACGGAGAAGGCCAGGAGGCGTTCAGCGCGGAGCGGCGGCTTGCTGATTTCATGGATAGCGCGAGCACCTGGTTCTGGGAAACGGACCGGAACCACTGCTTCACGTTCATCTCACAGCGTTTCACGGAATATACCGGCGTGCAGGCAGAGGCGTTTCTCGGCAAGTCCCGCGCCGATGCGACCAACACCGCCGACACGCCTGAATTCCGCGCCCATCTTGCCGACCTGGCCGAACACCGCCCCTTTGTCGACTATGTCTATGGTGGTCAGACACCGAACGGGTTTCACTGGTTCAAGGTCAGCGGGCGACCCGTGATCGGTGACGGCGGCGAGTTCCTGGGATATCGCGGAACCGGGACTGACATCACCAAGACACGGGCCGACGAGGACCGTGTGCGTGACGCGGAAGGCCGGCTGGCAGGCGCACTCGATTCCATCAATGAAGGTTTCATCCTCTATGGCGAGGATGAGCGGATCATCATGTACAATGAGGTGTTTCGCGCTGCATTCGATCCCGATAACGAGATCCTGCGCCCTGGGTTGATGCTGGAAGACTGGATCACGTGGGTGTTCGACACTGGTCGAACGACTTACCTCGGTGACGTCGGCCCCCGCGATGCGGAAATGCGCCTGGCCACCCACCGGTCCGGCAGCTTCGAGGGGGAGTTCACCTTTCATACCGGTCGTTCCTATCGCGTGTCCGAGAATCGGGTCAAGGGCGCGGGTTTTGTGGGCGTCTACACGGATATCACGGCACGCAGGCAGCGCGATATGGAACGGCAGAAACAGGCCGACATGTTGTCGACCGTATTCACCAACCTGCGGCTGGGCGTCTGCGTCACTGATGCCAACCGGCTGATTACCCATGCCAATCAGCGGTTCCAGGAGTTACTGGGCCTGCCTGCCGATCTGGTCGCACCCGGACGTTCTGTCGCCGACATATTCGAATACAATGTGCAGCGCGGTGAATACGGCGATGGCAAGACCAGGATCGAGGCGGCGCAGCGCTACGAAATCCTCAGAGACGGCGTCACACTTCGGTTCGAGCGGACCCGTCCCGACGGCACCCATCTGGAGATCAGCAACGATGCATTGCCTGACGGCGGCGTCGTGATCGGCGTCAGCGACCAGACCGCATGGAAGCAGATGCACGAGACCCTGCGGGAGCGGGAGGAAAGATATCGTCACCTGGTGGAAAGCAGCCCGGATGCGATTCTGGTGCACGACCAGAGCGCCATCCGATTTGCCAACTCCGCCGCGGTCACCATCTTCCGTGCCGACGACCGGGCACATCTGCTGGCCAGCCCGATCACCCGCATCATCCGTCCCCGCACCCTGACAGACCTGCGCCAGCAATCACGCGACATGCTCGCTGAAGGCGTCGGATCCTCCCGATCCGGCGTGGTGGTTGAATGCCTGCGACTGGACGGTGAGCGATTCGACATGGAGATCGAGAGCGCTGTGATCTCCTTCGCCGGGGAACCCATGGCGCAGGTCGTGATCCGCGACGTGACGGAACGGAAACGGGCCGAGAAGGCACTGCATCAGGCAAAGGAACAGGCGGAGCTGGCAAGCCGTTCGAAATCCGAGTTTCTGGCCAACATGAGCCATGAACTGCGTACGCCCCTGAACGCCATCATCGGATTTTCCGAGATCATCCGTGACAGCATGTATGGTCCGATCGGCAATGAGCGGTACGCCACCTATATCAATGACATACACCACAGTGGCACCCACCTGCTGTCGGTCATCAATGACATTCTGGACCTGTCGAAGGCCGAGGCGGGCAGGCTGGAAGTCCGCGATCAGGAGGTCACGCTGGACCTGATGATCGAATCGGCGCTGCGGATCGCCAGGAGCCGCGGGGACGCCGCCGGCGCGACGATCATCAACCGGACCGAAGGGCGCGATCTGCCGGAGATCATCGCCGACAGCCGTCTGATCAAGCAGATCCTCATCAACCTTCTGTCGAATGCGACGAAGTTCACGAAGGACGACGGCGAGGTCGCCATCGATGTCCAGATGGTCAGTGACGGCATCGAGCTGTCTGTCACCGATACCGGGATAGGTATCCCGACCGAACAACTGAGTCGCATCTTCGAGCCATTTGTCCAGAGTGATTCCGGACTTTCGCGACGGTTCGAGGGCACCGGGCTTGGACTTTCCCTGTCGCGTTCCCTTGCGGAACTGCATGACGGCAAGCTGACGTTGCACAGCAGTCAGGGAAAGGGGACAAGGGCCGTCCTCTGGTTGCCGATGGCACGTGTTTCAGACTCTCAGAACATGTATGAGAGATTAATTTCAGACTCCGAGTAGACAAATACCGGCTGGTATAGTCTCCTACCCCCAACAACAAGAAACATTTGTCATTGGGGAGGCCAGAGTGGCGATGCCAAAAGCATCGACTGCCGGTGATGTGACTCTGAGCGTCACCGGTGTGTCAAAATATTTCGGTGGTGTGCGTGCGGTGGACGATGTCTCCGTCGACATTCCGAAAGGCGATATTTTCGCAATCATCGGGCCGAACGGTGCCGGCAAGACGTCTCTGGTCAACATGATCAGCGGTTTCTACACGCCGAACACGGGTTCGATCGTCTTCCAGGGTGAAGACATTACCGAGCGACGGCCCAATGAACGGGCGGAGCGCGGTATCGCCCGGACATTCCAGAACATTGCGTTGTTCGCCGGCATGAACGTGCTGGAGAACCTGATGCTCGGTCGGCATGTGCACATGAAGACCAACCTTCTGAAGTCATGCCTCTACTGGGGCCCGAACCAGAAGGAAGAGGTTCGCCACCGCGCGCGCTGTGAGGAGATCATCGATTTCCTGAAGCTCAACGATCTGCGCAAGCAGTCGACCGGCGCGCTCGCCTACGGTTTCCAGAAGCGTGTGGAACTCGGCCGTGCCCTGGCACTGGAGCCCACCCTGCTGCTGCTCGATGAGCCGATGGCCGGGATGAATGCCGAGGAAAAGGAAGACATGGCCCGTTACATCCTGGATGTGAACGAGCAGCTCGGCACCACCATCATCCTGATCGAACACGACATGGGCGTGGTCATGGATATTTCGACCCATATCGCCGTACTCGACCAGGGCATGAAGATCGCGGAGGGCACACCGGCTGAGGTTCAGGCGGACCCGGCGGTCATCAAGGCCTATCTCGGCACCACACACTGAAGGGGGGACGTAGCATGGCCAATACCGACACCCTTGGCGCGCTGTTACTTGAGAATGAACGCAATCGTCCCAGGACGCCCGCGATCCGGGAAAAGGACCTGGGCATCTGGCGGACATACAGCTGGGCCGATTACGCCCAGAACGTCCGCGACTTTGCCATGGGGCTGGCAACGCACGGCTTTGGCCCGGGCGACAAGCTGTGCGTGGCAGGCAACAATCGACCGCGCCTCTATTGGGCGGAACTCGCCGCGATCAGTCTCGGCGGGACCGCGGTTCCGGTCTATCAGGACGCCATCGCGACCGAGTTGCAGTATGTTCTGAACAATGCCGATGTGAAGGTGATCGTCGCCGAAGATCAGGAACAGGTCGACAAGGTGCTTTCCCTTCGCGACGGGCTGACCGGCCTCGAAATGCTGATCTACGATGATCCGCGTGGCGTCGCGGAAATCGACGACGACATGATCCACAGCTTCGAGGATGTGCAGGCGAGCGGTGTCGCCCATGGCAAGGCCAATCCGACGGCTTTCGCCGACGCCGTGGCGCAGGTAAAGCCGACCGACATTGCTTTCATGGTCTATACCTCCGGCACCACTGGCAATCCGAAGGGGGTCATGCTGTCGCACAGCAACCTGGTGGAATCAGCCAGGGCCTTCCTGGCAAGTGAGGATGTGCGTGAATCGGACGATCTGCTGTCGTACCTGCCTCTCGCCTGGGTTGGCGAGGCATTGTACGGCACGATGGTCAGCCTGCTGTCCGGCTGCGCCACGAATTGCCCGGAATCACCGGAAACGTTCCGTCGTGACGGTCGCGAACTGGGGCCGACGGGATTTGTGGCCGCCCCGCGCAGTCTGGAAATGATCCTTTCGGAGATCCAAGTGAAGGCCAACGATGCGTCCGGCCTGAAACGCTGGGTATACCGGACCTTCAAGAACGCGGCGGTGGAGATCGAGAACCGCAAGGCCGAAGGCAAGGACGTCTCCCTTGGCCTGAAGCTGATGCAGGGGCTGGGCGAGATCCTGGTCTATGGCCCGATCCGCGACCAGTACGGCTTTGGCCGTGCCCGCTGGGTCTATGTCGGTGGCGCGCCGCTGGGGCCGGATTCGTTCCGGTTCTTCCGCGCGATGGGCATCAACCTGAAACAGGTCTACGGCTCCACGGAAGTCACCGGCCTGGTGACACTGCAGAGCGACGGAGATGCGTCCCCCGATCATGTGGGCAAGCCCTGCGACGGGATCGACGTGATGATCGCGGAGAATGGCGAGGTATTGATCAAGAGCGGCGGTGTTTTCCAGGGGTACTACAAGAACGACGACGCCACGCGGGAGGCCATCACGGAGGATGGCTGGTTCCGTACCGGCGATGCCGGCATTCTGGAAAGCAGTGGCGAGTTGACCATCATCGACCGGGCCAAGGACGTGGGCAAGCTGGTGGACGGTACGCCGTTCGCGCCTCAGTTCGTCGAAAACAAGCTGAAGTTCAGCCCCTACATCTCGGAAGCCGTGTCGTTCGGCCATGACAAGCCATACGTCTGCGCCATGATCGCCATCGACATGAACACGGTGGGGAACTGGGCCGAGAAACTGGGTCTGGCCTACACCAACTACATGGACCTGACGCACAAGCAGGAAGTTCGTGACCTGATTCTGGAAGAGATCAACCGCATCAACCCGTCCCTGCCCGAAGTCAGCCGGATCAAGCGTTTCCTGCTGCTCGCCAAGGATCTTGATGCAGATGATGCGGAGGTCACGCGCACACGCAAGCTGCGTCGCGGCTACATCGCGGAAAAGTACGCACCAGTGATCGATGCATTCTACAGCGGCGGGGTGGAGGTCGAACTGGCAACGGAAGTCACGTTCGAGGATGGTCGCAAATCCATGCTGGATACGCGCCTGACCATTCTTGAAGCGGCCTGAGGGGGAATTTGACCATGGATATGTTCGCCGTCTGGTATTTCGTGGAGACCACGATCAACGGGGCGCTTATCGGGCTGATGTATGCCCTGATCGCCCTGGGTTTCGTGCTGATCTACAAATCGACCGATGCCATCAACTTCGCCCAGGGACAGTTCGTCATGATCTCCGGCGTCATGGTGGCGGCACTTGCTGCTGACTATGGTGTCCCGGTCTTCCTGGGTGCCATTATCGCCCTCGTTTTCATGATCCTCTTCAACGTCATGCTGGAACGCATCGTTCTCAGACCCATGATCGGTCGGCCTGTCGTGTCGATCATCATGGCGACGATCGGACTTGCGGCTTTTCTGGAAGGTCTGTTCCCGATGATCTTCGGGGCAACGACCCGGGCGCTGGATCTGGGCATCCCGAATGAACCCATCATCATCGGTGATGTCTACCTGACCCCCATCAACGTGGTCGGTGGCGCGGTGGCCATCACCTTCTTCGCCGCATTCTCCTGGTTCTTCATGAAATCGCGCAAGGGCGTTGCCCTGCGCGCCGTGGCCGACAACCATCAGGTCTCCATGGCCATGGGTATCAATGTGGAGCGTTACTTCGTGCTGGCCTGGTCCATGGCCGGTGTCGTCGCGGTTCTGGGCGGCCTGCTCTGGGGCAGTGCCATCGGTGTCGACAACACGCTGGCAGTGGTCGGACTGAAGGTTTTCCCGGTGGTTATCCTGGGCGGTCTCGAAAGCATCCCCGGTGCCATTGTCGGTGGCGTCATCGTCGGCGTTGTCGAAGCCTGGGGCGGCACCTACATCGACCCGGCAATGACTCAGCCCTGGTTCCGCGAATTCTTCCCCTTCGAAGGGGGCGGCACCAAGGACTTCCTGCCTTATCTGCTGATGATCGTGGTGCTCTTCTTCAAGCCCTACGGCCTGTTCGGCAAAGTCATCATCGAAAGGGTCTGAGGCCATGTTTCATCGTGAAAGTGGATATTACAAGACCAGCTATGCCAGCGACTCGGCACTCTATCCCTTGCCTGTTGCGAAGTGGGCAGTGGCCGGGTTTGCTGTGCTGTTCTTCGTTGTCGCGCCGTTGCTGGTCAGCAGCTATTACCTGACCATCCTCAATCTGGTCGGAATCGCCGTCGTTGGCGCGCTGGGCCTGAACATCCTGGTGGGTCTGACCGGCCAGATCTCCATCGGGCACGCGGCCTTCATGTCCGTTGGGGCCTACACAGCAGCCAATCTGGCGACCCGTTTTGACCTGCCGTTCTGGATCACGCTGCCATCGGGTGGCCTGATGGCGGCGGCCATCGGCATTGTCGTGGGCTTTCCGTCTGTCCGGATCAAGGGCCTGTATCTCGCCATCTCGACCTTGGCGGCGCAGTTCATCATCGACTGGTTCATTGTCCATACGCCGGCCATATCAGGCGGTTTTCAGGCGTCAATTCAGGTCCCGCGGCCCAGCATCTTCGGCGTCGTGCTGGACACCCAACGGGAATTGTATCTGTTCATTCTCGTGACGGTGGTCATTGCCATCGTGGTGGCACTGAACATCGCCCGCAGCCGCGTTGGCCGGGCCTTCATCGCCATCCGCGATCAGGACATCGCCGCCGAGATCCTGGGGATCAACGTCCGCCGCTACAAGCTGATGGCCTTCGCAATTTCCTCTTTCTATGCCGGGGTCGCTGGAGTTCTCTACACCTACTATTCCGGTGTCGCGAACAACGAGTTCTTTCCCCTGGTCGTCTCGATCGATTATCTGGCCATGGTGATCATCGGCGGCATGGGGTCCGTGCTGGGTGCCATATTCGGGGCCACGTTTGTCACCTTGCTGCCTATCACCATCGACCTGATCATGTCGTCGCTGGGTCCGTACCTGATTGCCGACGCCGGCTCTCTTTCCGGGATCAAGTCGCACATGCGGCTGATCCTGTTCGGTGGGTTGATCATGTTCTTCCTGGTCGTGGAACCGGAAGGACTGAATCGTCTGTGGCTCAACATCCGGAGTTATTTCCGGGTCTGGCCATTTTCGTACTAGACTGTCGCCAAGCCTCTATCAGCAGGATGACGGGGCGCGAAAAAACAGGGAGGAACTATCCATGAAGAAGATTTTGACATCCATCGCAGTGGTTGGTGGGCTCGCCGCCATGACTGCTGCCCATGCCGGGGAGATCGTCATCGGCCAGATGACGGACCGCACCGGTCCGCTCGCGAACGTTGGCAACCCTCTTGGTGACGGAGTGCGCGACTACATTGATCTGGTCAATTCGCAAGGCGGCGTTGGCGGCCATACCATCCGCTTGATTGGAATCGACAATCAATACAAGGTCCCGCCCGCAGTAGAGGGCTATCAGCGGCTCAAGTCGGAAGGCGCGGTACTGGTCGGCCTCTTCGGCACGCCGATCACCCAGGCCCTGACGGCTGATCTCGAGAAGGACAAGACCCCTGGGACCACGCCTGGTTTCGGAACTGCTGCGGCGGCAGACGGTGCGGCTTTCCCATACCTGTTTCCGGCGGCTGCCAGCTACTGGTCGCAGGCCGGCGCTTCGGTCGAGTATGCCAAGCAGCAGATGGGCGGCCTGAAGGGCAAGAAGATCGCTTATCTGTTCTATGATAATCCCGCAGGACGTGAAGGTCTGCCGGTGCTGCGGAAGCTCTCCGAGATGGAAGGCTTCACCCTGAACGAATTTCCGGTACCTGCACCTGGTATCGAGATGGACAATCAGGCCCGTGATATCGCCCGCCGCTACCGGGCCGATTTCGTCATCAGCCATCTGTTCGGTCGTGCACCGTCCGTTCAGATCAACGCACTGACGCGCGCGGGTTTCCCTCTCGAGAAGGTTGTGTCCTTCGTTTGGGGAGCGTCTGAAGCTGATGTCGATGCCGCTGGTGGCAACGAAGCTGCTCTGGGTTATTCCGGCCTCCAGTTCGCTGGCGTCGGTGATGACTTTCAGGTGCGTCGCGATATCAGGGCCATGTTCAAGGCTCAGGGCAGGGAACCGCGCACCAGCATGTCGTCCACGGTGTTCTACAATCGCGGAATCCTGATCGCTGCCCTGCATGTCGAAGCCCTGACCCATGCCGTTGAAATCAATGGCGGCGAGGCCGACGTGACCGGAACCCAGGTCCGTGACGGTTTCCGCAAGATCAAGGATTTCTCGCTTGGTGGGCTGCTGCCGCCGCTGAATCTTGCTGGTGGTGACCACGAAGGTGGCGGTTGGGTCCGTGTCTTCAAGGTCACCAAGGACGGCTTCGCGCCTGCAACCGATTGGTTCAAGGGCTATCGCGATGTCGTCTTCGAGATGATCAAGGAAGAATCCGCGAAGAAGAACTGATACTGACTGAACATTTGCCGGGTCGGCTCGGGACCATGGTCCTGCCAGCCGACCCGGCTCTTGATCCCTTTTTTCAGAGGCTGTCATGCTCGCCATCAATAATATCGAAGTGATCTACAACAACGTCGTGCTGGTGCTCAAAGGCATCTCCATCGACGTGAAACCGCAGTCGATCACGACCATTCTGGGTGCGAATGGTGCGGGCAAGACAACGACACTGAAGTCCATTTCGGGGCTTCTGAAGCCGGAGCGCGGTTCCATTACCCGTGGCTCCATCGAATTCGATGGCGAACGCATCGACACGCTGGCTCCGCATGAGACGGTGCAGAAGGGCGTGGTGCAGGTCTTCGAAGGCCGTCGCGTCTTCACCCATCTCAGTATCGAGGACAATCTGCTTGCCGGGGCGCACATCGTCCCGAACATGGGCGAAGTCCGCGACATGATCGATCAGGTCTACACGTTTTTCCCGCGGCTGAAGGAACGGCGCAAGGGCCAGGCGGGTTACCTGTCCGGTGGCGAGCAGCAGATGCTGGCCATTGGTCGCGCGCTGATGTCGAACCCGAAGATGATCATGCTGGATGAGCCGTCGCTCGGCCTGGCACCAATGATCATCGAGGAGATCTTCGGCATCATCCAGCGCATGCGCAAGGAAGCTGACGTGACGATCCTGCTGGTGGAGCAGAACGCCAACCTCGCGCTGTCGATTGCCGACCATGGCTATGTCATGGAAAACGGCTCCATCGTCATGGAAGGCCCTGCGAAGGAGCTGATTTCCAACTCCGACATCCAGGAATTCTACCTCGGCATCGGCGAAGGCGGCGGCAAGAAGTCGTTCCGCGATGTGAAGCATTACCGCCGCCGCAAGCGCTGGCTCGGCTGATCAAAGCTGGTGCCGACGGCGGATCGCTGGCGCGCGCCAGCGATCCTGCTCAGGCGGGAAACTGCAGCTCCACGGTGACGCTCTCCGGCCCCTTCACGAAGACCTGACGCACCGGGCGGCCCGGCACCGTGACCTCGCGTGATTTCAGGCCTGCCTTTCGGATAGCGGCAACCTGGCTGTCGTAGTCACCACCGCGAAAGGCGAAATGATCGACAGGGTGATCGACAGGGCCGGGTTCCGGCGTCTGCCCATCATCGGCGATACCCACCAGATGCACGATCGCCTCCCCCGGTGCCGCGCCATAGAGCCAGTATCCGGGAAAGTCGAAGTCCGGGCGATCGCCGACAGTCAGTCCGACAACGGTCTCGAAGAAGGCCCGCATGCCCTCCAGATCGCGGGACCGGACGTTGACGTGATCCAGACGCATCAGAGAACCTCCGTCTCCACTTCGCGCCCCTTCTCTGCCACCACAAGCTTGCCGTCACGCCGTTCCAGGCAGGTGATGGAGCAATTGTCCGGGCGGAAGATGGTGACACGATCGTCGTCGGTCAGCAGGCCGACAATGGTGTTGATCGCCACGAAATGGGTGGAGATCACGGTGTCGGTTTCCAGTTCTTCGATGGCTGCCAACAGGTTGGAACGCCAGCCTGCAAGATGCGCAGCGGCGTCATCGGACCAGCGGCCTGCCATGATACCAGTCAGCCAGGTGCGCCGCGCGCCCAGGTCCTCGGTCGGGCTGGGCACTTCCGTGACACGCCGGTCGATACGGGCCGGAGATCCCCAGACGGCTTCCAGCGCAGAAACGGTTTCGCGGGTCCGACGCATCGGGCTGGTGACCAGCGGCAAGGGACCGAGCGGGCCGAGCGTGTCGGCCATGGCCAGCGCCTGACGAATACCCGCCTTGTCCAGCGGCGGATCATGATCCTCGTCAAAGGCTGCCGCTGCCTTGCCATGCCGTACCAGATAGATGCGCGTCATTGTTCCCTGCCCCTCCCCGGGCGTTCAATCATTGTCGGTCAGGTTCGCTGTCAGTCGCCTGCCGGTGCGGGCGTCGGGTCGGCCGGCGCCGGCTGGGCTGCCTTCTGAGCCTTTGCGTGAGCCTCGGCCTGAGCCTGGGCTTCGGCGTTCAGCACGTCATCAGTCTCCATCCGTCGCAACCGCCGCTCGATATGGCCCGCCGGTTTGGTGAAACGCGCCAGCAGCAGGTAGAATACCGGCACGACAAACAGTGACAACACGGTGGAGAAGCCGATCCCGCCGATGATCACGATACCCAGCACTTCACGGGTTTCGCCGCCTGCCCCGCTTGCCATGGCAAGCGGCAGGGCGCCGAGCGCAGTGGAAATCGTCGTCATCAGGATCGGGCGCAGACGGATCTTCGCCGCTTCCAGCACCGCCTCCGGCACTGTCTTGCCTTCATCGC
Source organism: Minwuia sp. (assembly GCA_029210175.1). GTDB lineage: Bacteria > Pseudomonadota > Alphaproteobacteria > Minwuiales > Minwuiaceae > Minwuia. Next base: position 36,268 of record JARGPL010000009.1, on the reverse strand, counting down.
GCAGTTGATTGGCAAATTCCACGATCAGAATCGCGTTCTTCGCCGTCAGTCCGATCAGCATGACGATGCCGATCTGGCTGTACACGTTGATCGAAAGTCCCGCGATGATCAAAGCGCCCAGCGCCCCTGTCACGGCCAATGGCACCGCCGTCAGGATGACGAATGGATGCACGAAGCTCTCGAACTGCGCAGCCAGGGCCAGGAAGACAATCACGATGGCCATGGCGAACGTGAAGTAGAGCGCACCTGTCGAAGAGCGGAACTCCTCACTCTCACCTGCAAAGGAGATGCGGGCGTCGCTCGGCAGGGTCCGGCGTGCCGCATCCTCCAGGAACTTCAGCCCCTCACCCAGCGTATAGCCTTCCGCGAGTGCCGCCGTGATGGTGATGGAGCGCAGGCGGTCAGTACGTTTCAGACTGCCCGCAGTCGCGCCTTCCGACAGGGTCACCAGATTGGACAGCGGGACCAACTGGCCCGTGGTATCGGACTTCACGTACATGTTCTGCAGGTCCTGTGGCGTCGCACGGTCGCTTTGCTGCGCTCGCAGGATCACAGGGTACTGCTTGCCGCCCCGCTCCAGATTGGTGACGCGCCGTTCCCCCAGCATGGTCTCCAGCGTGCGTCCGATCTCGTCAACCTTGACGCCCAGGGTTGCAGCGCGGTCGCGGTTGATGTTGACCCGCAGCTCCGGCACCGTCTGGTCGAAGTCCTTGTCGGCGTTCAGCAGGCCCGGGTTGGTGCGCGCTTCGTCGAGCAGCAGGTCCGCCCACCGGTCCAGTTCCTCATAACTGGGGCCACCGATAACCACCTGCACCGGCGTCCGGGAAAACCGCTGACCCAGCGGTGGACGCCCGAAGGCAAAGGCCTTGATGCCGGGGATGCTCAGCATGCGGGGGAATATCTGGCCAATGACTTCGCCCTGCGACACGTCGCGCTGGTCCCAGTCCTTCAGTCGGACGATACCGAACGCTGCATTCACGTCGCCCGGACGTCCGCCAAAGCCGGGGGCCAGGATGATCAGTGTCTGTTCCGCCTGGCCATTGTCGACATAGGGCTGCAGCGCGGTCTCCACTTCCCGCGTGTAGCGGTCGGTATATTCAAGACTGCTGCCCTCGGGGGCGGAGACGGAAACGAAGATCACGCCCCGGTCTTCGCGCGGGGCCAGTTCATTGGGCAGCGCCAGCAGCAGCAGATAGGCCAGCGCTGACACGGCAATCGCCAGTGCAACCACGATCAGGGGCACCGAAAGGGCGCGCTGCAGCAGCCAGCCGTAGCCTGACGACATGCCAGCGAAGATACGCTCCGTTCCCCGGCCCAACGCACCGGACTGGGACTGTGGACGCAGCAGTTTCGAACAGAGCATCGGCGTCAGGGTCAGGGCAACGAAGCTGGAGAATATGACCGCAGTCGCGACCGCGATGCCGAATTCCCGGAACAGTCGCCCGACATTGCCGTCCAGAAAGGAGATCGGCACAAAGACCGCGACCAGCACCACGGTCGTCGCGATGACGGCAAAGGCAATCTGGCGCGCACCACGGGTCGCGGCCAGCAACGGCGGTTCCCCGTTCTCGATCCGGCGGTGAATGTTCTCCAGCACGACAATGGCGTCATCGACCACCAGCCCGATGGCCAGCACCAGCGCCAGCAACGTCAGCACGTTGATGGAATAATCAAGCGCGCCAAGCACGATGAAGGCAGACAGGATCGAGACAGGAATGGCCAGCGCCGGGATGATTGTCGCCCAGATCGACCGCAGAAAGATGAAGATGACCAGCACCACCAGGGCCATGGCGATGCCGAGCGCGCGATAGACTTCCTTGATCGATTCCTCGACGAAGACCGCCTGATCGTAGGACACCACCAGGTCCATGCCGACCGGCAGCGCCGGGACCACGTTGGCCAGTTCCGCCCGGACGCCCTCCGCCACCGCGAGGGTGTTGGACTTGGACTGCCGAATGATTCCGATGCCGATGGCTGTCTGGCCGTTGGCGCGGAACTTCGTCCGCTCGTCCTCCGCACCAAGTTCCACATCCGCGATCTCGCTCAGGCGGATGAAATAGTCGTCGCGTTCGGCGATGACGATGTTGCGAAACTCTTCCACACTGCGCAGTGCCGTGCGCGACTTGACGGCAAACTCCCGCTCCACCGACTCGATGCGACCGGACGGCAGTTCGATGTTCTGCTGACGCAAGGCGCTTTCGACGTCACTGACGGTCAGGCCACGCGCGGCGAGGTCACCCTTTCGCAACCAGATGCGCATCGCGTAGCGCTTGCCGCCGCCCGTGCGCACCCGTGCCACACCGTCGACGACACTGAACCGATCCATGATCTGGCGCTCGGCATAGTCGGTCAGTTCCAGGGCGTTCATGCGGTCGCTGGTCAGCACCAGCCACATCATCGCCCGCGCATCCGCTTCCGTCTTGGCGACGCGGGGCGGGTCGGCTTCATCAGGCAGACGATTGATGGCGCGGCTTACCCGGTCGCGGACATCGTTGGCAGCATCGTCGATATCGCGGCTCAGATTGAACTCGACGGAGATCGCCGAAGATCCTTCCTGACTTGTGGAACTGATCTTCTTCACGCCGCCGATGCCGGCGACCTCATCTTCCAGCACCTGCGTGATCTGGGATTCGATGATTTCCGGCGATGCCCCGCGCCAGATCGTGTTGACGGAAACGATGGGCGCATCAATGTCCGGATATTCGCGGATGGTCATGCCCTGATAGGCAAACATGCCAAAGATCATCAGGACCAGGCTGAGCACCGTGGCAAACACCGGTCGCTTGATTGCAACGTCCGAAAGGACCATGCCGAACTCCTGCCCAACTCAAACCAAGTCACTCAACCAAAGTCACTGTCGATGCGCATCCGCCGCCCATTGAAAGGCTGCTGGCGGTCAGGCAGACGGCTTGCCGCCTGCTGCTTCTTCGCTGCCACGCACTTTCACTTCCGCACCTGGCCGTACCTTCTGCACACCACCGATGACCACAAGCTCGCCAACGGAAAGGCCAGACGTGACCTCCGCCTGTCCGGGGCGTCGACGGCCCAGGGTCACCACCCGGCGCTCCGCCTTGCCATCGACAATGGCGAAGACGAACATGCCGTCGTCCACCGCAACAATCGCTTCTTCCGGCACCAGCAGGGCACCGTCCTGCGCGCCATACGCAAGGCTGACGGTCAGGAACATGCCGGGGCGCAACAGCCCTTCCTTGTTGGGCACTTCCGCCCGCACGGTCACCGCGCGCGTCGTCGGGTCGATGCGCGTGTCCACGGTCGCCACAATGCCTTCAAGCTGCAGGTCGGGGTAAGCAGCGGTGCGTGCCATTACCAGCAAACCGGGATGCACCGACGAAAGCGCTGTTTCGGGCACATCGAAATCCAGCTTGATGATCGAGATATCGTCCAGCGTGACGATCGGATCACCGGGTGTCACCAATGCACCGGAACTGACCCGTCGGAGGCCGAGCCGACCCGAGAACGGGGCTTTCAGTTCATAGTTGCGCAGGCGGGCCTCGATCTGTGCCACCGCGGCCTCGGCCTCGGCCAGTTCCTGGGCAAGTTCCTCGGTGCGGCTTGCCGTCACCGCGCGTGCGTCACGCAGCTTCACACCCCGTTCGTAATTCTGTCGGGTACGGGTACGGCGGGCCACGGCCTCATCGCGTTCCGCCAGAATCTCGACGGCATCAAGGCGCAGCAGCACCGCGCCCTGGCGGACATTGTCGCCTTCGCGGAAACGGATCTCGGACACGCGACCGGCAACCTTTGACGTCACGACCACGGCTTCATTGGCGCGGGTTGTCCCCACCGCCTGGATGGTGTCGATCAGCCGTTCGGAGACGACAGGCGCCGCGTCCACCAGAACGGGGCCAAAGCCGCCACGACGGGACTGTTCGGCCTCAGCGAAATAGGGACCGATAACCGGCAGGTCAGCCCTGATCTGCCAGACCAGATAGCCGCCCACAGCGAGCACCACGACGACGAGAAGCTGGATACCGAGGCGCAATCCTGTTCCCCTGCCAATGTTCAACGACCGATCACCCGGTCGGATACTTTTACCTTGAGGCCATCAGGCCACCGCGCGAAGTTAGCGCGTAGCGCACCGGGATCAAACGCAATTAACGTTGCCCCCGGTCACGTTCCGGTGGCGGGAGGCCTGAGTGACGACCCTGTTCATGACCCATACCGATTGTCTGTTCCATGATACCGGCGGCGGACACCCGGAACGCCCTGACCGGCTGCGCGCAGTCTATCACGCAATCGACGAAGACACCTATCCTGCTCTGCGCCGCCAGCAGGCTCCGCTGGCCACAGACGCCCAGCTGGCGCTGGCGCATTCGGACAGCTATGTGCAGAAGGTCAAGGCGGCCATCCCCGCCAGCGGACGCCGCAACCTCGATCCGGACACGGTCGTTTCCCCGGGATCGGCGGAGGCGACACGGCGTGCAGCGGGTGCGGTTGTCGCCGCCGTGGATGCAATCTTCGACGGTACGGCGGACAATGCATTCTGTGCCGTGCGCCCACCCGGCCACCATGCGGAACCGGATCGCCCCATGGGGTTCTGCCTGTTCAACAACGCCGCCATCGGTGCCCTGCACGCCCGGCAGGCCCATGGCGTTCGGCGGGTCGCCGTTGTCGATTTCGACGTGCATCACGGCAACGGTACACAGGCCCGGTTCCGCGACGACCCGGACCTCATGTACCTGTCATCGCATCAATGGCCGCTTTATCCGGGCACCGGTGCCGCGCACGAGACGGGCGTCGCGGACAATCTGGTGAACCTCTGTCTGGAGCCGACCGCCGGATCCGCTGCATTCCGCGCGGCCTGGTCGGATACCGGATTGCCGAAGCTGCGGGCGTTCGCCCCCGAACTGATCATCATCTCCGCCGGGTTCGACGGGCATGAACGCGATCCGCTGGCCAGTCTGTCCCTGACGGACGACGACTATGGCTGGATCACCGCAGAAATCATGAAGATCGCCACGGAATGTTGCGACGGTCGCCTTGTTTCGGTCCTGGAGGGGGGCTACGACCTTGATGCCCTGCAGTCGGCAACACGGGTTCACGTATCGACCCTGCAGGGGACAAGCGGACAGGAATGAAACAAGGTTTGGGGCGTAGACAGCATGACGGATGAATCAGCCGTGCCTGACGACATTGCAGCGATGAGTTTCGAGGCGGCTCTGGCCGAGCTTGAAACACTGGTCCAGAAACTGGAGTCCGGCAGTGTCGATCTGGAAAAATCCATCGACATGTATGCCCGCGGCAGCTTGCTGAAGGCGCATTGTGAAACCAAGCTGAAGGCCGCCGAAGCGCGGGTCGAGAAACTGGTGATCAGCCCAGACGGGCGTCCCGGCGACGCCGTTCCCTTCGATGCGGAATGACGCCTGATGTCTGACACCCGGCTGGCAACGGCGCTGAGCGATGTCACCATGGCGGTCGAGGCGGAACTGGATCGCCTGATTCCTGTCCCCGCGACACTGGAAGCGCAGGTGCATGAGGCCATGCGCTATGCGCTGTTCGCCGGAGGCAAGCGCCTGCGCCCGTTTCTGGTGCTGGCCAGCGCAGACCTGTTCAGCGTCCCCCGTGAAGACGCCATTCGCGTGGCCGCAGCGATGGAGATGGTGCACACCTATTCCCTGATCCACGACGACCTGCCCGCGATGGATGACGACGACCTGCGACGGGGCAAGCCGACCTGTCACCGGCAATTCGATGAGGCAACCGCCATCCTGGCCGGTGATGCCCTGCAGGCGATGGCGTTCCAGGTCCTCAGCGAGCCTGAAACGGACCCCGACCCCGCAATCCGTATGGAACTGGTGCAGACCTTTGCCCGGGCCGCAGGTGCGAACGGCATGGTCGGCGGTCAGATGATCGACCTTCAGGCCGAGACCGTGACCTATGACCTCGACCAGATCACCCGGCTGCAGAACCTGAAGACCGGGGCGCTGATTTCGTGGTCGGTGGAGGCCGGGGCCATTCTGGGGCGGGCCACACCTGCGGAACGCGTCGCCCTTGCCGCCTATGGGCTGGACGTCGGCGTGGCATTCCAGATCGCCGATGACCTGCTGGATGTGGAAGGTGACGCGACGCAGATGGGCAAGGCCGTGGCCAAGGACGCGGATGCCGGCAAGGCGACCTTCATCACCATTCTTGGCATTGAAGGCGCGCGAAATACCGCAGCCGCGCTGATCGAAAATGCCGTCGCACGGCTTGATTTGTTTGGTGAGAAGGCCTTTCTATTGAAGGACATCGCGCGTTACATCATTGAACGCCGATCCTGAGGGCCGACGAGACCCCTGCGCCGGGTATGCGTGCTGACCTGCAGGCAAAGAAATGGGAGGCCATTCTTGGCCGACACATCAAAGACACCGCTGCTCGACACCATCAATTCCCCTGCTGATCTGCGGACGCTTGAACCGTCTCGACTGCAGCAACTCGCTGACGAGCTGCGCACGGAGACCATCGACGCCGTATCCGTGACCGGTGGCCATCTGGGTGCCGGGCTGGGGGTCGTGGAACTGACAGCGGCGCTGCACTACGTCTTCGACACGCCTGACGACAAGCTGATCTTCGATGTCGGGCACCAGTGCTATCCCCACAAGATTCTGACTGAACGCCGCGACCGCATCCGCACCCTGCGTGCGGGTGATGGCCTGTCCGGCTTCACCAAGCGGTCGGAAAGCCGCTATGACCCCTTCGGCGCAGCGCATTCTTCGACGTCGATATCTGCCGGTCTCGGGTTCGATGTGGCGCACCAGATGCAGGGCCAGCCGCACCGGGTCGTTTCGGTCATCGGTGACGGGTCCATGTCAGCGGGCATGGCCTATGAGGCGATGAACAACGCCGGCAGCATGAAGAGCCGGATGATCGTCATCCTGAACGACAACGACATGTCGATTGCCCCGCCTGTGGGGGCGATGAGCGCCTATCTGTCACGCCTGATCTCCGGCAAGCCCTATCTCAGCCTGCGCCAGGTCGGCAAGCAGCTGGCACAGAAGTTCCCGCGCAGTTTCGAGAAGATGGCGGAGCGGGCGGAGGAATTCGCGCGCGGCATGCTGACCGGCGGCACGATGTTCGAGGAGATGGGTTTCTACTACGTCGGCCCGGTGGATGGCCACAACATGGACCATCTGCTGCCCGTGCTGGAGAATGTGCGCGACGCGAAACACGGCCCGATCCTGGTGCATGTGGTCACCGAAAAGGGCAAGGGATACCTGCCCGCAGAACAGTCCACCGACAAGTATCATGGTGTGGCGAAATTCGATGTGGTGACCGGCACCCAGATGAAGGGCAAGTCGAACGCCCCGGCCTATACCAAGGTCTTCGCCAACGCGCTGGTGCAGGAAGCGGCACGCGACAGCAAGATCGTCGCCGTCACCGCCGCGATGCCGTCCGGCACCGGCCTCGACATCTTCGGCAAGGCATTTCCGGAACGCACCTTCGACGTCGGCATCGCCGAACAGCATGCCGTGACGTTCTGCGCCGGCATGGCTGCGGGCGGCCTGAAGCCGTTTGCCGCGATCTATTCGACGTTCCTGCAACGCGGTTACGACCAGGTGGTGCATGACGTGGCGATCCAGGGCCTGCCGGTCAGGTTCGCCATCGACCGCGCCGGTCTGGTCGGGGCCGACGGTCCGACCCATGCCGGGTCGTTCGACATCACCTATCTCGCCACCCTGCCCGGCTTTGTCGTCATGGCCTGCGGTGATGAGGCGGATCTGGTGCACATGGTCGCCACCGCCGCCGCCATCGACGACCGCCCCTCCGCCTTCCGCTTCCCGCGCGGTGAAGGCATTGGTGTCGACATGCCCGAATGCGGCGTGCCGCTGGAAATCGGCAAGGGCCGCATCCTGCGCGAAGGCACCTCGGTGGCCATCCTGTCCTTCGGCGCGCGCCTGTCGGAGGTCATGAAGGCCGCCGACGATCTGGCCGCCATGGGGTTGAGTGCCACCGTCGCCGACGCCCGCTTCGCCAAGCCCCTGGACGAAGACCTGATCGCCCGGCTGGCGCGGGAGCATCCGCTGCTTGTCACCATCGAGGAAGGTGCCGTCGGCGGCTTCGGCAGCCACGTGCTGCAGTTCCTGGCCACCAACGACCTGCTGGACGGGCTGAAGGTCCGCCCGATGGTGCTGCCCGACTGCTTCATCGAACACGACAAGCCGGAAAAGATGTACGACGTCGCCGGCCTGAACGCGCCCCAGATCGTCACGACAGTTGTCGAAGCCCTGGGCATCGCCAGCACCGCCAGCACGCCTGTCCGCGCCTGAAGACTCCTCGACTGCTCCATCAGATGTGGCCGATTTGCCCTTGCCTCATGCGCTGCAAGATTCGCAGGCTACCCTACTGAAGGTCATGGAGCAGAGCGCCTTGTTGCAGCACCCCCATTGCGGGTGCCTCCGTGATCATTCCTGCCTACAAGAGCAGCACGTTCTCTCCTCCCGATCCTCCGATCGACAGGGGCGAAACTCGTCAGCCGCCGCATTGGAGGATGGAGCCAAAGTAAATTGGAACTCAGGTCGAGATGTTGCTTGCTGGCAAACCCGCGCTTGTTGCCGAATTTGAACTTCGACAAGGCGGCGGCAACCAAACCTCAGTTGAGCGAAGAACAGAATACTTGTCTGAACAATCTCGAAGAGGTCAGCGCGCTGTTTACAGCGGCTTGCCCTTGCTGCTGTCCCACAGGTCGCCCATCAGGTCATTGGACGGCAGCGACGGGTCCAGCAGCTTCTGGGCGGTGACATGGCCTGCAACCGGCAGCCCCGCAGGGTCCAGCTTGCCAATCTGCACCAGCACGGATGCCTGATCCCAGTAGATGTGTTCGTTGTAGAGCTTGTCGCCACGGAAATGGACGATGGCGATCAACGGGACCTCGACGTATTTCCCGGTCGGCGCGACGCCGGGCAGCATCCAGTCGATCTCGCGCGTGTGGGTGAAGCAGAACAGCATTTCATCCACCAGCCGGTCGGTGCCGATGGTGCGACTGATCGGAACCAGCCTGGTGTCGTCGGGGTTCGAATCCACGAAATGGTACTTGTAGAACCGCTTCAGGTGATCGTGGCCGACGCCGCCGGTCATGGTCGGGATGTGGTTCACATAAGGCTCTGCCACCATCGTCGCCATCGTGGCATCCACATCACGTTCCGCGAACTCGTAGAAGCAGTGCATGTCCCAGAGCTGGCTGAGGTCATAGATCGGCCCCAGCACGGCGCGCAGGACAGTCAGGGTGCGGGAATAGGCCATCATGGCGGACGGCTTGTCGTAGTTCGCACCGGTCGGGCGGGCAAAGCCGTGGTCCGCACCGGGATAGCTGTAAATCTGCACGTGTGGCATGTCGGCGGTGGCGGTACGGATCTGCTCGATCACCTCCGGCGGGGTGTAGCCGTCTTCCTCCGCGAAGTGCAGCATCAGCGGCGCAGTGATCCGCCCCTTCTCGGCCAGCGCGTCCTCGATCTTCACGCCGTAATAGCCGACGGCGGCGTCAATGTCGGTCCGGGCCGCGGTCAGCCAGGCGAGCTTGCCGCCAAGGCAATAGCCGACAGCACCAACCTTGCCCACCTGCGCATCATGGGCGCGAAGGGCAGCGATGGTGGCGGCGACATCTTCCATCGCCTTGTCCACATCCAGCTTGCCGTAGAGGTCGAATGCCCTGGCCCGGTCCTCATCGGAATGCCCCAGTTCCACCCCGGCCTCTATCCGCCAGAACAGGTCCGGCACCATGACGACGTAGCCTTCCTCAGCGAAGTAGTCGGCCATGTCCTTCATGAAGGCGTTGACGCCAAAGATTTCCTGCAACAGCACCAGTCCCGGTCCGGAGCCTTGCTCTGGCGTGGCCAGATATGCCCGCATGGTGCCTGCGCCGTCGGTGGCGCTGATCTCAACGTAACTGCCCATCTGCCGATACTCCCTGGTCGAACCCGATTGTTGTTTCTGGAGGTGAAGCCCTAAACGTACCCTGCCATTTCCGCGATCACGCCTGGGCGATCTGCGGCGAGGCCACCGGAAACGCCCTTGGCCATGTCACCGGGATAGATATCCGCCTCACCCGCCTGCATGCCCGCCAGCACCTCGGCCACGATATCGGCAGGTGCAGCCTTGGGCGGCGGAAAATCCTTCGTCATGTCGGTGTCCACGGCACCCGGCAGCACGGCGAACACGGCAACGCCCTGGCTGGCCAGTTCGGCACGGATGCCCTGCGTCATGGAGTAGACAGCGGCCTTGGAGGCGCAGAGCGAACCCATCAGAGGCAGGTTCACCCGCGCCAGGATCGATGCCATGTTGACGATGGCACCACCGCCATTGTCCGTGATCACAGGCGCGAAGGCGCGGCACATGTTCAGCGTGCCGAGATAGTTCGTTTCCATCTCCGCCGCCGCTGCGCCCGCCTGATCCGTCGCCAGCAGCTTGCTGTTGTGATTGATACCGGCATTGTTGACCAGCACGGTCACATCGGCGCAATCCCTGGCCGCCGCCGCGATGTCCGTCGCGCTGGTGATGTCCAGCTTCACCGGCACGACGCGGTTGTCGGCATGACTGCCGCCGCCGCTGCGGGTCGCGGCATAAACCTTCGCTGCGCCTGCCGCCAGCAGCTGATCGACAAACACCTTGCCGATGCCCCTGCTGGTGCCGGTGACCAGCACCGTCTGACCCTTGATTTCCGCCATCTTCGTTCCTCCACCTGCCTGTTCCGCATTCAACCATTCCGGATCGATCACCGGCAAGGGCACGGCATCGATCAGTTCACGGGTATAGGCGTGACGCGGATGGTCGAAAACGGCGGATGCCGCCCCCTCTTCTACCACGCGTCCCCCCAGCATCACCATCACCTGATCGGCCAGCACGCGCACCACCGAAAGGTCGTGACTGATGAAGATCAGCGACAGACCCATGTCCTGTTTCAGGTCGTTCAGCAGCGCCAGGATCTGCGCCTGGGTGGAGACATCCAGCCCCGACACGATCTCGTCCGCAACGATCAGTCTGGGTTCCGTGGCGATCGCCCGTGCAATGCCGACCCGCTGGCGCTGGCCACCCGACAATTCATGCGGATAGCGTGCGGCGAACGCATGTCCCAGCCCGGCCCGATCCAGCGCCGCATCGGCGCGTTTCAGGGCGGCCCGGCGGTCGGTTTCCACGCTGAGCGCCAGCACGGGCTGTGCCACGATCTGCCCCACGGTGCGGCGGGGATTGAGCGAACTCTGCGGGTCCTGAAAGATCATCTGCAGATCTTTCCGGATCGGTCGCATGACCGCTTCAGACGCATCGGTGATGTCGGTGCCGCCGAACCGGATCGTCCCCGATGTCGGTGGATAGAGGCGGACAAGGCACCGCCCCAGACTGGTCTTGCCGGACCCGCTTTCGCCGACGATGCCGAGGGACTGGCCCACTGCCAGATCCAGGCTGATGCCGTTCACGATATCCACCAGCGGCGGCCTGCCGAACAGCGGCGCGCGGGACCTGTCCGGCAGGGAAAGTGTCAGGTCGCGCACCTGCAGCAGCGGCCCGGTCATGGGTTGCGTCCATCGAAGGTTCTGGCGGCATCGCGCAGGGTCTGGTGCACGGCCTCCGGCACCGGGTGCAGGGCGTCGGCGGGTTGGTCATAGCGCGGCGTTGCGGCCATCAATGCCCGTGTGAAAGGTGCAGCGGCGTTCGACATGACATGGTCGATGCTGCCCTGTTCCACCACCTGGCCGGTGTGCAGCACCGTGACCTGATGGCAGATCTTGGCCACGACGCCCAGATCGTGGGTGACGAACAGCACAGCCGTGCCATGGCGTTCCTGCATCTGCCGGATCAGGCGCAGGATCTGCTTCTGCACCGTCACGTCGAGGGCGGTGGTCGGCTCATCGGCGATGATCAGCGACGGCTCCGTCGCGAAGGCCATCGCGATCAGAACCCGCTGCCTCATGCCGCCGGAGAGTTCATGGGGGTAGCGGTCCAGCACCTTCTCAGGGTCGCGTATCTGCACTTCCTGCAACAGGCGCAGGGCATTGCCACGCGCCTCCCCCCGTGACTGCCCCAGGTGATGGCGCAGGGTATCGGTCATCTGCGCCACAATCCGGCGCGACGGGTTCAGCCCGGTCAGCGGGTCCTGCGGGATCATCGCGATCTCCCGCCCCAGCAGGGCGCGGAACCGGCGCGGCGACAGGGACAGCAGGTCGGTGCCCTTGAACCCGATGGACCCTGTGCTGACCCTCACGGCATCCGGCAGGATACCCAGCACGGCCTTGGCGATCATGGTCTTGCCGGCACCACTTTCGCCCACCAGACCATGCACCTGCCCCGTCGCGACCTGCAGCGAGACGTCACGCACCAGATGACCGCCCCGGCGCAGGGAGACGCGCAGACCGGCGATATCCAGGATCAGACTCATCGGCGCAGCACCGGGTCCAGCGCGGTCTTCAGGCCGTCGCCCAACAGGTTCAGCGCCAGCACCGCAATCAGGATCAGTCCCATGGGGAATGCCATGACCCACCAGGCCTGATGGATCACCTGACGTCCCTCCGCGATCATGCCGCCCCAGGTGGGTGAGTCCGATGACACCGACAGCCCGACGAACGACAGCACAGCCTCCACGATGATCGCGATGCTCATTTCCAGCGTCAGCAGGACAATGACCAGCGGCAGGATGTTGGGCAGAACCTCCCGAAACAGGATCGCACCGCGTCGCAGCCCACCTGTGACAGCGGCGTCGATGTATTCCATCTCCGCCTGCGCCAGGGTCTCGGCCCGGACCACACGACAGAACCGGGTCCAGTCGATCAGCACGATGGCAATGATGACCGAATGCAGCCCGGTCCCGATCAGCGCCACCAGCATGATCGCCAGCAGGACAGCGGGAAAGCTGGTCCAGATGTCGACCATGCGCGAAATCAGCGTATCCACCACGCCACCCATGTACCCGGCCATCAGACCCAGGGCCGTGCCGAGCAGCATGGTCAGGGTGCCGGCAACAACAGCGACGATCAGGGCGGGGCGGGCCGCATGGATCAGCCGCGACAGCACATCCCGGCCCAGACTGTCCGCCCCCAGCGCGCGGGTCGGATCAGCGTCCGCTTGCCACCAGGGGGGCAGCAGTTCAAGGAACAGGTCCTGTTCCAACGGATCGACCGGGGCCAGCAGCGGCGCGAAAAGGGCGATCAGGGCAAGCAACGCGACGATGCCACCGCCCACCAGAATGCGCCAGTTCAGCAAGGCCGTCGTCATGACCGCAGCCTCGGGTTCAGCAGCGCGTAGGACAGGTCCACCAGCAGGTTCACGGTGATGAAGATGACCGCAAAGCACAGGATCAGGCCCTGGATCAGCGGCAGATCGCGGTTGGTCACGGCATCGATCGCCATGTTGCCGATACCGGGGTAGGAGAAGATCTTCTCCACCAGTACCGTCCCACCCACCAGAAACGTGAACTGCACGCCGGTCAGGGTCAGAGCCGGAATCGCGGCGTTGCGCAGTGCCTCCTGCCAGATGATCCGCCAGCGTGAAAAGCCCTTCACCCGGGCGATCATGACGTAATCCTGCACCATGGCCTCGGCCAGGCTGTTCTTCAGGACGCGGGTGATGATGGCGGCAAGCGGCAATGCCAGCGCAATCGACGGCATGATGATGTGGCGCAGCAGGTCACCCAGAACCGTGAAACGCCCCGTCAGCAGGGCCTCCAGCAGGTAGAACCCGGTCAGGAACTCGGTGCCGAGGCGGGGGTTGATGCGACCGGAAATCGGCAGGATGGGCAACACCACGCCAAACAGCAGGATCAGCGCCAGTGCCCAGATGAAATCCGGAACGGCCAGGGTGAACCCGTTGATCGTGTCGATCAGCGTCTCCGGCCAGCGCCCGCGATACAGGCTGCCCAGCATGGTCGCCAGCACACCGATGGTGACCGCCAGGACCGTGGCGAACAGCGCCAGTTCCAGCGTTGCAGGCAAGCGTCCCAGGACCAGCTCCAGCACGTCCTGGCGCAGACTGATCGACGTTCCGAAGGCCCCGGTCAGCGCCTGCCCCAGCCAGATGACATATTGCTCCACGATGCTGCCATCCAGGCCATAGGCGACGCGCAGACGTTCCATGTCTGCCGCCGTAGCCCCGGGGGGCAGCATCATGGCGATGGGATTGCCCGGCACCACACGCACCAGAACGAACACCACGACGGAGACACCGAACAGCGTCGGTATCGCCTGCAGCAGGCGTCGCAGCAGCATGCTGCGGTTCATGCGGTCTGTCCGATCAAGGCATCAGCAAACGCTCAGCCGCCATCAGGCAGGCTTGATGGTCTGCGGCAGCAGGGCACCTGAAACGTGCGTCGCGACCGATACCTTGTCCGAATGGACAATCGGCTGAACGTATTGCAGCAGCGGGATGACATAGGCGTTCTCGGCAATGTGGCGATCCACGGCCCTGTAGCCTGCGATGCGCTTGGCCTCATCGGCCTCCCCCCACAGCGGGCCGATCATCTCGATCAGGTCCTGACCATCCCAGACGGAATGCGGCGACGGGCCGAACATGGCAAAGCCGGTTGACGTCGAGGGATCACCGATGGAATTGCCCCAGTTGTAGAACGCCGCCGGTGCCAGGGTATCCGTGGCACGCAGTTCGTAATGCTTGGCGATCTCATAGACCTCGATCTCGGCCTCGATCCCGACCTTGCGCCACATGCCGACGATGGCCTGCACCATCTCGTAATCCTTCGGTTTGAAGCCGCGGGTGGTCTGGATGCGGAAACGCACCGGGTTGTCGGTGGAATAGCCGCTCCTGGCCAGCAGCGCCTTGGCCGCTTCCGGGTCATAGGCAACCTGGATGGACGCATCGAAAGCCGCATACTCAGGCGCCTGAAGCGTATCGATGGGAACGCCATAGCCCCGCAGCAGCCGGTCCACAATGGCCTTCTTGTTGATGGCGTGTGCAGCGGCCTTGCGGACGTTGGGGTCCGTCATGACCTCGATATCATTCAGGAAGATCATGCCGATGTCGCTGACCGGCGTGGTGACACCCGCCAGACCCTGCTTGCCCTTCAGGCGGTCATATTCCTGATAGGGAATTTCCAGCGTCACGTCCGACTGGCCACTCTCCACTTCCGCCACGCGGGCAGATGCATCGGTCACGAACTTGAACACAACAGTCTCGAACGCCGGCTTCGGGCCCCAGTAGTTCGGGTTCCGCTTCAGGCGGACAAAGGCATTCCGCTCGAACTGTTCAACCATGTAGGGGCCGGTGCCGATCGCGGCCTTCTCGAAACCATCCGCGCCCACCTTCTCGAAATAGGCCTTGGGCAGGAAATAGCCGGTCAGGAACGACAGCCACTTGAAGAACGTCGGCTCATAGGCCGCGACCTTGCCCGTGACACGATTGCCGCTGACCGTGTAGTCGGTGACCTTGGACCAGAGGAACTGCATCGGATTGCCCGTTTCCGCATTGCCCGCACGCCGCAGCGACCAGGCGACATCTTCCGCGGTGAAGTCGGATCCATCATGCCATTTCACGCCTTCACGCACGTCCATCCAAATCTCGGTGCGGTCATCATTCCAGCCCCAGCCGGTCAGAAGTCCGGGGGAGAAGCTGAGGTCGGGGTTCTGCGTGATCGGCTGGTCGAAGACGGTCTGATAGAATGTCTGAATGGTCGGGTTGACCGCCGAAAGGCCGACTGTCGGGTCCCAGGATGGCAGGTTCACATGATAGGCGATCGTGACATCACCACCGCCATGTGCCGCCGCCAGTGCACCACCCGGTGCCAGCAGCATCGCCGCCGCGCCAAGCCCCGTACCATGCAACATCGTCCTGCGCGAAATGTTCATGCTCCCGCCTTCCCTGTCCGGTTCCCTGTTTTGTGGGTCGCAGTATGGCGCGCGCGCCACGACTGGCAACCGCTTCATCAGCGGAGCGGACCGGTCAGTCCGGATTTCGGGTCTTGCAGGGCAGCCGAAACCAGCCAAATGATAAGTGAATGGGCGTTCCTATCCTGCCATTTCGCGACAACCAAGTGTATGCTGACACTTCAGTTTCACCTGGTGCAAGTTGCCTTGCTGCTTCGTTCGTTGGCCGCGTGAGTCGAAGCAAGCGCCTTGATCAGGTGGAAGTGTTGCCCCCCAGCAGGCGCGAGCCTGTCACGAGCATCAGGTACAATTCATCCCTTTCAGCCACAACAGGCTGGGGCGGACACGCGATGTTCATGTCTTCTTCGCGTCCGCAAGTGGACAAGAAACGTCAGCGATAAGGAGACACGACAATCAGCGCGAAACAGAAGCTCATTCTTGCCGCGGGTGACTTGTTTGCCCGCAATGGCATTGAAATGGAGTCGCAGAAACAGATCCTGGAAGCTGCGGGGCAGCGCAATGCCTCGGCAATCCAGTATCATTTCGGTTCGCGGGAGGGGCTTCTGCGCGCCGTGTTCGAACAGGGCGTCGCGCGCATCAACATGCGCCGGAACGAGATTCTCGACATGTACGAGGCCAGGAACCGGCCCCTCGTCCTGAAAGACTACATCACCGCCCTGGTTCTGCCGCTTTGCGAACAGAGGCTTGAAGGGGAGACCGGCAATCAGACGCTGCGGTTCCTCAACCAGGTCCTGAGCGATCCCAACATCCGGCTGATCGAGATCATGAAGGGCATCGACAGCGGCATGCGGCGCGGCCATCTGGGCGTGGTGAAATGTCTGCCTGAAATTCCGCCCCTGTTGCTGCGTTTCCGCCTCTACGCTGCGACAAGAATGATTTCCGGCGTGCTGTGTGACTGGGACAGGAACCGCAAGCTGGAACAATACTCCGAGGCGTTCCTGGACGACATGCTGGGCATGGTGGTGGCGACTGTCTCGCACCCACCGTCGGAGAAGTCACTGGAAGGACTGTCGGAGGTATCAGCCGGGGATCGGGCGAAGATGGGCTATACGAACCCTGTCGAAAACCCGACGACCTGACGGTCAGGTATCCGGCAGCCGCCTGACGTCGCACGGTGTTGCGCGCAGCGGAATGGAGCCGCTGATCGGATCAGACACGGCAGTATTGACGGCCTGGTTCATGTTGGCGGGCAGAAATGCGTCGCTGCCAGCACCATCAGCCGCATCAGGAGCCCACCAGCCATGCTGGGCGAATACGGCATTGGGCGAAATGTCCCTGGTCAGCCGCGCTTTCGCCACGAACCGGCCCGTGCTGGTCAAGACCTCTACCCAGTCATGATTGGCGATCCCCCGGCTAGCCGCTGCCGCCGCCGCAATTTCCAGCGTCGGATCCGGCATCAGCTTGCGCAGGGACGCGATGTTGCGGTGCTGGCTGTGGCAATAGGCGACGGTCTTCGCGCAGCTGAGCGTGAGGGGCGCAGGCGTGGCGCCAGGCTGTTCATGCCAGACAGGCAGGGCGTCCTGACCGTGATCGCGAAACTGTTCCGACCATATCTCCACCCGCCGTGTCGGTGTACGGAATCCAGCTGGCACCCCATTGCCATCCAGTTCCGCATAGGCCCTGAAGGCCACCTGACCCGGCAATGTGGCACCTTCCGGTCTGGCGCGCAGGTCAGCCACCGTCAGGCCGGATGGAGCCAGCGCATGGTCGTGCCCCCGGTCGACGTCACCGTCGAACATCTGCCCGGAGAGGCCGAGCCGTTCAGCCAGGGTCAGCGCGATCTCGATATCACTGCGCGCCTCGCCAACCGGCGCGACGACCGCTGGCCGCAGTTGAACCCGGCGCAGGCCATCCAGCCCGCAGTCGAAACCGGTACGCAGCCCCTCCCGCTCCCACGATGTCGCGACCGGCAGAACGATGTCGGCGTATTCGGCACTCGGGTTGAGGAAGAAATCGGCGTGAACATGAAACGGCAGGGCCGCGAGAGCGTCCCGTGCCAGCGCCGTATCCGGCTGCGCCGCCAGCGGATTGCCACCGAACGCGAACAGGGCGCGCACCGGATAGGGCCCCTGCCCCAGGATCGCGCGATAGACGTCACGGCCTGTCACCCAACCGGAGGCAGATGGCCCCAACGGTCGCGTATCCAGCGCCAGTGCCTTGGCCTTCTGGTCCGCACCGATCAGTTCGGTGCCGGAAATATCGTTGAACACCCCCGCCCCGCCCGCAACATTGCCACCCGGCACGCCCAGACTGCCGGTCATGGCATAGAGCATCGATATCGCCCGGTCCGTCTGGGTGGCAGTGATGCTCTGCCCCACACCCGTCCAGCTGTAATAGGCAACGGAGGAGCTGCCGCCCAGAATGCTCGCCGCCTGCTGCAGTTTCTCAGGCGGTACGCCCGTGATCCCGGCCACACGATCCGGCGTATGCGTCGCCAACACGTCCTGCCAGCGGCCAAATGCCGACTGGCAGACAATCGGGCCAGCAATGCCTTCGACGGTACCATTGCTGTTGAGGACGGCGGTGCTGCTCGTGTCCAGCCAGCGTCCGGCATCGCAATCATAGCGCAGCAGGCCACCATCAGCGTCCAGTGCCATCAGGATGGCGTCGGAACCGGTGGCCGACAGGTCGGACTCCCGCAGGAAACGACCTGTGTCCTGGCGCACAAGCAGCGGGCCATTGCTCCAGCGGGTCAGAAAGTCGCCATCATGCAATCCGTCGCGGACCATGATGTGCGCCAGCCCCAGCGCCAGTACCTGGTCGGTGCCGGGCCGGACCCTGAGCCAGCAGTCGGCGCGCCGCGCAAATGTCGTGGGTCGGGGATCAACGACGATCATCCGGGCACCGTTGCGCAGGCCTTTCTGGATCTCCACCGAGCGGGCCAACCATGTCGTTGCCGGGTTGTGACCCCAGAGCAGGACACAGCCCGTGCGCGCGAAATCCGGCGTGCCGATATCATGTCCCGTTGTAAATTTCGTCGCTATATCCTTGTGCCAATTACATATCTCTGTTCCGTAGATCGTGTTGGGGCTGCCATAGGCGCGGATGAAACGTTCAATCCAGGCGATCCCGTCAGAGACATGGGTGCCGCTGGGTGTGGTCACGCCAAACGCCACCTGCTCTGCCCCATGGTCACGACGGATCTCGCCCAGCCGTTCGGCAATGGTATCCAGCGCCTCATCCCATGAAATCCGTTCCCACGCCGTCTTGGCCGCGCCCTTCGGCGTGGTGCGACGCATCGGGTGGGTCAGGCGGTCGGGGTGATAGACCTGCTCCGGCGCGGCACGGCCCTTCGGGCACAGCTTCGCACCAGACGGATGGTCCGGCAGCGGTTCGATGCCCGTCAGGCGACCATCCTCCACGACTGCCGTGCAGCCACAGCGGGACCGGCACTGGGCGCAGAACGCCGGAATACGCTTCGTATCAGTCATGAATGGCATCCATTGGCAGTCAGGGTTCGTCCGGGTATTCCTTGGCGGTGGTCTGCTGGGCAATCACGAGGCCCGCAGCACCCGCGGCAGCAACAGCACTTGCCAGCGGCGTACTGGCTGGTCTGGCGGCGCCATCGGCTGACGGCGGCTTGTCCGCCTCCGGCTCCTCCGCATCTCCCCTGGCCCAGTCCGGCCATTCGATCTGCACCCGGCGCTGTGCCAGCTCGATCCCGGCGGCATAAAGGTCGTTCTTCACTTCCTGAAACACGGCCTTGCGGATCATGAACTGTTCGCGCGGCTTGCAGGTGAACTTGGTGCGCACGATCAGGGCACCTTCCTCGATCCGGAAAACGCCCTGGGACTTCAGCGGCTGAATGAACTTTGGACCGAGTTCATCGTTTTCCATCAATCGGATACCGACCTTCTTTATGATCTTGCGTACCTTGTCCACGTCGGTGTCATAGGGCAGCCGGAACTCCTGCTTGTAGATCGCCCAGTCGCGATTGTAGTTGGTGATGGACCGCAGTTCACCGAACGGCACCGTATGTATCGCACCGCGGTGATGGCGCAGACGCATGGACCGGATGGATATCTGCTCCACCTGCCCCCGGATCTCCCCGAACTCCACGTACTCGCCGACCCGGAACGCATCGTCGATCAGGAAGAACACGCCGGAGATGATGTCGCGCACCAGTGCCTGCGCACCGAAGCCGATGGCGATACCCACGACACCGGCACCGGCGATCAGTGGACCAATGTCCAGCCCCATGGATGACAGCACGACCATGATGGTGATCGCCACCAGTATGGTCAGGATGAAACCACGGATGAGCGGCAGCAAGGTGCCGAACCGGGACACGACCATGCCGCCCAACCCGTCCTCATCCGTCGCGTGATCGGCGGCGGACGCCAGCGCCCTTTCGTTCTCGCGATCAATGAAACGGGTGATGGTGCGCTGGACCAGCGCCCAGCCAACCGACGCGACCATCAGGACGACAAGCACATCGATCAGCACCTCCGTCGCGCGCTGGCCGATCGGGCTTTGCTGCAACGCCACCATGTCCACCGCGACCACGTGGAGGAACGACGACACGCCGATGATGGCCAGCAACACATAGGCGATCTGGCGCAGGGACGGCAGCAAGCCGCCGCCGCGTGACAATTCCAGCATGTTGGTGTCATCGCCAACCGGCGCAGCAACCACGCCACCAGCCGGTTCACCGCCCAGGTCGGCCGGTCCATGCAGACGGGCGACGAACAGACCGGCGGCCAGCGCCGTGAACAGGCAGAACACCGCGACGGTCTTGCTTGGGTCGGGGGAGAAGACACTCAACGACCAGAGCAGCAGGAACATGGCCGACGCGATGATCAGCCAGACCCTGCGGTATCGCCCGAACAGCTGATGCAGCATGTTACCCAGGCCCGTGCTTGATGCCGCCCGATCCGAAGCGACCGGTGTGCGCAGGATCGCGAACATGCTGACAAGAGCGACAAGCAGACCGACGCCAAGCTGCACGATGTCCAGAACCGGCTGCGGCATGCCCAGCAGGCGCAGCATGCCCATGCTGAAACCCGCCATGGCAGCCAGACCGAAGACAATCGTGATCCAGGCCACCATGCGGGCCGCCGTCCGGTCATCAACGGCCACGATCCGGCGTTCCGGCGAACGGGGCGCAAACAGGGTATTGCCAAGAAACCAGCCAAGCAGTGCAACCGTGGTCACGGCCAGATAGCTGATCAGGAAGATCCGCATCGGATCGAACTGGACGAACCAGATCAGGGAAAACAGGAAGCCGACGGCCACGAAGACCACCAGCACCAGCATGTCGCGCAGCAACAGCACCAGATTGACGGTCAGGGCGGGCAGCAGACGCCCCCGGACCTCTGTCGGGGCGACCAGCACCTGGCCGAACATCCGCCGCGTCAGCAAGGCCACCAACCCGCCACCGATCAGCATCAGGGCCAGGTTCAGGATACCGGTCCACATGCGGGGCCAGCCTTCGAAATCCGTCAGCAGGATGAAGGCGTCGCCGATTTCGGATGGCAGGAACGGCCAGACCGAGATCACGCCGTCAATCCCGTTGCTGATGCCGTTCATGCTGTTGCGGGCACGGTCGATCAGGGCAGCGAAGGGGTCGCCGCCACCTTCCGACGACACAGCCTCGGTGGCGCGGGTCTCGCCCTCGGCCAGCTTCTGTTCGACAAGCTTGCGCACGGTGGGTTCGAGCAGGTTTTCCAGGCTTTGCGGCGCGTCAGCAGGCGCCGAAACCGCCGATTGCTTTTCCGCCTGCTTCAGCACCTGCAGCTGCTGTGCATCGGCCTGGCCGGCAAACAGCAGCGGCACGGCGAACGCCGCAAGGAAAAGCAATGCCGTCAAACGTTGCACATGGCCCATGAATTTCGCCCCCCTGCCCCGCAATCCGGCAACAGTGGCACCAGCGTAGTTCATTTCAGGGGAGCGGGGGAATGTCTTGTCTGCAGCGTACCGCTGGAGTGAACAGCGCGGTCAACGGATGTTGCCGTGCGCCAGTGTCTTGAACTCCTCACCCTGCGCCTGCGAAATCCGTACCCGGTAGTAGCCGGAATCATGCAATTCGCAGAGGAACTTGTCCCCCCGCTCGGCATGCAGGAAATAGGTGACATGCAGGTCGGAGCGTTGGGGTTTCGGCTCGCCGCTGATCTTAAGCTTCTTCAGCACGTCGATATTGCTGACAATGAACAGGCAGCGTTCATAGCCCGGGCGGGCGCTTTCGACCTCCGAATTGGCCAGGGCGTCATAGTTGGCGTCCCTGATCTCGACCACGCGGAGGTCAAGTCCGGCGCGGGCCTGATGCGCCACCTGAATGCGGAACGGTCCTTCGGTCACATTGCCGTCCCGGCCTTCGGTGAACAGGGTATTCAACTCCGCCGAACGGGTCGGCACGTAGAGGTCCAGAACGGTATCCAGTGCGGCAATCGCCGCAGATCGATCCACATGCGGCGGGGCGCTCAAGGCCCGTTGCTGCCCGGAGCCATTGTCTGTCCAGGTCAGGCGGACACGCTTGGTCAGCCCTTCGTACCCTACCGGTTCCACGATGGTGACCCGGACGGTGCGATTGTCCCCCAGAATGCAATGGCGGCGCAGGTCGGAATAGGTGTCCGTCGCCTGTTCCACGACGCGGCCACAGGTCAGCGCATCCTCGATACGACGTGCCTCGTCCCGGAACGCCTGGAACCCCTTGTCAGGCTTGGGTCCCGCCTCCTCCCCGGTTATTGCACGCCAGAGGCTGCCAAGCTGCGCCTGGGCTGGCGACACCTGAGCCACGGTCATGATCAGCAGAGCAAGAAGCAGAAGGCGTTTCATTTCGACACCAAGCCAGAGACGTTGGCCCACTTCAAGCAAGATCAGGACCGGACTTCGCACCACCGTTCGCACCAACGGGGCGCGATGCCAGCCACAGCCCGCCGATGACCAGCACCAGACCGGCGAACGTCAGAACCCCCGGCACCTCCGCCAGCAACAGGGCACCGCCCAGCGCTGCGGTGACAGGGCTGAGGCCGAGGTAGATCGTGACCTCTGTCGCACCCGCATGGCGCAAGGCGAACAGCCAGAGGAAGTATCCGACACCGCTGCTGATGCCGATGAAGACGACCGCAAGCCAGCCCGCGCCAGTAAAGGCGGGCACTGCGTCAAACAGGCCTTCCGGAATGGCTGCCAGAGCCAGAAAGACGATGGATGCCAACATGGCCAGGGCACCGACGGATACGGTTGGATAGCGTTGCAGGTACGGACGATAGAAGATCGAACAGGCGGCGCCGGAAAGGGCCGCCGCGAAGGCCGCGATCTCGCCAATCCACTCCGTTTCGACAGCTCCGGTCGTCGTCACCTTCTCCCCCAGTGCCAGGGCGACACCCGCGATGGTCAGCAGGACGGCAAGCGCCACGCGGGCGCTGAACGCTTCCTTTCCGAACAGCACCGACAGAACCATGGTCATCAGCGGGAACGTGGCGAATATCAGGGACGCCCGCGCTGACGGAATGTACTGCAGGGCGATGTTCAGGAAGACGATCAGCAGACCGCATTGCACGATGCCAAGCAGCACGATCGGTATGATGTCCCGCCGGGCGAACGGCCAGGGCGCGACCTTCAGCGCGACCGGCAGCAGGCACAGGAACGCCAGGCCATAACGAAAGAAGGCGAGTGACACGGGGCCGGCCTGATCGACCGCGAACCGCGTCGCGACAATACCCAGCCCCACCAGAATGCCCATCATGGCAGCCGCCAGCAGTCCGGCGCCTCGGTTCAAAGCGTCAGTTCCCAGTTCTGGCCCACAAGATCGACACCAAAGCTTCGATGCGGTTCCTCCGCCACCAGCCTGAAACCCGCCTTCTGATATATCCGCCGGGCGGCATGCAGGTTGTCATTGGTCCAGAGCACCAGTCGGGCGTAACCCAGCCGGGTGGCAAAGCGAATGCATTCATCGACCAGCCGCTCCCCCAGCCGATTGCCGCGCGCGGACGGGTCGATGATCAGCAGGCGCAACTGCGCCTCTTCCGGCGACTTCCGAACCACGGTGACAGACCCGACGGGCACGCCGTTCCGCTCCGCCACCCAGCAATATTCCCAGGCCGGATCGAAATCACGCAGGAACGCCGCGCCGATGTCCGCCACCATCGCCTCGAAGGTTCCGTCCCAGCCGAATTCCTCCGCATAGAGCCGGCCGTGCGTGGCGATGATCCAGCCCATGTCTCCGGGCCGGTGCCCGCGAATGGTGATGACGGGTGGATGAACGGCGTGCCTCGCAGCGCGCGACAGCAGATCAGCCGCGGTGTCCAGCGCCACCACGAGCGCCCGCTGATCCTGATCCCCCAGCCCGGCAATAAGAGACATCATTTCGGTCTGGGATTTCTGCTCCAGCGGCGCGTATATGACCTTGCTCTTGTCGGAAAGCCTCAGGATCTGCTGGCGGGCGTCATCCGGTGAAGGGTGGGCGTCGATCAGCCCCGCCTCTCGCAGGCCGCGCACGATACGGCTGAGATAGCCGCTGTCGAGCAACAGGTCACGGGCGAGCATTGCCACGGTGACGCCGTCGCGATGCGCCAGTTCATAGAGGACACGCACCTCGGTCAGCGAGAACCCGCTCTCCAGATAGGCCTGCTGCAGCAGGCCGACGATGCTGGTGTGGGTGCGGTTGAAGCGCCGCAATGCCTCTGCCCTCAGCTTCAGTGTTTCGTCCATGACGACGACCTCCCTTGCATCTATTTATCTGCTTATAGCGCACAAATAGATGCCAAAGGCATTTATATGAACTGCCAGAAAGTCGAGGCAAAGGGGTGAATGTCCTTCGAGTGGGGGGCACAGAGGTCACGATCTGCCTGCCGACGTCGCCCCGGCGCCGACGAAACGGGCGACTGACGCGTTGAAACGTCCCAGCGCGCCCTCGAACCGCCCGAACGTCAGAACATCGTTGGCACCGGATTCGATGCCTGCCTGGATGCTCTCCCCCAGCACGAAATCCTCCGTCAGGGTGCGTTGCGTGATCGCGTGATTGCGCTGCCAGTGATCGTGCCGGTCGTCATCCGCTGGCACCAGGGTCCTCAACGCCAGCCGGGTACGGCCCGCCGAGAGCGGTTCCAGATGTATCCAGATCATGTGGTCCTGCTGCACCAGCAGCTGGTTCATGGGGAAGATGGTGTAGAGCAGGTTCGTATGGTCGCGAATGCGCCACCGATCTTCCGGCTGCCCGGCCATTTCCATCAGGGACGCGCGCGGCAGCACCGACCGGATGTGGTCGCCGAACATCTGATAGGTGGACAGGTTGTCATGGAAGTACGGGGCGATGGTCGCCCGGTGCGCAACCTGGAAGTGATAGGCCTCCAGCCCCGCCTCGATCAGGAACTTCCAGTTCGACGCCCGCTCCTCCTCCAGCGTCGCCGCCACGCGCAATGACGCGCCGTCGAGCCAGGCCATGTCCGTTGAAAGCCCATCGAGAAAGCCGTCGAGGTCCAGAGCTTCCGGGGCGTCCGTGCAGACCCACAGCCAGCCATACCGCTCGACACAGGCGACCCGCTTGAGACCGAAGTGCTGGCGATCCAGATCTGGGAACCCCTGCGCCTCGTGCGGGACGGCGATCAGGTCACCCCGGTTGTTCCATGTCCATGCGTGGTACGGGCAAGTGAAACGCTTCCGACAGCCCGCCGCATCATCCACCAGCCGGGTACCACGATGGCGGCAGACGTTCAGGAACGCATGCGCCTGCCCTTCGCCATCCCGGGTCAGCAGCATGGGCAGACCAGCCACATCGCGCCGCAAGAAGCTGTCGGGGCCGTTCAGTTCGCTGGCATGGGCTGCCATGGCCGGAACCCGACGGAACAGGGCGGCGCGCTCGACGGCAAAGCGGTCAGCCGACGCATAGGCATCGGCGTTGTTGCGGGTCTGCTGGCCATCCAGAAAGAAGGACCCGGCAGACTTCAGGGCCAACACTTCCTTCAGCAAGGCGATCTCGGTCGACCTGTCCACCTTGTCCTCCCCCACAAACACCTGTACCTACCATTTGGTAGGCACAAAACTTACCGACTGGTAAGGACTGTGGCAAGCGGCGTTCGACAGCGCGCCACGGCCCCGCCACATCTTGGAGCGCCGCAATGGATCGGGACAGGCAGGACACACGTGAACAGCTGCTGCAGGCTGCCGGCCGCCTGTTCGCCGAGTCCGGTTTCTATGGTGTCAGCATCGCCCGCATCGCCGATGAACTCGGCCTGACGAAACAGGCGCTGTTGCACCACTTCGCCAGCAAGGAAAAGCTTTACGCCGAAGTGCTGCAGCGCATTTCCGCCGGTTTCACCGAACAGGCGACCCGCGCGCCCGGCACCGATGATCAACCGGGGCGGCACTTCGAACATCTGATCCTGGATCTGGCCGACCGCGCGCAGCGCGATCAGATGGAAACGCAGCTACTGATGCGCGAACTGCTGGACAACCGGCGACGCGCTGACACGGCCGGGACCTGGTATCTGAAACCGTTCCTGGAAGCACTCGCCAACCGGCTGCGCCAGGTTCCGGGCTGGGCGGACGTCGCGCCAGCGAGCGCGCTGGCTGCGGTCTACCAGCTGCTGGGCGCGATCAACTATTTCGCCATTTCCGGCCCGACGCTGCGCAACATGTTCGGCGAAGCGCACCATGATGCCCTGCTGACCGTTCAGCATGATCGGTTGCTGCCCCTGATCAGGGCGACAATCGCCAACCCGCCAACAGGCTGAACCGGCAGCCCGCCGGTTCTTTCACCCCCACGGCACCGCAACTGGTCCAACGCGTGCAACAGCCCTTGCATGAACACACGGACAGACATGGTTGTCGGAAGCCTGATTGGTGAAAAAATGTTGGCATTTCATATAGTTGACCATCGCGATACGCCAGTGACACACGTCGGCAGGATTTGCCGCATGGCTGTTATCCCTGCCCGTTACCCGGCAAGGCTTGCCGTTGACGAGGAGGCGCAGTCATGAGCCTGAACGGCATTCTCAGCACCGGGACAAGTGGTCTTCTGGCCGCCCAGGTCGGCCTTTCGACCGTGTCCGACAACATCGCCAACGTGAACACGGAAGGCTACGCCCGCAAGGAAGCGCGGCAGGACAACCGGGTCATTGGTGGCCAGAGCACCGGCGTTCAGGTCAGCGAAGTACGTCGGATCGCCGACAGCTTCCTGTCCCAGGAATTCCGGATTGCCGCTGCGGAGTCCGGTCGGTTCGAGGCCATGGACGAGTTGCAGCAGCAGATGACAGCCCTGCTGGGGGACCCGACGCAGGACCGCACGCTGGTGTCCCGGCTGGATGATGTCTTCAACGCCGCAGCAGCGCTGGCCAACAACCCCGAAACCACGGCGACGCGCAACGCGACGCTGGATGCGCTGCAGCGCCTCGACGAAGACATCGATCTGGTGGCCAGCGGCGCGCGCGACCTGCAGCGGCAGGCCGATCAGCGGGTCGGCGACACGGTCGATACCATCAATGAGCTGATCGCGCAGATCGACAGCCTCAACCGCGACATCGGCAAGCGGCTGGAAGGCTCGGACAACAATGCCCTGCTGGATCAGCGGGCGCGGAAGCTGGATGAACTGGGTGAACTGATCGACATCCGCACGTTCGACCTGGGCCAGGGCAAGCTGGCAGTATCCACCAATGCCGGTCTGCCCCTGGTCGACCAGGCGGCGCGGCGCATCGTGCATGTGCCGAATGACGCGGCCAACGCCGGACAGACCTTTCCGCAACTGACCATAGAACGGGTTGATTCCGCGACGGGCCAGGCCACTGCCGTCAACGGCACCATCGACAGCAGCATCCGGTCCGGCACCCTGCGCGGGCTGATGGACATTCGCGACACGACACTGAACGATCTCGCCGTGGAACTGGGCGCGATGACCGGGCATGTCGCGGACGAGCTGAACCGCATCCACAATGATTTCACGGCTGTCCCGCCCCCCGCCGAGATGGTCGGGCGCAACACCGGCGCACTGGCGACGGACCCGCACGGCTTCACCGGCATCGCCACGTTCCATGCCTTCGACGGCAACAACGCGGTCACCGCATCCGCGACCATCGACTTCGGCGCCATCGGCGGCACGGTGCAGGACGCGATCAACGCGGTGAACACCGGTCTGGGCGGACAGGGCACCCTCAGCCTGACCAACGGCACCATGACCTTCAGCGCCGCCGGTGCGGCAAGCGGTGTCGCCATTCAGCAGGATGCAACGACACCGTCCGACAATGGCGGTCGCGGATTTGCGCACCGCTTCGGACTGAACGATCTGGTGCGTACCGGCACCGGCCCGACTTTCGACACCGGTCTGACGGCAGCGACAGGGCATGGTTTCACCGGCGAAATGACCCTCAGCCTGGTCGGCCCCGCCAACCAGCGTGCCATCACCACCACCATCGACATGGCGGCCATTGGCGGCACGGTCGGGGATCTGGTCACGCAGCTGAACACAAGCTTCTCCGGGCTGGTGGATTTCAGCCTCGACAGTGCGGGCAAGCTCTCGGCCACGCCGGCGAGCGTGGCGAGCAGCTTCCGGGTGGAGGTTCTGGCCGACAATACCGCGCGTGGTGCAACCGGCGCCTCGGCGGCGAACCTGTTCGGGCTTGGCAGCGCATCCGTGGCCAGTATCGCGTCAGGGTTCTCCGTCGCATCAGCCATTGCGGGCAATCCGGAAGGCATCTCGCTGGCCAGCATCGACGCTTCGCGCAGCCCCGCCATCGGTGCCGGTGACAACGCCGGCGCGCAGGCGCTGCAGACCCTTGGCAATGCGGAGGCCCGGTTTGACGGCGCGGGTCGCCTGCCTGCCATGACCGCAACACTGTCAGAAATCAGCTCCGAGTTCCTGGGCCGCGCCGGCCAGGCCGCCAAGGACATTTCCGTCCGGGCCGAGGATCGCCTGGCCCTGCGCGACGAACTGAGCCAGCGGGTCAGCGAAGTGTCCGGGGTCAACCTGGACGAGGAAATGACCAATCTCATCACCTTCCAGACAGCGTTCAACGCTTCCGCCCGCGTGATCTCCGCGACGCAGGAAATGTTCGACGCCCTGTTGAGAATCTAGGAAAGGGAGGAGCCACGCCATGCGCATCGGAACCTTCGGTAACAGCGAAGCCATGATCCAGCAGATGTTGCGTCAACAGACGGATCTGGTGAACACCCAGCGTCAGGTCTCGACCGGCACCAGGTATGATGACGTGAAGGGCTTCGGCGCGGGCACGTCATCGCTGCTGAGTTCGCATTCGATCATGAACCGGCTGGATGGCTTCTACGACAGCAACAAGTCGATCGCCGGTCGGCTGAACGCCTTCGACCACAGCCTGACGGAGCTGGAAGGCATCGGCAACCGGCTGCGGGATGCGCTGTTCACCGCGCGCGGCACCAGCGACGGCACAGGCCTGGTGACGGAGATCGACAGCCTGTTCCAGCAGGCGTCATCCATCATGAATACCCGCTTCGAGGGCCGCTTCCTGTTCGGCGGCAGCCAGAGCGACCAGCCGCCCATGGCGATCGAGACCACGGCGGAGCTGCTGGCCACGGCGGAACCGCCCACCGGATCGTTCTTCAACGATCAGGGCGACCCGAACAGCATCCGCCTGGATGAACGCACCACCGTCACCGTCGGCAACACCGCGTCCCAGGTGGGCGAAGACCTGCTGCACGCCATGCAGCGCATCATGATGTTCGACGCGGGCACCCTGCCGGCCGGTGCCGCTGGCTTCACCCCCGCCGGGGACCTGGATCAGCAGCTCGACAACAATCAGGCCGAGTTCCTGCAGAGCGAACTGGACCGGGTGCTCAACGCCATCGACACCATGAAGACCGCAGCCACCGACAATGCCCTGAACATCCGCACTGTCGAGGACGTGCAGCTGCGCATCGAGGATCAGCGCATCACCCTGACCGAACTGATCGCCGACAAGGAAGACGCCGATCTCGGCGAAGCCGCCATTCGCCTGAACCAGCAACAGGTCGCCCTGGAAGCCAGCTTCCGCATGATTGCCCAGATGCGCCAGTTGAGCCTGGTGAACCTGCTGTAGGAGACTTGAAGACGCTGTGCGCATTTTTCACGCCGCCAGCAGCGACAATCGACAGCAAGGGGATTCGCGGCAAAGAGTTCTTGCGCCTGCCAGGCATTACCGCTGCTTTGCTGCATGCAATTTATAGAATCGACGGTTGTTGCGCTCCATGCGGAGGTACTGCCAGAACGTCGGGGTCGTATAGTGATCACCACCCTGCTGTTTCTTGCTTGTGCTCAAGAGTTCATCAAGATTTTCACAGCAATGAAGAATCGCCTCCACAACGTGAGTTCTTGTGTCCATGAGCGTCTTGCGAACTGTTTCTTCAAGGCTCGGCCCAAACTGAATTGGAAACTCGACGGAGTACAGGATATCACCTTCGTCGATAACGGACGAAATACGGTGAACTGTCACGCCAGTCGTGATTTCCGTATTGTATACTGGCCAGATAATGCTTTGCGCGTTCTGATACGCAGGCAGGCGTTCCCCGTGCATGTTCAGCATGCCATATTCAGGAATCGAGAATATGCGCTTCGGAATGAACGAATTACCCAGCGACAGGCCCAGATCGACCTTGGCCTGACGGACAATCTGCTCGGTTTCAACACTCCCGATGTAAGGAACATCATGTAGCGGCACGCCTGCGGACGCGCAGACAGATTCCAGCGACTCGTGCCGGTGGCGAAACCACTTGCGCATCCGGATGCCGTTCAGCGCACCCAGAACACCTATCCGCAGAACCTTGCGCAACTTGCTCTTTCGTCGCCGCGCACTCGCGTCCGGGTTCATGCCCCTGGCCCGAACAACCGCCACCACCTCAATGGCCTCAGAGAGTACAAGACGTGGCAGACAGATTGCTGCCGTGCCGCCGCCACCTGTGGTCAGGACAATGACCCGCTTCATTCCCTTCCCCCGAATGCGAAATACTTGAGATGAGAAAGCGGCCACTGAGGTTCGAAATGATGCCTGGGGATGTGGAAGGCCGATGTCTTGCCAGGCACGACCCGACCTCGATACGCTCCAAAACAGCTGTCGTACCCTGCGTCCCTGACTGCGCGCAGGGAGCCGGCATCAGCATCCGCTATCGAACCATAGGGCCAGGAAAAATGCCTGCATTCCATGCCGAGATTCTGTTCGATATCCTGCTTGGATCCTGATATCTCATATTCCAGCTGTGAGCCGGAGTTCGATATCTCTGACAGACGAGAATGTGTTCGCGTGTGCGAAGCTATGGTCATCCCCTTTTCAGCCGCAAGCTTCAGGTCATCCCAGGACGCCATTTC
This sequence comes from Minwuia sp., assembly GCA_029210175.1. Lineage (GTDB taxonomy): Bacteria > Pseudomonadota > Alphaproteobacteria > Minwuiales > Minwuiaceae > Minwuia. Next base: position 5,209 of record JARGPL010000009.1, on the reverse strand, counting down.
AAATACACGCGGGTAGTGCGTCGTGTTCAGGCAGTAGTGCCGCACCACATCGTATTCAGCGCCAATGACAGCTGTCGGGACAAAAAATGTCGACGGCACATTGAGTCGCTCGAGTACAGGTAGGGCATTGGAAATTATGTTGCGAAAGCCGTCATCGAACGAGAGATGAAACAGATTTTCATCAATTGGTGTCCCAAGCGCGATACGTTCAAGCACCTCATCGCCGGAGATGAAACGACCGTACTGCTTCAGGAATTCGACCTTCCCTTCAAAATCTGCAACCTGATCATCGAAGACATAGTGGCAATAGATCAGCCGCAACGCGGGCTCAGCGGGCTTGCCTTGCGATGCAGACAGGATGCGGAGCGTCACATCGCGGAAGACACTGCGCAGGGATGAACCGGGACCCCAGTCGCGATATCTGTTGCAATAGTCTCCAACAGTCATTCAACAGCCCTTTCGGCGATGATTCAGGTGTTTGGCCAGGAACATTGGCTCGCCTCCAGATCTGACCTTTGCCACCAATGGAAACAAGGCCAAATCTCGGCGCAATCCGTTCCGGTTGATCCAGGGATTCGGAACTTACAGTCCGTATCATCTCTTTGAGACAGATCGTCGATGGCAAATCGGAGTGCGAATGGATGTCGCCAGTCACACTCCTGAATTGTCAGTCTGGCTATGCCGCGTGGTTCAGGTCGTAGCCCTTGAACGTGGTGTCGATGCGCTGGATGTCCTGCAGGACGCCGCGGTCGATCAGGCTGGGTTCCTCGCCCTCTGCCGTCTGGAAGCCGATGGAATCGGACAGGCCGCCGAAGCGGTCGGCGATCCGGTCGGCAATCACGTCCCAGGTGCCCCGGGCGCAGAACAGATCGACGACGTCGTCGGGGACTTCCTTGGCCATTTCATCCCAGCGCTGCTGAACGGACATGCGGTGCAGCTTCTCCCCCAGGTCCAGCAGGTCATGCTGTTCGAACACGGGCCAGTAGGTCCGGGTGGAGCCGTAGAAGGCGACGCGGTAGCGAATCCATTCGAACATCTTCGCGACTTCCTCCTCCGTCTTGCCGGTGGCGATGAAGCCGCCGCCGGAAATCTCGAAATTGTCGCGCGACCGCCCGCCGCGGTCGAAGCCGGTCTGCAGTTCCGGCATGATGACGTTCTCCATGTATTTCCGGGTACAGAAACCGTGCAGGCGGACGCCATCGCAGACATGGCCCGCCACGCGCATCATCGCGGGGCCAACGGCGGCAATCGTCACCGGTGCGCCGACCTGGCCCATGGGGGCGGGTGTGAAGTTGGGGGTCATCAGGGTGAAGGAATAATGCTTGCCGATGAAGGCCAGGTCCTTGCCCCCCTCCGACCAGCATTTCCAGATGGCATGCAGGGACTGGATGTATTCCTTCAGGCGCGGTGCAGGCGGGCTCCACGGCACCGAAAAGCGCCGTTCGTTGTGCCCCTTCACCTGGCTGCCAAGGCCCAGCACGAAGCGGCCATCGGATGCGGCCTGCAGGTCCCATGACGCCTCCGCCACCACCATGGGGCTGCGCGGAAAGGCAATGGCCACACCGGTGGCCAGCTGGATGGTGTCCGTCGTGGTCGATGCCACGGCCAGCGGCAGGAACGGCTCATTGGCATTTTCCTGCGTGACGATGCCGTCATAGCCGCCATCCTCGATCGACCTGGCGAACGTTCCGGCATTCTTCAGGGGCACACCCTGCATCGCGAACTGGACTTTCATTCTCTCTCCCCATTGCAGGCAGGGGCCGGATGCACGAACAGATGGGTTCTGCGCATGGACGCCGCCCTTGCCACCTGTATGATACCGCGCCAACTGGGGGGGAAACAGAGGAAGGTGGATCTCAGGTCCATGTGGATCATTCTGCCAATCAAGAATTTGGATCAGGCGAAGCAGCGGCTTGCCGGTGAACTGTCACCGCAGGAACGTCGCAGCCTGTTCGAAACCATGCTGACGGATGTGTTCGAGGCTCTGGTCCAGACACGCCGCATCAGCGGGATTCTCATTGTCTCGCGGGAACCGAAGGCGGCCGAGTTCGCGGCACGCTATGGCGCGGAATTGCTGGCCGAACCGCTGAACGAAGGCCAGTCGATGGCGGTGCAGCGCGGTGTCGATCACGTGCTGGGCAAGGGCGGGCGCGGAATCGTGACCATCCCCGGCGACGCACCGGCGCTGACGGCGTTCGAGGTTGATGGTCTGATCGCCCTCAACGGCACGTCGGAGCCGTCGGTGACACTCTGCCCGTCGCATGACACGCGTGGCACCAATTGCATCGTCGCGACGCCGCCGGACCTGATCAGGTTCCATTTCGGGCATCACAGCTTCATGCCGCATCTGAAGGAAGCCGAGATGCTGGGCATCGCGCCGAACATCCGCCCCCTGCCCGGTCTGGGTCTCGACATCGACACGCCGGAAGATGTGCTGAAATTCCTCGACATGCCGCACACCACGCGCACGCACCAGTTCCTGACCGACAACGGCATTGCGGAGCGGTTGCTGGCGGAGCGTGAACGGGACCTCGGCGCATGAGCAGCAGCCTGCCCGACCGCGTGGCCATCGATGCCCTCGCCACCCTGCCGCTGGACGGACTGATGGCGCGCGCCGCGGAACGGCGCGATGGCCATCACGGCGACACGGTGACCTATTCGCGCAAGGTGTTCATTCCGCTGACCCACCTCTGCCGGGACGTCTGTCACTACTGCACATTCGCGGAGCCGCCAAAGAAGGGCGAAGTCGCCTTCCTGTCCCCTGATCAGGTGCTGGAGATTGCCCGCAAGGGCGCCGACGCAGGCTGCAACGAGGCGCTGTTCACCCTGGGCGACAAGCCGGAGTTGCGTTATCGCGCGGCGCGCGAAGCCCTGGAACAGCTCGGCTACGCCACGACGCTGGATTATCTGCATGCCATGGCAGAACTGGTCTGGCGTGAAACCGGGCTGCTGCCGCATCTCAACCCCGGCCTGATGGATCTGGATGATCTGGCACACCTGCGCACCGTCTCCGTCTCCATGGGTATCATGCTGGAAGGCACGGCCCCCAGCCTGATGGAACGGGGCGGCCCGCACTTCGGATCACCGGACAAGGACCCCGCCGTCCGCATCGCCTGCATGGACGCCGCGGGCGAGGCCGGAGTGCCGTTCACCAGCGGCATCCTGATCGGCATCGGCGAGACACGGGCGGAGCGGCTGGACGCGCTGATCGCCCTGCGTGACCTGAATGACCGGCACGGCCATCTGCAGGAGGTCATCATCCAGAACTTCCGCGCCAAGCCGGGCACCAAGATGGTCGATGCGCCGGAACCGGATCTGGACGAGCTTTGCTGGACCATCGCCATGGCGCGGCTGATGTTTGCGCCGGACATGCACATCCAGGCCCCGCCGAACCTCAGCCCCGGCGTGCTGCCCCGGCTGATCGACGCCGGCATCGATGACTGGGGCGGCGTGTCACCGGTCACCCCCGATTTCGTCAATCCGGAGGCCCCCTGGCCACACCTGGAACTGCTGCGCCGCGAAAGCGCGCTGGGTGGCAAGCGACTGGCGCAACGCCTGCCGATCTATCCCGAGCATCTGGAACAGGCGGACCGCTGGCTGGATCCGGCATTCCACAAGGCTGTGCTGGATCGCGTCGATGGTCAGGGTCTGGTGCGCGAAGACGCCTGGCACCCGGGCGAACATGACGCTGTACCGGACATGCCCACCCTGCAACCGTCGACAACCCTGCAACCGATCATCGACCGGGCGCTGGCCGGGCAACGGCTTGACCCGGCGGAGATCGTGCGGCTGTTCCGGGCGCGGGATGCAGATTTCGTGGCGGTCGTGCAGGCTGCGGATGCACTGCGCCGACAGGTCAGCGGCGACACGGTTTCCTATGTCGTCACCCGCAACATCAACTACACCAACGTCTGCTATTTCAAATGCCAGTTCTGCGCCTTCTCCAAGGGCAAGCTGTCGGAGAACCTGCGCGGGCGCCCCTATGACATCGGCCTGGACGAGATCCGCCGCCGGGTGCGTGAAGCCTGGGACCGGGGGGCGACGGAAGTCTGCATGCAGGGCGGCATTCACCCCGACTATACCGGCCAGACCTACCTCGACATCCTGGACGCGGTGCATCAGGCCGCGCCCGACATGCACGTGCATGCCTTCTCCCCGCTGGAAGTGGCGCAGGGCGCGGCGACGCTGGACCTCTCGGTGCCGGATTTCCTGGCCCGGCTGAAAGCGCATGGCCTCGGCACCCTGCCCGGCACGGCCGCCGAGATCCTGGATGAGGAAGTGCGTGAGGTTCTCTGCCCCGACAAGCTGCGCTCCGACCAGTGGCTCGACGTCATGCGCGCCGCCCATGCTACCGGTTTCCGCACCACGGCGACCATCATGTTCGGCCATATCGACCATTACCGGCACTGGGCGCGGCACCTGTTGAGCATCCGCGACCTGCAGGCGGAAACCGGCGGATTCACCGAATTCGTGCCGCTGCCTTTCGTGCACATGGAAGCGCCGATCTATCTGAAGGGCAACGCCCGTCAGGGACCGACGTTCCGTGAAGCCGTGCTGATGCACGCCATCCCCCGCCTCGTCTTCAACGGGCTGATCGACAATATCCAGACAAGCTGGGTGAAGATGGGTCCGGCGGGCGTCCGCGCCTGCCTCGACGCCGGGGTCAACGACCTGGGCGGCACCCTGATGAACGAAACCATCACCCGCGCCGCCGGTGCCGCCTATGGGGAGGAAATGCCCCCCCACGCCATGGATGAGTTGATCCACACCGCGGGCCGTACCGCCCGCCAGCGCACCACCACCTACGGCGAAGCACCGGAGGCCCGCACCCAACGCTCCCGCCAGGCCGCCCCGCTGGACGCCGTGGTCAATACACCGGCCACAAGGTACGACCGCGAACAACGCCCGACACGGCTGGTCCGCCCGGGGCTTTCTCACACATGACAGATATCTCGAAATTCATTTTGAATTCAAAGATTTATTGCATCCACCCCAAGAAGTTTTGCCAAAATAGCAACCCAAATAATATTCATTATAAATATTGTGGCATAAGCCATAAAACGGGAACTAGAGCATCGGACCTGATTGCAGAATCGGGGATTCCCAAATCGGTCTGGATGTGATTCACCCTATTTGGAGGTGAATCATGGCTAGACCGCTATCAATTGATCTACGCACGCGCATTGTCTCGCTTGCCGAGGCGGGTCAC
>JARGPL010000028.1 GCA_029210175.1 Minwuia sp. | reverse complement strand
CTGATGCGGGCACCGTTCAGCGTGTAGAGATCGGGTGGTGTTTCGGAATTGAAGAAGTTGATCACAAGGACACGGCTGCCGTCCTTGCCGACCAGAATCAGGTCAGGCCCGGAACGGACAAAATCAGCCGTCAGAAGCAGAAGCCCCTGATCAATGACCAGACTGTCCAGTCCGGACGCATCTATGACAGAAACGAATTCAGGCGCCGCGGCGCCATCACCAGAGATCGGTGGCAAATCGTTCTTGGACATGATCCGTTACTCCGCTGGAGGCCCCGACCACTCCAGTTAAAACACTTTCGGGTTAATCAGTTCCCAACGCGGTATTCGCCATCACCCTCGGTGAAACCGCACTGATCAACCACAGTTGACTGCTGCACAGGCTCGGAATTCTCGACCGCCCCCCGGTCAAGACGTCCAAGCGTGTTCAGCACCCGATACGCTGCGACCTCCGAATCGAAGACCGCATTCACGAAATTGATGCAGGCGCTGTAGAGCTGGCTCTGCGCATCCAGCACGTTGATCGCCGTTTCCTTGCCCGCTTCGCGCAATTCCAGACGCGACGCAAAGACCTCAGCGGCAATGTTCATGGCGTTGCGCAGCAGGTCCGCACGCTCATTGGCGACTTCCATCTGATGCCAGGATGTTTCCATCAGCTCGATGGTCTTGCGCGTTACGTTGCGCCCGTTCTGGATGGCTTCCTGATAGCGCGCGCCAGCGGCGGCGCTGTTTGCAGGCGTCAGCAGACCATCGAAGAACACCCAGCGGGCTTCCAGCTTGATGGAATAGTCGTGGCGCACGTCCTCGACACCGGACAGGTTGTTTTCGATGTTGGCCTTGCCCACAAGGTCAACTGACGGCCAGTAGGTGGATTCGGCCCGCCCCCGCTCATGCTTGGCGGAATCGATCTGCGCCTCGGCAATCTGGACCACCGGATTGCCCTTGCGGATCAGGCTGACGCCTTCTTCCTTGGTGGCTGGCAAGGCGGCTGCAACCGGCGTCACGGCCTGCATCTCGTCCAGCACCGGTGCATGGCCAAAGACCTGCACGTAATTCGAAATGGTGTCGCTCAGCGCGCCCTGGAATGCGACCCGCTGCTCCCGCGCGATCTGCAGACGGCTCTTGGCCTCCAGAACATCGACCGCGATACCTGAACCGCGCTGCACGCGCTCGTCTTCCAGCTGCAGCTGGTCCTGAATGGCGCGTTCATTGCCTCGGTTCAGGCGCACGATCTCGCGATTGCGCAACACGTTGAGATAGGTCGTGACCGCTTCCAGCAGGACGTTCTGCGTGACGGCGGTCAGCGTTTCCTCGGACGCGCGGGTCAGGGCCTTGGCGCTGCTGATACCAGACTGCGTGCCCAGACCATTGAACAGGTTCTGGCGCGCTTCCAGTGTCGCATTGGTCGCAAAGAACTGCTGATTGTCCTGGCCCGCAGCCCGTGTCGCCAGCGAATCAGTATGTTCGTAACCCGCGCCTGCCGTACCGGTCAGCGTCGGCAGGTACCCGGCACGTTCGCGGCGAATACCCTCCTCGCTCGCCGTGACGGCGCTGCGGGCGGCCTTGATCTGCGGATGGTCACCCACCAGTCCCCGGACCTCATTACGCAGCGATTCCGCGCTCACACCGCTCCAAGGCAGTATCGTCAGCGCCAGTGCAATCCCCGTCATTGCCCGCGCCACGCCGCCCCATGTCCTGATCAGCATGATCGATTTCCCATCTTGTCTGGCCGAATCCCTCATCACCTGTTCCGGCAACCCGAAACAGGTGTTTCGCCCAGACTACTGCGAATCAACGCGAATTCACAAGCAACCCGCACCGCCGGAGCGAAGTTGAAGGATGTACTGAAGCAAATCGACCACATGGCAGCCCTTATGGCAGGGCCAGGGCCGTGGCGTAAATGACCGTGATCACGAAGTCCCGATAGCGAAAATTGTATCGCACCCCGAATCACACACGGCATGCGCGCGAGGAGATGCAACGAAGCCAGGCCAGAAACGAAATTGGCAGAGCCGCATGCGCGCCCCTGCCAATCAGACATTCCGTGTTTCAGCCCGGTTCAGCGGGCGGTCGATTACTCCGCGGCGATCTGGCGCCGGGCTTCCTCCAGCAGTTCAACCATCTGCCGACGGAGGCGGTGTTCGGAAATATCCAGCCCCTTGGCGTCGATATCGGCCTTCACCTTGCGGTAGACGTCCTCGTCACCCGGCTCCTCGAAATCAGAGGCGATGACTTCCCGGGCATAGCCATCGGCATCCGCCCCGGACATTCCCATCTGTTCCGCCAGCCACAGGCCCAGCATCTTGTTGCGCCGCGCGGTTGCCTTGAATTCCTTCTCGCCATCCAGCGCGAACTTGCCTTCAGCAGCGTTCTTGCGTTCGTCAAATCCGGCCATATCTGCCCCCATCTGAAAATGATTGCCCCGGTCAGGGGCGCGTGACCCTTACCCACCACATAGTCCGGGATCGAGACAGGTTCAACTCGCCGCGCGATGCAAGCGGCCCGGCGCGGCATTTCGCGCGCACGAACAGTGTCGCCAGCCTGCGTGATTGCGGATCACGTGCGGCTTCTGTATGTTCCCGCGGCTTCAGGGTAACCCCACCGCCAATCCGGGAAAGCGATCAACAGATGGCCCGTCGCAGAAAGCTCTATGAGGGCAAGGCGAAGATCCTTTTCGAAGGCCCCGAGCCTGGCACCATTGTTCAGTACTTCAAGGACGACGCTACCGCGTTCAACGCCCAGAAGAAGGGCGAGATCACCGGCAAGGGCGTTCTGAACAACCGTATTTCGGAATTCCTGATGACGCGCCTGTCAGAGATTGGCGTGCAGACACATTTCATCCGCCGCCTGAACATGCGTGAACAACTGGTGCGCGAAGTGGAGATCGTGCCGCTGGAAGTGATCGTGCGCAACGTGGCCGCCGGCTCCTTCTCGGAACGCTTCAAGTTGGAAGAGGGAACCGCCCTGCCGCGCTCCATCATCGAATTCTGTTTCAAGAACGACGAGATGGGCGACCCCTTCGTCACCGAGGAACACATCACCGCCTTCGGTTGGGCCACACCGCAGGAAATCGATGACATCATGGCGCAGACAATCAGGATCAATGACTTCCTGACGGGCCTGTTCCTGGGCATCGGCATCCGCCTGGTCGACTTCAAGATCGAGTTCGGTCGCGCCTGGGAAGGCGAAATGATGCGCATCATCCTGGCCGACGAGATCAGCCCCGACAGTTGCCGCCTCTGGGACGCGACAACCAACGAGAAGATGGACAAGGACCGGTTCCGCCGCGACATGGGCGGGATCGAGGAAGCCTATCAGGAAGTCGCGCGCCGTCTCGGCGTCATGCCGGAGAACCAGGCAGAATTCAACGGGCCGAAGCTGGTCCACTGATCCATGCCCGTGCTGCCGGCCGATCCGGTAACACGTGAACCAGAAATCGTTTTCGAGACAGAGGATGTGGGGCCGATGCAGGCACGGGTTTTCGTCACATTGAAGAACGGGGTGCTCGACCCCCAGGGCAAGGCCATCGAACAGGCCCTGAAGGGCCTCGGCCATGACGGGGTGGAAAAGGTGCGTCAGGGCAAGATGTTCGAGATCGAGCTTGCCGACATGGACGCCGACAGCGCCCGCGAACGCCTCAAGATGATGTGCGAGCGCTTGCTCGCCAATACGGTCATCGAGAATTACCGTATCGAGATTGGCGGCCAGGACGCATCATGAAGGCAGCAGTCATCGTCTTTCCCGGCAGCAACTGCGATCGGGACGTCGCTGTGGCGCTGCATCAGGCCTCCGGCACCGCCCCTGCCATGATCTGGCATGGGGAGAGCGCCTTGCCGGACCTCGACCTCGTGGTCCTGCCGGGCGGATTTTCCTATGGCGATTATCTGCGCGTGGGCGCCATCGCCGCCCTCAGCCCCATCATGGCCGCTGTTCGTGCGCATGCCGAACGGGGCGGTGCAGTATTCGCGGTCTGCAATGGTTTCCAGATGGCGTGCGAAGCGGGCCTGCTGCCCGGCGCGCTGATGAACAACGCCGCCGGCAAGTACGTCTGCCGGCACGTGGCGATGCGGGTAGAGACGGCAGACAGTCCGTTCACCAGCGGGTATGCCTCCGGCCAGCGGGTATCCATCCCCGTCGCCCATCACGATGGCAACTACTTCGCCGATGATGCAACGCTGGACCGGCTGGAAGGCGAAGGCCTGGTCGCGTTCCGCTATGACAACGACAATCCCAACGGATCCCGCCGTGATATTGCCGGGATCCTGTCGGCGAACCGCCGCGTGCTTGGCATGATGCCCCATCCGGAAAGAGCCGCCGACCCCGCCCTTGGTGGCATGGATGGCGCAGCCCTGTTCACATCGATGGTGGAGACGCTGTCATGAGCACCGACCCCAACGAGATCGAGATCACGCCGGAGATCATTGCCGAGCATGGCCTGACCAAGGGTGAGTACGACCGTATCCTCGGTGCCATGGGACGCACACCCAACCGCACGGAACTGGGCATCTTCTCCGTCATGTGGTCGGAGCATTGTTCCTACAAGTCATCACGCGTCTGGCTGAAGACCTTGCCGACAGAGGCCCCGTGGGTGATCTGCGGCCCGGGCGAGAACGCCGGGATCATCGACATCGGCGATGGTGATGCCGCCATCTTCAAGATGGAAAGTCACAACCATCCATCGTTCATCGAACCCTATCAGGGGGCGGCCACCGGTGTTGGCGGTATCATGCGGGATGTATTCACCATGGGCGCACGCCCGGTCGCCAACATGAATGCGCTGCGGTTTGGCAGCCCGGACCATCACAAGACGCGGCAGCTGGTGAACGGTGTCGTGGCCGGCATCGGTGGCTATGGCAACTGCATGGGCGTGCCGACCGTGGGTGGAGAGGTCAACTTCGATCCCGCCTACAACGGCAACATTCTGGTCAATGCCATGTGTGTCGGACTGGCCCGGACCGACCGCATCTTCTATTCCGCCGCCGCCGGCATCGGCAATCCCGTGGTCTATGTTGGCTCGCGCACCGGGCGCGACGGCATTCACGGCGCGACAATGGCATCGGCGGAGTTCGACGACCAGTCGGAAGAGAAACGCCCGACGGTGCAGGTCGGAGATCCCTTCACCGAAAAGCTGTTGCTGGAAGCCTGTCTGGAACTGATGGCCACAGATGCCATCGTCGCCATTCAGGACATGGGCGCGGCGGGCCTGACCTGCTCTTCCGTCGAGATGGCGGACAAGGGCGGTGTCGGGCTGGAACTCGATCTGGACAAGGTGCCCCAGCGCGAAACCGGCATGAGTGCCTACGAGATCATGCTGTCGGAAAGTCAGGAACGCATGCTGATGGTGCTGGACCCGGCGCGCGAGGACGTCGCCCGCCAGATCTTCGCCAAGTGGGGTGTCGAGTTCGCCGTTGTCGGCCACCTGACGGACACGGGCCGCTTCACGCTGAAACAGGGCGGCAAGATCGTCGGCGACATTCCCGTCCGCCCGCTCGTCGATGACGCACCGAGCTATGAACGCCCGTGGGAGCGCACGGAACCGCGTGTGCAGCTGGCCGAAGCCGATGCCCCTGCGCCGAATGACATGGGTGAAGCGCTGTTGCAGCTCATCGGTGGCTTCGACGGTTGTTCGCGTCGCTGGATCTGGGAACAGTACGACCACATGGTCATGGCGGACACCATCGCATGGCCCGGCGGCGACGCCGCACTGGTGCGGGTGCACGGCACCAGGAAGGCGCTGGCGATATCGACGGACGTGACGCCGCGATACTGCTTTGCCGATCCGGTCGAGGGCGGACGCCAGGCCGTGGCCGAGTGCTGGCGCAACATCACCGCTGTGGGCGCGACACCGCTGGCGGTGACCGACTGCCTCAACTTCGGCAACCCGGAGCGCCCCGAGATCATGGGGCAACTGGTGGGCTGCATCGCAGGCATGGGAGAGGCCTGCACGGCGCTGCAGTTCCCGGTGATTTCCGGCAATGTGTCGCTGTACAACGAAACCAACGGCGTCGGCATCCTGCCTACCCCCGCGATTGGCGGTGTCGGGCTGTTGAAGGATGCCGATCAGCGCGCCGGCATGGCCTTCACCACCGAGGGCGAGACCATTGTCCTGCTGGGCGAGACGCGCGGACACCTGGGGCAGAGCCTCTATCTGCGTGATGTGCTTGACCGGGCGGAGGGACCACCACCGCCCGTGGATCTGGCGCGGGAGCGCCGGACCGGCGACATCGTGCGCGGCATGATCCGCAGCAGCCTGGCCACCGCGTGCCATGACCTTGCCGATGGCGGGTTGGCCGTGGGGCTTGCCGAGATGGCAATCGCCAGCGGCATCGGCGCAACGATCGACCTGCCACAGTCGGAAATCGCGCCGCATGCTTTCCTGTTCGGCGAAGATCAGGCACGATATCTGGTGACCACCACCCAGCCTGAAGTCATCCTGTCGATGGCGGACGCAAGTGGCGTACCTGCGACGGTGCTGGGACAAACCGGCGGAACCGAGTTGACTGTGAACGGCAGCCTGACCATATCCGTCGCGACACTGAAGGACCGGCATGAACGGACCCTGCCTGAACACATGGCCGGGTCCTGAGCCCGGACCGGTGTCAGGCGACGGGATTGATGCTGCGTTACTGGATGGAGAATTGATATGGCGATGGACCCGGGCGAGATCGAGGCCATGATCCGCGATGCTCTGCCCGATGCGGAAGTGACGATCACCGACCTTGCCGGGGACGGGGATCACTATGCCGCCCACGTGATATCGGCCGCATTCGCCGGAAAATCCCGCGTGCAACAGCACCAGCTGGTCTACAAGGCCCTGCGCGGTCGCATGGGTGAAGAACTCCATGCCCTCGCCCTGCAGACCTCGGCCCCTGCCTGAGCTGTTTGAACAGCCCTCCCGAAATCACTGTCCGAGAAGGATATCCACCATGACCGAGACCACAGACCGCATCGACACCGAAGTGAAATCCAATGAAGTCGTGCTCTTCATGAAGGGCACGCCGGTTTTCCCGCAGTGCGGATTTTCCGCAGCAACGGTGCAGATCCTCAGCCACTTCGGTGTCAAGTTCAGCTCCGTCAACGTGCTGGAAGACGCTGACATCCGCCAGGGCATCAAGGAATATTCCGACTGGCCGACCATCCCGCAGCTCTACGTGAAGGGCGAGTTCGTCGGTGGCTGCGATATCGTGCGCGAGATGGCCGAATCCGGTGAGCTGCCGCAGCTGTTCCGGGAAAAGGGCGTCGCCTTCAACGAAGCTGCCTGATAGACCTTTCGGGCCGGGGCACGAATACTGGCGGGAACCACTTGCAGCGCATGCTGCAGGTGGTTTCGTCGTTTTCGAACGGGTCAGGACCAGGCGTGAACCAGGCGGATCGGCGGAACACAAGAGGATGCCAAGATGAGCGGACTGATGGAATTCTGGGACGAGGCCAGGAACGTCTGGGATCAGGGCGCATTCGGCGTCGAGACAGACCGCATCATCCTGGCCATCGTTGTCTTCCTGGCCTTTGTCCTGTTGCGCGGGTTCGTCAGCCGGTTCGTGCTGACCATGCTCGAAAAGCTGGTGGGGCGCAGCAGCAATCACTTCGACGACGCACTGGTCGACGCATTGAGCGGCCCGATCCGCTTTGTGTTCCTGGTTGTCGGGCTGTTTCTCGCCACGCGCGTGGCACCCCTGCCGGAAGACATCGATGCTGCCATGGCCAAGGTCGTGCGCTCGCTGATCGCCTTCACGATCTTCTGGACCATGTACCGCTGTGTCGGGCCCATGTCATTCATACTGGATCGGGTCGTCACGTCCGTCGGCGGCGCGAACATGGCTGCAACCCTGAAGAATTTTGCCGTCCGGCTGATCCGCGTGATCATCGTCGTCTTTGGCGCTGCAGCGATCCTGCAGGAATGGGATTTCAACATCGGGGCAGTTCTGGGCGGGCTCGGCCTGATCGGCATGGCCGTCGCCTTCGGCGCACAGAACCTGATCTCGAACCTGTTTGGCGGCGTTGCGATCTTCGTCGACAAGATCTTCACCGAAGGGGAGTGGATCAAGACCAACGATGTGGAAGGCACGGTCGAGACCGTTGGCTTTCGCACGACGAAGATCCGCCGTTTCGACAAGGCCCTGGTCACGGTGCCGAACTCCGACCTGGCCGACAATGCGGTCACCAACTTCTCGCGCATGACGAACCGGCGCATCTACTGGATGGTCGGGCTGGAATACCGCACGACGAACGATCAGCTGAAACACGTTGTCGATGGACTGAACGACTACATCCGCAACAGCGATGCATTCGAGACCGACCCGACCAAGGTATCGACGCTGATCCACGCTGACAGCTTCAACAGCTCATCCATCGACATCATGCTCTACTGCTTCACCAAGACCACCAAGTGGGCCGTCTGGATGCAGGTGAAGGAAGATCTGCTCTATCACCTGAAGACGCTGGTCGAAGATGCCGGGACAGGCTTCGCGTTCCCGTCGTCGTCGCTCTATGTCGAGACCCTGCCGTTCGGCAAGCCGGAGTCCGTCCCCTCGCAAGGCGAGAAGGACGAAGGCGGGGGAAAGTCCGGCGACGCCCACCGTCTTGATGGCCCGCGCCAGGGCGACAGTGAAGGCGAAATGGAAACCCAGGCGCGCGAGCAGGGTCGCGAAAGGGCGACGGGCGGCGACAACACGGGCAACACGGAATAAGCCTCAGCGCGTGTCCGGGTCAAACATCGCGACCGCATCCGAAAAGAAGCCCGACCCGCCAAAATTGCCTGATTTCAGTGCCAGCGCGAGCGAGGGATTCGCGCCGACAGTCTCGGTCCAGGGAACTCCCGGCGCGATCTCCGGCCCGATGCGCAGTGCCTTGACGCCAAGGGCCTGTATCACTGCGCCGGACGTTCCCCCCCCTGCCACGATGAACCGCCGGTAACCCTCCACGGCCAGCGCGGATGCAATCGTCGCCATGGCCTGCTCGACCAGCAGACCCTCCTGTTCCCAACCCAGCGCCTGCTGCACGGCGCTGACGCGGTCAGCGCTCTCCGTCGCATGGACCAGACACTTCGGGCACGGCCGCAGCTGTCATGGGTCCCAGTCGGCCCTGTGCGCGAAAGTTCTGCGGCAACCCCATCGCAATGCCTGATCCACCTGTCACCAGCCTTGCGTCACTCAGTGCGGCGCCGATCAGCCTCAGGTCATCGTTCGCAACCGCATCGGCAATGGCCAGCCGTGTGCCGTCATCCTGCAGGTCTTGCAGTCGGGCACGAATGGCAGCAACCCCGGACCGGACAGTTGCCAGATCGACCAGACCCACAGAATTCCCGCTCTGGCGACCCAGCACAGCGACAAGGTCGGAATCGGTCATGGGGGTGAGCGGGTGATGGCGCATCCCTGATTCCGAAAGCAGCCGGTCGCCAACGAACAGATGACCCTGATAGATCGTGCGGTCGGCATCCGGAAACGCGGGACAGGCGACGGCAATCGGGGCGGTCAACGCATCCAGCAGAGCGTCCGCGACGGGGCCAATGTTGCCCTGATCTGTCGAATCGAACGTGGAGCAGTACTTGAAGAATATCTGGGATGCGCCGCCTTCCCGCAACCCGGTCAGAGCCTGCAGCGACATCGCCACCGCCTCGTCTGGCGGATTGGTCCGTGACTTCATGGCGACGACCACGGCATCAGCATCTGCGGGGGCGAGCGCAACGGATTCCGGTCCGATCACCTGAACTGTCGACATGCCGCTCTTTGCCAGCATCAGCGCCAGATCGGTCGCGCCGGTCATGTCATCAGCGATTGCTCCAAGGATCATTGCGCCCACTTTCGTCCAATGGCTTCCGCCCCGATGTGCGACGCCCGATACCTGTTCGCACGCGGGCCGGGGCCCAATTCCTCACGGCAGACTGTGCCGCTCACGGCGGGACAGTTTGTTAAGCAGCCCATCGCCGCGCGTCCGTTGTTCAGCGCCGCCGTGTTCCTCATGGCGGGCTTTGTCCTGACCGGCATCCTCACATGGCAGATTCTGGAAAGCCTGCGTCCCCGCGCGGCCACGGAGACGGCACGTTCCTATGTCGCATCCATGGAACTCGTCCGGGAATATTACACGCAGGAGATCGTGCCGCGCGCGGGAGGCAGGGCCCAGGTCAGCCACGCCTACACCAGGACTCCAGGTGCGATCCCCATGCCCGCCACGCTGTCGATCGAGCTTGGTCAGCGGATGGACGATGCGGGTTCGCCTGCGCGAATGCGGTTCTACAGCGCCTGGCCCTATCCCTATCGCGCAGACGGTGGTCCGCGAGATGCCTTCGAACAGCGCGCTGTCGACACTTCCACCACAGCCGACAGTCCCCCCATCATACAGGTCGAGGCCGATCTGCGAGGGGGTATCCTTCGCTATGCGGAACCCGTCGTCTGCGGGCCGCCTGCGTTGCCTGCCACAATGCCGACCCGCTTTCGCCCCGCCGTGACTGGGTGGCCGGTGATGTTGGTGGCGCACAGACCGTTGTCGTGACACTGCCTGCGCTGCTGCCGGGATTTGGCAAGAGCGCTGTGCCGTTCGATACCGCGACGGTCGTCACAATGCTTGAACTGGTCGGGGCATTGCTGGGCGTCACGACACTGATGTTCATGCTGCTCCCGCGTCTGAACATGTTGCTCCGGACCGCCGCACAACGGAACATGAAGCTCAACATCGCGCGCGAGGCTGCTGAATCTGCCAACGCCAGCAAGACAAGGGTCATGGCCAACATCAGTCATGAGTTGCGGACGCCCCTGAATGCGATCCTCGGTTTCTCGGAAATGATCTCGCATCAGGCCCTGGGCGAGGTCGGAAACCCGAAATACGTGACATATGCCGGGGACATCCATCAGAGCGGAAAGCGACTGCTGTCCTTGATCGACAGCATGGTCAGTCATGCCGATATCGAAACCGGGAAGATAGACCTGGATCAGACCCGTATCACGCTGGAGCCGGAGTTCCGGCGACTCGAACTGACCATGATGCCGCTGATCAATGAATTCCCGCATCCGGTCACGCTGGTCATACCGCCATCCACGCCCGATATTCACATGGACCGAAAGGCCTTGCGGAGCATACTCGGCAACCTGCTCGGCAACGCCATCCAGTGTGCCGGTGACAGGGCCGAGATATGGGTCATTGCCGGGGCCGGCCAGAACGGCGTCGATATCGAGGTGCGCGACAATGGTGTTGGCATTCCGGCCCGGGACCTGAAACGCATCCTGCTGCCCTTTGAGCACGTCGGCGACCCCCAACACGCCAATGTCGAGGGGATCGGCCTTGGTCTGAGCATCGCGCAGGAACTCGCCGCGCTTCAGGGCACGCACCTGCAAATCACCAGCACGCCCGGCAAGGGCACCATCGCGACCCTTCATGTCCCGGCCAGTCTTGTTTCCTGGCCGGCGGCAGACACGTCATCCGGTGCCAGGACCCGTGCAGCAAACGGCTGACGTCTGGTCGAGGCATCGGGTCGACCGAGACACCACACCGCCATGGACCACGAAAAAGGGCGCCCCTGCGATCAGCAGGACGCGCCCTGACTTCCGTGCAACGCGTGCCATGGCACGCGACGCGAACCCCATCAGACCTTGGTGAACTCCGCGAGGCTGTCCAGCATGTCTTCCAACTGGCTCAGTCGCTCTTCCGCAGCCTGGCGATCCTCATCCGACTTGGCGTCTTCCAGATCTTCGCGTGTATCGGTGATTTCCTGTTCCAGATCACTGCGGTCCAGATCAGCCATCGGGATTGCCGTCTCCGCCAGCACCGTGAAGGTGTCCAGCGCGACCTCGGCAAAGCCGCCTGCAACGAAGAATCGTTCCGACGGCTTGTCGGTGCTGCCGCTGTAAACGTCCACCGCACCGGGGCGCAGCGTGGAAACGACAGGCATGTGTCCGGGCAGGACAGCGAAGTCACCTTCGGTCCCCGGCACCACGATCATGTCGGCCTCCATGGAGGTCAGCAGTCGCGCGGGCGATACCAGTTCGAGCTGGATTCTGTCGGCCAAGGCTTCAGCTCCCGTTTGCTATTCAGTCCCGGGCATGTTGCCCGGCGGCTCAGAGACGAATGATCAGGCGGCTTCCGCGGCCAGCTTCTTCGCCTTCTCGATCGCTTCGTCGATGGTACCCACCATGTAGAAAGCGTTCTCCGGCAGATCGTCGTGCTTGCCGACCAGGATCTCGGAGAAGCCACGGATGGTCTCCTCCAGCTGGACGAACACGCCCGGCGAACCGGTGAACACTTCCGCCACATGGAACGGCTGCGACAGGAACCGCTGGATCTTGCGGGCACGGGCGACCGACAGCTTGTCCTCTTCGGACAGCTCATCCATGCCCAGAATGGCGATGATGTCCTGCAGGGCCTTGTAGCGCTGCAACACTTCCTGCACCTGACGGGCGGTCTCGTAATGCTCATCACCCACAATGCGCGGGTCGAGGATGCGCGATGTCGAATCGAGCGGATCCACCGCCGGGTAAATGCCCAGTTCCGCAATCTGACGCGACAGAACCGTCGTCGCATCAAGATGGGCGAAGGATGTCGCCGGCGCCGGATCGGTCAGATCGTCAGCAGGCACGTAGATCGCCTGCACCGAGGTGATCGAACCCTTGTTGGTGGAGGTAATGCGCTCCTGCAGGCCACCCATATCGGTCGCCAGGGTCGGCTGATAGCCCACCGCGGACGGGATACGGCCCAGCAGTGCGGACACTTCGGAACCGGCCTGGGTGAAGCGGAAGATGTTGTCCACGAAGAACAGCACGTCCTGGCCTTCCTGATCACGGAAATATTCCGCCAGGGTCAGGCCGGTCAGCGCAACCCGCGAACGCGCACCCGGCGGCTCGTTCATCTGGCCATACACCAGAGCAGCCTTCGAGTTGTTGCCTTCAAGGTCGATAACGCCGGACTCGATCATCTCATGATAGAGATCGTTGCCCTCACGCGTACGCTCACCAACACCGGCGAAGACCGAATAACCACCATGGCCCTTCGCAACGTTGTTGATCAGTTCCATGATCAACACGGTCTTGCCCACACCGGCACCGCCGAACAGGCCAACCTTGCCGCCCTTGGAATAAGGCGCGAGCAGGTCAACGACCTTGATCCCGGTGACCAGCACTTCCGTTTCCGTCGCCTGATCCGCGAAGCTCGGGGCCTCGGCATGGATCGGCGCGGTCTGCTTGGTCTCGACGTCACCACGCTCGTCAATCGGCTCACCGACGACGTTGATGATGCGGCCCAGCGTCTCCGGGCCAACCGGCACCTGGATGGGCGCGCCGGTGTCCGTCACTTCCTGACCGCGCACCATGCCTTCGGTGGCGTCCATCGCGATGGTGCGGACAGTACGCTCACCCAGATGCTGGGCAACTTCCAGCACCAGGCGCTTGCCATTCAGTTCCGTATGCAGGGCGTTCAGGATCGCGGGCAGATGCTCGCCGAACTGTACGTCCACGACAGCGCCGATAACCTGGGTCACCTTGCCGACAACATTGGTAGCCATTTTTTTCCGCTCCCGATTTCCCGAAGGGAAAGTCCTTGGTTCGTTACGTCTCGCCTAGAGTGCTTCCGCACCCGAGATGATTTCGATCAATTCAGTGGTGATCGCCGCCTGGCGCTGTCTGTTGTAGATCAGCGTCAACTTGTCGATCATGTCACCCGCATTACGGGTCGCATTGTCCATCGCGGTCATGCGCGCGCCCTGCTCGGACGCCGCATTTTCCAGCATCGCCTTGAAGATCTGGATCGCGACATTGCGCGGCAACAGCGCGCGCAGGATGTCTTCTTCATCCGGTTCGTACGTGTAGACCGCGCCGTCCAGGTCAGGCTGCTCGATCTCATCCGCATCCGCGACCTGCGCGGGGATGAGCTGCGCCACCGTCGGCACCTGGGCCAGCACGGATTCGAACTTCGAATAGACCAGATGGCAGATGTCGAACGCACCGTCCTCGTACATGCCCAGCACCTTCTGCGCGACGGGCTGTGCATGTTCGAAGCCGATATTGCGGACACCGGCAAACTCGATCGTTTCGATGATCAGACTGCCGTACTGCCGACGCAGCGCGTCACGCCCTTTGCGGCCGACGCACAGGATCTGCACGTCCTTGCCTGCCGACTGCAGTTCGACGATCCTGGCGCGGGCGGCCTTGACGATATTGGTGTTGAAACCGCCGCAGAGACCACGTTCGGCCGTCGCGACAATCACCAGATGCTTCTGGTCATTGCCCGTACCCGCCAGCAGCTTCGGCCCGTCATCGCGACCGACCATGCCAGAGGCCAGCGTTCCGATCACCCGCTCCATCCGCACCGCGTAGGGACGGGACGCTTCGACAGCATCCTGCGCCCGGCGCAGCTTGGCGGCGGCAACCATGTTCATGGCCTTGGTGATTTTCTGCGTCGACTTGACCGAAGTGATCCGGCCGCGCAGGGCTTTGAGATTTGCCATTGGCTATCTGCTCCGACCCGGTCCGTTATCCTCAGGCAAAGGTCTTGACGAAATCGCCAAGAATGCTCTTCAGCTTCTCTGTCGTATCGTCAGACAGCGCACCCGAATTCTCGATGTCATCCAGCACGTCCTGATGCTTCGCATGCATCTCGTCGAGCAGTGATTTCTCGAAATCCGTCACCTTTGCGGTGTCGATGGTGTCCAGGAAGCCATTCACACCGGCGAAGATCGAAACAACCTGCTCCGCGACGCTCATTGGTGAGAACTGACCCTGCTTCAGCAGTTCGGTCAGTCGGGCACCGCGATTGAGCAGGCGCTGCGTCGAGGCATCAAGGTCGGAACCAAACTGCGCGAATGCCGCCATCTCGCGGTACTGCGCCAGTTCCAGCTTGATCGAGCCGGACACCTTCTTCATCGCCTTTGTCTGAGCGGCAGAACCCACACGACTGACCGACAGGCCGACGTTAATGGCAGGACGCACACCCTGGTAGAACAGGTCGGTTTCCAGGAAGATCTGGCCGTCGGTGATGGAAATGACGTTCGTCGGAATGAAGGCCGAAACGTCACCACCCTGGGTCTCGATGACCGGAAGGGCGGTCAGGGAGCCGTTACCGGCCTCATCACCCATCTTCGCGGCGCGTTCCAGCAGACGGCTATGCAGGTAGAAAACGTCACCCGGATAGGCTTCACGACCCGGCGGGCGGCGAAGCAGCAGGGACATCTGGCGATAGGCCACGGCCTGCTTGGAGAGATCGTCATACACGATCACGGCATGCATGCCGTTGTCGCGGAAGAACTCGCCCATGGTGCAACCGGTATAGGGCGCCAGGAACTGCAGCGGAGCCGGTTCGGACGCCGTGGCGGCAACGACGATGGAATATTCCATCGCGCCGGCTTCTTCCAGCGCCTTCACGACCTGCGCCACGGTGGAGCGTTTCTGCCCGATCGCGACATAGATGCAATACAGCTTCTTCGATTCATCGTCGCCGGCGTTGATGCCCTTCTGATTGATGAAGGTATCGATCGCGACGGCGGTCTTGCCGGTCTGGCGGTCACCAATGATCAGCTCACGCTGGCCGCGGCCAACGGGGACCAGGGCGTCCAGCGCCTTCAGGCCGGTCTGCATGGGTTCATGCACCGACTTGCGCGGGATGATGCCAGGGGCCTTCACTTCCACACGGCTGCGGACGACGTCTTCCAGCGGACCCTTGCCATCGATCGGGTTGCCGAGACCATCGACCACACGGCCCAGCAGGCCACGCCCGATGGGCACGTCCACGATGGTGCCGAGGCGCTTGACGGTGTCGCCTTCCTTGATCTGCTGATCCGACCCGAAGATCACGACGCCGACGTTGTCGCTTTCCAGGTTCAGGGCCATGCCCTTGATCCCGTTCGGGAACTCGACCATCTCACCGGCCTGGACATTGTCCAGCCCGTACACGCGGGCAATACCGTCACCGACGGCCAGCACCTGGCCAACTTCGGAAACGTCAGCCTCAGTGCCAAAGTTGGCGATCTGATTCTTGAGAATGTCGGAAATTTCGGCGGCGCGGATGTCCATCATCCAACCCCTTTCATCGCAAGTCGAAGACCCTGGAGTTTCGTTGCCAGGCTGAAGTCCACCATACGGGAGCCGATACGTACGACCATCCCGCCGATCAGGTTTTCATCAACCCTGGTTTCGATGTTTATATCACGGCCCATGGCGCTTTTCAGCGTCGCCGCGATCTTGTCCTGCTGGGCGTCGGTCAGCGGCGTCGCGGCGGTGACCTCAGCCACCACCTCACCACGGAAATCCGCCAGCATGTCGTTGTAATTCTTGATCATCGGGGGCAGTGCGAACAGGCGCCTGTTCTGGGCCACCACGCCGATGAAGTTGCGCACGAGCGCGCTGATCCCGGCAGCGTCGAGCACTGCCAGCATCGCCTTGCCCTGCTGTGTCCTGTCCAGAACGGGCGAATGGACGACCCTGCGCAGGTCATCGCTTTCATCGAGAAGGGACTGAATCTGCGCGAGATCGTCACGCACAGCGTCCAGCGCCCCTTGCTCGTTCGCCATCTCGAACAGGGCTTTTGCGTATCGTCCGGCTATGCCGGATGCAACAGACGTATCGCCAGCCAAGAAACAGTCCTCGAAGGTTCAGGGGCGTCAGGCCGTACCAGCCCCCTCGGTCAGTACAAACCCGCAGGCCCGCGGTTCCCAGACATGAGCGCGCGATCAACGGAAGCCATTGACCTAACGAACGCGCGGTTCCTAACACGCTGCCTTGAAACCCGGCAACGACGAATCTTTGCGGCATTCTGTCCCAAAACCGCCGCACAGGCTCACGGAAGGCGCAGAACATGGGTTTCGCGCGGGTTTGGCCATTTTCGATCAGCAGCAAAGAAATCCCGGATGGTGTCGGCAGGCCGGTTCACAGGAACGATTGCGGGTCGACATCGATGGCGAGGCGCGCCTTCCCCGGAAGCCTGAATCCTTCAAGCCATCGGGTGAGGAAACGCTGCAGCGGCTGGCCATGGCGACTGACCACCAGAAAGCGAAAGCGATGCCGCCCGCGCACCACGGCGATCGGTGCTGGTGCCGGGCCGAGGACACGGATGCCGCTGGCGGCGCTCGTGGTCGGGATGCGTCGGGCAAGCGCCGTTGCCAGATCCTGCGCCTGCGCCCGGTCCGGCGCGGAAAGGATCAGCGCGGCCAGCCGTCCGAACGGCGGCATGCCGGCTGACTGCCGCGCCGCCATTTCCGCCGCGATGAACCCCGCCGAATCGTGCGCGGCCAGAGCCTTGAACACAGGGGCGTCCGGCTGATGCGTCTGGATCAGGGCACGCCCGGGGCTTTCGGCACGCCCTGCCCGGCCTGAAACCTGATGCAGCAACTGCCACGTCCGCTCCCCCGCCCGCAGGTCACCGCCCGCCAGTCCCAGGTCCGCGTCGATCACGCCGACCAGCGTCAGATGCGGGAAATGGTGGCCCTTGGCGACGATCTGGGTGCCGATCAGCAGATCGATCTCCTGCCGCGCCATCGCGCCGATGATTTCGGCCGCGGCGGCAGGCCCTGTCACCAGATCGCTCGTCATCAAAGCCACCCGCGCATCGGGAAAGACGACCTTCGCCTCCTCCGCCAGACGCTCCACGCCCGGGCCGCAGGCCTTCAGACTGTCGGTGTCGCCGCATTTCGGGCAGGCCGCCGGACGTCGAACGTCATGGCCGCAGTGGTGGCACTGCAGCCGCCCGAGATAGCGGTGTTCGACCAGCCAGGCCGTGCAGTGCGGACACTGCATCCGGTGGCCACAGGTGTTGCACAGGGTCAGCGGTGCGTAGCCGCGGCGATTGAGGAACAGCAATGCCTGCTCCCCCGCCGCAAGCGTTTCATGCACGGCCTTTTCCAGTTGCCCGCCGATCCAGCGCCCGCTCGGTGGCCGGTCGCCGCACATGTCGATGATCTGCACCTGCGGCAGTTCCGCCGCGCCATAGCGCCGGGCAAGCTTCTGATGCCCGTACCGGCCGGACTGCACATTGGACAGGCTTTCCAGCGACGGGGTCGCCGACGACAGGATGACAGGAAACCCGCCAATGGATCCGCGCAGCACCGCCATGTCGCGCGCGTGATAATGCAGCCCATCTTCCTGCTTGTAGGACCCGTCATGCTCCTCATCGACGATGATCAGGCCAAGGTCCGCACAGGGCAGGAAAAGCGCGGAGCGCGCGCCGACGATGATGCGTGCCCTGCCCGACACCACGTCACGCATGGCCGTGCGCCTGTCCCGATCCGACAGGCCGGAATGCCAGGCGGTCGGGTCAGCGCCAAAGCGATCCCGGAACCGCCCGAGGATCTGCTGCGTCAGCGCAATCTCAGGCAGCAGGACCAGCACCTGGCGGTCCTGGCGCAGGGCTTCGGCCACGGCCTCGCAGAACACTTCCGTCTTGCCTGCCCCGGTCACCCCTTCCAGCAGCGTGACGGAGAAACCCTGACCGACAGACGCGCGCAGGGCATCTGCGGCATGTATCTGGTCCGCTTCCAGTCGCGGCGTGGCAAAGTCCGGCTGTGGCACCCTCGCCGACTGTTCGCGGGTCTGGGTGAATGCCTCCAGCACGCCCTTGCCGACCAGCCCCCGGACCACCGACACGCCGACACCGGCAATCTCGGCCAGATCCTTCGCCGTCCGCGGCGGTCCCTCCGACGCCAGTTCCATGACCCGTTGGCGCGCCGGGGTCATGCGCGGCAACTCGGCGCCGGTCGGTCGATGCACGATGACCGGCCGCGGCGGCCGCAGCAGGCTGAACCGGCGCAGGACAATGGACAGCACGTCCCCGGGCTGGCGCAGGTAATAGCGGGCGACCCAGTCTACGAACCGCCGCATTTCGTGATGCAGCATCGGGACATCGGCGACAATGCCCAGCACGGGCTTCAGCTTCTGCGGGTCAGGCCTGGTTGCGTCGGGGGCCGAATCCTCATCCCAGACCACCCCCGACACTTCGCGGGGCCCAAGGGGCACGCGGACAAGCGTGCCGGGGACTGGCACCGGGTCACCATCGGCCACGAGATAGTCATACGCCGCCCCCAGCGGCAATGGCAGCAGGACCCGGACCCGAACAGGGGACTGCACAGGTGATTCGGAGGCGGGAGCGGGGGGTTTCATATTCTGCCAACTCAGGGATAATCAACGAATCGGGGCCGAATCAGGCCTGACCCCTGTTGCGTAATCGCAAGGTAGCAGAAAACATGAAGTTCTTCGTCGACAGCGCGGACATCAATGCCATTCGCGAACTGAATGAGACCGGCCTGGTCGATGGTGTCACGACCAACCCGTCACTGATCGCCAAGAGCGGTCGCGACTTCGTCGAGGTCGTGACCGAGATCGCTGGCCTGATCGACGGTCCGGTATCCGCGGAAGTCACGGCCACCGACGCCCCGACGATGATCACGGAGGGGCGCAAGCTCGCCCTGATTGCCGACAACATCGCGGTCAAGGTGCCGTTGACCATGGATGGGCTGAAGGCCTGCCGTACTCTGACCAACGAAGGCACCATGGTGAATGTCACCCTGTGCTTTTCCGCCAACCAGGCCCTGCTGGCGGCAAAGGCCGGTGCCACGTTCATTTCCCCCTTTGTCGGGCGGCTGGATGATCTGGGCCAGGATGGCATGCAGCTGATCGCCGACATCGTGGAGATCTACGACAACTACACGTTCGAGACGGAGGTGCTGGTCGCGTCTGTCCGTCATCCGGTGCACGTGCTGCAGTCGGCCAAGCTTGGCGCGGACGTGGTGACCCTGCCCCCGGATGTGCTGAAGAAACTGGCGGACCATCCGCTGACCGACAAGGGCCTGGCGGCGTTCCTCGCCGACTGGCAGGCCACCGGCCAGTCGATCCTTGACCCTGACACGCAGAAGGTCTGATCGCCATGGCCCGCGCCAAAGGTGAGAAGGCCAAGGGTGAGAAGGTGGCGGACACGCCCCTGTCAGACGAAGCGGTCCAGGCCTATCTGCTGGCCAATCCGGACTTCCTGCAGCGCCACCCCGATCTGGTGCGTCACCTCGCGCCGCCCTCGCGGTTCGAGGATGAAGAAGAAGCCAACCGCGTGGTCGACATGCAGGGGTTCATGGTCAGTCGCCTGCAGTCCGATCTGGAACGGGCGCGTGACAATCATGATGCCCTGATCAGTTCCGCGCGGTCCAACCTGTCCAGTCAGGGGCAGATCCACCAGTGTGCGCTTGCCGTGCTGGATGCGCGCGACTTTGCCCATTTCATCAATATCGTCACCAATGAACTGCCGCTGATCCTGAATGTCGATACCGTCACCCTGTGCGTTGAATCCGACGCGCGGGATGGCGCATCCGCCACGCCGGGCGTCCGGGCCATGGCGCGCGGGCAGGTCGATGCGTTGCTGGGTAACGGCACCCGCATCCTGCTGCGTGACCGGATATCCGACAGTGAAGCGGTACACGGCCCTGCCGCTGGCCTGGTGGCATCAGATGCTCTGGCCAGACTGGCCGTGAACCCGAAGGCACCGCTGGCCCTGCTGGCCGTGGGCAGCCGCGAACAGGACCGGTTTCACGCGGGCCAGGGCACGGAACTGCTCGGGTTTCTGGCTGGCGTGCTGGAGAGGTGTCTTGGGCGCTGGCTCGATCTGCCGACGGGCTGAAGGACAAACCCGGCACCCGGGAATCATTCAGGGGAGACAGTGATGAGCACCGAAATGATCGTTCCGGAAGGCCAGGAATGGGCCCCGAAGGATTTCCACATGGCGCCAGCCATGGTCGCCAACGGCATGGTCTGGATGTCGGGGGTTGTTGCCCTGCAGACCAAGGAAGGCCCGGAAGCGATGGAGGCCGCCATGGTCGCCGCCTTCAAGACGATCTCGAAAACGCTGCAGGCATCCGGCAGCGACATGGAACACATCGTCGACATCCTGTCCTATCATTGTGACCTTGATGCCCAGATGAAGACCTTCATGGCCGTGAAGGACCAGTTCCTGCCTGGGCCGAAGTTCCCCTGCTGGACCGCCATCGGCATCACCAGCCTGGCCGTGCCCCCGGCGATCTGCGAGATCAAGGTGGTGGCGCAGCTGGTGGAAAGCTGATCGGACCAGCCATGTATGCCGCCGCGCGCAAGGACTGGCTGACCTGGCTGGAAACCGAGCGCCGCGCGGCGGCGCGCACCATCACCGCCTACAGTAGCGACCTGGATGATCTGACGGACTTTCTGGTGTCGCATCTGGGCGCTCCCCTGGACCGACAGGCCCTCGCCGATCTGACCCATGCCGACTTCCGCGCCTGGATTGCGGCGCGCCGGCGGCGCGGGATGAGCGCCACGTCAAACGCCAGGGCCATTTCAGCAGTCCGCAGTTTCTTCCGCAGGCTCGACCGGACCGGGCTTGTCCACAATGCCATCGCCCTGTCGCTGCAAGCCCCCAAGCGTCCGCACCGGACGCCCAGGGCGATCACGCCCGATCAGGCCCTGGACATGATTGCGGCACCTGTCGATACAGGGGCGGGGGCGGGGGCGGGGGCGGGGGCGGGAGCCGGAGCCGGGTGGCAGGCACTGCGCGACCATGCTGTCCTCAGCCTGCTTTACGGGGCGGGTCTGCGCATCTCGGAAGCATTGGCACTCACCGTTGCCGACGCGCCCCTGCCCCGTACCCTGAGGGTGGCCGGCAAGGGCAACAAGACACGCATCGTACCCGTCCTGCCGCAGGTCCGTGCCGCGGTGGAGGCCTGTCGGGCCGCCTGTCCTTTCGATGAGACACCCGACCGCGCGCTGTTCCTCGGCGCACGCGGTGGTCAGTTGCGGCCGGAGATCGTGCAGGCAGCCGTGCGCCGTTTGCGTGGCAGCCTGGGCCTGCCCGACACGGTCACCCCGCACGCCCTGCGCCACAGCTTTGCCACCCACCTGCTCGGGGCGGGCGGTGACCTGCGCAGCATCCAGGAACTGCTGGGCCATGCATCACTGTCAACCACCCAGATCTATACGGAAGTCGACACCGAAAGCCTCTACGCGACCTACGCCCGCGCCCGCGACGCATCCGCAAAGGCCTGAACAGGGCCGCAGACACCGGCACGGCACCGGCACGGCACCGGCACAGGCATGCCACACCCGAACCGAAAAAATGCTGCACCCCCCTCCGGCACACATTGCCAACCGCTTCTGAATGGCTATAGTCCGGCGCCGCAGGAGGGGTGGCCGAGTGGCTTAAGGCGCACGCTTGGAAAGCGTGTGGGGCGCAAGCCCTCGCGGGTTCGAATCCCGCTCCCTCCGCCAACACCCCTTGTTTTTATTGATATATTTTTGTCTATCCGCATTCTTACTCACGAAATCAACCACTATTGAAATTCGCACGCTCATTGGCGCAATCAGTTTCGTCCAACGGTGGCGTTGTTCGATATCGCAGCGAACCGCCCCCTCTATCCCCCCATCAATCCAAAAGGGGGGCTTGCGCGCGCGTAGGCCCAGGCGTGTCTGACGTCCAGCCCAACACAGTTTGCGTGTTTCCTCTGCTATCCTTGGTCGCTCTATATGTGAGGCCACATTCATCGCTCGGCGGCCAGACGCCCGATCAGGCATATCTCAAGCAGCAGCCAATTCCGGCACCGTCGCAGACAGGGCGGAAATCCACCAGCGAAACCGCCTGGCGTTGTTCAAACAAACAGAGCCACCGCAGAACGGCCTGGCGTTCACTGGTTCGATTGCCAGTGGTTCTGTCATGCGCTGCACATGGAGATGCGTGGACGGATGTTCGTCGAGCCGCGTTCGGCCTAGGCCATGATCAAGCGCGCCGCGGCCATGCTGGTGTTCATTGCGTCGCCCCTCTGGGCGGCGGAAGTGGACGTGCCGGCGCGGCCCGGTGCGCTTGTATCCGCCATCCAGGCGGCAGCGCCCGGTGACGTGCTGCGGCTGGCACCCGGCGTCCATGCAGGGCCGGTTGTCATCGACCGTCCGCTGGTGCTGCCGGGCGATGCCGGGAACACGACCGTGGAGGGCAGCGGCGAAGGCAGCGTCATTGTCGTTCAGGTTCCGGACGTGACGATCCGCAGCCTGACCATTCGCGGCTCCGGATCATCGCATGAAACCCGCGATGCCGGCATCAGGCTCGGCAAGAAGGCCAGGAATTCGCGGGTGGTGGGCAATCACCTGATCGGCAATCTCTACGGTGTCGATGTCCACGGCGCACATGATGCAGCTGTGATCGGCAATGTCATCGAAGGGCGCCGCGACCACCGCGTGAATGACCGTGGCAATGGCGTCTATGTCTGGAACGCACAGGGCACAACGATTGTCATCGCCAGCCATGCCCTGACTGAAGTCGAGGCAAGAACAGACCGGATCGCGATCCTGAGCAAGGGTCGTCTGATTGCCAACGACAGGCTGGGAAACCTGAGAATGCGGGCCGGATTGCCGATCCGGATCGTTGTTACGGCGCAAGACGGACGGACAGAAGCGGTTCACGAGAGGCTGGGCGGGCGGCGGGTCAATGGTGCCTCCGTCGAATTGAATTGCCTGCAGGACGGCAAGCTGGCCCTGCTGGCCAGTGTCACCGACCTCGGCGATCTGGTGTCCGATGTCCAGTTGCATGACCCCAGCCTGGACGACATCTACCGCCACTACTCGGGGGAGGGGCTGACATGATGGCGCGTATCCTGGCGATCTCCGCGATCGAGATCCGCATTGCCCTGCGCAACCGCTGGGCGCTGATGGCAACGCTGCTCATGCTCGCCTTCTCGCTGGCGCTGACCTTTGCGGGCGCCGGACCAACCGCAGCGCTGGGCGTTGATTTGCTGACCGTTTCCGTGGCGTCCATGACCACGCTCGCCGTCTACCTGACGCCCCTGCTTGCCCTGCTGATCGTCTTCGATGCCATCGCCGGTGAAGTCGAACGCGGCACGCTTTCGCTGATTGTCTGGCCCATTCTGGCTCTGGCCATCGCGCAGGGGTTCTTCAGGCGGGTCGAGCTGTGAGAGCACTGCTGATCATCGCCAGTCTTCTGGTCCTTGCAGCCTGTCAGGAAGAACAGGCGGAAATGCCCGGGCCGGTTCCCCTCACGGCAGACGCACTCAGTCACTTCTGCCAGATGCAGGTCATCGAACATGGCGGGCCAAAGGCCCAGATACATCTGGAAGGCCATGCCCATCCCATCTTCTTCGCCCAGGTGCGGGACGGCCTGGCTTATCTGATGGGGCCTGAACGGACTGCGCCCGTTGTCGCTGTCTACGTCTCCGACATGGGGGCGGCCCCGAGCTGGGCCGAGCCGGGTGCCAGCAACTGGATCAACGCGGATCAGGCCCTGTTTGTTGTGGGCGCTGATGTGCGCGGGGGCATGGCCCTGACCTTCAATGGCATTGCACAAGGTTACGTGGCGGATCGGGTGTCGAACCTGCTCCGGGCGCACGGCTTTTCCAATGTGCTGATCGACATGGGCGAAATCAGCGCCCGGGGACATCGCGCGGCAGATGTGCCGTGGCAGGTCGGCATGGGTCGCCCTGACGGCGCAACCGTCGGCACGGTCGAACTGTCGGACCGCGCGCTCGCGACCTCCGCACCGGCCCTGTCAGCACCGGCCCTGGCAGCACCGGTCCTGGCAGCACCGGTCCCGGCAGCAGCACCGGCCAATGGCATTCAGCCCAACCACATCATCGACCCGCGCCCTGGCGAACCCGGCGGGCAGTGGGAACTGGTCTCGGTATCGGACAGGCGCGCGGCGGTCGCCGACGCATTGTCCACGGCGTTCAGTCTCATGCGCCACGAGGACATCAAGGCCGCACTCGCCCGTTTTCAAGGGGCGCGACTTGAGCATCTTTCGTGAGGCCGGCATCACGACTGCCGGGTTCAGAGCAGATCTATCCTTGCGACCCGACTGTCACGATGACCGGTGGCGACAACCGCTGCTCTTCGCGGTTGGCACCGGACCCGATCCTGTCGACCACGGCGAACACGGCACCATCAGACAAGGCCAGCAGCAAGGAAGGCGAGCGGGTGGCCCGGCTGGCCATCGTCGTCAGGGGCCACGACAACCAGATATGGCCCACCGGACAAGGATGCGCCCCGGACAGGCTCTGGACCACCCGTGAAGGTCAGGGCACCGCCAACAGGTCAGCTGGCTTCTTCTGTCCAGACCTTGAATTCCACCAGGTCGTTCGGACCGAATGTCTGGGTCAGCGGAACATCGGCGGCATCGCGACCCTGTGCCATCAGGATCCGGGCAATCCGGGGCGTGTTGTTGCGCGGGTCGAAGACCCACCACTGACCGCCCAGATAGACTTCCATCCAGGCGGCGAAATCGCCGGAGGGATGCGGCAGCGGCTCGCCGATGTCGCTCAGGTACCCGGTGCAATACCGCGCCGGGATGTTCATGCAGCGGCAGAAGGCAATGGCCAGGTGGGTGAAATCACGACAGACGCCGCGCTGTTCTGCCAGCGTTTCGGAAGCGGTCCGGGTGGACCGGGCAAATTCGTAGCCGAAACGCACGTGGTGATGGACATGGTCACAGATTGCCTGCACCCGCGCCCATCCCGGCTCCGTCGCACCGAACAGGCGCCAGGCTTCATTGGACAGCAGGTCCGTATCGCAATATCGGCTGCCGAGCAGATAGACCAGTGTATCGAAAGGCAGATCCTGAACCGCGTGCTGCCACGCGGAGGGGGCGACCGGGTCCAGGGCACCTGAATCACGAATGACGCCATCCGTTGACAGGACAAACTCACCGGCGGGCGCGAGCAGCCGCGTGCACCAGTTACCGAAACCGTCACGATAGCTTTCCAGCGGCACGCCGGGGTTCGTGATCAGATGATCTGGTCGCTCCAGATCACCGAAGCGCGAATAGTGCACATTGAGCAACGCGATCATCGGCGTCGGCTGCTGCAGGTTGTAGCGAAAGCGGCATCCCAGACTGACAAGCATTCAGGTTGCACCGGCTTCGCGCGCGGCCCTCAGGCCACCGCCAGCTGCGGGTTTCGTCCAATCGGGCGTATTCATTTGAGGTCCTGGATCGTTCCACTGTCAGATTGCATCACCAGCCCGCTCCCCCACCCGGCCACCCACTGGATCATCCTGAATGGGTGGCCGGGTGGGGAAGCGGGCTGGCGCGATTCCATCACTTGATGGACAGATCTAAGGCGGGCAAGGCGCCGCTTCGCCATTACAACCATCATCGGCGATTGCACCGCCCGGGGCAAGGAACGCTTCCGTGTCCCGCTTGCCGAGCGGGCGCATGGCGATGCTGCGGTACGACCGCCCACGCCCGACCTGGCCTTCGTCCGACGTCAGCCAAGCGCCTCAGGCGGCGACGGCGTCCGTGCAGCGGTTGCAGATATCCTGGGTTTCGGTCACTTCGGGCAGCACCATCCAGCAGCGCTGGCACTTGCCGCCAGCGGCCGGGGCAGGCACCACGGCGACGCCTTCGACGTCTTCCAGAGTGAAGGCCCCTTCCGGTGCCGGGTCCGTGGTGATGGTGATGTCGGACGTGATGCAGATCTCCGCCACATCCAGCCCCTGCAACAAGGCCGCGTCGTCTGCGTCCAGGTGCAGCACGGGGGCCGCCTGCAGGCTGGCGCCGATCCGCTTCTCCCGACGTTCCACCTCCAGCGCGCCGGTCACGACACGACGGATGCGGGCAATGCGGTCCCACTTGGTCGCCAGGGCATCGTTCAGCCATTCAGCCGGAATTTCCGGAAACAGCTTCAGATGCACGCTGTTGGTCGGGTCGTTGTAGCGGGTCTGCCAGGCTTCCTCCGCCGTGAAACTGAGGATAGGGGCAAACCAGGTCACCAGCGCGTTGAACAGCCGGTCCAGCACGGTCCGCGCCGCGCGGCGGCGTACGGATGTCGCCGCATCGCAATAGAGCGCGTCCTTGCGCACGTCGAAATAGAACGACGAGAGTTCGACGGTGCAGAAGTTGAACAGTTCCACCTGGATACGATGGAAGTCATAGACATCCAGATTGCGCCGCAGGTCCCGGTCCATGACCGCGAGGCGGTGCAGGATGTAGCGTTCCAGCTCCGGCATTTCCGCCACCGGCAGTTCCTCATCCGCCGACCAGCCATCCAGATTGCCCAGCAGGAAGCGCAGCGTGTTGCGCAGGCGGCGATAGGAATCCGCCGTGGCCTTGATGATGTTCGGCCCGAAACGCAGGTCCTCGGAGAAATCGGATGCCACCACCCACAGGCGCAGGATATCGGCGCCATACTGCTTCATGACTTCCTGCGGGGAGATCGTGTTGCCGACCGACTTCGACATCTTCTCCTTTTTCTCATCCAGCAGGAAACCGTGGGTCAGCACGCCCTTGTAGGGTGCACGGCCACGGGTGCCGCAGCTTTCCAGCAGGGAGGAGTGGAACCAGCCGCGATGCTGGTCGGAGCCTTCCAGATACAGGTCCGCCGGGGACTGCAGGTCGTCGCGCGGTTCCAGGCAGAACGCGTGCGTTGTGCCGGAATCGAACCAGACGTCCAGGATGTCGCGCGCCTGCTCGAAGTTGTCCGGGTCGTGGTCCGGTCCCAGGAAGACAGCCGGGTCGGATTCGAACCAGGCGTCGCAGCCGTCCCTTGCGATGGCGGTGGCGATGCGTTCATTGACCGCCGGATCACGCAGCGGTTCACCCGTCCGCTTGTCAACGAAGACGGTGATCGGCACGCCCCAGACCCGCTGCCGCGACAGCAGCCAGTCCGGCCGCCGTTCGATCATGTCACGCAGGCGGCGCTTGCCGGAGATCGGATAGAACGCCGTCTCGTCGATGGCCTTCAGTGCGGTTTCCCGCAGGCCGTTCTTCTCCATGGAGATGAACCACTGCGGCGCGTTGCGGAAGATCAGCGGTGCCTTCGACCGCCAGCTGTGCGGATAGGAATGCACGATCTTGCCATGGGCCAGCAGGCCGCCGTGTGCGGTCAGTGTCTCGATCACCGGCCCATGCGCCTTGAACACATGATGCCCGGCAAAATGCGGCACATGCGGATAATAGACCCCGTCCGGTCCCACCGTGTCCGGTACCTCGACGCCATGTTCGCGCCCCAGGTCAAAGTCTTCCGCGCCATGCCCCGGCGCGATATGGACAAAGCCGGTGCCCTGATCGGTGGTGACATAGTCGGCGGGCAACAGGCGATCCTCATAGGTATAGCCAAGCGCGCTCAAGGGATGACGACAGACCGTGCCTTCCGGCTTCGTGACCTCGGCGACGCGGGTCCAGGCAGTGATCCCGGCCTTCGCGCGGACTTCCTCCGCCAGTGCATCAGCCAGGGCGAGCTTCTCCCCCACGACGGCGAGGGAACCTTCCTCGACCGCGTCGACCTGATAGACGCCATAGGCGATATCCTCACCATAGGCGAGCGCGCGGTTTCCGGGGATCGTCCAGGGGGTTGTGGTCCAGATCAGGATCGACGCGCCCTCCAGCGCCGGGTCTTCGGTGCGAATGACCGGGAACCGGACCCAGATGGTGAACGACGTGTGGTCGTGATACTCGATCTCCGCCTCGGCCAGGCTGGTCTTCTCGACCACGGACCACATGACCGCCTTGGACCCCTTGTAGAGGCTGCCGTCCATCAGGAACTTCAGCAATTCACGCACGGTGATGGCCTCTGATTCATAGGCCATCGTCATGTAGGGGCGGTCCCAGTCGCCGAACACGCCGAGCCGCTTGAAGCCGTCCCGCTGCACATCGATCCAGTGTTCGGCGAATTCGCGGCATTCCTGGCGGAATTCCTTCACCGGCACCTGGTCCTTGTTCTTCCCGGCCTTGCGGTATTTCTCCTCGATCTTCCATTCGATCGGCAAGCCGTGACAGTCCCAGCCCGGCACGTAATTGGCGTCGTAGCCCAGCATCTGGCGCGAGCGGTTGATGACGTCCTTCAGGATCTTGTTGAGGGCGTGTCCGGCATGGATGTCGCCATTCGCATATGGCGGACCATCATGCAGGATGAACTTCTCCCGCCCCTCGGACGCGCGGCGCAGCTGGCCCCAGATGTCCATGTCGTACCAGCGCTGCAGGATCTCCGGCTCCTTCTGGGGCAGGCCCGCACGCATGGGAAAATCGGTCTTCGGCAGGAAGACGGTGTCCTTGTAGTCCTGGGTCATGTCTGGAACTCGTTTGTGGTCTTGGCATCAGGCGCGGCACCAGATGTTGGTTCGCGCAGATCCGAGGTAAGTCGAAGGCAGTTCGGCCCGGCCCTGGATTACAGGACCGGGTTGATAATTCGCCGTGCGGCCATGCGCGCTGAATTGACGGTGTGCATGGCGGGGCTTTTACCAGCGCACCGCCGGTATGTCGAGGCAACGGCCACGCATCGCCGCGTCCAGTTGCGCCTGCTGATCCAGCAGGGTTCGGTACCAGTCAATCCGTGGCGTCACGTGATCCTCCAGCCGGCGTTCACGCGACACATAGGCGTGGGCCGCCCGCGACAATCGCAGCCGCAGCGAACGGTCTCCGATCAGTGCCCTCAGCTTAAGTCCGAACTGGCGCGGCGTGCGAAAGATCAGACCGGTTTCATTGTGTCGGATCGTGCCCTCGTAAACCACGGGCGATGCCAGGGCGACAGTACCCTCCGCCGCGCACTCGATGAATTTCAGGTCGGACTTCAGCCGGTTCTTCGCACTGTCCTCCAGCGGCAGCAGGGCGATGTCAGCAGCGCCCAGAAGGTCGCGATAGCGGTCATGCGGACAGGTGGCGTGAAACGTCTTCTGCCGTGTTTCCAGCGCATCGAAGAACGCCCGATCATGCACGACCGTGACCCGCACGCGGTCGCCATGGATCTTGAGCACAGCGTTCAGTTCCGCGATCAGCGGCTGCCAGTCCGGTTCCCGGTTCAGGGCACCGAAGAACAGGGTGACCGGTCCACCGGGACCATCTTCGGGTTCGACGCGCGGCGGGATGCTGGCCAGCTGGTTGGGGAAGACGCCGACATGCGGATTGTGCTGGCGGATGAAGCTGCCCAGGGCACTGGTCGATGTCTGCACCGCGTGACTGGCGCGCAGGCAGAAATAGTTCGTGTTCAGGACCTGTGGCCAGATGCGCGGATCATCATCCCATTCGGATATCACCAGATGCCCCTGACGCAGCAGGCGCAGGTGATCATCGGCCCGGGCGGGATCAAGGATCTGGCGCTGCCAGACGAAGACGCTGTCCTCCCCCGGTTCCGGCTGCACCATGGCCTGCCCGGCACCGAAGACATGGCATCGCACCCCGGGAAGCCGTGCGAGGGCCGCCGCAGGCTGATGCACACGTATGTCATTGACCGCCGCAACGGGTCGCAGCGTGAAGAACTGGATCAGCATGGCGTGGAATCTGCCGGCATCGCCGCCATCAGGGTCGCTGAACGGGCACTACTTGCTGGTCTCCGGCACCGTGCCCTTGGCTGCCCCCCCCTTGGCCGGGCCACCCTTGGCCGGGCCACCCTTGGCCGAGGCGCTTCCGGATCTGGCCTTCGCGGCCTTTGCCTTCTTCGGCTCGGCCCTGGGTGCAGCAGCTTCCGAATCGAACATCAGCTTGCCTTGCTCCAGACGGATCTTCACATGCCCGCCCTTCCTCAGGATGCCGAACAGCAATTCTTCCGCCAGCGGCTGCTTGATGTGCTCCTGAATGATCCGGCCAAGCGGGCGGGCACCGAATTCCGGCGTATAGCCCTTGTCAGCCAGCCAGGTACGGGCCGCATCGGTCAGGGAAATCGTGACATCGCGATCCGACAGCTGGGCTTCCAGCTGCAGCACGAACTTGTCGACCACAAGACCCACCACTTCCGGTGCCAGCGGCGCGAACGGAATGATGGCATCGAGGCGGTTGCGGAACTCCGGCGTGAACAGCTTCTTGATCGCCTCCGAATCCTCATCGGTGCGCATGCCCCGGCCAAAGCCGATCGCGTGCTTCTGCATTTCTGCCGCACCGGCGTTCGTGGTCATGATCAGCACGACATTGCGGAAATCGATCTTCTTGCCGTTGTGGTCCGTCAGCTTGCCATGGTCCATGACCTGCAGCAGCAGGTTGAAGACGTCCGGATGGGCCTTCTCGATCTCGTCGAGCAACAGGACCGAGTGCGGATGCTGGTCGACACTGTCGGTCAGCAGGCCACCCTGGTCGAACCCGACGTAGCCCGGCGGCGCGCCGATGAGGCGGCTGACCGTGTGCCGTTCCATGTATTCCGACATGTCGAACCGGTGCAGCGTCAGGCCCATGGTATCGGCCAGCTGTTTCGCCGCCTCCGTCTTGCCGACGCCCGTGGGGCCGGAGAAGAGATAGGAACCGATGGGCTTTTCCGGTTCCCGCAGGCCAGCCCGCGACAGCTTCACGGCTGACGCCAGCGCCTCGATGGCCACGTCCTGACCAAAGACCACACGCTTCAGGTCGTCCTGCAGGTTGGCGAGGACATTCTCGTCCTTCTTGGTCACCGACTTCGGCGGGATGCGCGCAATCTTCGACACCACGGCCTCGACATCGCGGACGCCGATCACCTTCTTGCGGCGGCTGGCCGGTTTCAGCATCTCGGCGGCACCGACTTCATCAATCACATCGATGGCCTTGTCAGGCAGCTTGCGGTCATTGATGTAGCGGGCGGCCAGTTCCACCGCGGACTTGATCGCCTCACTGGTGTAGCGGACACCGTGATGTTCTTCATAATACGGCTTCAGGCCGTTCATGATCTTGATCGCATCCTCGATCGTCGGCTCATTCACATCGATCTTCTGGAACCGGCGCAGCAAGGCCCGGTCCTTTTCGAAATAGCCGCGGTATTCCTTGTAGGTGGTGGAACCGACACAGCGGATGGTGCCGGACGCCAGCGCGGGCTTCAGCAGGTTCGACGCATCCATCGCACCGCCGGAGGTCGCCCCGGCACCGATCACGGTATGAATCTCGTCGATGAACAGCACCGCGTTGTCGATGCCCTCGATTTCCCGCATCACGGCCTTCAGCCGTTCCTCGAAGTCGCCGCGATAGCGGGTTCCGGCCAGCAGTGCGCCCATGTCGAGCGCATAGATCGTGGCGGTTGCCAGCACATCGGGCACATTGCCTTCGACAATGCGGCGGGCCAGGCCTTCGGCGATCGCCGTCTTTCCGACACCGGGCTCACCGACGTAGAGCGGGTTGTTCTTGGTGCGGCGGCACAGAATCTGGATGGTGCGATCGATCTCCATCGCGCGCCCGATCAACGGGTCGATCTTGCCGGCCTTCGCCTTCTCGTTCAGGTTCACGCAGTACTGGGCCAGCGCCTCGTTCTCAGGGGCTTCAGCCTCGGCTTCGCCGGCTTCCTGCATGCCATCGTCATCATCTTCGTCACCGTCATCGTCGGCACCACGGACGGCGCGTTCCGCATTCATGCCCGGTGCCTTGGCGATGCCATGGCTGATGTAGCTGACGGCATCCAGCCGGGTCATGTCCTGCTGCTGCAGGAAATAGGCGGCATGGCTCTCGCGCTCGGCAAAGATGGCCACCAGAATGTTGGCGCCCGTCACTTCCTCGCGGCCGGAGGACTGCACATGGATCAGGGCACGCTGCACGACCCGCTGAAAGCTGAGGGTCGGCTTCGCATCTTCTTCCAGCGGCTGCGCCAGATCCTTCAGATCCTCATCAATGAAACTGGTCAGATCCTTCGACAGCTTGCCGAGGTCGACATTGCACGCACGCATGACCGCAACCGCGTCAGGATCGTCGATCAGGCTGAGCAGCAGATGCTCCAGCGTGGCATATTCATGATTGCGTTCACCGGCCAGGTTGAGGGCACGGCGCAGGGTTTCTTCGAGATGTCTGGAGAGCGATGGCACGCGTCTATTCCGCCTTCTCAAGTGTACATTGCAGGGGGTGCTGGTTGTCCTTGGCCAGGTTCATCACCTGGGTAACCTTGGTTTCCGCGACCTCGTATGGGAAGACCCCGCAGACGCCGACGCCCTTTTGATGGACGTGCAACATGATCTGCGTGGCCGCATCCGAATCCTTGTTGAAGTAGCGCTGCAGCACGTAGACGACGAACTCCATGGGGGTGTAGTCGTCATTCAGCATCAGCACACGCCACAGGGATGGCTGCTTGGTCCGGGGCCGGGTCTTGGTGACGACACCGATTTCGTCGTCACCATTATTGTCATTACGCTTGTCGGTCATGTCTCCGACGGGTCTCCCGAGATATTCAGAACAAAACACTATGGTGGAACCGACCGGGGGGAAAGGGGGATCGGGCAAGATGTGAAACCAGGGGCTGATGGTGCGGGGCACCCCCTACATATAAGTCGTATTCCCCGAGAGGGTAGGGGGGCAGGGAATCGGGAAATTCAACAGAATCAATGGCACCTTGGTCACCACAGTTACCAAACAAGGTTAAGAAGGGAATGGACCGCCATGATCGGTTCAGCTAAATTCTTGACGAATCGATGCGTCTGGCGGCAGGGACTCGGCACACAAATGACGGTTGCACGACATTGGGGATGGTTCGCGCTCGTCATCATGGTGACGCTGGCAATGGCATCCTTCACGGCCCCTGCGGCGGCGAAACGGGTCTATACCGGTATCGTCGTTGATCAGCAGACCGGGCAGACCCTCTACCAACACAAGGCTGACCGTCAGATCCATCCCGCGTCACTGACCAAGATGATGACCCTCTACATGCTGTTCGACGCCATGCGGCAAGGCAAGCTCGACATGGACAGCCCGCTGCGGGTCTCGCGCAATGCGGCCGGAAAACCGGCATCGAAACTGGGCCTGCGCAACGGCACCACCATTCTGGCACGCGACGCGATCAAGGCCCTGATCGTGAAGTCGGCCAACGATGTGGCAACGGTCGTGGCGGAGGCGCTGGCGCCTTCGGAAGTGGTCTTTGCACGGCGCATGACCGCCATGGCGCGGAAGCTCGGGCTCGTCTCCACCAGTTTCCGCAATGCCAACGGACTGCCCAATCGGCGTCAGGTCTCGACTGCGCGGGACATGGCCAACCTGGCCATAGCCCTGCAGCGCGACTTTCCTGAGCTGTTTCCGCTTTTCGCCACGCGCACCTTCGCCTGGAAAGGCCGGAAATACGGCTCGACCAACAGGCTGCTGGGGCGGACCCGTGGCGTTGACGGCATCAAGACCGGCTATATCAACGCATCCGGCTTCAATCTCGTCACCACCGTGGAACGCGGTGGCCGGCGACTGGTGGCGGTTGTCATCGGCGGCAGAACAGCGAAGCGTCGCGACACCCAGATGCAGCGCCTGATCGACATGGGATTCCGCCGCGCGACTGAGCGCGCTGCCCAGGGGCAACTGCGGATCGCTGCGAACCTGCCACCGGTCAAGCCGGGCACAACCGGCAAACCATCGGTTCTGGCCAGCCTGCGCAACCTGAACCTGATCGCGGAAGCCAATGCCGCAACGGCACCAACAGAAGCCGTTGCCATGCCCATCGGCGACCACGGCATCCAGGTCGGCGCCTTCGGATCGACCGCGCGCGCTGACACGGCCATTCGCCAGGCGGTGGCTGCGGCACCGGACCTGCTGCGCAACCGCCCGATCGACGTGAACAAGGTCAATACCCGCAAGGGCAAGCTCTATCGGGCACGTCTGCTGGCATTCAATGCATCCGATGCGCGCGCCGCCTGTCGTGCGCTGAAGGACCGTCGGGTCGACTGCCTGGTGATCCGGACTGGCCAGGGATCCTGAATGCGCACCGGGTACTGAGTTGGGCCTGACCCGCTGGCTCTGGGTCCGGCATGCACCAACGGATCCGGCCGGACGCATCATCGGTCATACCGACATCCCCATCCTGCCGCCTGACTGCGATCATCTGGCACGCACCGCCGCGCGCATCGCGTCCGCCGATGTGGTGTTCTGCAGCCCGCTGACGCGCTGTCGGGCAACCCTCGACCTGCTGCGCCGACAGCGCCCTGCCCTGCCCGAAGCGACATTCCACGACGTCCTGATGGAACAGCATTTCGGCGACTGGGAGGGCAAGGATCACCATGCGACCCGGGCCTGGGACGGGCTGGACCTTGCCGCGATGGCCGACCTGCGCCCGCCTGGCGGAGAATCGTTTCGCGACGTGGTGGCACGCATGGCACGCTTCTGTGCGCAGAATGGTCCCGCAGACGCAGAACGGACCGTCGCCGTCATCGCGCACGCCGGTGTCATCCGCGCAGCCGTGGCCCATGCCCTCGACCTGCCGGTCCATCGCGGCCTGAGTGTCGCCATTGCGCCCCTGTCTGTGACAGCGCTGACCGATCACGGTGCCAGCGGCTGGGCTGCGGACTACATCAACCGGATTTGAAACCTGTCGCGCCTTCGTGTCTCAGCAGGAACTGCTTGGTCTCCAGCCCGCCGCCAAACCCTGTCAAAGCGCCGTTCGATCCAACCACCCGATGGCAGGGGATGATGATCGGCAGCGGATTTGCCCCGTTTGCCGTTCCGACGGCACGACTGGATCGCGGCGCATCGAGTTGCCTGGCAAGCGCGCCATAGGTGGTTGTCTGACCGAACGGTATCGCCTGCAACAGGGTCCAGACACGCTTCTGGAAGGCCGTGCCATGCAGGGTCAGCGGCAGATCGAATGTATCGGTTTCTCGCGCGAAGTAGGCGCGCAACTGGGCCGTGGCCTCCACGAACGGTGCATCGGATCGCACCCATGCCGGCTGCGGGCCAAAGGCCTTGTGCCCGCCGGGAAAGCTGAGGAAATGCAGCGACAGATCATCCCCGGCCAGCAGCAATCGCCCGATCGGGGTTTCCAGGTAGCAATAGGAAAGCGCGATGTTCTTCACTGCCTTGCCGCCTGCTGGTGCAACCAGGCCAGCGCGTTTGAAGCCGTCGTGACCATCTCGGATGATGCGCCGCCGGGTCGGGAGATCATGATGACAGGCAGTTCCAACCGGGTCGCAGCAGCGATCTTCGGCCAGCCTGCTGCTCCGCCGCTGTTGCGGGCGACCAGATGCGTCACACCAAGGTCCCGCAGCAAGGCCACCTCCACATCAACCGTCTGCCCTGGCGCACCGATGATCCAGTGGGCGGCGGGTAGCAGTCCCGGCGGTGGCGGGTCGATGCTGCGCACGATCAGCCGGGCGGGATGGTCCTGAAACGCCGCAAGGTGGCGCTGTCCCAGGGCGAGGAACGCTACCGAGTCCGGGGGTAGCAGCGCAGCCGCATGCGGCAGGTCATCTGCAGAGGACCATTCGGCATTGTCCGGGCGCTGCCAGGCCATCCGGCAGAGGCGCAGCATCGGAACCGCCAGGGCCGCCGTTGCCGCGCGCACCTGTTCGGTCATCCGGGCAGCGAAAGGGTGGGTGGCATTGATCACCAGATCGATCCCGGCGTCCCGCAGGTAGGCCATCAGACCCTCCGTGCCGCCAAATCCACCGCGGCGCACCGCGCCATGAAACGGGCGGGCACTGGCTGTCACCCCTGCCAGCGCCACAGTCACCTGAAACCGCGGGTCGCCGGACAGGGCGGCATCAAGGGACGCAGCCTCCGCCGTGCCTGCAAGCAGCAGGATCTTCAACGCAGGCCTATTCGGCATGGGCGACGACCTGACCCTGTCGGTCCGTGATCATCAGATCAACGGTGATCGGCGCAGACCCGAGTTGCTGCAGCGCGCGCTGCCGCCCTTCCCGGGCGATGGTTCCGGCAAGATCGATCCCGGCCTCCGTTGCAATGTCCAACGCCTGCTTGGCGGTGTTGCCCGCCGCAATCCGGCTCGCCACCGCCTCCGACGCACCAAGCCCCCGCGCCGTTCGCGCAAGGTCGGCCAGATCCACCTGACTGCGACCCGAGTGCAGGTCATTGGCACCCTGCGCGAACTTCACCAGTTTCCCGAAGCCACCGGCGATGGTCAGGCGCGGCACGGGGTGGCCGCGGAGGTATTTCAGCGTGCCGCCAATGAAGTCCCCCATGTCGAGGATGGCGGATGTCTCAAGCCCATAGCGGCGGATCACCGCCCCTTCCGACGTGGATCCGGTAGCCGCCGCGACATGGGTCGTACCCGACGCCCGTGCCACGTCGACGCCCCTGTGGATGGATGCGATCCAGGCCGCGCAGGAGAACGGGCGGACGATGCCGGTCGTCCCCAGGATCGACAGGCCGCCCGCGATCCCCAGCCGACCGTTCCATGTGCGTCTGGCCAGCGTTTCACCGTCAGGCACCGAAACCTCGATCTCCACATCGCCGGTGCCGCCGAACCGGTCCGCCACGTCGTAGATCACGGTGCGCATCATGTCCCGCGGCACCGGATTGATCGCAGGTTCGCCGGGCGGTATCGGCAGCCCGGGGCGGGTCACCGTGCCGACGCCGACGCCCGCGCGAAACGTCACACCGCTGCCGGGTTTCCCGCGCCGGACCGTGGCGATGATCAGCGCCTGATGAGTGACATCCGGGTCGTCCCCGGCATCCTTGATGATCCCGGCACAGGCTTCGCCACGGCTCAGCCCCTGATAGGCGAGCATGAAGGAAGGCGTCTGGCCCTTCGGAAGGGTGATCTGAACGGGATCAGGAAACACGCCTGTCAGCAGCGCCTGATACGCCGCCCGCGTCGCCGCCGTGGCGCATGCCCCGGTGGTCCAGCCTGTTCTGAGTTTGCCCGTGGGACGTTCCGCCATGGCCGCAGACTAGAGCAAGCGGTGGGCAGGTGAAATCACCAGCTGAAACCTTCCAGGCAATCGACGACCTGACAGAAGCGGCGTCGCAGCCACAGCAGCCGGTGCCGCGCGAGATGTGTTCCCCGAAAGCGGTTGCGTGCTAGAAGGCATGCATGGATCGGACAAGCGACATCACCCTGCCCCCTGGCAGCGACTGGCCCGTGTTTCAGGCTGGCTGGGTATGGCTGGCGGGTGCCGGGCCCGGTGATCCGGGCCTGCTGACGCTGCATGCGCTGTCGGCGCTGCAGCAGGCGGATGTGATTGTCTATGATGCGCTGGTGGATTCGCGGATTCTCGGCTGGGCACGGCCCGGCACCCTGATCGAGTTCGCAGGCAAGCGCGGCGGCAAGCCGTCCCCGAAGCAGCGCGACATCACCCTGCGTCTGATCGCGCTGGCACAGGCGGGCAAGCGCGTGCTGCGGCTGAAGGGTGGTGACCCGTTCGTGTTCGGGCGCGGTGGTGAGGAAGCGCTCGCGCTGGTGGATGCGGGTGTGCCGTTCCGCATCATCCCCGGTGTCACGGCAGGTGTCGGCGGACTGGCCTATGCCGGTATTCCGGTGACCCATCGCGACGTCAATCAGTCGGTCACATTTCTGACCGGGCACGACCAGAACGGCCTGACCCCGTCCAAGGTGGACTGGACCGCCATCGCACGCGGATCACCTGTCATTGTCATGTACATGGCCGTGAAACATCTGGGCCAGATCGCCGACAGCCTGATCGCCGGTGGGCGGACAGGCGGGGAACCGGTCGCCATCGTCACCGATGCCACCCTGCCGACCCAGCGCGTGGTCGAAACAACGCTCGCCGATGCGGCGGATATCGTTACCCGGGAAGGGCTGAGGCCGCCCGCCCTGGTCGTGGTCGGCGGCGTTGTCGGGTTGCGCGCCAGCCTGAACTGGGTCGACGGCAGATTCGCCGACCCCGTCAGCCTGGCCGCGCGGCTGGACCGGCGCGACCAGCTATCGGGCTGATGCAGCGTCACCCGCGTGGGCTGATTCTGGCCGCCCCCCACTCCGGTGCGGGAAAGACCAGCCTGACGGCAGGATTGCTTGGCACCCTGAAGCAACAGGGTGTCGCGGTCTCGGCAGCGAAATGTGGTCCTGATTACATCGATCCCACCCTGCATCACGCTGTCCTCGGTCAGTCTTCGATCAATCTGGACCCCTGGGCGATGGATGCCACCACCCTGCGCGCGCTGGCATGGCAACAGGCGGCAGGCACGGACCTGCTGGTCATCGAAGGTGTGATGGGACTGTTCGACGGCGGTGCCGACGGGCGCGGGTCAACGGGTGATCTGGCTGCGACCCTCGACCTGCCGGTTGTCCTGATCGTGGATTGCGCCCGGCAGGCGCAGTCGGTTGCTGCCCTGGTGGAAGGTTTCATGCACCATCGGGCCGACGTCAGGATTGCTGCGCTGATCCTCAATCGGGTGGGCAGCGCGCGCCATGAGAGCATCCTGCGCGCAGCCCTGAAACCTGTCGGTGTTCCCGTGCTCGGCGCTGTCGCAAGGGATGACCGGCTTCACCTGCCGGGACGGCATCTGGGACTGGTTCCGGCGGCCGAACTGGCGGACCTTGAAACATCACTGGCGGCGCTGGGCGAGACCATGTCCGCATGCCTGTCACTTGATCGGCTGATGGGTCTCGCTGGTCCGATC
Organism: Minwuia sp.; assembly: GCA_029210175.1. Classification (GTDB taxonomy): domain Bacteria; phylum Pseudomonadota; class Alphaproteobacteria; order Minwuiales; family Minwuiaceae; genus Minwuia. Next base: position 18,815 of record JARGPL010000028.1, on the reverse strand, counting down.
ATCGCGGCGAGCGGGCCTGCACGATTGCTGCCGCCACCCGCACAGCGCCTCGCCATCGCGCGCGATACCGCGTTCTGTTTCATGTATCCGCATCTGCTGCAGCACTGGCAGCAGGCAGGGGCCGAAATCAGGTTCTTTTCGCCCCTCGACGATGCCAGCCCGCCAGCGGATACCGATTTCATCCTGCTGCCTGGCGGCTACCCGGAACTGCACGCCGGACGACTGGCATCGAACACCGCATTCCTGACCGGCCTGCGCGACGCGGCACGACGGGACATCCCGATCCATGGTGAATGCGGCGGTTACATGGTGCTGGGCGAACAACTGACCGATGCCGGTGGCGTACCCCATCAGATGGCGGGGCTGTTGCCGGTGGAAACCAGCTTTGCCACGCGCAGCCTGCATCTGGGCTACCGCAGGCTGAAGCACACAAGCGGGCTGCCCTGGCCTGTTGAACTGGCAGCACATGAATTCCATTACGCCACCGTCGTCAGGGAGGGTGAGGGAACGCCCCTGTTTCAGGCAACCGACGCGCTTGGTGAAAACCGCCCCCCCATGGGTCGCATCAAAGGTTCCGTCTCCGGCAGTTTCGCCCATGTGATCGGCCCCACCTGAGCATCCCCTTTCACCGGGATACGCCTGCGGATCAACGCCCGACGAGTGCTGCCGCCGTCGCTTCCTCATTGGCCATGAACCGCTTCATGGCGTCTTCGCCGGTCATCGCGGTGTCCGGGTCCTTGCCTTCACCATGGTTGATCAGCGCCAGGCAGAACCAGCCGAGGCCCGCCTTTGCGGGGCGGATCTGCTTCTCCCATGCGCCGCAGGCATCTGCGCCGCCGAGCAGCTTGTTGGGTGTATCCGTCTCCACGCACATCGGGCGACCAAGACCGATCATGTCCAGCACGCCGGAGGCCAGCGCTTCCTCCATGCCTGCACGGGTGCGGAAACCGCCAGTCACCATCAGGGGCAGGCTGGTCACCTTCCTGATCTCTTCCGCATAGGTGAGGAAATAGGCCTCCCGGCGCACCGTGCTGTCGGCGACCGTGTCACCTTCGGTGTTCTTCGACCCCATCATGCTGGGTTCCTCGTAGTTCCCGCCCGAGATCTCTAGATGGTCGATGCCTGCCTCTTCCAGCCACTGCACCACCGTCAGGCAATCCTGGCTGCTGAACCCGCCATTCTGGAAGTCCGAGGAGTTCAGCTTCACCGAGATCGGAAATTCTGCCCCGCAGGCCGCACGGATCGATCGCACGACGGAAAGCAGCAGCCGTGCCCGGTCCTCCAGGCTGCCACCCCATTCATCGTCGCGCTTGTTCACCAGCGGCGTGAGGAACTGGCTCAGCAGGTAACCGTGCGCCGCATGGACCTGAACGCCGGTGAAACCGGTCTGCTGTGCCACCAGTGCCGCATGGGTGAAGCGTTCGATGACATCCGTCACTTCGTCACCGGTCATGGCGCGCGGGTGGGCAAAGGCCACTTCCGGCAGCGCCAGCGGCACGGCGGACGGTGCCACAGGCTTGTCGCAGACCCGGCGCGGCGTCTGTCGGCCCGGGTGGTTGAGTTGCATCCAAAGGTGGGTGCGCTTCGCGGTTCCCGCTGCTGCATAGGCACGCAGCGCCGTCAGCGCCGCCTCATCCTGCGGGCCATCGATCACCACGTTGCCCGGGCGTTCCAGATATCGGCGATCGACCTGCACATTGCCGGTGACGACGACACCGGAGCCACCATCGGCCCAACGTCCATACAGCTCTGCGTGCCGCGCGGTGGCCCGGTTCAGTTCATCCGCCAGCCCTTCGGTCAGCGGCGCCTTGCCAAAACGGTTCTTGATGATCGCGCCACAGGGCAGGACGAGCGGACTGGCGAGCGAATCGGACATTGCTGTTGGCCTTCTGGTTCGTTGCATTCACGCGCCATACAGCCCCGATGTTTCCAGCCGGTCAATTGCGTTCGCTGCAAGGCCGTTACCTGGCAACCGACCGGGCTGAGGGGTCAAAAGGCGCAGACAGCCGTCACCGCCTAGTGAGTCAGCGTGACTTCGGCCAACGCGGGGAAGATGACAGTCTGATCCTCCACAACCGGTCACAGACCCGGCCCGGAACCGAAGACATGGAGGGACATCCGATGAAGAGACACCCCACGCACCTGCTTTCCAGCACGGCGATACGCTCGGTCGCTGGCCTCACCCTGCTGGCCAGTGGCGCGGTGATCATCAGCGCTGTTTCATTGGGCGACATGACAGCCCGGGCGGCGCAACCTGCGGCGCGGTCCATCCAGCCCATGGCTCTCACCCTGGCCAACCCGCAGGCGCAGCAACGCCCGGCCATGCGCCATCTCGCCGGGGCCCACAAGGCCAGCGAACGCAGTGCCTGCAGCCCTTGCGCGGCCAAGTGCAATCCCTGCGCCGCAAAGAACCCCTGCGCCGCAAAGGCCTGCAACCCATGTGCAGCCAGGAACCCTTGCGCCGCCAAAGCCTGCAATCCGTGCGCGGCAAACCCGTGTGCGGCAAATCCCTGCAACCCCTGCGGCGCGGGTGCCAGCCAGAGCTATTCCAGCACCTGCAACGTGCCCCGTCTTGCCGCCGCCAACCCCTGTGCCGCCAGGAACCCTTGCGCGGCGAAGGCCTGTAACCCGTGTGCAGCCAGGAACCCCTGTGCAGCAAAGGCATGCAATCCTTGCGCAGCCAGGAACCCCTGCGCGGCGAACCCATGCAACCCCTGTGCGGCCGGTGAACCTGTCGAACTGACCGGAGCCGAGGCCATTGCCCTGCAGGATTGTCTGGCTGAGGAGATGATCGCTGCCTACGGCAAGTCCGGATTGAAGGCCGCAAACTATGGCAACTGGTCACGCTACAGCGTCCATGCCTATCCGTCAGCGACCCACGGCGGGCGGTTCGTCAACAACTATGCCAACGCGAAGGGCAGCGCCTATGGCAAGTTCGAGAACGCAGGAAAGTTGCCCGTCGGCTCGGTGCTCGCCAAACCCAGTTTCCAGGTGACACCCGGCGGCAAGGCAGCCATCGGTCCCCTGTTCCTGATGGAAAAGATGAAGCCGGGTTTCCGGGTCGAGAGTGGTGACTGGAAGTACACGATGATCATGCCGACCGGGGCCATCGCCGGGGTCACCAACGGCCAGGGCAGTGGCAATGTGGAGTTCTGCATCGCCTGCCACGCCGCGGTTGGCGAGGATCAGGATCACCTGTTCTTCCTGCCCGACGATCTGCGTATCAGCAACTAGCCAGTCTGGACGAACTGCCGCCGACCGATCACCGTCCCGCCCTCTTGCGGCGGTCGGTCGGCGGGCCTTTGCCTGCCCCAGCACCATCAAGGATCCAATTGCCATGACGCGACTTGTCCGCGCTCTTCCCCTGCTAGTTCCCCTGCTGATGCCGCTGCAGGCAAAGGCGGCAGATGCGGTGGCTGGCGAGAAGGTATTTCGAAAATGCGCCGCCTGTCACACGGTTGACGTCGGCGGCAAGAACAAGATCGGCCCGGCCCTGAGTGGCGTGATCGGGCGGACTGCTGGAACGGCTGATGGCTACAGGTATTCCAGGGCCATGAAGGCGGCGGATTTCGCCTGGACGGCTGAAGCCCTCGACAGTTATCTCACCAGCCCGAAGACGTTCGTACCCGGCAACAAGATGCCCTTTCCCGGTCTGAAGAAAGCGGACGACCGCGCCGACGTCATCGCCTACATCCAGTCAAAGATGCCCTGAGCCGCCGGGCGGCCGCTGCCTGAACCGACGTCAGGCCCGCTCGAAACCGCGACTGACTTCCCAGTCGGTTACCGCGCGTTCGTGTTCCTGCTGTTCCCAGACGGCGACATGGACATAGTGATCAACCACATCGTCCCCCATCGCCGCGCGCAGCATCTTCGACTTGCGCAACGCCACCGTGGCATCGCGCAGGTTCTCCGGGATGCGCCCAAGGCGCCTTCCCGTGTAGGCATCGCCTTCGAACGCCGGTTCCAGTTCCAGCTTCTGCTCTATTCCGGCAATACCGGCGGCCAGCAGCGCGGCCATGGCGAGATAGGGATTGAGGTCGGCACCACCGACCCGGCATTCCACGCGAACGGCCTTCGTCCCCTCACCGCAAAGCCGATAGCCCGCTGTCCGGTTGTCACGTGACCAGACTGCGGCGGTCGGGGCAAACGTGCCCGCCTCGAACCGCTTGTAGCTGTTCACGTAGGGGGCCAGGAACCAGGTGATCTCGCTGGCATGGGCCAATTGCCCGGCCAGGAAATGCCGCATCACCTCGGACATGCCGTATGGCGCATCCGGATCATGGAACACCGGGTTGCCGTCCCTGTCCTGCAGGGACTGGTGGATGTGGCTGGAGCTGCCCGCCGACTTCGAATGCCACTTGGCAAGGAACGTCAGCGCGCGACCCCTGGCCCAGGCGATTTCCTTGGCTGCATTCTTGATGATCGCGTGGGTATCGGCCATGTCGAGCGCGGGTCCATAGCGGACATTGATTTCCGCCTGCCCCGCGTCTGCCTCCCCCTTCGAGTTCTCCACAGGAATCCCTGCGCCCTGCAGGCCACGGCGCAGCGCCCGCATCACAGGTTCCTCCTTCGTGGTCTGGAAGATGTGATAGTCCTCGTTGTAGCGGCTGAAGGTGCTCAGTTCACGATAACCGCCTGCCGCCGCCTGTTCGTATGATTCCTCGAACAGGAAGAATTCCAGTTCGGACGCCATCATGGCCGTATAGCCAAGCCCGGCGAGGCGCTGGATCTGGCGCTGCAACACCGCGCGGGGCGAATGCGACACCGGCTGGTGATGATGGTCGAGCACGTCACAAAGCACCAGCGCCGTGCCTTCCAGCCAGGGCACCCTGCGCAATGTAGTCAGATCCGGCTTCATCACATAGTCACCGTAGCCGTTCGCCCAGCTTGCGGCGGCGAAGCCTTCCACCGTGACCATCTCCAGATCAGTGGCCAGCAGGTAATTGCAGGCGTGGGTTTCCTCCCACCCGCTGTCCAGGAAGAACTCCGCCTGGAACCGCTTGCCCATCAGACGCCCCTGCATGTCGACCATGCAGACCAGAACGGTATCCATGGTCCCGTCCGCAACGGCTGCGGCCAGTTGATCCATGGTCAGATTGCCGGGCATGTCGTTCTCCCACAACGCAGAAGGAAGTATTGGCTTACCAGTTCTCAGCCAAAGCATACTGTCGCCGTGCCCGCAACAGGCTGGCACATCTGTCCGGGGGGAATGCACGACATGAACCAGGTAATTCCAACGATGCTGGTCGGCAGCTATCCGCAACCAGCCTGGCTGGTCAATCGCGACGTCCTGCTGGGCAACGCGCCGCCAAGGGTCAGGATGCGGGATGTCTGGTGCCCTGGTCCCGAGACATTGCAGGAGGCGCAGGACGACGCCTGCCTGCTGGCGCTGCGGGATCAGGAACGGGCCGGCATAGACATCGTCTCGGACGGGGAATGCCGGCGCGAAAGCTACTTCAGCCATTTCGCCAATGCGCTGGGTGGAATCGACATCAACAACCCGGGCGAAATGCCGGGCCGCACGGGGAAGCCCACCAGCGTGCCGCGTGTCACCGGGCCGATCACGCGGACAACCGGCGTTCAGGTGGGTGATGTCGCCTTCCTGCGCCAGCAGACCGACCGTCCGATCAAGGTGACGATCCCCGGTGCCTTCACGATGGCGCGCATGGCCAAGGATGAGTTCTACGGCGATCAGGGTCGTCTCATCGATGCCTATGCGGCTGTGCTGAATGCCGTGATTCAGGAGATGAAGGCCGCCGGAGCCGACATCATCCAGATTGACGAACCCCACATGCAGGCGCACCCGGAAGACGCGCGCCGCTATGGTGTCGATGCCATCAATCAGGCGTTTGACGGCGTGCCGGGCATCACCATCGTGCACGTCTGCTTCGGCTATGCCTATGTCGTGCGCGACAAGCCGTCCGGCTATTCATTCCTGGCGGAACTGGATGCCTGTGATGCGACCGCCATCTCCATCGAGGCCGCGCAACCCCGCCTCGACCCGTCGATCATCGACCGGCTGCCGTCGAAGCAGATCGTCTATGGCGTCATCGATCTGGGCACCGACGATGTGGAAACCCCTGAACTGGTGGCCGACAGGCTGCGCGGTGCGGTGCGGCATGCCGGTCCGGGCCGCATCATTGCCGCACCGGATTGTGGCATGAAGTACCTGACGCGACAGGTCGCATGTGGAAAGCTCGCCGCGCTGGCGGACGGTGCCGCGATCGTCCGCCGAGAGGTCGAAGGGAACTGATCGAGGCATGACAAGCATCTACATCGACGCCGACGCCTGCCCGGTGAAGGACGAGACCCTGCGGGTGGCCAGCCGCCATCGCCTGCAGCTCTACATGGTATCGAACGGTGGTATCCGGCCCAGCCAGGACCCGCTGGTGACCACAATCATCGCGCCGGAGGGACCGGACGCCGCAGACATGTGGATCGCCGACAGGATCAAGCCCGGCGACATCTGCGTCACCGGCGACATCCCGCTGGCTGCCCGCTGCCTGGAGCAGGGTGGCGACGCGATACGCCACAACGGCGACCCGTTCACGCGGGAGAACATCGGACACCAGCTGGCCATGCGGGACCTGAAGGCCGACCTGCGCGCCGCCAATCCGCTGGCCGCAGGCGGCGGCGGCCGACCATTCAACAAGGCGGACCGGTCGAACTATCTCAACCGGCTTGAAACCATGGTTCAGGCCGCGCTGCGGAAATAGACCGGCGATCCCCCGACATGCGCCCCGCCCCAGCCCATGGATGACAGCGCCAGGCCGATATGGCATTGGAAGGCAACATCTTGCCAAGGGAGACCTGAGTCATGAGTGACCTTTCCGTCTATCTGTCCGGTGAAATCCACACCGACTGGCGTGAACGCATCGAAGCCGGTGCCGCCACCGCCGGTCTCGACATCGAATTCACGGCACCCGTCACCGATCACGGGTCCAGCGATGATTGCGGTGTGTCGATCCTGGGGGCCGAGAACAACGGCTTCTGGAAGGATCACAAGGGCGCCAAGATCAACGCCATCCGCACCCGTACCCTGATCGAGCGCGCCGATGTCGTCGTCGTCCGCTTCGGCGACAAGTACAAGCAGTGGAACGCGGCCTTCGACGCCGGCTATGCCGCCGCGATGAATACCCCGCTGATCGTGCAGCATGACCCGTCCCTGACGCATCCGCTGAAGGAAGTGGACGCCGCCGCCCTGGCCGTTGCGGAGACGCCGGAGCAGGTGGTCGAAATCCTCGCCTATGTCATCAAGGGCGAGCTCAGGCAGTTGTCTGCTTGACCGCGAACCGCACCCTCACCCCGCAGAAAAGCAAGAGGTCCCCGTGCGCTATGTGAGCACCCGGGGGGTTGCCCCGGTTCTGGAATTCGACGACGTGCTGCTGACCGGTCTGGCAAGGGACGGTGGTCTGTATGTGCCTGAAACCCTGCCTGCGCTGGACCTGGCGGCGTGCCAGGGATTGAGCTACGCCGATCTGGCGACAGAAGTGCTTGGCCCCCTGACCGGGGACAGCATTCCACGCGCCGATTTCCGGCAGATGATGGCGGACACCTATGCCGCCTTCGATCACACTGCGGTGGCGCCGCTGAAGCAGATCGGCGCGAACGACTGGGTGATGGAGCTGTTTCACGGCCCCACCCTGGCGTTCAAGGACTTTGCCCTGCAGGCACTGGGGCGGTTCTTCGACCGGGTGCTGTCGGACCGGGGGGAGCGGGTGACGATCCTGGGTGCCACATCGGGGGACACCGGGTCGGCCGCCATCGAGGGCTGTCGCGGCCGGGAAGCCGTCGATATCTTCATCCTGTATCCGCAGGGCCGGGTGTCCGACGTGCAGCGTCGCCAGATGACGACGGTGGAGGATGCCAACGTGCACGCCATCGCCATCGAAGGCGATTTCGACGACTGCCAGGCGCTGGTGAAGGCCGCTTTCAACGACCTGCAGTTCCGGGACAGGATGCGGCTGTCCGCCGTGAACTCCATCAACTGGGCACGGGTCGCAGCACAGGTCGTCTATTACGTTCACGCCAGCATGGCCCTGGGCGGACGCCCCCTGGCGTTCTCCGTGCCGTCGGGGAATTTCGGCAATGTCTTCGCGGGCGAAGTCGCGCGCCGGATGGGACTGGCGGTCGATACCCTGCTGATCGCGACCAACGTCAACGACATCCTGACCCGGTTCTTCGACACGGGCGAATATCGCACCCGGGGCGTGACCGCGACCATGAGCCCGTCCATGGACATTCAGGTTTCATCGAATTTCGAACGGCTGCTGTTCGACATGGTGGGACGCGATGGCCCCCGCGTTCAGGGCCTGATGGACAACCTGAAGCAGTCCGGTGGTTTCACCGCGCCGGAAGACACCTTTGCCCGGGCGCAACAGACGTTCATGGCCCGCCGGATAGATGAGGATGCGACCCTGGCCGAGATGCGCCGGGTCCATCGTGAAACCGGCGAGATCCTGGACCCGCACAGCGCCATCGGCACCGCGGCGGCCCGTCAGGCCCGGATCGACAGGCGCATCGCGGACCATGTGCCGACGGTCAGCCTGGCAACCGCGCATCCGGCGAAGTTCCCGGACGCCGTCAAGCGGGCCATCGGCATTCATCCGGCACTGCCCGAGCGGCTGGCCGACCTGCACGACCGCAAGGAACGGAGCATCACCCTGCCCAATGATCTCGGTGCCATTCAGCGCCACCTGCAGACCCACGCCCGCATCGCACAGGACGCGTCCTGATGCGGGTCGAGACAGTGAATTCCGGAATGCTGCACACCCTGCCCAGCGGCCTGCGTGTCACTGTTGCCCCGATGCCCGGCGTCGAGACCGTCTCGGTCGGCGTCTGGGTGGATGTCGGCGGCCGACACGAACGGCCTGAGGAAAACGGGCTGGCCCACATGCTGGAGCATATGGCGTTCAAGGGCACTACCCGGCGATCCGCCCTGCGCATCGCGGAGGAGATCGAGGATGTGGGCGGTTATCTGAACGCCTACACCAGCCGTGAACAGACCGCCTATTACGCCCGCGTCATGCGCGACGACACCGACCTGGCCATCGAACTGATTGCCGATATCCTGCTGGATTCGACCTTCCCGGAGGATGAACTGGCGCGGGAACGCGAGGTGGTGCGCCAGGAAATCGCGCAGGTGAACGACACCCCCGACGATCTGATCTTCGATCACCTGCAGGCCGCAGCCTATCCCGACCAGCCTGTGGGCCGGTCCATCCTGGGCCTGCCGGACCGGGTGTCCACCTTTGCCCGCAGCGATCTGCAGGGGTTTCTGGGACGTGGCTACGGCGCGGAGCGGATGGTGGTCGCAGCCGCAGGTGCGGTGGATCCTGACACGTTCGTCAAGGCCATCGAGAAGCTGTTCGCCGATGTGGGCGCGGTGGAGACCGATGCGCCGGAGGCTGCGGTCTGGAAAGGCGGTTCCATCATCGATACCAGGTCGCTGGAACAGACACATCTGGCCCTCGGCTTCGATGGCATCGCGATCCATGACCCGGACTTCATCACCGCACAGGTGGTGTCCAACCTGCTGGGCGGGGGCATGTCATCGCGCCTGTTCCAGGAAATCCGTGAGAAGCGCGGCCTGGCCTATTCGGTGTTCAGTTTTGCCGGCGCCATGGCCGACGGCGGCATGGTCGGTGTCTATGCCGCGTCCGGGCCGGAGAGTGTCGCCGAGCTGGGACCGGTGCTGGCCGGGGAAATCCGCCGCGTGGCCGAGGATGCCAACGAAGTGGAAACTGCCCGCGCCCGCGCGCAGATGAAGGCGGGGCTTGTCATGTCGCTGGAAAGCTCCTCGGCGCGGCTGGAACAGATTGCGCGTCAGGTCCTGGTCCACGGCAAGCCCCTTGAAACGGCTGACCTGCTGGCGCGGGTGGATGAAGTGGATTTTCAGGCGACCCGTCGGGTGGCTGCCAGGCTGTTCGAAAGCGGCAAACCGCTGGCCCTCGCGGCTGTCGGTGACACGGAACAGCTTGCCACGGCAGAGGCCTTCGCCGCACACTTTGCGTGAGGCGGAATGAATTTGGTGGACAGGTCCGCAATACGTGTCCTGGACGCACGATGGAGGCCCCATGTTCGCGAGCATGGCAACAGATGACGCGCGGCCGTTGCTGCGGGGACGGCGCATATACCTGCGTCCGCCCCTGCCGCTGGACTGGCGTGCCTGGGCCGAGCTGCGTACCGAAAGCCGCGCGTTCCTGGAACCGTGGGAGCCGACATGGCCGGCGGATGCCCTGTCGCGGTTTTCCTTTCGCCGCCGTCTGCGCCTGTATCAGCGCGATGCCCGCGCCGACCTCGCCCATGCCTTCCTGATCTTTCGCAACGGTGACGATGCGCTGCTTGGTGGCATCACCATGTCCAATGTCCGGCGCGGCGTGACGCAGGCGGCAACGATCGGGTACTGGATGGGCCAGCATCATGCACAGCGGGGATACATGGCCGCTGCCATCACCCAGATCTGTGACTGGTCGTTCGGGGAAATGGGCCTGCACAGACTGGAGGCCGCGTGCCTGCCGGAGAACGTTCCGAGCACCAATCTGCTGCGCAAGTGCGGCTTCGAGGAAGAGGGTTATGCCAGGAAATACCTGCGCATTGCAGGCTTTTGGCGCGACCACCTGCTGTTCGCGACCCTGGAAGCGGACACCCGTCCACGCTTCGACTGAATATCAAGTATCTCGATTCGTTGGTTCATTCTGGATCCCCGCAATGCAATGGTCATCGGATTAATCGTCGATCTAACCAAAACGCGAGTAACGTGACGAACGACTCACGTCATTATATTTCCGTTAACCATTGTGGCGGTATCGTGACACTTGATAACTGGCGCTTCCGCGCCAAACTTTCTGCACAGTTGGTACATCAACATGGATACCGCGTTCGCCGAAAATACAACGGCAGCCTTGGAGCGTGAGAGACTTGCAGCGCTGCGCAAGATGAATCTGATCGACAGCCCCCGCGACAGCGATCTTGATCAACTCATCAATCACCTGATCAAGACCCTGAACTTCCCGATAGGGTACATCTCCCTGATCGATGAAGACAGGCAGTGGTTCAAGTCCATGCACGGGCTTGATGTTCAGGAAACCCCACGCGACATCTCCTTCTGCACCCACACCATTCGCGATGAAGTGCCAATGGTGGTGGAAAATGCCTTGCTGGACGAACGGTTCAGCGACAATCCGCTTGTCACTGGTGAGCCGCACCTGCGGGCCTATGCCGGTACGCCTGTGCGCACGCTGGATGGACACAGGATAGGCACGATCTGTGTCGCCGACACTCAGCCACGGTCGATAGACGAGGATCAGACGGCCACCCTGTGCCGGTTCGCCAGCCTGGTGGAGCGGCTGTTCGCCAATGTCGAGTATGGCATCAGGGCGTCAGAGGAACAGGCACTGATCGATACGGTGCGGTCGGAACAGCAGCATCTGCTGCAAAATGTGGATCGGCTGGAAACCAACCTCGCCGTCGGTCATTGGGAACTGGACCTGGTGACCGACAAGCTGACCTGGAGCAAGGGCGTCTTCAGCCTCCATGGCATTGCTGCCGACCGGGAACCCACCCTTGAAGAAGCTCTGTCATTCTACCCTGTGCCTGAACGGGAACGCATCATTGCCAGCCTGAAACGCGCCACTGAGTCCGGTCGATCATTCGACATCACGGCCCATTTCATCGATGCCCGGCAAGACACGCGTCAAGTCCGGGTGCGGGGCGAAAAGATCGTGCCGGAATCGGGCAACCCCCGGCTAGCCGGCATTTTCCAGGATATTACCGATCGGCAGGAAACTCAGAATCAGCTGAATGCCGCGATGGAAAACGACCCCGTGACGCGGGTCCGCAACAGCCAGTCGTTCGAGAAGCTGCTGGCCAACTGGGTCGGTGATGGCGAACGCGACGCCTTTACCCTGATCACAATTGGTGTCCCGGAGATCATGACGGTTCGCAAGTCACTCGGCATGTCGCTGACCGACATGATGCTGCGCGAAATGGCCGATGCGTTGCAGTCACAGCTTGAAGACGGAGAAATTCTGGCGCGCACGTCGTTCGAGGCATTTTCCCTGCTGACCGATCAGAACATTGGCCCGGATATGCTGCGCGACCGTGTAACCGGAATCCTGCAGCTGCTGAACCTGAAGGTCACGGTCCTGCGACGTCGACTGGACATCGAACCCCAGGGTGCGATTGCGCAGTTTCCGTCAGACGGGCAGATGCCTGTCGACCTGTTGCGCGCCGCAGATCTGGCCTTCCACGCCGCATGCGACGATCCTGACGCGGGCGTGGCGCTCTTCGATGCCACGATGCTCGACCGGTTCGAAGTGCGCGAAAATGCATCGGGGTTTCTGCAGGACGCCATCGACGAAGGCCGCGTGGTCGCATACTTCCAGCCCATCATAAGGCTGTCGGATGGCCATCTGGCAGCATTCGAAGCACTGATCCGGATCCGCCTGGCGGATGGCTCCATCGCCGGCCCGGCCGATTTCTGGCCCGCGTTGATGGACGCGCACATCGCGCGCCGGGTCGGCTTCATCATGCGCGACACGATCATCGATCAGCTGGCGCAATGGCAGACGGCTGGTCTGGACGTGCCCCGTGTGTCGCTGAACGCCACCACATCGGACCTGTCCAGTGGCGGCATGTACGATGACCTGCTGCAGGCGCTGGCAGCCAGAAACGTGTCGCCGTCATTGTTGAAGGTGGAAGTGACGGAAAATGTCCTGCTCGACGACCACAAGTCGCGCGTCGACAGCAACATCGCGACATTGCGCGAACATGGCATTGGCATATCGCTGGACGACTTCGGCACCGGCTATGCGTCCCTCACCAACCTGATGTCGCTTCCCACAGATGAGGTAAAGATCGACCACATCTTTGTCCGCTCCATCGGCAAGGACAAGGACAGTCACGCCATCACCAGTTCGATCCTGGAAATGGCCACCAAGATGGGGATCGATACGGTATCCGAAGGGATCGAGACCGCTGATCAGCTCAACTTCGTGCGCACGCACGGGTCCACCCACGGGCAGGGGTTCCTGCTGGGGCGTCCCATGCCTGCAGCCGATGCGACAGAACTGGTAAAGGTCGGCAGCGTGGATATCGCGGCCCTGATGCACGCACGGGAGTCCTGAAAGCGACGGCCACGCCAGACAGCAGTGTTTCCCCCTGCTGCGAACATGATCTACAACAGACGGACAACAGAGAAACGTCCGTGGGGGAACGTGGCAGATGCCTGTGCTGAAATCCGAGATCAATACGCGGTCCGACGCGTTCAAGGCCAATGCAACGCACTGGCGCGACGAGATCGCGCGCCTGAAGGACCGGGTGGCAGAGATCAAGCAGGGCGGCGGTGAGCGGTCGCGCCTGCGCCATCTCGAACGCGGCAAGATGCTGCCACGGGAACGCATCCGCGCGCTGGTCGATCCCGGTGCACCGTTCCTGGAACTGAACCAGCTGGCTGCCTGGGGCCAGTACGACGGCGAAGTGCCGTCCGGCGGCATCATCACCGGCATCGGTCGGATTTGCGGGCGCGAATGCATCATCATCTGCAATGATGCGACGGTGAAGGGTGGCACCTATTACCGCGAAACCGTGAAGAAGCACCTGCGCGCGCAGGAAGTGGCGCTGGAAAACAATCTGCCCTGCATCTCGCTGGTCGACAGCGGCGGCGCGAACCTGCCCCAGTGGCCGGACGTGTTTCCGGATCGGGAGCATTTCGGGCGCATCTTCTACAATCAGGCCAACATGTCGGCCCGCGGCATCCCGCAGATCGCCGTCGTCATGGGCAGTTGCACGGCAGGCGGGGCCTATGTGCCCGCCATGTCCGACGACGCGATCATCGTCCGCCAGCAGGGCACGATCTTCCTGGGTGGCCCGCCGCTGGTGAAGGCCGCAACGGGGGAGGTCGTCAGCGCCGAGGATCTCGGCGGCGCGGACGTCCATTCGCGCACGTCGGGCGTCACCGACCACTATGCGGTCAACGACGCGCACGCGCTGGCCATGGCCCGCAACATCGTCGCCAACCTGAACCGCATCAAGCCGCCGAGCCTGGAATGCACCGCGCCTGTGGCCCCGGCGTTCGACCCGGAGGAGCTCTATGGCATCCTGCCCCGTGATGTGCGCCAGCCCTACGACGTGCGCGAACTGATCGCGCGCATGGTGGACGGGTCGGAGTTCGACGAGTTCAAGAAGCTCTATGGCCAGACCCTGGTCTGCGGCTTCGCCCGCATCATGGGCTATCCGGTGGGTATCGTTGCCAACAACGGCATCCTGTTCTCGGAGTCATCCAAGAAGGGCGCGCATTTCATCGAACTCTGCAGTCAGCGGCACGTACCGCTGCTGTTCCTGCAGAACATCTCCGGCTTCATGGTCGGGCGGAAGTATGAATCCGGTGGCATTGCCAAGGATGGCGCCAAGCTGGTGACCGCCGTGGCCACCACGAAGGTGCCGAAGTTCACCATGGTCGTCGGCGGATCATACGGTGCCGGCAACTACGGCATGTGCGGGCGGTCGTACAGCCCGCGTTTCCTGTGGATGTGGCCATCTGCCAGACTGGCATTGATGGGCTCGGAACAGGCGGCAGGCGTGCTCGCCACCGTCACCCGCGCCAACTATGAACGCCAGGGCAAGGAATGGTCGGCAGATGAGGAAAAAACCTTCAAGCAGCCCATCATCGACCAGTTCGAAGAACAGTCCGACCCGTATTTCGCCACCTCGCGGCTCTGGGATGACGGGCTGCTTGACCCGGTCGACAGCCGCATGACGATGGGGCTGGCCCTGTCTGCCGCAATCAACAAGCCGCTGGAGGATACTTCCTTCGGCGTGTTCCGGATGTAAGGGGGTCGTATCATGGCTTTGTTTGACAAGATCCTGATCGCGAACCGTGGCGAGATCGCCTGTCGCGTCATCCGCACCGCCCGCCACATGGGCATCCGCACCGTGGCCGTGCATTCCGATGCCGACGCCAATGCCATGCATGTGGCCATGGCGGACGAGGCCGTGCGCATCGGTGAATCCGAAGTGACCAGGAGTTACCTGCTGGCCGACCGGGTGCTGGACGCCGCGAAACGTACCGGCGCTCAGGCCATCCATCCCGGCTATGGCTTCCTGTCGGAGAATGCGGCTTTTGCGGAGGCGATTGCCGCCGCCGGGCTGACCTTCATCGGCCCCAGCGCGGACTCCATCCGCCGCATGGGTCTGAAGGATGCCGCCAAGGCGATCATGGTGGATGCAGGTGTGCCCGTGGTGCCCGGATACCATGGCAAGGGCCAGGACCCCGCTGATCTGGCCGCCGAAGCGGAGAAGATCGGTTACCCCGTGCTGATCAAGGCCGTCGCCGGTGGTGGCGGCAAGGGCATGCGCCAGGTGCACAAGGCGGATGACTTCGCCAAGGCGCTGGAAGGCGCCATGCGGGAGGGCAAGAACGCCTTCGGTGACGAGCGGGTATTGATCGAGAAATATCTGGTCAAGCCGCGCCATATCGAGGTGCAGGTCTTCGGCGACACACATGGCAATGCGGTGCACCTGTTCGAGCGTGACTGTTCGATCCAGCGCCGCCACCAGAAGGTGATCGAGGAAGCCCCCGCCCCCGACATGCCGCCGGAGATGCGCAAGGCCATGGGCGAGGCAGCGGTCGCAGCAGCCCGGGCCATCGACTACCACGGCGCGGGGACCATCGAATTCATCGCCGACGTGTCGGACGGGCTGAGCCCTGACCGGTTCTATTTCATGGAGATGAATACCCGCCTGCAGGTGGAACATCCGGTGACGGAGCTGATCACCGGGCAGGACCTTGTCGAATGGCAGATCCGTGTCGCGTCGGGCGAACCCCTGCCCCTGGCGCAGGAAGACCTGTCCATCAACGGTCACGCGCTGGAGGCGCGGCTGTATGCCGAGAACCCCGACCGCATGTTCCTGCCGGCCACCGGCAAGCTGACCCGCCTGCGGTTCCCCGATGGCGACACCGGCCCCGGCGGCAATGGCCTGCGTGTGGATACCGGCGTGCGGGAGGGCGACAGCGTCACCCCGTTCTACGACCCGATGATCGCCAAGCTGATCGTGCACGGCAAGGACCGCGCCGAGGCCATTCGCCGGATGGCGGGCCTGCTGGAGCGGACGCGCGTCGCCGGGCTGGTCACCAATGTTTTCTTCCTGAAACAGCTTGTCACTCACCCGGCCTTCGATGCGGCGGACCTGGATACCGGCTTCATCGAACGCTTCACCGATGACCTGCTGCCGCCCCCGGCCGAGACCGATGACACCGTGCTGGCTCTTGCCACCCTGTCAGTGATCGCGGAGCGGCAGGCCGCGGCCAGCAGCGCCCACGTGAACGACCCCTACAGCCCTTGGGACAGTGTTGTCGGCTGGCGACTGAACGATGACGGGCGGGAGGTCATGACCTTCGTCGCCAAGGACACCACCGCAGAGGTTGCCGTGCGCTACAGCCGCGGTGGCGGCATGGTGCTGGACCTGCCCGGCGGCACATCCGTCATGGCTGATGCCCAGCTGGATGCCAGTGGTGAACTGATGGCACGGCTGGACGGGCATCGGGTGAACGCCCTTGTCGCCCGCGACGGCAACAGCCTGACCGTGCTGCGTGAAACCGGCCAGTGGAAGCTGGAACTGGTGGACCCGATGGATGCGGACATGGACGATGCCCAGGCCGGTGGTGCCATCACCGCCCCGCTGCCCGGCAAGCTGATCCGTGTCATGACAGCCGATGGCCAGAAGGTGAAGAAGGGCGACGCCCTGCTGATCCTGGAAGCGATGAAGATGGAACACACCATTTCAGCCCCGCATGCCGGAACGGTCAGTGCCATGAGTTTCGCCGAAGGTGATCAGGTGGAAGAGGGCACCGTGCTGCTGGCCATCGAGGCGGAGGGGTAGGGAGCCGCTGAACGAAGGGGCCGGGGCGATCCCATCAACAGATGAACCGTCAGAAACGCACGCCGACAGCCCAGTCCAGACCGGACCTGCTGCCGCCGTCCAGCTTCACGTTCAGCGTTTCACAACCCGAAAGCAGGACCAGCCCGGCAAGCATTGTGGTGATGAGGATCATTCTGTGCATCGGCCAAGCATAGGCCGGGCGGCCCTTGAAAAGAATGTCAAAAGGTGTGACCGCCGCGCATCCGGCCCGCACCACCCCGACACAGAGGCATGAGAGCAACATGGAACGTTTCAAGGTTGGCTGGGGTGCAGACGACGACTGGCGCAATGCCCTGGGGCAATGTCTTGAGCAGGTCGAGCCTGCGGCAGCGGATGCCAACCTCGGTTTCGTCTATCTGTCCGATCACCTCTCCGGCGATGCCAGCAGTATTCTGACCGTGCTGCGGGGCCGCACCGGCATCGACGACTGGGTCGGCACCACCGGCATCGGCATCGTCGCCAACGGGCAGCAGTTCTTCGACACCCCGGCCCTTGCCATCATGACTGCATCGGTTCCCGCAGCCGCGCGGCAATTGCTGACCCCTGCGAAACCGCTGGACGCCGGTTTCCGCCCGTGGTTCGGCGTCACCCACGCCGACCCGACGCTGGAGGGTCTGCCCGAACAGCTTGCGGCGCTGGAAAGCGAGCCCGGCGGCTATTGGGTCGGAGGACTGGCGGCCTCGCGCGGGCCACACCCGGTGATCGCGCGATCGCTGGTCAGCGGCGGCGCTGCTGGCGTCGCCTTCTCCGACGACGTGCCCATCATCACCGCCCTGACCCAGGGCTGCTCGCCGATCGGGCCATCGCGGGAAATCACGAAGGCAGAGCGCAACATCATCGTCGAACTGGACGGCGAACCGGCGTTCGAGGTCTTTCGGGCAGAGATCGGCGAGATGCTGGCCCGCAACCTGAACCGCATTCCCGGCTTCATCTTCGCCGGCCTGTCCCACGCAGGCAGCGATGGCGGTGACTATCTGGTGCGTGACATCGCGGGCGTCGACCCCCAGCACGGCCTTGTCGCGGTGCCGCAGGATGTGACGGTGGGGGAGCGGGTGATGTTCTGCCGCCGCGACGCCGGTGCCGCCACCACCGACATGACCCGAATGCTGGATGCCCTGGGGGAGCGATCTGCCGACGTGATTCCGCGCGGGGGCCTCTATTTCTCCTGCCTCGGGCGCGGGCCAAGCCTGTTCGGGGAAGACCGGTCGGAAGCCGCGATGATCCGGGAACGCTTTCCCGACCTGCCGCTTGTGGGGTTCTTCGGCAATGGCGAAATCGCCAACAGCCGCCTCTATGCCTACACCGGCGTCCTGTCCCTCTTCCTCTGACCCCTTTGCAGCGTGAAGGCCACACATGCTAGGGTTGCATGATGGCAGACGAAACAGACATCAAGGCCTGGCACCGGGTGGCCGACGCGGGCTTCGGCGACATCGTCATGCGGCATGGATTCCGCAAGGTGGGCAAGTCCATGTGGCGGCGCGATGGCGACCGCGTGCAGTGGCGCGTGGCGATCACGAAGGGCTATCCCAACGACCCCAATTCGTTCTGCGTGGTCTACGGCGGGCGGGTCGATGGCCTGGCCGAACTGGTCAAGAGCTACGACCCGAAGCGCCGGTTCGACCGGCTGCCCGGCACATCGGTGCGCCGTGATGCCGGTGGCGATCTGGATGCGGAACTGCTTCACGAACAGATCGAAGCGCGGAAGGCGAACCACCCCTACGAGAGGAAGAAGGGGTGGCGAAGGCTGAAGCAATTGATGTTCGAACCGCCGGAAGAGAAGTTCGACATGAGCTATGTCGAGGTACCCTTCTGCGATGTTGATCGCTATGCCTCGACCTATCGCGCCTTCGATACCACCCGAGGTGATATCAGTGACATAGCGGAGACACTGGGAA
>JARGPL010000026.1 GCA_029210175.1 Minwuia sp. | reverse complement strand
TCATCGAAAACGCTTTCTGCCGCATCAAGGACTTCCGGCGTATCCACACACGCTACGACAAGCTGGCGAGAAACTTCCTGTCCGCTGTCGCCATCGCCGTCCTCGTCGCATTCTGGCTATGATTGAGTCTCAACCCTAATCACCCCCCCCAAAAAAAGAGGCCGGCACCCTGTCGGGGCGCCGGCCAAGTTCCCTGTCTTCAGATCCTTTGGGGGATGGTCTGGACGGAGGGATTGGTGTGTTTCTGTTGTTCGTGTTGCTCGTTCCTGGCGGGTGATCCCGATCAGAAGGGCAGGATGACGTCGAGCAGCTGCTGGCCATAGCGGGGCTGCTGCACGTCGGTGAGCTGGCCACGTCCGCCGTAGGCGATACGGGCTTCGGCGATCTGGCTGTGGCTGATCGTGTTGGTGGCGGTGATGTCCTGGGGGCGGACAACGCCGGAGATCAGCAGTTCGCGGACTTCGAAGTTCACCCGCACTTCCTGACGCCCGGCGATGACAAGGTTGCCGTTGGGCAGCCGGTCGACGATCAGGGCTGCGACCTGCAGGTTGATGGTCTCATCGCGGTCCACCGTGCCAGTGCCATTGTGGTTGCTGGTGTTGCCGACGCTCACCAGGCTGGTCGGGTCCACGGCGTCAGGCAGGAAGTTGCCCAGATTGCTCTGGAAACCGAGGAACGACGTGGCATCGGTGTCTTCAGACGCCTGACGTGACCGGGACGTGGAATTGTTCAGCTGCGCCTGATCGTTGATCTGGACCTGGACTGTCAGGATGTCGCCGATCTGGGACGCGCGCTGGTCCTTGAAGAACGCCCGCGCACCGGGACGCCAGAGCGAGTTGGCCTGCCGGATCGTCGGCTCCGGGCGTGGCATCGGCAGGCTGACAGTGCGGTAATTGGTTTCCGCCCGCGGGTCCTTGATCTCCGTCAGGTCCGGGGCCTTGCCGATGTTCTGCACCCGGTCTACTGCGGCGCAGGCGGTCAGGGTGGTTGCGGCGACGATGATCGCGAGTGTGCGGAGCAGGGAGCGTTTCATGACATTTTGTCCTTCAGGTCGCAGGGGGCTGCGGTTCGCTTGAGCGGCATTTTTTGCCGCCCTGTGCATTCGGTCGATCAGGTTCAGCGGGTCAGTTGCGAGACACGGGTGCCAGCGGGCAACACGTTCACCTGTCCGGGGGCGGTCACGCGGGCCTCGATCGTCAGGCGGCTGCGGTCATTCATGACGCGGATGACGTCGTTGCGGCCGCCGTTCTCCATGGCCCGGCCCGACGCCTTCAGCAGCAGCCCGCCGTGGCGGTAGACCATGGTCACGTTGGATCCCTTGGGGATCATGATCGGGGATTGCAGGTCGCTGATGCGGATCGAGCGGTTGGCGGAGATATGGCGCTTCGGGCTCATGCCGATCAGTTCGGCGGCGTCGACCACCGTCTGGCGACGCACGCGGGTCTCGCGAACCCGTTGCCAGGCCACATCCGCTTCGGTGATCTCATCACCCGGACGCACGGTGCGCGACAGCACCGGGATGTCAGCCATGGCCCAGGCGCGGCCATGCAGGCGCTCCCGGCGGGCCGACGGATCACCGGCGGGGGCAGAGACGATGACGCTGAAACGGCCGGTGCGTGGCGCGAAATCCATGCTGATCACTTCCACCGTCGGCAACTGGTCAGTGGCGACGTGCAGGGTGGAGCGATTGCCGGCGACCTCGATCTCCATGTCCTTGCCGTTGGTGCGGTCGGACAGGGCCAGTTCGATCTCCGCCATGATGTCGGCCATGGGCACGATTGCGCTCGCGCGGGTCACGGTGATGCGGTGCATGCCGGCGGGCGGCATCCAGCGAATGCCCCGGCTGGCGGCAATGCGGGCAATGGCGATGGGGTTCAGGGCCAGGCGGTCGCCGGGGGCGGGGGCATGGGCAACCACCACCTCTTCGGCGGTTTCGGCCCCGTCCAGCAGGTCGCTCAACGTGATCACCGGACGATCGATGATGATGCTCTGCTTCAGCGTGGCCATCATGGCCTGCGCGTCGGCGGTGGATGTCGGGACGCCCAGGGTTGCGGTGGCAAGGCTGGCCGCAACGATGCCCACGCCCAGCAGATTCTTCAGCGAACGGTTCATGGGGATCACCTCAGGGTGTTGATGGCGGCCATCATCTCGTCGGATGCGGTGATGACCTTGGAGTTCATTTCGTAGGCGCGCTGGGCCGTGATCAGGTCCGTGATTTCCTGCACCGGGTTCACGTTGGATGTTTCCAGGAACCCCTGCTGTATCGACCCGAAACCGGCCTGACCGGGAACGCCCGTGGTTGCCGCGCCGGATGCCGGGCTTTCAAGAAACAGGTTGTCACCGATGGCTTCCAGGCCCGCGTCGTTGAAGAAAGTGACCAGCTCGAACTGGCCCAGGTTCTGGAATTCGGTCTGTCCGGCAATCTTTGCCAGGACCTCGCCGTTCGCGTTGATCGACAGGTCCTGCGCATTGTTCGGCACCGTGATGCCGGGGGCGACGACGAAGCCGTCCTGCGTGACCAGCTGGCCATCGGCGCCGACCGAGAAGTTGCCTGAGCGAGTGTAGGAATCTTCACCCGTCGGCAGCGTCACACGGAAGAAACCGCGACCGTTGATGGCCAGATCCAGCGGGTTGTCGGTGATCGCGATGTCACCCTGTTCGGTGATGCGATAGACCGATCCGGCCTTCACGCCAACACCGATCTGCACGCCGGAAGGCACGATGTTGCCCGCGTCGGAGGAGCTGGAACCCACACGGCGGACGTTCTGGTACAGCAGATCCTGGAAGGCGGCGCGCTGACGCTTGAACCCCGTGGTGTTCATGTTGGCGATGTTGTTGGAAATGACCTCGACATTCAGCTGCTGGGCCAGCATGCCGGTGGAAGCGATGGAAAGACTACGCATTGCTCGATACTCCTCGGGGACTGCTCAGACGACCTGGCCAAGACGGCCAATTGCGTCCCGCTGTATGTCATGGTCGGATTTCACCATCTGCTGCATGGCCTCATAGGACCGCTGCACGGTGATCATCCGGGTCATTTCGGTGATGGCGTTGACGTTGCTGGATTCCAGCATGCCCTGCAGGACCTGCGGGTCTTCGATCTCGAAAGGTGCCTGGTCGGTTTCGTAGAGGCCGCCCTCCGCCTTATCCAGATCCTGCTGATTGTCGAAGCCGACGACCTGCAGGCGGAATGTCTCGCCGTCGGCTGCAGTGATAGTGCCGTCGCGGGAGATGTCGAGGCGGACGGTCGGGTCGGCGAATTCGATTTCCTTGCCTTCCACGTCCAGGACCGGGTTGCCATCCTGGGTCACCAGCCGCCCCTGATCATCCAGGCGCAGGTGACCGTTGCGGGTGTACTTCTCGCCGTCGGCGGTCTGCACGGTCAGGTAACCGGGGCCGGAGATGGCCACATCAAGCGGGTTGGACGTTGACTGCAGCGGGCCATCGGCAACATCCATGGCGACACCGAAGTCCTGCACGTAGGAGATCTTGTCGCCTTCCTTGGTGTCCACCAGAAACTCGCGGAACATGACCTGTTCGGCACGGAAGCCGACGGTGTTCATGTTCGCGATGTTGTTGGCGACGATGTCCATCTGGCGGCGCAGGGCCACCTGACGGGAAAGTCCTACCAAAATTGCGTTCTCGATACCCATGGTGCTTCTCGAAAGCTCCTGAAACGGTTGCTGGCCAAGGGCAGTGCATCGCCCATGCCAAATTCAACCATATGAAAATAAAGGGAAAAATTCTGAAAGCGTTCTCCGCCCGGCAAGAACCGGCGGGCCAGGGCGGCAATTTCTGCCGGGGATGCCCGATCCCAACACTTTGTTAACCGAGACGGCCTAGCCTCTGCGCAATTGAAACCACCTGTGGACGAGGTTCCCCGTCATGGCTGAAGAGAGTGAAGAGGCTGATGTCGCTGATGCTGCCGACGCGGATTCCGGCCAGCCGAGGAAGCGGAAACTGAGTGGCAAGGTGCTGGTGCTCTTCATCGCCCTGCCCGTGCTGGTGCTGCTGGGCGGCGGCGGCGCGGCATTCATGATGCTTGGCGGGGGCAACTCCGGTGAGGCACAGGCGGCAAGCACCAGCCGCGAGCCCGTGGCTGACGAGAGCCATGCCGAAGAGAAGGTCGAGGATGACAGTCACGTTGGTGGCAGCGCCCCGGTCTATGGTCGGGTCAACTATGCCGGCAGCGACCTGATCTTCTACGAGCTGCCCGACATGCTGGTGAATCTGAATTCTGACGGTCGCCAGCCCCGGTTCCTGAAGATCCGCGTTGCGCTGGAATTCGGCGACAAGTCGATCGTCAAGCGGATCGAGCGGGTCATGCCCCGCATCGTTGATCATTTCCAGGTCTACCTGCGCGAACTGCGTCGCGAAGACCTGCAGGGTTCGGCAGGCGTCTATCGCCTGAAGGAAGAACTGATGATCCGTGTGAACCAGTCCGTTCGGCCCGCCCGGGTACGTGACGTGTTGTTCAAGGAAATGCTGATCCAGTGATCCGGTCGATGGGCCGGATGTGCGGACAGGCTGAAACCAGAAAATGCAGAAGGCGTTTTTAGATGGCTGAAGAAGACAAGCCCATGGAAGTGGATATGCCGGATCAGGCAAGCGAGGCAGATGCTGCCGAAGGCTCCGATGAGGAGATGGAGAGTTCGTTCGGTGCCAACAACCGCATCCTGAATCAGGATGAGATCGACAGTCTGCTGGGCTTCGACGCGGACGGTGACGACGATGGCGAGAAATCCGGCATCAAGGCGATCATCAATTCCGCCCTGGTCAACTACGAACGCCTTCCGATGCTCGAGGTCGTTTTCGACCGGCTGGTGCGCATGATGACAACCAGCCTGCGCAATTTCACATCCGACAATGTCGAGGTAGCCCTCGACAACATCACGTCCGTGCGGTTTGGTGATTATCTGAACTCCATTCCCCTGCCGGCCATCCTGTCGGTGTTCCGGGCCGTGGAGTGGGACAACTATGGCCTGATCACGGTCGACTCATCCCTGATCTACTCCATCGTGGATGTCCTGCTCGGCGGGCGTCGCGGTACAGCCGCGATGCGGATCGAGGGTCGGCCCTATACCACCATCGAACGCAACCTGGTGGAGCGCATGGTGGCTGTTGTGCTGGCTGACATGTCTGCCGCTTTCGAGCCGCTGTCGCCTGTCGCCTTCAACTTCGACCGGGTTGAGACCAACCCGCGCTTCGCCACCATCGCCCGACCGGCGAATGCAGCCATCGTCATCAAGCTGCGCATCGACATGGAAGACCGCGGCGGGCGTCTGGATGTGTTGCTGCCCTATGCGACGCTGGAACCGATCCGCGAACTGCTGCTGCAGATGTTCATGGGTGAGAAGTTCGGTCGCGACTCGATCTGGGAAAACCATCTGGCAACCGAACTCTGGAAGACGGATGTCGATCTGGTCGCCGTGCTGGACGAGCAGACCTTGCCCCTGTCCAAGGTCATGCGGATGAAGGTCGGTGACACGATGATGCTGAATGCGTCGCCCGACAGCGCCGTGCGTCTGAACTGTGGCGGGATACCCATGGCCGCAGGCCACATGGGGCGGCGGGGGCAGAACATTTCCGTGAAGATCGACAAGGCATATCGCCAGCAGGGAGACGGGGCATGAGTCTGGACCTGAACCTGTTGCTGGATGTGCTGCTGGTGGTGCTTCTGACCGCCACGGTGATCTATTGCTTCGTGCTCAACCGTCGGCTCGGCCAACTGCGCAACGCGCAGGGCGAGATGGCGAATCTGGTCCGTTCCTTCGATCAGTCCACGGAACGGGCGCGTTCGAGCATTGATGAATTGAAGCAGACCGCAGGTGCCGTCGGCCTGGAACTGGAAGGCCGGGTCGGCAAGGCCCGGGCCATGCTGGATGAACTGCAACTCGTGACCACATCCGGTGAGCGGGTCGCGGACCGGATCGAAAAGGGCGTTGACCACCGCAAGGCCGGCACCAGCGCCAAGCAGGTCACAGACCCCAAACCCGCTGATCCGGTCAGGCGCGCCCCGCGCGAAGGCCGTGGTGAGGCGGAGTCCAAACTTCTGAAAGCCCTGAGGCAGGTAAGGTAATCCCATGCGCATCCCCGGCATTCGTCTGCTGCCCGCGACGCTCGTCGCCGCAATCCTGGTTCTGGGTCTGAAGGTGACTTACCTGGTGGACAGCGATGGCACGCTGTCGCCTGCGATCAGCCTGCCACAGGCGATTGCGGCAGGCGATCCTGCACCTGCAGAAGAGGTGCAGCTTGCCGCCGCCACGCCGGAAATGGAGAAGTCCGGGGACGAGGCGCAGGCGTCGCCCTATCCGCCGGACAGTCTGGCCAACCGGGATCCGTCCACATTCTCCCCGCCGGAAATCGCATTGCTTGAAAACCTCGCCCGTCGCCGCGACGAGATTGAATCCCGTGCCCGCGCACTGGACGTGCGGGAGAACCTGCTGGAAGCGACCGAGAACCGGATCGACGAGAAGATTGCGACCCTGCAGTCGCTGGAACAGCGCATCGCGGCATTCGTGGAACGCCATGACGCCGCCGAAACCGAGCAGATGAAACGGCTGGTCAAGGTCTACGAGAGCATGAAGCCAAAGGATGCCGCCCGCATCTTCGACAAGATCGACATGGAAGTGCTGCTGGACGTGGTCAGTGGCATGAAGGAGAACAAGATCGCCGCAGTGATGGCCGACATGACACCGCAGCGCGCCCAGGAACTGACCATCGAACTGGCGGATCGGAAGGCGATCGAGACGGTCATCAACCAGGATTGACCAACCGTTCATGCGGGCCGACAGCGCTTCACCCGTTCTTAACCATGTTGTCCGAAGATGACCGTGAACACTTACACAGGGCCGGACAGTTCAGATGGCGCTTTCCACCACCGCCGTGACAGACCAGGACGTACAAGCGGGCGCCGTTGATGGCGCAGATGCTGTGCCGCTGGTTTCCCAGTGGTTGCCAGAGCCGATGCCGTCCCTGGCGGATGCGAAGGACCCTGCGGAACGGCGGAAGGCGGGCAACAGCGTGCTCTTCCTTTCACTTTACCTGATCCTGCTTGCCTTCTTCATCATGCTGAACGCCCGTGCCGAAGTCTCGAGCGTGCGGACAAAGGCCGTGATTGCCGGTCTGGGACTGCCCGTCGACGTAAGTCCGGTCGTCGAACCGCGACCCATGGCGCTTGTTGCCGATGAACTGGAACAGAGGCTGGGCACACTCTTCCGGCATGAATTCGCCTCCACCTTCACGGTGATCAGTTCAGGCGATGGCCGGATGGTCGTCAGCCTGCCGATGCACCGCGTGTTCGATGGTGACACGGCGGTCTTGCGCCCGCAGCGATTGTCGATGATGCGGCGTCTGGCGGAAGTCCTGGGGGAACTGGGGAAGCGTGAATCATTGGCTGTGGCGCTGCAGGTGCCGCGCGGAACGCAACCGGATCTGGCGATCCGGCAGGCGGCCGCACTGGGCCGTGATCTGGTGCGCAATGGCATCGACCCGGCGGATTTCACCATTCGGATCGATCCGGAGAAGACATCTGGCCAGCTGCGTTTCGCGCTCGCCCGTGTCCGGGATGAACGATCATGAGCCAGTCTTCCTGGATGATCGCGTTTGCTGACCTCGCGGCAGTGCTGACCGGTTTCTTCGTCCTGATGCTGTCGATGTCCGAATTCGATACACCGCGCATCGAGGATCTGCTGGATGACCTGGGTCCGGTGCAGGGTGCCTGGAGCAAGCCGAGCCCGACTGTTGCGCCGCCGGCGGCCGGGGTGCTGCGCGATCTTCAGGACCTGCCGACGGACACCAGCTATCTCGCGACCGTCATTCGCGGCGACGCGCGTGCGGCGGACTGGCCACTGAAAGTGCGGGCAACCGATCAGGGTGTTGTCCTGCGCCCCAATGCCGATGTGGCTGATTCCTTCCTGCTGACCCTGGGCGATTACCTGGCCGGATCCGGTCTGGCTGTCTCGATCCGCGCCGTCTTTCCCGACAGCGCGACAGCCCGTGCAACAGGTTTTGGCGTCTATGACGTGGGGCTGGCACGCGCGGAGACCGTTGCCACGGCGCTGGTCACCGGTGGTCTGCCTGGTCCCCTTCCCATTGAAAGCCGCATTGCATCCGATCTGGACACGTTTCGACTGGAGATCGTGGTGCGACAAGCGCTGGAGCTGACCCGATGATCCGAACCCTGTTGCAGCGTACCTGTCTGGCGACGGTGCTGGTTGCCTTGTCGTTCAGCCTTCTCTCCGTGGGCAATGGCGTCGGGGCGGAGGAAGTCCGTGTGCGGTTCGGTGATCATCCGGGGTTCAGCCGCATGGTCTTCGACTGGCCGGAACCGTCTGGCTATGCAGTGAACGACAAGGGCGATGTTGTCGACATTGTCTTTGACCGGCCCGGCGATTTCGATCTGACAGCATTCCAGACGGTGGGCGCGCGGGCGATAAGCTCCGTCGACGTGCTGCAAAGCGGACGTATCGTGCGGCTGGAACTGGCCAACGCACGGCTGGGCAAGCATTTCGTGGCTGGCGGCAAGGTCGTCCTGGACCTGAAGGTGCTGGCGGGCAGCGTGCCCGCCCCAACCCGGAAGCCGGTGACTGCGCCGTCGACGAAACCGCCCCCGGCCCAGACCCGGACCACGGCGCAAGCCAAACCGCGCCCGTCCTTGCGTGAGCCGGCCAAGCAGGCCGAACGCCCCACAGCGTCACGAACCGTCAAGTCCGGCACTGCAAGGGCAAACGTGGCCAGGGCGCAGGGCGATATGGTTCCCGTGTCCTACGACCTGCGGCCAGGGCGCACGATCATGCGGTTTCACTGGCCAAGGCGCGTGCCAGCGGTCGCGGTGCACCGGGGCGAACATGTCTGGCTGGCATTTGGCGATGACCTGACTGTCGATCCGGGGCCTGAAGGAGAGACAGCACAGGGACCGGTCGAACGTGTCGTGACGGAACCTTCAGCCACGGGATCGGTGGTGCGGATCGATGTTGCAGCGGGCGCGGCACTCTCCGTCACTGTGGATGGCAACGACTGGGTCGTTGATATCGGTGGTGGACGGGGGCGTGCCGAGACCGCTGTCTGGCTGGAAGCGCAGGCCGATGCGCCATCAGGCCCCCGGGTCTTCGCGGCGATTGCCAATGCAGCAGAACCAATCCTGATCGATGATCCCGTTGTGGGCGATCGCCTGGCCCTGGTGCCTGTCATGGAGGCGGGTCTGGGTGTGCATCCGGCCCGCCGCTACGTCCTGTTCGATCTGCCGCCTACCCAGCAAGGCATTGCCGTTCGCTTCCATGCGGAGGCACTGAAGATCGTGGTCGATGACCGCGGGCTCGCGATCGGTGGTCGGGACACGCTGTTCCTTGCGTCTGAAAGCAGCGGCGGCAAGGGGCAGGGCACGGGTGGCCCGCCGGGCATCACCGGGGGGGACAACAGCGATGCGCCTTACAGCGTCTTCGATCTGTCCATGTGGCAGGAAGATGTCGATGTTGATGAGACGCGACAGGACCTGATGTACCGGATCGCGGTGGCAACGCCGGCCGCACGGAATGGCGAACGCCTGGCGCTTGCGCGGTTCCTGGTCGGCCACAGGCTGGCGCAGGAGGCGCTGGGCGTCATGCATCGGATCGAGGCGGAAGACAAGTACGCCGACACGGATCCGGCCTATCGGGCCTTGCGCGGTGTCGCGCGCCTGTTTGCCGGAAAGCTGGGTGAGGCCGCAGGCGACCTGCGTCATCCCAAGCTGGCCGGGGCGCAGGATGTTGCCCTGTTCCGTGGCCTGCTGGCCGTGAAACGACGTGAGTACCAGGAAGCCCGGCGCGAGTTTCTGGCTGGCCTGCCAACCTTGTCGAAGATGCCTGCCGAAATGCAGCCTGACCTGAGGTTGGCCTTTGCAGAGACGGCACTGGCCCAGAATGACCCGAAGATGGCCGGGGAGCAGATCTCTGCGTTGCTGAAGCATGCAGGCACGGAGTCGCGTCGCGAGGAAGCCAAGCTGCTGGCCGCACGCATCCATGCCCTGACCGGGGATGTCGAGGATGCAGCCGCCCTGTTCGCGGAGCTTGCCGAAAGTCCCTATCGCCCGGTTCGCGCCCAGGCGGTCTTCGCGGAAACCAACCTGTTGCTGGATGAGAAACGCATCGAGACCGATGAGGCCATCGAGAGGCTGGAGCGGCTGCGCTTCGCCTGGCGTGGCGACGTGTTCGAGTTCGAACTGATGCAGCGCCTGGCCAGCCTGTACGTCGAGGCCGGACAGTATCGCAAGGGCATGATGTCCATGCGCCAGACGGTGGAGCGGTTCCCTGACATGCCTGAGGCCCAGGCACTGGCCGGCGAAATGAAGGAAGTCTTCGCGAGCCTGTTCGAAGAAGGGCAATCGTCGGAGATGTCACCGGTCACTGCCATGGCACTCTATTACGAGTTCCGTGAACTGACCCCGGACGGGGCCAGGGGCGACAGGATGATCCGGCGTCTGGCGGACCGGCTGGCTGCGGTCGAACTGCTGGGTGAAGCTTCCAAGCTGCTGGAACATCAGGTCCTGCACCGGCTGCGGGGGGAGGAGAAGGCACGGGTCGGCACGCGTCTGGCCGTGCTGAACCTGCTGGACGGACGGCCCGACGATGCAATAGAGGCCCTGCGCAACACCAGGACGCTGTCGATGCGTGAAGATCTGCAGCGGGAGAGACTGCTGCTGGAATCCCGTGCACTGACAGAGGTCGGGAAGTATGATCGGGCGCTGGTCCTGATTTCCGGGTTGCAGGGACAGGACGTGGCGGACGTTCGCACGGAAATCCTCTGGCGGGCCCGGAAGTGGGGACGTGCTGCGGTATCCCTCGCACCGAAGCTGGTGGCCCTGCGGCAGGACGCCAACCCGCTTGCCCAGGACGCCCGCCGCGATATCCTGCGCTTCGCCATCGCCAGTTCCCTGGCCGGCGACCGCACGGCGTTGCTCGAACTGCGGCGTTCGTTTGCGGACCGGATGAAGGGGCAGCCCGAATGGCCCGCATTCCAGGTCGTCACTGCGGAAGACCGTCGCGACAGCGCCGAATTCCGCAATCTGGCTGCGGAGATCGCCCAGGTCGATCAGTTCGAGGCCTTCATGACGTCATATCGTGACAGGTTACGTGATCGGCCATTGAGCGCAATCAACTGAGGCGTGTCCCGAAACCGGCCTGCCTGGCCCTGAATTCTGCGAAACCTGTTGCGAATCAAGCCAGTTCCGAGGTGCCTGACTGCCTTCCCGACCTTCCAAAGGCCGCAGGATGTGCGCTTTGGCGCGTCTGGCACAGTGGTTGCTTGTTACCATGCCAGAATATCGGGATGTCCCGGTATCTGGTGTGTGGGTGCACTTGCTGCATCTACATGTTGGGTAATCAGGCCGGTTGGATGCAAATTGCAAACACCGCGCACTTCTGAACCTGCTGCCAGATGTCAGGATGATCTGATAAGGTTCTGAAAGAATTGTGATTTCGATTAGATGGTCGTAATTTGTGATTCGTTTGGAACCCGCAACGGAACGAGAGTGGCGGGCAAGCATCATGGCGAGCGTAAGTTATTTGCAGCAGGCACAGTCGATGGATGACTCTTCAGAACTGCCGCCGTTCATGGCGCAGTCCGGAAACGACCAGTCGCTGATCAGCTTCCGCCATGTGTTCGGCGTGATCTGGCGCCGGAAGTTCATCATCGTCGCCATCATGATGCTCATGACCGCCATCGCCTATTACTGGGTGACGACCCGAATCCCGCTGTACGTTGCCTCTGCCGAGGTCGAGATCGGCATTCAGGACCAGCGCGTCGTCAATATCCAGGATGTGTTGCAGCAGGGACAACAGGACTTCTATTTCAACGAGACGCAGGCCGCGATCATCTCGTCCTCCTTCGCGGCGGAAGAGGTGGCGGAACGCCTGGGTCTGTTCGACGATCCGTCTGCGCTCTGGTGGGGGGATCAGAACAAGGCTTCCCTTCTGGGCAGCGTGAAGGCAGCGATCAAGAGTGTACTGCCTGACCCGGTCGTGGACGGGGTGCGCGGCGCACTGAACACCCTGCGTGGCGGCTCCCAGGAGAGCCCGCAGGTGTCCGTGCTGGAATCCATGACCGCTGAAGAGCGTGCGGATTTTGAACGCCAGTCCATCGTGAAGGGGCTGCTCGGCAACCTGGGCGTTGACCCTTCCGAGCGTGCGCGGACGATCTCGATCAGTTTCGTGTCCGACAAGCCGGCCTTCGCCCGGGAAGTCGCCAATGCCTTTGCCGAGGTCTATGTCGACTCGACGCGGACTGAGAAAAGCGAGGCAACATCCAACGCGTCCTCCTTCCTGGGTGGTGAGGCAGAAAGCCTGAAGTCGGCCTATCTGGCATCCGAGAAGGCGCTGGAACAGTTCCGCCGGGACAATGGCGTCGTGGACTATCGCAATCAGACCACGCTGCTGCAGGAGCAACTGGCCGAACTGACACGCCAGCGTTTCGAAGCCCGCGAGCTGGAAGCGGAAGCCGCTGCCCGCGTGTCACAGGTGAAGCGGTTGTTGAGCGAAGGTGCCGATGGCATCGAAAGCGTGACGGCGGTGCTCGACTCCACTCTGATCGTGCGCCTGCGTGAGCAGGAAACCGAGGTTCTGCGCGAGATCGCGGAATTGCGCACACAGCTGCGCGAACAGCATCCCCGCCTGCAGTTGAAACGTGCCGAACTCCAGGATCTGCAGAGTGCCATTCGTTCCGAGATCACCAAGATCGTCGTGGCCCTGGACAACAAGCTGGAACTGACGCGGATCAAGACAGAGAACCTGAATACGGAGATCGAAGCGCTGGCGTTGCAGGTTGCCGAGCAGACTGACTCGGAAGTCACGCTGCGGTCCCTGGAATCGGAGCGGAACGCCGCAAAGCAGCTCTACGACACGATCCTCAGCCGCTTCAAGGAAGTCGACCTGCAGGAGCGCAGCCCCCAGCAGGCAAGCGCCCGGGTCATCAACAGCGCCAGCACACCGCTGGAGCCGAGCTTTCCCCGTCGCAGCCTGACAATTGCTGCCGCCCTTGTCGGTTCGGCAATTCTTGGTGTGCTGGTTGTCTTCCTGATCGAATACATGGACACCGGGTTCCGGTCGCTGCAGCAGTTGCAGCAACTGGCCTATGTTCCGGCGCTTGGCCTGGTGCCGCGCCTGTCGATCCTGGACGGTCGCCGCTCCACACCGGAAGACTTTGTCATAGATGAACCGAATTCGCTCTATTCGGAGGCGATACGAACAATCAGGACATCATTGATGCTGTCCAGTGTCGATCAACGCCCGAGATCCGTCATGTTCACGTCATCGGTGCCGGCAGAGGGCAAGACATCGACGGCCGTGTCGGTCGCGCGTGCCTCCGCCAAGGCGGGCCAGCGCACGATCCTGATCGACTGCGACTTGCGGAAGCCGTCGGTCAATGAATCCCTCGGCGTGCCGAACGGCAAGGGCGTGGCCGAGATACTGACCGGCGCGACCGAAATCGATGATGCGGTGGAGATCGATCTGAAATCGGGCCTGCATTACATCACCGCCGGTGCCAAGGTTCCGAACCCGCCGGACGCACTGGGCTCCAACGCCATGCGCCAGCTGATCGAGGAACTGACCCGTCGCTATGACCTGGTCGTCCTGGACACACCGCCGGTGCTGCCGGTTTCCGATGCGCTGGTACTGCTGCGCCATGTCGACAAGTCCGTGTTCCTGGTGCGCTGGGGTTCCACCCGTCGTGAGGCGGTGCTTGCAGGTATCCGGCAGGTGCAGGAAGCCAACGGCGACCTGGCAGGTGTCGTGATGACGCGGGTCGATATCCGTCGCCATCAGAAGTACAATTACAGTGACTCCTATTATTATTACCGGGGTTACGGAAAGTATTATGGGACGTAATCGCCGGAGACGGTGGAGCGGCATACACTTCGGGTCTTCCACAGGCGGCCTTGCCATCATGGCCGCCGGAATTCTGATTCTTGCCTTGAGCGGACCGCGCCTGATCGGTGCCATCAACGCCACGGCCGGCGAACCGGCGATCGAGAAACTGCGACGCGGCGAACAGATCGGCGACCCGGCGATCGATCGCGCGCGCAAGGCGTTCCTGACCGCAGAGAAGTCCATTCCGCGCGACTATCGCTCGCCCCGTGACCTGGCCCTGATCGAACTGGTT
This sequence comes from Minwuia sp., assembly GCA_029210175.1. GTDB lineage: Bacteria > Pseudomonadota > Alphaproteobacteria > Minwuiales > Minwuiaceae > Minwuia. The sequence continues at coordinate 23,909 of JARGPL010000026.1, read as the reverse complement.
GCGGCCACGTCCGCTCCGATAGGCAGCGACATGCGCAAGCAGGCGGTCGAGAGTTCGATTGCTGCTGGCCGTCGGTCGCTCGCCAACAATCCCGCCCAGCCGTATGTCTGGCTGCGTCTGGCGCAGGCCGAGCTGATGCATGAGGGGATCGGCGTTCGCGCGGCCTTCGCCTTCGCCATGTCGCTGGAAACCGGGCCGCAAGTCATTGACCTGATGCAGCCGCGTGTGGTGCTGGGCCTCATACTCTGGCCGGTTCTGGATGATCGCCAGCAGGAACGGGTACTGGCCCAGATCAAGGGCCTGGCGCGCTACAATGCGCGCCTGCTGGCCGAGACCGTGCTCAATCGCCCAGCCTTGCCGCTGGTGCGCAGGGCACTGGCCGATGAACCGGAACTGATGAAAGCCTTCCTGAGCGTTTATCTGCGACGCCGTACGCCGGGGTATCGCCCGCCACTTTGACGCGTCGGCTTCGTGGCACGTCAACGCCGCAGTCATTGACCGCGCCGATTGCGTCAGAGCCGATTGCGTCAGAGCCGGTTGTGGCGTCCGCCGCCGGTGGGAAACGCCTGCGCATAACCGATCCCGAGGATGACCGCATAAAGCGTTGCGACTGCAGGAATCTGCAGGCTGAAGTCCACGAGCGAATGCAGCGCGACAAGGGCCGTCGCCGAGAAGCCGATGGCTGGATAGGATGCATCCTGCTTGCGTCTCCGCATGCCGGCCAGGCTCGACACCGCGATGCCGCCGATCACTGCCAGGACCAGCAGAAGTGCCGGAATGCCTGCGTCGGCGGCGAATTCGAGATAGCTGTTGTGGGCCTTGTTGATGGAATAGACGCCGCCGAAATCGGCATTCTTGTACTGCTGGAAATAACTCTCGAATGCACCGGCACCATGGCCGGTGATCGGCTGGTCGGCGATGGCGCTGATCGTGCGCTGGAACAGCCAGGCACGACCCCCCAACTCTGCACCGTCGGCGTCATCGACCTTGCGTTCGAATGTGCCGGTGCCTGCCGCGAACAGCAGCACGGACGCGGCCAGTACCACACCCGCGACGACCATCCCCCAGCTTGGCAGCCGATTCCAGCGCCACATGTGTGCCGCCAGCAGGGTGCCAAGGCCGACACCCGTTGCCATCAGGCCTGCGCGTGAGTGCGTCAGCACAAGTGCGACGCCGATGGTGGCAACAGCGGCAAGGATCAGAAAAGCGCCAACCCGTGACAGATCCGTCGCCTGTTTCCGGATGATTTCATTGCCTTCCTCGCGGCGCAATATCCGCAGGGCCATGCCAAGCCCGGTGACCATGGACAAGCCGGCGAATGTGGCGAAGCTGTTGCGGTTGACGAAAGTGGACGTCAGGGCATCCAGGTAGGCCCATTTCTCGAACCAGAGAATGCTGTCTGTCCCCAGGGTCTCGTTCAGCAGGCCCCAGATGGCATAGAACAGTCCGGTCAGCAGGACGCCAAGGCTGAGGACATGCGCGTTGCTGCTGTCGCGACCGGTCTGCACGGCCAGCCAGAAGATGCCGCCATAGGTCAGCAGGCGCATCGCGGCTGTACCCGTATCGAACGGGGCGACGGAGATTGCACCGTTGATCCGGCCGTCGAGGCCTGAACTGGCAATGTCCCAGAGCGGATGCCAGATGGCCTCCGGCCCGCTGCCCTGCAACAGCAGCCAGCCGATGAGGACGGCCCAGAGCGCAGCCGGCCAGATGGCATCCCGACCCTGCAGCCGGAAAAGCGTGGGCCTTACGGACGCAAGCAGACCCCAGAGCACCACCAGCCCACCCACCACCAGGGCAAGCAGGCTCCAGCTTGCGGGCCGGTTGCTGCCAAGGGGCAGCGGCGCCAATGCGGTCACCAGCATCAGACTGAACAGGATGAACCTGTCGAACAGGATCATCACCATGGCCGGAGACCGCCCGTCCCGTTGTTCGGGTCAGTATGCATTTGGATTGACGAACCCCACGAGCAGCGTGCGGAACAGGATCTTGATGTCCAGCCAGAGGGACCAGTTGTCGATGTAGTACAGGTCGTACTGAACCCGCATCTCCATCTTGTCGGGTGTGTCTGTCTCGCCGCGCAGACCATGGATCTGCGCCCAGCCTGTGATGCCGGGCTTCACCTTGTGGCGACCAAGGTACTGATCGATGATGCCTTCATATTCCTCGTTGTGTGCCACTGCGTGGGGACGGGGGCCGACAAGGGACATGTCCCCCTGCAGGACGTTTAACAGCTGCGGCAGTTCGTCGAGGCTGGTCCTGCGGATGAAGGCACCGATCCGCGTGATCCGCGGGTCGTCGCGGGTTGCCTGCTTGCCGCCGCGTGTATCACCCGCGTCCGTGCGCATGCTGCGGAACTTGTAGACCGTGAAGACATTGTTGTTGAAGCCATAGCGTTGCTGGCGGAACAGGGCCGGGCCTGGGCTGTCGAGGCGAATGATGATGGCGATGAGCAGCAGGATCGGCGCGATCAGGATCAGTATCAGCAGGGCCAGGACCCGGTCCTCTATGCCCTTGACCACATAGCTCCATCCCGACAGCGGGCGTTCCTGCACGACAGTCAGGGGCAGGCCACCGATGTCATCGACCCGGCGGTCGGCGAGACGATAGGCGAGGGGTTCCGGCGCCAGCGAGACGTCGACGGGCGCTTCGCGCAGACGGTCGAGCACGCCGCCAATCCGTTCTTCGCGAGCCCAGGAAATCGCCACCACGATCTCATCGACCGAATTGCCGCGCACGTAGAGCAGCAGGTCGCTCAGATCGCCCAGCACCGGCAGGCCCTCGACCTCCCTCGCGGTTTCCTCGGCGTCGACAGCGAAGGCACCGACCAGGTTCACGCCGCTGTTGGCGCCGCTTTCCCTGACATGCCTGATCAGCCGCCGGGCCGAGTTGCCGACGCCAACGACCACCAGATTTCGCTGCAGCAGCCCCGACCTCTGCCAGGCCAGCACCTGCCAGGTCAGCCAGATACGGAACAGCGCCAGGCCGACGAAGGACAGTGCGAGCCAGGTCGCCAGCCAGATACGCGAATACTCAGCGGACGTCTTCGAGAAGAAGCCGATGACCAGCAACAAGACAGCCACGCCCAGCCACGATCCGAGAAGCCGGGTCAGTTGCCAGCCCACGTTGCGGATGGTTTCCAGCCGGTACAGGCCCGCGAAATGGAAGATGTTGGCCGCGAAGAACATCGACAGACCGATCGCCGAGAAATAGATCACCGGCGGCAAGGGCGTGCCGTGCCTCAGCCAGTACGCCGCCCAGCCGACAACCAGCAGGATGAGCAGGTCCATGATCCGCGTGGAGCCGAGCATCACCGATGGTGAGGTCGCCACCATGCGCAATCGCCGGTCCCTGTTGCTGGTACGTGCGGTCATTCGGAACGGTACTCACTGCGAACATGTCTGGAGGTTGGCAACATACCGCCTGTCATGGCGCGATGTGGGAGTTTTATTCGTGCGTGCGAACCAATGTGGATCACCATCACCGGGCGCATCAGGACGATGCATTCAGCCAGGTGTTACCATCGTTCAATGCCTTGGCCTTCTCGGCTTCGCTGATGCGCGGGCTCATGGACGCCATGCCGACGTTGCCTTCGATCAGACCCTGCTGGGCGGCAATGTGATACCACATGAAGGCACGCGCATAATCCGTCTCCCCCAGAACGCCCCGTTCGTAGGCCTTGGCGAGGCGGATCGCGCCGTTCCGGTTGCGGCGGGCCGCCTTCGCGAACCAGCCCAGCGCTTCCTGATAGCTCTGCGGGACGCCGACGCCTTCCGCATAGGCCAGGGCCAGATCGTTCATGGCACCAGCATGCCCCAGATCGGCTGCGGTGCGGAGATATTCCATGCCGCGTTCCATGTCCTTCTTGACGCCCACGCCGTTGCGCAGGATCACCGATGCATTGAAATAGGCAAGATGCAGGCCTTGAGCCGCCGCCTTTTCGAACCAGAACAGGGCAGTCGCGAAATTCTGTTTGACGCCCTTGCCATCGCGATAGAGCTCACCCAGCAGGTTCTCGCCCGTGTCGATCTTGGCCTCGGCGCCAATGCGGGCCCATTTCACGGCCTTGGCGTGGTTTTCCTTCACGCCCGGTTCACCGGATCGATAGATCGCCCCCAATGGTATCGATGCGCCGACGACACCCAGGTCGTAGGCTTTCAGATACAGTTCCTCTGCTTGCGGCGAGCTTTGCACCACGCCGATACCGTTGCGGTAGTGCCAGGCAAGCCGGTTCGTGGCCTGCGCATGCCCCTGATCGACGGCCTTCTGCAGCCAGAGCGTCGCCCGCAGGGAACTCTTCTTGACCGCGATACCTTGCTGATACTGGACGCCAAGACCGAACTGAGCGTCCGCCATGCCTTCCCTGGCCAGCGGCGACAGCCTGTCGAACTTGACCTTTTCCTCTTCCACAGTCTGTGCCTGGGTCTCGCCCTGACCAAGCAGACCAAGCGTCAGCGTGGTTGCCAGCGCCAGCATGAATCCTGGGAACCGATTTTCAGACATTTCGACGCTCCTATCCGGGCAAACTCAAACGCACTGCTTGTTGTCCGTCACCGCACGCATTCCAATTTCCCTTTCCCTGCCAATCGCAAGATGCGATACGAAAAGCGGGTCGCCTGTCCACGAACGTGGCGGGCCATCAAGGAAAACCAGCCTCGCCGGAACGGATGCAAGCCTCATGCTACCCTGGATGAAGCGTTCGGAAGAACCCGGGAAACCGGAAACCAGCACTGAAACGCTTCCCCCTTCCGTTCCCCATGACATGCGGGTCTACGCAATCGGGGATATCCACGGTCGTGCCGACATGCTGGACGAACTGCATCGGATGATCAGCGATGATGCGGCAGGCTGGGATGGGGACAGGATCATTGTCTACCTGGGCGACTATATCGATCGCGGCATGCACAATCGCGAAGTCCTGGATACGCTGATCCATGCGCCATTGACGGGTTTCCGGACCATCCATCTGATCGGAAATCACGAGGCCGTGCTGCTCCAGTTCCTGCAGGACGCGGAGATCGCACGTGACTGGATCAAGTTCGGTGGCGACACGACCCTGGCGTCCTATGGCGTGCGTTTGCCGCGCTCGGGCCTGTCCATCGACGCGTTGCTGGAAGCCAAGGCCATTCTGCAACGCAACATGCCACCGGAGCATCTGGCGTTCCTGCGCAGCCTGCGCCTGAACTACTGGATTGGTGATTACATGTTTGTCCATGCGGGCGTGCGACCGGGCATAGCGCTGGATCGCCAGGACGGCAATGACATGATCTGGATCCGCAAGACCTTCCTGGAGTCCAGGGCGGATTTCGGCAAGGTGATCGTCCACGGACATACACCGGTGTTGCAGCCGGAAGTGCATCACAACCGTATCAGCATCGATACCGGCGCATTCTTCAGCGGACATCTGACTGCGCTGGTGCTGCAGGGGGCGGAGCGACGTTTCCTGTCCACATGATGCCCAACCCTGCCGGGGGTCGGGGCGGCAATGCGGACCGCCGTGTCAGCGAGTGGTGCGGTATTTGCTATGATTCGAACATGAATCGGCACTTGCTTCATTCTGGATCAGAGAAGCGCTGAAATGGCAGTGAGCTACGCAGGGACAGGCGCAGGCCGGGGCGGATCGACACGGATCGATCTTGTCGAACTCGCCATGCCTGTCTTCGTCGTGCTCAATTTCTTCTACGGCGCGTTCTACAACAGCCTGCCGGAAGGCCTTCTGACGCCCATTGCGGCGGCGCTGTTCGGCGGCCAGACGATGCTCGCCGGCATCAGTGTTCTGGCACGCCCGAACTGGTGGCGCTGGCGGTTGTTCTTCATCATCACCGTCCTGCCCTTTGTCTGGATGACGGCACATCTCGTGCTGCAGCAGGAGATCGATTTTCCGCAGATGCTGCGTTATCTGGGCGGTTTCTACCTCGGGGTCCTGGTCCTTGGTCATGCCGACCGTTTTCCGGTTCGGATGATCGCCTGGCTGGCTTGCGGAGCCATATTCTGGGTCATGTTCTGGTCGTTCACGCAGCCGCTTTATCTGCATGCAGGTGAAACCGGTGTGACCGAACCCGTGCCCGGCTGGTGGGCGTCCCTGTTCGGCAATGGCCGCCTGGCACCCTATCATGGTGGTTTCGACAACCCGCATTCCAGTGGCTACATGACGCTGGCGTTCATGATGGTCGTGCATCAGTCCTGGCTCGCTGGCTTGCTGCGGTGGCAGGTCATGGTCGGGTTCGTCGGGCTGGCGATGCTCTACATCATCGGCTGCTTCTCCACCCAGGTGCTTGTCGGTGCCGTTGCCTATTTTGGTGCCTACGGCATGTTCACCCGTCGCATATCGAAGCCTCTGAAGGTGATCGTTGTTGCGGCCGGCATTGGCGGCATGCTGTTCATCATCGTCGAGAACGAACAGCGCAAGGCAGAGGTTCGCGTCGACACCAACGTGAAGATCGAGGAACTGGGTTCCGGTCGCCTTGGCACGTGGATCGAACGGGTCGAGATCATCAGTGCGCGTCCGGCAAGCGAGATCTGGCTGGGGACCGGCATCGGGTCCGACAACATGTCCTCCATCATCTGGCGTCTGAAGGAAACGACGTCCCACAACACCTATCTGACCATGCTGATCGAGAACGGTATAATCGGCTTCTTCGCCTATTGGGGGGCGTTGATCATGATGATGATGGCGCTCGGGCGAACCGGCATATGCCTGTTTGCCCCGGTTTTCGTCACGGGGATGATCGGGAACGGCATTTCGCTGCGACCGATGCCCTTCATGATGTTTTTCATTGCGGTGTCCATCGCGGTCTGGGCCATGATGCAGCAGGCGCAGCGCGCGCAGGCGCGGGCGGCGCAGGCGAAGAGCCGACGACGCCAGCAGATGGAAGAAGCGCTGGCTGATCGGGACGGCTGGATATGACCATCCCGCTGGCCCACGCAAACGGGGAGACGGCAATGGCAGAAAGCAACGCGGACCAGATCGAGTACTGGAATGGCCCCAGCAGCGACAAGTGGGTCACCAACCAGCAGCGCATGGATCGGATGCTCGGTGCGTTCAGCGATTTCGCGATGCGCCAGGCCGATATCGGACCCGGGGAGCGGGTGCTGGATATTGGCTGCGGCTGTGGTGCCACCAGTCATGCGCTGGCGGCGCACGTTGGCCCGTCGGGCCAGGTCGTCGGTGTCGATGTGTCCCGCCCGATGCTGGATGTTGCCCGGGGCAGGCAGACGGATCTGCCGGTGTCATTCGTCGAGGCGGATGCCGCAGCGCACGATTTCGGTGCGAATCGGTTTGACCTGCTTTTCTCGCGTTTCGGGGTCATGTTCTTCGCCGATCCTGACGCCGCTTTCGCCCACATCGGGCGTGCCATGAATCCCGGTGGCCGCCTGTCCTTTGCCTGCTGGCGCCCCCTGTCCGAGAATCCGTGGATGCTGCAGCCCGTGCTGGTGGCGAAGGATTTCATTGATCTGCCGCCCAGGCCGGGACCGGAGGAGCCGGGACCGTTTTCCTTTGCCAATCCCGAGCGCGTGCGCCGCATTCTGACCAGCGGCGGCTTCAGCGATATCGAATTCACGCCGCACGATCATGAGATGGTCATGGGTGAAACTGTCGAGCAGGCGATTCAGACCGCGATGGAAGTGGGTCCTGTGGGCACAGCGGCCAATGAAGCCGACACCGATACCCGCGCTGCGCTGAACAAGGCCATGGCGGAAAAGCTTGCGACCTACGCGAAACCGGACGGCATCCGGCTGGGTGCGGCGATCTGGTGCGTCACCGCCCGCATGCCCTGAACCCGGCGGCTGTCGAAATCGTCGGTCCGACGTCAGTCAGGTGTCGGTGAGCAGTCGCGCGCTTGCAGTTTCTATGCTGTCCTTCAGACGCTGTTGAAACACCTTCCTGTCGAGACCCGGCGGAATGGGTTCCAGATATTGCAGAACGATGGTGCCAGGGCGTTTCATGAAGGCGTTGCGACCCCAGAACAGGCCGGAATTCACCGCCACGGGCACGACCGGCAGCTCCAGGTGGCGATAGAGTGCGGCAACGCCCGGGTGATAGTCGCCGGTCTGGCCGGGCGCGACACGGGTCCCTTCCGGGAAGATGATCAGGTGCCGGGACATGGCGCGCGCCTCGCCCGCCGTCTGCAGCATGTTCTTCAGGGCGCTGGCACCGGCACCCCGGTCGATCGGGATCTGGCGGGTGTGGCGACAGTACCAGCCATAGATCGGGATGCTCAGCAGTTCGCGTTTCATCACCACGGCAGGGTCCGGGACTTCCAGATGCCAGATCATCGTGTCCCAGGCCGACTGATGCTTCGAGGCGATGATGGTCGGACCGGGAACCAGGTTCTGCCTGCCGCGTATCTCGAACCGCAGGCCGATCAGCCAGCGCATGCCGAAATTCATCCCCCGCGCCCAGACCCTTTGGCCAAACATCGTTGCCTGGCGCGGCATGGCCAGTGTCGGCAGGAAGCCAACCAGGGCGACAAATGTCCAGGCCACGAACCAGATGTTGAACAGCACGGTGCGGATCAGGCGGATGATCATGCGCTCACATCGCCGATGTCGTCATAGACGCGGGCGCGAATCAGGCTGAAGACGTACTTGTGATACTCGATCACGACCCGCTGGAACGTCGGTCCCTCCCGCCACCAGCCGCTAGGGTCGTCCTTGCCTGCGCGGGTGGGCCAGGGTTCCAGACGGATGGTGCCGGTCTTGCGCTGCAGCTCGATCAGGCTGCGTGGCATGTGATAGGCGGCGGTGACCACGATCAGTGACGAAACCTGTTCGGTGTTGGCCCAGCGGGCAATCTCGCGGGCGTTGCCGACCGTGTCCTGTGCTTCCGGCCCCAGCGCCACGCAGCAATCCAGCAGTGCCCGGGCATCCGGATGGGCGCTGGCAAGGGCCTGCTTGTCGGTCCGGGTGCCAACGCCGGAAATCAGCATCTTTCGGGTGGGATCGCGTGCCAGTAGCTGCAGACCGGTCGTGACCCGACCCGCCGAACCGGTCAGCACCACAATGGCTTCGGCGTCGGTCGGACTGGGCTGGATCAGTTGCACATCCGCCGTGAACCGCAGCAGCCCGCCAAACCAGAGCGCCAGCAGGACGAAGATGATGCGAAAGAGCAGCTTTCCCGACATCACCAGCTCGCGCGCAACAGCTTCAGGACCGTGATCCGCGCCGTGAAGGTCGCCACCACGGCAACGATCAGGGGCAGGGCGGCAATGGCGATCCAGCCTGCCAGCGACGGGCTGAGACCGTTCAGCAATGTGGCGCCCTGCAACCGTGCTGCGGCGGTGGCGAAAAAGATGACGATCAGTCCGGGCACGGTTCCGGCAATGCCACCGACCAGCGCCAGGCGCAGGCCGTGGCGCTGGAACCGGCGGGCGATATATCCGTCCGCAGCGCCAATCAGACGCAGCAGATCGACCGTCGGGCGCTGGTTCACCAGGGCCGAACGTGTGGCAAAGACGGTCACGAGCATGATTGCACCCACGGCCACGGCGGCCAGCGCCCAGGCCACCATGCGCGCCAGGCTTGTCAGGTCCTGCAGCGGGGCAAGCCATGCATCGGCGCTATCCAGGGTGACTTCCGGCAAGTCGGCGATGATTGCCGACAGGGGCTGCAGGTCGGCACCAGGGTTCAGGCGGACGTCGATCAGTTCGGGCAACGGCAGCAGGTCATTGTCGGACGCGGCCAGATCGCCCAGCCATGGCTGCAGCATGGCGGCCACCCGATCGCGGGGCAGCCTTTCGATCCGGCTGACTGCCGACAGGCGCGATACCTGGTCGACGAGGGCGGGTACATCGGTGCTGCCGGTCGCCACGCGCAGGGTCACCTGGTCGGCGGCAGAACGGCTCCAGCCCTCCGTCATCGATGCAAGGGCGAAGGCCGTGCCCAGGGCGATGGCGCACATCAGGGAAAGGGCAGCAACAATCCAGGGCACGAAGCGGCTGGACGGGTCACGGTCGAGGGAAAGCTCAGACGCTGCCATCCTTCATCCCTCCCGTTGGTTCGTCCGACACGATTTCACGACTGAGCCGACCATCTTCCAGATGCAGCAGCGGATAGCCATAACGTACCGGCAGGCTGCGATCATGCGTAGCGATCATGATTGTGGTGCCGAGGGAATTGAGCTTCACGAACAGCCGCATCAGTCGCTCGCCCATCTCGTCATCGACGTTACCGGTCGGTTCGTCGGCCAGCAGCAGGCGGGGGCTGGAAATGACCGCCCGGGCGATGGCGACACGCTGCTTCTCACCACCGGACAGGGTTGGTGGCCGGGCCTGTGCCTGTTTCGTCAGTCCGACCCAGTCGATCAGTTCACCCACGATCTCGTCGATCCGGGCACCTTCCATGGCGTTCGCCACTTTCAGGGGCAGGGCGATGTTTTCCTGCGCTGTCAGATGGTCGAGCAGACGGAAATCCTGGAACACGACGCCGATGCGTCGGCGCAGCATCGGCAGTTCCCGCAATGGCAGATCGTTCGTGTCGTGCCCGAAGACCTGCATCAGACCGCGGCTCGGCCTGCGGCTGAGATGCAGCAGACTCAACAGGGACGATTTTCCGGCACCGGATCGGCCGGTGAGGAAATGAAATGAACCCTCCGCAAGCTCCAGATCCAGGTCGCGCAGCACTTCCGGCCCGGTGCCATATCGCAGCCCGACGTTGCGCATGGTGATCAATGGCTCGCCCTGACCGTCCATCCCCTGCTGTTGCACGTCTGTATCGCCTTGCCTGAAGTGGAACCGTAAAGGGAGGCGCCGCCTTGAACGGCGCGTCATTCAGTGCCTATATGGCCTCATCACCCGGCTGTCGACCGGGTTGGCCGACCGGCAGACGAGCCCGCGAATGATATTGACCTGTCCAGCCTGTGCAACGCGCTATGTGATTGGCGACGATGTATTCCAGGCCGGCGCCCGCGAAGTACGCTGCGTGAAGTGCAGCCATCGCTGGACGTCGGACGGCAGCGATGCTGTGGACGAAGTCGATGCACGCAGCGAATCCACCAGACCAGACACCACACCTGAAGCCGAATCGGCTGTGGCCGAACCGCCGGTCCCTTCCGAATCAGCCGCTGAGCAGGTGCCGGACGATCAGGTTGGCTTCGGGCTGGACGACATGCCGGGTCTGGGCAGTGCCGCCCACGATGCTGCCCCTGACGACAAGGCCGATGATGTCTTGGACGAAGCATCGGCGCTTGAAGCACCGGTTCTTGAAGCACCGGTTCTTGAAGCACAGGCCGAACCGGACGCGGGCTCATTTCATGATGCCGAGCGCAGCAAGAAGGATCGGCAGAAATCAGGCGGATCGAAACAGATGGCGGGCAAGGGCAAGGGCAAGGCGCCTCGGCGTCGAACGCCAGCCTGGGTCTGGGTCGGCTGGATTGTGCTGCTGCTTTGCATGGCCGGGCTTGCCGCGGCACTGACATTCATGCGTCAGCCATTGACAGAGGCCTGGCCGCCGCTGGACCGTCTCTACCAGACCATCGGCGACATGACGGGTGCGGTTTCCGGCGACGCGGCGGTCCACGCTGAAAAACCCGGAGTGGAACTGGCCATCGAGAGTTCGGAATTGATCGAGAACGGCGGTCAGCGGCAACTGAACATCCTGATCCGGCTGACCAACACCACGGCTGAACAACAGGCGCTGCCCATCGCCGTGGTGCATCTGGTCAGGGCGGACGGTGCGACCGAGAAGAGCGAGCGGATCCGCCTGCCGTCAGACCAGCCCCTGGCACCGAAGGAGAGCCGGGTCATGGCACTGCGGCTGAGCGATGTTCCCGCCAGCGTGACAGGTGCGACCGCTGAGGCTGAAACCACCGGGGACCACTGAATCACGGCGGGTTTGCAGCAATCCGGGCCGCGGCTATCATGGTGCATCGTTGATCGCAGGAAATTCAGGGCATGGCTAAGGTTCTCGTCGTCGATGACGAACCGCATATCAGGGACATTGTCTCGCGGGCATTGCGCCACGCGGGTCATGATGTCGATGTTGCCGCCGATGGTGCTGCCGCCCTCGAGCGCCTGAGGCAGGAAAGCTATGACCTGCTGCTGACTGACATTGTCATGCCGATCATGGATGGGGTGGCCCTGGCCCTGAAGGCGGGCAAGACCTGGCCTGACATGCGCATCCTGATGATGACCGGATATGCCAACGAACGCGATCGGGCGCACAATCTGGATCTGCTGATCCACGACATCGTGGTCAAGCCATTCACCGTGGACGAGATCATCCTGAAGGTGGCTGACGCTCTCGCCTGATCTTGCGTAGCGGCTTTTCGCGCATGATTACATGGCGGCGCGCAATACCCGATCCACGATCCGTTCCAGATGACGCAGGGAGTTGCAGACTTCCACCTGATGACAGCTTGCGGCGTAGCGCGGCATCTCCGAATCGCCGGTGCCCCACTGCAGCCGTCCCTCCGGATTCAGCCAGATCAGTCGTTTCGACCGGTCATAGATGGTCCGCACGATCTCGGCACGCGGTTCACCATAGTTGGTGCGGGCGTCGCCGAGAATGATCACCGTTGTCTTGTAATCCACGTCGTCGAGCGCGATGTCGCGGAAATCCAGCAGCGCGCGACCATAGTCGGTCGACATGTGGGCAAAGTCTTCCAGCACGGTGGTCACCGCTTCCTCGATGCCCCTGGTCTCGAAAAGTCGCGTCACCTCCCGCAATTCCCCGGCGAAGGCATAGGCGCGGACCTTGGGCAGAACCTCCTGCAGTGAATAGAGGAACATCAGCAGGAAGCGGGAGACGTTGGCGACCGAACCGGACACGTCGCACAGCACATGCACGTCAGGCCGGTCGATCTTGGTACGCCGCCACTTCGGTTCCATGATCAGCCCGTCATAGGCCTGGTTGTCGCGCAGGGTGCGCCGGATATCCAGCTGGCCCCGGTTCGATTTCTTGCGCCTGCGGGAATGCTGCACCACCAGCTTCTTCGCCATCTTGCGCACCAGTTCCTGCATCTGCACGAAATCGCGGCGTTCGACGTTGGTCAGCCGCATCTTCTGCAGCATCTCCTCACGGATGCGGCGGCTCTGGCCGGCTGCCTGCAGGGCGAGCTGTTTCTCGACGTAATCACGCAGGCGATCCATCATCCGGCCCCGCGCCTGGTTCAGCCGCTGGCCCAGCGCTTCCGCCATTCCGTCGCCTGCAAGCCCGGCGTCGCGCAGGTCGGCCAGATCATCGTCCAGTTCGTCCAGGCCCATGCCTTCCGCGATGCGCCGGGTGAACAGGCCGATCTGGGTGAACAGCACGATTTCCCGCACACCTGATTCCTCAGCCGCTTCGGCCAACCGGGTCTCGAGACCGGCGCGGTCATTTTCCAGCAGCATGCGCGACAGTTCGGAAAGGGCGGACGGATCGGCGGTGCTTTCCGCCGCCCCGGGCGCGCCGCCTGTGCCGCCGCCACCGCCGTCACCCTGTCCACCTTCACCGCCTTCACCGCCCTGCATGCCATCGCCACCGGGCGCGTCATCGGACGGCGCATCCGCATCACGATCAGATGTTTCAGGTGCTTCGTCATCATTGGATGCGGCGGTTTCGTCATCGAAGTCCTGGACAGCGAAGAACCGATCAAAGCAATCGTCGAAGGATTCCTTTTCCAGTTCCGACTTGGCAAGCGTGATCGCCAGACTGTCTTTCAACAGGTCCCGGTCACCAAATCCCACCAGATCAATCGCCTTGTGCGCTTCCAGCGTTTCGGCAGGCGAGATCTTCAGATCCGCTTCCCTGAGTGCTTTCAGGAAGTCGGCCAGCATCGGGGTAATCATTTTCGGACCTCGGGTATCGGTTGAACCGGCTCAGTCGCGCGGCAGCAGATGTTTCGTGACCTTGCCGGTGGCATTGTGGGGCAGTTCATCAGTGAAGCGAACGGATTTCGGCACCTTGAAACGGGCAAGATTGTCCAGGCAGTGCGCCGTGATGGCTTCTTCGGTCAGATTCGAACCAGTCTTGGCGACGACGAAGGCCCGCCCGACTTCGCCCCAACGGTTATCGGGCACGCCAATGACAGCAGTCTCGGCAATGCCATCCAGCTGGTACAACACGTTCTCGACCTCAGCCGGATAGACGTTTTCGCCGCCAGAGATGAACATGTCCTTGTAGCGATCGACGATGCTGACGAAGCCCTCATCATCCATGCATGCGGCGTCACCGGTGTGAAACCAGCCATCGGTGAACGATTGTTCGTTGGCGTCCGGGCGGTTCCAGTATCCGGGGGTGATGGTTGGTCCCTTGATCCAGAGTTCACCTGTCTCGCCAGCTGGCAGGTCCGTGCCACTGTCGTCCACAATGCGGATGGACGTGTGCATGACGGGTTTTCCTGTGGAACCGATCTTGTCCAGGGCACGGTCCTTCGACAACAGGGTTCCCATCGTGCAGGTTTCAGTCATGCCCCAACCGTTCTGCAGCATCACCCCCCGCTCCGCATAGGTTTCCAGCAGCGTGCGCGGGCACGCGGCGCCACCGACACCGATGGTGACCAGCCGGGAAAGATCGGCGGTGGCGAATTCAGGCAACTGGCTCGCGAACAGGAAATTCGTTGGCACGCCGAAACCATGGCTGATTGCCAGTTCCGGGTCCGACAGCAGATTGAGGAAATCCAGCGGATCGAACGTCCGCATCACGATGTTGGTGCCACCGATGTGGAAGATCCCGTTGGCAAACAGCTGCAGCCCGCCAATGTGGAAGATCGGCAGGAATGCCAGGTTGACCGAATGCGTCGTCAGTTCGCATTTCATGGTGGAATTCACGGCATTGAAGAACGCCTGGCCATGCGTGACCCGGGCACCCTTTGGCCGACCGGTGGTGCCGGAGGTGTAGACCAGCGCCCAGGTATCATCATGGGTCAGGTCAGCAATCCCTGATCGACCATGGGTGTTGGCCAGACCCTGCTCATAGGCGCTGTCGGCACCGTCATCGCATTCGATCAGGTGCGCAGTCTCGCAGGTCCGCGCAATTGCCCGACCCTGTTCCATGAATTCCGACCCGGTGATCAGTACCTGGGGTGCCGCATCCCCGACAATGAACTCAAGCTCCGGCACCGCCAGACGCCAGTTCAGCGGCAGGAAGATCGCTCCCAGACGGCGGCAGGCGAACTCCACCTCGTAATGGTCGCTGGAGTTGTGCGCCAGCATCGCCACCCGATCACCAGGGCCGACACCACAGCCCGCCGACAGGAAAAGCGCGCACTGGTTCACGCGGGCGTCCATCTGCGCATAGGTGAACCTGCGTCCGGAATGCAGATCGATGATTGCCTGCGCATTCGGCTGATAGGCAGTGTGATGCGCGATCCAGTCATAGGCGGGGACGGACATGTCAGCTCTCTCCCGAAGTTCTGTTGTGGTTGGTGCTATCCGGCGGCATTGGCGTTCCGGGCGGCGACATCCTCGGCACCCAGCATCCGCATGGCCAGTTCGGTCATCTGGTCGGCAATGTGATCGTCGCTCAACCTGCCACCCGTTCTGTACCAGGTGAACATCCAGGAGATCATGCCGCCAATCGCCAGGGTCGCCAGACGGACATCCCCGGTCTGGAACATGCCCTTGGCAACCCCTTCCTCGATCAGGGCCGACAGCTTTTCGTCGAATTCACTGCGCATCTCGTCGATGCGCTTGCTGGCAACAGGTGGCACGTATTTGTCCTCGCGGAAATAGACCGCAATATTGGCCTGATGGTTCATCACGACATGGCTGAATTCACGGATCGCGGAACTCAGGCGCTCTGCCGGGTCTCCACTGCGGTCATGCGCATCGGCCACCGCCTTCAGCGACTGGCGCGTGCCCTGTTCGGCAATGTCGCCCAGCAGGGCCGCCTTGTTGTCGAAATGCGAATAAATGAACGGTTTGGTGACATCCAGACGCCGTGCCACCTGATCGAGTGTCGTGCCCTGGTAGCCCTGTTCAAAGAAGAGCTGCCTGGCTTCTTCCAGAATCCGCTCTCGCTTGAGTCTTGCAATTTCGTCCCGCATGCCCGATCGCATCGGAAGTACCCCCTGCCGAAAAAGGGACCAGACGAAAAGGACCCTCGGGTGATTTGCCTCACCACGTTGTTACGTCAAGGTATAGTCGCATACTTCTGAGTACGTTTCAAAACCGGGATGCCCGGTTCAGGCGTCAAACAGTCCTGCTTCCCGCATGGCGCGCAGCCCGACCGTCGTCTCCTCGGCCAGCCGATCGACATCTGCGGTGCCTGTCGCCGTCGAAACACAGCCCAGCCCATAGGGTGTGGAATAAAGCCCGGCGCCGATCAGATGGCGGAACAGCGCCTCGTTGCGGTCCGATTCCTGGCCCTGTGGATGGGTATCGCGATAGCTGTTCATTGACCGGCCATGGGTGTGGAACCGGAACAGGGAGCCGCTGCCGGTCACCTGGCCCGGCACGTTGGCAATGCGGATCGCCTCCTGCAGTTTTTCCCGACAGCAGGCACCCATCCGGTTCAGATCCTCGACAGCGTCCTCTGTCCAGGCCGCCATGGCGGCGCGTCCGGCGACCATCGTCATCGGATTGGCATTGAAGGTGCCACCGTGGGGCAGGCGCGCCTTCTTCCCATCGACTTCAAAGACCTGCATCACTTCCTTGCGTCCGGCGATGGCGCCCACCGGCAGGCCACCGCCGATGATCTTGCCGAGCGACGAAATGTCGGGGCGAATGCCCATGATGGCCTGACTGCCGTTGTATGCCTGACGGAACGCAATGACCTCATCGAAGATCAGCAGCGCGCCGGACCGCTCCCGAAACCGCGACAGCATGTCGAGGAATGCCGGGGTGGGTGACAGCAAGCCGACCTGGGTCGAAACCGGATCGAACAGCACGCCCGCCAGTTCATGGGCGTGGGCATCCAGAATGGCCTCGGCCTTCTCCGGTTCATTGAACGGGATCACGATCACGTCCGACAGCACGCCCTGTGGTGTGCCGTGGCTGTAGGGAACGCTGTTGGGCTGATCCTCGGGGCCCCAGACTTCCGGTCCGGTCGACAGCGACACCTCCGCAAAGTCATAGGATCCGTGATAGGCCCCTTCGCACTTGGCGATCTTTGGCCGACCGGTGAAGGCCCGTGCGGCCTTGATGGCGTTCATCACCGCTTCCGATCCCGAATTGCAGAACCGGATACGGTCGAAACCATCGACCCGGGCGGTCAGCATCTCGGCCAGTTCGATCTCGGCCTCCGTTGCGAACGCGAACGCGGTGCCTCGCTCCACCTGTTCGTGCAGGGCCGCCACCACATCAGGGTGGGAATGGCCGTGGATCAGCGAAGTGTAGTTGTTGTTGAAATCGACCAGTTCATTGCCATCGACGTCGGTCACGCGGGACCCGAAACCCTTCTGCACGTAGATCGCGTGCGGGGAAAGGCGGGTGGTGGACCGGCTGCCGCCATCGGGCAGGACAGCCATGGCCCGCTGGGTCAGTTTGGCAGATCTGGACTCCGGATCAGGGTACATCGCGCTCTCCTGTCATTCGGCTGCTGACAGTTTTCGACAGCCCGGCTGTTTCCGCAAGCATCGCCGACGCAGCCCAGACCTGTAAGCCCGACCGAATGCTCAGATGATGCCCCGTTCCACCACGGGCTGACCGGCAGCGATCCTGACATGGCGGAACAGGTCCAGCGGCAGGCTGATGCTGCGTCCCTGCAACAGCCATTCGGCCAGCGCCCGTCCGACCGCAGGTGCCTGCTGCACGCCGTGACCCGAAAACCCGTTGGCGAAATAGAAGTTGCTGATGTCGGCATGTGGCCCCAGCACCGCGTTCTGATCGAAGGTGTTGTAGTCGTAGAAACCGCCCCAGGCACTGGTCATGCGCAGGGCCTCGAAAGCGGGTGACCGGTGCGCCAGGGCTGGCCAGCAGACACCTTCGAACTGGTCGTAATCCGGGTCGAGGGTGCCCCCGTCCGGATCCGGCGCGCCCGGCAGGGGCGACGATCCGGTCAGGAATCCATTGCCCTCCGGGCGGACATAGACGCCGCTCGGGTCCACGATAAGGACAGGATCGGCAGGGGGCGTCGGTGTCGTCACATGGAACACGGTGCGCTTGCGCGGCACGACCGGCAGATCAATCCCGGCCAGCGCGGCCACAGCACCCGCCCAGGGGCCGGTGGCGTTGACCACCGCCCCGACAGTCAGGCGCGATCCGTCGCCGAGTGTCATTGCCGTGATGCGATGGTCATCCCGCGTGATGCCCGACACCCGATCCTGAACATAGGTCACTTCAGCGGCGCGGGCGGCACGGCGAAAGGTCTGCAACAGTGCGTAAGGGTCCACCCAGCCCTCATCACGCAGGCCCAGGGCGGCGCAGGATATGTCGGCAGTGTTGATCCAGGGGAAGCGGTCCCGGACATCATTCGGGGACAGCAGCGCCACCGGCGCGTCGATGCCCTGCTGCACGCGGACATTGGCTTGCAGGGCATCCGCGCCAGCGTCTGTCGCCAGCAACAGATAGTGCCCGGCATGAAACTGCACATCCGGCATCGTGTCGGCAGGCAGGTCGATCCATTCGGCAATATCGCGCGTGAAGTTCAGGCCGAAACGCGACAGCATGATGTTCTCTGGTGTGGAGAACTGCTGGCGGATTGACCCCAGGGACCGGCTGGTCGCGCCATCCGCATAGGTCGGGTCCGGTTCGATCACCGTGACGGACCCGGGAAACTGGAAATGCCCCTTCAGCCACCAGGCGACGGACGATCCGACGATCCCGCCACCGATGATGGCAATGTCGGTTGACGGCGGCGCAGGTGGGTTCACCGCCCCATCTCGTGGCGCTTGCGCCGGCGCAGGATCTCCGCGATCTGACGGCGGGGTACGGTTGTGATCGCCGGATGAGCCAGTGCCGCATTGATGCGGCGTGGCCCGATCAGATCGAAGTGGGCCTTGTAGCGCCCCGGGTACTGGTAGAAGACCGGGTGACAGCCGAGCGCCAGCGCTACCGGCAGCAGTTCCCGGTAGGCCGCGTCCCCGTCCAGATCAGACAACAGGTGAGCTGTGATCCGACCGTCCGGCAGCCGTCGGGGACGATCCATCACGATCATGGGCGTTCAGTGCTTTCAGTGGCGTCCGGCACGTGGCGGCTCAGTTCATGTATTCCTGTTCCTCGCGTTGCAGGATGCGGCGCAGCGCGCCAAAATGCCGGGCCGCCAGCGCCGGGCGTTCTTCGGCCATCTGCTGCGCGGTCTTCTGCTGCACGTCCGGCGAAACCGTACGCAGCGTGCCGCCAGTGGACCGGGCGAGTACCTGAAACATGGCAGCGCGTTCCAGATAGTAGAGATCGGTGAAGGCTTCTTCCACCGATCTGCCGGTCATCGTCACGCCATGGCTTGCCATCATCAGAACCGCGCGATTGCCCAGCTTCGATGCAATCCGGTCGCCCTCATCGGTATCCACCGACAGGCCGTTGTAGTCGTCGTCGTAGGCGATGCGGTCATGGAAGTTCAGGGCGTTCTGCTCACACATCTTCAACTCGCCATCTTCCAGCAGGGTCAGTGCCGTGGCGTGCGGCATGTGGGTGTGCATCACGCAGACCGCATTCGGCGCGGCGACATGGATGCCACGATGGATGGTAAATGCGGACGTCTCCACATCATGCTCCCCTTCCAGCACCGTGCCCTTGTCGTCGAGCAGGACCAGAGAGGATGCCGTGATCTCCGACCAGTGCCAGCCGTAGGGATTGATCAGGAAGCGGTTGCCGCGCACGACGCCATCATCGTCCGGCACGGCGAGGGAGAAATGGTTGCAGACCCCTTCATGCAGGTTCAGTCGTGCGGCCCAGCGCAGCGCACAGGCAAGATCCTGCCGCATCTCCAGCATTGTCTGGCTCATGACATCATCCCCTTCCAGCCGAGCGATAGCCACCCATACTGCCGCAAACAGGCGGCTGCGGAAACCAGCCTTGCGACATGAACGGCCCGATGGCGACATGCGGCGTCGTGATCAGGGCTTCAATGGTACTGCCGGACACGGGACTCTGATCCCTTGCGGTGGTGATGACTTCGGAGGTGGCGGGATGGCGTCCGACGAGACAGCGACTGAAGTTCTGACACCGGATTTCGAGAGCTATCAAGTGGCCGAAACCGTTTCCGCTGTGGACAGTGACGGACGCATCCTGACCGTCGACTGGTCAGACGGTCGGGTCAGTCGCTACCACGCGATCTGGCTGCGTAACAATGCCTGCGACCCCGTGACCTTCAATCTGGACACGCGGGAGATTGCTCTCAGCCCCCTCGACCTGCCGGAAGACATCCGCATTGCAACGTGTGAACTGGCGGCTGACGACGTGATCGCCGTGCGGTTCGCGCCGGAGGGGCATGACGCACGGTTCGATGCGGCCTGGCTGCGTCTGCATGACTACTCGAATGGTGGCCGTCAGGACGACGCGGCGGTGGAAAAGGTCTTCTGGACCACAGCTGAATGCCCGGAACCGCCAAGCTTCGATGGCTCCGACATCCTGAACGATCGGGACACCTTCGCGGCCTTCCTGACCGCTGTTGCCAGCCATGGCCTGGCACGTCTGCGCGGCACACCGGCAGAACCGGGCTTCGCGGAGCAGCTGGCGTCGCACATCGGTGTCATTCGTGACAACAACTTCGGGCGCATCTGGAACGTGCGGGTGGAACCGGGGTCGGGCAGCAATGCCTATACATCGCTGGAACTGGCCCCGCATGTCGATCTGGCCACGCGCGAATATCAGCCCGGCCTGCAGGTGCTGCATTGCGTGGAGAACACCACCCGCGGCGGACGGGCCATGATGATTGACGGATTCCGCGTGGCAGAGGATCTGCGGACGGAGGAGCCGGATGCGTTTCACCTGCTGGCGACCGTTCCCTGGCACCTGTCGAACCGCGCCACCGATACCGACTATCGCTGGAATGCGCCGGCCATCGTGCTGGACGCGGCGGGGGCCATAGTGGAGGTGCGGTCGATCTATTTCCTGCGCGGCCCGTTGAATGCTCCCTTCGACCTGGTGGAGGACCTGTATGCCGCCGATCGGCTGCTGCATGCCCGGCTGATGGATCCGCAGTACCGGATGCTGTTCGATTATCTGCCCGGCGACCTGATGCTGTTCGACAACCGCCGCATCCTGCACGGGCGGAAAGCGTTTGATGCCGCAGAGGGTAGACGCTGGCTGAGAGGCTGCTATCTGGAAAGGGAAGAACTGGAATCCGCCCTGCGCATGGCCGCCCGTCGCCGCCGCACCGGGGCAAATACCTGAAGCACACCTGAGGAGTCCGGCCCATGGCTGACCTGAAGAACCGGCAGGGCTTTTCCACCCGCGCCATCCACGCCGGTCAGCGCCCGGACCCGACCACCGGTGCGGTGATGATGCCGATCTACGCCACATCCACCTACGTTCAGGAAAGTCCGGGCGTCCACAAGGGCTATGAATACAGCCGCAGCCAGAATCCGACCCGGCAGGCGCTGGAAGCCTGCATTGCGGATCTGGAGAATGGCGCGCACGGCCTGGCCTTCGCCTCCGGCCTCGCGTCCATGGGGACGGTGCTGGAACTGCTGGACAGTGGCGATCATGTCATTGCGATGGATGACCTGTATGGCGGCAGTTATCGCCTGTTCGAAAACGTGCGGAAGCGCTCGGCGGCGCTGGACTTCAGCTTCGTCGATCTGGCCGATCCGGCGAAGTTCGAATCTGCCATCACGCCGAAGACCCGCATGGTCTGGGTTGAAAGCCCGACCAACCCGCTGCTGAAACTGGTGGATCTGTCCGCCATCAGCCGCATCGCCAAGGCCCGCA
This sequence comes from Minwuia sp., assembly GCA_029210175.1. Taxonomy (GTDB): domain Bacteria; phylum Pseudomonadota; class Alphaproteobacteria; order Minwuiales; family Minwuiaceae; genus Minwuia. The sequence continues at coordinate 2,181 of JARGPL010000026.1, read as the reverse complement.
ATATCCTGATGGTCTGCGACAATACCTTTGCCACTCCTTACTGCCAGCGCCCGCTGGATTTCGGTGCCGACATCGTGGTGCATTCGATCACCAAGTACCTGAACGGCCATTCGGATGTGGTGGGCGGCGTCGTCGTCATCGGTGACAATCCGGACCTGAAGGAACGGCTGTTCTATCTGCAGAACGCCGTCGGCAGCATCCTCGGCCCCTTCGACAGTTTCCTCGCCCTGCGCGGCCTGAAGACCCTGGCCCTGCGCATGCGCCAGCATTGCGAGAGCGCGATGAAGGTTGCCCGCCATCTGGAGGCGCATCCGAAGATCGACCGCGTGATCTACCCCGGCCTGGAAAGCCATCCGCAACATGACCTGGCCAGCAGCCAGATGGATGCCTTTGGCGGCATGATCACGGCCTTCATCAAGGGCGACATCAATGATGCGCGGAAGTTCCTGGAACGCTGCGAGATCTTCGCCCTGGCCGAAAGTCTGGGCGGCGTCGAAAGCCTGATCGAGCACCCGGCCATCATGACCCACGCCTCCGTGCCCCCGGACGTCCGCGCCGAACTGGGCATCTCGGACACGCTGATCCGCTTCTCCGTCGGTGTGGAGAACGTCGAGGACCTGCTGGCGGAGATCGATTCAGCGCTTGGGTGAAGAAATTTCATACAGGTCGAGAGAACTCTGTCGGCGAAATTTGAAACGACCGTGCCCGGGTCTTGCTCTTGGAGCCTGACTTGAAAGTTGCTGAGTGATATCAGCGGGATGTGATTCCTTCGGATTATCAAGGATTCGATGGAGGCCACGATGCCCTATCGTGACAGATCCCAACGGCTTCATGGTCGGTCTCGTTGTTCACAGCGCTGTCGTTCAGGATCGCGACGGTGCCGTGCCAACGCTGCAATCGATCCGTCGCTTCTATCCGTTCCTGCGTCATGTCCTTGCCGATGGAGGTTACGGCGGCGACAAGTTGAGACGGGCGTTGAGCAACAATGGCGGCTGGACCATCGACGTCATCCGTCGCAGCGACACCACCAGGGGCTTCAAGGTGCTGCCACGACGCCGGGTGGTCGAGCGCACCTTTGCCTGGCTCGGCAGATGCCGCAGACTGGCCAGGGATTGGGAGACATCCATCGAAAGCTCAACAGCATGGACCCTTCGCCCACATCCGCATCCTCGTCAGGCGACTGGCAAGATACTGTGATGTCTGACAGACTTTTGAATCAGGCTCTAAGGGACGGCATTTGAGGTAATTTTTGGCTCTAGGATATTTTCGAATTTTGTTGAACTGTGATGAGTTTTGGGGAGGTGGATGTGCGTTTTTGGTGGTGTCAATTTGTCTTGTTGCCGCTACGTATTTTTATGTATCTGGATTTCTGATGGCCCGAGACAAATTGATATATATTTTTCTTTATCCATTTTTTGTATGAGAGAAAAATATTGAAGATAGATTGAAGAGAAGTGTGCGTTATACTAGAATTTGCGTTATGATCGGATGTTTATTCATTGCGGTTAATTTTGTTTTGACATGGATTGAAAATTAGATGTCGATTTCAGTTTCTGTGAGAGCCTGATTTGAAAGTTGTTGAGTGATATCAGTGGGATGTGATTCCGTCGGATTGTCAAAGATTCGATGGAGGCCACGATGCCCTAGACTGATATCACCCGGATCGAGCATAGACGCGATTTTGAGCGCTATCCAACCGATTTGACGGACCTTGAGTGGTCTGTTCTTTCCCCATTCGTGCCACCGGCCCGGACCGGCGGTCGGCCACGGACCACGGACATGCGTGAGGTCATTGACGTGACTGCTCTGCCCCCTGAAAACTGGATCGTTCTGAGTTAGAGTTTTCCGCCTGAACCCTGGCTGGGTAGAAGGAGTGGAAGAGCATGAAGGCATCGAAGTTTTCTGATGTGCAGAAGGCGTACATTTTGAAGCAGGGCGAAGAGGGAACGCCGGTTGCTGAGATCTGTCGGAAGGCAGGAATCAGTCAGGCGACGTATTTCAATTGGAAGAAGAAGTACGCGGGCTTGCTACCCGACGAGATGGACACCCGCATTAACCTCGCGATTTGAGGCTGGTTGTGATTCATTGGTTCCATGGAGGATGCGCGATGAACCCAATGAATCTTTTCGGTCTTTCCGAACATCTTGAGCGCCTGAGTGAACATGGCGATCCGCTGGTGGT
>JARGPL010000008.1 GCA_029210175.1 Minwuia sp. | reverse complement strand
CTGCAGGCCTACAACTTCGCAAAGCGCCTGAAGACTCTCAGGGGGCTCACCGTCTTCGAATTCATCAACGAAAAATGGACATCAGAACCCGACAGGTTCAGAGTTCATCCAGACCATCTCATTCCGGGACCAAACATCTAGTTGTGCATGCTCAATAGGTTGTTCCGCTTTGTCTTGAGACGCTGGATTGGTGGTACGAAGTTTATGCCGCCGTGTGGTCGATGCCAATTGTAGTAATGCAGCCATAGCGGCAGATCGGCAGCGCGTTGATCTGACGTGTCGTAGGCGCGGGCGTAGGCCCATTCATAGATGGCGGTCTTGATGAAGCGTTCGGCTTTGCCGTTGGTGCGCGGCGTGTAGGGTTTGGTGCGGATGTGCTTCAGGCCAAGCTCGCGACAGGCGTCGGCGAAGTCATGGGAGATGTAGCAACTGCCATTGTCCGTCATGACCCGCTCGACCTTGATCCCAAGATGCTCATAGAAGGTGATGGCAGACGTGAGTGCAGCAATGGCACCCACCGCTTTCTCGTTGGGCAATATCTCTGACGTTGCGATGCGGCTGTGATCGTCGATGGCCACGTGGACATACTCCCAGCCGACGCCACGGCTGTTGGACTGGCCGGTTCTGTCGCCGGTGATGCGGTGTCCCGTGCGCTCGAACCGCCCGAGTTTCTTGATGTCCAGGTGGATCATGGCACCTGGCTGGCTGTACTCATAACGCAGCACCGCCGTGGGTGGGTCCAGATCGCGCATACGGCTGAGACCGGCGCGGTTCAGGATACGACTGACGGTGGCGGGCGAGACGTCTGTCTCGAAAGCGATGCGCTTGCCGTGCATGCGTTGGCGACGCAGAGCGATGACCTGTTGGACGACCTTCTCAGGCGTCGGCCGGTGCAGACGAAGTGGTCTGGAAGAACGATCCAGCAGGCCATCTTTGCCTTCATCAATGAACCGGCGCACCCACTTCGAGGCTGTCTTCGGCGTCACACCAAAGGACACAGCAGCTCCTGTCAGGGATTGCCCGTCACCAAGCACGGCACCAACAAGTTCGGCTCGACGGATCGGCGTCAGGCGGGCATTCTTGTGGATGTTCATTCGGGCGCTCCTGGATCAGTTGATGCTTCACAACACCAGCTTCCCGGATAACGCCCGGATGGACAACCTAATGAAACCTCACAACTAGTCACTTGCAACAGGGACAGACACACGAAAATGCCCGGACCCCTCGACGGATTTCGCATCCTTGATCTGAGTGCGGTCATTTCCGGCCCCTTTGGCACCATGATCCTGGCGGATCAGGGGGCGGACGTGATCAAGGTGGAGCCGACGCAGGGGGACTTCACCCGTGCCGCCGGAAATCAGATGAATGGCATGTCCGCCAGTTTCCTGAACAACAACCGCAACAAGCGCTCCATTGCGGTCGATCTGAAGGCACCGGGCGGTGTCGAACTGATCAAGCGGCTGGCGAAGGACTGCGATGTCTTCGTGCAGAATTTCCGTCCCGGCGTGATGGAGCGGCTGGGGCTGGGGGAAGATGACATCCGCGCGGCCTGTCCCGACATTGTCTATGTCTCGTTGAGTGGCTTCGGGGAAAAGGGGCCGTTTTCCGCCAAACCCGTCTATGACCCGATCATTCAGGCCCTGTCAGGCCTTGCCTCCGTGCAGGGCGGTTCCGATGAGGAACGTCCGCGCCTGTTGCGGACCATTTTGCCTGACAAGCTGACGGCCATCACAGCGTCGCAGGCCATCACTGCGGCCCTGCTGGCCCGCACCAGGACCGGCAAGGGGCAGCATGTCCGCCTGTCGATGCTGGATGCCGTCGTCGCATTTCTCTGGTCGTCGGACATGGGGGGGCAGACCTATGTCGGCAAGGATGTCAGTCAGCAACGCGCTGCCAGCTTCATCGACCTGATCTACGAGACGAAGGACGGGCACATGAGTGTGGCCGTCATGACCAATCCCCAGTGGAAGGCCCTGGCCGAGGCCACCGGCCACCCGGAATGGATCGACGATCCGCGCTTTGCCACGACGGCGCTGCGTGATCTGAATATCAACGAACGCCTGGCCCTGATCCAGTCGGTGCTGGTTGAGCGCACGACGGACGAATGGATGGACCTGCTGGAAGCCGCTGGCGTGCCCTGTGCGCCAGTGCTGCACCGCAAGGACATGATCAATCACCCGCAGGTGCAGGCGAGTGGTATCGTCTCCGAGAATACCCATCCGGTTGCCGGGCCGATGCGGCAGGCACGCAATGCGGCGCGATTCAGCGACACTGTGCCTGAATATCGTGCCGGTGCGCCGCTGCTGGGTCAGCACACGGACGAGATCCTGCGTGAAGCCGGGTACAGTGATGCGGATGTGGCGGAACTCAGGCGGGTGGGCGCGGTGTCCGGCCCGGCAGACTGAGCAGGATCCAGCGGCGCGCCTTGCCCCCGACCCGGCGGGCAGGTCGTCCGCGCGGCGCCGCCAGGTGGGGCGTATCTGCGGATTCAGCCGGCCGCCAGGGCCCCAGTTTCAAGGCCATCAGGGTCGCATTGTCGTAATAGCTCATGCAGCTGTCCTCCGGTTGGAGGGCAAAGCTAGCGAAGGCTGCTGACAGACCCTTGTCAGCAGGGTCGGCTATGGTGTCAGCAGTGCCGTGTGTCAGCGGAACGGGGCGGGAGGATGCGATGCGCCGATCAAACAGGATGTTCGAACTGATCCAGATGCTGCGGGCTGCTGCGCGGCCCATGACAGCCGCCGACATGGCGGAAAGGCTGGAGGTATCGGTGCGCACGATCTACCGCGACGTTGCCGCCCTGCAGGCCATGCATACGCCAATCGAGGGGGAGCCGGGGATCGGTTACATGATGCGGCGTGGTTATGATCTGCCGCCACTCAATTTCGATGAGGAAGAGGTGGAGGCGCTGCGGGTCGGGCTGGCCATGCTGTCGCGAACCGGGGACCGTGCCCTGCAACGCGCGGCGGATCGGATATGTGCCAAGGTTGACGCCCTCAACCGGCCCGCGGACTGGCTGCAGGTGTCGACCTGGGGCGCGCCGCTGGACGACCCGCAGAAAGGCTGTGTTCCAAAGGACATGCTGCGTGACGCCGTCCGCAATGAGCGGAAGCTGACACTGACCTATGAGAGCCTGACGGGGGAGCGCACGGAACGCACGATCCTGCCGCTGGCCCTGATCTACCATGTGGACTGCGTGCTGCTGGCAGGCTGGTGCGAACTGCGCGGTGCCTTCCGCCATTTTCGCACCGACCGAATTCATGCCTGGCAGATGCTGGACGAGACCTTTGTCTGCCAGGGCATGGGATTGCGTGCGCTGCTGCGGCAGCAGGACTGGGCGAACCCGAATGGAGAGGCCAGGCTTCAGTAGGCTTTGGTGAATGCCGGGACCGCGCCTTACCGTTCGCGGAACGCCTCATCCGCCGTGCCGATGACGCGGTCGGTCAGGAACGACAGGATGGACCGGGACCCGGCCTTCAGTTCCACATCGACCTGCATGCCGGGGCGGACATCGTTCACCCCTGGCCGGTCGCCGAGATAGGACTTGTCGGTGCGGATCTCCACCAGATAGAAGATTGCGCCGGTCTGCTCGTCGGTGTTGGCATCACGCGCAACCCGTTCCACATGACCCTCCAGAGCGCCGTACTTGATGAAGTCGTAGGCGCGTACCTTGATGTTGGCCGCCTGACCCTGTTCGACGCTGGAAATATCGTTGTTGGCGACGCGCGCTTCGATGATCAGATTGTCTGCTTCCGGCACCACGGACAACAGCGGCTCGTTCGGGCGAACGGCCTGCCCCGTATTGTTGACCACCAGGTTCTGGATATAGCCATCTACGGGGCTGCGGATGACCGTGCGGTTCAACCGGGCCATCGCCTGTTCCAGACCCCGGGCCGTGCGGTCCCTGGCGCCACGGGTTTCGGCCAGATTGGTCAGCACGCCGCTGCGGGATTCATCATCGATCTCGCGCCGCCGCGACTTGGATGCGGAAAGTGCAGAGAGCGCTGAGTCCAGTGACTGACGCGTTTCCTGCAACTCCCCTTCGGTTTCCGCCAGCTGACGCTGCACGGACTGGAACCGCAGGAAGGGGAAATGCCCCTTGTCGGTCAGGGTGCGCAGGGACCGGACCTGTTCCGCCAGCACATCCCGGCTCTGCGACAGGGTGTTGATCCGCACCCGGAAGGAGTTGATGTCGGACTGCGCCTGTTCGATCTCGCGTTCAGCCGATTCCCGCCGGGAGTTCAGCGAGTCCCGCCGCGCATCCAGCAACCGCGTATGCGTGGCCACCAGATCAGGGCGTTCCTTTGCAACGATGTCGGGGAAGTTGATGACCGCATCACCGCCTGCCTCTGCCTCCAGTCGGGCGAGATCTGCTTCGAGGGTCTGCAGGTCGCCCCGCAGGCGGCGGGCTTCGCCGTTGATGATCTCGTCATCAAGGCGCAGCAGGGGCTGTCCCTCGCGCACCAGATCGCCATCACGCACCAGGACTTCGGCCACGGAGCCACCTTCCGGATGGTTGACCAGCTTGACCCGCCCGCCCGGGCGAACCTGACCCTGTGCCACCACGGCCTGATCGACCTCGGCAATGGCGGCCCAGGCAATGATGACCACGAAGAACCCGCAGATGATCAGCACCAGCAGCGAAGCGAGTGGCGAATGCCGTGCCTCGCTGATCGCCTGCGCTTCCGGCAGGAAATCGGAATATTGCGCGCCGCGTTGCCGGGTGCGCCCGTCGTCACCGTCCTGCTTGCTCATGCCTGTCGGTCCGCCGACGTGTCCGTGGTGGATTTCCGGTCAGGTCCGGCCTGGCCCGCATCGCGGCCCGGCCTGTCCCCCGGGCGCATCGCCGCGTCACGCATCCGCGTGCGCGAGAAGGCAATGACTTCCTCAGGTGAGCCAACACGTTCGATGTGGCCGTCGATCAGCAGGGCAACACGGTCTGCAATGACCATCGGTGCCATGCGATGCGAGATCATGATGATCGTCCGGCCCCGCTTGGCCCGTTTCAGGGCGCGGATCAACCGCTCCTCCGTGCCCGGGTCGAGCGCGCTGGTCGCCTCATCGAAGATCAGGATCTTCGGATTGCGGATCAGTGCCCGCGCCACGGCAAGCAACTGCTTCTGGCCCGATGACAGGCCACCGCCACGCTCGCTCAGGATCGTGTCATAGCCCTTTGGCAGACGCTGGATGAACTCGTGCGCGCCGACGAAGCGGGCGACGGATTCAACGCGCGCCGGATCCTTGTCGTCGATACCCATCGCGATGTTCTCGCGCACCGTTCCGGCGAACAGCTGGACCTCCTGCGGTACGACGCCGACCTGACGGCGCAATGTGGCGGGGGAGATATGGGCAATGTCTGTATCGTCCACCAGCACGCGGCCATTGTCAGGCAGATAGAGGCCCTGAACCAGTTTCGACAGGGTTGTCTTGCCCTGACCGGATGGGCCGATGATGCCGAACACCTCACCCGCTGCAATGGTCAGGTTGATGTCATAGAGCACGGGCGGCAGATCGTCCTCGTAGCGGAAGGCGATGTTCTCGAACGTCACCTTGCCATCGAACGTGGTTCCAGGGCTGAGCTCGCCCGGTTCGGACTCCGGGGTTTCCTGCATGATCTCGTCAATGCGGGCGAAGGCGGTGCGCACTTCCTGCACCTGATGCCATGCACCCACGACCTGTCGCATGGGAGCCACCGCGCGGGTGGCCAGGATGTTGGTGGCAATCAGCGCCCCGATTGACATCTCGTTTTCCATGATCAGCATGGCACCGATGACGATGACCACCAGGCTGAGAATCTGCTGCAGGTTCTGGCCGACAGCGGACAGCACGCCGGAAAGCGTGTTGGAGCGATACCCGGTCCAGGCCGACAGGCCGAGACGGTGGTCCCAGCGCCGCTCGATCTCCGATTCCAGCCCCAGCGCCTTCACGGTCAGGGCATTGGCCATGGTCTCGTGCAGGGCGGAGGACTTCGCCGCCTGGCCGATGAAGTTCTGTTCCGTCAATTTCTTCTGCTTGCCATGGGAGGCGACGGAAAGCAGGACAAATATCGGGATCGACACCATCACCACCATGGCGATCAGCGGTTCGATCATCAGCAGCGCGAACAGGAAGACAAAGACGAACAGCAGGTCGGCCACCACCAGTGGCATCTGGCCGGTGAAGAAGGCGCGAATGGCATCCAGTTGCCGCATCCGTTCCGAGATCACGCCACTCGCCGTGGTTTCGAAATGGCGATAGGGCAGGCGCAGCAGATGGTGCACCAGTTCGCCACCGATCAGGGACTCGACCCGCGCGCCGGTGTGGCTGGAGATATAGACCCGGACAATGCGCAGGATCAGGTCGAAGGCGTAGATCACGGCCATGCCGATGGCCAGCGCCATCAGGGTGGATTGCGCGCCCCCGCCGGTGCCGACGACCTTGTTGAACACGGTCATGATGAACAGCGGTGCGGCCAGCGCGAAGATGTTGATCATCAGCGACGCAGCGGCCAGTTCCAGCAGCACGCCCCGCATCTTGCGCACAACGGCAGAGCGCCAGTCCCGAACTCCCTTGGTCGCGGCCTCCGGTGCCTTCAGCACGATGGCCAGATTGCCGAGGGGGGTGATGTCCTCCGGCGCAAGGATCTCGGTCTCGTCGCGCACGGGGTCGTAGACCGCGAACCGTGACCCTTCCTTGCGCACGACGGATCGGGCGCTGGTCGGATCGTTCTTCTTCAGGATGATGAAGGGTGGTTTCACCTGATCCAGGGTCTTGCGACCAAAGCTCCGCTCCGTCACCGGGAAGCCCAGACGCTCGGCAGCAAGCCGGAACCCGTCCAGGGTCATCGGCGACCCCGCGCCTGGGGCGGCGGCCTGAATGTCCGGCGCACCGATGGGGCGACCGACGTCGCGTGTTGTGCGTATCAGCAGCCGGCGCAGCACGTCGATGCGTGGCGCCGTCGGTTCCGGCGCCGCCTTTGGCGCATCTGGTGCAGCGCGCTCAGCAGGCTTTTCTGCTGCTGTTGCATCAGATGTTTCCGGCGCGGCGGCAACACGTTCCCGACGGGCAGGGGGGGCGTCAGACTGCCGACCCTGGTTCGGACGGCGCCATTCCTCTGCTGCCAGATCAGCAACCTCCGCCGATGCGCGCGGTGCGGCCTGCCTGTCCGCCTTGCGTGGAGCAGGTGTCGCGTGGTCCGGTCTGATCTTCGACCAGCCTTCGCTGATCGGCGTCACGACATTGCTGCGCGGACGGGACCAGCCGCCTTCGTCATCCTGTCCGATACCGTTGCTGTCCGACTTGTCGGTCATTCGGAAATCCGTTGATTCCAGTGATTCACATGCCCTGTACCTGTAGCATCATAATCGTTCACGAACCGCTCTGCTTTCGGGTCAGCAGTTTCGGTGGACGACGCTGTTCCGCGACGCTGAACAGCGAGAACGTGCGCCCGACATAGTTGGTGACGCTGTTCAGGCCCTTCATGTAGTTGACCAGCCGCTCGTCCTTCACAGCTTCCACCATGCGCACGGGGCGTCGCGGGTCGTCAGTCTCGAAGCGCATGTAGAACCAGGGCTCGCCACGCCGCAGAACCAGATCCTTGGACGTGTCATGCCATTCGAACGCCCACATCATCGGTCGTGGCCAGATATGTATCGGCAGCCGCCCGCCGATCATCAGGCCGGGCCAATGGCGACCCGTGTAGCTGTTGAAAGGTGGCATCTGGTTCATCCAGCAGACATCATCAGCCACGAAGATATAAGGCGTGATGAACTGGATGACCGGGCGATCGGGGTGGCGCCATTCCTTGCGCGGCATGACGGCGACCATCTGGCCCAGGTGCTTGGAGCGGATCTGGCTGCGGTCACCCAGGGCGTTGATCAGTTGCGGTTTGCCCTGTTCATCGACCTTGATGCGCAACTGCACATCGATCGGGGCCACGACCTCGAACAGCCGGGCTTCGTAATCGATGACAGCCGGGCAATAGGTCACTGACTTTGCATGCGATGACGTGGCGGCCTGGCGCTGCTGCGCGCGCGGCGCTTCCCAGATGAAACCGGCCTTCTCGGCATCAATGATGTAGCCGACATCGACGATCCTGCGTTCCGGCGGGCGCTGGCCCGGAGGTGCGGTCGGTTCATCGGCCCTCAGATACTCGAACATGTGTCATGCGTCCCTGTCGGTGTGGTGCCCGGGAAGCAAGAAACGTTCCCGGACCTTGACCTGATCTTGCGCCCCGGGCCGCAGGCTGTCCATCAGGCTGCGTTCAATCTCTGGCCTGCCTGTCGGGGGCTGTTCGCTGGCCCGGTATGCCGCCATGGGGGCGGACCAGCCCCGTCAGTCGACGCAGGTCGCGCTGCAAGGCCACGGTGGGGGCCGCCGCAAGACGCCATTGCCGACAGAAGCGGGCCATGGCGTCAGGAGAATCGGCCGGTGGAAACATCAGCAGATGATCCCGGACGACCTGTTCGAACAGCGATCCCCGGACCCTGTGAAGCGGCAGGTGATCTTCTGCCGCCGATGTATCCGCGCCGAGCCGTTGCAGCAGTGCCGTGAAGACACTCACCGGCTTCAGCATCCGGCCTGAACGACTGCATCGGGCAATCTCCGCCCAGTCCAGACCGGGGTGATGTTTCAGCATCAGAAGCCCATCGATCACCGTCTTCGCCGCATCCCCCGTGAAAAGGTCCCGTGCGGCATGGCTGGCAGCGATCAGAAAGGCATGCTCGCGTGCCGGGATGCAGACGCCGTCAGCCGCCCGACCTGCTGCGAACAGCGTTTCCGTTGGCAGGGCTTCGGCGAAGGGCGCGGCGTCACCGGCAATGTGCAGGTCGATGTTCACCGCGCCATCGGGTGACAGCAGGGGCTGGAAACTGGCCTGGCTGATGAAACCCCAACGGCTGCGGGTCGGTTCATCGGCGAACGCGAATCCCGCTGCCTGCAGGACGTCCAGAACCCGCGCCAGATCGTCGGGGCGGATCAGCAGGTCCGCATCCGATATGCCGCGATCCTCCGGCCTGTCATAAAGCCATGCACCACTTGCCAGACCCTTGATGGCCATGCAGGGCACGCCAGCGTCGCGAATGGCCTGCAGCCATTTTCGTCCCGCCTGATGGCGGAACCGGTTGAGCAACCGTGACTGCATCACTGCGGGTTGCGGCAGCCCGGATGCAGCCAGCAGGGCATCCACCGTGGCGGTCGTCACCCGGTCGGCGAGTGCGGTGACAACGGCTGTTTCAGATGTTGCTTCTGGCGTCGTTTCTGGCATGCCGCCGGCGATTTCCTGCCAGACGCGCAACCCCTTCATCGCATCATCATCGGACATCGCCTGAGAAACCTGTTTCGAAATGGGGCACTGAATGCCGGTTGCTTGTGTCCCCGATCACCCCGAGAGTGCCAGCATCATGTGCGCAGCCTGTTGATGAAATGTCAGTAAATCGTCATCTATGGTAGCGACGGAGAGCCAACGAGCGATTCACGCGACCTTTGCGCGTTTCTTGCATGATCGGTAGTACCATGAAGAAAACAATCCAATTCTGCACCGTTTCGATCCTGGCAATGATGCTGGGCGCAGCGGTGTCCGCCCAGACTGTCGGGACCGACGTTTCCCGCGCCGAGGCCCTTGCTGGCGCGATCGCCGGCAGCGACGCAGGCCAGCGCGCGATCGAACGATACCTCGACAGCGGTGGCTTGCCGGAAGCTGCGGCCCAGCGTGCCGTGGCCCTGATCCGTGAATTGCAGCGCAGTGACCTTGTCGCCGATCCGCTGGTGCTGGCCTCTGCCGCCGACCGCGTATCCCAGGCCGCCAGCCGTTCCTTCATTTCCGCGCGCATCTTCAAGACCAAGGTGACCACGTCATTCGAACTGGGAGAGGGCCGCTACGGCTTCGATTTCGGCCCGCCTGATGCTAAGGTCACCAAGGGCTTCACGAAGGTGACGGCGCGCAGTGCGTTCATCAAGGGGCCGCGCCCCGCCGCGATGCGCCGACCGGAAGGCGACGCCCTGCTGCGTGATGGCATCCGCAACATTCGCACCATGCGCCTGCCGGTTCCCTCCGGCAAATACCGCGTGTTCCTGATGACGGACGACATTGGCGTGCCCGAGGCAGTGACCAGTCCGTTTGGTGAGGCCATGAAGGTGAATGGACGCCGTGTCCGCATGGCCTCTGCCGCGCCGGATGCCTGGGCGGCCGAAACCTATATGGCCGAACCCGGCAGCTATCTGACGGACGGTGAATCAGCTGATGCCGTCGGGCGGCGACCCAATGCCCGCGCTACCGGTACCGGTGGGGTGGTCATGATGAATGCCGTGGTGGAGAACAACGAACTGGTGATCACCTTTGACGGTCGTGAAGGGCTCGAAACCTATCTGACCGGCGTGATCATCGAGCCGGAGGCGATGGAACAAAGCGTCTTCGCACCGTCATCCGAAGCCCGACGTGTGCTGTTCACGGGACAGGACCAGTTGCTTGAGGCTGAGAACCAGGTCAACGAGGCCGTTGCGCAGTTGCTGAATGATGTCGCGACCACCGCCGGGCCGCAGGAACTCGCGGCCTTGCTGGACCAGCCGCAACCAGTTGTGGAACCGGCACGCGATGTCAGTCCAAACTGATATCTGAACGAATCGAATCAGCAGGGCAGGTATCTCGGTCGTGAACCAGAGGCGTACAGGATTCCGCAGGACCGCACTTGCCGTTGTGCTGCTGCTGTGTCCGGCCCTGGCCTTTTTCGCCCAGGGTGTCAGCGCCCAGGGTGCCTCGGATACCGAGACCGAAGGTCAGGTCCGCGCCCAGATCATCCAGAACCCGATCATCCCCGCCACGGCAGATCCTGAGCCGAGTTTCACCACGGCCAAGCAGGACGCGGTGCTGCAGCGCGCGCGCCGCGAATACAACGCCATCGGCTTTGAAGCAGGCGGCCTGTTCCTGGATGTCGAGCATCTGGGCCGGGGTCAGCCGTTCGAAAGCTTCCTCATCTTCCCGAAAGTCGATATCGGCCTGACGTTCGATGACAATATCTTTGCGACGAATGGGGGAGAGAAGGCCGACTTCATCGGCTCGGTTGCACCATCCGTTCGTCTGGTATCCAACTGGGACAACCATGAAGTCTTCGCAGAAGGAAGCGCCCGGTTTTCGAGGCACCTGTCGAATGGTGCCGAAAACAGTCGCGAACACGGCTTCGCCACCGGTGGGAAGCTGGAAATCTCGGAGTTCGAGTCGGTCAAGCTTAGGCTGGGCTTCGACAGGAAGATCGCGCCCCGTGGGGATGCCATCAACAACGTGGGAGGGGACGAACCTTCCGTTCGCTACGAATATGGCCTCGCAGGCACTTGGGAATACAAGCGCGACAAGTTCCTCTGGCGTGCCAAGGGCGCGGCCCAGCGGAAAGACTTTGTCGATACGCCCGCCGGTGCCGGAGAAATCGAAGCAGACAGAAATGATAGCTGGGAATTTGGCGGGGCTGTGAGGATCGGCTGGGAGGAATGGGAAGGCACGACGCTTTTCATCGAGCCGGGCGTAAAGACGGTTGTTCATGACCTGCAGTTTGATGGTGCCGGCGTGGAGCGGGATTTCTCGTCGGCAACGGCTCTCGTCGGATTTACCTATGACCTGACAGCCGTAACCTTTCTGGAAGGTGCGATTGGCCTTGGCTATGCAACATTTGCAGATCGCAACAGTTCCAATCTGCTGTTCCTGGATGGCAAACTTGATTTCGTCTGGAACCCGCATGACAGCTGGACGTTTCTCGCGGGCTATGAGCGGAATGTTCAAAGCACGACGGCGATCACGAACGTCAATGGTGTGAACGTTCCCGACACCGCGATCATCACGCACGAATTGTCTGTCGGTGCCCAGTTGGAGATCACTTACGAACTGCTCGCTGGCATGAAGACCAGCTTTGCGCACACATCTTCCATCTCGGGCAATACCGTTGACGACGTCTTCAACAACGAACTTTCGCTGCTGTGGCTGATGAATGAGAACATGCGCCTTCGCGGGTTCTGGGATTTCACGAATTTTGGTTCGACGGATGCGAACCGACAATTCCTCCGCAACAGGCTTGGTGTGGTCCTGACCTTGCATTACTGATGGCTCGGATCATCTGCGACGGGTCTGTCGTCGCTGCCAGTGCATTATCGGACCGGAAAACGCGTATGAGACAGAATTCCTTTCGACGTTTTGCAATTGCCATGCTTGCCCTCGGTGCGGTCGCTGTTGTGGCGCAGGGCTGTTCGGATCGTCGCTATGAACGGGTGACCAGCGCAACAGCGACAGCGCCCGTCGCGCAGCAGCGCGTTCAACCGGCTCTCGTCGCGCCCGCGCCTGCCGCTGTGCCGCAACGTCGTGTGCTTGCAGCGCCTGAAACTGTCATCGTGCGCCCGACGCCGCAGGTCGCCCCCGCGCCGCAGACCGTCATCGTGCAACGGCCCGCCCTGACCGTACCTGACACAACAATCGTCACCCCGCAGAGCCGCACCGCCGTGGTCACACCTTCGGTGTCGGGAGCGGCGCTGGCCGACCCCGACAAGCCTGCCATCCTGATCGACGAACTGCCCACCGACGTGGCGCAGAAGCTGGAGCAGTATCGCCTCGGCCCCGGTGACCGGATCCAGATCAAGGTCTTTGGTCAGGACGACATATCGGGCGAGTTCGAGATCAGTGCGGCGGGTGAGCTTTCGGTGCCACTGATCGGCCAGATCACCGCCGAGAACCTGACGCTGGGTGAACTGGCACAGGTTCTGACCACCGCGCTGGACACCAACTTCATCGTTGATCCGAAGGTGTCCATCGAAGTCACGAACTACCGCCCGTTCTTCATCCTGGGTCAGGTGGGCAAGCCCGGGTCCTACAAGTATCAGCCGGGCCTGAACGCCCGCATGGCTGTGGCCGTCGGTGGGGGGTATACCCGCCGGGCGCGCGAAGAACCGATCACCATCTTCCGCACCAACTCGGCGGGGGAACTGGTCCGGTTCCGGGTTGACCAGAATGCGATCATCCTGCCGGGCGATACGGTTGAAGTGCACCGCAGACTGTTCTGAGACGGTTCCTGACTGCGGTGGTTGCGGCGGTCCGTCCCGGGGCTCAGCCGCGGCGCGCCCAGTCGATCATGCGGGCAAAGAATTCCTCAGCCGCTGCGATCTGGGCGATCCCGACATATTCATCCGGCTTGTGCGCGTGACCGATGTCGCCCGGGCCACACACCACCGTCGGCACGCCAGCACCCTGGTAATGCCCGGCCTCGGTCCCGAAGCTCACCTTTTGTGATGCATTGGCCTGGGCAAAGGCCTTGGTCAGTGTGGTGGCTTCGGCATCTTCCGCGGTGTCCAGCCCTTCGAACCAGGCGATCTGTTCGAAGCTGATACCCGTGTCTGGCTGAATGGCCTGCATCTCCGCACTCAGCGCGGCTGCGCCGGCTTCGATGTGGCTGAAGATCTCCGCCGTGTCATCGGCAGGCAGATTGCGGAACTCGAAGTCGAAATGGCAGTCCTTCGGCACGATGTTCAGCGCCGTGCCGCCGTGGATCACACCCACATGGATGGAGGTGTAGGGCGGGTCGAATGCCGGGTCGTAGGGGCCATGATCGCGTTTCTGTCGCGACAGTGCCCGAACGGCAGTGATCAGTTCGGCCGCATACTCGACCGCATTGACCCCCTGATGCGTCAGCGATGAATGGCATTCGAAACCCCGGATGCGGGCGCGGTAGCTGGCCTTGCCCTTGTGGCCCGTGACGACGCCCATCATGGTCGGTTCGCCGACAACACACAGACGGGGTTTCGGCGACAGTCCGCGCAGCATCTCAGCCAGCTGCCGACCGCCGAGGCATCCCACTTCCTCATCATAGGAAATCGCCAGATTGACCGGGACCTTCAGGTCTGCAGCCAGAAAGTCGTCAACGTGGCTGAGGCAGATGGCGATGAAGGCCTTCATGTCTGCGGTGCCCCGGCCATACAGCCGACCGTCGCGTTCGACCATCCTGAAGGGGGCGCTCGCCCAGTCCTGGCCATCGA
Organism: Minwuia sp.; assembly: GCA_029210175.1. GTDB lineage: Bacteria > Pseudomonadota > Alphaproteobacteria > Minwuiales > Minwuiaceae > Minwuia. Next base: position 48,250 of record JARGPL010000008.1, on the reverse strand, counting down.
CCGGCACGACGTCCGAATGGCCTGACAGCATGATGCCCGGCACATCCTTCGGCCCGATGGTGGCCCAGAGGTTTGCCTTTTCGCCGCTTTCGTCGTGCAGCAGCTGGCTTTCGACACCGCGCTGGGCCAGAAAGTCGACCACCCAGTCGATCAGTTCCAGGTTCGAATAGCGGCTTGTGGTGTCAAAGCTGATCAGCCGGTCGAGGATTTCAATGGTGCTCTGGCGTGGTGTTTTCATGCCCTACAGCATGTAGCATCCCCACCGTCGGGCAGCAATGAATCGCGCGGCGGAAGCGGGGAAGGGACGACGACATGTGCGGACGCTACAGCCTGACCTCACCGCTGGAGGCCATGCGCCAGACCTTCGCCATTCAGGGCCTCCCGAACCTGCAGGCACGCTACAACATTGCCCCCACCCAGACCGCGCCGGTGATCCGCCAGCACCCTGATGGACGCCTGCTGATGCATGATATCCAGTGGGGGCTGATCCCGTCCTGGGCGAAAGATGCAACGGGCGGCGCCAGGCTGATCAATGCACGGGCGGAGACTGTGGCGGAAAAGCCATCCTTTCGGGCGGCTCTTGGCCGACGCCGCTGTCTGGTGCCTGCGGACGGTTTCTATGAATGGCGGAAGCCGGAACCGAAAGTGCGCGAACCGTGGCGTATCACCCTGCAGGATCAGCAGCTATTTGCCTTCGCGGGCCTGTGGGAGCGCTGGCAGGGTACGGACGGTGTGAAGATCGACAGCTACACGATCATCACGACGGATGCCGCGCCCGCCATTGCAGACATTCATCATCGTATGCCTGTCATCCTGAAAGATGCCGACCACGCCCGATGGCTTGACCCGGGCACCGCGACTGACGACCTGCAGGAGCTGCTGCGTCCGAACACCGGCGTGCGTGGCTATCGCGTGTCACCGCGCGTCGGCAAGGTCCAGAACGACGATCCGGACCTGATTGCAGAGATTGATGCTGACTAATTGTCCTCTCTCAAGATAGGTGCGGTTCCGGTATGATCCGCCCCGCCATGGCCTTTCCGAAAAGCTTCCTCGACGAGATACGCAACCGCATCAACATGGTTGAGCTGGTGGGGCGGCGCGTGGCGTTGAAGAAACGTGGGCGCGACCACTGGGGCTGCTGCCCGTTCCACGGGGAGAAGACGGCGTCCTTCAAGGTGTCCGAGGATCGCGACGACTATCACTGCTTCGGCTGCGGGGCGCATGGTTCGGCCTTTGATTTCGTCATGCATGTCGAAGGTCTGAGCTTCCCCGAAGCGGCGGAACGGCTGGCGGAGGCCGCCGGGTTGGAAGTCCCGAAACTGGCACCTGAATCCCGTGAGAAGGCCGATCACGTGTCGCGCCTGGCGGAGGCCAACGAGGCGGCCGCGAAATGGTTTCAGGCGCAATTGCGCAGCAGTCAGGGGGCAGAGGCGCGGGAATACCTGCAGCAGCGCGGCCTGGGCGAGAAGGCGGTCGAGGAATTCCGGCTCGGCTATGCCCCGGACCGCAATGACGGATTGAAGACCGCCTTGCTCGACCGGGGTTTCACGGATCAGGAACTGGTGGAATCCGGCCTGCTGGGGCAACCGGATGACGGGCGTGGCAGCTATGACCGGTTCCGCAACCGACTGATGTTTCCCATCGGGGACCGCCGCAACCGGGTGATCGCCTTTGGCGGCAGGGCGCTGGGGGAGGTGCGGGCGAAGTATCTCAACAGCCCGGAATCGCCACTCTTCGACAAGGGACGGACCCTCTACAACCACGCCATGGCGCGGGAGGCGGGGCGGGCCGCCGGTACCGTCATCGTGGTCGAGGGCTACATGGATGTGATCGCCCTGGCGGAGGCGGGATTTCGCCACACGGTTGCACCCCTGGGGACAGCGGTGACGGAGGATCAGATCGATCTGCTCTGGCAGATGACATCTGAACCGGTCCTGTGCCTGGATGGTGACGCGGCTGGCTTGCGCGCCGCCCGGCGTGCGGCGGAGCGGGCCTTGCCGAAGCTGAAGCCTGGCAAATCCCTGCAGTTCGCGTTGCTGGCGGAGGGGATGGACCCCGACGATCTGGTCCGGGGCAGTGGCGGGGAAGCCTTGTCAGGGCTTCTGTCCAGCACCACGCCCATGACGGCGATGCTCTGGCAGGCGCTGCTGGAGGGACGTGACATTGACACCCCCGAACGTCGCGCCGCGCTGGAGAGAGACATCGACCGGATGATCTTCTCCATCGAGGACGAGATCGTGCAGCGTCATTACCGCGATGATCTGAAGGGTCGCATGCGTGATCTGCTGCGTCCCGCCCCCCGACAGAACGCCGGTGGGCAGGGAGGGTGGAAGCCCAATTGGAACGGCAAGCGCCAGCCTGCAGAGGATGTTTCTCGCCTGAAGGCCAGTCTGGCCATACCGCCGTTCCGTTCGCGCGAGGAGGCGATCATCGGAGCCCTGCTGAAATGGCCGTCGCTGGTGGAACAGTTCGAGCAACAGCTGGACGATCTGGAGATGCGCAGTGCCGACCTTGATGCCTGTCTCATGGCGATACGTGACGCACTTTACACCGCGCCGGGGCTTGACAGCGAAGCCCTTGCACGCCACCTAAGCCGGTCAGGGTTCGAGCAGGTTGTTACCCGGATGAGTGCGCCCAGTGCGGCGCGTCTGGACTGGGCATCCGAGCGAAATCCACCGGCGGATGCGGTGCAGCAGCATTTCGATGCAACATTGCTGCGATACCGCATCGAGGTGTTGCAGACGGACTATGAGGAGGCTGCGTCAGAGGCGCGGCGGGAAGTTACAGCGGAAGCCATTGAGCGGATGGCGGCACTTCGGCGCGCACTCGACCGCGCAAAAGCCGAGGAGCCAACGGGGATCAGCGGCGCCGGGGGTGGCGATCCGCGTTAAGGCATGAGCGGCTCAAGCGGTTTCGGGACAAGTCTGAATTTCAGGACGGAAAAATATGGCAACCAAAGCGAACGAAAAAGAACCAGCCGCGCGCCCGGAGCAGACCGATGGCCCGCTGCTCGATCTTGCACGGCAGGACATGAAGAAGTTCGTCGCGAAGGCGAAGGAGCGCGGGTACGTTACACATGACGAGCTGAACGCCGCTCTGCCGCAGGATCAGGTCTCGTCGGAGCAGATCGAGGATATCATGGCGATGCTGTCCGAAATGGGCATCAACGTCATCGAGAACGAAGAGAACGAAGACAAGGACGACAAGGAAGACGCGGAGGCGAAGCCTGCCGCTGCTGCAACGACCACGACGACCACCACGACATCCAGCGATGTCGAGCGCACGGACGATCCTGTGCGCATGTATCTGCGGGAAATGGGGTCTGTCGAACTGCTGTCGCGTGAAGGCGAAATCGCCATCGCCAAGCGAATCGAGGCCGGTCGCGAGAACATGATCGGCGGATTGTGCGAGTCGCCACTGACGATGCGCACGCTGGTGGAATGGCGCGACGAGATCGTCGCCGAGAACATGCTGCTGCGTGATGTCATCGATCTGGAAAGCACCTACGGCAAGCCCGAGGGGCCGAGCGCCAACGACGACAACGCCAACGAAAATGACGAGAGCGGGGACGCCAAGCCTGCAGATGGCGCGGCTGCGAAAACCGCGGACGGCTTTGACGCCAAGACCGGTGCAGCTGCAATTCCCGGTGCCGCCAAGCCGGATGGCGAGAAATCATCCGACGACAGCAGCAATTCCGACGACGACGATGATGATTTCGATGACGCGACCCTGTCGCTTGCGGCGATGGAAGCGGCGCTGAAGCCGCGCATGCTGGAAACCTTCGACGAGATCGCGAAGCTGTTCAAGCGGATCGAGCGCGCGCAGGACAAGCGCGTCAGCAGCGCGCTGGACGGTGGCGAGGTCTCGACCTCGGCGGAGCGCCGGTTCCAGAAGATCCAGGCGGAAATGGTCGTCCACATGAAGGCGATCCGCTTTTCCAACGCCCGCATCGAGATGCTGGTGCACGACCATTACGCCATTAACAAGAAGCTGATGGCAGCTGACGGCAAGCTGTTGCGTCTGGCCGAGAAGCATCGCGTTGGTCGCCAGTCGTTCCTCGACCACCACTTTGGCCATGAGCTGGATCAGGACTGGCTGGAAAATGTTGCCAAGCTGGACAAGAAGTGGGCGGCATTCGCCACGCATGAGTTCGAGAAGATCGAGGCCATCCGCGACGACTACAAGCAGATCGCGACCCTGGTCGGCCTACCCATCGATGACCTGCGTCGGATCGTGTCGACCATCCAGCGCGGGGAGCGCGACGCGCGGCGGGCGAAGAAGGAAATGGTGGAGGCCAACCTGCGCCTCGTCATCTCCATCGCCAAGAAGTACACGAACCGTGGTCTGCAGTTCCTCGATCTGATTCAGGAAGGCAACATCGGCCTGATGAAGGCGGTCGACAAGTTTGAATACCGCCGCGGCTACAAGTTCTCCACCTATGCGACCTGGTGGATCAGGCAGGCGATTACCCGGTCCATCGCGGACCAGGCGCGCACGATCCGTATTCCGGTGCACATGATCGAGACGATCAACAAGCTGGTGCGGACGGGACGGCAGATGCTGCACGAGATCGGGCGCGAGCCTACACCGGAGGAGCTGGCCGAGAAGCTCGGCATGCCGCTGGAGAAGGTCCGCAAGGTGATGAAGATCGCCAAGGAACCGATCAGCCTGGAAACCCCGATCGGGGATGAGGAAGACAGCCACCTGGGTGACTTCATCGAGGACAAGAACGCTGTCCTGCCGATCGAGAGTGCGATCCACTCCAACCTGCGGGAAACCACGACCCGGGTGCTGGCCAGCCTGACCCCGCGTGAGGAGCGCGTGCTGCGCATGCGTTTCGGCATCGGCATGAACACCGACCACACGCTGGAAGAAGTTGGTCAGCAGTTCTCGGTCACGCGTGAGCGTATTCGCCAGATCGAGGCCAAGGCCCTGCGGAAGCTGAAGCATCCGTCGCGCAGCCGGAAGCTTCGGAGTTTCCTCGACAACTGATTAAATCAGGACACGACCTGATGCGTGACCTGCCTGCCCGTGCTGACGTCGTTATCGTCGGCGCGGGCATCATGGGCGCGGCCACGGCCTGGTATCTGGCAAAGCGCGGCCTTGCGGTGGTTGTCTGCGAAAAGGGCCGTGTTGCGGGGGAGCAGTCTTCGCGCAACTGGGGCTTTGTCCGCCAGCAGGGCCGAGACCCTGCAGAAATCCCCCTGATGATGGAATCCAACCGCATCTGGCGTACGCTTGAGCGCGACCTGAATGCCGATCTGGAATGGATCGCGGGCGGCAACTTCGTCGTGTTCCAGACGGAGGAGGAACGGGCCACGTTCGAGCGCTGGCGCGCGATTGCGGCGAGGCACGGTCTTCAGTCCCGCATGGTTCCGGCGTCCGAGATGCAGCAGATCGTGCCCGGCAGCCAGCTTGGCACTCTGGGCGGAATCTTCACCGAAAGTGACGGGCAGGCCGAACCGGCGAAAGTGACCCACGCCCTGCAACGCGCGGCAGAGGGGCGGGGTGCCAGATTTCTGACCGACTGTGCCGTGTTCGGGGTGGAGACGTCCGGCGGGCGCGTGTCGGGTGTGGAAACCGAGCATGGCGCAATACAGGTACCAACGGTCGTGCTGGCTTGTGGCGGCTGGACCAGTCGCATGCTGGCGCATCTGGGGCTTCGTTTCCCGCAGGTCTGGATCACGGGTTCGGTCGCCCGCACCACAGCCGCACCGCCGATCGCCGAGGCCGCGACCTGGGCCGGCGTTGCGTTCCGGCAGCGGGCCGACGGCACCATGAACATCGCAACCCGGTCAGCGGACCATGATCTGATGGTCGAAAGCCTGCTGTTCGGGCGGGTGTTTCTGGATGATTACCGAAAGCATGGTCGCGACCTGCGGCTGCGGCTCGGCCGGATGGGGCTTTCGACGGCGCTTGGACGTGTTTCACGGTCGGCGCTGCGCCGGGAACTGACCCGCTATCGCACGCTCGACCCGGCCCCCAATGACAAGCAACTGGACAATGTCCTGCAGCGTTTGAAACAGGCAATCCCCGCCACCACCCATGTCCGCATCGATCGCACCTGGGGCGGCTATATCGACATGACCCCGGACATGCTGCCGGTGATTGACAGCCTGGACCGCCCGGACGGTCTTGTCGTGGCCAGCGGGTTTTCCGGTCATGGTTTCGGCATGGGACCGATCGTCGGGCGTCTGGTGTCGGAGATCGTGGCTGACGGGCGGCCGTCGATCGACCTTTCGGCGTTCCGTTTCAGCCGCTTCTCCGATGGTGGACCCCTGACCTCCGATACCGTCATTTGACGCCTGACGCTGCGCTACCCTAATCTTCCGGCGGGGAGATTTCTGGATGCCTGAATCGTTTGAGACGACCACTTTCGAGACAGTGGTGCTGGAGCGGCCTGCGCCGCATGTGCTTGTGGTGCGCCTTGACCGGCCTGAAGCCCGCAATGCGATGAACACCCAGATGGGGCACGACCTGAAGCGTATCTGGCAGCAGATGTACGTCGATCCCGGCGACACCCGCTGCATCATCCTGACGGGCACGGGCGACAAGGCGTTCTGCGCCGGTGGCGACCTGAAGCAGCGCAACAACATGACGGACAGCCAGTGGCAACAGCAGCATGCGCTGTTCGAACAGGGCACTCTGGCCCTGATGGACTGTCCCGTCCCGGTGATCGCGGCGGTGAATGGTGCGGCATTCGGTGGTGGCTGTGAATTCGTCTGTGCGACCGACTTCGCCTATGGCTCCACCAATGCGCGGTTTGCGCTGACAGAGGTGTCGCTGGGCATCATGCCGGGTGCCATGGGCACACAGAACCTGCCGCGCGCCGTGGGCATCCGCCGCGCCAAGGAGATCATTCTTTCAGCCAGCCCGTTCACGGCGGAAGAAGCCCTGGCCTGGGGGTTGCTGAACAAGGTCGTCGCACCGGAAGACCTGATGGTGGCGGCACTGGAGACGGCGGAAAAGATCGCACGCAATGCCCCGATCTCCACGCGGCAGGCAAAGAAGTCGATCTCCATGTCCGCGCAGGTGGGGTATCATACGGGCTACATGTACGAGATCGAGGCCTACAACCGGATGGTCCCGACAGAAGACCGGCTGGAAGGCGTGCGCGCCTTCAATGAAAAGCGCCGGCCGGATTTCAAGGGCCGATGAAACGTGATCGGTAATGAGGAGAGAAACCATGGAACGTGATGTCATCCTGCGCGAAGTCGGCATGAGGGACGGCCTGCAGATGGTCTCCACCGAATTTCCGACTGCCGCCAAGCAGCGGTGGATCGATCAGGCGGTTGCGGCTGGCATGCCGGAGATCGAGGTCTGTTCCTTCGTGCCGCCGCATGTGGTGCCGCAGTTCAAGGACCACGCCGAAGTGGTCGCCCAAGCGCTGACCCACCCCGATCTGACCGTGTCCGCGCTGGTGCCGAATGCGAAGGGGGCGGAGCGGGGCTTCATGCTGGGGGTGCACAAGCTGAATTTCGTGCTGTCCGCATCGGAAACCCACAATCAGAAGAATGTCCGCTGCTCCACCGAGGAATCCCTGGAACGCTTCGACCAGGTGATGGAAGTGAAGCGGTCGAACCCCGCCTATGCCGACACCCAGGTGGGTGGTGGTGTCTCCACGGCGCTTGGCTGCACGATGGAGGGTGAGATCGCGCCATCCCGGGTGATGTGGCTGATCGAGGAATATCTGAAACGCGGCGCGGATGAGGTCGGGATTGCCGATACCGTTGGCTATGCCAATCCGGCGCAGGTGAAGGCAGTGTTTACCGAGGCGATCCGCAATTTTGGCGACGACACCACGATCGTGGCCCATTTCCACGATACCCGCGGGCTTGGGCTGGCGAATGCGCTGGCGGCGCTGGAATCCGGGTGTCGGGTCTTCGATGCGTCGCTGGCCGGACTTGGCGGCTGTCCGTTCGCACCGCTTGCCACCGGCAATGTGGTGATGGAGGACCTGGTGTTCATGCTGGAAGCCATGGGCATGCGCACCGGCGTCGATCTTGATGCGCTGGTCGGCATTCGCGAGCTGCTGACCGAGAACCTGCCTGATGAACCGCTGCATGGCATGATTGCCAAGGCGAGTGTGCCGAAGGGCTTCGTGCCCGCGTCTGCCGCCCTCGCCGCAGAATGATGGAACGACTGGAGCCGCTGCAATGAACGCTGACACGACGATGAACCAAGCCGATGACACGGTTACCATGGTACTGGGCGACGACTGGCGCGACGTCCGCGATCAGGTCCGGCGTATCTGTGACGGGTTTCCGGGCACCTATTGGCAGGACCTGGACGAAAAGTCGCTTTATCCGGATGCCTTTGTCGAGGCGCTGACCAAGTCCGGCTATCTGGGGGCGCTGATTCCCGAGGAATATGGTGGGTCCGGCCTGCCCCTGCGCGCGGCATCGGTCATCCTGGAAACCATCCATGCGTCAGGCTGCTCTGCTGCCGCCTGCCACGCGCAGATGTACATCATGGGCACGTTGCTGCGACACGGCTCCGAAGCGCAGAAGCAGAAGTACCTGCCGAAGATCGCCACCGGGGAACTGCGGCTGCAGGCATTCGGTGTGACGGAGCCAACGACAGGTTCCGACACGACACAACTGAAGACCCGCGCGGTGCGCGACGGCGACAGCTATGTGGTCAACGGCCAGAAGATCTGGACCAGCCGGGCCCTGCAGTCGGACATGATGCTGCTGCTGGCCCGCACGACCGCCGCCGATCAGGTGCAGAAGCGGACCCAGGGCCTGTCGGTGTTTCTGGTCGACCTGCGGGAAGTGAAGGGGAAGGGCTGCGAGATCCGCCCCATCCCCACGATGGTCAACCACAACACCAACGAGGTCTTCTTCGACAACATGCGCATCCCCGCCGACAGCCTGATCGGGGAAGAGGGACGTGGCTTCAAGTACATCCTCGACGGGATGAATGCGGAGCGTGTGCTGGTGGCGTCCGAAGCCATCGGCGATGGCAAGTACTTCACCGAGAAATCCGTGGCATACGCCAACGACCGGTCGGTCTTCGGGCGTCCCATCGGACAGAACCAGGCCATCCAGCACCCCATCGCGCGCGCCTATGGCGAGTTGCAGGCTGCGGAGTTGATGGTGCGCCAGGCGGCTGCCCTGTTCGATGCCGGACATGAATGTGGTGAGGCGGCCAACCTGGCCAAGCTGCTGGCATCGGAATCGGCATGGAGCGCCGCCGAAGCCTGCATGCAGACCCATGGTGGATTTTCCTTCGCGCGTGATTTCCAGATCGAGCGGAAGTGGCGCGAATGCCGTCTGTTCCAGATCGCGCCGATCTCTTCGAACATGATTCTGAACTTCGTGGCCCAGAACGTCCTGGGTCTGACGAGATCCTATTGACGCTGTAGGAACAACCCTGCGGATTTGGCATGCCGTGGGGGCAGGCTTCGGCGCATAATGATGCCAAAAAATGATAACCGGGAGGATTGATGATGCTGAGTGTGGAAACCCCGCAGGACCTGAAGAACCACGTGGGCGCCGATTGTGGCGCATCGGAATGGGTGTCGGTGGATCAGGAGATGATCAACAAGTTCGCCGAAGCGACGGGCGATCATCAGTGGATTCACGTTGATGTGGAACGCGCCAGGACGGAAATGCCGAACGGCCAGACCATTGCGCACGGTTTCCTGACCCTGTCGCTGGTGCCGCTGCTGTCGGCCCAGACGCTGACGGTGAAGAAGCGCAGCCGCGGCATCAACTACGGCTCCAACAAGGTGCGTTTCACCAACACCGTGCCTGCGGGCAGCCGGGTGCGACTGCATCAGACCATCAAGGAAGTGAACGATGTTTCCGGCAATGGTGTCCAGGTGATCTCCGAGATGAAGATGGAGATCGAAGGCCAGGAACGTCCGGCGATGGTGGCAGAGTTCATCAGCCTGTCCTACGCCTGACCCGCGCATCATGACCGGCACGCAGGTGACAGCAACCCTGGCGGCAATGGCCGCCGGGCTGCAGCTCGACAGTATCGATGATGACGCACGGGCGGTTGCCCGGCAGTGTCTGCTGGACTGGTTCGCTGTCACGCTTGCCGGGGCGGATGAGCAGTGCGTCGATATCCTGGCGGCAGAGGCCGAGGATCAGGGGGGCAACCCGCAGTCGACGCTGGTCGGGCGCGGGCTGCGCCTGTCGACGCGCCAGGCGGCGCTGGTCAATGGCACGGCGAGCCACGCGCACGACTATGACGACGTGAACATGGTTCTTTCCGGTCACGCGACGGTGGCTGTGGCCGGGGGCCTGCTGGCCCTGGGGGAGCGGTCAGGCGCGTCCGGTGCCGATGTGCTGACAGCATTCGTGGCGGGCTATGAAACCGCCTGCCGTGTCGGGGCGCTGGTGATGCCGGGTCACTATGCGATGGGATTCCATGCCACGGCGACGGCAGGCACGTTCGGTGCCGCCGCAGCCTGTGGTCGCCTGCTGGGGCTGGATGCGGATGCCATGGCGCGGGCATTTGGCATCGCGGGAACCATGGCTGCCGGTCTGAAGAGCCAGTTCGGCACCGACTGCAAGCCGTTCCACGCGGGCCGGGCGACCGAGGCCGGGATGATGGCAGCCACGATGGCGGCGCGCGGGTTCTCGTCACGCGGCGACATTCTCGATTGCGAACAGGGGTTCGCGGCAACCCATTCGAAGCACTTCAATCCTGAGGACGCCATCGGCGCGGCACCGGGGGGCGGCTTCCACGTCCGCAACAACCTCTTCAAGTATCACGCAGCCTGCTATCTGACCCATGCCGCGATCGAGAGCGGCCGGAAAATTCGCCATGATCATGCCCCCGCGCTGGATGACATCGCATCGGTAACGGTGCAGGTGGAAAAGGGTGCCGACAGGGTCTGCAACATTGCCGAGCCCGCGACGGGTCTGGAGACCAAGTTCTCGCTGCGCATGACGACGGCATTCGCGCTTGCCGGTATCGATACGGCTGGCATGAAGAACTACAACAGCGATCACGCAATGGACCCGCGCCTGACGGCGCTGCGGGACCGTGTGGAAATCGACCTGATATCAGGGGTCACGGCGACATTTTCCGATGTCGCGGTCACCCTGCGCGACGGTACACGTCTGCAGGCGAAACACGACAGCGGCATACCTGCGGCTGACGTGGCAGAACAGGGCGCACGAATCGGTGCGAAGTTCGATGCGCTGGCCAAGCCTGTCATCGGCGACAATCGTGCCGGCGCGCTGCGTGCCGCGATCGAGCAGATCGAGACTGCGCCTTCCCTGACCGAGATCATGCAGATCGCCGCCTGAGACCGCATTGGCGGTGCCCGCATTTCCATATAGTCCCTGAACAAGAGAGAAGCATGTCCAGCAAACCCCGCGACCTGTCTGCCCTGGTCGACCCGAAGTCCATTGCGGTCATCGGCGCGTCCAACAATGTCCTGAAGTTTGGTGGTCGCCCGATCCGCTACATGCTTGAAGCGCCTTTCAAGGGCCCGATCTATCCGATCCATCCGAAGGAGAAGGAGATCCAGGGCCTGAAGGCCTATGCCGATATCCGCGACGTGGGGCAGCCGATCGACATGGTGGTGATCACCGTACCCGCGCCCGCTGTCGCCGATGTGGTTGACGCCTGCGCCGAAGCCGGTGTGAAGGCCTGCGTGATCTTTTCCTCCGGCTTCTCCGAAGTGGGCGGGGAAGCGCATGAGTGGCAGGAACGCATGGCTGCAACGGCGGCCCGCACGGGCATGCTGGTCGTTGGCCCGAACTGCCTTGGCATGTTGACCCCGGGCTGCTGGGCCATCGGCACCTTCACGTCGATATTCGACCACGGCTGGCCGAAGGAGGGCGCGCTGACCATCATGACCCAGTCGGGCGCGGTCGGTAGCCATATCCTGGTTGCGGCGCGCGAACGGGGCCTGGGGCTTCGGACCTGGGTTGCGACCGGCAACGAGTCCGATGTCGACGTCGCTGATTGCATCGCCTTCGGTGCCACGGACCCGCAGACCAAGGTCATCGTCGCCTACATGGAAGGCTGCAAGAACCCCGAACGACTGATCGAAGCGCTGAAGATGGCAAAGGCCGCCGGCAAGCCGGTGATCTGCATGAAGGTCGGTGCTTCTGAAGTCGGTGCCGCTGCCGCCGCGACCCACACCGCGTCGCTGGCCGGTGCGGACGCCGTGTTCGACGCGCTGTTCCGTCAGTATGGCGTCTACCGGGCCCATAGCCTCGACGAGATGATGGATGTGGCCGGTGCGGCACTGGTCAGCCCGCTGCCCAAGGGCCGGCGACTGGGGATTGTCACGATATCTGGTGGCGCTGGTGTCATGGCCGCAGATGAAGCCGCCAAGTGCGGCCTGGAAGTCCCTGAACTGCCTGCCATTGCTCAGAAGGCGGTAAAGGACGCCTTGCCCTATGCCGCCGCCCGAAACCCGGTCGACGTGACCGCTACTGTCACCAATGATTTCCACCTGATGCAGCAGGGTCTGGAGGCGATGCTGGACCACGGGAACGTGGACATGACCGTCATCTTCCTGTCCACGGTGGGCTTCAGCCCACGCATCATGGATGGATTGCGGGGCATCTTCCCGGCGATCCGCGAGAAGCACCCGGACGCCATCATGGCCGTGTCGATGATGTGTACCAAGGAAAGCCGCAAGTATTTCGAGGAACATGGCTATCTGGTTATCGAGGACCTGAACAATGCGGTGCAGATCCTCGCCGCATTGACGGAAATCCGCGAGGGGCTGGAGCGACCGGAGAGCACGGCAACTCTGGCACCGACCAGCACCCTCTCGCCGATGCCTTCCGGCGCAATGAACGAAGCGGAGGCTGCGCGTTTGCTGTCGGAGTCGGGTTTGCGGTTCCCGTCGATCCATGTCGCGACCAACGCCTCGGAGGCCGAAACCGCGGCCCGGACGCTGGGCACGCCAGTCGCCATGAAGATCCTGTCAGGGGCCATTCAGCACAAGAGTGACATCGGTGGTGTCCGGTTGAACGTTTCGGCCGACCAGGCTGCAGAAGCCTTTGCCGGGATCATGGCCTCGGTGGAATCGCATGAACCGAACACGGCTGTGGACGGCGTGCTGGTTGCACCCATGGCCCCGAAGGGTGTGGAGACGATCATCGGCGTGCAGAACGACCCGGTGTTCGGCCCTGTGGTCATGTTCGGTCTGGGTGGTGTCTTCGTCGAGGTCCTGAAGGACGTGACCTTCCGCGTGGCACCGTTTGATGAGGCGGAGGCACACCGCATGATCCTGGAACTGAAGGGCCTGCCGTTGCTGCAGGGCGCGCGCGGTGCCCAGCCGGTTGATCTGGATGATCTGGCCCGCACGCTTTCACGGGTTTCGGTCTACGCCGCGGCACAGGCTGCGGAGTTCGAGTCCATCGACATCAACCCTTACGTCGCCTTGCCGGATGGCGGTGTCGCCCTCGACGCGGTGATCGTGTCGAAGGCCGGGTGATGTCTCGCGAACGCCGCGACGCTGGGCACCCTGATCAAGTCCGGGTGCGCCATGGGATATGGACGGCGTGCGCTCTCCCTGCAGGCTGCGTGCCCGCACTTGATGCGGGTACCCGGTGTGTCACTCAAACGCCGCAAGGCTGGACAACCTGATCAGGTCAGGGGGCGCCCCCCGTGGGCGTGGCCTGATGCGGGCGCCGATGGTGTATTCAGGCTGGCCAGACGACCGGGTACTGTTCACTGGCCAGATCGTCGCCGGTATCGAGGTTCGGGTTCCGCAGGCCGGCATTCGGCCCGGGACCGCCGAAGTATGTCGCATCATCGCCGCAATAGCGCACCGTATAGCCGCGCCGTCGCCGGTCCAGGCGATGGTTGCCGCCTGCGCCGTGCACGGCCATGGCATGGAAGGCGATGACGTCACCGGGCTGCATGTCCCAGCCGATCAGGTTGTAGGCACCACGATCGGCATCGATGTCGGGCATGTCCTCGTAATTCTCGCCCCGTTCATAGTCGGCGCCGCCGGGGGCGAAGGGTTCGGGCTGGAACCAGCGCTCCCAGTTGTGCGATCCGGCGACGAATTCCAGACGGCCGGAGTCCGCCGTGACCTCATCCAGCGCCAGCCAGAAACTCATGACCTGGCGGCCCCGAACGGGCCAGTAAGGCTGGTCATTGTGCCAGCGGGTCGGATGGTCGGAGCCTTCTTCCTTCACGAACAACTGGTCTAGAACAGCGTGATCCGGTCGGCCCCCATCAGTTCCGCCGCCAGCGCGGGCAGGGGAGAGTTGTGGCAATAGTCGTGGAACGTCGGGTCGCTCTCCCAGATACGCATGTTGCCGTGAAACCTGCGCCCGTTCTCCAGCGTGTAGCCATGGCAGAAGGGGCCGGGTTCGGCGATGTCCTTGTCGATGGCGGCGCGCACCCGTGCGACCCAGTCGGCAGAGATGACACCGGGCAGCAGGATCGCGCCATCCCTGTGAAAGGTTTCAACGGTCGCGGCTGACAGCATGGTCTGGCCCTCCCAAGCGCTATTTCCTCTTGAAGCCCAACTGCCGCTTCGTGCTCGGCGGCTTGCCATAAGCGTAGATCATCTTCTCCCGCAGCATCCAGTCATAAGCATCCGAGATGGCGGCGTGCAGCGTGGATGGCTGATACCCCAGTTCATCCTGCGCCTTCGATGATGCTATCCGGACCCGGGCAGTGACCATGGCCACTGCTTCCGGCGTGATCTGTGGCGTCTTGGCCGTGATGGTGGAGATCACGCCTTCGATCCTGCCCATCAGCCGCATCATGGGCGCGGGGACAGTGCGCTTGGGGCGCTTGCTCTGCTTGGCCAGGTCGGCCACCTGCTGCACCAGTTCAAGAAATGTCGCGTCCGGCCCGCCGAGCAGATAGTTCTCCCCCGTGCGGCCCTTGTCGACAGCGGCGATATGGGCGCGGGCCACGGCCTCTCCATGCGCGAAGCTGCCCGCCCCGGGTGGGACGCCGGGCAGCTTCCCGATGGCGGCCATCATGATCAGCTGGGCCCAGTTCTGCCGGTCATAGCGTCCGATGATGTGGGACGGGTTCAGGATCACCGCGTCCAGGCCCCTGTCGCGAACGGCGGCACGCACGACCTCCTCGGCCTGGAACTTGGTGCGGTTGTAATTGATCCAGGATGTGCCGGCGGTCTGGGGCGTATCCTCCGACACCACACCGTTTGACCAGTCATAGACGTTCCAGGTCGATGTATGGATGAACCGACCGGCACCCTTCGCCAGCGCTGCGTCGATGACGTTTTCCGTACCGTCGACATTCACCTGATTCTGCATCGGCGCCTGCCGGGACCAGACAGTGGTCATCGCCGCCATGTGAAACACTGCGTCGCAGTCGCGGGGAACGGCGGCCTCCAGGCTCTCCGGATCCAGCAGGTCGCCGGTCACCTGGGTGACGGGAAAGCGGTCAAGGTCGCGATGGCGCAGCTTTTCCCGCCGCAGCGCCGTCACGTCCCAGCCTTCGGTCAGCAACTGCTGGACGAGGTTCAGACCCAGAAAGCCGGTGGCGCCGGTGACGAAGGCGCGGCGGCCCACCGGTTTCTTCGCCATGTCAGTCAAGCTCGTTCACGACGTCGCGCACCAGGTCCATCAACTCGTCGATCTGTTCCTTCGAGATGATGAACGGTGGCGACAGGGCAATGATGTCGCCGGTAACACGGACCATCGCGCCCTTTTCGAAGGCCTTGATCATTGCTTCGAAACCGCGCTTGCCAGGTTCGCCATCACGGGATGCAATCTCGATGGCACCGACCAGCCCGATGTTGCGAATGTCGATGACATTCTTCGCATCAGCCAGCGCGTGGATCTTCTCCTCCCAGTAACCCTCCAGTTCTGCGACCCGGTCGAACAGATTCTCTTCCCTGTAGATTTCCAGTGCCGCGAGTCCGGCTGCACAGGCCATGGGATGGGCGGAGTAGGTATAGCCGTGGAACAGTTCGATCACATGTTCCGGCCCGGTCATGAAGGCGTTGTAGATGTCCTCGCTGGCTGCCACGGCACCCATTGGCACGGCGGCGTTGGTCAGACCCTTGGCCATGGTCATCATGTCAGGCACGACGCCGAAGCGGTCGGACGCGAAGTTGGTGCCGAGCCGACCGAAGCCGCTGATCACCTCATCGAAGATAAGCAGGATCCCATGCTTGTCACAGATGCTGCGCAGCCGCTCCAGATAGCCCTTGGGCGGCACCAGCACACCAGTGGACCCTGCCATCGGCTCCACGATGACGGCGGCGACAGTCGACGGATCGTGCAACTGGACAATGCGCTCCAGCTCATCCGCCAGTTCCGCGCCATGTTCCGGCTGCCCCTTGGAAAAGCTGTTGAGCTTGGGCTGATGGGTGTGGGGCATGTGGTCGACACCGGTCAGCAGGCTGCCGAAGAACTTCCGGTTGGCAACGATGCCACCGACGGAGATGCCGCCGAAACCGACGCCGTGATAACCGCGTTCCCGACCGATCAGCCGGGTCCGCGTGCCTTCGCCCCGTGCCCGGTGATAGGCGATGGCGATCTTCAGCGCGGTATCCACGGCTTCGGAGCCTGAGTTGGTGAAGAATATCCGGTTCAGCGGGTCCGGCGTCAGACTGGAAATACGGCTGGCCAGTTCGAATGCTGCCGGGTTGGCGTACTGGAACGAGGGCGCGAAATCGAGCGTGTTCGCGGCCTTCGTTATGGCATCGACGATCCGCTGCCGTCCGTGGCCTGCATTCACGCACCAAAGCCCGGCAGAGCCATCCAGGATCGGGCGACCGTCCGCGGATGTGTAATGCATGTCCTTGGCCGAGACGACGATGCGCGGTTCCTTCTTGAACTGGCGGTTCGGCGTGAAGGGCATCCAGAACGAGTCCAGGTCGTTCGGTATCGGGTGTGCGTAGCTCATGATGGTCGTCCCCCGTCTCGGCAGCCCGGAATCCGGCAAGGATGTGATGCATCCCGATGATGGTGCCTGTGATGCGCGCTGATGCTACCAAGCCTCCACCGAAATGGCACTGGCGAAACGTCACCCGGTTCTCTAGGTTTTGGCACCTACCAGCACAGTCGCAAGACTGGACTTTCAGGGAGGGTTGGCCATGCGGCTGATGAGTTTCGAACAGGGTGGCAAGGCAAGCTACGGTATTGCCACGGACAAGGGCGTGATTGATCTGGGCGCACGCATGGGCGGTGAGTATCCGACCCTGCTGTCGCTGATCGAGGGCAATGCCTTTGCCGCTGCCGAAAAGGCGGCCGCCGGTCAGGGAGATGACTTTGCCCAGACCGATGTGAACTTCCTGCCGGTCATCCCGCGCCCCAACAAGATTGTCTGCATCGGTCTGAACTACGAAGACCATCGCATCGAAACCGGGCGGCAGGTGTCCGGCTATCCGGTGATGTTCCCGCGGTATGCCAACTGCCAGGTGGGACATGGCGAGCCGATGGTGAAGCCACGCAACTCCGACCGTTTCGACTATGAGGGCGAGATGGCGGTGATCATCGGCACGCCAGGCCGGCACATTGCACAGGCTGATGCGCTGGACCATATCGCGGGCTATTCCTGCTACAACGACGGCTCCGTCCGCGACTTTCAGGGACATACGCACCAGTTCCTGCCGGGCAAGAATTTCAGCGGAACCGGGGCCTTCGGGCCTTGGATGGTCACGACCGACGAGATCCCTGACCCGACCACGCTGACCCTGACGACCCGCCTGAATGGCAAGGTCATGCAGCAGGCGAACACCGATCGGCTGATCTTCAATATTCCTTTCCTGATCCAGTACATCAGCAGTTTCATGGCGCTGGAAGCCGGTGACGTCATTGTCAGTGGCACACCGGGTGGTGTCGGCGACAAGCGCAAGCCGCCTGTCTACATGAAGAATGGCGACACGGTGGAAGTCGAGGTCACCGGTATTGGTACGCTGGTGAACCCGGTGGTCAACGAAGCCTGAGGCCTGTCGTGATGCGCTTGATCGGTGGTTTGATGTGCGGTGTGGTGCTGGCCGGAATGGTTGGCACCACACTGCTTTCGCCTGCCATTGCTCAGACAGACGACCCGTGCCGCAATCCGCTGGAACTGCCGCGAATTTCGGTGATTTCCGAGGCGCGGGCAGAGCGGACGTCAACGAAGTTCACGGCTGACGAACTGCGCACCTACGCCGACAGGGTTGATCCGCTGCCAACCGGATACCGGCACTTCGGATTTCTGGAGATGGATCGTCGCATCAGGGTGCAGGCGAACATCCGTTCCGGCACCGATGATTACAAGAATTTCTGCTATTCGCCGGAAACCATCACCGTCACGATTTCCATTGCCCCCACGGTCTACGTTCCGGGGGAATTTTCGCGAACGTCCTGTCCTGCCGGTGTCGTTCGGGTTCACCAGCTGCAGCACCTCGACATCGAGGAACAGGCCTTTCGGGATCTGCCGGCGCGGATCAAGCAGGCGCTGCAGTCGGAACGGGAACTGCGGATCACCCTCAAGGCACGGGACAAGAAGGACGGGCGTCAACGGGCGCGCGATCTGGCGCTGCGCGTCGCGGAACGGGCGGCCCGGCAACTGGATTCGGACATTCGGATCCAGCATCTGAGGTTGATGTCGGCGGAAGCCTACCGGGCCAACCTTGCCATCTGCGGCAAGGCGGAATGGTCCGGACTGATGAACTGATCGGCCCGGGGGCGATAGACTGACCGGCGGTCGCGGGGAGTGGCCGATGGTGGTGGCGATTTTGCGCGCAGGGGAGCGAGCGTGATATGGAAGACGAAATCATCTTCGGCAGGAACGGTGGCCTGGCCACGGTGCTGCTCAACCGACCCAAGGCGCTGAATGCGCTGACCCATGAAATGTGCGTCGCGCTGCATGCGCGCCTCAAGGATTGGCGGGCTGACGACGGCGTGCGTGCAGTGCTGGTCCAGGGGGCGGGTGACCGTGCATTCTGCGCCGGTGGCGATATCCGCAAGCTCTATGATGAGGGACGGTCGGGCGGGCGATACCCCTACGACTTCTATCATGATGAATACCGCCTGAACGCGGACATCCACCATTTCCCGAAACCCTGGATATCCCTGCTCGACGGGATCGTGATGGGTGGCGGTTGTGGCGTGTCGATTCCCGGCAGTCATCGGGTCGCGACGGAGCGTGTGACATTCGCGATGCCGGAAACCGGTATCGGCCTGTTCCCTGACGTGGGCGGATCGTATTTCCTGTCACGCGCGCCGGGTCGTGTGGGACTCTGGCTGGCTCTGACTGGCGCGCGGCTGAAAGCCGCTGACAGTCTGCATGCGGGTGTCGCGGACGCCTATGTGGCGTCGGACCGGCAGGAAGCATTGATCGCGGCGCTGGCTGAGGCACCGATCAACAGCCATGCAGATGCGACAGCCGTGATTGCGGCACATGCCGGGGACCTCGGTGCGTCGGATCTGGCTGCACGACGCGTGGATCTGGATCGCTTGTTTGGTGGTGACGGCGTGGCCGCGATTCTTGCCGCGCTGGATGCCGACGGTGGCGAGTGGGCGGCCAAGCAGGCATCGATCATGCGCACGAAGTCACCGACATCGCTCAGGATCGCCTATCGTCAGGTGCGGGATGGGACGGCACGTGACTTCCGCAGCTGCATGCAGATGGAATGGCGCATGGTGAACCGTGTCATCGCCGGGCATGACTTCTACGAAGGCACCCGTGCCACGGTCATCGACAAGGATCAGAAGCCGCAATGGCAGCCGCCGACCCTGGCGGACGTGGACGACGCAACCGTGGACGGATATTTCGCGCCGCTGCCCGATGGTGACCTGACGTTCGATTGAACCGGATCAGCCGTTGCGGGCGTCCCAGACCTGTTTCTTGCGATAGATCGTCGAGGGGCTGACCCCCAGGAACCCGGCGGCACGACCGATGTTGCCGCCACAGATGCGGATCGCGGTCTCGATCGCTTCCCGCTCCACATCATCCAGCGCGAGAATGTCCTGTTCGCGGGTCCATGACGCGACGCCACCCTGAACCTCGGCCTCAAC
The DNA here is from genome assembly GCA_029210175.1 of Minwuia sp. Taxonomy (GTDB): domain Bacteria; phylum Pseudomonadota; class Alphaproteobacteria; order Minwuiales; family Minwuiaceae; genus Minwuia. Next base: position 28,322 of record JARGPL010000008.1, on the reverse strand, counting down.
CGGTGTCTCACCGTCTGCCGGCATGCCCGGCAAACCGGGGGCGGCTGGGGCACGTGCGCCGGGCACCGGCTGCTGCACCTTGAAGATCGGCGGCAGCATGTCCGGCGTGACTTCTGTTCCATCGAACAGGACGGTGATGGAGCGGACGATGTTCTGCAGTTCACGAATGTTGCCCGGCCAGCCGTGGGTAACCATCGCGGCGGCGGTTTCCGGCGAAAAGCGGCGAAACTTCTTCCGTTCTTCCTTCGCGAAATGCTTCAGGAAGGTATCGGCGATCAGCATCACATCGTCTTCGCGCTCCCGCAGCGGCGGCAGCTGGATCGGGATCACATGCAGGCGATAGAACAGGTCTTCGCGGAACCGCCCGGCCTTCACCGCTTCCATCGGGTTCTGGTTGGTGGCGCAGACAAAGCGCACGTCCACATGGCGGGTCTTGCCATCGCCGACGCGTTCGAAACTGCCGGTCTGGACAAAGCGCAGCAGCTTGCTCTGCAGATCCAGGTCCATCTCGCAGATTTCGTCCAGGAACAAGGTGCCGCCATGGGCGCGGGCTGCGGCCCCTTCGCGGTCCTGAACGGCACCTGTGAAGGCACCCCGCACATGACCAAAGATCTCGCTTTCGATCAGCCCCTTGGGAATCGCGGCGCAATTGATGGCAACGAACGCGCCGTTCGATCGGGGACTGAGGGCGTGCACCGCGCCCGCAGCCAGTTCCTTGCCAGTGCCGGATTCCCCAACAACGAAAACTGTCGCCTTGCTCGGCGCGGCCATTTTCAGGGTCTTGTAGACAGCCCGCATCTTCGGCGCGTTACCTATGAAACCAGCGAAACCGTCCGCTTCCCGATCGTCGGAGATCGCTTCTGCTGATGCGGCAAGGCGTGACCGTTCTGTCGCATGACGAACTGTAAAGGTCAGGCGTTCTGCCGAAAATGGCTTCACCAGGAAGTCAAACGCGCCAAGCCGCATGGCCTCCACAGCGATATTGATCGAGCCATGGGCGGTGATGACGATGACGGGTGGCGGGTTCTCCCGCTCATTCAGGCGCTGCAGGATGTCCATGCCGTCCATGTCCGGCAGGCGCAGGTCCAGCAGGACAACATCGAACGGGCGTGCCAGTTCGTTCATGGCGTCTGCACCGTTCTCCACGGCGACGATCTCGAACTGTTCGTCGCGCAGATACTGCTCATAGGTACGCGCGAGGGATCGGCTGTCCTCCACCAGCAGCAGGCGATGCTTCGCAGGTTCAGACATGCGCTGTCACCAGATCAAGCCGGTTGGATGAAGCTGCCTGAAACAGATGCATCAGGAAATCGTCCGTCCGATCTTCAGGAACTTGTCGCGTCGCCGTTCCAGCAGGATATCGGGCGGGACATTCTCGAACTTTTCCAGTGCGGCTGCGATGGCATCACCGACACGCATCAGGGTCTGCACCGTATCGCGATGCGCGCCGCCCACCGGCTCCTCGATGATCCTGTCGGCGACCTTCAGGCGATAGAGGTCCTGGGCAGTCAGCTTCAGCGCTTCCGCTGCGTCGATGGCGCGGTCCGACGTCTTGAACAGAATCGACGAACAGGCTTCGGGCGAGATCACGGAATAGATCGAATGTTCCAGCATCATCACCTGATCGCCCACCGCCAGCGCCACCGCACCACCGGAGCCACCTTCACCGATGATGACGGCGATGATCGGCACCTTCACGTTCAGACAGACCTCGACGCTGCGGGCAATGGCTTCCGCCTGGCCGCGTTCTTCCGCCCCGACACCCGGATAGGCACCGGCAGTGTCCACGAAGGTCAGGATGGGCATCTTGAACCGTTCCGCCAGCCGCATCAGGCGCTGCGCCTTGCGATAGCCTTCCGGCCGGGCCATCCCGAAGTTGTGCTTCACGCGGCCTTCTGTCGAATGCCCCTTTTCCGTTCCCAGGATCATCACGCCACGACCGCGAAACCGCCCCATGCCGCCAATCAGCGCCTTGTCATCGCCATAGGACCGGTCACCGCAAAGCGGCGTGAAGTCGGTGATCAGCGATTCAATGTAATGCGACGTGTGCGGCCGTTCCGGGTGACGGGCAACCTGCGTCTTCTGCCATGGCGTCAGGGTCTTGTAGGTCTCCCGAAGCAACTTGGTTGCCTTGCCGCGCAGGGTGCCGACTTCGGCGTCGATGTCGGTTGCTTCGTTGGTTTGTGCCAGATGCTGCAACTCGCGCACCTTGCCTTCCAGTTCGGCCAGGGGCTTTTCGAAATCCAGATAGGTCTGCATGACATCCTCGTGCCGGGGAACCCGTTGGTCCGTGAAGCTGCATCCTGTACCACACCCTGTCAATTGTGACGGGCCACAATCCGTCAACAATCGGGTCGTGCATGCAATTTGGTGCTATCATCGTCGGCAATAATAGCTGCATCGGCCAGGGGGGATTGCACGATGCATGAGGGGATATGGACCACTGTACTCGGGCTTTTCGGCCTGATGACCATCGCGGTGCTGATGCTGCCGCTCGCCAGAAAGATACGGTTTCCATACACGGTTCTGCTCGCGGCGGTCGGCATCGGTCTGGGCCTGTTGAGCGAACTGACGGGGGCGATGCATCTGGGGGTGATCAGCGATCTCTTCCACAGCTTCGAGTCGCTGGAGATCACGTCGGAGATCATCATCTTCATCTTTCTGCCCGCGCTGGTGTTCGAGAGCAGTCTGGCAATCGATGTTCGCAAGCTGCTGGCCGACATCCGCCCGATCATGTTCCTGGCTGTTGTCGGCCTGATGATTTCCGCGTTCGCCGTCGGCGGCGCGGTCTGGCTGGTTTCGGGCATGAGTTTCCTGGTCTGCCTGCTGCTGGGCGCCATCCTGTCGGCCACGGACCCGGTTGCCGTTGTGGCAATCTTCAAGGACCTCGGCGCACCGAAGCGCCTTGCCGTGCTGGTGGAGGGGGAGAGCCTGTTCAACGATGCGACGGCGATCGTCCTGTTCAATATCCTTGCGGCCATGATCATCGGCCATGCGGAGGCCGATCTGGTCGGTGGTGCGCTCGGGTTTCTGAAGGTCTTTCTGGGCGGCATCATCGTCGGTTTCATCATGGCACGTGGTTTCGTCTGGCTGATCGGCCGGATGGGCGGTGTGGCACTGGTAGAGGTGACGCTGACCGTTTCGCTGGCCTATCTGTCATTCCTGGTTGCTGAACATTACCTGCATGTCTCCGGCGTCATGGCCGTGGTGACGGCGGCGCTGGTCATGGGCTCTTTGGGCCGTACGGGCATGTCTGCCAATGGCTGGCACCTGCTGCAGGAAACCTGGGAAAACCTGGGTTTCTGGGCGAACTCCCTGATCTTCGTGCTTGTCGGGCTTGCCGTGCCGTCGATCCTGTCGGTCTTTTCCGGTGGCATGTGGCTGACCCTGCTGGTGCTGCTGCTGTCGGCGTTCACGGCCCGCGCGCTGCTGACCCATGGTCTGCTGCCCATCCTCAGCCGAATTGGCATGACGGGGGAGGTCAGTCTCGGCTTTCGCACCGTCATGTGGTGGGGGGGACTGCGTGGTGCGGTTTCGCTCGCGCTTGCCCTGGCCATCTGGGAGAACGACGCCATTCCGCAGGACATCCGTGACTTCGTGGTCGCCCTTGTCTGCGCCTTCGTGCTGTTCACCCTGTTCATCAACGCAACCACGGTCGGCACGGTGATGAAGGCGTTTGGCCTCGACAAGCTGTCGCCGGCGGACGTGACCATTCGCAACCGCGCCATCTCGACCGCGCTGGACCGGATCCAGCATCAGGTTGTCGATGTGGCCGAGAACCAGAAGATACCCGATGAGGTCGCGCAGGACGTGGCTGACATCTATGCGGAACGGGTCGTGGCAGCGCGCGCCGACACCGCCAACGAAGCCGACCTGAGTCCCGACGACTGGATGAAGGTCGCCCTGATGGCCACCCTTGGGCAGGAACGGCGCGGGTTCCTGCGCCACTACGCGCAGGGGTATCTGTCGTCCGCCATTGCCCGTTCCCTTCTGGCCATGAACGACGAGATGCTGGACGTGACGAAACACGGTGGCCTGGAAGGATATGCGAAGGCCTGTGACAAGGTGCTCGGGTTCAGCCGCGGTTTCCTGCTGACGCTGAAGCTGCAGCGCCGGTTCGGCATTGCCGGGCCGCTGGCCCGGCGGTTTGCCGACCGGATGGAGCGCCTGCGGACGATGCGTGCGGTGCTGGCCGATGTACGCCGCGACGGCATGGCGGATATCGAGGCGCTGGTGGGGCCGGAGGTTTCGGGTCGTCTGTGCCAGATGCTTGACGAACGTCTCGACAAGACCATGGCTGCATTGACGGCGGTGCGGATGCAGTACCCGGATTATGCCCGGCAGTTGCAGCTGCGGTATCTGGAGCGCGTGGCCCTGCGTCGCGAACGCCAGGATTATGACCGGCTGCATGAGGAAGCGGTGATCGGCGCGGAGATCCACGCGAGCCTGCAGGGGGAGCTGGAAGAACGCTACGACCGGCTTGGTCGGCGTCCGGCCCTGGATCTTGGCCTAGATCCGGCCGAACTGGTGGCCAGCGTGCCGTTGTTCGAAGGTCTGGGACAGGATCGCATTCGCGCAATCACCGACCTGTTGCGCCCGCAACTTGTGCTGCCGGGTGAAGCCATCTTCCACAAGGGCGATCCGGGTACGGCGATGTATTTCGTCTCGTCCGGCGCGATCCGGGTGGATGTTTCGCCGAATCCGGTGGTGCTGGGGTCGGGGCAGTTCTTCGGCGAAATCGCCTTGCTGAAGGACGCGCCACGCAATGCCGACGTCGTGGCGGAAGGTTTCTGCGACCTGCTGGTGCTGGAGCGGTCGGCGTTCCAGAAGCTGCTGTCCGCCAGCCCGGAGCTGCGCGCCACCATCGAAGCGGTGGCCGAGGCGCGCATGAAGGATTGAGCCGCGCTCAGGCGTCGACCATCATATCCACTTGAGGCGCTTCAGGATGAGCAGCTGGATGGCTGTCAGTGCAGCAAGGGGCAACGGACTTGCCGGTATTTCCTTCGTGTGGGCTGCCCGCCGCTGATGATGCGTCCATACGGCGTTCTGGTCTGATGCGGCATGGCCTTGATCTGGCATTGTCGGGATCCTGTGCTTCGCGATTGGCTTCACTTGATCATTGACCTGTTCAGATCTTCAGATCCAGCGCGCCCTGCAGGATGTAGGCGGCGGCGTGGGCGTCGATGACTGCCGCCCGGCGACGGCGGGAAACATCCTGTTCGATCAGGCTGCGCTCCACGGCGCTGGTGGACAGTCGTTCATCGACGAAGGCCATGGGCAGGTCGAACGCCCGTTCCAGGCTGCGCTGGAATGCGCGAACGGACTGGGCCCGCGGCCCCGACGTGCCATCCATGTTCAGCGGCAGGCCGACAACGATGCCACCGGCATCCGTTTCGTCGATGATCTGCTGCAGTGCAGCAAGATCGGCCGCCAGCTTCTTGCGTGTGATGACCTGCAGGGGGGTGGCGACCATATGGGCGGAATCGCAAACGGCGACACCAATGGTCTTCGTGCCCGGGTCCAGACCCAGAAGCCGCTTGCCCGCTGCCGCCCGTCGCAAGTCAGCCGGACCAAGCAGCACTATGCCTTGCCTGCGGCAAAGTCGTTCTGACCCGAAAGGTCCGTGCCGCGCATCAGGTACAGCGGGCGCGTTTCGAAATCGACCTGTCCGCCGGTCAGCTTGACGATGTCGGCGCCAAGCCCGCGGTCGAAACGGGAACTTGCGGGCATGAAGTGCAAGACGTACCCGGCCCGGCGACGCGGGGACCGGTTGGGACGGGACCCGTGGATCATGTAGACATCGTGCAGGGAAATCTGGCCGGGCTGAAGTTCGATCTCCACCGCATCGGCTTCGTCGAATTCTTCCGGCTTCAGTTCCTGGTTCAGGGTCAGGCCATCATTGTCATTGCGATCATGTCCCCGCAATCGCTGGTCCTTGTGGGACCCGGGAATGACCCGCAGGCATCCGTTCTCTGACGTGCCTGCGTCGATCGCAATCCAGACGGAGCAGGTGGCCAAGGGGCGAATGGGCCAGTACTGGCCATCCTGATGCCAGGGCGTTTCCTTGCCCGAATGGGCTGGTTTGCCGAACACCGTCGTGCCCCAGAGCAGGAAATCCGGGCCGATCACCTGGCTCACGGCATCAAGGATTTCGGGGATGGCTGCGTGTTCCATCCAGGTGTCCGCACCCTTCAGTGCCTGTGGGCCATGGGCCGGAATATGCGGACAGAACATGGCATCCGCAGACAGGTGCGGGTTGTCTGCAATCAGGCGGTCCAGATCCTCGCGCATCTGATCCACCTTGTCAGTCGGCAGGCGAAAGCCCTGTGGCACGACATAGCCCTGATCGCGGTACTGGCTCACATCCCTGTCGGAAAGCGGGCCGGAGATATCTGAAACCTGTGCGGTCTGCGTCATGGGTCTATCCCTCGTCCCAGGATCGGTGGTCAGGCTGCGCGGGGCCAGACACGTGGGAACAGATCGCATTCCAGTGGCGCGCCGGACGGGATGCCCGGTTCCCGGATGAGGGGCTGGAAACTGCCTTCCGGCTTGTAGGTGACGTCGTCGCCACAGAAACGGGCGGCCAGCGCCCGGCGGCGGCGGTCGACGCGGCTGTTGCCGGGGGCGGAGTGCAGGATCAGACCGTGATGCACCAGACAGTCGCCCGGTTCGGTCTCGAAACTGCGGAACGTGTGCTGATCGCGCTCCGCCTCGATGTCAGGGATCGGCTCCATGGTCTGGCCGTACCGGTTGTCGCCGGTAAAGCTCTGCGGCTGGAACCGGCGGCCCCAGCGGTGCGAGCCGACGAGGTATTCAACCGCACCCGAATCGAGCGTCACCGGATCGAACGGGGTCCAGACCGTGCAGACCTGATCGCCATCGACCGGCCAGTACGGCTGATCATGATGCCAGGGTGTCAGCGCCTGGGAGCCGGGTTCCTTCACCAGCAGGGTGTCGAAGAACAGGGTCACCCGCTCCTCCGCCCGCAAGGCCTGGCGGGCGATTTCGGCTGCGGGGCTGTCGAAGACAAAGGCGCGGAAGTCGTCCTGCCAGGTCCACACGAAGCTGTCGCCGTGGAACTTGCCCTTCATGCCCTGATCCAGTTTCAGCGCCATGGGGCCGGGGGTTGCGATGGCATCATCGACCGCGTTGCCCATGCGCTTGATCCAGTCCGGATCGAACATGCCGCGCAAGCAGATCACGCCTTCTTCCCAGAATGTCTCGATCTCTTCCTTGGTCAGATCTCGCAGCGGCTGCCTGTTCATTTCCGTTCTCCCACCCGATCATGGCCGCAGGATACCACTGCGCGCGCGGAACCCCAAAGCCGGTGGCCTATGCAGTCATGTCGACGCTGGCATCGCGTTCCAGCATCGCGCGGACCGTGTCGGGTATCGGCACCGCTTTCATGCCACGCGGGTCGTCGGGAATGTTGGCCGCCCAGACCCGCACCTCATGCCCCTCCGCCAGCAGGGTATCGTCGCGGGTGAACAGGTGGCGCATGGTGAAGGACTTGCTGCCGAACCTCTCGACGAAGCTGGTGAGCACCAGGACGTCGCTGTAGAAGGCCGGGCTGCGAAAATCCATGCCCGACGCGACCAGCGGACAGCCACGGAATTCAGGCGACTCGGTCAGTTTGGCAAACGGAAAGCCCGCAGCCTCCAGCAGGCCGTGCGTGCCCTGGTCCATCCAGATGTAATAGTTCGGGTTGAAGATGATGCGTGCCGGGTCGCAGTGGCCCCATTCCACGCGTATCCGCTGCGTCGCTCTCAACATGCCGTCTCCCCCTGTTGTTCGGTTCATTGTCTCACGATCCATGGATCAGTCTGCGGGAAAGCGCTACGGTCAATCAATGAACGCATGGGGGCGGCAGTGCGCACACGGACACAGGTCGTGATCATCGGGGCAGGACCTTCGGGTCTGCTGCTCGGCCAGTTGCTGCATGGTTCGGGAATCGATGCCGTCATCCTGGAACGCCAGACACCGGATTATGTGCTGGGGCGGATTCGTGCCGGCGTGCTGGAACAGGGCACGGTTGATCTGCTGGACAAGGTCGGTGCCGGTGATCGATGCGCGATCGAGGGCCTGGTGCATGGGGGCGTCGAACTGGCGTTCGGTGGTGCGCGGCACCGCATCGACCTCAGCCGGTTCTCCGGCGGCAAGCACGTCACTGTCTATGGCCAGACCGAGGTCACGCGCGACCTGATGAATGTCCGCGCAGCAGCAGGGTGCCCCACGATCTACGGCGCGGCAGACGTGCAGTTGCATGACTTCGACGGGGAAAGCCCGCGTGTCAGCTACGTGCTGAATGGCCAGACGCATGAGATTGCCTGTGATGTCATTGCCGGATGCGACGGCTTTCACGGCATCAGCCGCGCAAGTGTGCCCGCCAGCGCCATCACCACGGTGGAGCGCATCTATCCGTTCGGCTGGCTGGGCGTGCTGGCCGATGTGCCGCCGGTGTCCGAAGAGCTGATCTACGTCAACCATCCGCTCGGGTTCGCGCTCTGCTCCATGCGATCGCGCAGTCGCAGCCGTTTCTACATCCAGTGCGAGTTGGGCGAGGACGTGGCCGACTGGTCCGATGACAGGTTCTTTGATGCCTTGCGGCAGCGGCTCGATCCCGAGGCGGCGGAAGCGCTGGTGACCGGCCCGTCGCTGGAGAAATCCGTTGCACCGCTGCGCAGCTTCGTGGCTGAGCCGATGCGGTTCGGGCGGCTGTTCCTGGCTGGTGACGCGGCCCACATCGTGCCGCCAACCGGGGCGAAAGGGCTGAATGTTGCCGCGTCCGACGTGCATTACCTGCACGCCAGTCTGGACGCCCACTTCAATCATCATGATGCGGCGGCGCTGGACCTTTATTCGCCACGGGCGCTGCTGCGGGTCTGGAAGGCCGTGCGGTTTTCGTGGTGGATGACGTCCATGCTGCACCGGTTCCCTGAGAACGGGGCCTTTGGTCAACGCATTCAGGAGGCGGAACTGAGTTATCTGACGGGGTCGGATGCGGCTGCCACATCGATGGCGGAAAATTACGTTGGCCTGCCGTTTTGACGGTCGGATAACCAGTGACAGAACCAGGGGGAAGCAGATGAACTTTGCGGCAATGAACGGGGTTGTCCTGCATCATGCGGACACGGGGGAGGCTGACTTGCCCGCAATCGCCTTCGCGAATTCGCTGGGGACAGATTTCAGGATCTGGGATGACATGGTCGCCGGCCTGCGCGGTCGCTTTCGCTGCATCCGCTACGACAAGCGGGGCCACGGCCTGTCGGATGCCCCGGACGCACCCTATGCCATGGACGATCATGTCGGCGATCTGGTGGCGCTGCTGGATCACCTGGCGGTCCCGTCCGCGATCATCTGCGGCCTGTCGGTCGGGGGCATGATCGCGCAAGGCATCGCAGCCTCTCATCCGGACAAGGTCAGGGCGGTCATCCTCTGCGATACAGGCCATGTCATCGGTGATGCGGAGATGTGGAACGGTCGCATCGACGCCGTGGAACGTGATGGCCTGTCCGCGCTGACCGATGGCGTCATGCAGCGCTGGTTCACCGCGACTTTCCGGGCGCCTGCGAGCGCTGCCTTTGTCGGATACCGCAACATGTTCGAACGGACACCGGTCGCTGGCTACGCCGGGACCTCCGCCGCTATTCGCGATGCGAACTTCACGAAGAGCACGGCAGAACTGAGAATACCCGCCCTCTGCATCGTGGGTGACGAGGACAAGTCGACCACGCCTGCGCTGGTCCGGGAACTGGCCGGTCTGATCGATGGTGCCAGCTATGCGATCATCAATGACGCCGGGCATCTGCCCTGTATCGAGCAGCCGCAGGCACAGCTGGACCTGATGGACCGGTTTTTCAGGGAGAACGATCTTGGCTGATGACCCGTTGAAGAACGCCGACCGCTATGCGGCGGGGATGGAAGTGCGCCGCAAGGTGCTGGGCGACACCCATGTGGACAGTGCCCGTGCGTCCGCCACCGACCTGGACGGTGAGTTTCAGGACTTCATCACCGAAACCGCCTGGGGGGGGCTCTGGACCCGGCCGCATTTCAGCCTGCGGGAGCGCTCGCTTGTCACCCTGTCCATCCTGGCAGCGCTGGGACGGGACGGGGAACTGACCCTGCATGCCAAGGCCACCCGCAATACCGGCGCGACGATGGAGGATGTGCGGGAGGCGATGCTGCACGTCGCCGTCTATGCCGGGGTCCCCGCCGCCAACCATGCCATCAAGCTGATCAAGCAGGTCTATGCGGAGATCGACACGGAAGCCGGGGAGGGGCATCAATGAGCCATCGTGCCCGGGACTGGCAAAGCCACCCGCCCGCCATCGACGCAGGGTACAAATCGACGGCACTGCGTGGCCCGACACGCCCGCTGATCCCCCTGCCGCAGGGGACCGCCACCTCGTCAGGTCCGGTCTACGGTCAAGACGACGTGCGAGCCATCGACACTGACCTGACCATGAATGGCCGCACCAACGGTGAACCGTTGGGGGAACGGATCATCGTCACCGGGCGCGTGCTTGATGATGCCGGGCGACCGCTCGCCGGTGAACTGGTGGAGGTCTGGCAGGCGAATGCAGCGGGACGCTATTTCCATGACGGCGATCAGCATGACGCGCCCATCGACCCGAACTTCTTCGGCGGCGGTCGCAGTGTGACGGACGCTGACGGTGTCTATCGTTTCACGACCATTCGTCCGGCGGCCTACCCCTGGGGCAATCATGCCAATGCCTGGCGGCCCGGTCATATCCATTTCTCCCTGTTCGGTCCGACCATCGCCAGTCGTCTCGTGACCCAGATGTATTTTCCGGGTGATCCGCTGCTGGACCTGGACCCGATCTTTCAGGCGGTCCCGGCCCGCGCGCGCGATCGGCTGGTTTCACGCTTCGACATCGGCGTGACGCAGGAAGCCTTTGCGCTGGGCTATGTCTTCGACATCGTGCTGGCAGGCGGCGCTGAAACCCCGTTCGAGGGAGACCGGTGATGGCGGAAAAGCAGACCCCTTCTCAGACGGTCGGTCCGTTCTTCGCCTACGGGCTGACGGCGCGACAGTACGGGTATCGCCACCCGCAGGTCGCCGATGGCCAGATCAGTGACGCCACGGCTGACGGCACGGCGATCACGGTTGTGGGGCAGGTCCTTGATGGTCAGGGTGTGGCAGTGGGCGATGCCATGCTGGAAATCTGGCAGGCCGATGCGGCGGGTCAGTACCCGAACCCATCAGGGGGCGGCAATACGGGGTTCCGCGGGTTTGCGCGCGTCGGAACAGGTGCCGACGCGTCCCAGACGTTCCGGTTCGACACGATCAAGCCCGGCGCGGTTGATGGTCGCCAGGCGCCGCATCTGAACGTGATTGTCTTCATGCGCGGGCTGCTCAATCACTGTCATACGCGCATCTGGTTCAGTGACGAGGCGGCGGCGAATGCGGCGGATCCGGTGCTCGCGTCAATCCCGGAGGCGCGGCGCGGAACGGTCATTGCCCAGCGGCAGGATACGCCGCAGGGACCGGTCTATCGGTTCGATATTCACATGCAGGGCGATCAGGAAACGGTCTTCTTCGATATCTGATCGGAATTGAGAACGCTGCAGGGCGTGAATATCACGCCCTGCAGCGTGGTCTCAGTCGGTTCAGGCCTTGGCGAGGGCCTGTTCCAGGTCCGCCAGAATATCGTCGATATGCTCGATACCGATCGACAGGCGGACGTAGCTGTCGGAAACACCGGACGCGATCTGCTCCTCAGCGGTCAGCTGTGAATGCGTCGTGGTTGCAGGGTGGATGGCCAGGCTGCGTGCGTCGCCGATGTTGGCGACGTGATAGAACAGCTCCAGACCATTGATGAATGATGCACCGGCGTCCTTGCCGCCCTTGATCTCGAAGCCCAGCAGGCCGCCGAAACCACGGTTCAGGTAGGTATCGACCCGTTCCTTTGCCTTGCCCTTGGCCAGCCCGGGGAAGATCACCCGTTCGACCTTCGGGTGGGCCTGCAGATAGTCCGCCACCCGCGCGGCATTCTCGCAATGCGCACGGATGCGCAGGGGCAGTGTTTCCAGGCCCTGAATGAACTGGAACGCGTTGAACGGGCTCATGGCCGCGCCGGTATCACGCAGCAGGGTCACCCGGGCTTTCAGGACATAGGCAATGGGGCCGAGCGGGCGTACGGCATCGACCCAGACGGCGCCGTGATAGCTCGGGTCCGGCGTATGCAGCGCGGGCTGGCGCGCTGGCACGGCGTCCCAGTCGAAGTTGCCGCCGTCGACGATCAGCCCGCCGATGGATGTGCCGTGACCACCGATGTACTTGGTCGTCGAATAGACGATGACGGCTGCACCATGATCGAACGGGCGGCAGAGGATCGGGGCCGCCGTATTGTCCACGATCAGCGGAATGCCGAGCGGCCGACCGATCTCGGCCACTTCGCGAATGGGGAACACGCTCAGCTTCGGGTTGGGCAGGGTCTCGGCGTAATAGGCGCGGGTGCGGTCATCGGTGGCCCGGGCAAAGGCCTCGGGATCTTCCGGGTCAACGAAGCGGACTTCGATGCCCTGGTCCTTCAGGGTGTTCGCGAACAGGTTCCAGGTGCCACCATAGAGGTCCGTGGAGGACACGATGTTGTCCCCGGCACGGGCAAGGTTCTGGATAGCCATCGCGCTGGCTGCCTGACCGGAGGCCACGGCAAGTGCTGCTGCGCCGCCTTCCAGCGCGGCCACGCGCTGTTCCAGGGCATCACAGGTCGGGTTCATGATGCGGGTGTAGATGTTGCCCAGTTCCTTCAGCGCGAACAGGTTCGACGCATGTTCCGTGTTCTGGAACTGGTAGGAAGTGGTCTGATAGATCGGCACTGCAACGGCCCCGGTGGTCGGGTCGGCGCGATGACCGGCATGCAGAACAATGGTTTCGGGATTCTTGGAAGAAAGCGTCATGGTGTGCGTCCTCACGGCTTCGCAAAATGCCAGCGGAGGCGCTGGCAACCCGGGGGTCACAACACACCTCTTTAGCGGAATTTGTTAACGCGCCCGCAAGCTGGCTCAAATCGGCGCGGATCGGAAACTAGGGATTGGGATGACGGTGTGTCAAGCACCTAGGCGGCGATGCGAAGGCTTTCCTCGACCTCGGCAATGTCCTCGAACCGGAAGGGCTTCAGTCCGAATGTGAGGTTCTCTGACCGGAACAGGTTGGAAAACAACAGCATGTCGACCGTCTTGCCATCGCCTGACAGTGGCAGTACCAGGCGGTCCGTCTGGAGTTCGCGTTGATCGCCATAAGTGATCATCGTGCGCGAAAACACCGGCACGGCACGGGTCACCGCATCCAGATACAGCTGCGCCACGAATTCCCCGTGGGCACCAGTCTTTGACTCATGCACCCAGCGGTTCGTGAAATCGGAGCCGTAGATATGATTGATCCGGGTGCCGATCAGCCGATATCGAAATCTGGTCAATCCGGCGATATCTGTCACGACGTCGATGAGGCCAATGTTCTTCAGAAGACGCGGTACATCCATCGGATTGACGGCGCTACGACTCGGGATACCTTTCGTGCCGCCCAGACCCTGCCAATAGTCCAGCAGCGAAAGGTGTTCGGCCCCGAGATGGCTGCGATCAAACACTTGAAGGCCTTTCTGAAGCTGGCACGCCAGGCTACGCCAGCAAAGTTAATATTCGGTTAACGGTCCATGTCTTTCAGACATTCAATTCAGCAAAGGATCGTGATTCGCTGAATTCATGTGGCGTCTGTGTAGCACAGATAACCATTTCTAGTGCCATGGGAACCAGATTCACGAAGACGTCGGCAATTTTTTTGCGCTCCGACAACGAATCCCTTTGTCATACGTCGGCACAAGGGTGTCAGACACCGATGGCAACGCCGTCATGCCCGGGGTCGGCAGCGCCGTCGAACGTTCCGGCATCGGTTACCCTGATGCCGTGCACCGCCGCGATGTCGAATGTCAGCGGGTTGCGCGCAACCTCATACCCGTCGCTTTCCAGCGCACGTTGGGTCGAACGCTGAATGCGATTGGTCACGTCTATGATGTCGGATGTGGCCGAGAAACGGGGGGCAGACACGGCCTCCGTCATTGTCATGCCATGGTCGATGACGTTCAGGGTGGCCTGCAACACACCCATTGCGATCTGCGTCCCGCCGGGGGCACCGATGGCCAGTCGCAGCTTGCCATCCTGGAACCCGAACGTCGGGCAAACCGAACTGAATCGGGCCTTGCCTGGCGCAATGGATCCGGCCCGTCCCGGACGGGGGTCGAACACGGCCATGCAGCCGTTGTACATGAAGCCGAGGCCATCGGTAATCACCCCTGACGGCATGCCGAGGGAGTGGGTCATGGTGACCGCATTGCCATCCGAATCGATCACGGCCACATGGGTCGTCTGCTTCGATTCCTCCATGCCGATCCGGTCGACGTGATGTTTTTCACCGGCCTTGATACGTGCCGCAGCCTCCGCAGCGTGCGCCTTCGACGTCAGACGTCCGATCGGCACGTCATAGAATGCCGGATCGCCGACGTGAGCATCCTTGTCTGCGGTCGCCACCTTCATTGCCTCCGCCACGACGCGGATGTATTCGACCGTGTTGTGGCCGATGTCGGCCAGGTCAAAGTTCTCCAGGATGTTCATCATCTCGGCCAGCATGATGCCGCCACCGGGCGGCTGGTTGGTCGTCAGGTGCCAGTCGCGATAGTCGATGGGGATCGGTGCGTTGCTGGTGGTCGCGTACTCGGACATGTCCTCATAGGTCAGCAGCCCGCCGTGCGCTGCAAAATCCTCAGCAATCCGTTCCGCGATCTCGCCCTTGTAGAAGACGTCCGGTCCATGTTTCGCGATCAGTGCGAGGGTCCTGGCCAGGTCAGGGTTGTTGACCCGGTCCCCGACCCGTTTCGTGCTGCCATCACCCCTGAAATAGGCCTCGCGACCGGTGGCAGAGAACCTCAAACGGTCTGTGACATCGGCGCGGCCATAGCTGCTGCCGGAATCCCACCAGAACTGCACGTGCGGACGCACGACGAAACCCTCTTCGGCCTGTGCGATGGCGGGGGCGCAGATATCGGCCCAGTCCATGGTGCCATAGGTGCTGACCGCTTCATGATAGGCCTTCAGGCTGCCTGGCGTGGTGACCGCCTGGTAGCCGAGGTCGTTGACGAAGCCATCCAGCACGAACCCGAACCCGTCGCGTGTCTCGCCGATGATGATGTCTTCCCACATGTTCGGCGTAGCGCTCTTGGGTGTCTTGCCGTGAAAGTCGATGAAGGTCAGCACATCACGGTCTGGCATGTAGACCTGACATGATCCGAAACCGGCTACGCCGCACATCTGCGGATCGACGACACCCTGTACCAGCGCGGCAGCCATGGCCGCGTCAATGGCATTGCCGCCGCGGGCGAGAATGCTTGCGCCAGCCTCCGCCGCTTCGGGTTGTGCGGCAACGATCATGGATTTTGCTCTTGCGGCCATCTTGTCCGGTCCCCCCCTTTGACATCCAAGCGAACCACAGGGGGGAAACCATCACAAGTCTGGCTGGCGCATTCCAAGGCTGCTGGTGGTGTGACGCCGACCGGTTGCCATTCAGCAGACGATGCGGTCAATCCGGGTCGGGATGATGCCCGTGCGCCATCTGGCCCCCGGCTGCAGCAGGTCCTGTGGTTCGAACCAGACGGCCTTGTTGTTGGGCGTGATCGCGAAGTTCAGCGCATGCAGGTCGGGATTGATCTGTGGAAACACGCCCCAGGCAATACCGATGGCAAGTGGCAGACGCGCCTGACGGTAATAGGTGAACAATGTCGCGAAGCTCTTGAACATGATCGCGAAGTCATCGCAGTCAAAGACTTCGCTGGTGAACCGTGGCGGGTCCGGCCAGCGATCCAGCAGCCAGAGACGTATGTCGTCCACGTCCTCATGCACGACAGGTTGAAACAACCGGTCGGCAAAGCTGCATCTGGCGGTGTCGTAGATCACGTAGGGATCGATCTGCTGATCTGCCAGGATCTTGCGGATCGCGTTGCCATCCAGACTGACTGAGCGTTTGGCCACTGCTGCCGAATCCTGTCCGACGCCACTGCCTTTCGCATTGAACCCGTTCATCTGTCCCCCCGGACCGGATCTGGTGTTGCGCCGTGAATTAAGAATGCAATTCAGCCCGGCCACAACCCAAATCAGCGATCTGTGGAAATGTTCATCGACTTATCCGGGTGTATCCGTCGGTAATTCGACGCTGTCCAGCAATCCACGCGCCCGAATCAGGGCGGTTCCGGTCGCGGCGATGACCTGGGGCAGCAGCAGCCATTCCTGTGTCCATGCGGCGCCCGACCGTTCCTGCTCGTGCACCAGCACATGCTGCATCCCCGCAGACTGAGTGGCGGTGAAACGGGCCAGCGCGACCAGCACTTCCGCGGCAACGGGGTTGACCTTGTGCGGCATGGCCGACGATCCACCGCCGCTGGTTACCTGCAACTCCGCCAGTTCGTTCTGGGTCATCAGCGCGATGTCCTGCCCGATCTTGCCGAGGGCGCCGGTCACCCCCGCGCACCAGTGCGCCAAGCCTGCCAGTCCGTGACGGTTGGTCTGCCAGTGGTGTTCCGGCACCGGCAGGTCGAGTTCCGCGCCCAGTGCGCGTGCCACCGCTGGTCCGTCATTGCCCAGCTTGTCGAGAGTCCCAGCCGCGCCGCCACACTGCAGCCGGATCGACGCCCCTCGGACGCGGGCCAGATCGGCACCCAGTTCCTGCAGTGGGATCAGCCAGTTGGTCAGACGATCCGCATAGCGCACGGGCACCGCGCGTTGCATGCGGGTACGGCCTATCAGCGGGCGATCGCCAGCGGCTTCGACAAGAGCCTCCACCTGCCGGCACACCGCGCCCAGGCGCACCGCGAAGATGTCGAGACAGGGGGCAAGGCGCAGTACCAGCGCCGTATCGATGACATCCTGCGAGGTGCTGGCGAAATGCACATGCTGCTTGTGCGGATCAGGTACGGCGGCACGCATCTGACGGACCAGCGCCGGCACGATCAACCCGTCCCTTGCCGACGCCGCTGACAGTGCGGTGACGTCAGGCACGAAGCCGTCGAGCGTGGCCAGGATCGACCTTGCTGCGACATCCGGGATGATGCCGCATTTCGCCTCCGCGCGGGCCAGCGCGCGCTCGAAGTCCAGCATGGCCGCCAGTTCGGCATCCACGGTGAACCAGGTCGCAACCTCGGGGTCGCCGAGCAGGCCAGCCAGCAGGGGATGGTCGAATGCACCAATGGCCAAGGGTGGAGCCTCCTGTGCGTTAGGGGGTAGGGTCGATCAGCATGGAACAGCATGGTGGCTGGCGCAAATGGTCCGCTGATCCGCCACCATGTTCCGGCACGTAGACAGCCTGCATCATGGGAAACCGCAACTTATGGCAATAACCGAACGGACAAGCTGGCTGGAACCACGACCGGGCGGTCTCTATTGCATCCCGGGTGATTTCTACATCGATCCGTCACGTGCTGCGGATCGGGCGGTGATCACCCATGGCCATGCCGATCATGCGCGACCGGGGAACAATCATGTCCTTGCCACCCATGAAACAGTCGCGATAGCGGAGGCGCGGTACGGCAGTGCCGCCGGGCGCAGCTTTCAGCGCGTGAAGTACGGTGAGGTCACGCACATGAACGATGTGTCGATCCGCCTTGTTTCTGCGGGGCACGTGCTGGGCAGCGCGCAGGTTGTGCTGGAACATCAGGGGCAGCGGATCGTGGTATCCGGGGACTACAAGCGCAGCCGTGACCCGACCTGCGCCCCGTTCGAGGTGGTGACCTGCGACATCTTCATTACGGAGGCGACATTCGGCCTGCCTGTGTTCCGTCATCCGGTCGCTGCCGACGAAGTCGCGCGGCTGCTGGCGTCTGTCGCGGCAACTCCCGATCGCTGTCATCTGGTCGGTGTCTATGCGTTGGGCAAGGCGCAACGGGTCATCGCCCTGCTGCGCGAAGCCGGATACAGCGACACGATCTACCTGCACGGTGCCTTGCAGAAGCTCTGCAGCCTGTATCAGCGACTGGGCGTTGATCTGGGCGACCTGGCACCCGTGGCAGGTCTGCCGAAGCAGGCTCTGACCGGTCGTATCATCATGTGCCCGCCAAGCTCCCTCGCGGACCGCTGGTCGCAGCGCATGCCGAGCCCCGTGACGGCTGTGGCTTCGGGCTGGATGCGGGTCAGGGCGCGGGCGCGGCAGCGCGGCGCGGAACTGCCGTTGATCATCTCCGACCACGCCGACTGGGACGAACTGACGGCCACGATCCGTGATGTGCAGGCTGGCGAGATCTGGGTGACGCACGGGCGGGAGGATGCGCTGGTCCACTACGCGCAATCGCTCGGGCTGGAAGCGCGTGCGCTCAGTCTCGTGGGTCGCGAGGATGAGGATGATCAGGATGCCGAGGTTGCAGCTGCGCCAGAGGTGGCTGGAGCGGACGACTGATGCAGGCCTTTGGCGAACTGCTGGACCGCCTGTCGACCGCGCCGGGGCGCAATGTGCGCCTGGACCTGATCGCGGCCTATCTTCAGGCGGCACCGGACCCGGATCGCGGTTATGCGCTGGCGGCACTCGCCGGGGACCTCAGCCTGCGCACCGCCAAGCCGGCCATGATCCGCGAACTGGCAGCCACGCGGGCAGACCCCGACCTGTTCCGCATGTCCTACGATTATGTCGGTGATCTGGCGGAGACGGTGGCGCTGCTCTGGCCGGCCGAGTTTCGGGTCAACGCCACCCCCCGGCTTTCCGAGATCATTCACGCCATGGAATCCGCCAGACGGGTGGAGGTTCCTGATCTGGTTGCGGCATGGCTGGACCGGCTGGATGCGACCGGGCGCTGGGCGCTGCTGAAGCTGATCACCGGAGGGCTGCGTGTTGGCGTGTCCGGCCGTCTGGCGCGCACCGCCCTGACGCGGCTCGGCGATGTCGGTCTGGCTGAGGTGGAGGAAGTCTGGCACGCGGTCGAGGCCCCTTATGCTCCCCTGTTCGACTGGCTGGAGGGACGGGCGGAGAAACCGTCCCTGACCGATGCGCTGACGTTCCGGCCCCTGATGCTGGCACACCCGCTGGAGGTGAGTGATCAGGAACGGCTGGACCTGAGCGACTATCGGGCGGAATGGAAGTGGGACGGCATTCGGGTGCAACTGGTCCTGCGGTGCGGGCAGGCGCGCCTGTTTTCCCGCACGGGTGACGACATTTCCCGGGCCTTCCCGGATCTGCTGTCGGACCTGACAGGTGATGCCGTGCTGGATGGCGAGTTGCTGGTGATGCGCCCGGACGGCATCGGGACATTCAACGACCTGCAGCAACGCCTGAACCGCAAGACGGTGACGGCGAAGCTGCAGACGGAACAGCCGGTCGGGCTACGGCTCTACGACATTCTGATCGACGGCGACCGGGATTGCCGTGACCTGGCCTTCGATGACCGGCGGCAGGTGCTGGAAAACTGGGCGGCTCGCCACCCGTCACCGCGCATTGACCTCTCGCCGCGCGTGCCCCTGTCCGGCTGGGAAGAGATGCAGCAGGCGCGGATGGATCCGCCGCATCCGGCGATCGAGGGGCTGATGCTGAAACGCGGCGACAGCACCTATCACGCCGGGCGACCAAGGGGCCTGTGGTTCAAGTGGAAACGGGATCCGCATCGGGTGGACTGCGTGATGATGTATGCGCAGCGCGGCCACGGCAAACGCTCCTCACTCTATTCCGACTTCACCTTCGGTGCCTGGCGGGATGGGGAGCTTGTGCCGGTGGGCAAGGCATACTTCGGTTTCACGGATGCGGAACTGAAGGAACTGGACCGCTTCGTGCGGACCAACACGGTCGAGCGCTATGGCCCGGTCAGGGCGGTCAACCAGACGCTGGTGCTGGAAGTGGCGTTTGACGGTATCAATCGGTCCCGTCGCCACAAGTCGGGGGTTGCCATGCGGTTTCCACGTATCGCGCGGATACGCTGGGACAAGCCAGCCAATGAGGCTGATGACCTGGAAACGCTGGAGCGGCTGATCCCCGGTTCCTTCGGCGACGGTTGACCCATGTGCCCGGTTTTCTGCTAAGAGTTTCCCGCGTGCGCCGATGACTGCGCGCCAACCATTCATTCTTGCGAAGTTCGGAGCCTGGGTCCCATGGCAGGTCATTCACAATTCAAGAACATCATGTACCGCAAGGGCGCGCAGGATGCGAAGCGCGCCAAGCTGTTCACCAAGCTGGCACGCGAAATCACGGTGTCGGTGAAGGAGGGCGGTGACGATCCGGCCGCCAACCCGCGCCTGCGCGCCGCGATCATCGCGGGCCGCAAGGAAAACATGCCCAATGACAACATCAACCGGGCGATCAAGCGCGCGACGGGTGATGGTGCCGCTGATGCGTTCGAGGCAATCCGCTACGAGGGCTATGGCCCGGGCGGCGTGGCCGTCATCGTCGAGGCGCTGACCGACAACCGCAACCGCACGGCCTCAGAAGTCCGCTCTGCCTTCTCCAAGAACGGCGGTGCGCTGGGCGAAACGAACTCGGTGTCCTTCATGTTCGACCGTGCCGGTGTTGTCGAATATCCCGCAGATACCGCATCCGCCGATGACATGTTCGAGGCTGCGGTGGAAGCTGGCGCGGACGATTGTGTCAGCAGCGATGAGGGGCATGAGGTCATCTGCACCATCGAAAGCTTCAACACGGTGCGCGACGCACTCGAAGCCCGCTTCGGCGAGGCCGGACGTGCCGCCTTCGACTGGCGCCCGACAACGACCACCGCGCTGGATGAGGACAAGGCCGCCACCCTGCTGAAACTGATCGACGTCCTGGATGACAACGACGACGTGCAGCGCGTCTTCGCCAACTTCGAGATCGACGACGAAATCATGGCGAAGCTGTCGGGTTGAGGCTTGGCCTGCGGCTATCCGGGACGTTCCGAGCTGTCGCGTTGCCTGTCGCGGTCCGCGATGTCCAGGGCTTGCTGGCGATAGCTTGCCAACCGGGGCAGATCGACAAGCAACGCCCCGAGCAGTCCGCTGACAATGACGGCGAGCAGTTCGGGCAGGATGCGGATCGCGATCGGCAGTCGCATGAACCATCCGGCGAAGCCGACACCGGAGCGTCGATACCAGACACGCCAGCCGCCGGCACGCACCGCGCGCCACATCAGCCCGGCCCAGATCCAGTTCAGTCCAAGCACCAGCATTGCCTCGCGGAAGATGCTGTCCGCCCTTTCCCTCGGCACACTCTCCCAGGCCTTCTCGTAGAGAAAGTCATGCAGTGCAGCGGCACCGATATAGGTGGAGTGGGTCTTGGGAACGATGGCGGTCAGCGGCCAGGGCACGCTGGCACCGTCGAACTCGTACCCTCGCGGAACGATGTACAGTTCGCTGGAGTCCGGCGATCCGACTCCATAGCGCATTGCCGTCGACAAAACCCATTCCGGGGACAGCAAGCCCGGCGGAAGCCAGCTCTGTCGGCGCATCTCCCTGCGCCTGCGTCGTTCTTCCGCAGACAGCTCCTGCCACTGCATCGCGGACTGGAAGCGCGCCTGCGTAATCGACGTAATGTCCTGGTCGATCAGTTCCGCCGGTTGCTCTGCCATCAACGCAAATCCGTGTGCAGCCTCGAACTACGTAACCGGAATGATGCATCGCTCTTGCGGTTGAGGAAAGCCTTCTCTCATTCCTCGTCGGGGTTGCGCAGCAGGACTTCGCGTTTGCCCTTGTGGTCGGGGGCGGAGACCATGCCCTGGGCTTCCATCTCGTCGATGATGCCGGCGGCGCGGTTGTAGCCGATCTTCAGCTGACGCTGGATGTAGCTGGTGGAGGCCTTGCCGGCGCGGGCGACGATATCCACGGCTTCGTCGAACATTGGCTCGTCCACCGACCCGCCGCTGGCCGTGAAGCCTTCTTCCTCGCTGTCGTCGCGGGTGACTTCTTCCAGATACTCCGGGCGGCCGGTCTTGGAAATCCACTTGGCGATGCGCTCCACATCCCCGTCGGACACGAAAGGTCCATGCACGCGCAGCAGCTTGGTGCCGTTCGGCTGATACAGCATGTCACCCTGACCCAGCAGTTGTTCGGCACCCTGTTCGCCCAGGATGGTCCGGCTGTCGATCTTCGACGTGACGGAGAAGCTGATCCGGGTGGGGAAATTGGCCTTGATGGTGCCGGTGATGACGTCCACGGACGGGCGCTGGGTGGCCATGATCAGGTGGATGCCGGCGGCACGCGCCATCTGCGCCAGGCGCTGGATCGCGCCTTCGATGTCCTTGCCTGCGACCAGCATCAGGTCCGCCATCTCGTCCACGACGATGACGATCTGCGGCATGGGGGAGGAATCCAGTTCCACGTCCTCGAACACCGCCTCGCTGCTTTCCGGGTCGAAGCCGGTCTGCACCCGCTTGGTCAGGCTTTCACCCGCCGCATTGGCGGCATTCAGCCGTTCGTTGAAGGCGGCGATGTTGCGCACGTTCAGTTCCGACATGCGGCGATAGCGCTGTTCCATTTCCTTCACCGCCCACTTCAGGGCAACAACGGCTTTCTTCGGGTCGGTCACGACCGGGGTCAGCAGATGCGGAATGCCTTCATAGACCGACAGTTCCAGCATCTTCGGATCGATCATGATCATCCGGCACTGTTCGGGACGCAGGCGATAGAGCAGGGACAGGATCATGGTGTTCACGGCGACGGACTTGCCGGAGCCGGTGGTGCCCGCGATCAGCAGATGGGGCATCTTCGCCAGGTCGGCATAGACGGCGGAACCGCCAATGTCCTTGCCCAGCGCCATGGTCAGCGTGCCGGGGCCTGTCTGGAACCGGTCATCCGTCAGCATCTCGCGGAAGTAGACAACCTCCCGCTTTGAATTCGGCAGTTCGATGCCCAGGGCATCACGTCCGGGCACCACGGCCACGCGGGCCGAAACCGCACTCATGGATCGGGCGATATCGTCGGCCAGACCGATGACGCGGGAAGACTTCGTGCCCGGGGCCGGTTTCAGCTCATAGAGCGTGACGACCGGCCCGGCGCGCACGTCGGTGATTTCCCCCTTCACGCCGAAATCGTCCAGCACGCTTTCCAGCAGGCGCGCGTTCTCCTGCAATTCGGCGTCCTCTGCACGTTCGGGATAGTCGGCGGCGGTTGGTTCATAGAGCAGCGACAGCGGCGGCAGCAGGTCACCCGTGTCGTCCAGATCGGGCTCCGGCTCCAGATCCAGTTCGGGTTCGACCTTTCGGTCCTTCGGCTTCGGCTTTGTCTGCTTCGGTTTGGCTGGCCGGGCCTTTGCCGCAGGCCTGGGCTCCCTCGCGGTGACCTCCGGCTCGATGCGTGTGTCCGTGCCGCTGTCATCATCGGCACGCCGCGGCAGGCGCGGCAGCCTGAGCTTCGGCAGGGCAATCTGTGGCAACCGAACACGCGGCATGGCGAAGCGGGAGCGCCTTGCAGTCTTCGCTGTGGCACCGGTTTCGGTTTTTCCGCGTCGGAACAGCCAGGCGAAGGGCGCGCCGAACCAGCCAGCCGGTACGGCAGAGGCGTGAATGATCAGGCCCAGCCCGAGCACTGCCAGGGCGAAGGCAATGCCACGGATGGCAACCGGTGGCAGTTGCGGGGTCAGTCGCACCAGATCAGCCAGCCAGACACCAATCAGTCCACCCGCCGACACGGCACCCAGGCCGAGGTCAGTCGCGGCCAGCGCAAAGCCGCCTGCCGCGATCAGGCCACCAGACACCCAGGCCAGCGCCCGCAACCGCAGCCGTGATGCGCGATGATGCGCCATCGTGCGGACGCCATGGCACAGGGGCACGAACAGCAAGAGCAACGATATCGGGCCGAGCATCTGCAAGGCCAGATCGGCCAGGATCGCGCCGGGCAGGCCGATCAGGTTGGTTGTCTGGTCAGGCGTGGCGTTGTTCCAGCTCGGGTCTGCCGGGTTGTGGCTGGCAACCGCCAGCAGCGCGAGCGCGAACAGCGCGATGACCAGCAGGCCACCAGCTTCCTGCAGCCGACGACGCAGGAAACGTTTCAGTTCCGGCGGGGCGAAGCTCATACGGGCGCGGGCGGTTCCTGCCATGTCGCTGTCCTCAACTGTCCATCAGGGCGGCGAGACGCTGCAGCGCCTCCGCCGTTGCGGCGCGGTCCTGCACCAGGGCGAGCCGTACGTAGGCGTCTCCCGGGTTGCTGCCGTCCGCTTGTTCACGGGCCAGATATCCACCGGGCAGAACCCGGACCCCGGCCTCGGTCCAGGCGCGGTGGGCGAATGCGGCCCCGTCGCCGACTTCCAGCCATAGAAAGAAGCCACCAGCCGGGCGGAAATAGCCAGGGCGGTTGCCGAAGGTCTCATCCGCCAGGTCGAACAAGGCCCGATAGTGTGCCCGGGTCTGTTCCACATGGGCGTCGTCGCGCCACAGCGCCTCCGACGCGGCCATGATCGGGCCGGGCAGGGGGGCACCGCCGAATTCACGCAGCTTGCCGAAACGGCGAACCAGTTCAGGGTCACCGGCCATGAAGCCGGAACGCAGGCCCGGCGCGCTCGACCGCTTCGACAGGGAATGGAAGACCACGATGTTGCGAAACCGCTCTTCCGATGCAGCGGCGATCTCCAGCCCGCCCGGTGGCGGCGCGTCGTCATAGATCTCCGCGTAGCATTCATCCAGCGCCAGCACGAAGCCATGCTTGCGCGACAGGCTGATCGCCCGGGCCAGATAAGCCTGGTCGGCGATCGCCCCCTGCGGGTTGCCGGGGGAGCAGAGGTACATCAGGGCGGCCTGATCCAGCGTCTCACCTTCCAGCGCATCCAGATCCGGCAGGAACCCGCTTTCCCGTGTGGTCGGCATCAGGTGGATTTCCGCACCCGCCATCGTCGCCGCACCCAGATAACACTGATAGAACGGGTTTGGCGTGAGGACGAGGGCGCGGGTCGCGGCACGCACCGCCGGAACAGTGACCGTGGCGAGGCCGAACAAGCCTTCACGGGTGCCATTCAGTGGAATGACCTCTGTATCGGGGTTGACCGCCTTTGTACCGGTCAGGCCATAGCGGCGGCCCAGCCAGTCCGAAATGGCGCACCGCAGGCCGTCCGTACCCTTGGCCGGCGGATACCGCCCGAATTCCGTTGCGGCGCGGGTCAGGGCCTCCATCAGGATCGGCGGCGGGCCGTATTGCGGTTCCCCCAGCGCCATGCTGATCGGCGCGGCACCGGCAGGCCCGCCCGCGGGCGCGTCACCCAGCAGATCGCGCAACCGCTGAAACGGATAGTCGGTCAGAAGATCGAGACGTTGATTGACCATGGTGCTTGTCCAGGAAAAAGAGTCATTAAAAATATGATGTTGATTGTGATTCTGCAACCAGCCTGTCAGGAGGGCAAGGGGGGTGGTGCTGAAACCGGCTTTCCCGCTTGACTTGGCCCCACTCCGACACCTAAGAAAGCGCGGCTTCCGGCCTGTGGTCGGGCGCTGTGTGGGGCCGTAGCTCAGATGGGAGAGCGTCGCGTTCGCAATGCGAAGGTCAGGGGTTCGATTCCCCTCGGCTCCACCATTTTCTGTCTCACGCTCAGTTCGCTGCGCTCACTCGCTCCGACGGGGCAGCGAACGGTCGCCGGGCCGCGGTCGCGGCCTGTTGGTGAGTTCAAGAACACTTCGTCTGTGTCCACCAGTTTTCCTGTTTTCATGTTGGTTTCAAATCGCTGACCCGCTCGGTCGGGGCGATCGACACGTGCTGACCGTTTCGTTGGCAACGCCCGGTCCGGACGATGTCGTTTGTGATGGCGGGTGGTGGAGCGCGCCAGCCCTGGATCTCGCGCACGGGCAAGTTTGAATCGTATTTCGGAACAAACAGGGCGCAAACATCAGTCAAAGCAGAATGCAAAACGAATCAAGATCGTTCGAAGATTCGACCACGCTGTTGGCTGAATTCGCGATTGAGGGTGCGTGGAATGATGATCTGGATCTGCCCGCAGATCCAGGCGCGACCTGCAACCGACGCGGCTGATATTTGAATCCTGTTTCGAAACAGAAAGCGAACGATATGCAAATGAAAAAGGATGTTTTTCGAATCAAGACCCGCGATTCAAGCGGTAAGGGTCCCTTGGCATGGCGTCCGCCCGGCAGGAAACACCTGATGGGTGGTCGGTCGGGTGAGCCGCCATGCCTCGGGTAAAAGCGTCTGGGGGGTGATCAGGCGCCGCTTGGGTGACGGCCACCGTTGATGAGGTTGCCGAACCAGTCACGTGCATCGTGATACCCGCTGATCAGCAGGTGGGAGATCATCTTCGAGCGCGCGGCGCGGGCTTCCATGATCAGGTTCTGGATTTCGGCAGAATCGAGTTTGCGCGCAGGCATTTCGCCATGCACATTCCGGGGAGACATCGGACACTCCGTTTTCAGGGTAAGCACCGGTGGGATCATCGTGATGACGCCGTATGCTGCATTGCAATATAGGTTGCGCTCAGGCGGATGTAATGGCCGCCGCGGCTATGCTGCATTGCAGCAATTGCAGGGCTCCGGAGGGCTGTCTGTTGAGGTTTCCGCCACGGTTTCCCCGGGTGGGCACATTTGGTGACGGATTGCGGCTGGCAGCGGACTGCTGGTGAGTTATCCTGCGGCCATGAAATCCCTGCATGAAAAGCTTGGTGGCGAAAATCAGTCCGATGACCTGCCGCCCCTGGAAACCGTTTCCCTGAACTTCAAGGACCTGACGTGGGAGCGGAATTACAAGGCGGCGATGCGCGACGGCAACCTGCGCCAGGTGCGGACCGCATTCATCATCGGCATCGTCCTGAACACCATAATTGCGCCTCAGGATTACTTCACCCTGCCTGAGCACAGCGGCTCCATCGCGTTGATCCGGGGATTGGGTGTGAACGGATTGTTCGTGCTGCTGCTGGCGCTGAGTTTCGTGGATTTCTGGCGGACCCGATGGCCGGCCCTGATCTTCGTCGGCGCTGTTGGCTATACGGTCTTTCAGGCGCTGACCAATGTGTATTCGGGAATGGAGCGCCCGGTCGATACCGGGTTCATCCTGATGGTCTTCATCGTGTATGCGCTGTTCCCCCTGTTCTATATCCAGGCCGTGACGACGGCCCTGGCCTGCACGGCCTGCTTTCTGGTCATCACTTCGTTCGCGGCCTTCGGCGGTACGGGTAGTGGCGCGGCTGTCACCAGCATCATGTTGATCATCTCGGCCAATATCGTGGGCTTCTTTGCCCTGCGTCGCCTGGAACTGATGCGCCGCCGCGCCTTTGCGCGATCCGTCATCATCGATCAGGAACGCAACAAGGTGCGCGAACTGCTGGACCGGATCCTGCCTGCAACTGTCGCGCAGCGCCTGCGGGAGGGTAACGTCCACAATACCGAGCGGTTACCGGATGTGGCGGTGCTGTTCGCCGACCTGCAGGACTTCACGACGCTGGCGGCGTCCTGTGAGCCGGAAGAGACGTTGACCTTGCTCTCCGATGTGTTCGAGAAGTTTGACGAACTGGTGCTGAAGCATGGCGTCGAGAAGATCAAGACGATCGGTGATGCCTATATGGTCGCCGCCGGCGCACCGCCGGGTGCGAAATCCGGCGTTCGCGACATCGCAGCCCTTGCCTGTGACATGGTGCGCGCGGTCGAAGGCATGAAACGTCCGGATGGCGCAGCGCTGGGTATCCGCATTGGTATTTCAAGCGGACCATTGATTGCCGGAGTCGTTGGTGACAGCCGTTTTCTCTATGATCTCTGGGGTGACCCGGTGAACACGGCGTCGCGGATGGAAACCACAGGCGAATGCGGTCGCATCCAGGTCACGCATGATGTGGTTGATGCGCTGGGTGACAATTACACCTTCGAAGCCCGTGGCGAGATCGAGGTCAAGGGCAAGGGGCGCATGCAGACCTGGTGGCTGACCTCGCCCACCAATGCCGTCGCCGCCGCCGAATAGGCAGCCGGGCGCAAGCTGCACCGTGCATCTGGCCGTCAGCGGGAGCCTTCCACGACACGACCCCAGTTGACCCGTGACCAGAGCCGTTCATGAGCGACGTAGGCGCAGGCTCCGGTCGCCGCGCTGATCGCCGCCACGATGCCGCCATCCATCAGCGAACCCGTAACTGCGTAAGTGATTGCCATCATCACGATCAGGCCAGAAGTCTGCCAGGTCAGTGTCTTTGCAAGCGTGCGTATCGTGCTGTCCATCTTGTCCAATCCCTGTTGCCATCTTCGGGTGCATGGCGTCTGTCTAGGTCACCGACTCATAAGCCTTCAAGCAGATGCGTATTGAAGCGAGCTTTATGAGGGCGAGGTAATTTTCCGGGTGCTTTTCGTATCTGGTTGCGATGGC
This sequence comes from Minwuia sp., assembly GCA_029210175.1. Lineage (GTDB taxonomy): Bacteria > Pseudomonadota > Alphaproteobacteria > Minwuiales > Minwuiaceae > Minwuia. The sequence goes on along the minus strand of JARGPL010000008.1, from coordinate 38 downwards.
ACGGTAGTGTTTGATTTTGCTGAAGAACCTCTCGACGG